>CANMDE010000002.1 GCA_947496535.1 uncultured Paracoccaceae bacterium | reverse complement strand
TTGCCGCGGTTCGCCGGTATCCCGGCGGTTCGGAATAGGCCAACATCTTTGATACGCTGTCTCGGCTGATCCCAAAACCCCGAGCTATCTGCCGTCCGCTCAACCCATCCTGAAAATGGGCGCGACGCACCTTCAAATACAATTCCACGGTGAATATCCTCAAGCCCTCCCATCAAATGAAAAGGCAAAAGTGGACGACTTTTACGCCGCCCGCGACATCACAACGACGCCGCTACCGTGGCCGAGTATTGCTCCGCCGATTACAAATCGGCCAGACTACGAAAACCTAGTGTCGTCTGCGCCAACGTTGCAAAATTGTTGCAAAAACACATTCTGACAGAATGCCAAATTGGCTTATCAATTTGCTTCTCAAGCAGTTAAGTGGTGAGCCGTGATGGGTTCGAACCATCGACCTACTGATTAAAAGTCAGTTGCTCTACCAACTGAGCTAACGGCCCACGTGGCGTGCTACTTAGAAACCCACATGCGTGTGGTCAACCCCACAAATGCGATGATGGGTGGATAAGTGGCAAGGCCTTGTTTATATGCCGCCCATGATTGCCGAAAACCCGACATATCTGCCGTTCATGAAGATGCACGGCCTTGGAAATGACTTTGTTGTCATCGACGAAAGGGGAATCGCACCTCGCGTTGATGCCGCACTTGCGGTGGCCTTGGGTGATCGGCATCGGGGTGTGGGGTTTGATCAGCTTGCAGTGCTTGCCAACCATCCCGAAACGGATATCCGGCTGACATTTTGGAACAGTGATGGATCGACAGCAGGCGCTTGTGGTAACGCAACCCGCTGCATTGCGCGGCATGTGATGGATGCAACGGGTCAACAAACCCTGACCATCACAACGGATCGGGGCACGCTACTCGCCAAAGATGCGGGCGCGGGGCTCGTGTCGGTCAATATGGGGCATCCGCAGCTGGACTGGGCCGAGGTGCCACTGGCCGAGGCCGTGGATACGCTTCAACTGCCTATCCCAGGCACGCCAGTCGCGACTGGCATGGGCAATCCGCATTGCACATTTTTTGTTGACGACGCGGAAAGCATTAATCTGGCGGAGCGCGGCGCGGAGATAGAGCATCATCCGCTCTTTCCTGAACGTACAAATGTGCAGTTTGTCAGCGTGACGGGGCCTGATCGCCTGCGCATGCGAGTGTGGGAGCGCGGGGTGGGCATCACGCTTGCCTCCGGTTCATCCTCTTGCGCCGTAGCTGTTGCAGCAGCGCGGCGAGGTTTGACCGGGTGTGCTGTGACCATCGATCTTGATGGCGGCACGCTTGAGGTTGACTGGCGCGATGACGGTGTATGGATGACTGGCCCAACCGCTCATGTCTACGATGGGCAATGGCGACTCTGATGGATAGCAAAGCCCCAATATTCTCCAACCATGGCTGCCGGTTGAACGCCTATGAAAGCGAGGCGATGAAGGACCTCGCCAATCGGGCTGGCGTACAAAACGCAATCATCGTTAACACCTGCGCTGTGACAGCGGAAGCTGTTCGTAAGGCCCGCCAGGATATCCGCAAGCTGCGCCGTGACAACCCTGATGCCACCGTTATTGTCACCGGCTGCGCGGCCCAGACCGAAGCCACCACGTTCACCGCAATGGATGAAGTGGATATTGTTCTCGGCAATACCGAAAAGATGGATCCGGCAACTTGGCGGGGGCTTGCCCCTGATCTGATCGGGATGACAGAGCCGGTCCAAGTAGACGATATCATGTCCGTCACGGAAACTGCGGGCCATCTGATCGACGGGTTCGGCACCCGCAGCCGTGCCTATGTACAGGTCCAGAATGGCTGCGATCACCGCTGCACTTTCTGCATCATTCCTTACGGCCGGGGAAATTCGCGATCGGTGCCTGCCGGCGTCGTGGTCGATCAGATCAAGCGGTTATTGGGCCGCGGTTACAATGAGGTCGTGCTGACAGGTGTGGATCTGACCAGTTGGGGCGCCGATTTACCCGGCGAACCCAAGCTGGGCGATCTTGTGATGCGTATCCTCAAACTGGTTCCCGATCTACCAAGGTTACGGATCAGCTCTATCGACTCCATCGAGGTGGATGAGAACTTGATGCAGGCCATCGCCACCGAACCACGTTTGATGCCGCACTTGCATCTGAGCTTGCAGCATGGGGACGATCTGATCCTTAAACGCATGAAGCGGCGACATCTGCGAGATGATGCGATCCGGTTCTGCGAAACGGCCAGCAAACTACGCCCCGAAATGACATACGGGGCCGACATCATTGCCGGCTTCCCGACCGAAACGGATGAGATGTTCGACCAATCTTTGGCGCTGGTGAACGAATGTAATCTAACCTGGCTGCATGTTTTTCCCTACTCTCCACGGGCTGGCACGCCTGCTGCGCGAATGCCGCAAGTCGTGGGACCGGCCATCAAGGAGCGCGCGGCACGGCTGCGGGCTGCCGGTGAGGCCCAAGTGCAAAAACATCTGAACCAGCAGATCGGCCTTACCCATCAAGTCCTGATGGAAAGCCCACACATGGGTCGGACAGAACAGTTTGCCGAAGTGGTTTTTGCCAGCGATCAGCCGGAAGGACAGATCGTAACGGCACAGATCACGGGCATTGATGGACGGCAGTTGCAGGCCTAACCTAACTGGCTTTACTCCGTTTGCTCTGGCAGTTCCGGCATCGGCCCCCGCTCCAGATAGGTACCGAGCACAACATAGCTATGGGTTGATCGCACCCCTTTGATGCCTTGAATATGTGACAGCAGTCTTTCCAGACTGGCCGAACTGGAACAACGCAGCTTTAGGATCAGACAGGTATCCCCGGTGGCCGTATGTATCTCTTCCACATCCGCCAGATCGCGAAGGGCGAGGATCGGTTCGGTCATACCCCAGCCGTCGGTTGCGACATGCACAAAGGCGAGAAGCGGGCAACCGATCTTGTCGCCGTCAATTTTCGCGACCGTCCCTCGGATAACGCCATCGCGGCGCAACCGCTTCACCCGTTCATGCACTGCCGGTGGGGAAAGGTTTACTAGCCTGGAGAGCTCCGCATAAGACAGGTCAGCCTTTTCGGCGAGCAGTCTTAATAGTATTCGGTCCGTCCGGTCGAGACCGGAGGGATGCTCACCAAATTTCTGAACAGTATTCGATTTCAACTCTGATTCGTCCTATTGTAGTTGCGGATTTGACCAAACCCCGGGCAAATGATCCGTATGTCATACCACACAATAGCTGATATGCCGAATTCTGTTCGGAAATTTCAAAGTTTTGCGCTTCTCGCATCAGTGCTGTTAGTCGGTTCAAACGCATTCCTGCTCAGCCCGATCCTGTCAGAGGTCGCCGAAGGACTGGGTACCGATACCATCCGCGTCGCTTGGGCAATCTCGGCATTTGGTGCCTCGACGGCTATTTCCGCACTCACGCTGGCCAGCATAATCGACCGGATGGCGCTCGGACAGGTATTGGCTGGGGCCGCCTTGCTTCTCGCGCTGGCGCAGGCGCTCAGTGGACTGAGTCAGGGATGGCTCTGGCTGTGCATGTCGCAGGCGATGGCAGGCATCGCAGTCGGCATCCTCTTGCCCGGCACCTATGCGACTGCTGCGGCCACTGCACCCCCGGGGCGAGAGGCCGCGCAGCTCGGCTTTGTACTCACGGGCTGGGCGTTGTCATTGGTTGTGGCCGTTCCACTGGCTGCGCTGGTAGCTGAACATGCCGGATGGCGAGCGGTCTACACTCTCTTATCTGCCATGTCAGGGTTGGTGGCGCTCTGGCTTGCCTTGGCTTTTCGCGGTCTTCCATCTCAGGTGCGCCAAAGAACACCTCCTTGGCACGCTTTTCGGTTGCCGGGTGTCGCGCCACTTCTCGTCATTATGTTTACTTTCATGACGGCGTTTTATGGCACCTTCGCCTTTCTTGGTGAAGGCATGCGGCAAGCATTCGATCTTTCGACCCAGGGCGCGGGAGCATTCGCGATGGCTTACGGGCTTGGGTTCGGTTTTGCCGGGTTGGGTCTCGGGCTCCGCACCAAAGGGTTCAGACACATCAACCTCGCGCTGGTAATGCTGGGCATCGCGGCCAGTTATGCAGGTTGGCACATCGCGCTTGTGACGCCACCTCTTGCTTTCCTCGCCGCAATGATCTGGGGCGTGCTGAACCAATTGGGACTCAGCACCTTGGTGGTGTCGCTGAACCATCGCGGTGGCGACGCGCGGGGCGCTGTCATGGGACTTAACACCGGTGTCACCTATACAGCTGTGTTTGCCGGACCAGCCATCATGGGCCCGATCTACGCCGGTTTTGGTTTCACTGCGGTAGGCACCGCCGCCGCATCCATTGTATTGGTCGGCGCAGCCGTGAGTTGGAAGAAAACACGAAGCTGAGCTTGCGCTCTAAACTTCTGCCTCGGTCGTTGACACCTCTTCAGAGAACTTCGTGAAAAACTTCGATGCGAGCTTTTTGGCGGTGCTTTGCACCAACCGACTACCTAACTGGGCAAGTTTGCCACCGATCTGAGCCTTGGCTTCATAGCTTAGTAGTGTACCACCATCCTGTTCGGTCAGCACCACGTCGGCCCCGCCTTTTGCGAAACCGGCCGCGCCCCCATTTCCCTCACCGGTTAATGAAAACCGCTCCGGTGGGCTTTCAGGATTCAGGGTCACGTTGCCTCCGAATTTGGCCTTTACCGGGCCGATCTTGAGAACCACTTTGGCTTCCAGCTCTGTATCGGAATGCTTGATAAGTTCCTCGCATCCCGGAATGCATTCCTTGAGGATTTCCGGATCATTCAGCGCCGCGTAAACCTGATCGCGTGGTGCTTCAATGAACACTTCATCTTTCAGTTCCATGATCTGCTCTCCTCGTTTTTCTAGCAGCAGGGGAATTTGATGGTGGCAATCAACTTTGCCTGTTCCGCCGTCATCCCGCATTTCAGGCGGCCGCTCCATTTCAACATACCATAGAACCAACTAAACATCATCGACCCCTCTTAGATCACGGCGGCGTGCGGCCACGATTTGCGCAAGGACCGACAGGGCTATTTCGTTTGGCGTAATCGCATGAATATCAATCCCGGCGGGCGCATGAACTTTTGCCAGCGTCTCTGGCGGCACTCCGCTTTTTTTAAGCTTGGCCGACAGCGCCGTAAATTTGCGGCGGCTGCCTACAAAGGCCACAAATCGGTTGGAATGCGCCAGCGCGTTTCGTAGCGCGGCCTCATCTCCCTGCCCTTGGGTGGCTATAACCACGTATGGATTGCCTTTCCAAAGATCAGGATCGTCGAATGTGTTCGACACGTCATCCACCATAGGCAACGGACCGTCGATAGCACTGGCTGTCCCCAACGCACATTGAAAATCAAAGCGATCTGCAAGCGCCAGCAGTGCCTCCGCAACGACCGAATTGCCACAAACCACCAGCCGAGGTTTCGGCAGCACCGGTTCCACAAAGATATCCAATGACCCCTTGCTGGGGCATCCATTGCGGGCGTATCGGATGCCTTGATATTCTTCGCCCGGCTTGCGGCCCTCCTCTTCCAGCAGTTCCTGCGGCTTGAGCGAGACAAGCTGCGGCGCACCGTTGGCTATGGCGTCTTTTGTGGCCCGCGCAACAGCCCCTCGCACGCATCCTCCGCCAAGAAAACCCACAGTGATCTTGCCCTCTTCGTCCAGCAGGGCCTTATCGCCCGGCTTTGCTGCGGTCGGGGCGACGGTGCGGATAACCGTGGCAACAGCGAACGGTTTGCCAGCGGCGCGGCGGCGTTGCGTTTCACGATCCATGTCTGTGTCTGGCATCATGATGGTCATCGAAGCCTCGCCAATTCGGTTTCCAGCGCGGCGATGCTGTCCAGCGTGTTGGCTGCTGCGAACAGATCGATATGCGGCAACGCAGCTGCCATCCCGCGTGCCACAGGTTCATACCCAGCCCAACCTTTCAGCGGGTTCAGCCAGATCACTTTGCAACCGCGCCGCTTGATCCGTTGAAGGGCAGCACCCAACAACTCTGGTTCGTCGCTGTCATACCCATCAGAAAGGATGACCACGACACTGCGCCCATCGACGAACTTGCGAGCATAGGTGTTGGCGAATTTCTTAAGGTTCGATCCGATTTTCGACCCACCACCCATGCCATCAGCCAAAAGCGTCACCCGGTTAAGCGCGCGCAACGGATCATCATCCCGAAGAGCCTCGGTAATACGCACAAGCCTGGTGTGAAACAGATAGGCGTCAGAGCTGCTATCTGCCCGCATCATCCCCGCCAGAAATGCGAGGAAAGGACGGGCGTAAAGCAGCATGGACCCTGACACGTCGCAGAGAGTCACAATCTTGACAGGTCGGTCGGGCCGATGGCGCTGGTGCAGATGAATTGGCTCCCCGCCACTGGAAAGCGATCGCCGAATAGTGCGGCGAAAGTCGATTTGCCGCCCCTTACGCGCTGCCTTGCGACGGCGAGAGCGTCGGTCCCGCAAAGCTCGCCCCAGCCTGATCGCAACCTGCTGGGCCGCGCGGATGTCGTCCGGGTCCACCAGATCGCGCAGGTCCTTTTTCATCAGATTGCGCACATCCGATGCTACAAGCTTGCCCGTGCCGTCCGAGTGTACCTCGCCCCCTGTTGCATCATCGGGGGCATGGGCAGTTCCGCGTCCACCGGTCTGTAGTGCATCGTCCTTGGCAGACGTGCGTTTGTGATCATTGCTGGCAGTACTTTCACTTGGCACCGCCTTATCCCGCACCCGCCCTTCATTCAGCCAATAGCTGTCGAAAAGATCGTCAAACCGGCCAATATCGGCTTCGCAACCGGAACAAACTGCCTTCAAGGCCAAGCGCGCCACCTGCGGATCACATGGGTCAACCCGCGTCAACGCAGACAAAACTGCATCAGTTTCTGACACCCCCAAGCGAAATCCATGCAGACGCAAATGCGACATGAAACCGGCGATACGGGCTGTGGGGCCGGGGTCACGACCCGTGAAGCGGGTAACTTTGCTCATGCCGCGCGCCCTGCCAGCCGGGCGGCCACTTCGACCGGAACAGAGGCCCTGTCGGTTTCGGTTTTCAGCAAAGTCACAAGGGTCGCCATCAGCACATCTTGGTCGGCACTCAGATCGTTTATGCCCAGCCCGGCGAGCGCTGCCGCAAAATCCAGCATCTCGGCCACACCGGGTTTCTTTTCCAACTCTTCCTTACGAAGCGACTGGACGAAACCAACGATCTGTCCCGCCAGTTGTGCTTGAACTTCGGGGCAACGCGCCCGCAGAATGGCCAACTCGGTCGCACGGTCAGGATAATCGACATGTGCGTACAGGCAACGCCGCCTGAGCGCGTCCGACAAATCACGGGTTCCATTAGCCGTAAGGATAACTATTGGCCGCGTTGTAGCGTTGATCGTCCCCAGTTCGGGTACCGTAATCTGGAACTCCGACAGAATTTCAAGCAGATACGCCTCAAACTCCTCGTCCGCGCGGTCGATCTCGTCGATCAACAGTACGGGCGGTTGATCTTGCTGGATCGCCTGAAGCAAGGGCCGTTCGAGCAGGTACTCACGGGAAAATATCCGATCTTCCACTTCTTTGCCTGTCTCGTCAGATGCCCGTATCGCCAGCAATTGTCGCTGGTAGTTCCATTCGTAAATAGCCTGCGACGCATCCAACCCTTCATAGCATTGCAGCCGGATCAGCCTGGTGTCGCGTGAAGCTGCCAAGCACCGGGCGATGTCGGTTTTGCCAACGCCCGCTGCCCCCTCCAACAGCAAAGGCCGCCCGAGAGAGATGGCCAGGTGAAGTGCCATGGCCAGCTCGTCCGAGGCAACATAGCCTTGGTCCGCGAGTGTGTTTTGGAGGTGAGTGTATTGGGTCATGATGATCCGTAGGGTGGGTTTATACCCACCCCACCATTTCCTTAGCCGTGCAGCCCCAGATCATTGGCGGTTTTCCATATCCGCCAATGATCATGCGGCATGTGGCTTTGCCGCAACCCAAACGCACGGAATGCGTCATGGACGGCGTTGGAAAACGCAGGCACGCCACCCACATTCGGACTTTCACCAACACCTTTTGCCCCAATCGGGTGATGCGGGCTGGGCGTTGTCGTGTGATCGGTGGTGTAGTGAGGCGTTTCCCACGCGGTCGGAATAAAGAAATCCATCAAGGTGGCAGTCTTGCAATTGCCCATCTCGTCATAGGCAATTTCCTGACCCATCGCGATGGCCAGTGCTTCCGTCAGGCCGCCATGGACCTGCCCTTCGATCACCATCGGGTTGATTCGTGTCCCGCAATCATCCAGCGCATAGAACTGACGGATGTCGGTCGTGCCGGTGTCTACATCCACATCCATCACGCAAATATACGCTCCGAACGGGTAGGTCATGTTGGGCGGATCATAGTAACTGACCGCCTCAAGCCCTGGCTCCACGCCTGGAATGGCCTGATTGTAGGCGGCATAGGCGATATCCTTCATGGTCTTGAACCGCTCTGGCGCACCTTTGACAGCGAACCGGTCCACATCGAATTCAACGTCATCGTCGTGGACCTCAAGCAGGTAGGCCGCAATCATCTGCGCCTTGGCCTTGATTTTGCGGCCAGCCATGGCCGTGGCCGCACCCGCGACCGGGGTCGACCGCGACCCATACGTGCCAAGGCCATAGGGTGCGGTATCGGTATCCCCTTCTTCAATCGTGATGCTGTCGGCAGGAATGCCGATTTCGGAGGCGATGATCTGTGCAAAGGTCGTGGCATGTCCTTGCCCTTGGCTAATAGTGCCCAACCGCGCAATCGCCGACCCGGTGGGGTGGATGCGGATTTCGCAGCTATCAAACATCCCCATCCCAAGGATATCACAGTTCTTGACCGGCCCTGCGCCTACAATTTCGGTAAAGAAGGTCAGCCCAACACCCATCAGTTTGCGCGTCTCGCCACGTTTGAACGCCTCAACCCGTTCGGCCTGTTCCTTTCGAAGCCCGTCGTAATCTACAGCCTCCAACGCTTTGTCCCAAGCGGTGTGATAATCCCCGCTGTCATACTCCCAGCCAAGGGCTGAATTGTACGGGAACTGGTCTTTCTTGATGAAGTTAATCCGGCGCAGCTCTGCGGCATCCATGTTTAGCTCGATAGCCAGAACTTCAATCATGCGTTCGATGAAGTAAGCCGCCTCGGTCACACGGAAAGAACAGCGATAGGCGACACCACCGGGGGCCTTGTTGGTGTAGACACCATCAACGCCCAGATAGGCGACCGGAATGTCATAGGACCCAGTACAGATGCTCATGAACCCGGCGGGATACTTCGTTGGGTCTGCACAGGCATCGAAGGCCCCGTGATCTGCCGTGGTGTGGCACCAAAGCCCAGTGATCTTGCCCTCTTTGGTCGCCGATATTTTGCCATGCATGTGATAATCGCGGGCAAAGGCGGTGGACATAAGGTTTTCCATCCGGTCCTCGACCCACTTCACCGGAACGCCCGTGACGATGGATGCGACGATGGAACAAACATAGCCGGGATATACGCCCACCTTGTTGCCAAACCCGCCGCCAATATCTGGGGAAACAACCCGGATGTTGTGCTCTTCGATACCTGACAGAAGCGAGGCCACGGTGCGCACTACATGTGGGGCCTGAAAGGTCCCATAAAGCGTCAGTTTGCCGTTCACTTTGTCCATGCTGGCTACCGAGCCGCATGGTTCCAGCGGGCACGGATGGGTACGGTGATAATAGACCGTCTCTTCGGCAACCACGTCTGCTTCGTCCAGCACCGCTTCGGTTGCGCCCTTATCACCAACTTCCCACAGAAAGATATGGTTGGGATGTTTGCGCGGGCCATGAGCGCCGTCAGCGCTCGGATCGAGATCTTCACGCAACACGACGTCGCTTTCCAGCGACTTGAACGGGTCCACGATGACGGGCAGTTCTTCATATTCGACCTCGACCAGTTCCACCGCATCAGCAGCGATGTAACGATCCTTGGCCACCACAAAGGCCACCTCTTGCCCCTGAAACAGCACCTTGCCGTCGGCCAGCACCATCTGCTTGTCGCCAGCCAGCGTCGGCATCCAATGCAGGCTGAGCGGTTCCAGATCCTTGGCAGTCAGCACGGCAACCACGCCATCCAGCGCCATGGCGGCATCTATGTTGATCGACTTCACCCGCGCATGGGCATAGGGCGAGCGCACGAAATCGCCGTGCAGCATCCCCGGCAGGCTGATGTCGTCGACATAGTTGCCCTTGCCTTGAGTGAACCGCGCGTCCTCAACCCGTTTGCGGGCGCAGCCCATGCCTTTGAGGTTGGCTTTGCGCTCTTCGCGGTCTGGTGTCATATCATTCATTGCGCCGCCTCCTTGGCTGTATTGAGTTCACTGGCGGCGGCCATCACGGATTTGACGATGTTCTGATAGCCGGTACAGCGACAAAGGTTCCCGGCAATGCCAAAACGAACGTCTTCTTCGGTGGGCGTCGGGTTCTCCTGCAAGAGCCGATAGGCACGAGTGATCATGCCCGGCGTGCAAAAGCCGCATTGCAACCCGTGATGTTCCCGGAACGCCTCTTGCAAAACATGCATTGCATCCGGAGTGCCAATGCCTTCAATCGTTGTGATGTCCGTGCCTGCGGCCTGAACGGTAAACATGGTGCAGGCTTTCACCGATTTACCGTCCAGGTCGACCGTGCAAGCGCCGCAATGCGACGTCTCACAGCCAACATGAGGGCCTTTGAGGTCAAGCTGTTCGCGCAATGTATGGATCAGCAATTCACGAGGTTCGGCCAGCACGTCATGTTCCGTGCCATTCACTTTCAGTTTGATGTGGTGCTTTGTCATGATGTCCTCCCTCAGGCCCGCGACCAGGCGCGCTCAATCGCGCGGCTCAAAATCACGCCGGCGACATGGCGTTTGAATTCTACGGGGCCGCGATTGTCCTCGTTGGGCTCGATGTCCTCGAGCATCGCAGCAACGGCAGCTTTGACTGCATCCGTATCGCAGGATGAACCCTGCAAAGCTGCGCCCGCCTCTTCCGAGAAAACAGGTACGTCGCTCAGATTGGTCATCGCGATGGATGCGGTTGATACCGTGCTACCCTCTTTCGTAAGCAATACGGATGCGGCGGCCGTGGCATAATCGCCAATCTTGCGCTTCTGCTTTTCATACGCGTACCCGCCTTCGGTGGCGGCAAACGATACCTTGGTCAAAATCTCATCATCCTCGCGAGCGGTCATATAGGCCGCCTCGTAGAACTCACGGGCCGCAATGTCGCGCTCCCCGTTCGGGCCGACGACCGTCAGCGTCGCGTCAAGACATTGCATCAAACCGGGCAAGTCATTGCCGGGATCACCGTTGGCAATGTTGCCACCAACAGTGCCCATGTAGCGGACTTGTGGATCAGCAATCTGAAGTGCTGCCTCATGCATGATCGGAGCTGCTTGGGCGATGTCCTGACTGGAGATCAGTTCAGCCTGTGTCACCATGGCGCCGATTGTCACCGTACCACCGGCCACCTTTATCCCACGCAGGTCCTTCACGTCCTGCAGATCGATCAGATGCGGCACATCCGCCATCCGCAATTTCATCATTGGGATCAAACTGTGGCCACCCGCGATAACGCGGGCGTCGTCGCCATGCTCTTCTAGCACAGCAAGTGCGGCAGCAATATTGTCTGGTCGATAATATTCAAACGAGGCGGGTATCATGCGACTCCTCCCTGAGCACAAAATCCGGATGTAGGCAGAATGAACGTGGCCGAGCAGGACACGAGTGAGGATGACCCAGAAGCGCGCGCAATTTCACGAAATACGCCTACTCCGCACGAAAAGCGTACGCAGATGCAGCATGATCATTTCGCTATTGCAGCGTCACATGCCCAGCGCTTCGCGTATGACAGACAGCCGGGAACGGCTTACCGGCACCTTTGCCAAGGCCGCAGTATTTTCGAAGTAGCAGATGCCGTTATCTTTCTTGCGCTCAAAACTGGTCACATGTTCGGTGTTAATCAGATAACTGCGATGCGCGCGTACAAACTGGGTCAACGTGATCCGCTGCTCAGCCTCGGTGATCGACCAGGGGCAGAACAGCTTATCGTTACCGACATATAGCACTGTGTAATGCCCTTCCGCTCGAATAGCGGCGATGTCGGCAGCATCCACAAAATGCGTTTTGGCGTTGGCTTCGTAGGGAATGCGCTGGGATATCGGATCGGGTCCCGGGGGTGGTGACGGCGTAGCTGCGGCGACAGGCTTGGTCGCAAAGGTAGCACCTGTCAGCAGAAAGGCACCGGATAAAACAAATGCGGACAGGGCCACACCAAAAGCCAATACCTCATTGCTCAGCCTTGGTCCGTCGGTCGCGACGCCTTGCGTCAGCACAAAACCTGTCCCTGCCATGGCAATGAAATGCACCGAAAAAACGGCGACAGCAAAGCCAACGGCCCCAAAAAGAATGTTTTTGGCGTGTCGTTCACCATAAGAAATCAAAAATGACATCACGCTCAGCCCAATCGACGCAACCAGCGCGACAACCACACCCACCACGGAATAAACCGGGCGGCAGACCTCCATTCCGGCCATACCAATATAGTGCATGATCGGAATACCAAGCCCGACGATAACACCCGCAATGATCGTCCGGGCACGGGTGCGCTCCCCGAAATGGACGACCAAGAGCGCAGCCCCCGTCATTAAAATCGCAGTCAGGGCCGAGATGAGCGTGACCAGAGGGTTATAGAAAAACGTTGCAGGCAACTGCAGCCCAAGCATGGCGATAAAGTGCATCGACCAGATGCCCCAACCCAAAATGATAGCCGAGGCGGCAACGACCACCTTGCGCATGGGCAGGCTGAAGCGTGAAGCCCCACGGGTCAACGACAACCCGCTAAAACCAGCAATCAATGCAATGATGAACGACGCGGCAACAAATAAACCGTTGTGGCTGTAGGCTAGTAACTGGTCCATGGTGGACGAACCCTAGCCACTTTTGCAAACACTGTTCCACAAGAAACTGCGGCCCTGAAGAATAATAAATGGAGATATCCGAGGCTTACACTTGGCAACGACGTGAACCTGCAAGTAGCCGGACTGGACAGCGCGTTGCCGGGTGTGCCCAGAAATGCAAAGCTGCGGCAATCTTCAAGGGGGGCGTGGCAAGGCAATGTTCAGTGGATTTTCTGACCGACGGATAAAGGTTTCAAGTGGCTTGACGATCCGGGCGCGTGTGGCGGGGGATGGGCCGCCTGTGTTGTTGTTGCATGGGTATCCGCAAACGCATGTGTGTTGGCACAAGGTTGCACCTCAGCTTGTTAAGGCTGGCTTTACCGTTGTGGCGACCGATCTGCGTGGCTACGGGGATTCGGACAAGCCTGCGTCGAGCGCACCTCATGACACCTATTCAAAACGTGCGATGGCCGCCGATCAGGTCGAGGTCATGGCGGAACTGGGCTTTAACGAGTTTTGTCTGGCCGGGCATGACCGCGGCGGACGTGTCGCGCATCGGTTGGGTCTTGATTTTCCGAAAGCCGTCAAACGGCTCGCGGTGCTGGATATTGCGCCGACAAAGACGATGTATGATCTTACCGAGCGTCGGTTTGCGACTGGGTATTATCACTGGTTTTTTCTGATACAGCCCGCGCCTTTGCCCGAAACACTGATTGGTGCGGAGCCGGAGTTTTACCTGCGCACCAAGATCAAAGCATGGAGCAAGGGAAAAAATTCGTTTTTTGCACCCGATGCCGTTGCCGAATATCTGAGATGTTTCTGTGACCCCGCCTGCATTTCGGCCAGCTGCGAAGACTACCGCGCTGCCGCGACGATCGATCTGGAACATGACGCCGATGATCAGGATAGACGTTTGGAAATGCCTCTGCTGGCACTGTGGGGTACGAAAGGCTTGGTCGGTGATCTGTATGATGTGATTGAGACCTGGCAGGAAAAGGCGCGTAGCGTAAAAGGCATTGCTTTGCCGTCAGGACATTTTCTACCCGAAGAAGTTCCTGATGAAACGGCGGCTGCTTTGATTGAATTTTTTGGTTCCGAGTGACGACAGCCGCGAATGGAAAAACCCATGTCGCCAGACCTGGTTTTGCCAGGTGCAGTTTACAGAGGATTGGGGCGGCACTGTGCGGTCAGGCGACCTTTGTAGATTCAACCGACTGCCTTATGGTCAGATCACAGAACGGTTTATCGTTCTTTATCATACGTTGCACCAATGCCTTGGCCCTCTTGCGATCCACCAGTGGGCGGGCCGGTTCGCGGGACAATTCCAACAATTCCTCCGGCACACTGGCCAGTTCGGGTGATCCAAAATCGCCGGTTTCGACCACGACAGAGGATCGCGGCGCCATAAGCAGACTTTCCACCAACGAGCCATCCGCTTCGACAATCTGATGCTGATCGAAAAGAAGATGGATGTATGTAATGCCATCCGCTGGTTGCACCTGATCAATCCCCTCAAGCGGTGTCAGCTTGATTGCGGGAACCAATACCTCAGCTTGGCCAAACATGCGCTCGACGATTTTGCTCCGGGCCAGAATACGGTGCTGAGGCGAAACGACGAGGTCAGTTGATGGCAGACCGGCACCCAGCGCATCACGGCGGATACGGACCGGGCATCTTTTGGGCTGGCTTATCAACTCATCTTTCAGACAAGTCATTGTCCCAATCCAACGGATAGGTTGGTATTCGTGGTCCAGCGTCCATACCATATCGCCGATGCGCAGATCCTTTCCGGAAACGACACCGCCCTGCGTTCTGATCAACGTCTGATCCGTGATGCATAAATCTGCATTGCCAGGCGTCGCGTTTGCAAAGATCAGATTGCCGTCCAAATCCCATTGATAGCTTTCCTGGCCAGACAGAAGCCTGTGCTCCAACAGATTGGAAGATGTGGCCCCCGCCGCAGCGCCATCGACGGCCGTTATCGGCGACAAGGTGGCAGCACTGTAGAAATCAACAACACCCCCGCCCGCAGATATGTCCGTTAGCGCAATACCGCTGCCTTCATTGGTGTCGCTGTTGGCATTTCGTATCCCAACCGGAATGACGTAGATCGTATTGTTCGGATTTTCTGGATCAGGCGTACCGGTGAAGTCGGCAAGCGACACCTCGCCCCCAGCGAGGCCGGACTGTGGATAGAGGTTTCCGTTCTCATCATAGGCGCTGACAACAAAATCTGCGGGGTCTTCGCCAGGTCGCAGAGCGATTTCGACGAATTCGCCGCTCGCCACCCCCCCGCCGCCACGAAAATCAATTTCGGAAATAAAAGCCATTTTGGATCAATCTCATGATTATTGGGTGAAATTATGGCTAAGGTCGTCATATTGCAAAATAAAAAAGGACGCTCGAAAGCGCCCCTTAATGTTAGTGTACAACCGCATCTTCCGACGGAGTTCTGTTGCTGGACGATACTCGGTCACCAACCAGCAAACCATCGACCCCCGCACTGACATGGACCTCTGCACCGTCACCTACATCACCGGCTAGGATCATTTCCGCCAGTTGGTCCTGCAGCGCCCGTTGCATGACGCGCTTCAAGGGCCTTGCGCCGAACACCGGATCGTAGCCTTCGTCAGCGAGCCATTTCAACGCTGCATCATCGAGGTCGAGCGTTATGTTTCGTCCGGCCAGGCGCTTTGCCAGAAGCCCAAGCTGAATTTGCACGATACCGGTCATATCCTCACGAGCGAGCCTGTCGAAGATGATCGTCTCGTCCAGGCGGTTCAGGAATTCTGGCCGGAAATGTGCCCGGACCGCATCCATCACGTCACGCTTCGCATCAGATGCATCGGCCCCTTCAGGTAGCTGGCTGAGCGCCTGTGCCCCAAGGTTTGATGTCAGGATGATCAGCGTCTGCTTGAAATCCACTGTGCGGCCTTGACCGTCAGTCAGCACACCGTCATCAAGAACCTGCAACAGCACGTTGAACACATCTGGATGCGCCTTCTCGGCCTCATCAAACAGGATCACCTGATAGGGCCGTCTACGTACGGCCTCGGTCAGCACACCTCCTTCATCATAGCCGACATAACCGGGAGGCGCGCCGATCAGGCGGGCGACCGCATGTTTTTCCATGAATTCCGACATATCGATGCGAACCATCGCGCTGTCGTCGTCAAAGAGGTACTCAGCAACCGCTTTGGTCAACTCGGTCTTCCCTACGCCGGTTGGGCCAAGGAACAGGAAAGAGCCCAGAGGCCGGTTCTCGTCATGCAGCCCGGCGCGTGCGCGGCGGACGGCGTTGGCGACCGCTTTGACGGCTGATTTCTGGCCAATCACGCGCTTACCGATCTGTTCTTCCATGCGCAGAAGCTTGTCCCGTTCGCCTTCCAGCATCTTGCTGGTCGGTATGCCTGTCCAGCGTTCGACCACTTCAGCAATCTGTTCGGGGCGCACAGCCTCTTCGACCATGAGATCTTCGTTTTCCTCGGCCTCGGACAGTTTGCGTTCGAGTTCTGGGATGACCCCATAAGATAGCTCACCAGCCTTCGCCAGATTGCCCTCACGCTTGGCGATATCCAGATCAGCGCGGGCCCGGTCAAGCCGTTCTTTGACCTCGCGCGTGCCTTCCAGCTTGTCGCGCTCCGTCTGCCATTTCGCCGTCATCTCAGACGCGCGATCCTGCAAATCGGCGAGTTCTTTTTCGAGCCGTTCAAGCCGGTCTTTTGAGGCTTTATCATCCTCCTTCTTCAACGCCTCGGCCTCGATCTGCAATTGCAGAATTTGGCGGTCGAGCGCGTCGAGTTCCTCGGGCTTGCTGTCGACTTCCATACGCAACCGCGACGCAGCCTCGTCCATCAGGTCGATCGCCTTGTCAGGCAGGAAACGGTCGGTGATGTAGCGATGCGAAAGCGTTGCGGCAGCTACCAAAGCGCTATCGCTGATCCGCACGCCGTGGTGAAGCTCATATTTCTCCTTGATCCCACGCAGGATGCTGACGGTATCCGTGACGGTCGGTTCTTCCACCATCAATGGCTGGAAACGCCGGGCGAGGGCAGCATCTTTCTCCACATATTTGCGGTATTCGTTGAGCGTTGTCGCACCGACGCAGTGCAATTCCCCGCGTGCAAGCGCAGGCTTGATCAGGTTGGCTGCGTCCATGGCACCGTCTGATTTCCCGGCACCTACAAGCGTGTGCATTTCGTCGATGAAAAGGATGATCTCACCTGCAGCGGACTCAATCTCCTTCAGGACAGCCTTGAGTCGTTCCTCAAACTCGCCCCGATACTTGGCACCAGCGATCAGTGCCCCCATGTCGAGCGCCATCAGCTTTTTGTTGCGCAGGGATTCCGGCACGTCGCCGTCAATGATCCGCAGGGCGAGCCCTTCGGCGATGGCGGTTTTACCAACACCGGGTTCACCGATCAGCACGGGGTTGTTCTTGGTACGCCGCGATAGAACCTGCATGGCCCGGCGAATTTCTTCATCCCGACCAATGATTGGGTCGATCTTGCCTTGCTCGGCCGCTTCGGTCAGGTCGCGGGCGTATTTGTTCAGCGCGTCATAGCTGTCTTCGGCTGAGGCGCTATCAGCAGTGCGGCCTTTTCGAATGTCATTGATGGCCGCGTTCAGGTTCTGAGCGGTCACACCGCCTGCATCCAACGCGTCTTTGGCTTTGGATTTCACGACGGTAAGGGCCGTCAGCAACCGTTCAACGGGGACAAAGCTGTCGCCTGCCTTTTTGGCGATTTTTTCTGCCTCAGCCATGACTTTGCCGGTGTTGTTGTCCAGATACACCTGCGCTGCATCACCAGTGACCTTGGGCATTTTTGCAAGTGCTGAATCCACGGTGTCCAGCACGGCCTTTGGGTTTCCGCCTGCCCGCGTGATTAGATTGGCGGCAAGCCCCTCTTCATCGTCCATCAATGCCTTGAGCAGGTGTTCTGGCGTCAGCCGCTGGTGGCTTTCGCGCATCGCGATGGTCTGTGCAGCTTGCACGAAGCCACGCGACCGCTCGGTGAACTTGTCTAAGTTCATGGGTCTCTCCTTTGTTAAGCGCCCATATGACGGCATGCCCGACTTGGCGGCACATGCATTGGTTGGGCCTCGACACATAAATGGGGACGCGCGTCAGGCGGCGCAAGATGCAAGGTAGGGAATCCCATAGGGGGAGCCAGCTTTGTCTTTTCCCCGCGTTTTCCAAAGCGCTTTGGTCCATATACGCAACTCAGAGGAGATAAGATGTCACGCATCATCATGGTTAAGGGAAACGAAATATTAACCATGAGCCTATTCCCTCTGGAACCAGACGCAGTGCGGGAACTGTACGCACAGCAACCTGTCGGACCGACTGCCGAAGCCGCGCCGACCGCCACTCACAGACCGTCGATCCTTGCGGGCTCTCACACGCAGGATTGACTGGATAAGGCGCAACCGGGACGGGTTGCGCCTTATTCATTCTCTGACACTTCGTTTGTGCGACGGATCATGATGAGGTTTCAGCCAGCCTGATCAATTATCGTCGGCGCCCTCGTTCTCTTCCGTTGTTTCTTCGGTCGCCTCTTCATCTGTATTTTCATCGGCAGTGTCATCTTCTACTGCCTCTTCGTTCGCAGGATTATCATCGCTCACTGCTTCGTCGGCGGCCTCATCTTGGACGGCATCGCCACCTTCATCATGAGATTCGAGCGGTTCCGCACCAACGGCCTCGCCCACTTCTTCTTGCGCAGCCCATATCACTATCGCAATCAAAAGCGCGGCTCCCGCACCGAGAATCGCGATCATTTGAAGCGGATGATTGATCATGGACTTGTCTTTGTCGGCCTTTGGCATTGATTTCTCCTTATAGATTGGCTTTTAACATAGCCGAGGTATGGCCGTTCTCAATGATGTCAGCCGACCATCGGCAATCATTGGTTCAACCGCAGGATCGAACGACAAAGGAGATGCGAGATGTTGCCCGCAGATGACCGCCTGATTGTCGCGATGGATGTTCCCAACGTGCTGGATGGATTGGATCTTGCCAAGCTGTTGGGCGACAGTGTCAGCTTTTACAAAATCGGGCTGGGCATGTTAACCGGTGGCGGTCTGGCGCTGGCCAATGAGCTGAAACAGGATCAAGGCAAGCGCATTTTCCTCGACATGAAATTCTTCGACATCGGCGCGACGGTTGAGGCAGCCGTGCGCGGTGTCGCGCAGTTTAATCTGGATTTTCTCACCGTTCATGGCGACCCGCATGTCGTGCGAGCGGCCAAGGAAGGGGCCGGACAGTCCGACATGAAGATACTGGCCGTAACGATCCTGACATCAATGGACCGCGATGATCTCGATGCGTCCTGCATAAAGGCAGGCGGCCTACCCGATCTGGTGCAAGAGCGTGCCGGCATCGCACTTTCCAACGGTGCGGATGGTGTTATCGCCTCACCACAAGAGGCTGCGCTGATCCGTGCGTTGCCTGAGGCCGAAGGCAAGCTGATCGTTACACCCGGTGTTCGTCCTGCGGGCGCCGATCTGGGTGACCAAAAACGGGTTATGACACCTGCACACGCCATTGCCAGCGGAGCTGATCATGTGGTTGTTGGCCGCCCGATCTGGAAGGCCACTGATCCACGCGCAGCTGCACAATCGATACTGGCAGAGATAGTATCTCCGCAGGCAAGTCTTCCGAATGCATAGGTGCATTTGACTTCTGCCGCGCAAATAGAAATGGCCCGCATGATTATCACGCAGGCCACCTCTCAATCGTTAATTTAGGTCAATCGTTAATATCCGTGTCCCAGATTTTCACCTGGCCTGTCCGGAGGCCAAAGACCTTGCGCATTACAAGGTAGGAGATCAACGACAGCATGGCGAAGATTACCAGCGTCAGTGCCAACCCCTTGGCAGAGATTCCCAGCAAGATCAGCAGCCCCATCACTGCGGCCCCGATGGCGAAGCCCAGAA
This sequence comes from uncultured Paracoccaceae bacterium, assembly GCA_947496535.1. Classification (GTDB taxonomy): domain Bacteria; phylum Pseudomonadota; class Alphaproteobacteria; order Rhodobacterales; family Rhodobacteraceae; genus Yoonia. The sequence continues at coordinate 819,343 of CANMDE010000002.1, read as the reverse complement.
AGATGTATCCGGGCGCCAGCACCTCTAGCGTGGCAAGGATGAGGGCCCCAGACATCCAGACCCACCATTCCGTCCAAAGTAACATCAGCTTCGTCCTTTCAGCATACTAAATGCGTTACCAAAAGCGTCGAGCGCATTAGCCGGCAACACTACGGTTTGGTTACCCTGACCATCACCCAGCTTTTGCAAAGCTTCGACCTGTTTCAGCGCAACCTGATACTGCGCGGCCTCGAGCCCGTTTTCAGCGATGGCCACGGCAACCACTTGTGTAGCGTAGGCTTCTGCATCAGCGAGCACACGGCGCGCCTTGGCGTCTTGTTCAGCAGCATAGAGTTCTGCATCTGATTGCAGCTCGACCGCGCGTTTCTGACCTTCTGCTTCTGTAACCTGCGCACGACGCGCACGTTCGGCGTTCAGCTGTTGCAACATGGCGGCACGGGTCGCGGCATCAAGGTTCACGTCGAGGATTTCGGCGCGGGTAACTTCGATACCCCAATCATCAACCTGCTGGGCGACCTGTTCGCGGACCGCATCGATCAATGTCGCACGGTTGGCCTGAACTTGGTCCAATTCCATACGGCCGATTTCTGACCGGACAATCCCGGCTACGGTGGTTGAAATCGCGGCATCCACATCACGGATACGGTAAACGGTCTTTTCCGGCTCGATGATGCGGTAGAAAACCGATGTCTCGACCTGAACCAGCACGTTATCGGATGTGATTGCGTCCTGCGTCATGGATGGCAACTGGCGTTCAAGGATCGATACGCGATGGCGCACACGGTCCAGAAACGGCACGATGAAGTTGATGCCAGGCCCGAGAACAGCCCGCAAACGTCCCAGACGTTCCACCACGAATTTCTCTGACTGCGGCACGATCCTGACGCCTGCCAGAATGCAGACGACGATGAAGACCGCCAACAGCAGAAACACGATGTTCTGCCCTAAAAATTCCCCAATCAATTGCTCTATCGGCATGTATCTATCCCTCTTTGTTGTGATGAATAGATAAGCATCTGTCAGGTTGTTTTCAATGTATGCTGTTGTATACTTTTATTGAATTTTTTGTTAAGCCTTTGTAAAACAACATTTCCCACAACGTCTGCCGTTGCGGCAGAGAGGGTCCAGCCAAGGTGCCCGTGGCCTGTGTTGTAGAACACACGTTCATGCCGCCCCGCACCCACGCGCGGCATCATATTTGGCATCATCGGGCGCAGCCCCGCCCACGGCACGACGCTTTCGGTACTAACGTCAGGGAAGTGGTTTTCGCACCAATCCACAAGCGGCTTGACCCTATCCGCCCGAATATCCCGATTTTCACCGTTGAATTCGGCTGTGCCCGCAATGCGGAACCGATTGCGGCCCAGCCGAGATGTCACGATTTTTGCTTTGTCGTCGAGCAGCGAGACGGTTGGAGCGCCGTTCTGGCTCGCCTCGTCCAGAAGATTGACGGTCATAGAATAGCCTTTGACCGGATAGATATTCACGCGGTCGCCCAGCGCCTTGGCCATCTTGCGCGAGCCGATACCGGCCGAAACGACAACTGCGTCAAAGTGCTTTTCTTTCTCGGCTTGGACGGTGACTCCCGCCGCATCAGCATGAATGTCCTCGACCGCGTAGCCCATTTCAAAGGTCACACCTTGTTTTTCGAGCCATTCTGCCAACCCAACAGTGAATTTGTGAATATCGCCGGTGCTGTCGCTTTCGGTCCAGAAGCCACCAATAATGTCACCGCGCAAAGTCGGTTCTTTGGCCAGAACCTCATCCGGCGTAAGCTCCCGACGCTGCAACCCGCCCTGCCCCAAAAGGCCGGTCACGCGGCGCGCATGATCCAGATCACCTTGAGTTTTGTAAAAATGCAGGATGCCTGCCGGGCTGAAATCAAAGTCGATCCCGGCGCGGTCGGCCATTTCTAGCAGGCCTTCACGGGCGGCGACTGCCAGACGCGCAGTCTGAACGGTGTTGGTCTTGTATTTGGGTATATTGGCTAGGAATTCGGCCATCCAGCTGACTTTGTGCCATGAAGGACGTGGGTTGACCGATAGGGGCGCATCCGATTGCAGCATCCATTTGATGCCTTTCAGGACGGTAGACCACTGGTTCCACACCTCGGCGTTCGACGCGCTGAGCTGCCCGCCATTGGCAAAGCTCGTCTCCATCGCGCAATAACGTTGACGGTCGAACACCGTCACATCAAACCCGCGTTTCATCAGTGAATAAGCTGTGGTGACGCCTGTAATCCCGGCACCAAGAACGGCAATATGTGTCATGGCTCTGCTCCGCCAAAGGTGCACCTGCACCATCGCCCCCGCCGTTTTTGAGCCTGAGAGATTCACCACATCTTAGCGCGGCTTGCTCCTTCGGCGGACCTGTATGGCCACTCTCCGGCGTGTTGCACTCCAACCGGTCCTTTTGCCTGAGAGTGACCGGGGCAGTTGCTCCTTCGGCGACGACCTTGACCGTGCTCTCCCGGTCGGCGTGTTTCCTATTGGAAACTTACGAGAACTTGGCGCATGAGGCAAATGAATTCACTTCATACTCACCATGAATTCAATACGTGCTTAACTTTCGGGCAAACCGCCGGTTTCCTTTAGCCATAATGTCAGCCGCGGCGCATAATAATGGACGACATTGTCCAAAGTTAGAAAGGCATCCAAGCTATAGAGCGCCCAGCGTTGACCCTCGTTGCCAAAGATAATGTCACCAAGGGCATCGGAAGGCATTTGAGCGACAAAGAACGCATTCCATTGTTCTGGATTAGTGTTGGAGGGAAAAGCACGCCGCCAAGTGACCGCATCGGCAGGCAAGACCAAACCAAGCTCTTCGTGCAATTCACGGGCCAGCGTTTCAAATGGCGTTTCGCCATTTTCTCGACCGCCTCCGGGTAGATCCCACATATCTGGAAATGGAATACCAGGGTCATCATCACGTAAGATGCTGATGATACGATCACCAAGAAACAATGCCACTTTCGCACCATTATGCGGACCCGTTGTTCTCATATCGTTCTGCCCCTATTCTGCAAACATGCAAGCCCTTTGCCGCGATTGTCTGACTACCTTTGACAGCGAGCCTCGCTGCCCGCGATGCCGCAGTCCACGGGTGACCCGGCATAAGGAGCTGTTTGCGCTGTCTATCGCCCATATGGATTGCGATGCATTCTATGCCAGCGTCGAAAAGCGCGACAATCCTGAATTGGCTGACAAGCCGGTGATTATCGGTGGTGGAAGGCGGGGTGTTGTCTCAACTGCCTGCTATGTCGCACGTATCAAGGGCGTCAAATCAGCAATGCCGATGTTCAAGGCTTTGAAACTTTGCCCCGAAGCCGTCGTGGTTCGCCCCAGGTTCGATGCATATGTCGAAGCCTCGCGCGCGATCCGGGCGATGATGGATGAGCTGACGCCAGTCGTTGAGCCACTGTCGCTGGATGAAGCTTTCATGGACCTGACCGGCACCGCACGATTGCATGGCGCTCCACCTGCCGTGATGCTTGCCCGTTTGGTCAAGCGGATGAGCGATGAGTTGGGGCTGACGGGATCGATCGGGCTGTCGCACAACAAGTTCCTCGCCAAAGTCGCCTCTGACCTCGACAAACCGCGTGGCTTTTCGATTATCGGCAAGGAAGAGACGACCTCGTTTCTGCGCCCCAGGCCCGTACGCCTGATCTGGGGGATCGGACCAGCAGCGCAGGCAAGTTTGGACAATGCGGGCATTCGCACCTTTGACGATCTTCTGCGCTGGGACAGGCGCGATCTGCATGACCGGTTCGGCGGAATGGGCGAGCGGCTTTATTCGCTTGCCCGTGGTGAAGATGGTCGTCGGATTTCGGCGCATACGCCGGTCAAGACCCTGTCGAATGAGACAACATTCAACGAAGACACCGCCAGCGTCGATATCCTTGATGGCCATATTTGGCGGATGGCTGAAAAGGTCAGCGCACGGGCAAAAGCAAAGGACAAGGCCGGGCGGGTAGTGGCGTTGAAGCTGAAGACATCGGATTTCAAACTGATCTCAAAGCGCCAGAGCCTAAGGCACCCGACGCAGATTGCTGACACGATCTACCGGACCGCGCGCGGGCTGTTCGATCAGGTGGGAGACAGGGGGCCATATCGGTTATTGGGTGTGGGGTTGTCCGAGATTACATCGAACCGTGACGCCGATCGCGAAGGTGATTTGCTTGACCCCGAAGCGGGCAAACGGGCCGAGGCGGAAAGGGCCGCCGACCGCATCCGTGAAAAGTTCGGGGCGGATGCGATTATCAAGGGACGTGCTTTGAGGTAATATGGGTCTGGACACCCGTCAGAACCACATATCTACCACGCATCGCTGGTCGCGCTCCATTTCCTCGAACTTTCCCAGCCCGTCAAAGTGGCGGATGGGCACATGCGCTATCGCATCCGGCTCCTCGGTCATGCGCAGGTTCACGGCTATGCGGGTGCGCCCGTCGGAGTTTGGCTTTACCCCGCGCCACCACGTCACGCAGCCGCATGCGGCACAAAAGTGAAAGCCAAGCTCCCGGTCGCCCCGTAGATAGGCAGAGGTTTCGCCAGACGTCGTAATGCGCTCATCCACCCAATCATATGCCCAGAGCGTCCCATATCTTCGGCATACTGTGCAGTTGCAGGCAGTGGCGGTTTCTGGCTCTCCATCGAAAGTCCAACTGACCGCACCGCAGTGGCAGGAACCTTTCAGCATATCATGCTCCTTGTCCTTTTCAGATCGAACGATCTGATGTTGAGTTTCGTGATTGCAGCGTTTGCGGTCAATGGTTGGATGTACGGTAGGTCTTGACCCACCCTAGGAACGAGATTTACCGTTGCACCATCGGTCAACACCAACAACGGGAGGGCACAAGCTGAGCATGCGTATAATCCGCCGACTTCAGCACGGTCCCCGCCACGCCCTGCAAATCCGTTTGCAGGGCTAGGTCAGGGCCAAGCGCCCCACGGTCTGCCCTTTATGCCGCGATGCGGCCCCTTTGTTTGATCCGAGACCGACATGACAATCATTAATATCAATGCTTTGGGCGTCACCATTGGCGATCCGCTTTTTACTGATCTGAACCTGACCGTTTCAAAGGGCGACCGTATCGGCCTTGTCGCTGCCAATGGGCGGGGGAAATCCACTTTGCTGGGCTGCATTGCGGGCACGTTTGAGCAAACCACGGGTGAGATCACGCGCACCCGTGGCCTACGCGTGGGGCATGTTCCGCAAAACGTCCCATCCGAGGCACTCGAGTTGACCCTTTACGACATGGTTCTCGCCGCCCTCCCGTCCGAGCAGGCGGAGTATGAAGGCTGGCGCGTGGATATCGTGCTGGACGATTTGAAAGTACCATATGAGTTGCAGCAAAAGCCCGTGGAAGAGCTGAGCGGGGGATGGCAGCGAACGGCGATGCTCGCCTCGATCTGGATCAATGAACCGGATGTATTGCTTTTAGATGAGCCAACGAACCATCTGGATCTGCATCGGATCGGATTGTTGCAAGAATGGTTAACGGCTCTTCCCCGTGAGGTGCCGGTCGTGATCACGTCTCATGACCGTGCTTTCCTTGATGCCGTCACCAACCGCACGCTGTTCTTGCGTGCCGAACGGTTGCGGGTGTTCCAACTGCCATTCACACAAGCCCGGGCCGCATTGGATGAAGCCGATGCCGCTGATGAACGTCGCTTTGCCAATGACATCAACAAGGCCAGTCAGTTGCGCAAAAAGGCAGCCAAACTGAAGAATATTGGGATCAATTCCGGCTCGGACCTTTTAGTGAACAAAACCAAGCAGTTGAATGAACGTGCCGCAAAGATCGAGGCGACCGCGAGGCCCGCCCATCAGGAACATGGCGCGGGCGAGATCAGGCTGACCAATTCCGGGACGCATGCCAAGGCGTTGATTGCTTTGGATGATGCGGAGGTAACAACGCCGGACGGCCAAGCACTTTATCAGACTGGACAGAAATGGATTGTCCCCGGCGACCGGATCGTTTTGCTAGGGACCAACGGAACCGGCAAAACGCAGCTAATCAAAATGATTCATCGCGCTTTGGCAGATGAATTGTCGGCTATCAAATGCGCCCCAACAATTGTCGAAGGGTATTCCGACCAGCATCTGGGCCAGCTTGATGATGCCGACACCCCGATGACAGCAGTGGCGGGGCAGTTTGACGTGGGCGACCAGCGGGCGCGCGGACTTCTTGCCGGGGTTGGCGTGAATATCCAGATGCAGGACACGCCGCTTGGCGCTTTGTCGGGCGGACAAAAGGCGCGGCTGGCAATGCTGATACTACGACTGGCGAAGCCGAATTTTTATCTGTTGGACGAGCCGACCAATCATCTCGATATCGAGGGACAAGAAGCGTTGGAGCATGAGCTGACCGCCCATGGCGCTGCCTGTTTGTTGGTCAGCCATGATCGCAGTTTCATCCGTAATGTCGGCAACCGGTTCTGGCAGATAGAGCGGCGGCGGCTGGTCGAGGTAGACGATCCCGAAGCGTTCCTTGCGTCCGAAATGTCAGCGTAACAAGATCACCCGAATGTGGTTGGTTTTCACCGTTGCTGAATTGTCTGCCCATACCGTTAACCTTTTGGTTCTTCGCCCTATATTCTAAAGGAATATAGGAGACATCACCCGTGGAAAGACTTGCCGAAGACCTTACCACCATGGTTCGCACCCCGTTGCACGATAGCCATGTCGACGAGATGCTCAAAATTGGGGTTGAACGCAAACTCGACAAGGGGGAGATGCTCCAACTCCCCGGGCACCCAGCAGTGACTTTTCATTACGTCGTCGAGGGCGCGGTCGAGGCGGTCGATCCACGCACGGGCGGGCGCTATGGCAATGCACATCTTGGTCCGACGCAGTTTTTCGGCGAAATCAGCTTTCTTTCCGGCGGCAAAGCCATGATGGGTGCCCGCTGCATGGAGCCTTCGACGATTATCACGGTTGATCGCGAACCAATGTTGGATTTGATGAGCCGGATACCAGAACTGTCTGATATCGTTATCACCGTCTTTGCGGCCCGCCGCCGTCGCCTTCTTGAGAGCGGAGAGGCAAGTCTCACACTGATCGGGGCAGAGGAAGATCGGAAAATCAGGCAGATAGCTGCTTTTGCGGGGCGTAATCGCATTCCATTTCGCAGCCTGACACTCGGGGAGCATGAGGCCGAAAAGGTGGCCCATTCCTGCAATATCGGGACGACGAAACCTGCGGTTATCTTTGGTAAACATGACGTTGTCCCCGATCCCACGCCGCTTAAGATCGCTCAGCTTTTAGGTTTGGACATTGCGGTGCGTGATGATTGCGTGTTCGATGTTCTTATTGTGGGTGGCGGTCCTGCAGGGGTGGCTGCCGGGGTCTATGCCGGAGCGGAAGGGCTTTGCGCCTTAGTTGTAGAAGATCTCACTATCGGTGGGCAGGCCGGAACGTCGTCACGGATTGAAAACTATATGGGTTTCCCTACCGGAATATCCGGGGGCGATCTGGTTTGGCGGGGCGAGGTTCAAGCCATGAAATTTGGCACGCAATTTGCTGTGCCGCGCCGGGTGCAATCGCTGATGCGGCGTGATGACGGGGTCTTTTGTGCGCAGCTGGATGACGGCGAAGAGGTTTGTGCAAAGGCTGTCGTCGTGGCGACCGGTGTCCAATATCGCCGGTTGCCAATTGATCAGCTAGAAACGCTCGAAGGTGCCGGCGTTTACTATGCCGCCACCGAAATCGAGGCTCGATACTGCCGGGACACCGACGCGATTGTGGTTGGTGGCGGTAATTCCGCCGGGCAAGCAGCGATGTATTTGTCGCGTACTGCGGGACATGTCCACGTTTTGGTACGCGGAGAGAGCCTGGCAGCGTCTATGTCGGATTACCTTTTGTCCCGGCTCCAGGCCGATCCCGCCATTACGATCCATTATCGAACCGAGATTGCAGCACTTCACGGTGACGGCCATTTGGAGAGAGTCACCGTCCACGATAAGGCAGCGGGTCTGCATCGTGATATTGATGCACGCGCGGCCTTTATAATGGCGGGCGCGGCGCCAAACACCGCCTGGTTGTCCGGCCTTGTTGCATTGGATGAAAAGGGTTTTGTGCAGACTGGTCAAAGCGTTGGCCAGGAGACACAATATGAAACCTCGCATGATGGGATTTTCGCCGTTGGCGATGTGCGGGCTGGATCGATTAAGCGGGTCGCCTCTGCCGTAGGAGAAGGGTCAGTCGTGATTTCCAAGGTTTGGGATTTCATTCAGGACTGACTAGTGGCGGCCCGGTCAAACTGTTATTCAGTTTCTACGCTATGTACGTCGGCCAATATTCCCGCTCTTAGTTCCGACGACTCGGATAGTAACGAACTTACATAGGTAGGGTCGTTTCCGGCGGGACGTTCCACGACAGGCAGGTTGGCGTCGTCAGAAGGCAGCGAACTGTCGGCAAGGATTTGCGACACCTCGGCAGTTTCTATGAAATTTTCCGCAGTTTCTGCCGGAACACTTTGATCAACACAGTCGTTGCCCGCGCCGCCAAAATATCTGGACCGCGAACCGAACCCAAGATTACATAACCGCACTGCAATCAGGTCCGTAAGGTCCGCACCGTATTCATTTACCCCAATCTGAAACACAAAGTTCAGAAAATACGCATCGTCCGGGCCGTTGATGACGGCTGATGCCATTTCACTTTTCAGCGCATCCCGGTCGTCTTCATACAAGTCCGGCGAATGATCGGCCAAAGCCTTTTGTGCCTTGTCAATCGCACCCCTGGATATCAGGAGACGAATATGAAGCGCTAACAGTTCGGGGTGTCGTTTATCATCTCTGCTTTGAAATTTTATTGAATTGATAAGGACACTTTCATCATCTGTTAGCGCCTCATTTTCTGCTAGCTTATCCCGCATCAAATCCAGTGCATCGCCGATATCTATGCGGGCAAGTGCCTTGGCGTCTGGATCAGAGTTCGTAACTTCAGCCAACGCCCTAGTTAAATCCGAGTTGTTAGAAACGCCTAGGTTCGGAAGGCGTGCATCCGATGCGTGAATCGAAAAAACCTGTCTTGCGATATCACCCTCGCCGATCTGTCTGAGCCGTTCGCCAAGTTCAATTTGGACCGTTTTTTGAAGCCATGGGGGGAGGCTAAGGTATGTGTTCATCAATTCACGCGGGTTTGCGGCATCGCTTTCGTAAACGTCAGCCAATCCGACAAATGCCCAAAACGCCGCCTGCGGACCACAATGGCTTTGCATCTGTAAGGTTGGCGAGTTCACTGTTTCACCGTCAGAAATCCGCGCGACCGTCGACAGAATATCGTATTCCAGCGTGTCGAGGTCTTTCCTGTCCAGGATTTGCCTTGCTTCGACGCCATATCCAAAATGAACATACAGCTTTGCGAGGTCCAATAGTGCCTGTTTGTCAGGCTGATCGGCTTCGTTCGTTACCGCACTCCGAAGTTCGGAGATTTGTTCGTTGAACGGCCTGCTATCACCCCATGAGGAAACGGCAAAATATTCGTTAGGAGCACATGTTGCCAGCATACCATTGCTTATTCGATCATCGTCAATACGAATGCTAGGCTGATCAATACTTGTCGCGATGTTCACGCCGAAGGCTTCGACCGCCACCGGCGCGTTCTTTGCAGGGTCAACATGCCGGGCGGCCCTCAAATTCCTGGCGAGCAATCCTTGGGCCATCGCCCGGCCAAGCCCTCCAGCCACCGCGTTAGAAAGAAAGGCCAGCGGGCCCATCAGGTCGTCCTCACTTTGCTTTGCCACGATTGCAGTCGGTGCCTTTGGGCTGGCTGTCCCATCCTCGCGGTCCCGATCTGTAAACAGGACGGGTAGAATTGATGGTGGATTTTCTCGTATATCGTTGGTGTCGACCAGGACCCATTTGGGGGTGATACCATCTTTGACATCGATAACCAGAACACCCGGACGGTATCGAAACGCATCGGCAATGCAATCGCAGTTGAGTGTTAACAGCAATTCCCCGGATTCCAGGTTCTGTTCCACGCCAGAAATGCGTGTTCGCGGAATTAGCTCGAAGAAACTATCAATTGCAAAGCCATCTTGCGCAGTTGTTGCAATTCTATACCCATCATCAGTTTGGTCGAGCGACCATTGTGTATCGCTACCAATATAAAGAACGACCCGGGTAAAATTCCCATGCTCACCTGTTCGAACCTCCACCGGGGCAGACAGTGACGACGATGCGGCGACCAACAGTATCAAGAGTAACGTACGAAACACTATGCCGCCTCTTGCTTTACGGCTTTCAAGGCTTCTTCCATATCGCCAAAGCTCGGCCGGTGATGGCTGGGCACGTTTTGTCTGCCGACTTCAATGCACATGTTTGGCGCGTGCATGTGAAGGTTTGCGATCAGTACTTCGCGGATGAGCTGGTGAAAGTTGGCATCTTCTTCAACGACCGCCTTTACCTTGACAGAGAACGGGCCAACCAGCCCATATGCCAGAAAAACACCAAGAAACGTCCCGACGAGTGCACCGCCGATGAGTTTTCCCAAAACTTCTGGCGGCTGATCGATTGAGGCCATTGTTTTGATGACACCCAAAACAGCCGCAACAATTCCCAGCGCCGGCAACCCGTCTGCAATTGTCTGCAAAGCATGTGTCGAATGCAGCTTGTGATGAAGCGTGGCCTCAACCCGTTTTTCCAGCACCTCTTCCACTTGGTGTGGATCGTCGTAGTTCATCGAGGCCGAACGCATGGTATCGCAAATAAGCGCTATTGCTTCACCATCCCCAAGAATTTTCGGGTATTTCCCGAATACGGGAGAATCCTCTGGTGCCTCAATATGAGCTTCCAGGCCGACCGGGTTCGTACGTGCGATCCTTACCAGTTCAAACAGTAGGCACAACAGATCACGGTAGTCTTCGGACTTCCATTTCGGGCCTTTAAAGACTTTTCCAACGTCCTTTATGGTATGTTTGATGGATGAAGCATCATTGCTCAACACAAAAGCCCCAAGCGCCGCACCACCGATCATTATCATTTCGAATGGAAGTGATTTGAGGATGATGCCCATCTTGCCACCGGCCGCCAAATAGCCACCAAACACCATGACAAAGATGATGACGATCCCAACCAGTGCTATCATCTGAGTTTCCCTTAGTCCGCGATAAACGCTTTCAACAGGTTCAGTTTCTAGTGGTTGAGAGTTAAGGAAACGTCATTCTATTCAGAGAAAGTGTTCGCGTTTCGTCCGGCAAGTATCACGCTAAACGAAAGGGCGACGTCTGGCTCGAGTTCTGTCATGATCATTGCCGCTGCGTCGGGGCGCATCATGCCTAAGAAACCTGCAGCGAATTCTGGCGACATCTCGGCAAAGACATCTGCGGCCTCCGCCGGTTTCATATTTTCGTAGACAGCGGTCAGCTGGTTGAGGTCTGCCTCGGACGCCCCTTCAGCCAAGGCCAGCGTTGCTGCCAGTGATCTTTCCGCCTGCTCAAGTTTCGCCAATTGTTGCTCGACCTCGTGTCTCGCATTTTGCAGCATGGCCGACCGTTCTTCTATGAGTGCCTCGCGCTCAGCGACCTGGGTCTCTCGTTCCTGCAGCGCCGCAAGAAGTTCCGGAACAGTTTGTGTGCCCACCTCCGCCGAAACTTCATCCGGTGGTACAACGCTGCCCTCGGCCAACGCGGGCGCACCATTCAAGGATAGACGGACAATGGCAGACGACAAAACCAGTATCGCAATGACCTGCAAGGCACCTTTTCTGGCCCGAACCGCCCTTCGGTTCGTCATTGTCGTCCCTCCAAACTTGTTGGGCGTCTGACAAAAAACGGGCTTTCCGTCACAACTGCAGTCTTCTCCTTGGGCAGATCATGCAAGGACGCCACAAGAAGTTCGAGCTTTTGACTCGCTGTTTCGGCGCGCGTACTGACATCACTTAATGCGTTGACCGATGTTGTTGCTGTAGTCTGCGCCTGGGTAAGCGTTTTTTTCAGGTCATCGACCTGCATTGAAAGAAGAGCGACCGCGCCACCAACGCCCTTTTCAAGATCGGTGAAACGGCGAAGGCGTCTTGATAAGACATGACAATAAAGCGCAATACCCACCGCGCCGGCTATTAGTAGGACATCTGCAATCACTGCCATTTGTTTTCTTCCTTAACTCAAGACGAATTCCATGATGAGAAGATCGTGGACCTTACCATCGCCGACAACGATATCGATGCGCCGCATCATATGGCTGCGGATTTGCAGCAGTGCTGTGGGTTCTTCGATGTCTTCCACCCTGACAGCGCGCAGATATCCGTTAAGCACATCCACGATCCGCGGCTTCATTGTTTCCACCTCGGCAGCATATTCAGGCGCGACTTCAAGCTGCGCGGAAAATCGAAGATGGTCCCGCCCATTGTTTCCCTGAATAGAGATGACGAGAGGATCAAGCGCAACAAAGGCAACTTCTTCCGCGTCACCATATATCGGCTCCTGGGTGACATCCTTGCTCACCTCGTCTACCGCCCCCGTCGACTGGACGGCAAAAAAGCCGCCGCCGCCGCCCGCCAAAGCCAACACCAGACCGATAATGAGCGGAAGTTTCGAGCCTTTTTTCGGTTCTTCTTCCGAAGGGGCAGCTTCTGTTGCCATTGATCACACTTTCAATTCGTTGTGTGCGATCTGAATAAACCGATAAGCCCTAACCGATTGTTAAGGCTCATCGTGCAAACCAATTCACAACAGACAGAAAGTCTGGTGCAGTGGAGAACCGTTTTGCAAAGCCTTACATCCGTTTGGTCGACATTAGATAGCAAACGTCGTCTATTCGTTGCTCTTGCCACGATGGCGGCATTTGCGACCGTTCTTTTCTTGGCCCGTGGTGCGGGCGACAGGGACATGGCGCTATTGTTCGGCGGATTGGAGCCGCAGGCGGCGGGTGAGATTATCACTGCGCTTGATCAACGCAGCGTGGCTTATGAGATTCGCGGGGGATCGATTTTCGTGGCGTCAGGCAGCCGCGATACATTGCGAATGGTTCTCGCTGGTGAGGGCCTGCCTGCTAACGGTGGCCAAGGGTATGAGCTGCTAGACTCGCTATCTGGCTTTAGCACGACTTCGCAGATGTTCGACGCAGCCTATTGGCGCGCAAAGGAGGGCGAGCTTGCGCGCACCATTCTGGCAAGCCCCCGCATCAGCGCCGCCCGCGTTCACATAGCCACACCAGCATCTCGCGCCTTTCAGCGCAATCCGGAGATGACTGCATCCATTACTGTCACGACTGCCAGCGGATCACTGGCCGCACAGCACGTCAAGGCGCTGCAATATCTCGTCGGCTCCGCTGTGAACGGATTGTCGCCTGACGCCGTGGCCGTGATAGACGGCGATGGAAAGCTTTTGTCCGGCCCAAATGACAGCTTGGCAGCACCTATGGTGAATGAACGCTCGGAAATCCTGCGGCAAAGGGCCGAACGACTACTTGTAGCAAGCCTTGGCCACGGAAATGCGGTAGTCGAAGTGACGATGGATACCGTAACTGAGACGGAAACCATCACAGAGCGTAGTTTCGATCCGGACAGCCGAGTAGCCATCAGCACGGACGTTCAGGAAACCAGTGGAACATCATCGGATAACCGCAACGGTAGTGTGACCGTCGCCTCGAACCTGCCAGATGGCGATGCGAACGGCAGTGCTGGACAGTCGGTCAATGAGACAAGCGAAACCCGATCGCTTACAAATTACGAAGTATCGGCAACAGAACGACAGCTTCTGCGGGGCGCGGGGGCGATCAAGCGGCTTACGGTTGCTGTTCTTGTCAATGATATTACCGCCATCGACGAGAATGGAGCTACCACGACCACAGCGCGAAGTGCCGATGAGCTTGCTTCGCTCGAAGAACTGGTCGCTTCGGCGATTGGTATCGACCGTGAACGTGGCGATGTGATTACGGTTCGTTCCCTGCCATTCGAGCCGCTGGTGCCGATCGGGACTGAGGTTTTGGATCCCGTGGCAACAGCGCCGTTGAATATCATGCAGCTTATTCAGATTGGCGTTCTGGCGGTCGTATCGCTTGTTCTGGGCCTTTTCGTGGTGCGGCCAATTCTGGCACCGGGTCGCCAGCTTCCAGCGCCGGAGCAAATCATGGCTTTGCCAGACGCAGCATCAGATGCTCCGCAAATGATGCTGGCGGTGAATGATGGCCAAGGTGCCGCTACTTATCCGATGGGCGCGGATGTAGCTGCGCCAGAAGACGACAGCGGCGATCCGGTCGCCAAACTTCGCCGTATGATTTCGGACAAACAGCCAGAAACACTTCAAATCCTGCAGGACTGGATCGAAGAAAAACCAGCGCAGGAGGGGGCCTAAATGTCATCTGTCATTTCACTAGAAGCTTTCGACATGGAAACCGCAAGCACCCAAGGTCCGAGCAAGGATTTCCAGAGCGGCTATCAAGAAGGGTTTGCAGCAGGCTTGACAGAGAGTCAGGCGAATAACGCTGCTTTGTCCGAACAGTTGGTGCAAGCTATCGCCGATATCGAATTCACCTTTGCCGAGGCCCGGACGGAACTTAAAAAAAGCCTGCGACCAACTTTTGACCTGATCGCGGACAAGATTTTACCTGACTGTATCAAGGAAAGTTTTTCCGTTGTTTTGGTCGAGACCTGCATGCGTGCGGCCTTTGCGGACCAGAGCGAAAACGTACGTCTTCATGTTAGTTCAACGCAGGTCGATGACATCAAATCATGTCTTGGCGGTGTGGGCGAGAGGGTCACGGTTCTTGCCGACCCCAGCGTGTCCGCCCTTGCCGCTTGGATAGATTGCGAGGCGGGCGAAATGCATGTCGATCACGGCATGCTTATGGCGCAACTTCGCGATGTTCTGCGTGGAATTCACAACGAAGACGAAAGGATGGATACCCATGAATGATCCCGCGCAGAATACAAAGCAAGCCGAAGATCATCCGCTCCAACGGATTCCTATTGAGATATCTGTCACGGTCGGAAAGGCGCGCCCGCTGGTGCGTGATCTTCTGGGCCTTGGGGAAAACGCCGTTCTTCCGCTCGACAAACGTATTGAGGATCCGGTGGAACTTTATGTCGGCGACCGTTTGATCGCCCGAGGTGAGCTGCAGGAGATGGAAGGGGGGGAGCCGGGTCAATTGGCCGTCCGTCTGACCGAGGTCGCGATTGACGCTGACAGCCTCACATAGATGAATTTCTCTCGGTTTCTTACCGCAGTAGTTCTTGCTGTCATGGCAACAGGTGCGTCGGCACAGGGTGTATCGATCGATTTGGGCGATGATGGGTCGCTTGCAACCCGGTCCGTGCAGCTTTTGGTGCTTGTTACGGTGCTCAGCCTCGTACCGGGCATCGCAATCATGGTTACTTGCTTTCCATTCATCGTCACCGTCTTTGCAATTCTTCGCCAAGCGATCGGTTTGCAGCAGTCCCCCCCCAATATGCTGATTGTCAGCCTTGCGCTTTTCCTGACCTATTTCGTGATGGAGCCCGTGTTTAACGAAGCCTGGGCTGCAGGGGTCGCGCCTTTGCTTGATGGAACGCTCGATATGGAAGAAGCATTTTTCAGGGCCATGGAACCATTAAGAGTCTTTATGACCGGCCGGATGGATGAGGGCGCATTCATGGCATTGGCGGATCTGCGACCCGATATCGACCCCAGCGTCGGTCCGAACGATGCGCCGCTTTCTCTTCTTGTGCCGTCATTTATGCTGAGCGAGATGGAACGCGCCTTTCAGGTCGGATTCATCATCTTCATCCCGTTTCTCATCATAGATCTGGTCGTTGCCGCCGTTTTGATGTCGATGGGAATGATGATGGTTCCGCCTGCCATTGTCTCACTCCCATTCAAATTGGCATTTTTCGTGGTGGCTGACGGGTGGGGCCTGATCGCATCGAGCCTCGTCCGAGGGTACGGCTGAGAAGAAAGGCTGAAAAAGACCATAGAGCGATATATTGACCCACGATGTGGTCACATTAAATCGCATTGTGGATTTTCAGTTGACCGACTCCATTTACCATGTCAGGCTTTTTCCAGAACATCTGGGAGGAGTTCATGGGGAGGAAATTTATGTTACGGTCTATAGTGTCTGCGGCCCTCTTGGCATTTTTCATGCCAGGGTCCGCCACAGCGGAAACACGGCTTGTCGTTAATTGCTTCTGGCCACCGCAACACTTCATTTGCACAGAAATTCTGCCAAATTGGCTGGAAGAGGTAGAAACACTGACCGAAGGTCGCGTGAGTGGAAATATCCCACCACGATCAGTTGCGCCTCCGCCAGAACAACTGGCGTCGGTCGAAACGGGAATTGTTGACGCTGCGATCCAGTTCAATGGGCTAATCGGCAACCGTGTGACTGGTCCGCTTGTCGCAATGCAGCCCTTTGTCGGCAGCTTTGACGCGCCCGCTATGTCGCGTGCCTTGTGGGAAACCAATCAGAAGTACTTTCCCGACGAGTTTGATAGCGTCCACCTTTTGTCGCAATGGGTTATCACGCCGGGTGAGCTGTTCAGTATGACGGATGAACCCATCAATTCCATCGACGAATTCTCCAGCCGAAAAGTCTGGGCCTTGCCAGGGCCGTTGGCCGCCATGTCGGGGGAACTGGGCGCTGGTGTCGTATCAACGCCCGCCGTTGAATCAAATGAGGTGATTTCACGTGGCGTAGTTGATGCCCATCTGGGGATGAGCGGCGACGCGTTGCGATCTTTTCAGTTGATCCCTTACACAAAATCACTGACGCGGTTTTCAAAGCCGATGTATTCCACCTCTTTTTCCTTCTTCATCAATCAGGATAAGTGGGACGAGATTTCTCCCGAAGATCAGGAAGCCATCATGAGCGTCAGTGGCGATGTGATCGGCGCCGCTGCCGGTGGGAAGTGGGATTCTGTTGCAGAGGAAGTTTTCGCGACTTTTGACGAAGAAGGCATCGCTGTGCTCGAGGCTGACCCAGCGTTCGAACAAGCCTTCTTTGACCTCGCCGACCCGATGATTGCGGCGTGGATCGAAAAAGCCAACGCCGCCGGCCTTGATGGCGAAGGGGCAATGCAATTCTACCGTGATCGCGTGACGGAACTGTCCCAGTGATCAAATCAGACAAAAGACAACCCGGCCTGCAGGCCGGTTTGTCTTTCATCGTTTCGGGGCTGGAAATCTTCAGCAGCATCGTGATCCTGATCATGATGATACTGACCTTCGTTGATGTGTTGGGTCGCTATATCTTTGCCGCCCCGATCTTTGGCGCGTCAGAAATGATTGCGGCACTGCTGGCGATTGCCATTTTTTCCGGGCTTGGCATTACCAACGCCCGAGACGAACATATCGTTGTGGAACTGGTGGATCACAGAATTCGCAAGCTTGCGCCGCGGGTCTACGAAACGGTGATCCAGCTCTTCTCCGTCGCCGCGATGCTGCTGATCGTTTACGTGATCACGAATAATGCGCTGGAGGCTTACCACCGCAACAGCGTGACTTTTGTCCTGGAACTGCCGAATGCATACATCTATGGTTTGGTCGCCCTTCTGGCGCTGCTTAGCATCGTTTCACAAATCCTCGGGTTGATCTTGCGTTGGACGGTGGAGGCTGATCCGACATGACGATTGCCCTTCTCGGCTTCGGCTTTCTTTTACTTCTGTGCTTCATCGGGTTTCGGGTGGGCTTTGCCACGCTTATCGTTGGTGTCGCAGGTTTTGGATACGTCCGGGGATTTGATGCTGCCCTCAATATGGCGGGCCAGCAAATCCTGCATGACGCGATGAACTACAACCTGTCCGTCATTCCGTTGTTCGTTTTGATGGGCGTGTTCATCTACAGGTCAGACGTGAGCAGCGATCTTTATGATGCTGCCTACGCCGCTTTAGGCAAGCTCAAAGGCGGTCTGGCCTTGGCAACGGTTTTGGCCTGTGGCGGCTTTTCGGCCGTCTGCGGCAGCACGTTGGCCACGGCAGCGACGATGTCCAAAGTGGCCATGCCGCAGATGAAAGCGTTCCACTACAAAGACAAGCTGGCAGCCGGAACCATCGCCGCAGGTGGCACACTTGGCATCATGATCCCACCCTCGGTCCCTTTGGTCATCTACGGCATCATCGCAGAGCAGGATATCGGGCTACTGTTCATTGCGGGTATATTGCCGGGGCTTTTGCTGGTCTGCCTTTTCATGCTGGCGGTGGCGATTGCAGTGCGCGTTGATCCTGACGCGGCCCCAGCGGCAGCGCCACTAGAGGAAACACGTCGCGCCAAGGCGTTGCGAGGCACCTTACCCGTTCTTGCGCTTTTCATCGTGGTTCTTGGTGGGATTTATGGCGGCGTTTTCACCGCAACTGAAGCGTCAGGCATTGGCGCCATCGGTGCCGCCGTAATCGCATTTTTCCGGGGCCATCTGCGAACTCTGACGGAATGGCGGATATGTCTTGTCGAAACATCCATCACCACATCCAAGATATTCATCGTGCTCTTTGGTGCCGTCGTCTTTTCGCAGTTCATTAACCTGTCGGGCTTGCCATACGATATCCTTGACTTTGTCGATGATCAGGAGCTTTCGCCGACCGGTCTGGTCCTGTTCATCGTGGCAATTGCGCTGGTCATGGGGATGGTTTTTGAGTCTATCGGCATTCTGGTTCTATTGGTTCCCGTCTTCCTACCAGCCCTGATGCAATCAGGCGTCGACATGATCTGGTTCGGAATTGTGGTGGTTCTCGTTACTGAAATCGGGCTGATTACGCCCCCTATCGGGATGAATGCATTCGTGGTGAAGTCGGTGCTGCCGGATGTGAAACTCAGCGATATCTTTCGGGGTATCCTGCCATTCGTTGTTGCCCTGTTGATCGGTTTGATCATTGTGTTCTTCGTCCCTCAATTCGCAACCTTGCTCCCATCTTTTGTGAGATAGACCATGTCGAAAGCAAAAAACGTCCTTTTCATCATGGCTGACCAGCTGCGGTGGGATTACCTGTCCTGCTACGGGCACCCGCATCTGAAGACCCCAAATATCGACCGGATTGCCAGCATGGGCATTAGGTTTGACAACGCCTATGTGCAGTCTCCGTTCTGTGGCCCATCACGGATGAGCACATATACAGGTCGCTATTGCCGCAGTCATGGCGCGACGTGGAACGGCTTTCCGCTCCGCATCGGTGAACGCACAATCGGGGACCACCTGCGTCAGCTGAACGTCAGGCCCGTTATAGTCGGCAAAACACATATGGCCGCAGACACCGACGGGATGGAGTGGCTGGGGATCGATCCGGAATCGAATGTTGGCGTCGCACTGTCCGAATGCGGTTTTGAACCGTTTGAACGGGATGATGGTTTGCACCCAAAGACTGATTACGATCCCGACCCCGAATATAATCGCTATCTGAACGACCATGGATTCAATAGCGAAAATCCCTGGAACGATCATGCGAACTCGGCGCTAGATGAAGATGGCAAGCGGTTGTCAGGATGGTTGTTGAAATATTCCAACCTTCCCGCCGACATTCCAGAAGAGCTATCCGAGACACCATACATGACCCGCCGTGCGATGGATTTCATGGAAAGTGCGGGAGATCAGCCGTGGTTGTGTCACCTCTCCTATATCAAGCCGCACTGGCCCTACATTGTCCCCGCCCCATACAACGATATGTACGGCCCCGAACATGTGATCCCCGCGGTCCGAAGCGAAGCTGAAAGGCAGACAGATCACCCAGTTTACAAGGCATATATCAACTCGCGCATCTGCAAGACTTTTGCCCGCGACGAGGTCCGCGAGCGCGTCATCCCAGCCTATATGGGGTTAATCAAACAGATTGATGACCAACTGGGCATTCTATTCAAGTGGATGGAAGATAGAGGTCTTATGGACAATACCATGATCGTCATCACATCCGATCATGGTGATTATCTAGGTGATCACTGGATGGGCGAAAAGGATCTGTTCCATGACCAGTCGGTCAAGGTACCCTTGATCATCTATGATCCCCGCGCAACCGCCGATGGGACACGTGGACAGGCACGGTCAGAGCTGGTTGAAGCGATCGACCTAGCACCGACCTTTCTTGATTATTTCGGCGGTGCGCCAAAGCCGCATATATTAGAAGGCCGCAATCTGGCCTCCATTCTACACAACCCCAAAACAACCGAGAGCTGGCGCAAATACGCGGTGTCAGAGTATGATTATGCGACGCGAGAGGCGCGGCAAGTTCTGGGGACGGCTGGCGATAAATCCCAGCTTTTCATGATCCGGGACGCGCGTTGGAAATACGTCTTCGCCGAGGGGTTCCGGCCCATGCTGTTCGATCTTGCGACTGATCCGCAGGAATTGAACGATCTTGGTGCCAGCAAAGACAGCGAACATCAGGACGTGCGCAATCGCATGTCGGATGCATTGTTCGCCTGGGCGCGACAGCATCACAATCGAACCACAGTGACACCTGAGAAGATCGATAAAATGGCGGCCGGAGGGGGTGAGCCATCCGGCATTGTTATAGGTCACTGGGATGAGGCGGAGTTCGAAGCTGCGACCGGCACACCCTTCGGTGCGCACAATTAGCGCCGGTTAGAACGCGACCTGATCGCCACCTTTCAGTGCCAGCATTTCACGCGCCTCGTCCGGGGTAGCAACTTCGCTGCCCAGATCCTCGACTATACGTTTGATTTTGGCGACTTGTTGGGCGTTGCTTTCTGCCAGTTTGCCGCGGGATATGAACAGGCTATCCTCCAGCCCGACCCGGACATTACCGCCCATCTGACTGGCTGTGGCAGCCAGCGGCATCTGGGAACCACCCGCACCCAGAACTGACCACCGATAATCATCACCGAAAAGCCGATCAGCGGTGCGTTTCATGAATATCAGGTTGTCAACTTCGGGGCCAATTCCGCCAAGGATACCAAAGATGAACTGGACAAAGACGGGAGCCTTGAACAGCCCAATATCCATGCAGAACTTCAGGTTATAAAGATGTCCCAGATCATAGCATTCATGCTCAAACTTGATGTTATGCGGGGCCAGTGCGTTTTCGACGGTTTTGATGTCCCGAAAGGTATTGCGAAAAATGTAAGTATCGGACTGCTCAACATATTCCTTCTCCCAATCAAACTTCCAGTCATCATCGCCATAGCGGTTCGCCAGCGAATGAAACGAAAAATTCATCGATCCCATATTGAGCGAACACATCTCGGGCGAAAATCGCATTGCGGGTGCAATCCGGTCTTCGATGGATGTCTTGAGGCTCCCTCCGGTTGATATGTTGATAACCGCATCGGTCGCTTGTTTGATACGCGGCAGAAACGCTGCAAAGTGATCCGGATCCAGCGAAACAGAGCCATCTTTTGGGTTTCGGGCGTGCAGGTGCAATACGGATGCTCCCGCCTCCGCAGCCGCGACCGCCTGCCCCGCGATATCGTCAGCAGTGTAGGGCAGCGCGTCCGACATTGTTGGCGTGTGAATGGCCCCGGTGATGGCACAGGTTATCACGGTTTTCTTTTGGCGCGTCATTGCTCGCCCCCCTTATTTGATGATGTCGTTTGGACTCGATAGGTGAGCGGGAAAAGCTGCAGATCGAACTTCGACCGCAGCACACCCCAGATACCTTGCGGCGCTTTCAGCATGACGACAATTGCCACCAGACCAAGGATGATAAGGTAGATCGTGCCAAGATCGGCCAGTGTTTCCCTTAGCAGAAAAAACACCAAAGTCCCGATGATCGGACCTTCGATGGTGCCTATCCCCCCGATGACCACAATGAAGATGACGAAGGCCGTCCAGTCATTCACCGAAAATGCAGCATCCGGCGAGATGCGGATTTTCTGCAGGAAGATAAGTGCGCCAACCATCGCGGTCAGGGCCGCGCTGACAACGTACACCACGAATTTCATCCACCAGATATCGATACCCAAAGAACCTGCCGCCAGTTCGTTGTCCCGGATAGCCGTCAGGGCCAAACCATTGCGCGACCGCAGGAAACGATAAATGGCGGCAATGACGACCACCGCGATGCCAAGCGCCAGCCAATAGCTGAGCGCTTCCCGCGCCTCGCGGCCGTCGGCCATCGACGTCACGATTTTGGCCGGTAGTGACGACCCGGACCCGCCGCCCAGCGCAGAGACTTGTGCGAAAGACAGCCGGAAAACCTCTGCAATGACCCAAGTGCCAATGGCGAAGTAAGCCCCGCGCAAGCGAAAGATCAGCATTGCGACAGGGATAGATATCAAAGCGCCCAAGAGCCCGGCAAAAGGGATAGCAACCAAAGGGCTCAGACCACCGAACATCGTCATTGCAAACAGCATATAGCCGCCAAAACCGACATAGGCTTGCTGCCCCACGGATACCAAACCCGCATAGCCAGCCATCAGGTTCCACAGGCTGGCCAGCGCCAGATAAAGGAAAATCTCGCTCAGCAGCCGCATGTCTGCCCGACCCGCCCACCACGGAGCAGCAGCCAGAAAAATCAGCGCGATCAGGCCGAACGCTGCGGCAATGTAGCTAGCCTTTGAGGCGCGGAAGACGCGATAGCTGCTCATCCTGACATCCTCGGGAAAAGGCCGGTGGGCCGGACGGCAAGGATCACCAGAAAGGCAATATGCCCCGCCAGAAGCTGCCACCCGGGGTTAATCTGTGCGCCGATATTCTGGGCAACGCCAAGAATGATGCCACCGGCCAAGGTGCCCCAGAGATTGCCCAAACCACCGATGATCACGGCCTCAAAGCCAAAGATCAGGCGTGCGCCACCAGATGCCGGATCAAAGCTGGTCCGTACTCCCAGCAGAATGCCAGCCAGCGCGGTGACGGCCAAGGCAAGCGCCATGGCCAAGCCAAAGATGTGCCGCCGGTTCAGTCCCATCAGCTGCGCGATATCTTGATTGTCGGACACTGCCCTGAACGCACGGCCAAGGGCTGTGTGGTAAAACATCCACTGCAACCCGCCGATCACCATCACCGCGACCCCAAATGTCAGCAAGGGCAACAACCCGACTGACAAGCCACCAACTGGGATGCTTGTCACTTCCAATGGCCCCGCGTTCAGCTTTTGCGGATCGGCAGAGTAGACCTCTAGCAGCGCGTTTTGAATGATGACCGACAGGCCAAACGTCACCAGCAATGGCGGCAAAAGATCATCGCCCAGCGTTTGGTTCAGCACTCCCCGTTGTAACGCATAGCCGATAACAGCCATTGCGGGGATGACAAACAGCGCTGCCACAAAGGGATGGACACCCAGCGCCGTGGTTGTTGCTAATCCCAGAAAAGCCGCAAGTACGATGAAATCACCATGCGCGATGTTCACAAGGCGCATCACACCAAAGATCAGCGAAAGCCCTGCCGCAAATAGCGCGTATAACCCGCCCAGCAGCATCCCCTGCACAATTGCATTCAACCAGTCCATATCATTCTACCCCAAAATAGGCGCGGCTGATGTCGTCGCGCGACACGGCTTTGGATTGGCCTTCCAACGTCACACGGCCTTCTTGCAAACAGTAAAGACGCGACGTGACGGACAGCGCTTTGCTGATATCCTGCTCTACAATCACCGCACTCATCCCATCGCCAACAATCTCAGGCAGCGCGTCGTAGATGGTCTTGATTATGACTGGAGCGAGGCCAAGGCTGATCTCATCCATCAAAAGCAGATCCGGGTTGGACATCAGCGCGCGACCGATGGCCACCATCTGTTGCTGACCTCCGGATAGGGCGGTCGAGGGCGCGCTGCGCCGCTCTTTCAGTATTGGAAAAAGCTCAAACACCTTGTCCAACGACCATGGTCCGGCGCGACCGGTCTGACCGCCGATCAGAAGGTTTTCCTCAACCGAAAGAGATGGAAAAAGTTGCCGCCCTTCCGGGACCAGCGCAATACCCTTGAACGCTATCTGATCAGCCCGCAGCGCCCCGATTGCATCACCCTTGTAGGTCACTTCGCCCGGCCCGTTAGGTAGCAATCCAGTGATGGATCGCATCAGTGTGGTCTTGCCAGCACCATTCGCACCGATGATCGCCAGCACTTCGCCCGCATCAACATGCATGTTCAGGTTATACAGCGCCTGAAAGTCGCCGTAGTAGCTGTTCAGTCCGGTGATTTGCAGCATCGGCTCAGGCATCGATATCAATCCCCAGATAGATTTCCTGTACCTCACGGCTTTCCATAATTGTTTTCGGATCTCCGTCGGCAATCAGTCGGCCAAAGTCGATCACGATCAGGCGGTCCACCACCGCTAGCAACGCATGTACGACGTGTTCGATCCAGATAATCGAAACACCCGTGGCATGAATGTCTTTTATGGTTTGGATCAACGACGTGCATTCCGCATCCGTTAGCCCGCCAGCAATTTCGTCCAGCAAGAGCAATTCGGGATTTGTGCAAAGCGCACGGGTCAGCTCAAGTCGTTTGCGATCCAGCAAGGTCAGCTTGCCCGCCTGCACGTTTACCTTGCTCATCAACCCCGTCTGCGCAATCACCTCAAGGCATCGTTCCTCCGCCTGTTGGCCGCTTAACCCGGCGGAGTGTGTCGCCGCGATCATCGCGTTTTCGAAAACCGTCAAGCCAACAAAGGGTTGCGGCACCTGAAAACTGCGCGCGACACCTTGGCGGCACCGCTTGGCCGCGCTCAACTTTGTTATTTCGGAACCGAGGAAATAAATCTCCCCGGAATCCACGCGTAAAGTTCCGGTAATCAGATTGAACAGCGACGTCTTGCCAGCACCGTTTGGACCGACAACGCCCAGCGCTGTGCCCTCTTCAAGGTCGAACGCCACGTTGTCTGCAACGATGACGGCACCAAACGCTTTGTTGATGCCAGCTATGCGCAAAATCTTGGGCATTTGGTTCCTTGATCAGGGTGTGAGCTGGCGCCTCATCGGACGCCAGCAAAGCAAGCAGTCTTTAGCCAAGCAGTTTCATCTCGCCGGTGATTGGAATCTCTGGCGCGGCAGAGTTGGCGACAATTTTCAGATCGAGATTGCCATCTTCGATTTGCCACTGACCGGCAACAAGTGGTGTCTTTGTCACGTTGTTGATCGGGCCGTTGGACCAATCGACTGTGCCAACCATCGTATCGACATTTGTGGCCGCTATCGCAGCGATAATGGCTTCTGGATCTTCGAGGTCTTCAGCCCGCTTGACCACATCCGCAACCACTTCGAAAAGCGCATATTTGAACCCGATAGGTTGGGTCCAAGGCCGACCCGTCGCACTGGTAAACCCGTCCGCCAGTTCGCGTGCGGTCTGACCGTCAAGTGACGATGAGAATGGATGGTCGGGCGACCACCATACTTCCGAACTCAGCCCGTCGCCACGTGCGCCCAGTGCCTCGACAACCGACGGGAACAAGATGGCCTTGCCGATCGTCGCTATCTTGGGGTTGAACCCTTGCTGTGCCGCCTGCGCCCAGAACGTCGCAAAATCGGGCGGAATCATGTTGCCGGTCAGGATTTCGCAACCAGCTGCCTTGAAGGCAGAGATTTGCGTTGAAAAATCATCGGACAATGGCTGATACCGACCGGGATCAACCAGCTCGTAGCCAGCCTCCGCCAGCGGTTTAGGCAGCCCGTTTTCAGCATCGCCCCACGCGTTGCCATCAGCATCATTCGGGAACAGTCCGGCGACCGTTTTACCAACACCGGTCGGACCCCACATATCAAGGAACGCACCGATGACGTCTTCGAGACCCCAGAAGAAGTGATAGGTGCTCTCAAAACCTTCGCCCGGCACACCGTTGCGTCCGAAGAAGTAAGGCTGCCACGGGCAGTCAGTTGTGATGCAGGGAACGTAGTTGATTTCCGCCTGATCTGACACCGGGTTCACAGTATCAGGTGTCGATGCGGCCACTATGATATCGACCTCATCTCCAAGGATCAGGTCGGCGGCCACTTCGGCTGCGCGGTTAGGGTTTGACTGGCTATCCTTGTTGATGATTTCGATGTTCCAGCTTTGGCCGTTGTTTTCGATGCCGCCCGCAAACGCCTGATTGATGGCTTCCAAGACGTATCCATCAGCCTCAGCGAAGGACGCCAGCGGCCCAGTCTGCGGGCTGACATGGCCGACGCGGATAGTAGGAGATTGCGCATAGGCCCGGGTTGATCGCAAAATCGCGGGTGCTGCAACTGCCGCAGTGGCGGACGCCATGAATGTGCGTCTTGACGGTTTGTTCCATTTGGTTTTCATCGTTTCCTCCCTAGTCCCGGCGATTTGCCGGTAGTGGTACAATTGCCGTTAAAGAATGGTCTCCAGCCGCTTGAGATGCTGCCCGACCTTAGTGCGGACCTCGTTCGCCTTCTCCTCGGTCCAAACATGAAATCCCTCCCCGGATTTCATGCCAAGTTTATCATTTTCAACAAGATCAGATAGATAGGGCGACGGACCTTGGCGTGCCTCTAGATCAAACAACACGTTTTCGTGGATATCGAGCGTGAGATCGGTGCCGACAAGATCGGCATTTTCCAACGGACCAAGCACGGCCAAGCGTCGCCCAAAACTGGATTTGACCACCGTATCCACTGCGGCCGCATCGCAAATTCCGTTTTCAACAAGACTGACCGCCTCGCGCCACAAAGCGTGTTGCAGCCGGTTGCCGATAAAACCGGGGACGTCCTTTTCAACCATCACGGGGGTCTTTCCGGCACCTTCCAAAAGCGTCTGCATCGCGTCGGCAAAGTGTATGCCCGTCCATTCAGTTTTGACGATTTCCACCAGCGGGATCATATGCGGCGGGTTCCACCAATGGGTCCCAAGCGCCCGCTCCTTCAGCCGCAGCCCACCCATGATCTGGGTAATCGGCATGACAGAGGTGTTGGATGCAAGAATGCAGCTGTCAGAGACGTGGCTTTCGATTTCGGCAAAGATTGCTTGCTTCAGTTCCATCTTCTCTGGCGCGGCCTCAAAGACTACATCCGCCTTGCCAACCGCATCAGCGACCTGTTCGACGACCGTAATCCGATCAATGATGGGCTGTACGTCTGCACCCTCGACGCCCAAGACACCGAGGCTGTCTGAAATGCGCTGCTTTACCGTGGCACGCGCATCGGCAGTGGGATCAGTAATGGTGACGGTGTGACCCGCCTTGGCCATCGTCAGGGCAATGCCATGCCCCATAAGCCCGGCCCCGATGACTGCGATGTGTTGGTTTTGTTCCATCCCTAACCTGCCGTGTAGCCGCCATCGGCATAGAGAATATGACCGGTGTAAAAGTCGGAAGCTTTGGACGACAGGAACAGCAACGGACCGGCGAGGTCTTCGGGTTCGCCCAACCGCCCCTTTGGCACGCGGGCCAGAAAGCCGGACCGCACGGCATTTGCCTTTTCTGTGTCCTCATACATCCAGGCAGTCAGCGGCGATCGAAACACCGTCGGCGCAATCGCGTTCACCGTTATGCCAGTGGGTCCCAATTCGCAGCCCAGCGCCTTGGTAATACCATCTACCGCAGCTTTCGATGCACAATAGGCTGTGTACCCCGCCGGATGCCCCAAAAGCCCGCGGGCAGAGGAAACAAGCACGATCTTACCGCCGTCATCCTGCGCCTTCATCTGACCCGCAGCCGCACGCGCGAGAAGCCAGCTTTGCGTCACGTTGGCGTCCATAACAGAAGTAAAGGTTTCTGGCTCCATGTCGTTGATCAACGCAACTTTATTCATACCCGAGGCGACAACAAGGATATCAAGCCGCCCGAACTTTGCGACCGTGTCGGCAACCATCTTGCCGCAGGCATCTTCGTCAGAAGGGCGCTGATTGATGCGTAGCACCTCAGCGTTGGCAGCTTCACATTCGGACGCAATCTCGTCCAACTGATCTGCCGAACCGGCAGCTAAAGCGAGCTTGCACCCTGCACCGGCCAAAACGCGGGCCGCAACCATGCCAAAGGCCCCTGAAGCGCCAGTGATCAGCGCGGTCTTACCGGCAACGTCGAACATCTGTTTGGGATCGGTAATTACCGTCATGCCGCAGCCTCTGGTGGATATGGGATCACCACAAGCATGGTGCAGACGTCGTTACGGCGGTTTTCGATTTTCCGCACTTCGTTCGGGGGAATGGTGCAGCTGTCATACTTGCGCAGCGTGGTCTCTTTCCCATCAACGACAACGGTCATTTCGCCCTCCAAGACGACATAGACCTTTTCAAAAGGCGTCGCATCAGGACCAGCGCCACCACCGGGCAGGAATTGGCTAAGACCCACCCATTGATTTGTGGGGCCGCTCTCTTCGAAACCTTGAAGCCGTAACCCAACGACACCAAAGTGGTTTGGCGCATCGTAGGGCGCGGCATCTTCGAATTTTTTAACGTGCATTCTGATCCTCCCTGATCACCGAAATGGCACTACCCCTGCAGAGCAGTGATCAGAATTCTTCGCCCGGTTCGATACGGTAACCCTGTCCTTTGTCGATCATCGCGACCAAACGAATGATGCAACCGTCGCCGCGATCCCAGTTCCATGGGAAGAACGCGAATGTGCAGCGTTTGCCTGTAACCGCATCCAGATCCCCACCAACATTTTCGATCCCCAAGATGCCGTTCTTGAAGAGAATGTTATGGACAGGTTCCCAATCCGGGAAATCATCCTTCCAGTCATTGCCGCCCGACCATTCCTTATATTCCTGCTCAAGATGCGGCAGGAGAGGGCCGTTTCTTTGCGGACCAATGGCGGTCGCGAGCGGGTGATCATTGGCCTGCGTATCGTGACCAACGACCTTGATACCTTTTTCAACCATCCATTCACCGGCAGATGGCACAAGACCCGGGCAATAAGCAAAGTAATCGCCGTCTTCGTAATCATGGTGCCAGCCAGTGTTAATGATCAGCACGTCACCTTTGCGGATGGCATGACCGCAGGCTTTTTCCAGATCATCGCCTGTAATCGGCTCCCACTTTTTCTTGGGGACAGAAACAACGAGACCAGTACCAAAGAAATGCGGAAGGGGTACTTCATCAATAAAAGGGGTTCCTTGAACAACATGCGCGGGGGCGTCGATATGGGTCGTGGCGTGCATCGTAGTGGTGATGCGCTGGCTAAGCACACCGGACTTGGCCATGTAGTGGATACGTTCGATTTTTGTATCCTGAAAATATGGCCAGTTAGGGTTTTGGAAACCAAATCTGTGGCTAAGGTTATAGAACTCCAGCCCCATGTCGTTGTCAGTGTTCGCCTGGAACTCGATGCCGCGTATTTCGACCATGTTTTTCATCTCCCCTAAGCGACCAATCCGGTCACCGTCACATTATCCTGTCAGGATGGCGCCTCCCAAACCTGTCATCGGAAAGCCTGACACGACAATCAAAATGGGTCAACAAAAAATCCACGATGCGAGCTATCGCGCCCACATTGCGGGTCGATTATGAATTCTAAACTGATTGCTACTGTGGCTACCGGGTTGAAAACTGACGCAGTTCCGCAACAACAGGCGATTTCCAGCCGTGTTTGGGAAACAAGGCCATATGCACCCTGACGAAAACCTTGTTATTCATCGGTCGACTTTGTGAAGGCGCATCAAATAAGCACCGCATTGGGTCGCGAGGCAGAGTAGGCAGGACGAAACCGTGCAAAAGCGTAATATGCTTGGCCGGGGCACCACGCCCCTATGGCTTTCTTTATTGATTGGAGTGTCGGCGTGTAGCGTCGCAGAATTTCAAGAATCAGAGGTCGTCGTACCTTCGGGTTATTCCTTTGCGGCCCCGCCACCTGACATGGCGGAATTGAATGCAGCGACCGGATTGTCATTCCGTGATGCGGTTCTTGACCAGTTGTTGGCATCAGCGCTTGAAGGAAACCTGTCCATCGCCGAGGCGCGTGCGCGTCTTGACGAAGCGGCAGCGGGTCTACGCAGTGCGGGTGCTAACACCACCGGCAACTTGGAGCTTAGTCGGACAGAGACGTCCTCCGATACATCCACTGCCAGCACATCGCTTGACGCGTCCTTTTCACCTTTCGGTTTGGGTCGTGCGAGAATTCGCGCCGCACAGGCGCAGTTTGACGCCGCTCAGCTAAGCGAACTCGACGCTCGCCGTCTGGTTATGTCAGAGCTTGCCTCGACCTATGTCGATCTTCGCTATTTCCAGCAGTTGCTGGTCTATCGAAAGCAAGATCTTCAAATCAGCCGATCCATTTTACGCGATGTGACAGAACAAGCGCAGACCGGTGCCGCAACACGTTTCGAAGTTGTTCAGACACGTGCGCAGGTCGCGCAAGCCGAGGCGCAGATCCCGGTTCTTGAAGCCAGCATTGTTCAGACAAGAAATCAGATTTCGACCTTGCTGGGGCAGCCAGTTGGCGCATTGAATGTCGACCTGAGCTTCAGTGGTGAACAACCGCATCCACATGGCAGCGAAAACATCGGCGTTCCAGCTGACATGGTGCGCGCGCGTCCAGACATCCAGCAGGCAGAGCGTCTTTATGCATCGTCTCTCGCAAGCATCGATGCCGCTAAGGCCGCCCGGTATCCAAGACTGACGCTAAGCGGCACAATCACTGCCCCTCTTGATGCTGGCAGCAATGTCCAAAGCTTAGTTGGTGGGCTTGTCCTGCCGGTCTTTTCTCAGAACGCCTTGGCCGCAGATATCGAATCGGCACAGGCACAGGCCAATCAGGCCTTTATCCAATGGCGAAGTGCTGTTTTGACGGCAATTGAAGAGGTCGAAAGCAATCTGGTTGTTATGCAGGCCTCAAAGCAGTCCGTTTCGGCTTCCCGCAGTGTTGTCGCGCTGAACCGCGAGTCGCTCCAACTGTCCCGCGACTTGCTGGCAAGCGGCGGCAACGTGACTGTCATTGACGTGCTGGACAGCGAACAGGATCTGTCCAATTCGCAGATCGACGTAGCCGAAAGCCTGCGGGATCTGGGCCAGAACTATGTGGCACTGCGCACCGCACTCGGGATCGAGACGGTGCCAGCCGAGCTTTACATCAGCAAATGATTGCTGCGGTTGTCTTTAGCCAACAGAAAAACCAAGTCGCGGCCAATCTGATGGTGGGCCGCGATTTTCATTAAAGACCGTAGTAAATTTCGCTAGCGGATCGCAGTGAACTCACGGCCTATGGAGAGAGAAATCGTCGGAGATTTAGCGGTGCCAACCCCATCCTCGTCCCGCACACGGTAGCCAACACCGGTGGTGAAATCCCAATCTTCTGTCAACGCGCGACTATAGGACGCCGATAAATCTGTTTGCTCAACACGGGCACTGTCGGTGGTCTCTTCTTCCAACGCATATGCCAGACCAAGGCTCAGCCCTGACACACGGTTGATCTGATAGGCGTAGGTGACGTTCGCGACAGTTTCGACGAAAGTCTCGTCTTCATCGTCCACACCGATAAGCCGGTCCACCTGGGCGCGAATCTGCCCGGTGGGCAAGTCCTGCGTCCAATCAACGCTACCGATCAGGTCGGCGTCTCCGCCCTCTGCTTGGCTCGCACCGATACTGTAGGACAAGGCCCCAACTGGCAGATCCATACTACGGCCCAGACGGACGCTTTGGCGGCGTGTGCCGTCGATATCCAGATCAGCTGCATATGATGCCGTAATGGCCCCGTTCGGCATGCTGTAGCTGAGCGATGCGGCTCCGGTTACTCCATCGACTTCTGTCGTACCGCCGATATCGGTTGTTTCGATCTCTGTTTGCCCGACTGACGCCGCCACTGTTGCACGCGGGCTTACTTCATAGACGACGCCGGTGCTGATGTTCTGCGTGACCCGCTCGGTTTCGTCCACATCATCATCCTCAAACTCGGAATATGACAGGCTCACATTGGTCGAAAATGTCTCGGTCAGATCAAAGCGGGCGGATGCGCGGGCGCTTCTGGTTTCCTGATCGGTCAGGTCTTCGTCGGTAGTGTCTTCATAATCGACACCGCTGACCCCCAAGCCAAATTCAAACCCAAGGGGCCGGTCAATCCCAAGAACAATCGCGGCATCGGCACCATAATTAGTTTGGCGCCCGGTCCCCGTGCTTGTGAGATCATCGAAGTCAGGGTCCAGAACACCGTCATCGTCAATGAAATCAGAAAGCGATACAACATCATCGACTTCTCTCTGCTGGTAGGTGGCAGACACATCAAACGTGGATGTGGCTGCCTGCCGCCCATACGAAAGGCTCAGCAAGGGCGAGGTAAAGTCGCTTTCAGTCTCGCCATCTGTTCTGGCGACCTGCAAGTCAGCCGATGCGCCAAAACTCAATGATTGGATGCGGGTTTCGCTGGAGGTTGCAAATGACAGGCCTGTCACGGCCGCAGCGTAATCGCCCGCCGAAGGCACATCCAACGTAACATTGCGCCCGTAGTCAAGACTTTGGGAAATGCCAAATGTTGTCTGCACGCCCCCATCCTGGGCGAAGGCCGGTGCTGCGTAGACGCATAGCGCCCCCAGAGTACCGGCGGCGCCAAGTCGCAGTTTTTTGCCTGCCATTTACCTACCTTTATTCAAACAGACGCCGCTGAGGAACGACGATCACATCACCTTCAACAAGAACAGTGGTCAGTCCGCCAACGACACCGCGCTCAACATCATGGTAGTTCATGCTGTAGACCTGCTCGGTCCCAGAGCGAGACGTGCGAAGCTGAATCCGCTTCGTTGCGGCAAAATCGGTAAAACCACCCATTTCAGCCAGAAACTGAAGAACCGTTGTACCGGGCTCGATCTCGCGCTTGCCGGGCTCAGGAACTTCACCAATTACATAAACACCCATTGTTATTGGGTCTGGCTCTTCAAATTCAGGCGCTTCAAAAAGGCTGCTTACCTCAAGAAATACGGTGGGCCGCTCAGCAAAGCTTGGCGCCAAACCTGACGCGATTGTCTGCTGAATCTGCGTAACTGTTTGGCCGCGCGCGCGGACCGCGCCGACAAATGGCACTGAAACGCTACCATCCGGCAGCACAATCAATTCGCGGTTCAAGCTGCTGTCTTCAAGCACCTCAAGGCGGAGAACATCGCCACTGCGGACCAAGTATCCTTGCGCGAAGGCCGAAGAGACAAGAAGTGGGAGCAGCAAAACAGCTGCCATCAACGAACGTAATAGAGTCACTGTCACAATCCTTTTTCGGATACCGCCTGCCCGTTTATTTTTTGTTTTTCGGCATCAAGTTTGAATATTTTCGACTTATCCACAAGATAATTGAAATAATATCCAGCAATAATAACGTGCAAGTATCGTCCGTGCAACACTGGCGATTTTTAGCCGCCTGCGTTTGATTTCGATATTGCCATCGTTTTGCGTCTATCCTTGCACAGCAAGCAAAACTGCCCCACCACGTTCATATGGATAAGACTCTTCTTTCTTTCGGGCACGGTTTCAGTGCCCGTGCGGTTTCACGCCTTTTGCCAAAGGATTGGCGCATTATCGGGACGACCCGCTCTGAAGAAAAAGCGGCGCAATTGATGGGCGAAGGGATTGAACCCCGCATCTGGCCTGGCGCTGACATGATCCCCGCATTGAACAAGGCAACGCATTTGTTGGTTTCTGCTGCTCCCAATGCGGACGGCGATCCGGTTCTGAGGGAATTGCATGGTGAGATTGCAAAAAGGGCCGCGCAGTTCGAATGGGTCGGATATCTGTCCACCACGGGCGTATATGGCGACCATCAAGGCGGATGGGTCGATGAAACAACCGCACTTTCGCCCAGCACAAAACGGGGCCGGGCCCGTGTCGAGGCCGAGGCCGCTTGGGCTGCGATACCGGACCTGCCGCTCCATATCTTTCGGCTGGCCGGAATATACGGGCCGGGCCGGGGGCCGTTTTCCAAGGTCCGCAACGGCACGGCACGCCGAATCATCAAGCCAAACCAAGTTTTTAGCCGCATTCATGTGGCCGACATCGCCCAGATTGTTGTCGCATCCATTACACGGCCCCGTCCGGGCGCCATCTACAACCTCTGTGATGATGACCCCGCCCCACCACAAGATGTCATCGCCTATGCAGCCGAGCTGTTGGGCCTACAGATACCCGCGGCGGAATCTATCGAAACGGCTGAAATGTCGGATATGGCCCGCAGCTTTTATGCTGAAAGCAAGAAAGTTAAAAATGACCTCATCAAAACGGAGCTTGGCGTGAAATTGTTGTTCCCGGACTATCGCAGTGGTCTCAGGGCGCTACTTGCACAAGAGCCCGGCGCCTGACCAATCGGGCAACAAACGCCAGCGCGAACAGGATCACCAACGCGGTTGTGAATTGAACCCCGTAGAATATCACCCGATTTGACCACTCCAGATCGTTCAAAAATGGATAGGGGAGACCCGCAGTCACGGTTCCTCGTGGGACGTCATTAACGGGACGCACCAAAAACTCGATCCAGACGACATAGGTCCCGATCGTCCCAATCAGCCAAAGCGATGCCGCGCGGAGCCGCGTGTAGCTGCAATGTATGAAAACGGTGTCAAAAACCTGAAGCATCGGCCCGACCAGATGCAGATACAGCTCCAGATGCCATGCATTCAACGATCCATTGGCAGTAACCGACATCGGGTCTGCAAAATATAAGCGCCAGAAAAGAAAAACCACCATGACGTTGATGACGGCGGTCATGCACACAAAGCCGTCCCACCGGCGATGGCTGCGCTTTTCCATCAGCGCCACCATGCGGCTGGCCGAGAAGAAAGATGCAAAGAGCGCCCAGATGGTTAAAAATCGGAACGGGCCGCCCAGACTGCTAAAATCGCTATAGATCAAGGTGCGCAGACAATAACCCGCCGCCAATAAAAACACGATCCATCGGTACGTAAGGACAGGGCGTAGCGTCATTCTCTTGTCTTCGCTCCAAATGGTCGTTCGGGGTCGGCGTTACCCTTCTGATACAGGGTCCCTTTTCTGTTAGTTACAGCGCTTGCCGTCTTCGCGCTAGCACCACATATCTGCGTGATGATCACAAACGAGTTTCCCGAATGACGCTTCGCCACAAAACTGCATCACTGCTTGAGACCGCTTGGGTTCGCAACGCGATTCTGGCCGTCATTATATTTAATGCGGTGATATTGGGATTGGAGACCTCAACACGTATAATGGCGCAGTTCGGTCCCTTGATTTTGATGCTAGATACGCTGTGTCTGGCAGTCTTTGTCGTAGAATTGGGCGCAAAGCTATTTGCCCATGGTCCACGATTTTTCCGCAACGGGTGGAATATCTTCGATTTCGTGATTGTTGGAATTTCGTTCATACCCGGAAACAACGGGCTTTCCGTTCTGCGCGCACTCAGGATCTTGCGCGTTTTGCGGGTAGTTTCTGTTGTGCCATCGCTCCGCCGTGTGGTGGAAGGTTTCGTAAACGCGCTACCAGGCATGGGCTCTGTATTCTTACTGATGGGCCTAGTGTTTTACATCGGGGCGGTGATCGCAACAAAACTGTTCGGGGCAAGCTTTCCTGAATGGTTCGGGTCGCTGGGCCTGTCCGCCTACACGCTTTTCCAGATCATGACTCTGGAAAGCTGGTCGATGGGTATCGTTCGGCCAGTGATGGAAGTTTACCCACATGCCTGGGTATTCTTTGTGCCGTTCATCATGGTCACGACATTCGCGGTCGTTAACCTACTGGTCGGTTTGATTGTGAACTCAATGCAGGACGCCCACGTCGCAGAGGACAGTGCGGCGACGGATGCCTACCGGGATGACGTGATGGTCAAGCTGAGAGCCATTGAAGAGAAGCTCACGGCAATGAACGACTCCGGCAAGAAGTAGGTGCAGCGTTCAGTGCGGAGACTACGCGCTGTGACAAGCCTTCCTGTGGCCCAATGCGGCATAATTAACTGACACGGATCAATTTCTTGCTCCGCCGAACGGTTAGTGAGGGGACAGAAATCGTTGCAACGAATAGAAAACGACTGATCAGTGCTGGGCTATCACACCTTCGTATTTTGCGTCCCATCGGGATCTTGACCATAAATGAAAACCGATCCGCATATCACTGTTGTAGGTGACACCGCTGTTTTGCGCGGGGACTTTCTGATCAACATGATCGAAGGCGTCGTTTCTGCCGACCTCCCCCAAAAGCCGGTCCATGCCATTGATCTGACCCATGTCGGCCGGCTCGATACGGCCGGTGCCTGGGCCATCATACGGCTGGAACAAAGCCTGATCGCAGTAAACCGGAAGGTCGAGATCACAGCCGCGTCGCAAGAACAGCGGAACCTTCTTGCCATTCTCCGCAAAAACATGTCCACCAATAAGGACCCGGTTCCGGTCCA
The DNA here is from genome assembly GCA_947496535.1 of uncultured Paracoccaceae bacterium. Classification (GTDB taxonomy): domain Bacteria; phylum Pseudomonadota; class Alphaproteobacteria; order Rhodobacterales; family Rhodobacteraceae; genus Yoonia. The sequence continues at coordinate 783,276 of CANMDE010000002.1, read as the reverse complement.
ACTTACCGTGTTGGATCGTTTGGATCATTTAGGTCGCTATACTATTGGCGCGTCGCTTAAAGGGATCGCCATCGTCGGCTTTACAGGCCAAGTGGTGGCGACCATCGCGCGGTTGATAATCCATCCGGGTCAAATTCGGTGGACTTCGATGTTTCATCACATGCAGCAGGTCGGCTTGAACGCGGTGCCCATCGTGTCGCTGATGGCGTTTCTTATCGGTGTTGTACTGGCGTTTCAGGGTGCCACCCAATTGCAGCCTTTCGGGGCCGAGATATTCGTGGTCGACCTTATTGCTATCTCAATGCTGCGAGAGCTGGGCATTCTGCTGACCGCCATTATCGTCGCGGGCCGGTCCGGTTCCGCCTTTACCGCGGCCATTGGGTCGATGAAAATGCGCGAAGAGGTGGACGCGATGCGGACGCTTGGTCTTGATCCGGTCGCTGTGCTGGTGGTGCCACGTGTTCTAGCACTTGTTTTGATGTTGCCAGTGTTGGGCATCATTGCAAATGTCGCCGGTCTGGTTGGCGGGGCGCTGATGTCCTGGATAGAGCTTGGCGTCAGTCCTTCGGTCTTTCAGACCCGCTTGGCCAGCAACACCGATGCATGGCAATTTGGCGTCGGGTTAATCAAAGCGCCATTCTTCGCACTGATTATCGGGATCGTCGGTTGCTTTGAAGGTATGCAGGTCGAAGGAAATGCAGAGTCGCTGGGTCGCCTGACATCAACGTCGGTTGTCCTTTCCATATTTCTGGTCATCGCATCGGATGCCGTCTTTTCGATCTTTTTCGCGATTGTGGGTGTGTGATTATGGATGACCCCATCATCAGCGTGCGCGGTCTGGTGACCCGCTTTGGGACGCAAACGGTCCATGATGGGCTGGATATTGACGTGCGTCAGGGGGAAATCATCGGCGTCGTTGGCGGCTCCGGCACCGGGAAATCGGTTCTGTTGCGCGCAATCGTCGGACTTTTAAATCCGCAAGCCGGGCAGATCAGGGTCTTTGGTCAAAGCATAGGGGACACCTCCGACGAGGAACATGTCCAACTGCGGCGGCGCTGGGGTGTGATGTTTCAGGATGGTGCGTTGTTTTCATCACTGAGTGTGCAACAAAATATCGAAGCCCCCATGCGTGAATTACTGGATATCGCACCCGACACACGCGCGGCATTGTCCGCCATCAAGCTACGTATGGTTGGCCTGCCAGAGAACGCATTCAGCAAAATGCCATCCGAATTGTCGGGCGGAATGCGTAAGCGGGCGGGCTTTGCACGAGCCATCGCGCTCGACCCTGAAATTGTGTTTCTCGATGAACCCACGGCCGGTCTTGATCCGATTGGGGCGGCGGCGTTTGACGCATTGATTGCGCAATTGCGGGCGGCGCTTGGCTTAACGGTGTTTTTGGTCACCCATGATCTTGATACATTGCATGCCATTTGTGATCGGATTGCTGTATTGGCCGAAAAGCGGGTGCTTGTCACTGGTACAATGGCCGATATGCAAAACGTCGATCACCCATGGGTACAGGCCTATTTCAATGGTCCCCGTGCGAGGGCCGCCCTCGCGCAGAAGGATGCCGTCTGATGGAAACCCGCGCGCATTTCATCATTATCGGTCTTTTCACTCTTGGTGGCATTCTTGGTGGCCTAGTCTTTTTCATCTGGTTGGCCAGCGTTCAGATTGACCGGCAATACTCGCAGTACGGCGTGTTATTCGAAGATGTCGCCGGTCTCGATCAGTCGGCCGATGTACTTTTTAATGGGGTAAGCGTCGGGCGCGTCACGTCCATCCGCATCTGGGAAGACAATCCCAGTTTTGTTTATGTCGGGATCGAGATTGACGCAGAGACACCGGTGCGCGTTGATACCATTGCACAGTTGGAGTCGCTGGGCCTGACAGGCGTGGCCTATATTGCGCTGACGGGCGGATCGCCGGATGCGGCACTTTTGGTCGGGACAGAAAACACACCACCGCTTATCTCATCCCAGCGTTCGTCATTTCAGGCGCTGGTCAGCGGCGCACCTGATATTCTGAACGATGCCGCCGATCTTATGGAACAGTTGCAAGCGATCACGGGCCCGGAAAATCAGGAGCGCGTGCAGCACATCCTGCAAAACGTCGAGGCTGCGACGGCGGAACTCGACACCGCCCTCAGCGATTTTTCCGAAATTTCGAATACGGTCAGTGAAGCCACCGAGCAGATCACGACATTTACCGACCAGTTGGAAAGCCTGAGCGCCTCTGCACAATCCACCCTGACAAGGGCTGATGAAGCGCTGGCAGGCATCACCGAGACCGCCGAAGAAGCCGACACCACGATTGCCGCGATGCGGCCCGCGATTGAGAATGCAAATTCGGCCTTCGAAGCGATAGATCGACTTGCCACCAACGACCTGCCACCGCTGTCGGACAAGTTGACAACCACGCTCACGAATACAGACACCGCCCTTGCAAGCGCGGATCAGGCGTTTCGTCAGGCCGACACGATCATGGCAACGGATCTCGGCCCCGTCCTTGCCGACTTGAGGGAAGCAACAACGGCGTTCAGCGCCGCAATGACATCAGTCGCGACGGATGGGGCTGCCGTCATGAGTGACATCCGCAATGTAGTAGACCAAATCCAAAGCGGCGTAACAGCAGCGACCCCCGGCCTGCGGGATTTCGGGCAGTTGGGTAGCGAGGCCCGCTCGCTGGTGCGTGCCCTCAGCAATCTGGTGAGCCAGATCAGCAGCGATCCGGCCCGTTTTCTGCTGGATGACCGGGTTCCTGAATATCGGAGGTAGGACAATGACCAAGCTGACGAGACGTATGATGATGACCGGTATGGTTGGTCTGCCGGGCTGCACCGCCCTGACCAGCCTGAACGAGGCGGCGACACCGCAGGACGTCTATGACCTGAACCCTGTTTCCTTTGACGCCCAAATCAGACGAACCTCGCGCACGCTATTGGTGCTGGAGCCGACGGCACCGGCGGCCATCGACACGGACAGCATATTGATCCGACCCAATGCACAGTCGATAGCCTACATGCCGGATGCGCGATGGTCCGACGACGTGCCATTGCTGGTGCAATCGCTTCTGATCCGGTCTCTTGCCGGATCGGGACAGGTCGGGTTCGTTGGCCCATCCGGGGCAGGTCCAGTACCGGATATGGTGTTGATCACGCGGATTGACCGGTTTGGGGTGGATGTCCGGGGCGAGGATGATTTCGAGGCTGGAGTCACGCTGGATCTGACCGTGCTCCGTGACAGCGACCAGCGCATCGTCGGTTCCCGCATTTTTCAGGGTGTGGCGGCGCCAACCAGCGATGAGGCGGCACCAATCGCAATGGCCTTTCAGCAGATCATGGATGCGACACTTCCAGAGGCCGTGCAGTGGATCGGATCACAGGTCGCAGCTGGCTAAGCTACGGGTTGTTCGGCCAGCATGTCGGGCTCAATCCGTTCACCGTTGTCATTAAACAAGATCATATCCTTGTCGTCGAAATCCAGGGCAACGGGATCACCGCGTTCGAATTCAAGCTGGCCAATCAACCGGGCCGTGACCGGTTGCCCATGCGCCAAATCGACGATCAAATGCGTGTCGCTTCCCAATCTTTCAAAATGCAGCACGTTACCACGCAAGCGCCCTTCCGAAGCAAGGCGCAGGTATTCCGGGCGCAAACCGACACAGGACGCGTCGGTCAGCGGAACATCCTTTTGGTAAATGAAATTCATGGCGGGCGAGCCCAAGAAACCGGCAACAAAGATGTTGGTAGGTTTGTTATAAAGCTCCATCGGTGGCCCGACCTGTTCAATAATCCCGTCACGCATCACGACGATTGTATCAGCCAACGTCATCGCCTCGGTCTGGTCATGGGTGACATAAATCACGCTGATACCAAGCGACTGATGCAGTTCGGCAATCTCGATGCGTGTGTTCATCCGCAGTGCGGCGTCCAGATTGGAAAGCGGCTCATCAAACAAGAACAGCTTGGGTTGCCGAACAAGGGCGCGGCCCAGCGCGACGCGCTGCCGTTGCCCACCTGACAGTTCGGATGGCTTGCGATCAAGGTAGGGTTCAAGCGACAGGGTCTGCGTAACCTTGTTGATCCTACGCTCAATCTCTTCCGGCGCGATTTGCCTTTGCTTCAGTCCGAATGACAAATTGTCGGCGACCGACATATGCGGATAAAGCGCATAGGTTTGAAAAACCATCGCAATATTGCGCCTTGCCGGTGCCGTGTCATTCACAACTTCGCCATCAATCTCAACGGTGCCGGAATCCACCAGCTCAAGCCCGGCGATCACACGCAGCATCGTGGATTTACCGCAACCCGATGGCCCGACCACAACGACAAATTCACGGTCTTTGACCGTCAGATTGATGTCGCGCAGGACGTGATTGCTGCCAAAGCTTTTATTGATATCCTTCAGGCGCAGGGTACTCATGGCTTTGGTGCCATATCGCTTGGGGCGGGTTTGCCAGTCATGTGGGCCACCATGTTAATTGCTGGGTCATTGAAGCCCAAAACCTGCTGCACCCAATTGATTTTTGTCAGATACGCGGCCCTAGCAAATGCGCGGGAGCTGTTCACCCACCAGCATATCCACGATCCGCGCCCCACCGAAGACAGTTCGCATCGTGACACGCCCGGGATTATCCGCACCGACGCGCCCAATGATAGTTGCGTTTTTACCGGCGGGGTCTTGGCGCATCGCAGTCAGCGCGGCCTCGGCCTGATCGGGTGGGGCGAAAAGAACCAATGTCCCTTCATTGGCAAGGTATAGCGGATCGAGTCCGAGGATTTCGCACATTCCCTTGACCTCTGGCCGAAGTGGAAGGGTTGTTTCGTCAATCTCGATGCTCACCCCCGCTGCATCGGCCATTTCATTGAGCGTTGAAGCAAGACCGCCGCGCGTTGCATCCCTTGCCGCCCTTATATCGGGGGCCGCTTTGAGCACACGTTCGATCAACTGGTTCAGGCTTTGGCAGTCAGACCTGATATCGCTGGACAGCGCCATATCCCCTCGCGCCGCCAGGATAGCGGCCCCATGATCGCCCAATACACCGTTCACAATGGCAATGTCGCCCGGTTGGATCATATCCGCTGCCAATTGCCGGCCCGGTGGAATGACACCTACACCCGAAGTGGTGATGAACAGCTTGTCCGCCGACCCTTTTCCGACAACCTTTGTATCACCAGTGACGATCTTGACCCCGGCTTTGTCGGCCTCGGCCTTCATCGACGCCACCACGCGCCGCAACAGCGCGACCTCACAGCCTTCTTCAATGATAAAGGCGGCAGACAGCCAACGTGGTACCGCCCCGCCAACGGCCAAGTCATTAACCGTGCCACAAACAGCGATTTTGCCAATATCGCCACCGGGAAATTCAACAGGATCGACCACGAAGCTGTCAGTTGTAAAGGCCAGTTGCGCGCCACTTTCCGAAAAAGCATCATTGTCTAGCCGCGCCTGATCTTCGGTGCTGTCGGGTCTGAAGGCACTCGTGAAAACGTCTTTAATCAAATCATGCATCGCCTTGCCACCACCCCCATGGGCCAGCGTGATGCGGTCACATTCCGGGCGGAAAGACACATTCATTCGGCCGCCTCCGGCGCACGAACACCCCCATACTGGTAATAGGCAGCACAGGCACCTTCGGAACTGACCATCAACGCACCAAGCGGGGTGGCCGGGGTGCAGGTCGTACCATAGTGGGGGCAGGCTGGCGGTTTGATCCGACCAGTCATGACCTGCCCGCAGGCGCAGCCGTCCGGTTCGGTCCCCGGTCGGCTGTCCGCGCCGTAGCCGACGCTGAATTTCGCCTCTGCATCGAATGCCTTGTAGCGGTCCCTGATACGCAAACCGCTCGCGTCAATCTCGCCCAGACCTCGCCACTCAAAGCTGGGGCGCGGTTCATACACATCATTGATAGCAGCGAGCGAAACCGGGTTCCCGCCGGATGGAACAACCCGCGCATATTGGTTTTCAACCTCGGCCCGGCCATCGCGAATTTGGACGAGGACCATCAGCACGGACTGCAACAGATCAAGCGGCTCAAACCCCGCGACAACGATGGGTTTGCCATAGTCCTTCGCAATAAACTCATAAGGTTTCGTGCCAATGACCATTGAGACATGGCCCGGCCCAACAAAGCCGTCCAAAACCATATGGGGGTCATCCAAGAGCGCCTTGATCGGGGGAGGCACCGTGATGTGGTTACAAAAGACTGAAAAATTCGTGGCCCTTTCCCGCGCGGCCTGTTGGATGGTCAGCGCGGTCGAAGGCGTTGTGGTTTCGAAGCCAAGGCCAAAAAATACGATTTCCCTGTCCGGGTTCCGCCGGGCGAGTTCAAGCGCGTCCAGCGGAGAATAGACCATGCGGATATCGGCACCTTCGGCTTTGGCCTGCATCAGTGACTTGCCGGTGCCGGGAACACGCATTGCATCCCCGAAGGTAGTGAAGATAATCTGTGGATTTTCGGCAAGCTGAACACATTCGTCGATCCGCCGCATCGGCAGAACGCAAACAGGGCAGCCGGGGCCGTGAATGAATTCGATCCCATCTGGCGTCAACTTATCCAGCCCGTAACGGAATATTGCATGGGTGTGGCCACCGCAGATTTCCATGATGTGTACCGGACTGGAAGCTGTCGCTCCAATTTGCTCGGTCACACGGTCAATCTCGCCCAGCACCCGTTTGGCAGCGACCGGATCGCGGAATTCTTCAACATATCTCATGACGGAAGCTCGATGGTGACTTGGCCAGCGGCAATCGCCTCAAGCGTTTCCTGTGCTTCGCCAAGGCAGCGAAGCGCCTCAAGCGTTTCGGCCGCTTCATCTTCGTCGATCAGGCTCATCGCGAACCCAACATGGATCAGCACCCACGATCCAATCAATCCGTCCAAAGGGCCGTCAGCCACACAAGCTACATTCACCTCGCGCCGGACACCGGATATCTCTGCGATGGCAAGCTGCCGCTCGTCATCGGTGATTTCGATGATCTGACCGGGAATGCCTAGGCACATGACTTGGCCCCTGCCTTTCTGGCGATCTCAGCATTCAACCAACCAAGCCAACTATCCATGTCCGCACCCGTGCGGGCCGACAGATGCAGGATGTCAATATTAGGATTGATGCGGCGCAGGTTCGCCTCGTAAGCGGAAAGATCAACATCGCAATGCGAGGCAAGGTCGATCTTGTTCAGAATGGCGAGTTTTGATGCCGCAAACATATCGGGATACTTCAACGGCTTGTCTTCCCCCTCGGTCACGCTGAGGATTGCGACCTTGCAATCCTCACCCAAATCAAACGCGGCGGGGCAGACAAGGTTGCCAACATTTTCAATGAACAGCAATGTACCGGGTTCGAGCAGTAGCTTGTCCATCGCATGACCCACCATATGCGCGTCCAGATGGCACCCTTTGCCCGTGTTGATCTGCACGGCGGGCGCACCGGTCGCGCGAATACGGTCAGCATCGTTCTGCGTTTGTTGATCACCCTCAATGACCGCTAGCCGCTGGCCGGACAAAGCGAGAATCGTCTTGCAAAGCAACGCGGTTTTGCCTGATCCGGGCGATGAAACCAGATTGATCGCATAAGCGTTCAATCCGGCCAGCCGTGCGCGATTGGCGGCGGCGTATTGGTTATTTTTCGACAGGATGTCAGTCTCGATCTCGATCAGCCTGTCTGGCTGCATACCGTGACCGGCATGCATTTTCTGATCGGTATGTGAACAACCGCAAACTGAGCACATTATGCCGCCTCCATATCCTTGATCCGCATCTCATTTCCAGCCGTCGGCATCAGCGTCGTTCCACCGCAACTCGGACAGCACGCCAGCCGGTCCAAAATGGTGACTTCCTTCCCGCAGTCGTGGCAGATTGCCTTGCCCGGCAGGTCCAATACGATCAGTTCGGCCCCCTCGGCGACCGACCCGCGCATGACCACATCAAAGGCAAAGCTCAGCGCCTCTTGCGAGACGCAAGAAAAGCAACCCAGCTCAACCCAGACGCGCTTGACCCGGTCGACCGAGTGGGCGCCTGCGTGGTTTTCCACAACTTGCCGGATGCTTTCGCAAAGTGAGAGTTCATGCATGATCTGCCTCCGCAAGATGAACCGCAGCTGCAACCAAAGCCTGCCCAAATGCCAAGCCACCATCATTGGCTGGTGTCTTGGTGTGGATCATGACCGGCAGATCAGACAGCTCGGCCATGCACAAGTTAAGCAGTGTAGCATTCTGGAAGCAGCCGCCTGACAGGACGATGGCCTTGGCAAGCCCGGCGTCGATCTGATGGCGTGCAACCTCGCAAAAGGCGCGGGCTACGCTTGCATGAAAACGGGCCGCCATCACGGATGCCGGTTTTCCCAAACGCCTGTCATCGGCCCAGGCACGAAACATTGGTGCGGGGTCACATTCCATGCCTGTCCACGGCATTGGATAAGGGTCATTGAGGCCCGCGTTGCTTTGCTGCGCAAGGCTTTCCAGCGCCATCGCGGCCTCACCTTCAAAGCTCTGCGCATCTCTGCAAATGCCCAGTCCAGCGGCAAAGGCGTCAAACAACCGTCCGATGGACGATGACATCGGCGCATTGATCCCCGAAGTAGCAGCACGGCGAAGGGTATTGACCGGGTTGCCCTTCAGCAGTTCATCAGCCAGATCGCACATTTCGGCTTGATCGAGCCGCGCCAGAAGGTTCCGCCACGGTTCACGTTGCGCCGCATCGCCGCCGATCAAAGGGCCGGGGCGAAGATGGGCCACCCGCTCAAAGGCGCGGTAATCACCCAAGAGCAGCTCACCACCCCAGATCGTACCATCCGAACCCAAACCCAACCCGTCTAAAATGATGCCCGCGACTGGGCCTTCATCCAGCGGCCAGCCGTTCTCACCAAGGCAGGACGCCAGATGGGCATGGTGATGCTGCACCGCAACCCGTTTCCCGGATTTGCGCGCTGCATTTATCGAGGACCGGTAATCCGGGTGAAGATCATGCGCAACAATCTGAGGCTCATGATCAAGCAATGCCGCATAATCCCTGTCAGCCTGACAGAATGCATCCCACGCCGGGGCGTTATCAAGATCGCCAAGGTGGTGCGATAGCAGTGCCTCATTGTCTTTCGTAAGACAGATGGCCGATTTCAGATGCCCGCCATAGGCGACAATATCCGGCACGCCTTGAAATCCCGGCGGGAGTGGCAAGGGGCTTGGCACGCGGCCCCGCCCACGCCGCAGGATCATCGGACCATGCGGAGTGATTTGTTCGACACTATCGTCAAGGCGGCGCACGATCTGCCGGTCATGCATCAGAAAGGCGTCTGCGATATCGGCCAGTTTTGCGCGAGCATCTGAATTATCGATAACCTGTGGTTCACCTGACAGATTGCCTGACGTCATTACCAAAGGACCATTGAACCCAGCAATCAACAGATGATGCAGCGGCGTGTATGGCAGCGTCCAGCCCAGCCTTTTCTGGTTGGGGGCGATATTTTCAGGCAGCGCGCGCCCGTTTTTGGTCAGCAGAACAATTGGCGCTGCCGGATCGGATAACAAATCCGCCTCAGTCGCAGAGATTTTCGCATACCGCCGAACCATTCCAAACGATCCCATCAGGGCAAGCGGCTTTGTCGGGCGCTGCTTGCGATCTCTGAGCGTTTGGATGGCGGCGGCGTTGCTGGCGTCGCAGGCCAGATGAAAACCACCAATTCCCTTGATCGCGACAATCCGGCCCGCTTTCATATATGCGATGGCTGCGCCAATCGGATTTTCGGGTAGCTCATTGCCTCCATCTTCAAACCACAATTGCGGCCCGCAATTCGGACAGGCAATGGGCTGGGCGTGGAACCGGCGGTCTGACGGATCGCCGTATTGCGCGGCACAGTCCGGGCACATCGCAAACGCCGACATCGCAGTATTGGCCCGATCATAGGGCAATTGACGAAGGATGCTGAAGCGTGGCCCGCAATGGGTGCAGTTCGTGAAGGCATAGCCATACCTGCGCCCGCCCGGCTGGTTGATTTCGGCGACACAATCCGGGCAAGTGGCTGCGTCTGGAGTAATGCCGGTATGTGCACCTTTTCCATGACTGGGGACGATCTGAAAGCTGCGTGGTGCGCTTGTGAAAACATACTCGCCACGGGTGATCCGATCTACGCGGGCCAGCGGGGGTGCGCTGTCCCGGAGGGCCCGGAAAAACCCCTCTATATCGCCACCGACAGCCGTGATCAAAACCCCTCTAGGATCATTCAAAACCGTCCCGCGTACACCCATCCTTTGCGCAATCTGCCAGACGAACGGGCGATAACCGACGCCTTGCACCTGCCCACGCACCCTGATGCGATAGCCGTTCAACTCAGCGCGGTGAAAGCCATGCATGGCTGCATCATCCGGGCCACCCAAAGGATTTAAGTCGCTGCTGTCTGCAAGGCTCACGGGTTCATCTCCTGACATCGTTATCCCGCCGCGGAGCCGTATAGACATTGACCAATGTCAATTTCTAAACGCGCCCGTCTTGCTAGTGATCACAAAGGACACACGCCTGTTGACCAGGCCCACCAGGGAGCAAAGCAATTTTCGATGCAGCTCAACACTTCGCGCTTCTAAACGATCCCACCATGTTGGTTGATCACTTCATAGCCGACGGGTGGCGGGTGATCGGGCCGCGCGCAGCAAACGGGGCCATTGTATATGAACCGCTCAGGTCCGGAGCGGATTTGCCAAAGGGTTTGATCGATGACCAGCAGCCCGGTTCCTATCGGCTGACCGATGGCAATCCAAACCGCTGGTTTGACTATGTTGTCGGGCCGCAGAACTGGAAAAAGTGGCTGTTTCCGGCAAAGCAGAAGCTGTGGTCGGCTGAAAAGACAACGGACGGCTTTACGGTCACGGCCCACGAAGAATCCTATCCCAAAACCGTTCTGTTTGGTGTGCGCCCTTGCGATCTTTCGGCTATCGAAATTTTGGACAGCGTCTTTGACAACGGCGACTTCACCGATACGGCCTATCGCGAACGGCGCCAAAAAACCTTTATCGTCACAGTCCAATGCGCGCGCGCCGCCTCTACCTGCTTTTGCACTTCGATGCGGACCGGACCACGCGCCAAGCGGGGGTTTGATCTGGCACTCACCGAATTGGGAGAGAGCAGAGACAACGCATTTCTGGTCGAGTCCGGCAGTCCTGACGGCGACAATGTCCTGACTGCGCTGGACTGTCCCGCACCTGAAAAACAACATCACGACGCAGCAGAGAAGGCGACACAAAACGCGATTAACGACCAATCATGCCATATGCCGGACGACATTCGGCATCTTCTGCGTGACAACCCCGAACATCCGCAATGGGACGATGTCGCCGACAGGTGCCTGAGTTGCGCGAACTGCACGCTCGCTTGCCCGACCTGCTTTTGTTCGGATGTCGAGGATATCAACGACCTGTCAGGTGATCACACAGAGCGTTGGCGCAGTTGGGATAGCTGTTTTTCGGGTGCATTCAGCTACATCCACGGCGGATCGGTGCGCCGATCAACCAAGTCGCGTTATCGGCAATGGATGACCCACAAGCTGTCCAGTTGGCATGATCAATTCGGGACGTCCGGCTGCGTCGGCTGTGGCCGCTGCATTGCCTGGTGCCCGGTTGGCATCGATATCACTGCCGAAGCTGCCGTATTCGCAAAAGATGAGGAATGAGCCATGGCACTGAAAGGTTTTGAGACAATTCTGGCCGAACATCCGGTCTTCAAGGGCTTTGACCATGAAACCCTGTCGTTGCTCGCCGGTTGCGCCAAGAACGAACGGTTCAGGCCCGGCGAGACGATCTACAATGAGGGCGATACCGCAGACAAAACCTATATCCTGCGCGAAGGCGACGTCGCGGTTGAAATCTGCTGCCCGGAAAAAGAACCGATCATCATAGAGTCGCTTCACGGCGGCGACGTTCTGGGCTTTGGGTGGCTGGTGCCACCGTACCGTTGCATGTCCCATGCAAGGGCTGTGTCGGCGGTGCGCGCAATGAGCCTTGATGCCCAATGCATGCGCGGTAAATGCGATGAAAACCCCGCGCTGGGCTACGCGATGTTTCAGCATTGGGTCCCGCATCTGGCCGTCCGATTCCGCGCCCTGCGTCTTCAGTTGATCGACGTCTACGGCTGTGAAGTGGCCTGACCAATGACGGCTGAGGCAACCGACCCCATGATCCCACGCCGCTATCGCGTTGTTCATGTATGGCCGGAACTGGATGATGTGATGTCGATGGAGCTTGCCCCGCTTGACGGTCCGTCCCCGCAATTCAAGCCGGGGCAGTTCAACATGATTTATCCTTTCGGTGTGGGAGAGGCCGCAATTTCAATCTCTGGCGATATGACCGATCCAGGGCGGTTGATTCACACGACACGCGCCGTGGGCGCAGTATCTTCTGCCATCACTGGCTTGACCAAAGGGGATATGGTCGGCATCCGCGGCCCGTTCGGATCGCATTGGCCGATTGAGGATCAGACCGGCCGTGAGATCGTCTTTGTCGCTGGCGGTCTTGGGCTACCACCATTGCGTCCGGCGATTTATCACGCACTACAAAACCGCAAAGACTATGACGGGCTGACGATTATTCATGGCGCACGATCACCGGACACGTTGGTCTATCCCGAAGAATTGACAGAGTGGAAATCGCGGTTTGATACGGAAGTGGACGTAACAGTCGACCACGCCCTGCCGGGTTGGACTGGCAGGGTGGGTGTCGTAACCACATGCCTTGATCGGGCTTTGGCCGGGATGGATGCAGTCAATGTATCCGCCTTTGTTTGCGGGCCAGAGGTCATGATGCGGTTTTCAGCCCAAAGCCTGATCGCAGCGGGCGTGCCGTGCGACCGCATCTGGGTGTCGATGGAACGCAATATGAAATGCGCGATAGGTTTTTGCGGGCATTGCCAGTACGGCCCCGACTTCGTCTGCCGCGACGGCCCGGTTTTTCGGTATGACAAGATCGCCCGGCGGCTTGGTTTGAAGGAGATCTGACCCATGACCAAACCAAAGATCGCCGTTTGGAAATTCGCCTCGTGCGATGGGTGTCAGTTGACCCTGCTTGATTGTGAGGACGAGCTGCTGGACATCGCAGACTCCGTCGAGATTGCGCATTTCCTTGAGGCTACCCGGACCACGGTCGAAGGGCCTTATGACATCTCACTGGTCGAAGGGTCCGTGACCACCGCCCACGACGCCGAACGCATTCAGGAAATTCGGGCGCAATCCAAAACGCTGATCACAATCGGGGCCTGCGCCACCTCTGGCGGCATCCAGGCGCTCCGCAATTTTGCTGATGTCAAAGCATTCACCAGCACTGTCTATGCGCATCCTGAATACATCAAAACACTCAAAACCTCGACCGCGATTGCCGATCATGTGGACGTTGATTTTGAACTGCGCGGCTGTCCGATCTCAAAGGCCCAGTTGTTGGAATTACTCACGGCGACACTCGCCGGACGTAAACCCCATGTGCCACGCGTGTCCCAATGTGTGGAATGCAAGCTAGCAGGCACGGTCTGCGTGATGGTCGCGAAAGGCGAATTGTGTTTGGGGCCTGTGACCCAGGCGGGTTGCGGCAACCTTTGCCCATCACACGGGCGCGGCTGTTATGGCTGCTTTGGTCCGATGGAAAACACCAACATAGCAGCACTCGCAGCACAATTGCGCACGCTGGGGGCCGAGACACCAGAGATCAAGGATTTGTTCCTCAGCTACAACGCCGCCGCGCCCGATTTCAGCAAGGGAGGGCAAACGCCATGAACGACCGCGTCATTCAGGTGAATGAACTTGCCCGCGTCGAAGGCGAAGGTGCGCTTTACGTCCGCATCAACGGGGATGATGTCGAACGGGTCGAATTTCGTATTTTTGAACCACCCCGCTTTTTTGAAGCTTTGTTGCAAAGCCGCATGGGCACCGAAGCCCCTGATATCACATCGCGTATCTGCGGGATCTGCCCGATCGCCTACATCATGGGCGCCTGCCATGCGGTAGAGAAAGCGCTGGGGATTGAGGTGACACCCCAAATCCACGCCCTAAGGCGGATGATCTATTGCGGTGAGTGGATCCAAAGCAACACGCTGCATGCGGCCATGCTGCACGCGCCTGATTTTCTGGGACTGCCCAGCGCGATGGATATCGCCAAGACCAACCCTGAACTGGTACGCAAGGCGCTGCGCGTCAAGAAGATGGGCAACACCTTGATGGAAGTGATCGGCGGTCGGGCCGTGCATCCCATAAACACCAAGGTTGGCGGGTTCTACAGTGCGCCCGACCCAGACGCGATTGCAGCGCTGATCCCGGAGCTGGAGGCATGTGCGCTGCTCGCACGCGAAATCACACTGGACTTCGCCAAGTTCGAATTCCCCGACGACGATCACGATTATCTTTTCGTGTCCCTGATCCACCCGGACATGTATCCGATCCTCGAAGGCAACATCGGATCAAGCCGGGGCCTCGACATCCCGCCAGAGGAATATCCGCAGCATTTCTACGAAGAGCATGTGGAACGCTCCACCGCGTTGCAGGGCAGGACGGCAGACGGTTTACCTTACCTTGTCGGTCCGCTGGCCCGCTACGCCAACAACTTCGAACAACTGACAGATAATTGCAAAGCGACCGCTCGCGATGCCGGTCTTGGCCCTGTGGTGCGCAACCCCTATCAGTCCATTCTCGTCCGCATGATCGAGGTCCAGTACGCGCTGGAAGAAGCCGCCCGCCTTGCGCGCATTTATGAACCGCCCGATCCACCATCTGTCGCCGTGCCCGTCTGCGCCGGAGAGGGACACGGCTGCACCGAAGCCCCACGTGGCATCTGTTATCACAGCTATCAGTTGGACGATGACGGGCGGATCACCTTCGCCAATATCGTTCCGCCTACATCGCAGAACCAACCTCAGATCGAGGTCGATTTGCAACGCACGGTCGAGGGCAACCTGGCCATGACAGACGACGATCTCCAGTGGCGGTGTGAACAGACCATCCGCAACTATGATCCATGCATTTCCTGTTCCACCCATTTTCTGAAACTGACGGTCGATCGTGTTTGATGCGCCGCTAATCGTCGGTGTTGGCAACACCTATCGCCACGATGACGGGGTTGGCCCCTGGGTGGCCAAGGCTCTGGCCAAGCAAGGATATGAAACGCGGATTCATTTTGGCGATGGAACCGGTCTGATCGATCTCTTTGGCAAAAAATCAAATATCGTTCTGGTCGACGCAACCCGATCAGGTGCGAAAGCGGGAACGCATGTCCAATTTGACGCGATATCCCAGCCGTTACCAGCCGATATGTTTCATTACTCGACACACCGCTTCGGATTGGCCGAAGCGGTCGAAACGGCCCGTGCGCTGGGGGTCCTTCCCAAAACTCTTCTGGTGCATGGCATTGAAGGCGCACTCTTTGCCGCCGGACGCGGTCTGTCGCCATCTGTTGAAGAGACCGCCGCGGACCTTGTTCAGCATTACGCATCGAGACCCAAGACACGCAAAGTTCGCGACACCGTCTCGGATGTGGACCCATCGCAACTGACATGATTCCAAGTGATATCGCCCAAATCGCGCTGGGCCATATCGCGTAATACAGAAACATCAGCATCAGAGGCATCGTTTTCGCGTGCCAGAACCCGTTCAGTAAGCACATCCATATCGCCCTGCAGCCATATGCCAGTAAACGCGCATCCGACAGTCCTTGCGACAGCCTCGCTGGCGTCGCGCTCAGACTCGCTCAGATATGTCGCGTCGAGAATGACAGAATGACCCGCCATCAAACAATCCCGCGCAACCCCGCGCATCTTTGCATAGACCTTTGCGGTCACTTCGGGTTGATACGCCTCAGCCGGTAAGTGCGTCAGCGGATCGGTCGCAAAAATCTGTTTGCGCAGCACATCACTGCGCAGGTGGATTGCACCCGGTGCAGGCCCCAGCTGGTGCGCAATGGCGCGGGCTATGGTTGTTTTCCCGGTTCCTGACAGTCCTCCGATAATAAGCAACCGCGGTGCTAGTGGATCAAGGTAGCCCAGTGCCTGATCCAGATAGGCTAGCCCATCTGCGCGCTGGGCTGTGTTGTCCGGTTGCAACCTCGACCCTTGAACTTCCACCATGGCGCGGATCGCTGCGCGGATACTGAGAAACAACGGAAAAGTCCGCAGAGCGGCAGGATCGAATTCCTGCGACATCTGCACATAGCCGTTGAGCACCAGATTAGCCGCGTGTGGCAGTCCGCGATGGATCAGATCCATAAGCAGAAATGCCAGATCATAAAGAACATCACAGGTGCCCAAGCGTTCATCGAATTCCAGCGCATCAAACGGGGTTGGGACACCATCGATCATGACAAGGTTGCGCAGATGAAGATCACCGTGGCACCGGCGGACCTTACCATCCTGCGTGCGCCTCAAAAGAAGATCGGTCACGCCATCGAACGCCCGATGAACGTCCGTTGCGAATTGGGAAACCTTTGCATACCCAAGCTCTGCATTCATGCCGACAAAAGCTGAGGTCAACTCGTCCATGATCTCATGGATCAAGGCGGCACCATTCGCCTCCCGTTGAGGAATGCCCTTGTGGTATTGGGCGACAGCCGCACCCATTTCAAAGGCAACTGGATCGGTCAGACCTCCATTGTCAGCAATCTGGGCCAATTCGTCCGAGGCAGGAAAACGTGTCATCCGCAGCAGCCATTCGATGGGCTCACCCTCGCCCCTCAAGGCCAGTCTACCATCACTCTCAAGCGTGACGGGTATGACATCGCGGTAGATCGACGGGGCGGTCGGTTTATTCAACTCGATCTCGCGGATCAGCATCTTATGGCGGATGTCGCGTGTGGAATAATCTAGATAATCATATTTGACGGCGCGTTTGAGTTTATATGCCGTCGTCTTGGTCAGAAAAACCAGCGCGCAGTGGGTTTCGACCAGTTCGGATGTTTCGCCAAATGCATCTGGCCCCGCCAAAAAAGCGATGACGTCATCTTGTGATAACTGGCTGGCCGGGTGCTGGATCATATTTGCCCTGCTTATTTACAGTATTTGGGGGCTGCATTCGGGCAACAGGCGTTCAACATCATCCAGACGGCAAAGGGCAGTGCCCTCGGTCATGACTGTCGCCGCAGCTGCGGCGACACCCCAGCGCAAGGCATCGTCAATGGGTTGCTGCAGGGACAATCGATGGACAAGTGCCCCAACAAAAGCGTCCCCGGCACCCACTGTGCTGACCTCGTCCACATAGGGCGCTGGACAAAAGAAACGCTGCTCCTTTGTGACCATGATCGATCCGGCAGAGCCACGGCCGGAAACGATGATCTCCGCAACGCCCTGCTCTACCAGATCACTCGCAAAACCGATGAGGTCGTTCATCGTATCCAGAGGTTTTCCTGCAGCCTCGGTGGCTTCTCTTTGATCAATACGCAGCATGTAGATCGACCGCCTTGGCGCACTGATCAGATGGGCAAGTGCAGCACCAGACGTATCGACAACAAGGCGATCCGTTTGGGGCGCAATTCGCTCAAAAATTTCATCTGGAAAATCAACCGGCAGGCCCGGAGGCATGCTACCGCTGAGGACTACAAACATGTTTTTCTCAGTGGCCGATAAAATCTGCCGTACAAGATGTTCTGCATCATCTGCTTCCAAGGGTAGCCCCGGAAAACCAAAGCGATATTGACTGCCAGAGCTTTCATCCGTCACGGCAAGCGCCTGACGAGTGTCGCAGCTGACCTCGACCGCGTGGGTACGGATGTCTTCGGCATCAAGCAGCGCAATGAGCTGCGCACCGGTCGCGCCGCCCACCGCGAGCAGTGCGGTGCTGTCACCGCCAATCTTGGCAATTGCGCGGGCAACATTGACGCCGCCGCCACCCGGATCGATCCGGGGAGATTTACAGCGCAGTTTCGGCCCCGCCACGACGTGGTCGACTGATGTCGCGTAATCAAGGCATGGATTGAGGGTCACAGTCAGGATATTTGTCATGGGTGCGAAAATCCTAGATGCATCGGGTCCATTTCACCCTATGCCGGCTTTTGATCTTCATCGTTGATGCGGATCAACGCGCACTGGCTGACCTAGATCAATTGACAAACGCCGGGCTGCGCCACTCTGCAAGCGATACCGCAGCAAGGGGATAATTGTGATGAACACATCCAATCCGTTGGTTCTGAACTTCACTGAAGTAAAGCGTGGCGACGTGCCGCTGGTTGGCGGCAAGAACGCCTCCTTGGGGGAAATGATCGGGGCTTTGGGCAAAAAGGGCATCCTTGTTCCGCCCGGCTTTGCGACAACCTCCGATGCGTTTCGCGCTTATCTGACCGCTAACAATCTGGATGCAGCTATCGGCACCGAATTGGAAGCGCTCGCCAGCGGCAAATCCACTCTCCACAAAACCGGCGAGGCGATCCGTGCGCTGATCTTGGGTGGCGACTGGCCCAAAGACACCGAAGACGCGATCATCACGCATTACCGTGCAATGGGCGATGCGGCAGGCGAGGCAGACGTCCCTGTCGCAGTCCGTTCCAGTGCGACTGCAGAAGATTTGCCCGATGCCAGTTTCGCGGGTCAGCAAGAAACCTTCCTGAACGTAATCGGCGAAACTGCGTTACTGGAGGCCTGCCGCAAATGCTATGCCTCGCTCTTTACCGACCGCGCGATTTCCTACCGCCAGATCCAGGGCTTTTCGCACCAGCAAGTCGCCCTGTCGGTCGGCGTCCAGCAAATGGTCCGGGCCGATATTGGCGGGTCAGGAGTGATGTTTTCCATAGATACGGAATCGGGTTTCCCCGATGCCGTGCTGATCAACGCAGCCTGGGGTCTTGGTGAAAACGTCGTGCAGGGGGCCGTCGATCCCGACGAATACCAAGTCTACAAACCGTTTCTGGAAAAGGACAAACTAACACCCATTCTCGAAAAACGGATTGGGGCCAAGGAAATCAAGATGATCCATGGTCGCAATGGCACGCCGCGAAACGTGCCGACATCCAAGGCCGAGCGGGCGATGTTTGTCCTCAGCGACGACGAAATCCTGACACTCGCCCGGCAGGCCAAGATCATCGAAGAACACTATGGCCAGCCGATGGATATGGAATGGGCCCGCGATGGCAAGACAAAGACGCTTTATATCGTGCAGGCCCGCCCAGAAACCGTTCAGTCGCGGGCCGATACCGGATCGTTGAAATCCTACGCCGTGAAAGACCCCGGCGAGGTGATCCTGACGGGGCTCAGTGTTGGTAGTGCGGCGGTGGCCGGACGGGTCAGCATCATTGAAAAGGCCACCGATATCGACCGCTTTGTCGATGGGTCGGTATTGGTCACATCCACCACCGACCCCGACTGGGTGCCGATCATGAAACGGGCGGCTGCCATTGTGACGGACCACGGCGGACGCACGTCCCATGCGGCGATTGTCAGTCGTGAACTGGGCCTCCCAGCCATCGTAGGATGCGGGGACGCAACCCATGTGCTGCATGATGAACAGGACGTCACCGTGTCCTGCGCGGGCGGTGAAGAAGGTATCGTGACCGAAGGCATATCCGAAGTCACCGTGACGGAAGAGGCGTTGGAGCATCTACCAGAAACCAAAACAAACGTGATGCTCAACCTCGCCAACCCATCCGCCGCGTTGCGCTGGTGGCAGCTGCCCGTGGATGGCGTGGGCCTCGCGCGAATGGAATTCGTGGTGAATACCGCTGTCCGCGTCCATCCGATGGCATTAGCGCATTTCGATCAGGTCAGCGACCCCGATGCACGCGAACAGATCGCGACAATGACCGCAGGTTATGACAGCATGCCTGATTACTTTGTGGATAAACTGGCGCGGGGCCTGTCACGGATCGCGGCCTGTTGTTACCCCAAACCCGTCATCGTGCGGATGAGCGACTTCAAGTCCAACGAATATGCGGACCTTTTGGGTGGACGCGATTTTGAGCCGCACGAGGAAAACCCGATGATCGGGTTTCGCGGGGCATCGCGGTATTATTCCGAACACTACAAGGACGGCTTCGCTCTGGAATGTCAGGCCATTGTGCGCCTGCGCGAACAGATGGGCTTTGACAATGTGATTGTCATGATCCCCTTCTGCCGAACCCCGGGTGAGGCGGACCATGTACTTGCCGTCATGGCAGAACACGGGCTTGAGCGCGGTAAAAACGGGCTGCAGGTCTACGTCATGTGCGAAATCCCAGCCAATGTCGTCCGCGCTGCGGAATTTGCGGAACGCTTCGACGGGTTCTCTATCGGGTCCAACGACCTGACACAGCTGACACTGGGGATCGACCGCGATTCCGAAGAACTCGCCCCGCTTTTCCACGAAGACGACCCGGCAGTTCTATGGATGATCGAAACGGTAATCAGAGAGGCGCACAAAGCCGGATCAAAGGTGGGCTTCTGCGGACAAGCTCCCAGCAACGATCCGGTGTATTCGCAAAAACTGGTTGATTTCGGGATCGACAGCATCTCTGTCACGCCCGACAGCTTCGTCAGCGTCGTGCGCAACGTGGCCAAGGCGGAGGGGAGTTAGCGGCGCTGATCAAGAAGACGCAGTATTGCCAGCAAGAGACTGCGGAGAACATTAGCCTGAACCATAAGCTGTCAAAACTACTTTCAAAATCAGCAGTACGCAGATTGAGATGCCGCAGTTTTTGTTCAGTTTGACTGCTGTCGTAGCCTTAGGGTGTCCGGCTTGAGCCAGAACTATCATATATCTCAATCAACTTGCCTTGGATCTATTGCGTGACCTTCCATTGCGCTTCGCGCGATAGCGCCTCTGTCATTTTGGACGCTGCCGCTATGGGGAGCATGAACTTGCGGGGACTTGTTCTTTTTCTCGCGTATTTTATGCAAAACAGCAAAAAATACCCCGGCCGTCGCCAACAAGGCGATAAGCGAAAACACGATTTGGTTGGCTGTCATAGCGCTATCTTTCCTGAGGCAATTCAGTAGTTCCAGTTACTGCCCAAGATAATAGCGCGAAATACGCTAGATGTCATGAAAGTCCCACAAAGCTACAGCAATGACGCCCACACCCACCAAAAACGAGCCAGCAGATCCAATCACGCCCTCTCCATAATCATCGCCAACCGCATGACAGACGCCAAAATCGCCTGCGCCAGCACTGGCGAGCGGCCTGATCCGATTGCCGCATCGCTGTCGCTTCGATCGCTTTTGCGCAATGTGCAACGCCAATGGCCATCCTTGTCATTCGCGCGACCATGAATACTGACGGACCAGTTGGGAAAGGCTTCGTCGGCGATATGCATCGCCTGATCTGTCGTGCCAATCTGCTGGCTCAGCTTTTCGCTGGGCTCGACGATCTTGGGAAGCAGGAACGCAAGGCCCTGCACGATCCCATCGAAATCCGCCACCGTCAGGTCAGACTTTTTCTCAAGCTCCTGAATCAGGATATCTAGCTCTGGATCTTTCATCGTTCTCTCATTCCTTGGAGGGCAATTCGTGACCATTGGTGTGGGGAGGCCGATGCTCCCAGATTAGGAAGCATCGCTGCTTTTCATACTGCTCATCATCCCGCTGCCCATCTCGACCAGTTTGCCGGTTTCGGCCTGATACTGATCAATGGCCGTTTGAATGAACTGATACTGGATATGTTGAAGTTCCTTCACATCCTTGCAGTGCAAAACCTGATGTTGGGTCTTCACATCTTCTTTGACGCGTTCAGCCACGAAATTCATAACTTCAGCACCCATATCGCTCATCATTTCCATCCAGGCCTGACTGAGGCCCAGCATGTTGCTTAACCCCTCTTGCTGGATATCGGTGATCGGGTCCATGACGGTCTTTGCAGGGCCGCTTTCTTCCGTCGTCGTCTTGCTAGGCATGTCCTCACTCCTCTGGCTACGTGCACATCTGCATGCTTGCACATAAGGTCAGTCTGGTTGTTGACATTGATCAATGTGCGCCGATCCACGGTCGCGCATATCGATCACAGTAGAGCACCCACCGGAGCATCGCAGTGCCAGACGACAAGATCAGTTTCGGCCTGACGACGGCACAGGTGACGGCAGCGCGCGAAACCGCTGGCTGGAACGAACTTCCGACAGTGGCGCAAACCAGCCCTTTGGTCGTATTTCTCCGCCAATTCTCCAGCTTTCTCGTGCTCATCCTGATCGTGGCGGCCGGTATCGCGATCATCCTGGGGGAATGGGTCGACGCGCTGACAATTGGAATGGTGGTCGTTCTCAACGCCATACTTGGTTTCGTACAAGAATGGCGGGCCGAAACTGCACTGGCGACCTTGCGCGATATGATGGCACCCCAAGCGCTTGTGATCCGCGACGGGCGGGAACAGGTTATTGCGGCACGTGAATTGGTACCCGAGGATCTCATCGTGCTGGCCGCCGGTAGCAAGGTGCCTGCCGACGCAGAGATCGTCCGCTCTATCGAATTGCAGGTGGATGAAAGCGTTCTGACCGGTGAATCCCTCCCTGTGCCAAAGGGTGCAGACAGCACAAAGATGGATATCTTCTCTGGTACTGCCGTTGTCGCAGGCAGAGGCGAGGCGCGGGTCACAGCCATCGGCAGCGAAACGGAGTTTGGGCAGGTCGCCGCATTGACCGGCGCAGTGGGTGCCAAACAAACAAACCTGCAAATTCAACTATCCCGATTGGCCCGCCAATTGGGTGCCGCAGCACTCTTGGTAGCGGCACTCGTCGCTGGCCTGGGTATCCTGACCGGTCGCGACACGATCGATATGGTGATGACCGGTCTTTCGCTATCCGTTGCACTCGTGCCGGAAGGTTTGCCAGCCGTTGTCACGATCACACTGGCGCTGGGCGCTGCTGCCATGGTCCGTCAAAAGGCGCTCGCCCGACGCTTGCAGGCCGTTGAAACACTGGGGGCCGCATCGGTAATCTGCACCGACAAAACCGGGACCCTCACCGAAAACAAGATGACGGCGACAAAGATATGGACGCCGGAGCGGCAGTACACCGTCACAGGCACCGGCTATGATCCAGCGGGTCATATTGAGCTGGACGGAAAGCGCGTACGCAGCAGCGACGATCCCTTGCTGGCCGCCATTCTGGAAACGGGGCTGATTTGTACCCACGCGCATCTGATCCACGACAGCAACGGCTGGCAAATGACGGGTGAACCGACAGAGGCCGCCCTTGTCACACTGGCCTACAAGGGATGGTCTGCGAAAGCAGACAAAAACGATGTGCTGGCCGAAATTCCCTTCAGCAGTGATCGCAAAAAGATGAGCGTGCTGTACAATTCTGGCAGCGGCCGCAAGGTTTTGACCAAGGGTGCACCCGAACAGGTTTTGGAAATCAGCAGCTGCGGAGCGAACGGACAATCGCTGACCGACACCGACCGCGGCGCCATTCATGCAGCATACGAACAAATGGCATCCCAAGGGCTCCGCGTCATCGCACTCGCCCAGCGCGACGCCCCGGATCATCAAATCATCGAAGGCGGGATGACCTTTTTGGGCCTCGTCGGCCTGATTGACCCTCCGCGTGCCGAGGTCAAAGCCGCAGTAGCAGCGGCCCGCAATGCTGGCATCCGCATCATCATGATCACCGGCGATAGCCCGATCACAGCAAGGGCCATCGCCGAAAACCTTGCAATGCCCGTCGATCAGACGATCACCGGACCCGATCTAGAGACAATGAGCGACGACGACCTTCGCAATGCACTTGAAAGTGACACGCTATTCGCCCGCACCAAACCAGCACATAAAATGCGCATTGTTGGCGCGCTTCAGGCGCAGAACCAGATCGTCGCAATGACGGGGGACGGGGTGAACGATGCCCCCGCGCTCAAGCAGGCCGATATCGGTGTTTCGATGGGCATTCGTGGTACCGACGTCGCCCGCGATGCGTCCGATCTTGTCCTGCTGGACGATAACTTCGCCACGATCGTTGGTGCCATCGGGGAAGGGCGTCGCCAGTTTGCAAATGTGCGCAAATTCGTGCGTTATCTCCTGTCTTCGAACGCAGGCGAGGTTGTTGCGCTGACGGTAAACATCGTTCTCGGTGGTCCGCTAATCTTTCTCGCCACGCAGATCCTGTGGATGAACCTCGTCACGGATGGGGTAACAGCCGTAGCACTTGGGTTGGAAAAGGCAGAGCCCGATCACATGGCCCACCCACCGCGCGATAAGCAGACCCCCATTCTTGGGATCAGTGGCATTCTGACGATTTGTTGTCTGGGTATCTATACCGGCGGGGCGAGCTTGTGGATTTTCTTTGAGTTTCAGCATCTTGGTGTTGATCTGGCGCGCACTGCCGGGTTCACAGCGATGGTCGTCTTCGAAAAATTCAGCGTTTTTGCCTTCAGATCGCTGCATCTGCCTTGCTGGCGTATCGGGTGGTTCAGTAACCCTTGGCTACTTGCAGCACTCGCCGTGACACTTGGCGCGCAGTTGGTGGCGGTTTACTGGGGACCACTGCAGCTACTTCTGCACACGGTTCCAATTGGGTTTGATCAGTGGAAACTCATCGGACTTTTCGTGCTGCCAATCCTGATTGTTCCAGAACTTCTCAAGTCATTTCACCGCAACGCGGCAACTTGATCTGGCTCAACGTTTGGCCCGGCAATCCGCACCATAATCATATGATGGAACAAGAGCATAGCCACTCACCAGAAGCGATTGCCGCCCGGCTCCGCGACGGTAGCATGCAAAGCTACCTGCGCGATTTTGTATATGGCGCCATCGACGGGGCCGTCACAACCTTTGCCATTGTCGCCGGGGTCGAGGGGGCAGGATTGTCGCACGGGATCATCGTGGCACTTGGCGCGGCCAATATTCTCGCTGATGGTTTTTCAATGGCCGCCGGCAACTATTCTGGCAGCAAGGCCGATCTGGACGACCGCAAACGCATTGCGGCGATCGAAGCCCGGCATATCGAATATCATCGCGATGGCGAGATCGAAGAATTGCGGCAGATCCTGCAAATGCGCGGCCTCAAAGGCGATATTCTGGAACAGGCCACGCAAGAGATTGCGGCGGACAAGGACAAGTGGATTGACCTGATGCTGACCGACGAATACGGCCTGCCACGTGATCCACCTCACCCATTCAAGGCGGCGTCAGCGACGTTCGTTGCATTCCTTGCTGCGGGCGTGGTCCCGTTGACCCCATTCATCTTCGATCTGGACAACGCATTCGCATGGGCCATTTGCGCCACCTTGCTAACCTTCTTTCTGATCGGTTCCATCAAAAGCCGTTGGTCTTTGGCCAAATGGTGGTGGTCGGGCGCCGAGACGCTTTCGATCGGCGCAATCGCAGCCCTGATCGCATTTTTCGTGGGCAGCTTGTTTCAAACATAACCGTCATCGAATTGAGCAAAGTCAACGAACCTCAACCGGTCCGTCCTACGATACCACTGTCACATTGGAGGCGGTTGTGTTGTCCTATGCCGTAAAGTTTTTTCGATCAGACGGTTTTGACATCTGGGTTGATCCAAGCTGGCTTCTGATCGCAACGCCAATCATCTGGGGCTTGGCAGACTATTACCTGCCAGTCGCGCATCCAGACCAATCGCGACCGATATACTTCATCATGGCGATGGTGATCGCGCTTGGTTTCATGGTATCGCTTTTGATCCATGAATGGGGCCACAGAATAGCTGCTCACCGGTTCAAAGTGACACCTGCGGCCACAACTTTGTCTGTGTTTGGAGGCGTGGCCCAGACCAACGACAACATACCAAAATCAAGGAAAGAATTCTGGGTAGCTGCGGCAGGACCGCTCACAAGCCTCCTGCTTGCGGCCTTTCTTTGGGCGCTTGGGCGGTTCGCAGGGGCGGTCCGGGCACCGGAAGCCGTGATTCACGTGCTAGGCTATCTAGCAGTGATCAACGCAGCAGTTGCCCTGTTCAATCTTCTGCCCGCTCCGCCAACTGATGGAGGACGCATGCTGTTGGTATATCTTTGGCACCGTGATGGAGACTTTGCAGAGGCATCCGCTACCGCGGCGCGCTTTGTTATGGCCCTCACGTATCTGCTGATTGCGCTTGGTCTTCTGGCCTGGGTTTTCGGCCTACTGATGGCTGGGCTTTGGTCGATTACGATAGGCTTGTTCTTCCTGATAGCGGGACGTGGAGAGGTACGTCAGCAATGGCGCCCATGGCCTTTCAAAGGCAAAACCGTCGCCACAGTGATGTCACGCAACAACGTCATCGCATCGCCTGACCTGACCTTGTCGGAGCTGGTAAATCAAATCATGCTGAGCCACGGGATCAGCTTTGTTCCGGTGGTAGAGAATGGGGTACTGCTGGGCCAGGTCGATCAGACCATATTGCAGGGGATCGAACGCGAAAATTGGGGAAACACCCGTGTCGGCGATGTTTTCGTCGGGCTCGAGTCCGATATGTACGTGCGACCCGATACAACCCTGATTGATCTACTGAACCATATCCAACGGACCAAAAGACGGAAGTTACTTGTCACGGATGGCCGACAGCTACTCGGGGTGATCACGCTTTCTGATCTGCTCACCTCCACCGGACTAGCACAGTCGGTTCTGGGAACTGAGCCGCTGGCGACCAACGACGGTCGTTAGACTGCCATCACCTTGGCCAGTTGCGACTCCAATTGATCAATCGACAGGTCAGAGAAATCCTTGTCAATTTCAGAGATGATCGCCTTGCGAACCGGGTCGGACAATTCTTTACGCAGCAACCCAAGCATCAGCGGGGCTGCGCAAATCACCAACCGGTCAAACTTACCCTTACTCCGGGTTGCTGCCAGGTTCTTCGCTATTTCCTTGGCAAATATACCGTTCGCATGGGCCTGTGGATCACCCTGATCTACAGCAGAAACACCGGGGCCACCGATACTATGCCCCGTACCCGCACGATCCGCGTTTTCGATAGCAGGGGCGGCCTGCCAGGCCGCGCTACTCTCAGGTCGTAGACCCTTGCCAATGCCATGATGGACGACCACCTTGGCTTCGCGCGTATTTGCAAGAACAATCCAGGTAACGATAGGTTTCATTGTGACCTCCAGTCTTGGACGTTGTATCTGCACCAAAACACGCGGTAACCATTTGACCAAAATCAATTCGTGCTTGCCTCCCTCTGCGGTGCTTTGGCAGGTTGGTCGGAACCGAAACAGAACGGGACAAACATGACCAACGCCACCCAGGACAGCGCATTTCTCAAGGCCATCATGGATGCGGCTGTGGATGCAATTATCTTTTCTGATGCAAAGGGAACCATTGTGCGGGCCAACGCAGCGGCGGCAACCCTTTTCGGTTTTGGGCTGGATGAACTCTCAGGACAAAACGTCAATATGCTGATGCCACAGGCACTGGCCGATCTGCATGATGATTTCATGGAACATCATCTTAAGACCGGTGAAAAAAGGATCATCGGGATCGGTCGCGATGTGGAAGGACAACGCAAGGACAAGACGGTCTTTCCCCTGCACCTGTCTGTTGGTCAGGCGCAGATCGGCGGGGAAAACATGTTCATCGCGATCTTGCATGACCTCACCGCACGACGGGCGACGCAGAATGCGTTGGCACGGTCGCAGCGTCTTGAAGCCATTGGCCAAATGACGGGTGGCGTTGCACATGACTTCAACAACCTGCTGACCATCGTCATCGGCAATCTGGAATTGCTTGAGATGCGGCAAGAGGATGACAGCCAATCGTCGCTGATAGGTGACGCGCTTGAGGCTGCAGAACTGGGGGCCGATCTGACGTCGCGGCTCATGGTTTTTGCCAAACGCAGCAACCTTGCATCGGTTGAGATTGATCTACGCTCGGCCTGTCAGTCAACGCTGGCGATGCTGAAACGGACAATGGGCGCAAAGTATCAGATAGCGACCGAATTTGCCGACGATGTTCACAGGGCCCGCGTGGACCCAGTGCAATTACAGTCTGCACTGGTCAATCTGGCACTCAATTCCCGCGATGCGATGCCGAATGGTGGGCATCTGTTGATTTCAGTGGCGAACGTAACAATAGACGACACTTATCTCGCACAGGAAACGGATATCAGCGCTGGCGATTATGTACGTGTTTCGGTCAGTGATGATGGTGACGGTATGTCACCGGAGGCACAAAAGCGGGCGTTTGAACCATTCTTCACCACGAAGTCCGAGGGGACGGGAACAGGGCTTGGTTTGGCCATGGTCTATGGGTTCGTTCGCCAATCGGGTGGGCATATCACGCTCTATAGTGAACTGGGGCACGGAACGAGCTTTGGTCTTTATTTTCCGGCGCTTGTGGGTCCCGGCAGCAGTGCAGAAATAGATATGGCCGAAGAGGTTAAAACCCATTCACCACGTGGCGCGGGGCAGACCGTACTGGTGGTCGAAGATAACGCCAAGGTCCGGCGGCTGTCGATGGAACGGGTCACAGATCTGGGATATGTGGTCCAAGGGGCGAGCAGCGGGGACGAGGCCTACACCATGCTGGAAAATGGGCTTGAGGTCGATGTCGTCTTTTCCGACCTTGTGATGCCAGGAAAGCTGAACGGATACGATCTGGCGCGACTGATCGCTGACGAATTTCCGCACATCAAACTGTTACTGACCTCTGGTTATGCCAGCGACGTGGTGACAGGCAAGCTTGCCAAAGGGCAGGTTTATGAAATCCTGCACAAGCCCTACCGGCTGGCCGATCTTGCCGACAGGCTTCAGGCGCTTTTGACAGATGATGCGGATTGAAGGACTTCGACATCGCAGGCAAATGTATAACCCACGCCGCGTACCGTTTTGATAAGCCGGGGATCGGCGGGATCGCGTTCGATCTTTTTACGCAAACGCGCGACCTGATTGTCGATCGTACGGTCAAGGGGGCTCCATTCAACGCCGCCGGTCAGGGTCATCAACTGGTCCCGCGATAGCACACGCTTGGCTTTCTGGATGAAGACATTCAACAGCTTGAAATCGCCACTTGTCAGTTCCAGAAATTGACCTGCGCGATCTTTCAACTCCATCTGGTCCGGCACCGCAATCAGCCCGTCAAAGCGATAGGCAGGGCTATCCGGGCAATCGTCCTGTGAGGTTAGATTGGCGGCATCCACCGCGTTTTGTTTGGTGCGACGCAGCACCGAACGAACACGCGCCAGCACCTCGCGCACATGGAAAGGCTTGGTGATGTAATCATCCGCGCCAATTTCCAGACCTACCACTCGGTCGATGACATCATCTTTGCCCGTGACCATTATGATCGGCACCTGAGAGAACTTTCTGACCGACCGAGCCACATCAAATCCGTCATCGCCGCCCAATTGAAGGTCGAGCGTGACAAGATCCACCCCGTTTGCATGCAACGCATCAAGCGCGGTCGCCGCGTCACCGGCTTCACGCACAGCAAAGCCTTCACTTTCCAGCACATTCCGCAAAAGCGTTCTGATCTTGGGATCATCATCGACAACAAGTATTGCGCTATCGGTCTTCAAATCGGCCTGTCCCCCGTCGACGAATTTATGCTTGCAGGGCGCCGAGTTTCTATCGACGCGTCTGTTGCCGGATACAAAACGATACAATTGATTACATATCAACCGTGATGCCCAATACAAGACGGCAGCAATCTGACCCCAGCCAATTAACTAAGGGGGCCATTGTAATGTACGTCACCGTTCCATCCGATTTTGATCTTGAAAATGCTCAATCCTGCATCGCGCACGCCACGACAGCTTTGCCTCAGACGTCGCTCAAAGCGGGCGCGCATCTGTTCCGCGAAGGGGATGAGGTCGAACGGCTTCATCAGGTCACATCCGGTGTATTACGCCTCACACGCCTGCTTGAAGACGGTCGCCGCCAGGTCATCGCTTTTGGGTATCCGGGCGACATAGTTGGGTTTCCCAGCAATGGTCGGCATCACACGGATTGCGACGCACTGACCGATGTGCATCTACAACCCTACCGGCGCGCCGCGCTGGAAGATGGTCAGGGGGATCCGCTTCTTCATAAAAACCTTCTGCAGGCCGCACTACGCGAGATCGGTGCCATGCAGGACCATTTCATGATGCTGGGTCGCAAATCGGCAAGCGAAAAACTGGCATCGTTCCTGTTGGTCCTGTCTAGCCGATGCGGCGAAAGTGTAGGCCCCTACACGGAAATCGAACTCCCCATGTCACGCAGCGACATTGCTGATTTTCTGGGGCTGACCACAGAAACCGTCAGCCGGACATTCACCCACTTCCGCAAAAACGAAATCATCGCGCTCGAACGGTCGCACACGGTAATCGTCCTCAGCCCCGAAGCTTTGCGGGCCGTGGCCCAGCCGGAAGACTAAGCAGTTCCGAACATAGCAATTGATCAAGGCGCCTCCCACAGCGCCTTGATATCTTTTGGCAGGCAGGCACGCACATCTTCAACCTCGCCGTCACTGATCCTGTTGTTCAGCAGAGCAAAGACCTGCAAGATATCCGACGTCCCGCGATACTCCTCAATCCCATCCACTTTCTCCGCGATAGCAGCCAGAAAAGCATCCCCGCTTCGCTCCTTGATCGGGGTGTCCTTCGGGGTCCAGCCCTCAAAAAAGATACCGCGGATCAGCAATGGCAACTGCGCAGAAAACTGCGCCAGTTCGTTGGTTGGCAGATGGTCCCGCAGATGATGCATCGTCAGCCGCATCAGCCGTAATGCGCTGCGCTTGGACGTCCAGTCCAGACGCTCGGCCAGTTCGTTGATCCATTCGTGGGTGATCTGAACGGTATGATCGATCACCTCTAATCCTTGCGCGGACATGGTGGCCTCCCTTTCTGTTTAGTCCTCAATCGGTTTCATATCCGCATCCAACTCGGGCCCGATTGGTCCGATAAGTCGTTGGAAAATCATGTGGGTCATGGCCCCGATCCCCAGCAGGACAAGGGTGTAGTTAACTACCCAGCCGACGAAGGGGATGTAATTGAGCAAGGCAACGACAACCACCGCCACCGCAAGGACAATCAGACGAACGGTTGTGCTCGGATCGTCATGACCTCCAAAGGCTTGCCAGGCCCGCATGGCAACCGCATAGCCGCCAAGAAGGTAACCCAGCGTCCAAGCAACCACGATAGCCAGCAGGACAACCGGCAGGAATGGCAATCCAATGATCGTCATCCCGATAATCGGCACCATACCGAAAAGCATCGCAAGCCCGATCACACCCAACAAGGCGGTTTGGCCCGGGGCGGCCGCGATCGCACGGCGCATCTGCGCAACCGGCTTTGGCAAGAAGGTAAGAAAGACAGCGCCAAGCACAATGAAGAAGATGATAGTGATCACAAAGGCAGCAAAGAGCGAAATCAAGGCCGGCATGAACATCGGCCTTTGTCTTTCCCAAAGCTCCTCCATCTCATCCCATTCGAACCTGTCCGACGCCGCTTCGAACCGGACGCGGTTTTCCGGAGCCACGGCTGGCGGGACCGAAATTTCAGTTTCCGTTGTATAAGTCAGCGTGCCGTTGATGGCGGCGGCATCGCCAAACCGGATAGACTTGGCAAATATCCGAACGTCGCCATCCACTGGCGCATTCAGCAGGACATCGCGGCCCATTACGGCCAAACTGCCTGCAACCGGGCCATCAATCGTTACCGATGCCCCCATCAAACGGGCATTGCCTGACGTTTCCGACTGGGCCTCCGTGCGAACTGAATACCCCGCTGCACTAAGATCCTCAGCCACGTCAGACCTGATAGATACGGTGGCACCGGCAGCATAAAGATCAGCGCCGACGTCGGCACTGACAACCACATCAAATCCACTGACATGCAGATCGCCAGCGACCTGACCACCGGCGGCGGTTGTACGTCCGCCAACAAAGGCGTCGCCCGGCGTCTCAAGGGTTTCCGTTACGGTTTCACCAGCGACAAATGTGTCGTCGCCATTGGTGCTCAACATAGTTTGCCCGACACCAGATGCCGGGATCAGCAGACAGGTAACGACAGTGGCGAAAAGGCGAAAACAAGTCATGAAACTCCCCCATCACAAACATTTGGCTGCCTTTACATAGCCGTCGGATTTGCCAATCGGATTGATCATTATCAATCACCCAACCCACGCATTTGATAGAGTGCAGCCATCCAAATTCTTGAGCAAAAGGAGACAAAGAATGTCACGCCAATCCCTGCCAAGTCTGTTTTCCGAAGACAGCAATGCGCCTTTCTTTCGTTCGATGCAGAAAGAAATGAACCAGATATTTGACCGATTTCGCGGCGTGCAGCCCGGCACTGCCGAGGACATGTTTGGTCAGTTTGGTCGCCCGATGTTCCCTGCCATCGATGTGGTCGATGGCGACGATGCAGTCGAGGTCACAGCCGAAGTACCGGGGGTCGATGAAAAGAACCTGGACGTGTCCATATCCGACGGTGTGTTGGTCTTGAAGGGCGAAAAGAGCAGCGACCACGAAGAAAAGGAAAAGGACTATCAACTGATCGAACGGCGATACGGCAGCTTCCGCCGCCAGATCCCACTTGGCTTCATGCCCGAAGAAGGGGCCGTGGATGCGGCCTTCAAGGATGGTGTTCTGAAGCTAAAGATCGCCAAGCCCGCCGAAACCAAGGCGACTACGCAGAAGATCAGCATCGGGAAGAAGTAAGACCTTGTCGGGTTGATCCTGCAAATGCCGCCCGCGCAGCCCCTACTATTTCAACCCGCTCATACTGATCCCCGCGATGAAATGCCTTTGGGCAAGGAAGAACACGATAATGATGGGCGCCACAGAGATCAGCGAGGCGGCCATCATCAGCGGCCACTGACCCGAATACTGCGTCTGAAACAGGGCAAGACCCACAGTCAGCGTTGTCTTCTCCATATTTGACGGCAGATAGATCAGCGCGTTGAACAGATCATTCCATGAAAACATGAACGCGAAGATCGCAAAGGCGGCCAGCGCGGGCTTTGCCAGTGGCAGATAGATCGTAAAGAATATCCGCGCGAGCGACGCACCATCGATCCGCGCAGCTTCGGCCAGTTCAATCGGCAGGGTCAGAAAGTATTGGCGCATCAGGAACGTACCGAACGCTCCGCCCAGAAAAGCAGGTGCGTAGAGTGGCGCTTGGGTGCCGTATAGACCCAGAAACTTGAAGATAATGAATTGCGGAATTGCTGTGATCTGCCCCGGAACCATCAAGGTAATCAGCAAGATCACGAAAATCACATTGCGGAACGGGAATCGGACAACCGCAAAGATGAACCCGGCCATCGAGCATGTCAAAAGCTGCCCAAAGGTCGAGATCGCCGCGATTTTGGCGCTGTTCCATAAAAGCAAATGGAACGGAATGATCTCGAACAGGCGCGGATAGTTTTCGACGGTCACCGTTTGCGGGATCATCCGCATGTCATATTGCTCGGCCAGCGGTTTCAGGCTGGTGGACATCATCCACACGAATGGGCCGATCATGCAAAGCGCACCAATCAGCAGCAAGGTGAAAGCGACAAGATCGCCAGCGGTGTCGCGCTTGAAACGAAACATCAGGCCTGTGCCCCCCACTTCTTTTGCAGCCGGAAATAGATCAGCGTCAGGACCATGATCATGCATGTCAGCACAACAGCCTGCGCTGCGGCATCACCCATGCGGAAGAACCGGAAACCGTTACGGTAGATTGAGAAAACAAGCGTCGGCATGGTCGAATTGCCGTTCCCCGTGCGGGTCAGGATGTAGATATAGTCGAACGCCTGAAAGGCATTGATCGTAACCAGCACGCATTGAAAGAACATGGATGGCGCAAGCGCAGGCAGGGTAATAAACCACAACCGCTGCCATGATTTGGCCCCGTCCATTTCAGCGACTTCGTAGTAATCCTTGGGGATCGCCTGCAGCCCGGCAAGAAAAATGATCATCCCCCCACCGATCGCGCCCCAGACATTGACGATGACCACCGAATAAAGCGCCACGGACCGGCTGAGCCAACGAACAGGATCGCCCCCCATGGCCGTAATCATCTCGTTCAGGACGCCATTATCCTGCGCATAAATCCATGTCCAAAGAAGCCCCACAGCGGTTGGGCTGGACACGGTGGGCAGAAAGAACGCCACCCGAAAAAAGGAGACACCCGGAATTGTGCGGTTCAGACCAAGCGCCACAAACAGGCTGATGATAACAGTCAGCGGAACGTACAAGCCCGCAAAGGCAAGCGTGTTCCAAAGTGACCGCATGAAAAGCCTGTCATCAGGCAGGCCTTGATAGTTGCTGATCCCCGCCGCTGTCGGCGGGGTCAAGAGATCCCAGTCCATGAAGCTGATACCAAGCGTTGCGAAGATGGACCCGAAGGTCCCCAACAACAAGCCGATCAGCGTGGGTGTCAGAAAAACCAACACCCACCACCGTTCGATACCCATGGGCCGGAGAGCACCCATCGTTTAGTTGTTCCGCGCCAGAGCGTCGTCGCCGTACTCAACGGCTTCTTCAAGGGACTCCTCAAGCGGCACCCCTTCAGTCCAGGACAGGCTCAGCGCATCGCCAACCGCACCGGACCACTCCTCATAACCCCGGAAAACCGGTTTCATGTGTGCGTACTCAAGCGCCTCAACAAAGAGCGCATGATTAATCTGCACCTCTTGGCCAAGATAGGCATCGCTGTTGGCAACACTTTCCAGAATGGGAACCGCAAGTCCGATATTAGCCAGTTCAGACTGCCCAGCCTCGGACACAGCGAATTTCACAAATTCCCATGCTGCATCAGGGTTCGGCGAGTCCTTGGAAATCACGAACCCGGCAGAGTTCACACCAGTCACACGACCGGCTGGCCCCATTGGCACCGGTGCCACGTCAAAGTTCAGACCAGCTTGTGCATATTCAGGCACCGACCAGTGACCCGAAAAGCCCATGGCGGCAACACCGGACAGCAGACCGTCCCAGCCGTATTGCGATAGCTGCTCTTCGGTCGGCATCGATTGATCTTCCAACCATATCTGGCGAATGAATTCGAAACCGGCCATCGCTTCTTCGCTACCGATCAGCGTCGTACCAGCGGCCGCGTCCACAACTTCGCCGCCATGCGACCAGATCACCGGACCCCAGAAGGGCTCCATATCATAGACCTCGGCCCAGGCACCCCATTGATCGGTCGTGCCGTCGCCATCTTTGTCGATGGTCAGTTCAGCCGCGGCAGCGCGGAAGTCATCCCATGTCCATTCGTCGGTCGGATACTCAACACCAGCGGCATCGAACATATCCTTGTTGTAGTAAAGAACGATGGTCTGGAAATCACGCGGCATGCCGAACATGCCTTCTTCGGTTTTGTAAGCCTCAAGCGTGACAGGATAGACGCCTTCCAGCACCGATGGGTCCGCATCAATATATGGCTGCATGTTCAGCAGCACATCGCGCGACTGCCAATCAGGATAAAGCGGTGCATCCATGGCAAAGACGTCCGGCGGTGTCCCACCAGCGACCTGAACCCGCAGTTTTTCCCAATACCCGTTCCAATCGGCGACTTCGATATTGACACTGATATCCGGGTGGGCAGCCTGGAACTCTTCAGCGATATGGGACCAGACTTCACCTTCCTGCGGGCTGCCCCACAGCATAAAGCTAATTTCGGTCTCTGCAGCTGCCGTACCGGCAGCAAGGATAAGCGCGAGCGCTGTAGACGTCAGATGTTTCATTGTGTTTCTCCGTGTTGGTAAAAAGTTACTCTTCTCTAGTTTTTATTGTGCAACCCGCCCCCAGACGCGCTGCGGTGGTGCATTACCTATTTTTGTCCAATGCGTCGTTGCCGTAGATGGTGATCTCCTCGAGACCCTCGCTCAGGTCCATTTCGTCTGTCCACACGCGGTCCAGCGTGTCACCAAAGGCAGCGCCCCATTCGTCAAAACCGCGAAAACTTGGCAGACGGCGGGCATAATCCAGCGCATCAACAAACATCTGATGATCAATGGCAGCGGTGTCCTGCTCCAGATAGGCAGGCGACATCGCCACGCTTTCCCGGATCGGCACGGCAAGCCCGATTTGGGCGGCCAGTGACTGTCCCGCATCGCTGGTCACGAACTTAAGGAACTTCCAAACCTCGTCAGGATGTTCGGTCGTACTGGCAGCGACGAACCCGGCAGAGTTAACGGTGGTCACGCGCCCATCCGGCCCTTGTGGGATAGGGGCAATGTTCCAGCCAAAGGGGGCAGCTGCATAATCAGGGACGGTCCAGTGGCCTTTCAAGGTCATCCCGGTGACACCGGCAAGAAACGGATCCCAACCGAACGAGGCGACGGTCTGCTGATCGGGGATCGACCCGTCAACGACCGCCATGTCGTAGATAAACTGGAACGCTTCGGTCGCTTCAGGTGTATCGACTGTGGTCTCAGAGGCATCCGCCGATACAAGATCAGCGCCATATGAACGCAAGAGCGGTGCCATAAAGCTTTCAGGCCCGTAAAGGTCAGCCGCCAAGCCCCACTGATCCGGCCTGCTATCGCCATCGTTATCGATGGTCAGGGCAAGGGCGGCCTCTTTGAGATCGTTCCAGGTCCAGTCCTCGGTAGGATAAGGTTGACCTGCGGCGTCAAAGATATCCTTGTTATAATAAAGGACGATCGTCTGAAAATCGCGCGGCAGGCCAAAGTAACCATCGGGCGTCTCATAAGCCTCAAGTGTGACGGGGTAGATGCCATCCAAAACCTCGGGCTCTGCGTCGATCCAGGGTTGCAGGTTCAACAACACGTCACGCGATTTCCAGTCAAGATAAAGCGGCGGCGACATGGCAAACACATCCGGCGGCGAACCACCGGCGAAATTCACACGCAACTTCTCCCAATAGCTATTCCAGTCGGAAACCTCGATATTGAGAGTGATATCAGGGTTTTCAGCCTCAAACGCAGCAGCGATTTCGTTCCAGACCTTGCCTTCTTCGGGCGTACCCCAAAAGGCAAACGTGATGTCGGTTTCGGCCAGCGCCGCGCCCGATGAGAGCGCCAGTACAAGTGAGAGAGTGGTGAGATGCTTCATCTTTTCCTCGCTATCCTGTTCGGCTGTCAGCATTTGCTTGGACGCGACCTAGTCCAAACAGTCTGGCAGCGTTGTCATGATAGATTTTGGTCAGCACATCGGTCGGCAAATGCAGCCCGTAGATCATCCACCGCCCCTGTCCCGGCACGGGATCAGGCGAGTAGCTGAAATACTCATCATCCGTTTCAAGGAACCGCGCGTAGATCGCATATGCATCAAGGTCTGGCCCGGCATCAGTACCAAACAGGATGCGGTCAGCGTGCCGGATCATGAATTTCCGGGCCGCGTATGGCACGCGGCCAAGTTCAGCGATGCGTGCAGAAAAATCGATCATCAGGTTCGGGCATTCATCCAGCAAGTCAGAAACCCAAGCCAGATTTTCAGCATAACAGCCCACATGTGCGCCGATGAATGTGGTGTGCGAGTGCCGACGCACAATGTGGGCAAAACCTTCAATAATGGTTTTGAAGGTTGGGTATGGTGGTGACGGGAACGACCATTCGGGGTGGTTACCGAGTTCGTCCCAGCGTTCGTTTTCGGGTGTAACCGGGTCAAAAAAGGCGACAGGATCAGCCACATGAACCAGCACCGGCAAGCCCAGCTCGCCAGCAGTGTCCCAGATCGACGCAAGACGCGGGTCGTCAACGCGGGCCAAGTTACCTTGATCGTCCTTCACGGTCAGACCAAAGGGTTTCCAGATTTTTAGCCCCTCCGCTCCGCGCGCGGCCTGCACCCGAAGCCGTTTGGCGGCCAGTTCAGGAAACGCGGCGCCTTCTTCAGCCCAAAGATCCCAGTTAACACCCCCAAAAACGCGGTAGCGGTCCGGGGCCTTTTCCTTGTAGCGTTTGAGCCGGTCATCAAGAATATCTTCACCCCAGCCGCCATCAAGATCGACGTAGTGAACGCAATTCGTTGCATCTAGGTGGTCAAAGAACTCTGCCGCTGGTCGTTGGTCCCAACCACCGCCGAACTGACCCAGATGATTATGGGCATCGACAAAGGGCATAGATGGACCTGCAATCTTAGTCACATGCGTGACAAGACGCGGCTTGGGGCAAAACTCTGACAACAAAAGCGTCATGACAGCCTCAACCCGTCATTGACATCAAACAGATGCGACTTGCCGTCCCGAGGGCGCAGCGAAATGACATCACCACGATTGATCTTTGGTCTGTCGTTGAAAAGCGCGTCAAGCTTCAGACCATCGACCTTTGTGCTGACGAAATCCGCATTACCGGTACTTTCAAGGCCCGTAACTGTGGCCGGAATAGCCCCCTCAGTGCCGGTTGGAACCAGCTCCAGATGCTCTGGCCGAATGCCCCACTGTACGGGTCCATCTGTTTGACCGTCCGCCGTGACGCTGACCTGATCGGTCAGCGTCACGCGCCCGTTGCTGGCTTTACCTGGGAGGATATTCATCGCGGGAGAGCCGATGAAGCCAGCAACGAAGGCATTTGCGGGACGGTCATACAGGTCTAGTGGGGGACCTACCTGTTCTAAATGACCGTCCCGCAGGACAGCGATCCGGTCAGCCATGGTCATGGCTTCGACCTGATCGTGGGTAACAAAGATTGAGGTGGATTTTAGCCGTTCATGCAGGTTGCGAATTTCAGCCCGCATTTGCACCCGCAAGGCGGCGTCGAGGTTTGAGAGCGGTTCGTCAAAAAGAAAAACAGATGGCTGGCGAACGATGGCCCGGCCCATCGCGACGCGCTGGCGCTGACCACCCGAAAGCTGGCCGGGCATCCGGTCAAGATATGGCGTCAGTCCAAGGATTTCGCCCGCTTCTGCCACGCGCTTGGCGATATCAGCCTTGGTCCCACCGCGCAATCGAAGCGAAAACCCCATGTTTTGCGCCACAGACATATGCGGATAAAGCGCATAGTTCTGAAACACCATCGCGATGTCCCGTTCCTTCGGCGCGGCATCATTCACAACTTTGCCGTCGATCTCTACCGTGCCATCTGTGATATCTTCCAGCCCGGCAACCATCCGCAAAAGCGTGGATTTCCCGCAGCCGGACGGACCGACCAGCGCCATGAATTCTCCATCCGCGACATCAAAGCTGACCCCATGCATGACCTGCATGGTGCCATAATCCTTGACCAGATTTCGGATCGAAACTTGCGCCATCAGTAACCTCTAACGATACGCTGGCAGGTAGTTGCCATGCGCTTCAATCAGCGCATCGCAAAGCGACCGGATTTCATCGAGCGACAGCTCCGCCGCCGTATGCGGATCAAGCATCGCGGCGTGGTAAACATGATCGCGCTTGTTGGTCAGCGCGGCCTCCACCGTCATTTCCTGCACATTGATCTGCCAGCGCATGATCGACGCCAGATGCGGTTTCACCTTACCCACGCGGATCGGCTGGATGCCGTTGCGGTCCACATGACAAGGCACCTCGACCGCGGCATTACTTGGCAAGTTTTCGATCAGACCGTGATTGCGGACATTGCCGTAAATCTTGTGATTGGCACCCGTGACCATCCCATGAATGATTGAAGCCGCGTATTCATTGGATTGCTCAACTTCCAACGGCGCGCTTTCGTCTTCCAGTTCGACCTTGAGCGTCTCCCATTCGGCGATCTGGTCTTCGCAACGGGTAATGTATTCGTCCAGGGGCACCTGAAATTGATCCACCAGATCAGGCCGAGTCGATTTGATAAACCACGGGGTATATTCGCTGAAATGCTCGCTGCTTTCGGTAACAAAATGGCCGAAATGCTTCATGACGGCAAAGCGAACCTTGTCACCATCAGGATAGCTGTCGCTGGCCGCAATCTCACGCAACCTGGTATAAAGATCTTCCTTACCACCACCCGGCAACCGCTTTTCGAACTGGGTAAAAAACGACACATGGTTGATACCGGCAGCGGCATAATCGATCTGGGCGATATCTTCGCCCAACAGACGGGCCAGATGTTCGGATGTCTCCTGAACCGAATGGCAGAGGCCGACATAAGCGATATCAGGAAACTGTTCCTGCATCGCCCAGGTGATCATCGCCATCGGGTTGACGTAATTCATCATCAAGGCGCCGGGGCACATATCTTCCATGTCACGGGCAACGTCGAAGACCACAGGTATGGTGCGCAGGGCGCGGAAGATGCCACCAACACCAAGCGTGTCAGCAATCGTCTGGCGAACGCCAAACTTCTTGGGAATATCGAAATCGATCACAGTCGAAGGCTTGTAACCCCCAATCTGCATCATCAGGATAACAAAATCCGCCCCTTTCAGGGCCGCACGCCGATCCGTGGTGGCCGTGATCCGCAGATCTTTCAGCCCCAGCGTCGCACCAATCCGGCGCGTCATGATTTCAGATGTGGACAGACGCTCTGAGTCGATATCGAACAACGCGATATCACTATCCGCTAGTTCCGGATTGGACAGGACGTCGCCCAGAATATTCTGCGCGAAAACCGTTGATCCAGCACCGATGAGTGTAATTTTTGCCATAATGGAGATCCGTTAATTCAGTACAACGACCTTGGTCAGGTGCCGGGGGGTTTCAGTATCGAGGTTCTTGGCGCAGGCGACTTTTTCGCCCAAAAGCTGCAAGGCGGGTAGGACTGCCAAAGCTCTGGCCGGACCTTGTGTCGAAACATCAATTTTCACGTCTCCGCGACCGCCGATGCCAACCACAAACGCACCCTTGGCAGATACATCCTGTGCCACCTTTTCTTCGCGAGCCTGGGTCAACGACGAATAAAGCAAGACGATCATCGACACGCCGTCCACCAAAGAGATTGGCCCGTGGCGGTACTCTAACGGGTGGAACGCTTGCGATATCGACAAGCTCATTTCCTGCAGCTTCAGCGACGCCTCATTGGCGATGCCATAAAGGGCACCCGCACCCAACGTCACAAAATGGCGGCGACCGGCGACCGCTTTATCTGCGACTTTGGAAATGGCCGACAGCACCCGCTCAGCATCTGCAATATTTGCTTCCGTAACGGGAACCCCTGCCATGCGCAGCCCAGCCAAAAGCATCAAGCTGGCCGAGACGGTCATCACGATCCCTTCCCGCTTATCTGTGGGGAGATGGATTCCACGTTCGGCTACCTGTAAGATGGTGGAGTCGGGCTCACAGGACAGGGCAATCGTCGAAAGCCCCAGCTCCCGCGATACGCGCAAGGCCTCGATGGTTTCGGTTGTCGTGCCAGATCGCGACAGCCCTACAACGACCGCGCCTTCCAAATCAGCAAGGTAGCTGCCGGGGCGATCCGTCCATTCTGCCGCAGGCACAGCGATAGCATTCTGCCCGGCATCATTTGTCGCCGCAGCAATGGCCTGCGCAAGATAATAGGATGTACCGCATCCCACAAAGACCACGGTCTTGGCGCGTAACACTTCGACAGGCTGCTTCAGACTTGCCCGCAAATAGGCAAACTGATCCCATATAACCTGTTCCGTAAGTGAACTCATTTTTGTACCCTTTCTGGGGTTTGTTCTGATGAATTTTGATCGGCAACACTGCGATCCAGCGCCTGTTCAAGAGCTTTACTAAGTCTGGCAATCCACGCCGCATCGACCGGCCAACCGGCCCGTTGCGCGGCATCCAGCACAGCACCGCCAACTGGCGGCAATTGCGATGGGACCGAAGGACGGCCCATCAGCCGGGTCAATTCGCCGGAAACGATCGGGTCCGACAAAAGCCCACCACCCATCGCCCATGGCGCACTATCATCAAGACCGGCAGCCCGACTTGCCGCCTGCCCAGCACTGTGCAACTCCGCCGCCGCTTGATGCAGGATATCGCGGGCAACTTCATCGCCACCTGCAGCAAGACGCGCCACATCCTTGGACTTAGCCGCCAAACCGGCGCGTTTGGCATCATGCGCATATGTCCATTCGATCAGGCCACTGGGCTCAATTTCCAAGACCGCACAAAGCCGATTTGCAAAGCCGGTATCCTCGGCCCTGCCATCAATTTCGTGAGATGCCCGCGCCAATGCCTGACGCGCGACCCAAAAGGCCGATCCTTCGTCGCCAAAAACGTCGCCAAATCCACCAGCGCGTGCCGTACCTTTTGGCCCCACAGCCCAGGCCATTGAACCGGTACCAGCCAGAACAAAAAGCCCGGCGTCACCTGCCAAGGCCCCCTTGTGGGCGATCGCAACATCATTGAATACCCGCGCCTCAGGCCCAAGGCCCACCAAGGCGATAGCTTTCTGGGCATGACTGACAGTTCCGATTTCACCAAAATATGGAAGGCCCAGAGTTGCAGCGGCGGGATGGCCCAAACTGGCCAGAAGTGCCGTCAACTCCTGCTGCCAATCAGACTGGGCTGTCGGATCAATACCTGCAGAGCGCAGAACCGATGTCACCGCTCCGGGCTTGGAAACCCGAACGGCAATTGTCTTGGTGCCACCACTATCGATACCGACAACTTCTTGCATCACAATGGACCAGCCAGTTCGAACTGAACATTTTTGTCGTCAAGCCGACGGGACCATTCGGCGGGCAAGGTATGATCCGAAATTACGGCCGTTACATCTGCCACATCCAACACGCGGTAAGTCAGGCGGGCACCAAACTTCTCCGCGTCAGCCAGAACGATAGAGGTGTCGGTGCGCTCTACCATCAATGCGTTTATCCGGGCTTCCTGCGGATCAGCTGAATAGATGTTGCAATCCGGCCCTACGGCACCTGCGCCCAAAAA
The DNA here is from genome assembly GCA_947496535.1 of uncultured Paracoccaceae bacterium. GTDB lineage: Bacteria > Pseudomonadota > Alphaproteobacteria > Rhodobacterales > Rhodobacteraceae > Yoonia. The sequence goes on along the minus strand of CANMDE010000002.1, from coordinate 740,788 downwards.
CAGCGTATCAAACCAGAGACGCGACAATGCTTCTTCAGCCAACGGCCCGACCATGGAGGAGTTCTGCGGCCTTAGAATACCGCCCAACAGCGTTATGTTGACTTCCGGCACTGTCATCAAATGCTGCGCGACTGAAAGACAGTTGGTGAATACCCGCAATTCCAACGGGCTGAGCCGTATCAGCCGGGCCAGCTGCAAAACCGTCGTGCCTGCATCCAGAAACACGCTCATTCCGGGTCCAAGTCGCCGATAAGCAGCCTCGGCTATACAGCGCTTTGCCGCGAGATTGATCTGCTCACGGCTTTCAAAACCGATCTCATGGCTGGTGTTTTCAGCGATGCGTGCACCACCATGGGTACGCACGATGACACCATCACCTTCAAGAAGTACCAGATCACGACGCACTGTCGGCTCCGATGCCTCCACCGCATCCGCGATCTCGGCGATCGTGGAATGACCGTGGGCAAACAGATGCTGCCTAATTGCTGTTATGCGATCAAATTTCATCTTCACATTTCCTTCGTCGATCAAACAATTGCACAAATATGATCATTGTCAATCATGTTATTGATCGCTACTGATCAAATCAAGAATACTTTTGAGGAGTTCTCATGCCGGATAGTTACCTTGAAACGCTCGTAACAGCGCAAAACAACCACGTGGCACGCGGTATTACAGCCGTATGTTCGGCGCATCCCACGGTGCTATCTGCAGCGCTTGACCCAATTTTTACGGGCGATGGTCCCGTTCTGATCGAAGCCACCTGCAATCAGGTCAATCAGGATGGCGGCTATACCGGCATGACACCGGCTGATTTCCGCGACTTTGTGTATGGTCTCGCTCAACAGCAGGGGTTCGAAACTGATCGAATCATACTTGGCGGGGATCATCTGGGCCCGAATCCCTGGACATCTCTTGGCAGTGCAGCCGCGATGGACAAGGCATGCGCCATGGTCGCCGACTACGCCCGCGCCGGTTTCACGAAGATCCACCTTGATGCCAGCATGTCATGCGCAGATGACCCAAACCCGCTGCCCGATGAAGTAATCGCCCACCGCGCCGCAACGCTCGCCGCCGTGGCCGAGGAAAACGGTATCGGCCAGCGACTCGTCTACGTCATCGGAACCGAAGTACCCGTCCCCGGCGGCGCCACCGAACACGTGGACACACTCGAACCAACATCACCACAAAACGCCGCAGATACAGTTGCGCTTCACCAAACCGCCTTTGCCAAGGCAGGGATCGAAGCCGCGCTTGAGAGGGTGATCGCATTGGTGGTCCAGCCAGGGGTCGAGTTCGGAACATCAAATGTTGTGGACTACGACCCGGCCCGCGCAAAAGAACTCGTCGCCGCAAGATCCGAAATCGGGCTGCTCTACGAAGCACACTCAACAGACTACCAGACAACCGAAGCCCTAAGGCATTTGGTGCAGGACGGTTTTGGTATCCTCAAGGTCGGCCCATGGCTTACCTTCGCCCTGCGCGAGGCGCTTTACGCGCTGGACCGCATGGCAGATGAGCTTGGCAAACCAGTGGCACTGCGGGCTGGCATGGAAAAACTCATGCTGCAAAAACCGGAATATTGGCAGGGCCACTATCATGGCTCCGAAGCCGAACTCGCCCAGCAAAGACACGATAGCTACTCCGACCGCATCCGCTACTACTGGACCGATCCGGCAGCACAGGGGCTGGTCCAAAAGCTTATGGATAGTTTTGGGGCAGAGCCGCTCCCGGCATCGCTCGCCACGCAATATCTGCCAGAGGCGATGCAAAGCCTCCAGAAAGCAGGCAAACCGCCAACAGCTCAAAACCTGCTGCGCGGCAATGTACAGAACGTCCTGAAGCGCTATCAGCACGCGGTAGGGGCAGGTTAGGACTCGAGTCGCTGCATCACGACTCCCCCTCTTCGCCTCCGATGCAGCGCGACCCACTGGAAAAAATTCGCCTATCGTCAGGTCGGAAATTTGCGGAATCCCGCTCTTTTGGCGCCACCCTTCGCCGATTGTCTCGACAGATACCGGCGATGTACCGCCCCCGACCAATGGCGCTGGCTGGTCTTTTGGGGGCACCTCCCCCACCTTTGATTGACCACGCGCAGCTGCCTCTTTGGCACGCATCAACGGAGATCAAAATGCACTTACGCAAACTCTTCACCAGAAACCACCGCGCCGCAGCCTTGGCGGCGCTGGCAGCAACAATCATTCCCGCGACAGCACATGCCTATGTCGGACCAGGCGCCGGACTGACCGCAATCGGGACCGTTATCGCGCTCCTGGCCGCACTGATCCTCGCGGTCGTGGGTTTCGTCTGGTACCCCGTAAAACGGTTGATGGCAAAACGCCGGGCCGACGGATCACCCAGCACAGCAGCTACTCAGGACGGCATCGAATGACCGTTGCGGCCCTCTTACTGGGCCTTGTTGCCTTTATTATCGTCCTGCGCGTTCTGAAAGCGCAGGACGTGGCAACGCGCATTCTGTCGACCGCGCAACAATCCATTCTTGTGATTGCTGACTCCGATATCGGGGATGATGAGAAAGAAAAGCGCATCCGGCAGGCTTCGGTCCAGCTATTTGGCAGCTTTCTGGCCATCCTTGGTATCAGCATCGCATCCTTATCGGCTTCGGGCGTGATTGTTTGGGGCGGCGCGGCGGCCGGGCTTTATTTGCTGGATGACGCACTGCGTATCGCAATTGGCTGGCCGTTTATCATCGGATGCAGCATTGCAGCCGTTGCGCTTTGGCTCGCACTTGACCGGATTGGCAAAAAGCCAGCGCAATCCGCCGAAACACAATCATCCGAAGAAGTCCCCTACAGCCCGCTCGACAAGGCGCTGCACACATACGCTTTCAAATCCCCTGCACGCCAACGCGGTCTCGGGAATTTGGAAAGCCGTCTCTATAAGCGGCGCATCAACCTTGACCACGCGGCTCGCCCCGTTTTCGTAACGTCGCTCCCCCGCGCTGGTACGACGATCATGTTGAATACGCTATCGCAGATGCCTGAATTCGCATCCGCCACGTACCGCCACATGCCATTCACGCTATCGCCACTTCTATGGGGCGGGTTTTCCGGCACGTTCCGCAAAGCAGGCGATATGACCGAACGCGCCCATGGCGACGGAATTGAGGTTGGTGTCGACAGCCCCGAAGCCTTTGAAGAAATGCTCTGGATGGCATTCTGGGCTGAAAAATACGAAGCCCAACGCATCCTGCCGTGGTCTGCAGAAGACCAGAACGCGGAATTTGAAACTTTCTTTCGAACCCATATGGCCAAGATCGTGGCCACAAAGTCAGGTGCCCAGCGCTATATCTCCAAGAATAATGCCAATATTGCCCGGCTCGGCTACCTGTCAAAAGTTTTCCCCGACGCTTCCATCGTCATCCCGGTCCGTAACCCGGCGGCTCAGGTCGCCTCGCTCATGCGCCAGCACACGCGGTTTACCGACCTTCACGCCCGCGAACCATTTGCGCGGCAATACATGGAAGGTATCGGCCATTTCGAATTTGGCGGGGCCCTGCGTCCAATTGATTTCAATGGTGCAGCCCTCGACCCTGCCCAAGCCGAAGGGCCTGATTTCTGGCTGCGCAACTGGATCGGCGCGTATGAATTCGTATTGGCCAATGCAGGCGATAGCGCAATCTTTGTGGATCACGATGCCCTTTGCGCTGACCCTCAATCACACTTGCCGCTATTGGCCGAAGCAATCGATTGCGCCACCGCAGACGAATTGCTCGGACTATCCGGCACCTTCCGATCACCACCCGCTGCACCCGTGCTTGATGGTGCCAGCGCCGCGCTCGTTTCGCGAGCCAATGAATTGCATCATCAGATGTGTGAACTGTCACTGGTGCCGATCGCGCCCCATTCCCGCCTGGAGGCTTCTGCATGAAAAAATCGTCAGACCGGTTCGGAACCGTTATATTTGCTGTATCCATCGCATTTCTAAGCATGGGTTACGGGGTTTTTTCGTCATGGTGGGGATGGTTCCCGGCACCACAGATTGGTTTGGCGCACCGCACGGTGCTTGATCTCAAGAAAAACTGGCGGAACGATTTTGCGCTGGAACCAACACGGCATCTGGTCAAACCCGATGACAGCGGCACCGCCCCTGATCCAGAGCGGGGCTTCACAGTATACGCCGCCGACAAGGTGCAGCCCGGATATACCCTCGTGGCTGGCCTCAACTCGGAACCGGATGCTCAGTTTCATGTCGTCAGGCTCTTCGATGAAACAGGCGTCGAAGTCCATGAATGGCCAATCCATTACGACGCGTTGGATGACGAGAAGCAACCGCAGAACGTCATGCTGCACGGCATGGAAGTGTTCGAGGATGGCTCCCTGGCCGTCACCTTCGACTCTGGTCGCGCAGTGGCGCGTGTTGATAGCTGTGGCGAGCCGATGTGGAATACAAACGGTCGCTACCACCATTCGCTTAACCGCGATGGACAAGGCAGCATCATGAGCTGGCGTGACGAATTCATCGTCTGGATTGACGAAGAGACAGGCGAAGAGACCCGTACACTCGGCCTGCGCACAGACATCATGACAGCACTGGATGGTGAGCAGCAGGCCTATTTGGATATCCGCACCAGAACGCCAGAAAACGCGGATGAGGAAATGCGCTATCTGGAAGACCCATTCCACCCCAACGACGTTGAACCGCTACGCGCCGAGATGGCAGATGCCTTTCCAATGTTCGAAGAAGGTGATCTGCTGATCAGCCTGCGCGAAATAAACCTCGTGGCGGTCGTTGATCCGGACAGTGGCGTCATGAAATGGTGGCAGCACGGCCCTTGGATGAAGCAGCACGATCCCGATTTCGAAGCCGACGGCACCATCACGATCTATGACAACGCGACCACGACCGGCAGTTCCAAAATCCGTCGTATCAACCCCGCGGATGGCAGCATGTCGATTGACTTCGAAGGCAGCGAAGAGGTTCCGTTCTACTCTTGGCGGCGCGGCAAGCATCAGACACTGCCAAACGGCAATCTGCTTCTGACCGAGGCGGAACACGGGCGCGTACTTGTTGTCGATCCCCAGGGCAACCCGGTTTGGGATCGCCACATGGTCTGGGATGCCGACAGCAACGTGATCATCACGGAGGCACGCCATGTCCCAGAGAACTTCTTTACCGATGGCGTGCCGTCTTGCGATGGCGAGGTCACGCTATCGGCCAACGAATAGGCTGCGGGGTTAGCTGTTAGCAAAAGGTTAAAATTTCTACCGTTCGCGGCATTAACCACGGGATTCGCCGCCCATGGGTCCGACGTTTTGCCGACGCATGGCCGACAGCATTTTGAGTAGCAAATTAAGGAAAAAAGCGGTGATTCTTAACGTGTGCCAAAAACACGAATAAGGCGGGGGCACGCAACACCACCGAACGCAGCACTAACCAACGTTTTGGCGATAACTGACCAGCATACCAAATCGCGTGCCTAGGACTGCACAATGTCTTCCAACTGGTCGCGTGCCTCGTTCAGTTCGTCCTGAAAGCACCCCAGATCTTCCAGCGAATGCCGCTGCACCGGCGCGTGAATGGAAAGGGTGGTCAGCAGCCGCCCTTTGTCATCCCGCAGCCCCACAGCTATCGCTGCCATCCCCTCCATGAACTCTTCATTATCAGTCGCATAACCACGTGACCGGGTCGCCTGAAGCTCGTCGATCAACCTATCTGCATTAGTGATCGAGTGCTGTGTTTTCGGCTCCAGATCGATCCGCTCAAGAAAGCGCTGCAGCTTGTCGGTCCGCAGTGACGACAGATACATCTTGCCGCTTGCAGTGCAATGAAACGGCACTTGTGTTCCGATAGGCAACTGTATCCGCAGCGGCCAATGCGTCTCGACCCGATCAAGATAAACCATCCCAAACCGCCCCGGCGCCGCGAGATTGCAGGTCTCACCCACCTTTTCCGCAAGGGATTTCATCACCAAAAGCCGCTCTGTCCGGATGCGCTGGGATGACAGCGTATTTGCAGATAGCGCCCTTAATCGATGGCCTGGACCGAACGACCGCCCATCCAGATCGCGCTGTAAAAACCCCTGCTCTTCAGCGGTGGCAAGAAGCCGGTGCACCGTCGGCTTGGGCAGATCAAGGGCAGCGGCCAAAGCCGAGGGCGACAACGGCGCCCCTTCTTTGGCAATCTGCTCCATCAGCACCAAAAGGCGCAGGTTTGTCGGAATTTGCTCCGTCTTGGTCGCCCGTTCGTTCTGGTTCATCCATCTTACCGGTTTGGTAGCAACACCAAAGCAAGCTCGGGCGTCAATGACACAAGTATCCATACACTGATCAACGCGACCAGATACGGCACCGTGTAGCGCAACAGCCGGAAGTAGGGAACGCCTGTAACACCCGATGCGACATAAAGGTTCAAACCGTATGGCGGCGTGATAAAGCCAATCGATGCCCCTACCAGAAAAATGACCGAGAAGTGGATCGGGTCCACACCTACGCCCACCGCAATCGGGGCCAGAATCGGAGCGAGGATAATCGTCACCGGCAGGCTCTCAAGAATCATGCCAGAGAAGAAAACAATCGCCATCGCGGTAAACAATACCGCGTAATATCCACCCATAGATGTCACGAAATCACCAATAACCTGTTGTGCGCCCAAGAGTGACAGGATCTGCTGCATGACCACAGAAATCGCGATCAATGGCGCCAGAATGCCGGTAATTTGCGCCGAACGCATCACGATGCCGGGGATTTCTGGAATGGTAAACCCTTCGACCACCATCATCTCGGCATAGGATTTTTCGTGCCATTCCTTGTCTTGGCGCATATGCGTGACCTTGCTGACAACCCAGCTCAGCAACCCCGCGATAAGACAGAAACCCACAGTGACGCCGGCCGCTTCGGTGGGTGAGAATTTCCCGGTGTAGATGCCCCACAAGACCAGCCCGATAGCGAAAAAGCCAAGCCACGCACCAAAGGCGGTTTTCAGAACCCGGTTCAGTTGCAGTGGTATCAGATACCCCCAGCCGTTCATCCGGCAGATGATCCAGCACGCAAACTGCATGCCAATGACCATCAACGCGCCGGGCAAAATGCCAGCCACGAAAAGATCGGAAATTGGCAGGTTCATCAGGAACCCGTAAACGATAAAGATAATAGATGGCGGGATGATAATCCCGACCGTGCCACCAGCTGCGGCGGTTGCAGCAGAAAACCGTTCGTCATAGCCGCCCTTGACCATTTCGGGGTGCAACATCGAGCCAATGGTCGCTGTAGTGGCGGAATTTGATCCCGAAATTGCAGCAAACAACCCACATGCGCCAAGCGAGGCCATGGCGAGCCCACCCCGTAACCAGCCAAGGCAAGCATAGGCAAAGTCGGACAGCCTGCGGGCAATGCCTGATTTGTTGATCAAATCGCCGGTCAAAATAAAGAGCGGCATGGCAAGCAGTGCGAAGCCCTTGTTAAAAACATTCAAAAGCTCAGCGCCCATATTATCCAGCGTCAGACCCAGAACGAACGAACACCCGATGACCCAGTAGGCAATCACCAGCAAGACGGGGACACCCAGCATAAACAGGAACGTCACCCCGGCAGAGATAAGCGTTATCATAGTTCCATCGGTCATCATCAGTCCCCCCCGATAACGGCTTGGCGTATCAATGGTGCTCCGCTCTTTAGGTTCGATAGGTCTTCAAAGAGGTTCTGAAAAATCCGTGCAGACATCAGCAGGAAGGCAATCGGCGCCGTCATGAGAAACCACCACTGCATGACATCATCCGTGCCAAGAACGATCTGGAAATTCGACGCGCTCAAGGCAACCAGCCGCGTGGTCACGACAAAGACGATGACAGCAAAGACAAACCAAAGGATATGATCCAACATCAGGCAGGCAAACTGGCCGGCGCGAGGCATACGCGATCGAAATTCTGCAAAGCTCAGATGCGTTCGCAACCGGACGTTATACGATGCCCCAAACCACGCCATGATCATGAAAAGCAGGGGCGGTATCGTTGTTGACCACGCTTCCTGATTGGAAAAGATGAAACGATCGATGACACCCCAGAAGATGATAAGCGCTACGCAAAGATAGCTCACAACCATCACGGTGCGCTCCAGATGGTGTTCGATAAATGGAACAGCGCGGTATAGACCGGTAATCAGCAGGCCGCCCGTCGCAGCGGCCACGGCGCCAACCGTCCAGGAAGCATTTGTCTTCATCGCTTCCCTGATTTCCCACGAGTCCTGTGATGCAAATGCGCTCAGGATACTTCCGGCGTCCGACCAGAATGTCATCTGTTTCCTCCTCTGTCGTCGGCCCGCTTGGCACGGGTCTTGGTGAGCAATTTGACCGGCACCGCGCTGCGGAACCGGTCGATAGACTAAGGCATCAGTTTCAACCTTTCCACCAACGGCGGGGTTCAACATTTTCAGGCAACATATCTTTATCGACCTCGCGCGCGATGTCGTAGATTTCCTGATAGGTATCGAGTCCGTCGGCCCACCCATTGAGGCGCTCGCGCCATTCTTCCCAAAGCTGCGGCTGGAATTCCGGCGAAGACATTTCTTCGGCCTTGCGGATTTCAGCCTCGTCAAGGAAGGCGGGACGCACGTCGTTTTCAACGAAGATCGTGCCCGGCAATTGCGGATCACTGAAACCAACTGTTTTCACAAGCGCGGCTTCGTTCGCGGCCTGAACATGCACCTGCGCCCAATACGCAGATTCCATGACAGCGTCCTGCAATTCACCGCCAAGGCTGTCGAAGATTGATGCGCTCATCGCGGTGTGTTCTGTCCCACAGAAGAACTTCAGATCAACTGACTGAGACACAACAGGCGACATGTTCGCATAAGCCACCGCCGACGCCCATGTCTCGGCGCCATCAATCAGGCCCTGCTTCAGACCGTCCAGTGTTTCTTCCCACGCCACGGGTACAGGATTGAGGTTCAGCGCTTGCATGGCGATCCGGCCCAGCTGCGTTCCGGTCACACGGTTTTTGGTGCCGAACAGTTCCTCCAGCTTGGTAACTGTTGGCTTGTCCTGCCATTTCAGACCCAACTGAATGCCCCGCAATTCGCAGTGACTGAACAGGAATTTCAAGCCATGACGCTTTTCATATGGATCGCGCAAGACCTCCTGGCTTCTTGGATGGTACAGGAAGTGGTATTGTGACGCCCGTCCCGGGAACATGAACGCATAGTCAAGCACGTTCAGATAAGGCGCGCCGCCTGCAGAGTTTTGCGTGGACGCCGCGTAGATATCGGTAATGCCCTGCTGTGTTTTTTCAACGCAAGAAAGCTGACCGCAAAGCTGGTTGTTGCCAACAAACTCCACCCTGATCTCTCCATCGGTCCGCGCCTCAAGATCGCGCGCAAACTCCAATGCCCCAGCACGTTCGATAAGAAGGTTTTGCGGGTTGAATCCGGCCGCTCCAAAAGTCAGCTGAAATTTCGGTTCCTTCGAAAATCTCTTCTCATAGTTGGACTCAGCTGCGCGAGCGAGGTTGGCGGCGGTCATTGCTCCGCCGAATGTTCCAGCTGCAAGCAGGGTCGAACTCATCCCGTAAGTCCCGGCTATTTTGAAGAAATCTCGACGAGAGACCCCCCTGATCCGATCATAAACTGGCATTGTTTCCTCCCATTATGCCTATTATTGATACATTATTTATCAAAAAAGACTAGAATAGCTTTTGGATTTTGCATAGGATTTTTTTCAGCCGGGAGGAAATTGGTCTTGGAAGCGGATTACGTCATCGTTGGTGCAGGGTCGGCCGGATGCGTTCTGGCCAACCGGCTAAGTGCCGATCCCAATACCCGCGTTGTTTTGCTTGAGGCAGGACCAAAAGACCGCAATCCTTGGATTCACATCCCCGTCGGTTACTTCAAAACGATGCATAACCCGGCGGTTGACTGGTGTTACAAGACGGAACCCGATCCGGGCTTGAACGGCAGATCAATTGATTGGCCCCGTGGAAAGGTGTTGGGCGGATCCTCATCCATCAATGGGCTGCTCTACGTGCGCGGGCAACCGCAGGATTATGATCGCTGGCGGCAAATGGGGAATACCGGCTGGGGCTGGGATGATGTGCTACCGCTATTCAAACGTTCTGAAAACAACGTACGAGGCGGTGACGAATTCCATGGTGACGACGGGCCGCTTTGCGTCTCTGACATGCGGTTGAGCCGACCCATCTGTGATGCATGGGTAGAGGCGGCGCAAAACGCGGGATACCCTTTCAACGCCGACTACAACGGCGCAACGCAGGAGGGCGTGGGATACTTTCAACTGACCGCACACAAAGGACGGCGGTGTTCGGCGGCGGTGGCCTATCTGAAACCGGTACTGAACCGACCAAATCTGCGGGTCGTTACCAGCGCTATGGCCACACGTGTATTACTGGAAGAGAAACGGGCAACCGGGGTTGAGTATCGCGGCCCTGACGGCCAACTGGCGACGGTGAAAGCCAAGCGAGAGGTGATACTTTCCGGGGGCTCAATAAACAGCCCACAACTATTGATGTTGTCAGGCATCGGCGACCCGGATCACCTGACAAAAAATGGCATAAAACCAATTCATAAATTGCCCGGCGTAGGTCAAAATCTGCAAGATCATCTGCAGGCTCGACTTGTCTTCAAGTGTAACGAGCCAACACTCAATGACGAAGTGCGCAGTCTTATCAATCAAGCACGCATCGCCTTGAAATACGCACTGTTCCGTTCTGGTCCGATGACAATGGCTGCCAGTCTGGCGACCGGTTTTCTGAAAACGCGACAAGACTTGGAAACACCAGATATCCAATTCCACGTTCAGCCGTGGTCTGCCGATAGTCCGGGTGAGGGCGTACATCCGTTTTCCGCGTTCACCATGTCGGTCTGCCAGTTGCGCCCCGAAAGCAGAGGAGAGATCAAGCTGAGCGGACCGGACCCACAAACCCATCCAAAGATCATTCCGAACTACCTGTCCAATCGGACAGATTGCAACACGCTCACCGAAGGTGTGAAGATCGCCCGCAGGATCGGCCAGCAAGCACCATTGGCATCCAAGATCTCGGCCAGCTTCCGGCCATCCGAGCAACTGCCGATGGACGACGATGCAGGGACCTTGGACTGGGCGCGCAGCAACTCCAGCTCAATTTACCACCCTACCGGGACTTGTAAGATGGGCACAGATCAAGGCGCCGTTGTCGATCCTAGTCTTCGTGTAAAGGGTATCGATGGGCTACGGGTCGCTGATTGTTCGATCATGCCCGAAATCGTGTCGGGTAATACAAATGCACCCGCCATAATGATCGGCGAAAAGGCGGCAGACCTGATTTTGCGGGGCTAGAGTTTGCTACATGGTATCACCGCGCTGCGTCGTGACTTGCGCAGCCGATAGGTGGTGGCTATGCAATATGCATTGGGCAAACTTATTGCCGTCTGAGCTTAATTGACGATTAGCATGATTCCATGAATTCACAGGTAGGCACATCATGTTATTCGACCTAGAACGGCCCGATAACCCAATCACCTATCGAGACATAACGGCTGTCATTGGCCTGCGCGCCCATAAGGATAACCCCTGGGTTTTGGAACGGCTCCGAGCGCTATCTGGTTATTATGAACCGCAACCACCCATTCTGGTTGTTGATTTCGGGAGCGACGGCGATTTTCGCGCCGCCGTAGAAGAAAGCTGCCAACAGCAAGGATTAGAATACGTCCATGTGCCGGATTATGACACGTATTCCGCATCTATGTGTCATAACGCCTGCCTGCCCCATATTGATACAAAGCTACTGTTCTTCATGGACATTGACTTCGTCGGTGTTCAGTCTCTGTTTGCCGACCTCGTGCGCGTCGCAAATGCAGCTTCAATGCAGACAATTTTTGATGTCGTCATAGATCTGCCAGCGTATCACATTGGGAAAGACAAAACAGAAGATTTGGAGCGCTATTCAGACTCGCAAAGGAAAAGCGCGAAATTAGATAAAATTGGGTTTTCTGCCCAGAATAGTGAATTTGGTAGCTTAGTGGAGTTCATCGCACCCTATTCCAATATCATGTTGATGACGAAGAAGTACTTTGATCTGTCAGGCGGCTATCACCCCATTTTCAGAGGACATGGATCAGAAGACTTTGAATTCCTTGTGCGAACAGCCGGGTATTCAGGTGTTCACAAATCACCCAGCGATTTGAGCGATCCTCGCCACGGTCCCGGCAAGTGGGATTTCTGGCGTCACAAGAGCTATCGCGGCTTCCGGAGCCTAAACCAGCTGGTCTCAGCCCGTGCCGAGCGGGCGGGACTGAAAATCTATCACCGGTGGCATCCGACACCGCAAAATACTGAGTGGCGAAAAGAAAATGACTGGAGGCGCCAGAAACTGACCAAGGCTTTCAATGCCTACGAGGGCGACCCATCGCAACTCATCACGATAGACGGTCACAGCCGTGGAAAAAAGGCGATTTGCATTTGCAAACACAAGGATCACTGGGGCTACTTCCTGCCATTGAGGTTGCATGGCTATGATCTGATTCCATTTTTTGACGATAAGCCAAAGTCCATTGGGCAGATAAGTGATCTGATGGATAATGGTGATGTAGACGCGCTAGCGATATTTAACCCCTATATGAAAAGCCATTCCCAGTTTTTTCGGATATTCGAAAAAGCACGGTCTAAGGGTCTCAAAACCATTGTGGTCGAACGTGGTGCTTTGCCAAACACGATTTATTACTCAAATGACGTGAGCTATGCACCCAATTCATTCACTGACCAAGAATTGGGAGACATAAAGCTAAGCGATCAAGAGCTTACGGCAACCCGTAATTACCTAGCTTCGCTAAAGCGCGGTGATCACCTACTTGAAGACGCCACATCCCGTGAGCTTACTGCTCAGAAATATCAGGACTTCATTCCAGAAGATAAAATAAAGATATTCATCCCCCTCCAGCTCGATGATGACATGGCGGTGACGAAGTTTGTCAGGGACGCACAGAACTACGCGAGTTTTGCGGAATCAATCTCTGAGGTCGCGGCAGGTACGAACGATGCTATTTTTATCTTGAAGCCGCATCCCTTGTCCAAGAACGACATCAGCGATCTACCCAATAATGTTATCATCGCGGATCGCAGCGACAATGTTCATGAATTGATTGAACTTTGTGATGCTGTCGTTTGTTACAATTCAGGCGTTGGTCTGCTCGCTGCTTGCCACGAAAAGCCGATCGTGACAGTCGGAAATGCGTATTACAACGTCAAAGGTTTGGGCCATTTTGCGGATAGCCTTCAAGATGCCGTCAGCTTGGTTAAGCGTAATTGCGAGGCGCCAAGTTCAGAAATTGTAGAAGAAATTGTTGGAAAGTATCTTTTTCACAAATATTCCTGGTTCAGTGCAGATGACGACATTCAGGACTTCAAGCATCGCAAGGCGCATGGGTATCGAAACATCCGCGTTTCAAGGTCAGTCATCGACGGTACGGCGTTAGAGCATTTTTGGGAGCAAAGCGTTCGCCCATCCGCCACGCGCACTTACACCAAAGCAATGGCGAATATGTATCATCCTGAGGACGCTCTGCCCGAAGGTGAAGGTGACGCATTGCAGGCCGACAAGAAAATCCAGTCGCTTTGGAGCTTTCAGCTTTATTCGCTTATATATGGACCAATGCTCTCAAAGGAAAAAAGTCGCGAATTGAAAAACTCCCCAGTCGCGTTTTTTGGTCGGGCCAAGTACCTGCCCTCCCGCTTTGGTCGATGGATGTTTCGGCGACATTTAAGATAAATGGCGGCATGTCTTCCGGTGCCATTTCAGACGTGAGCCCGCTGCTCGCATAGTTAGCTTTGAAACAGCTTAAGCCGATTTGGTCCCGATTTTCGCCACACCCATAACCTCTAGCACTTTCGCCTCGATGTGTTCCGCATTCAGGCCAGCCACATCGTACATCACCTTTGGGTTCGCCTGATCGATGAAGATATCCGGCAGAACCATTGACCGGAATTTCAGGCCCTGATCAAAAACGCCCTCATCAGCTAGCAGTTGAGCCACATGAGAACCGAAGCCGCCAACGGCGCCCTCTTCGACCGTGATCAGCGCCTCATGCTGTGAAGCCAGCTTCAAAATAAGGTCACGATCTAACGGCTTGGCAAAACGGGCGTCGGCCACTGTCGGCTTAATCCCTTTGGCCTCCAATGTTTCGCAGGCCTTGGTGACCTCTTGCAGGCGGGTGCCGAAGGACAGGATGGCAACGCCTGAGCCTTCGCGGATCATGCGGCCCTTCCCGATTTCAAGTGTCTCGGGGTTTTCCGGCATTTCTACCCCCACGCCTTCGCCGCGCGGAAAGCGGAACGCGATGGGCCCTTCATCGTGGGTGGCCGCAGTTGCGACCATGCGGACCAATTCAGCCTCATCCGCCGCCGCCATGACCACAAAGCCCGGCAGATTGGCCAGATAGGCCACGTCGTAAGACCCCGCATGCGTCGCCCCGTCCGCCCCCACAAGACCAGCCCGATCAATGGCAAAGCGAACCGGCAACCGTTGGATTGCCACATCATGCACAACCTGATCATAGCCGCGTTGCAGGAAGGTCGAATAAAGCGCGCAAAACGGGCGAAGACCTCCGGCCGCCATGCCCGCGCTGAATGTCACGGCATGCTGTTCGGCGATGCCGACGTCAAAACAACGGCTGGCAAAGCGCTCCATAAACTTCGACAGGCCGGTTCCATCTGGCATGGCTGCCGTGACTGCACAAATCTTGGGGTCATTCGCAGCCAGATTAATCAGCGCCTCGGCGAAAACCGACGTGTAGGACGGCGCGTTGCTTTGTGCCTTCTTCTGCTTGCCGGTCACGACGTCGAACTTGGCCGTTGCGTGGCCCTTATCGCTTGCGGCTTCTGCCGGGGCATAGCCTTTGCCCTTTTTCGTGATGGCGTGGATCAGTATGGGGCCGGTCGCGCGGGCCTTCACCGTGCGCAGGACCGACAGCAACTGATCCATATCGTGCCCATCTATCGGGCCAAGATAAGAAAAGCCAAGCTCCTCGAACATCGTACCGCCAACGGTCATATGCTTCAGCATATCCTTGGCCCGCTTGGCACCTTCGCGGAAAGGCTCAGGCAATAAAGACACTGCTCCCTTTGCCGCTGCCTTGAATTCCTGAAACGGCTCTTCGGCATATAGCCGCGAGAGATACGATGACATTGCGCCAGTCGGCGGTGCAATCGACATCTCGTTGTCATTCAGGATCACGATCAGGCGCTTGCCCAGATGACCAGCATTGTTCATCGCTTCATAGGCCATGCCTGCCGACATCGCGCCGTCACCGATGATGGCAATCGCATCGCCACCTTCAGCGCCCAGATCGCGAGCTACGGCAAAGCCCAAAGCAGCAGAAATAGACGTGCTCGAATGCGCCGCGCCAAACGGGTCGTAAGAACTTTCGGAGCGTTTCGTGAAACCGCTGAGCCCACCCTCCGCGCGCAGAGTTCGTATGCGATCGCGCCGACCTGTCAGAATTTTATGGGGGTAACACTGGTGCGATACGTCCCAGATGATCTTATCCTTGGGCGCATCGAAAACGGCATGCAGAGCCACCGTGAGTTCAACAACACCCAATCCGGCACCCAAATGCCCGCCCGTGACCGAGACAGCCGAAATGGTCTCGGCCCGCAACTCGTCTGCCAGATGACCAAGCTCCGCATCCGAGAGCGCCTTGATATCATCAGGCGTATGCACGCGGTCGAGTGTTGGGGTGTTGGGTTGGTCAGTCATGGCGACCTTTCCTAATGCGTCCGCGAGATAACAAAGCGGGCGGCTTCTTTCAGTGTATCTGCCTCTTTGCCATAGATAGATAGCGCATCACAGGCATCGTCCACCAGTTCCTTTGCACGGCTTTTCGCGCCATCCAGACCGAGATAGGAAACAAAAGTTGCTTTGCCGGCTGCGGCGTCCTTGCCAACAGCTTTACCAACGGCCGCGGCATCGCCTTCGACATCAAGGACATCGTCCCAAATCTGAAAGGCAAGGCCAAGTGCATCACCGTAGCGCTGCAAACGATCAGTATCCACTTGCGCCATGCGAGCCCCAGCCATTGCCGACCAAGAAATGAGTGCGCCCGTTTTACCTGCCTGTAGGGCGATAATCTGATCAAGGGTCAAAGGCTCAGACGCAGTTTCTGCTGCTATATCCGCCGCCTGTCCGCCAACCATACCCTGAATACCCGCCGCCTGCGACAGGCTGTGCGACAGATCCAGCCGCGCCGCTGCCGATAGATCAGACGAGAGGACCAGCTCAAACGCCAGGGCCTGCAACGCATCGCCGACCAAAACGGCCGTCGCCTCGTCCCATTTGACATGAACGGTTGGTTGGCCGCGACGAAGCTGATCATCATCCATGCAGGGCATGTCGTCGTGCACCAAGGAATAGGCATGGACGCATTCAATCGCCGCAGCGATCGGAACCGCATCAACAACACCATTCAACCTGGCGGATTCGATGACCAAAAATCCCCTTAGGGCCTTACCGCCTTTGACAGCATACATCATTGCCTCCGGGACGGGTCCGGATAGGTCAGCCAGCGCGGCCTTGATCTCTGCCTGACTTTGATCTGCAGCGTCGCTCAGCGCTGCCTGAAACCTATTAACCATCCAGCGGCGCAGTCCCTTTCGGTTCACCACCTTCGCCAAGCGTGATCTTTGCGACCTTCTCTTCGGCTTCTTTTAGCTTGGCCTCACAACGGGCTTTCAGCGCAGCGCCGCGCTCATACAACGCAATGCTTTCGTCCAGCGCCACGTCACCGCGCTCAAGCTGACCCACGACCGTCTCCAGCTCTTTGATCGCGTCCTCAAAGCTCATCTGATCCACGTCGCTCATCGGCCTTTTTCCTCCAAAACTTTCACATGGGCGGCAGCGGACGCGCCCAGCGCGGGCAAGTCATAACCACCTTCAAGGCTCGATACCACGCAGCCCTGACAATGACGATCCGCAAGATCGCACAGTTTTTCTGTTACCCACGCAAAGTCTTCTGTCTCCAACATCATGCCCGCCAGTGGATCAGCCCGATGTGCATCAAATCCAGCAGAGATGATCAGAAGTTGCGGAGAAAATTCATCAACGCGCGGCAGAACGACCCGCTCCATCACATCTCGAAATGCCTTTGACCCAGTGCCATCAGGCAACGGCACGTTCAATACATTGCCGACCCCGGTTTCATGCGCAGCCCCGGTACCAGGAAAGAGTGGCGATTGATGAGTGGAACAGAACAGGATGCGAGCATCCTCCTCCACCAGATCCTGCGTACCATTCCCGTGGTGGACGTCGAAATCGACGATGGCAACCCGCTCCAGCCCATGATGGTCAAGCGCATGTTTTGCACCAATGGCAACATTCCCGAAGAAACAGAAACCCATCGCCGTTTCTCGTTCCGCATGATGGCCCGGCGGGCGAACAGCAACAAAGGCGTTCGCCGCTTCGCCGCTCAACACCATATCAACCGCCCGGACCACACCACCGACAGCACGGTAAGCCGCCTGCAAAGTACCGGCCGACATATGCGTATCTGCATCCAGAGACCGCCACCCCTCAGTCGGGGCCGCCGTCTTGATTGCGTCAATATACGACTTGGGATGCCCACGCAGTAGATCGTCTTCTGCTGCCAGCGGCGCTTTGACCCGCAACAGATCAAGCCCCGCCAAAGCCTCTAAAACAGCATCCAACCGCGCGACCTGCTCCGGATGGCCCGGCGGGGTTACGTGATCCAGACAATCATCATGTGAAATCAAAGCAGTCGCCATGCCACCAAAGAACGCAGGTTCAGCAGAGAATCACAACCATCTTCTTCTGTTCAAAAATACCTCCGCCGGAGGCAAACCAATTATGGCTTGTGCCCGTAGGGCGCTCCTTCGGATCACTCGGGGGCGAGCATATACCCCGCGCCTCGCACGGTCTGCAGATACCTGGGCTGCTTGGGATCCACTTCGATCTTGCGGCGCAGCCGGGTGATCTGGACATCAACCGCACGTTCCTGCGTTTGCCCTCCTGACCGGCTGAGCTCTTCGACAAGACGGGCGCGGGTCACGGCCTCTCCCGGAACGCTGGAGAAGATACGCATCAACTGACTTTCTGTCGCGGTCAGACGGATCAGGACATCACCCTGCCACATCTCACCCCGTTCAATGTCATATCTGATTGGGCCCATATTCAGAACTTTGGGAAGCACGACCGCAGGTTCGGTTGCGGGTACGCGTCGCAGAATGGCATTGATGCGCAGTAAAAGCTCCTTGGGCTCGAACGGTTTGGAAAGGTAGTCGTCTGCCCCGGCCTCAAGTCCGTTGATCCGGTCCTCCGTCTCTCCTTTTGCAGTCAGCAAGAGGATCGGCGTCGTGATCGATTTGCGAAGATCCCGACAAAGCGCGATACCATCTTCACCGGGCATCATCACATCCAAGACAATCAGATCAAATTCCAGCCCGGACAGTATACGCCGGGCATGTGCCGCGTCACGTGCGCTGCTGACCAGAAAGCCGCTGCGTACCAGAAATTTTTGTAACAGGCCGCGAATACGTTCGTCATCGTCAACAATCAGCAGGTGGGCATCATCCGTATTCATTCAGCTCTTTCCTTCATCGCCTCGTAGTGGTGGCGTGTCTCTTCGTCCATCATGGCCTCAAGCACCTGCCGAAAACCGGCAACAGCCACAGGACCTGCGGCGCGGTAGGCGCTGCGCATTCTATCACGCTGAGCATTTGATAGTTCACGCTCCAACGCAGCACCGGTTGGCGTCAAGTGTAAATGCCGCTCACGCTTGTCTTTTTTCCCGACACTGCTCGCCACCAAACCGTCATCAATCAGTGTCCGCAATACACGATTGAGCGATTGCTTTGTCACACCAAGAATCGACAAGAGGTTGTTGACGGTCGTGCCGGGGCTGCGATGAATGAAGTGGATAGCGCGGTGATGCGCCCGGCCATAAGACTTTTCTGCAAGGATGCGGTCGGGGTCCGCGGTAAAGCCCCGATAGGCGAAAAACATCGCCTCAATACCTTTGCGCAACTGCTCATCAGTGAGAAAAAGCAGGCTTTGCCCTGTTTGGGCTGGTAAACCGTCCGCCATAGCGTCCTCCGTTTTGTGACGCGATAATATGTCAGCTTTGTTGACATTCCAAGAATCAACTGATAGCGACTTTTAACGAAATGCGCAACTTTATGTCCGAAACGGACCTAAATTGGTAATAATCGGCAAATGGCGGAGGCTCCGATGGCTGGTGCATATGACGACAGAGATGGCAAAATCTGGATGGATGGTGCTTTGGTGGACTGGCGGGCTGCCAATGTCCACATCCTGACACACGCGATGCATTACGCCTCATCGGTTTTTGAGGGTGAGCGCTGCTACAATGGCAAGATATTCAAGTCTCGCGAGCATTCAGAACGGCTGATCCGATCTGGCCGTTTGATCGATTTCGAAATTCCTTACTCGGTCGATGAAATCGAAGCCGCAAAGCAGGCCGCACTTAAGGCTAACGGTTTGGAAGACGCATATGTCCGCGCGGTCGCATGGCGGGGCGCAGGTGAGGATATGGGCGTTGCCTCTGCACGCAATCCTGTCCACATGGCCGTGGCCTGCTGGGAATGGGGCAACTACTACGGTGACGCCAAAATGAAAGGCGCAAAGCTGGACATTGCCAAATGGAAGCGTCCTAGCCCTGAAACGGCCCCGTCACAGGCCAAAGCCGCTGGTCTTTATATGATCGCTACCATGTCCAAACACGCCGCAGAGGCAAAAGGATGTTCTGACGCGATGATGTTCGACTATCGTGGCTATGTTGCTGAAGCAACGGGCGCGAACATCTTTTTCGTCAAAGACGGCGAAGTACATACGCCAGCGGCAGATGCATTCCTGAACGGGATCACAAGACAGACCGTTATCGGCATGCTTGAGAAGCATCAGGTGAAGGTCCACCAGCGGGTGATCATGCCAGACGAACTGGAGGGTTTTGAGCAATGCTGGCTCACAGGCACCGCAGCCGAAGTCACCCCGGTCGGAAAGATCGGCGACTATAACTTCGACGTTGGCACCATGACGCGCGATATCTCGGAAGAGTACGAAAAGCTGGTGCGCGCCTAGGGGCCCG
The DNA here is from genome assembly GCA_947496535.1 of uncultured Paracoccaceae bacterium. Taxonomy (GTDB): domain Bacteria; phylum Pseudomonadota; class Alphaproteobacteria; order Rhodobacterales; family Rhodobacteraceae; genus Yoonia. Next base: position 720,731 of record CANMDE010000002.1, on the reverse strand, counting down.
CACCAATATTGTCAGATCAGATGAGACCGATCCTGGCTCGCATGCGCGATCCGCATGAACTGCTGCACACGTGATGGCCCCTGCCGCAAACGGCTCACCCGCTGCGACTTGAGCGTCATTGTTTTAGGCAAGTTAGAACGCCGAACGGCCATCATTCGACGAAGCGTATGGCGCGGCGTTGCGCCGGGTCTGTCAAGGACATGTTTATGCATCTTTCCCTCCCTGCTGGTGCTGTAGCATAGCAGGATTCGTTCAGAAACTGGAGGGCACACATATCGCGACCCCAATATAGGAAGTGAAAAGGATCAAACCGCCCGGAAGCGCCCGGCTTCCTGAATGCGGGTTTTGATAACTTCATCACGGGGACCGAACTTGATAATCCGTCCGCCTTCGATGATCATCAAAAGGTCGCATTCCTCAATCGCCTGCTTGCGATGAGTCATGATGATCACGGCCTTTCCGTCCGCTTTGAACTGACGCACCGCTTCGTTCAGTGCAGACGACCCATCCGCATCAAGCGCCGAATTCGGTTCATCCAGAACAAGCAGCATCGGATCGCCAAAAAACGCACGCGCCAACGCGATCCTCTGACGTTGACCGCCAGATAACTGCGTTTCGGCGCCGTTGAGTACAGTATCGTACCCCTGCGGCAAATTGCTGATAATTTCATGCGCACGAGCCTTGGCGGTCGCCGCCAGAACTGCACGCACATCCGGCTTCAACGACATCCGCGCGACATTCTCCGTCAGCGTTCCTGCGAACAATTTCACATGCTGCGGCAGATACCCGATATAGGTGCCCAAACGATCCGGGTCGTACTGTTGGACAGGCAGACCACCGATGCGAATATCGCCATCTGCAACAGGCCAGTAGCCAAGCAACGCGCGGGCCAACGTTGACTTGCCTGCTCCGCTGGGACCAATAACGCCTAAAGCCTGCCCCGGTTCCAGTCGAAAACTGACGTCGTGCAACACGGCCTTTTCAGAGCCCGGCGGCATCACGGTCAGCCCGTCGACCTGCAAGGTGGCCACCGGCTGCGGCAAATCCGTTTTTGGCGCAGGTACAGGCAGTTCTGTCAGATAATCGCCCAACGATACCCAACTGGCGCGGGCACGTTGCAGAACGGGCCACTGACTGATCCCCTGTTCAACGGGTGCCAGCGCACGCGCCAACAGGATAGAGCCCACAATCATTGCGCCGGCTGATAGCGCACCCTGTAAAAACAGATAGGCCCCCAGACCCAACATTGCCGATTGGAGAAACAACCGAAAAGCCTTGATGGTAGACGTAAAACTACCGGTCCAGTCGTTCGCCTCAATTCCTTTGGCCAAGGCCTCCTGCCGATGTTGAACCCAGCGCTGGATCATCGCCGGCCGGAACCCTTGGGTCAAAACCACTTCGCGACCGGCACGGGTCATGTCGGCAAAGGCGTGGGCGTTTTGATTGGTCCGGTGAGCAATACGAGTTCGCCGCGCTGTCACACTATGATTGAGATAGGCCATCAAAACGATAAGCGCCCCGCCCCCAACAGCCAGCCATCCCAACATCGGATGCAGCAGAAAGATCGCTGCTATAAATATTGGCGTCCAGGGCATGTCCATCAAAGCCATCAGAATGGGCGAGGAAAAGAACGAATGTATGCCGTCCAGATCGCGCAACGCCATAGATGAGGCCGCGGCGCCCTTCTTGTCACTGGTAGGCCGCAAGCTGGCCTCGAACACCCTTTCGTCCAGTCGCGATTGAAAACCTGCCGCCATACGGGCCAGCACACGGCCGCGTGCATAATCCAAAACCGCCATAAATGCATAAAGTGCCGCGACAAGAATCGTCAGCTCAATGAGGATCGACACGGATCTCGTCACCAGCACATGATCATATATCTGCAGCATGTAGAGTGGGCCGGTGAGCATCAACAAGTTCACAAAAATGCTGAAAACAAAGGCCCATATCAGCAGCGCTCGCCCTGCGCGGCGCGCATTGCGAAGTTCATTCCAACCAGTCTCATCAAATTCACTCATGGCAACGCTGTCACCAAATTTCAAAATATAATACTGCGTAAGTAACACGAAAACCGCCAATGAGGCAGTATTTACAACGCGCCATTTTGCCCCAGAGAGCCTAGGTCGTGGGCTTCTGCGCGGCGGTAACGTAATTTACGGACAGGTCACGGTCCGAAAGTGACCACGTAAATCGGGCAAAGTTGAAGACAAAACCTTGCCGATCCACCGGCTGAAGGCCCGCTTTCCGCATCAGGTGAAAAAGCTCGTCCGGGGTGATGAATTTGGACCATTCATGTGTGCCTTTGGGCAGCCACCGCATGACCCACTCAGCCCCGACGATGGCCATTGCAAAGGACTTGGCATTTCGATTGATGGTGGAACAGATATGCAATCCACCCGGCTTAAGAAGCTGTTGGCAGGCCGTCAGGTAGACCAGCGGATCGGCGACGTGCTCTACGACCTCCATGTTCAGAACGACGTCGAACTGCTCACCATCAGCCGCCATGGCCTCAGCAGTGGTATGCCGATAGTCAATCTTCAGCCCTGATTGTTCCGCATGGACCTTTGCGACTGGGATATTGCGTTCGGCCGCGTCCGCCCCGACAACTTCTGCACCCAGACGTGCCATTGGTTCGCACAGCAGACCACCCCCACAACCGATATCAAGCAGGCGCAAACCCTCAAACGGCTTGGGCGCGGTCAAATCCCGTCCGAATTCCGCGGCGATCTGCCGCGTGATATAATCCAGCCGACAAGGGTTCAGCATGTGCAGCGGCTTGAACTTGCCTTCGGGGTCCCACCACTCTGCCGCCATCGCTTCAAATTTGGCGATTTCGCCAGCGTCAACAGTTGCTGTATTTTCCGGCATTTGTAGGCTCCAAATTGCGTATCAGGTCATGGTCAGCCGCCATAATACGCGATATAGGTCAGTAATGGATAAAGTCGTAGGACAAAGACGCAGCGGCAACCACCTTTATTCCCCGGTTGATCCGTTTGACCAGCAGATGCTGGAGGTTGGCGACGGCCATCGCGTTTATGTCGAACAATGCGGCAACCCTAATGGCATCCCGGTCGTTGTTCTGCATGGCGGTCCCGGTGGTGGATGCAGCCCCGCAATGCGGCGCTATTTCGATCCAGACGTTTTTCGCATTGTACTTTTTGATCAGCGCGGCTGTGGCCGATCGCGCCCCCATGCCAGTGTTGAGGCCAATACAACATGGCACCTCGTCGCGGATATCGAACAGATTCGCAAAAAGCTGGATATTGAACGGTGGATCGTTTTCGGCGGCAGTTGGGGCGCAACTCTTGCCCTGATTTATGCCCAATCGCATGCCAATCATGTGGCTGCATTGATACTGCGCGGCATCTTTTTGATGACCAAACCAGAGCTGGACTGGTTCTATGGCGGCGGTGCTGGCGGTTTCTGGCCCGACCTTTGGGCCAGCTTCACCAGCCTTGTGCCAGAGGACGAGCATCACGACCTGATCGCTGCTTACAATCGCCGACTTTTCTCGGGCGATATCATGCAGGAAACCAGATTTGCCCGTGCTTGGGCCGGATGGGAGAATGCGCTCGCCTCGATAGACAACGAAGGTGCTACTGGTGAAAGCCCTGCGGACTACGCGCGTGCCTTTGCCCGGCTCGAAAACCACTATTTCGTAAATGGCGGCTTCTTGTCCGACGACCAGCAAATCCTTCGCAGGATGGATCGGATCGCTCACATCCCCGGATTCATCATTCAGGGGCGATACGACATGATTTGCCCACCGGCATCGGCGTACCAACTTGCGCAAGTTTGGCCAAAGTCGCGCTTGAAAATTATTGGCAAAGCGGGCCACGCGCTTTCCGAACCCGGCATCAGCGCAGAGCTTGTGCGTACTATGGACTTGATGGGAACGCAGAAGCACCGTCTGGGTCTTTAGGCTTTACAGACCCTTTCCAGAGGTTAAAGTTAGCCCAAACAACGGGGAAATCGACGATTTGGGCAATGTCCTTACGATTATAGCGCAACGCCTTATGCTGGGGTTGCTGACGCTTCTTATTGTGTCCGTCGTGATTTTTGCAGCCGTCAATGCGCTTCCGGGTGACTTTGCCCAGACCGTATTGGGGCAAGGTGCGACACCCGAAGCGGTCGCAGCCATCCGGCAAGATTTGGGTTTGGACCGCTCGCCGATACAGCGATATTTCGACTGGCTTGGTGATGCTTTGCGGGGCGATTTGGGTACCAGCTTTGCCCAAGCCAACTTTGCCAGCTACACTGGGACGAACTCGGGTGCGACGACTGTCGCTGCGCAAATTGGCCCGCGCTTTGCCAATACAATGTTTCTGGCAATGGTGACTGCGACGATTGCTGTACCAGTCTCGATCATTCTTGGGGTTCTCGCTGCCCTTTATCGCAACACAGTCTTTGACCGCGCGGCTAATATCTTCACCCTTTCGTCTATCTCTAGTCCAGAATTTTTCCTCGCTTACATCCTGATCTTGTTGCTGGCTGTGCTGAACCCGCTACTGCCGCCATTGTCAAACATCTACGACGGAATGGCATTCAGTGAGCGTTTGGAAAAGTCGCTTCTTCCCGCACTGACGCTGACCTTGGTGGTAACAGCCCACATGATGCGGATGACACGCGCCGCAATCATCAACCTGCTGGCATCACCCTATATCGAAATGGCGCGGCTGAAAGGGTTGTCGCCTGCCCGCGTGATTGTGAAACACGCGCTGCCAAATGCATTGGCCCCGATCATCAATGTTGTCGCCCTTAATCTGGCATATCTGATTACAGGGGTCGTCGTGGTTGAGGTTGTTTTTGTCTATCCGGGTATCGGACAGCTTTTTGTCGATAGCGTCAAAATTCGCGACATACCCGTGGTTCAGGCCTGCTGCCTAATCTTTGCGACAGCTTACATCCTGCTGAACCTGACGGCCGACATCATGTCGATCCTATCGAACCCACGCCTGAGGCACCCCAAATGATACTATGGATTGCGGCCGCCCTGGTTGGGATGGCCATCATCGCCTTTTCGTTCCGCTATGCAGGTCAGGTTGCGACCAGCCAGTCACCTTATTTTCGCGACATGCCTTTCGGAGTGGCCTACGGATATATTCTAGGTGTGGCCTGTGTGATCTGGTTGATTTGGGCTTATTTGCAGGCGCTTAGCTCTGACCCCGCCATCGCCAACAAGTACTTTTTCTTGCGCGTCGCGGTGGAAGGTTTCGTCCTGTTCGCAGCTGTTGCATGGCTGTTTCGGCTACTTGGTCGCACAGTCGGCACAGCGTGGAGCAAACATCTTTTCCGCAGCATGCCGCTGACAGCGTCTTTCGGCATCCTCATTATTATCCTTTACGCCATTGTTTCGATTTTTGCGGGCGCTTTGGCCCCCTACGGGCAGGCAGAGATTTTGCCCGGTGTAGCGGCCAACATCATCCCGGGCGGCGATCCCAACCTGGGCGGCAACCCTGACTTTCCACTTGGAACAGATCAGATCGGTCGCGATATCATGAGCCGTTTGATTTATGGCGCCCAGAACACCGTTGGCATCGCCTTTGTCACAACGCTCATCGCCTTCTTCGTAGGCGGGTCGCTTGGTTTTCTTGCAGCAACTTTGGGTGGTTGGCTGGATCAGATTTTGTCGCGGGCCGTCGATGTTTTGATGGCAATCCCATCGTTGATTTTCGCGCTGTTATTGATGACCATCGCAAGCGTCTGGGCGCCGCGTTTGGGTATTCCACTCACCGTCTTCATGGTCCTGATTATTGCCGTGATCGACAGCACAAGAGTCTTCCGTCTTGCCCGTGCCGTGGGCCAAAACATCGTCGTGATGGACTATATCGAAGCGGCAAAGCTACGGGGTGAGGGGCTGGGCTATCTTGTCTTCAAGGAAATTCTGCCCAACGCGACCGCCCCCTTGCTTGCAGAGTTCGGGCTACGGTTCTGCTTTGTCTTCCTGATGATTGCCGCACTTTCGTTCCTAGGGGTGGGCATCCAGCCACCCTTGGCTGACTGGGGCACCATGGTCCGCGATCTGAGCGCATTTGTGAACTACGCCCAATTTGCACCCTTGGCCGCAGTGACGCCGCTTCTTGCAGCCGGGGCCATTGCCCTCCTGACGGTAGCAGTCAACTTTGTGGTCGATTGGATGTTGCAGAAAACTTCGGGACTCAAGGAGTAAGATGACAAAGACATCGAACGAACCGCTCGTCAAAATCAGGGGTCTCAAGCTTGAGGGTCGCAGTGATGAGGTTTGGAATCCCATCATCAACGGCGTCGATCTGAACCTGATGCCGGGTGAGGTTCTGGGCCTGATCGGTGAATCCGGCGCGGGCAAATCCACTCTCGGACTAGCGGCGATGGGTTTCACACGCGATGGTGTGCGGATCAGTGAAGGGTCCGTTGAATTTGACGGAATTGATCTGCTGACAGCATCAGCCGCCGTGAAGCGTGGGCTGCTTGGTAAGCGCATCGCCTATGTCGCGCAATCGGCGGCGGCGAGCTTTAACCCCGCCCACCGTCTGATGGACCAGCACGTCGAAGGCCCGGTCCAGCACGACGTGATGGGCACTGCTGAAAGCACGGAAGACGGGATTGAACTTTACCGCAAGCTGCGCCTTCCGAACCCCGATGAGATCGGTTTTCGGTATCCACATCAGGTCTCTGGTGGGCAGTTGCAGCGCGCAATGACGGCGATGGCCATGTCCTGCCGACCTGATCTGATTATCTTTGACGAACCCACGACTGCACTTGATGTCACGACACAGATCGAGGTACTCGCCTCAATCCGCGATATTGTTGAGCAGTTCAATACCGCCGCGATCTACATCACCCATGACCTCGCCGTGGTTGCGCAGATGGCTGACCGGATAAAGGTGCTGTTGAAAGGGGATGAGGTGGAAACCGCTGATACCCGGACAATGCTGACGGCACCCACACAGGATTATACCAAATCGCTCTGGGCAGTTCGCAGCTTTGAGCGACCACAGAAACCGGCAATCGCATCTGGATCGGTGCCGGTAGTCAGCGTGCAAAACGTGGACGCCGCGTATGGCACCGTACCGGTTCTGCATGATGTCAGCTTTGATATGCACAAAGGCCGCACCGTCGCCGTCGTCGGTGAAAGCGGTTCTGGCAAATCCACCACAGCCCGGTGCATCACCGGGCTTCTGCCACCTGCCAGTGGGCAAATCATGCTGGATGGTGTTGCTCTTCCCGCCGATTACAGGAAGCGGTCAAAGGATCAGTTGCAGCAGGTGCAGATGATCTACCAAATGGCGGACACCGCGCTGAACCCGCGGATGTGCGTCGGCGATATCATAGCCCGTCCGGTCCAATTTTATGGAGGATTGCGCGGGGCGGACAAACGCAAACGAGTCGATGAGCTTCTGGAGCAGATCGAGTTGGACCCGGCTGAGTATTACGGTCGCTTGCCGTCCGAACTTTCAGGCGGACAAAAGCAACGTATCGGAATTGCGCGGGCGCTCGCGGCTGAACCGAAATTCATCATCTGTGACGAGGTAACTTCAGCGCTCGACCAGCTGGTTGCAGAAGGCATCCTGCGTCTTTTGGCGCGTTTGCAGGACGAGCTGTCACTGACCTATATGTTCATCACCCATGATTTGGCCACGGTCAAAGCCATCGCTGACGAAGTGGTGGTGATGAAGGACGGTCGCGTGGTTGAGCAGGGGCTAAAGAACGATATGTTCCAACCACCGCACCATCCTTATACCGATCTGCTGCTATCGTCAGTTCCTGAAATGGACCCCGACTGGCTGACAAATCTGCTCGCTGAACGCGGAGTTGATAACATCGGCGACGCTGCAGTTGGTAAGATGGCGTAAGAATCATCTATCATAAACACAACAAGGCCGCTGATAGCGGCAATCTATCATCAGGGAGAAAAATCAATGAATGGAATTAGTAGACGCGGTTTATTGCAGACAGGTGTCGCTGCCGGTGTATTGGGCTTGTCGGGCATGCCTCTGCGTGCCCAGACGCGCGGCGGCAAGCTGACTGCCGGTCTGAACGGGGCCAGCACATCCGATAACTGGGACGGGCGCACATTCTCGGACCTTTTCATGATCGCTGCAGCGCACGGCACAGTCTTTGACTGTTTGACCGAAGTAACAGCCGAAGGGCAGCTGGTCGGTGAATTGGCGGAAAGCTGGGAAGCCAGTGAAGATGCCAAGACCTGGACCTTCAACCTGCGTCAAGGTGTGACCTTCCACAACGGCAAGGCATTCGGTGCCGATGACGTCATTGAATCCTTGCAGCTGCACGTTGCCGAAGGATCGAAATCAGGCGCGCAGCCGATTGTTGCCGGTATCGAAGAGATGAACAAGCTCACCGACAGTCAGGTGCAATTTGTATTGAAAGCCGGCAATGCCGACTTCCCATATCTGATGTCCGACTATCACCTGATCATCTATCCTGCCGGTCAGGTGGACGAGGCTATCGCCAACGGCATCGGAACGGGGCTCTACGAAGTAGTCTCATTCGATCCGGGCGTCCGCTTTGTCGGGCGACGCGTGGATGATCACTACAAGGGCGACAGTGCAGGCTTCTTTGACGAAGTCGAATACATTGCCATCAATGACACCACGGCGCGGATGAATGCACTGATGACCGGTCAGGTGGACGCCATCAACCGCATTGATTTCAACACCGAAGCTCTGCTGAACGCCAATCCGAATGTGCGCATTCAAGAGGTGACCGGGAACGAGCAGTATACCTTCCCGATGCACAGCCAGACGGCGCCATTTGATGACATCAATTTCCGCAAAGCACTGAAATACGGCATCAACCGGCAAGAGATGGTGGACAAGATCCTGCAAGGTCACGGGTCTGTCGGCAACGACACCCCCATCGGCCCAGCCAACCAGTATTACGCTGCAGACATGGAACCGCTGGCCTACGATCCGGATCAGGCGAAGTACTACATGCAGCAAGCGGGCCTTGATAGCATCAACATCAACCTATCCGCTTCTGATGCCGCGTTTGAAGGTGCCGTCGATGCAGCACAGCTGTTCCAGGCGTCCGCCGGGGTAGCAGGCATCAATATCAATGTCGTGCAGGAACCAGCAGATGGCTACTGGTCGAATGTCTGGCTGAAAAAGCCATTCTGCGCCTGTTACTGGAGCGGTCGCGCAACCGAGGACTGGATGTTCTCGACCGCATATGAAGCGGGCGTGCCATGGAACGACAGCCAGTGGGATCACCCGCGCTTCCAGGAATTGCTTTACGCCGCCCGGGCCGAGCTCGACAGCGCCACGCGTGCTGATCAATACGGCGAAATGCAGATGATCCTGCGTGACGAAGGCGGCGTGCTTATCCCGATGTTCGCCAACTACGTACAGGCCGTGAACAACCGGATTGCAACATCTGACACGATCGGAAACCTGTGGCAGATGGATAACGTCCGTATGGCCGAACGGTGGTGGGTAGCCTAAACACCACCACAATGAACTTACAGACGCCCCGCCACCCGGCGGGGCGTTTTGCGTTATGAGACAGCTTTGCCGGCTTGTCTTACCATCCGCTCCAACGCATCGAGAAAGCGCGCACGATCAGCTTTGGAAAAGGGTCGGCCTCCACCCTGACGAAAGGGATCGGCAGCGCGCATATCGGCCATCAAATCACGGGTCGCCAAGACATTCCCGATATTGGCCTCGGTCAACGCTTCGCCGTTATGTTTCAACACCAACGCACCGTTTTCGATGCAGCGCGCAGCCAGTGGGATATCCCCCGTAATTACGACGTCCCCTGCTCCAGCACGCTCCGCGATCCACATATCTGCCACGTCAGGGCCATCAGACACCACAACGGTTTCTACCAGCGGGTTCGGCGACGGACGAATGCCGCCGTTCGAGACAACGAACATCGCCAGCTTGTGACGCGTGCCAACGCGCTCAACCTCGGACTTAACCGGGCAGGCATCAGCATCGACATAGATTTTGGTCTGAGAAGTCATGCGATGCGGCTACAGGATCAGCCAAGACTTGTCACCCACGCGATGACGAAGGACAGGCTTACGATACTGGCCACCGTCGATACAAATATCGCGGCAGAAGCGCGGGCAGAGGCAACGCGATAGTGCTGGGCAATGATGTAAACGTTCCCGGCAACAGGCAGCGCCGCTGCTGCGATCATTACGCCAGCAAGCTGTGGGTCCAACTCAAAAACCATAAGGGCGGAGACAGCAACCACCGTCGGGTGCAGCACTAGTTTGCAGAACGACAACCACCCAGCAATGATGACACGTTCGGTTGATTGCGCGGCCAATGACACCCCGATAGCAAACAATGCCCCCGGCGTGGCGGCCGCACCGAGCAGCGTCAGAAAGTCATTGGCAGGTGCGGGCAGGGACAGATCCGCGGCAGAGACCAACAAGCCAAGACTGATCGACATGATCATTGGGTTTTTCAAAAGCCCAGCGCCGACCGTCATCAAAACGCGCGGCGACATGCGGCCATCCCGCGATCCGGTGATGACAATCACGATCAAGCTGCCAAAGAAGATGAGATCGACAGCCAGAACAATCATCACCGGGCCTACGGCAGCCTCACCCAAGAGAATGGCCAACATCGGCACGCCCAGGAACCCGACATTGCCGATGACGGCGCATTGCGCCTCAACCGCCGCTTCCGCAATGGAAAGCCCGCGCCATTTCGCAACGATGGTCGCCACGATATAGACCACTGATGTTGCTGACAGATATGCAAGGACAAACCACCAGTCGAGCACATCCGACAGCGACAGGCTTGCGGCAAACTGAAACAGCATCGCGGAGAGCGCAAAGTAGAAGACAAATTTTGTCAGATAGGCATTCGCCTCGACCGAGAAGAACCCGGTGAAACCGGCCCCATACCCCAAAGCGATAACAAGGAAAAACGGCAGCGTTTGCAGGAAAATATCCCACATGGCTGTCAGTCGAACGTACCGGTCACACGGCCCATCAGCATGAACGCACAAGCCGTTCTTGTTTCGGCCAGATCAAGCAATTCGCGATCTGTTGCCTCTCTTTCGAACAGCACCAGCATCTGATCGTATTTTCGCAAGAAGTGGTGAACTGTATCACGGAAGATCGTGTCTTCCCGCATCCGGCCCGCAGCCAGCGCAAGCGACGACCTATCGCCGATTCTACCAAGCGCAGTCACCGCCTCTCCACGCTCGCCCTTGGCAAAGCGCCGCCACAGGTCAGCGGCACTGTTGTCCGGGCGTAGGTCATCCATGTAGATCCCGTCTTGTGACAACAGGGTCAGCACATCCTGACTGGCCTGCACAAGTTGGCGGGCGGTCCTGTCCTTTAATGCGCGGCGCAAGGCGGCAAACCCCTCGGCGTCATTTTCATCATCAGGAAAGTTCAGCGCACGGATCAGGTCGGCACTGTTCAGCGGCGGTGCGATATCCTCGGCCGATGTACCCAAGGCCAGCGTCCGCTGATCACCTCCCGCTTGCGGCGCGGGTTGCGGCACGATCAGGCGGGAAACCACACGTTTGGACGCAAATGTCGCCAGCGCGGTTTCCGTCTTTTTGGTTGCCTCTGTCAGCTCATTCAATCGCTGTTGGATGGCCGGGTCCGGATCAGACTGTGTTGCCTGATCCGCGAGATAGGTTTGGCGCAGTCCGTTGATAGCGTTCTGCGTATGGAACGCCTCAGTTTGCATGATCCGGGCGGTGCGCAGAACAGCAGCAATCGTCCAGGCAAGCAGGGCAGGCACCACCACCACACTTAGCGTCAAGACCCGGTTCAGCCGCCCCTCATCAGGCGCAGTCCACAAGACCAGACTGATCACGATGATCCACCCCGTGCCAAATGCGATGGCCAAAAGCTCGGCACCGGATAAAGTACGGCTGTTAATGGGATCCTCTGGACGCGACGGCATTGGGCAACCTTCTAAACGTAGCTGATCTTCAAAATCTCATAGCTGCGGACGCCACCCGGCGTGCGCACGTCGATACTGTCGCCTTCCTCTTTGCCGATCAAAGCACGAGAGAGCGGGGACTTCATGTTCAGCTTTCCGTTTTCAATATCGGCTTCGTACTCGCCAACGATCTGGTAGGCCTTCTCTTCATCCGTTTCTTCGTCAATGAGTTCCACGGTCGCGCCGAACTTGATACTTCCGGACAGTTTGGCAGGGTCGATCACGTCAGCCAGTGAAATCACGCCTTCCAGCTCTTTCACACGTCCTTCGATAAAGGACTGCTTTTCCTTCGCGGAATGGTATTCCGCGTTCTCGGACAGATCGCCATGCTCGCGCGCCTCAGAAATTGCGCGGATGATAGCCGGGCGTTCCACCGATTTTAGGTGCTTCAGCTCTGCATCCAGCTTATCGAAACCGGCGCGGGTGAGCGGGATTTTATCCATAATGTTCCCTCCGGAGGGCGAAATTTATCAACCGGACGTTCATACCCTATTTTGCAGGAGCAAAGTCAAGGCCTGCCCGCGATTTGGTGTCGCGCTTTGGTCTGGTGACGTGGTGTATGGATTGCCCCATAATCCCACATCAGGTAACGCTTACGTCGACCGAGAAAAGGGGCAAGGCCCCGCTTTGACAAAAGGACGTGACGGATGGCCGAAATTGAACGCGAAGCAATGGAATATGACGTTGTTATCGTGGGCGCTGGCCCAGCTGGCCTTTCGGCTGCGATCAAACTGAAACAACTGGACGCTGACCTGAACGTGGTCGTTCTGGAAAAGGGGTCCGAAGTTGGGGCGCATATCCTGTCGGGCGCGGTTCTTGACCCGGTAGGCTTGAACAAGCTGATCCCCGATTGGAAAGAAAAAGGCGCGCCCGTCACCGTTCCGGTGAAGGAAGACAATTTCTACATGCTCGGTGAAGCGGGCAAGCTGCGTATCCCAAACATCGTCATGCCGCCGCTGATGAACAACCACGGCAACTACATTGTTTCTATGGGAAATGTGTGCCGCTGGATGGCCGAGCAGGCCGAAGAGCTGGGCGTTGAAATCTTCCCAGGCATGGCCTGTTCAGAGTTGGTTTACGGCGAGAATGGTGAAGTCAAAGGCGTTGTCGCCGGTGAATTCGGGAAGAACCCAGACGGAACGCCCGGTCCTTCCTATGAACCGGGAATGGAGCTGCACGGCAAATACGTTTTCCTGTCCGAAGGTGTACGCGGATCGCTGAGCAAGCAGGTGATTTCCAAGTTCGAACTGGACGCGAATTCCGATGTTCAGAAATATGGGCTGGGCATGAAGGAAATCTGGGAAATCGACCCGGCAAAGCACAAAGAAGGTACCGTGACCCACACGATGGGCTGGCCGCTGAACGCCAATGCAGGTGGCGGCTCTTTCATCTATCACCTTGATAACAATCAGGTATATGTCGGTTTCGTCGTTCACCTGAACTACAAGAACCCGCACTTGTTCCCATACATGGAGTTCCAGCGCTTCAAGCATCACCCGATGGTGGCAGAGCTACTGAAGGGCGGAAAGCGGGTCGCATATGGCGCCCGTGCGATTTCCGAAGGCGGCTTGCAGTCGATGCCAAAGCTGGAGTTCCCCGGCGGCGCTTTGCTGGGTTGTTCGGCTGGCATGCTCAACGTGCCGCGTATCAAGGGCAACCACAATGCAATGCTGTCAGGGATTGCGGCGGCAGAGTCGGCTTACGTGGCCATTTCTGAGGGACGCAGCGGTGATCTGATCAACGGCTACGAGGCGCTTGTCCGTACTGGCGAAATCGGCGACGACCTGAAAAAAGTGCGTAATGTCAAACCCTTGTGGTCCAAATACGGGCTGACTGCATCGCTCGCCATTGGTGGAGCGGATATGTGGCTGAACACATTTGGCGTAAACGTTCTGGGAACGATGTCTCACGGCAAATCCGATGCTGAGGCGACCGAATCTGCTGATAAACATCAGAAAATCGACTACCCCAAGCCTGATGGCACCCTGTCGTTCGACCGGCTGACCAACGTGTCGTTCAGCTTCACCAATCACGAGGAAAGCCAACCTGCGCATTTGCAGCTGCTTGATGCGGCCGTCCCGGTTGACGTCAACTTGCCAAAATATGCAGGCCCATCAGCACGTTACTGCCCGGCGGGCGTTTATGAATTTGTCGAGGAAGAGGGCAAAGACACCCGCTTTGTCATCAACTTCCAGAACTGCGTGCATTGCAAAACCTGCGATATCAAAGACCCAAGCCAGAACATCAACTGGACGGTACCGCAGGGCGGCGACGGGCCGAATTACCCAAATATGTGACGTGAATTCGGGGCCCGCGCGGCCCCTTTTCATTTGGTAGCCGCAACGCCCGGTGGGGTGCGTGCGATAGCCTGACCGATTCGCAGGCGATCTTGGTTAATTTCCACAATTTTCAGTCAGTTGGCTGGCCCGAAAACGGTCGGACAAGCGTCGGCAAAACGTCGGGCACCGGGGATGAAATTGCACCCTTGAGCTGAATTAATGCAGCGAACGGTGGCGATTATGAAGAATGGCTTAAGGAGGCAAGCCGCGCAGAGAGTTGAGCGAAATCGCTGTTAATGGGTTCGCCTGCAGGTCCGAGAGAGATGGTCCCAAATGGCCATCAAAGTGGCCAATGGCACATTGCGAGTGCTGCCCACAAATCAAAGACAGGCGCATACGCCTTCGGATGCCTGAATGCCTTGAAAATAACCAACTGACCGCAGAATGATCACCGCTGGTCCACTACCTCCAAGGAGTGGAGATAAAACTAATCTTTGCTTAGATTAGTCCGCTCTCGCGCCATACACAGCGGACCAGAAACAGTCCTGTACCAGTCAGCGGGATACTTTCAGCGCTGCTGCAAAGTGACCTCGCTACGTCGGCAAATTTTGATGCGAGCTTATTGGCACATCACAGTTTTCAAAAACTAGGCGCTGCGATTGCAGTGTCCAATAATTTCATCCCTAGACTGCATTTTTCATTGTAGCTTTTTTTTCGCAAGCCTAAGTTGACAGTGTAAGGCGAACGTTAACCCCGTGATAGACTACCAGTAATACAAAAAAGTCGCCTCGTCGTCATAGGGAGAACTTTATATGACTTACACTTTCATGCGGCATTTTTCACTTGCTGCTGCCGCGTCTGCTGCCTTTGCTCTTGCAACCCCTGCCGCTGCTCAGGATTGGGAACCGCAAAAGCCGGTTGAGATGGTTATCATGGCTGGTCAGGGTGGGGGCGCTGATCGACTTGCGCGTCTGTTCCAATCGA
Organism: uncultured Paracoccaceae bacterium; assembly: GCA_947496535.1. Classification (GTDB taxonomy): domain Bacteria; phylum Pseudomonadota; class Alphaproteobacteria; order Rhodobacterales; family Rhodobacteraceae; genus Yoonia. The sequence continues at coordinate 705,553 of CANMDE010000002.1, read as the reverse complement.
TCATTCAGAAAGAAAATCTGTCGAACATGCCGATTTTACCCGTCAACAAAGGCGGTGGGTCCGGTGCAGAGGCTTTGCGCTATCTGATGGACAAAGAAGGCGATAACCACGTCATCATGGCGACCCTCAACAGCTATTATACAACGCCGCTCCGTACGGACATCGGTGTTGATATCGAGGAATTTACGCCGATTGCCCGCATGGCGCTTGATACGTTCGTGCTGTGGGTCAACGCAGACAGCGATATCGAAACGCTTGATGATTATGTCGCCGCAGTCAAAGAATCTGGCGGCACCTGGAAAATGGGCGGTACAGGTACCGGCCAGGAAGACAGCCTTGTTACAGCAATGCTGGAAGAAGAATTTGATGTCTCAGTGACTTACGTGCCGTTTTCCGGTGGCGGTGATGTCGCCAAGAACCTTGTAGGCGGGCATATCGATTCCAGCGTCAACAACCCTTCCGAAGCATTGGGTTTCTATCAGGCAGGTAACTTGCGCCCGATTGCGGCCTTTACACCCGACCGGATCGAAGCACTTCCTGACACTCCCACAATGGGTGAGTTGGGCCATGATCTGGTTTATTGGATGCAGCGTTCGTTTGTTGCCCCAAAGGATATGGCACCTGAAGCTGTCGCTTACTACACAGCGATGTTCGAACAGCTGAATGCTTCCGAAGAATGGCAGACCTACACCCAGGAAAAGGCCCTGATGGCCGAATTCCTGACAGGTGAAGACCTGCAAGCCTATTTCGTCGAGGAACGCGGCAAGCACGCGGAGCTATTGAATACAATGGGCGAAGCAACCAACTGATCGGACTTCGTCCGCATCGAAAGGCATGGCGTTAGCGCCATGCCTTATTTGGCATTTTTCAAAACGAGAATAATCTATGGCGAAGGCTGATAGACTGATTGCAATGGCTCTGATGGCCATTTCTGTCTATTTCATGATCCATGCCAGTGCTCTACCGATTGGGTGGAATGGCATGACGGGCGGTCCTGGTGGTGGGGCGTTTCCGTTCTGGTTATCCCTGATCATGTTTGTCTCTGCCGGGGGAATCTTGGTTCGATCCCTGCGGAGTAACGTTAAGTATTCCGAAACCTTCTTTGACACCGATACGTTTAAGTCAGTTGTCTTCGTGGTCATTGCACTTTTGGTGACTGTCTGGCTGATCACTTGGGCTGGAGCCTATGTCGCTTTGCCATTGTTTTTGATCTGGTATCTGAGGTTCTTTGGCAAACACGGATGGACGTTGACCGTGATTTTGACGGTTTGCACGCCGATTTTCCTGTTCTTCTTTTTCGAGGTTACACTGAAAATTCTGCTGCCCAAGGGCCTGACAGAACCGTTTTTCGTTCCACTATACGCAATGTTTTTCTGAGGGCCGCGGACAATGGAACTACTCGGACATCTCGCGGACGGTTTTGCGACATCGCTTTCAGTCACAAACCTGATGATCGTATTAATCGGTGTGACAGCTGGTCTGTTCATTGGCGCCATGCCCGGACTTGGGTCGGTCAATGGTGTGGCAATCGTGCTGCCGATCACGTTTATCGTTCCGCCATCATCCGCGATCATCCTGCTGGCCGCGATCTATTACGGCGCGATGTATGGTGGGGCGATAAGCTCTATTCTGTTGGGGATACCCGGTGCCTCGACGGCGGTGGCAACCACCTTTGATGGCAGGCCGATGGCCCAACAGGGCAAGGCGGGGCTTGCTCTTATTGCGGCGGCGGTGGCGTCCTTTGTTGGGGGCACGATTTCCGTCGTTCTGTTTACGCTATTTGCGGCACCTCTGGCCGATGTTGCGCTGGCCTTTGGGCCGCCCGAAGAATTCGCGCTTGTGCTGCTGGCCTTTACCACATTCGTCGGTTTGGGCGGTGATGACGTTCTCAAGACCATTATCATGATCTGTCTTGGGCTTGTTCTGTCGACCGTCGGGCTTGACCTGATTTCGGGACAGCCACGTTTGATTTTCTTTGATCAGCCAGGATTTTATTCGGGTGTCAGTTTTCTGGTTCTGGCCATCGGTGTTTATGGGATCGGTGAGATCCTGCACACGATTGAAACTTCCAAATCAGCGCCCGCCGTGACGCCAGCCAAGCTGACATTCAAAGAGCTTTGGCTAGGCCTGAAAGAGATGAACAAGCTTTGGCGCACGATGACCTTTGGGTCTCTGATCGGGTTTTTTGTGGGAATGTTGCCAGCCGCCGGGGCCACACCAGCGGCGCTTATGGCATATGGGCTGTCCAAGCTGATGTCGAAAAAGCCGGATTCCTTTGGGAAGGGCAACATTGAAGGTGTGGTCGCACCTGAAACGGCCAACAATGCCGCTTCTACCGGTTCGCTATTGCCGATGCTGACGCTGGGCATTCCGGGTTCACCCACCACCGCACTATTGCTTGGAGGCATGGTGATGTGGGGGCTGGTCCCCGGACCACTGCTTTTCATCGAACAGCCTGATTTTGTCTGGGGTCTGATTTCGTCACTCTACACCGCTAATTTTGCGGCTGTGATTGTGAACATCGCACTGATCCCAGTTTTCGTTTGGGCGCTGAGAATGCCGTTCACCGTCTTATGTGCGATGGTGATCGTATTGTGCATCGTCGGTGGCTATGCCCCCAACCAAAAGATGCACGACGTCTGGTTGATTGTGGGCTTTGGCGTGGGCGGCTACGTTTTGCGCAAGGCCGATTACCCGATGGCCCCGCTTGTCCTGGCGCTGGTTCTTGGCCCATTGATGGAAAAGAGCTTTCGCCAGACATTGATCGCGGAACAGGGTAACGTAATGGCATTCGTCGAACGTCCACTATCTGCCACCTTTATTGCAATCAGCGCTGTTTTCTTCCTGCTGCCGCTTTTGAAACATTTGCATCGCTTCTCTCGTCGCAAGACAGCAGCGAACGAGAGCCCCGCCGACTGACACTGAACCGAGGACTGAACCATGCATACAACAATGAGCGCCCTTTTGTCTGGCCACGAAGGCAGCGCGCCTGCCATTGGTGCGCTTGGCCGATCATGGCTAAGCTATGACGGCCTGCGCAGCCTCACCGATGAGGTGACAAAAACGCTGCATGAAATGGGTATTGGCCAAGGTGATCGTGTCGCGATTGTGCTGCCGAACGGCCCAGAAATGGCGACAGCTTTTGTCACGATTGCACAGGTCGCGACGACTGCCCCGCTCAACCCCGCCTACCGCGAGGAAGAGTATGAATTCTATCTGTCGGACCTTCAGGCCAAGGCGCTTGTCGTGACCGAAGACTATGATGGGCCCGCTCTCGCGGCTGCGACAAAAGCCGGGATGGCCGTTATCCGTCTTGCTGTGCCTGACGGGGCCGCAGCTGGATACTTTACGCTGACGTCGGATGCGACCGGTACCGCCAATACGCAAACCCCCGGAACAGACGACGTGGCCTTGATCCTGCATACATCCGGCACGACATCGCGCCCCAAGATCGTCCCATTGCTGCAATCCAACATCGCGGCCTCTGCCGAGCATATTCGCGTGTCGCTGGATCTGACGCAAGCGGACCGGTGCCTGAACGTCATGCCCCTGTTCCACATCCACGGGCTGATTGCGGCCGTCGCGGCATCGTTGGCCGCAGGTGCATCGATCTGGTGTTCGCCTGGCTTTGACGCGCTCCGCTTCTTTGGCTTCATGAAAGAGGCGCAGCCGACCTGGTATACAGCGGTGCCAACCATGCATCAGGCAATCCTGACACGTGCGGCCCGCAATGCGGATGTGATTGCGGATGCCAAACTGCGGTTCTTGCGGTCGTCTTCGGCTTCTTTGCCCGCACAGGTCATGCTGGCATTGAACGAAACCTTCGGCGCACCAGTCATCGAAGGCTACGGCATGACAGAGGCAGCCCACCAGATGGCGTCAAACCCGCTGCCACCGCGCGAACAGAAACCCGGTGCAGTCGGTATCGAAGCAGGTCCAAAGGTTCGCATCGCACATGAGGCCGAGGATCATCTGATCGAAGGCACCGGCGAGGTTGTCATTTCGGGGCCAAACGTCACTCCGGGCTATGAGAGCAATCCAGAGGCCAATGCCAAAAACTTCTTTGAAGCTGACGGCGCACGCTGGTTCCGCACCGGTGATCAGGGGGCCTTTGACGACGATGGATATCTGCACCTGACTGGTCGACTGAAAGAGATCATCAACCGTGGTGGCGAAAAGATCAGCCCGCTGGAGGTGGACGGCGTTCTGCTAGACCATCCCGATGTGGCGCAGGTCGTGACCTTTGCACTGCCGCATCCAAAGCTGGGCGAAGAAGTTGCGGCTGCACTTGTCCTCAAAGAGGGTTCAACCGCGACGGAGAAAGACATTCGGGCCTTCGCGACAGAGCGTATGGCTGATTTCAAGGTACCGCGTAAAGTCATCATTCTGGATGAAATCCCCAAAGGGGCGACGGGCAAGATGCAGCGTATTGGTCTGGCTGAAAAGCTCGGGCTGGTGGAAAAGGCCTGAACACAATGAAAATCTGTATCTTCGGAGCCGGCGCCATTGGCGGATATATGGGCGTCAAACTGGCACAAGCCGGTGCGGATGTCAGCCTTGTGGCGCGGGGGCCGCACTTGGCGGCTATGCGCGACAAGGGTCTGACGCTGATCGAAGAAGACAGCGACCCCACCACGGTTCAAGTAACGGCGAGCGACGATCCTTCGGATCTGGGGCCGCAGGACTACGTGATTGTCACGCTCAAGGCCCATTCGGTGCCACCGGTCGTACCCAAGATGCAGCCGCTGATCGGCGATCACACAACCATTGTCAGCGGTGTGAACGGGGTACCATGGTGGTATTTCCACAAGATCGGCACAGATCTTGAGGGGACACGGTTGGCCAGCGTTGACCCAGGCAATGCCCAGTGGGACGGCTTTGGACCAGATCGGGTGCTGGGCTGTGTGGTTTATCCGGCTGCCGAAGTCTCTGAACCGGGCACGATCAAGCATATCGAAGGCAACCGGTTTTCGCTTGGTGAACCCGATGGCAGCAAATCGGACCGTGCGCTGGCGCTTTCCAAAGCGTTGTCAGCCGCTGGTCTCAAGGCCCCGGTGCGACCGCGTCTGCGTGATGAAATCTGGGTCAAGCTCTGGGGCAATCTGTCGTTCAATCCAATTTCTGCGCTCACACATGCGACACTTGACGTGCTGTGTACCGACCCCAGTACGCGGGCCGTAGCGCGCGGCATGATGATCGAGGCACAAGAGATCGCCGAAAAGCTAGGCGTCAAGTTTCCCATTGATGTCGACCGGCGGATTGACGGCGGTGCTGCCGTCGGCGCGCACAGAACGTCGATGTTGCAAGACCTTGATGCTGGGCGACCCATGGAAATCGACGCGCTGGTAGGTTCAGTACAGGAACTGGGCCGGATTACCCAAACGCCGACACCAACAATTGATACGGTTCTGGCTCTTACCCAACTAAGGGGCAAATCTGCGGGGCTATACGGTAGCTGACTGCGCCTGTATCAGCCGCGCAATTCCGATGGATGCCTCAGAATATCGTGCGCCGCCGGGTGAGATGCCTAATACGCGCGCCCGGATGGCGGTCCAGACGTCGTTTTCGGCACCGCCACCCGCAGTGAAAAGCTGCTTTGGAAACGTGCCGCCGCGCTCTGTTATGACGTCGTAGCACTTTGCCTCAATACGGGCGATGCTTTCGAGAAGTCCGTGCAGAAATGCCGTGTCGTCGCTGGGTCGAGGGTCCATCCGGGGTTGGAAATCAGGATCATTGATCGGGAAACGCTCTCCGGGTTTGAGCAGTGGATAGTAGTCGAGCTGGCTTTCGATGCCGGGATCGATCCTTTTCGAAAGCTGCGCGAGTTCATCTGTTGTAAAGTACGACGCCAGCACACCGCCACCAGTATTCGATGCGCCACCAGCCAGCCAGTAGTTGCCCAAGCGATGCGAATACAAACCCGCCTCCGGGTCGTCGATACGCGTCTTGCTCAGGATCTTGACCGCCAGAGTGGTTCCCAAGGATGTCACCGCAGCGCCAACCTCCAACGGTGCCGCCGCCATGAAGGCCGCGATGCTGTCTGTGGTGCCCGCATGGATTGTGACGGTTTTGGCAAACCCAAACTTGTCGGCGACGTGGGATGATATCTGGTCTATGGCGACGCCAGCAGGCATCGGTTTTGGGAGCAGTTGTGTGCGAAGACCTGTTGCGCTGAACCAATCAGGCCAGGTTTCTACCGCTGGGTCGAACCCGGTTTTTAGGGCGTTATTGTGGTCAGATATTCCACCGTATCCCAACAGATGGGCGGTTATGTAGTCCGCTTGATGCAGTAGGTGGACAGCCTCGTTTTCGGTGTCCTCGGATTGCAGGCGCAAAGCCCGCGCAAGGGCCGAGTTCGATCCTTTGGTGATATGCGTGTCGGGTGCGTGGCGCGCGATGGTCTCGGCCTCCCCGTCAAAACCGGACGAATTGTACATCAGCGCACGGGTCACAGGGTTCAGCGCAACATCTGTCAAAACCATCGTGCCTGATGTGCCATCGACGCCGATGCGCGTAACATTTCCTATGCTCTGGCCGACTTCGCCCAGCGCCTCAGATTGCTTATGAATGCATCCCTGCACCGACCGCCACCAAGCGGCAGCATTGATCCGTTCGGGGGGTTGCGGTTCGTGCTGCACGCGCACGGACGACACCAGATCACCACTCGCGTCCAGAACAGCAGTCCGTATGCCAGACGTTCCGATATCGATCCCAAGGCTGAGTTCGGTCATCCTCTGGCGGCCAGCGCCTGACGGTACTTTTCAGCGTCCCAGTTCAATAGTTCGGCCTCTGCCGCTTGGCCAATAGGCTCTGCTGACCAGTCTTCGGGCAAACGGCCAAGGCAGTCAGACAAGCAGCGGATCATGGCGCGTTGCGATGATGTTGCGCCATCTCGCAGATAGACACCTTCGCCGGGGGCAAATACGACCGGTGGTCGGTCATCGTGGTCGGCCTTTGGTAATCCAGGCCCGAGAAAGACCACATGGTCTGGATAATACGATGCGGCCAAGGCAAGCTCTGCCACCCGCCCGTCAAACGCCATCCAACTTTCGGCGATTCTTTCAAAGCCCTCGTGTCGCGGACCGTCGGGTGTGTCCAGACGTGGCCGTTCCGGCATCGCCAGCAATGATTCAACTTCGTCCATCATGTCGGCAGTTTCGGCAACCGTGTTCCCACAACAGATGAGCCCGTGGTTTTGAAGCACTACGACCTGCGTCTGTGGTGTGGCGCGGGCCAGTATCTGGCGGGTCAGCGGTAGTCCCGGCTTGGCGTAGGGGACGAAGATCGCGGGGAAACCAGCCAGTTTCTGCTTTGCTGCCACGCGCCCCTCGGTACTGATCGCGTGCACGAGTGTTGCAATCGAATGAGTATGCGCCACCACTGGCCAATCCAGCGCCGCATGGAAGGTCGTCTCGATCGAGGGTCGCAAGGTGTTGGCAGGGTCCAAAACTGTATCTTTGCAGCTTCCGTCCCCGGCGCCGGTGGCCTCTGCCTTTGCCGCGTTGCGATTAACGGCAACAAAGATGGGCTTTTGTTCTGCATCAGCCAATTCAGTCCCGGATGCTTTGATCCACATGACGTCATCAGACTTGATCGAGGTATTCCCACCCGGTCCCTGAACGCGCAATGGGTCCTGGCCCAGCCGGGCAGAGAAGGCGCGAAATTCTGGTGTCAGCAAAGCGTCCATCTTTCACCTCAGATCAGGAAGACAATAGTCAGGTTGGGCCATGGCGGCGTTATTGGTCAGGCGGGTGATGTCCCGCGTGATGCTGCCGGGGGCGATGTCGGGGGCATGCACGCCCGCGCGGATCAGCAGGCTTTGCCAGCCAGCCCTTTGTGCGCCAAGCACGTCATGGTGCAAACTGTCGCCGACCATCAGGATCTTGTCAGGCGCACAATCGAGTGCTGTTTGCATCGCATCATAGATCGGACGATGCGGTTTACCGAACATATAGACCGCGCCGCCTGCTTTTTGATAGCGAAGAGCAAGCGCACCGGGTGACATGACATAGGTGCCACCACCGCGTGGCGATGTCAGGTCGGGGTTGGAGCAGTACATCGGCAGGTCACGTTCCAACGCCTCGTGCAGTGTGTCGTCATAAGCATGTTCTTCGGTGCCGTCCGGCAAGCCCATCAGAAGGACGGCATCTGCCGTGGCGGGCGTATCGCTGATCGCGAGCGAAAGGCCATCGGCCCAGTTGGCCGCATCGCCTCGGCGCCCTTCAATTGCATAGATGCTGTCTGCCGCGGCCTGACCGTTAGCAAAACGCTGCCACAGGGCTTCGCCCGAGGTCATGATCGTATCAAAGGCCGACACGTCAAAACCCATGGCCCCGATCCGGGCGGCATTGGGGGCAGCCCGTTTGCCGGAATTGGACAGAACGCCGAGTTTGACACCGCTGCCTTTGAGTTGATCAAGGGCGGTCAGCGCGGATGGATAGGGCGTGCTCCCATCATGCAGCACACCCCATTGGTCCAGAACGATGGCATCGAACTGATCAGCGATATCGCCGATACTTTCGATCAGTTCCATCATTGATCAGGGTTTGTCCGGTGTTGGTGGGACGAGGGCGGCGATATAGGCGTCAGCCTCTTGCTTTGTCAGCGCTGGTGCGGATTTGCCCACAGCATCGGCTGGCATGTCACCAAAATAGAACTGATAGCCGGGGATCACCTGACGGCGCTTGCGCAGTGGCATACCCTCGTAGGGGAACACGTCGGAGCGGGCATTAGCAACCTTGTCATGACACGCAAGGATATAGTCCGACCGTTTGTCGAGCTCTTCGACCGACTTCCAACCCTCATAGCTGTTCACAAACCGGGCAGGCACCCAGTAGCGCCATTTTTCGTCCGGGTTCGGCTCCATGTTGCGTTCTTGAAAAATCGCATCGCCAGCGACGACGATATCGCCAGCGCTTGTCGCCACAGTAACCGCCATATGGCCCACCGAATGTCCGGGGGTGTGGAACATGGTGATGCCTGGAAGCACTTCGCATTCGTCTTCAACCGCCTCGAACACGCAACCGGCATAGGCGGGTTCAATGTCCAATATCCCGCATTCATATGTCCGGTAATAAAGCGGGAGCGGATTATAGGCCATTTCGATCTCGGCCTTCGGTGCGATGTAGCGTGCGTTCTTGAACTCTTTCATGTTTTGCACATGGTCCCAGTGCAGATGGGTAAAGACGATGGCATCGATCTCATCTGGATGAACACCGAGCTTCTGCTCAAGATGTTCGTGCACTTGCAGGCATCCGCGCTTGTCGCATTTGTGGTGATACTTCGTCGCGCGCTCTTCGTCGCAAAGACCGGTATCAATCAGGATCTTGTGTTCGCCAGTATCGACGTAATGGCAATAGACCGGGTTCCATATCTTTTTGCCTGCTGGGCCTTTCCAAAAGATATAGGTGCCAAGGTCGGCCTCAAGCCAGCCGGTATTGATCGGGTAAATCTTTGTTTCTGCAACGCCCATCAGGCCCTCCACATGCGAGTCGCAACTTTTGTATACAATAAATAATTATTGTCTACATTTGTGTGGAGGATTTTTGAAATTCGGACAAAACTCAGTCGTTTGCAGCCAGAACACGCATGAAACTTTCGGTCATATGCTTACGCATGCCGTCTACGGCAACTTGTGAATCCGCAGAGAAAATTTTTGCCAGAAGATCTACATGATTTTCGACCGAAGCAAGCAAATCGTCCTGTGTTTGCAGTTTTTTTGCGCGAAAAGGGCCCGTCTTGCGGCGGAAGTCAGATGCCAGTTCAAAAATGTAAGGATTATCCGTCGCACGGTAGATGGACATGTGCATCGCCTCGTTCGCCTTGATATAGGCGAGCCGGTCATTTGCAGCAGCTGCGGCGGCACAGTTAGCTTGGGCGGCTTCGATTTCCGAACGGGCCAGCAGGGTCAGCCTCTGGCTTGCCAAGCGCGCACAAACACTTTCAATTTCCTGCATGGCTTCAAACATTTGCGCCAATTCTTCACGTGAATATTCCGCGACGCAGACACCCCGTTTTTTGCCAGCAACAAGAACCCCTTGGGCTGTCAGGCGGCTCAGCGCTTCGCGCACCGGGGTTCGCGATACACCAAAGCGCGTTGCCAGTTTGGTTTCGTCCAGATGCTCACCCGGCTCTAGCTGTCCAGCCGCAATATCATCCAAAAGAGCGGACTCGATTCGCTGGCCTGTCGATTCGCGCGATGATGTGCTGGTGCGGACCATTTAACAGTTCCCGTTTTGCGCTAACTTATATGAATGCCTATCATGGAAACTGCAATGAAACCAGTGGAATCCGCATTAATGGATATTTTGGGTTGCGTTTGTATACAAACTGATATTCCCTTGCGTCAAGTGAGGGAGAGGATCATCCATGCCTGAGATACGACTGCAGGGCCTGCGCAAAGACTATGGCGCGGTGACAGTCATCGAGGATCTCAACCTCGAAATGGCGGACGGTGAATTTACCGTACTGGTTGGCCCGTCGGGCTGCGGCAAGTCCACCACGCTTCGCATGATCGCAGGATTGGAAAGCGTATCCGCCGGACAGATCATGGTTGGTGATCGGGATGTATCCCAGCTGGAGCCGAAAGAGCGTGATCTGGCGATGGTATTTCAGGACTACGCACTTTACCCGCATATGAACGTCGCCAAGAATATGTCGTTCGCCTTGCGACTGGCGCGGATGAACAAGTCAGACATCGAAAAACGCGTCAAAGACGTCGCAGCCACGCTGGACCTGACTGCATATCTTGACCGGAAGCCTGCCGAATTGTCAGGTGGCCAACGCCAGCGCGTCGCGATGGGGCGGGCATTGGTTCGGGACGCGGGCACGTTTCTGTTCGATGAACCGCTGTCGAACCTTGATGCAAAACTTCGGGGCCAGATGCGCGCTGAATTGGCGCTGATGTCCCAGCGCATCAAGAAAAACATGATCTACGTGACGCATGATCAGGTCGAAGCCATGACGCTTGGTGACAAAATTGTCGTGATGAAATTCGGTGAGATCATGCAGGCGGGCACACCGGAAGAACTGTATCGCAGCCCGGCAAACAAGTTCGTCGCCGGGTTTATCGGCTCACCCACCATGAACTTTCTGTCGGCCGAATTGGTGGAAGAAAGCGACACGCTTTTCGCAAAGGGTCAGGGTTTCTCGATTCCATTGCCGGATGCGCGCAAGACCCACCTTCAAACCCATAAGGATCGCAGCGTCCATATTGGCATCCGCCCATCCAGCTTCGTTGAGGGACCAGGCGGTCTAAAAATGCCTGTGATCCTATCCGAATACATCGGCGCGCAATCCGTTTTGATCTCTGAATTGGGTGAGGAGAAGATCTCTATCGAAGTCAATTCCGTCGCGCCGATCCGCGCCGGTGAACAACGTGAATTCACGGTTCAGGGGGATGAAGTCCATCTCTTTGATCCGAAAACAGAGGCGGCACTGTAACGCTGTCTGACGAGAGGTCGCCTCGACGACCTGTAACATCTGGGAGGATGAAATGAAGGCCAATCGAACAACCGTCTGGTCCGCCGCCATGGCCGTGACCCTAACCTACACTGCCGCTTACGCGGACGGACATACTGCAGACGTATACGAACCATACGAGGGAACAACGCTTGTTGTGAACTTCCCCGCGCATCCACATTACGACGCGGTTCTGGACGTGCTGCCAGAATTCACTGAGCAGACCGGCATCGAAGTGGAGGTCGATCAGCTTCAATACCTGAAAATGCGTGAACGTCAGACCCTGGAACTGACCAAGGATGAAGGTGACTACGACCTCATCGCTTACGTGGTCTTCTCAAAGGCTGACTATGTTTTTGCTGATCAGCTTGAGAATCTCGCCAAGTACTTCATGAACCCCAAGCTGGCTGACCCGAATTATGACGCCGCCGATCTGATTGACGGATATGTCGCCAATATTGGTGTGGCAGGCGGAGACAAAGGATATCTCCCCGGTCAAACCGGATCCTTGTTCGGCATTCCGTTTGGTGCGGAAACTTCGGTTCTGGCCTACCGCAAGGACATCTTCGAAAAGCACGGCATCGACGTCCCAACGAACTATGACGAGCTGCTTGAAGTTGCCTGCCAAATCCCGGAAGTGGAGCCCGGCATGGGTGGCATGGCCTCCCGCGCTGCATCCGGTCACCAGGCCAGCCATGCGTTCCTGCTACACCTCGCGCCACTTGGTGGCCGCGTGTTTGACGCGGAATGGAACCCGGTCATCAACGGCCCTGAAGGTGTCGCAGCCGCCAACGCGCTGAAAACCATCGTTGATTGCGGTCCAGAGGGCGGCACAACATTTGGTCCGGCAGAAGCAGCAGCCGCATTCCAGCAAGGCCAAGCGGCCATGTTTATGGACAGCATCGCCTTTGCCGCGGGGTTTGAAGATCCATCACAATCGACCGTTGTCGGCAATGTCGGCTATGCGATGCACCCCGAAGGTGTGCGGCGCGGCAGTCAGACAGGTGGCTTTGGTATCGGCATCCCATCCAACGCTGAAAACAAGGAAGCCGCTTTCTTGCTGATGCAGTGGCTGACCAGCAAGGAACAGGATCTTGCCATCGCCATGGCTGGTGGCAACCCGTCCCGGTTCTCGACCTATCAGGATGCGGGACTGAACGAGAAGTATCCATACTCGGCGACCTTTGGTGAAGCATTGCAATATGCCGACCCCGACTGGCGCCCGATTATCCCGACATGGGGTGAGATCAATGCGGATATCGGCACAACAATGAGCCAGGTTCTGACAGAAGGTCTGGACCCACAGGAAGCTCTTGACGGTGTAGCCGAACGTGCCCGCGCCACGATGGAAGAAGCCGGTTACTACACCTGGCAGTAAATTTCCTCCTCCGGGTCGGCGCAGTATGTGTCGGCCCGGAACGTCCACGCGACCACCAAAGGCCCCCAACACATGAGCATCGCCCGCGCCAATCGTCTGACGCCCTACCTGTTTCTGGCACCTGCCGGTTTGGTTCTGGCGGTCGCGTTGTTTTATCCGATCCTTTACATGATCTACGCCAGTTTTCTGGACTGGAACCCCAGCCAGCGAATTGGCGAGGCCGATTTTGTCGGTATACGTAACTACACCAAACTTTTCAGCGATAACGCCTTTCGCGAAAGCATGGGGGTCACCCTGAAATTCGCCGCCGTCGTCGTATCGATAGAGATGTTTCTGGGCGTTGGGCTGGCATTGCTGCTTGACCGGAACATCCGCGGTATGTCCGTTTTGCGGACGCTTTTCATACTTCCCATGATGATTGCGCCTATCGTCGTAGGCCTGATGTGGCGCTATATGTACCACCCGACTGTGGGTATCTTTAACAAAACGCTGAAATCATGGGGGCTGGATTCGATCCCGTGGTTATCGGACGGATCATGGGCGTTTGCGTCTATCGTCATTGCAGATGTCTGGCAGTGGACCCCGTTCATCTTCATCCTCTCGCTTGCAGCACTGCAATCGCTGCCCAAGTCCGCGATGGAGGCAAGCCGTATCGATGGAGCAAGTGGGTGGCAGCAGATCATCTACATCAAATTGCCGCTGATGATGCCGGTGTTGATCGTGACATTGCTGTTGCGCCTGATTGATGCATTCAAAGTGCTTGAGGTCATACTGGTCATGACCAATGGCGGCCCCGGTCTTTCTACTGAAATCCTTTCGATCAGGATCAACCGAACCGCGTCAGAGTTTCGCGAACTGGGCGAAGCGGCGGCCATGTCGAACCTCTTGTTGATTGTCCTTTTGATCCTGACCTTCGCGATGTTCATCTACAACAAAGCCCAAGAGGCCCGCGCGGCACGACTGCGTGTCGTGGAGGAAGAGACATGAGCAATCAAAGCTACGATCGTCAGAACCCCGCCTATTACGCATTGCTCGTTGCCCTGGTGGTGATGGCCATTGGGCCAATCTACCTGATGCTGGTGACATCGCTGAAGCTGAACGTGGATATCATGTCCGACAGCTCCAGCCTGTTTTTCATGCCAACGCTGCGCAACTACGAAACGGCGCTTTGCGACTTCCTCTGGTACGAACCAGAGCACCTGCGCCGCTGCGATCCAACTTTTGGCCGCGCATTGGTGAATTCGCTGATCATCGGGCTGGTCTCAACCGCTATCACGCTGGTCTTCGGAACCATGGCCGCCTATGCGCTTGTGCGGTTCCGGTTCATGGGCCGTGATGTGGTGTCGATCTGGACCCTGATGATGCGGATGGTGCCGCCTGCGGTTTTGCTTGTCCCCGTCTTTGGCATCTGGACGTTTCAGTTCGGGTTCGATGGGACGCGCGGCGGGATCATTCTGGTTTATGTCGCGCTCAACCTGCCCTTTGTGATCTGGATTTTGCAGAGTTTCATCGTGCAGGTGCCGATCCAGTTGGAGGAGGCCGCCCGTATGGATGGCGCTGGCCCGTTCCAGGTTTTCTTTCTGGTGGTACTGCCACTGATCAAACCGGGAATTGCAGCCGCCTCGATCTTTACGTTTCGGGTGGCCTGGAATGAGTTTCTTCTTGCCAATGCGCTCGCGGATCGTAGTAGTCGTACCGTACCAGTTACCATCGTGAACAGTCTGACAGAGTTCGACATCGATTGGGGGGTTATCATGGCCACCGGCATGCTTCTGGCGATCCCACCGATCATCTTCACCTTTGTTGCCAGCCGTCAGATCATCACAGGCATGACAGCGGGGGCGGTCAAAGGCTAATGTCTGTCCTGCTTCTGGCAACCTACGATACCAAACAGGAAGAAGCCCACTACCTGATCCACGCAATGACGGCCCTCGGGGTCCCGGTAGAGCAGTGCGATATATCCTTGCACGCAGGCGGTGAACACTGGACGCCCAAGGCCAAGATCAAAGGTATGGCCGAAGCCACGGATCGGGCGATTGCCGATATATCGAGCCGACCACAAACCGGGCGGCGCATGGTTGTGGCCATCGGCGGTGGAACTGGGGGACAGATCGCATTGAACGTCCTGCGGTCGCTGCCCGTGGGCATGCCGAAAGTGCTGGTGACAACGCTGCCGTTTGATCCGCGCTACATTATCGCCGACAGCTCAATCATACTTGTGCCAACCATCGCAGATCTTTGCGGGTTGAACGCCACCACCCGCGCCGCATTGGATCAGGCCGCTGCCATTACTGCGGGGCTTTATCATGCGACACTCCCCACCGGGCCGGCGTCCTATACCCCATCGGTCGGCGTCACGTCATTGGGGGTCACTGGCCCCGGCACAGATGCGCTTTGCGCCCGGCTGCGGGCGGATGGCGATGAAGTCACAGTTTTTCACGCCAATGGCTTTGGCGGTGCTGCTTTCACCCGGTGGGCAACGATCGGCGCGTTCAAGTCGGTCATCGACTACACCCCGCATGAATTGACCCGGTGTTACATCGCTGGAATTAACGCTGAAATGCCCGGACGTTTCACCGCCATGGGCAACGTCCCAAGGGTCGTGTTGCCCGGCGGTGTCAATTTCATAGGTATGGGCGAACCTGATCTGATGCCCGAAGCGTATCGTGCGCGCCCGCACTACGCGCATTCGCCGTTGTTCACCCACGTACAATGCACCGAGGACGAGATCGTCAAATGCGCCAACATCCTTGGCCAGGCCCTGACAGAGGCCACCGCACCCACGCGGGTTCTCATCCCCATGGGCGGCTTTTCATCCGAGGACCGGCCGGGCGGCGCCAACGAAAGCGAGAAGCTCCGCCACGCCTTTGCAGACGCTTTAGAGACGCATATTCCCCTGACCCGCCTTGACGGACATATCAACGACAGCGCTGTAGCAAATGCTGCTGTCGACGCGCTGCGCGAGATCACAAAGGACAAAACCCATGCTTGACCCCAACGATATCGAAGCCAAGAAAGACGCGCTGATCTGGTCGGCACGACGCTGCTTTGACCTTGGTCTTCAGACCAACGCGGGGGGGAACCTGTCTGTCCGACTATCCTCTGCCGAGGCGATTGTTATCAAACCGTCAGGGGTTGGTTTCGCAGAATGCAGTCGGGACAATCTGCAGGTGGTTCATCTGAGCGGAACCATCGAACCGTCGTCCTTCAAACCGTCCAAGGATTTGGATTTTCACCTCGACCTTTATCGCATCCGCCCGGACATCAACGCCATCGTGCATTGTCACAGCCCGTGGGCAACAGGCTTTGCGAGTGCTGGTCTCGAAATTCCCTGCCTGACGGTCCAAACCATCGAAAAGATCGGACGGATGCCGCTGATCCCGCTATCGGAAAACGGCGGGCCGCAGACCGAGGTAGAGATCAGCCCGTTTTTCAAGGACGCCTCTGTCCGCGCCGCTGTCCTTGCCAATCACGGAACGATTGGTGTGGGCAAGACGCTGACGGAAGCGCAATACCTGGCCGAGATTATCGAGGAAACGGCGCATATCGCGTTTGTGCGCGACACCTTGCTGGCCGCACATGGCAAGACAACGGCCGACCTGCCGCGCTTTGGGACCGCAAAAGATGCACGAAGCGCGGCGAAGTAGCTGAACCCGAAAGCGTCCGCTTCAAATTTGGACAGCCGCGTCCTCCGCGATGTCCTGCAGATCGCCACGCCCTTCGTCGCCGACGATCACAAAGTTTGCATTGCTCCCGCCCCATGAAACCATCTGAAAACTATTGATGGTTTGTTCGGCAAAGCCATCACGAGGCGTGTCTGTGCTGATCGCACAAAGGGCAACAACACGCTGGTCTGCGTCGGTAAATATCAACTGCGCCACGGGTTTCCCGGCAGCCACCAAAAGACGCGCGCCTTCAAAGGTCAGCCCGGAGCTGGAGAGATCGGGAATGCGAACATCTGTACCAACTGTCGCCGTCAGCCAGGTTTCAATATGGTCAGCCTCAGCCGCTGGAACCTCGACCAAATGGCGGGTCTGCGCCGCGTAGACCGCGTGATAATCTGCAATGTCGTCCAACCAACCGGGTGCACCAGCGACCTGTGTGGTCTGCGAAGACCCGACATAGTATCCGCCAACGCCAGTCATGGCCAAAGCGACAACAGCGGCGGTGGCAGCAAACCATCCGGCAAAGCGCGATGGTGCGCCCGTGTCATTCGCAGGTTCGACAACTGAGGCCTGACGGATGGCCGAAGCAAGCTCGAACGGTACCGGTTCATCAAGCATTTCAGCAAACTCATGCTTGGCCAGTACGTCGGCTTCCATAAGCTCTTCCAGCTCCGCCTGAAGGGTGGGGTCCTGCTCCAGCGCCTGTTCGATCTCGCGCGCCTCATCGTCGGCCAGTTCGCCGTCAAGAAAGGCACTCAGTTTTTCACCGTACTGGGTCACTTGACTACCTCCGCAGGTCCGGCAATCTGCTTTGCAAGAGTTTTCCGGGCGCGATGAAGGCGGCTCATCACTGTGCCAATGGGAACTTCCAAAAGCTCAGCCGCTTCCGCATAGCTATAGCCCTCGACCGATACGGCAAGCAGAACCGTTGATAGCTCGCTCGGAAGAGAGGCGACCTGACTTCGTAATTCGTTTGCAGCAACACCCGCTTCACCGGTTTCTAGCGCCACAAGCTCTGGGCTTTCTTCTGCAGGAACGTGGCCCTGACCAAGCCGGACATTGCGCTTGCGAATTTCGCTGATCCACAGATTCCGCATCATTCGAAATAGCCAACGATCAAGGGGCTGGGACGGGTCATATCGACTGGTGTTGCTCAACGCCCTGACGCAGGTTTCCTGAACAAGTTCGTCTGCTTCAACAACGGATCGCGTCAGCGACTGCGCAAATCGCCGCAAACGAGGCAACAATGCAATCATGTCGCTCTTTAAATCCGTCGGCAAAAGAACCTCGTAAAATGGTTTCGATGAGGTGGCCATGCGCCTTCCCTGTGATGCGACAAATACACCTGAAGTGCAATGTTCATATATAGGTGCGGTTGTTGCGAGACCGGCAGTCATCCTTGGCTCCTTTGGCCTGATCTACAGAGTCTACGTCTGGCCACCCGCAAAAATTCTCAAACTTTTTTTCCAAGACCGAGAATAATCCCTGAACGCGATGCGTAAGCCGTTCAGTGAGGGAGTTATGCCCTCCACAAAAAGCAAATTGATCAAAGGATGTTTGACATGAAACGTACTCTTTTCGCCGCACTGGCCGCCTTCGCATTGAGCAACACCGCCGCAAACGCCGAAACACTTGTTGTCGTCGGTTCTGATCTCGGCAACGTGGTCGCAGCCGCCAATAACGGCATGACGCTTTACACATTCCGCAAAGACGCAGCGAACCAGTCAAACTGCTACGACAGCTGCGCCGATGCATGGCCTCCGTTCACGGCCTCAGCTTCCGCTCAGGCAGACGGTGCTTTGGGCGTCATCGACCGCAACGACGGCACCCGCCAATGGGCCCTGAACGGCAAGCCACTCTACTTCTGGCAGGGTGATGCCGCTTCTGGCGACGCAACCGGCCATGGTGTCGGCGGTGTCTGGGATGTTGTGAAAAACTAAGAGAGGAAAAAGAAATGACTTTGCGTATTACCCTTATTCTTATCGGAGCCTTGGCCCTTGCCGCCTGCAACTCCGACTACGCTAGCCAAGGTTCCAATGGCTACGACTACAGTTCCACCAACTACTAGTACCTGTCGGTTGTCCCCACATGCGTCCCGGCATGTTGTTCCGGCTTGTTAACCAGTGCAAAGCGGCCGCAGATCATTCTGCGGCCGCATTTTATTCCGCGATACACCCATTTTAGAACTCAAGATGAGGGCTTTTGACACCTTTGACGGCGGTTATCCCCGGTCTGACCCCATCGTGACCGGCAAACCGTTGTCCCTGAAACAGTGATTGGTCATGGTCGCGAACACGAGAACCTAATGAAGGTGATTTGTGGCGCTTCCAGAGCAACCCTCGGGGCAGTTGTCACGTTCATCTGGACGTCTGTGGCAATTGAGGAGGCCCCCACAGCATGACTAATACAGCCCTTTCACCGCTCGCCCCACCTGACGCGCTTTCGCTGTTTCAGCGCACCCGCGCACGGACCGACAAGTTGGTTCAACCGCTACGACCAGAAGACATGATGCTACAAAGCATGGAGGATGCGTCGCCCGCAAAGTGGCATCTGGCCCACACGACATGGTTCTTTGAGGAGTTTATCCTCAAACCGCGGGAACCCGACTATACGTCACCTGACGACCGCTTCGCATTTCTTTTCAACTCTTACTACACTCAAGCCGGGCCGCGTCATGCCCGCGACCGGCGCGGGATGGTCAGCCGCCCCGACTGTGCCGAGGTCGCAGCCTATCGCGGTCATGTGGACGACGCGCTTGATGACCTGTTGTCGCACGACCGCGATGACGCAGAAGAGATAGCCGCGCTGGTCGAACTCGGCTGCCACCACGAGATGCAGCATCAAGAGCTGCTGGTGACTGACCTCTTGCATGGTCTGTCATTCAACCCACTTCTGCCAACCTATCTGGACCCCGAACCACTCCCCGTCACATCCGAGGTCCCGCTAAGTTGGACGGCCCATGATGGCGGCCTGACCGAGATCGGCCATGACGGGGCGGGATTTGCCTATGACTGCGAACAGCCTCGGCATCAGACCTATGTCGCGCCGTTTGAGATCGCTGACCGGCCCGTCACCAACCGCGATTGGATCGCGTTTATGGAGGATGGCGGCTATGCCGACCCGCGTTTCTGGCTGATGGAAGGGCATGCCGTAGCGACCCGCGAAGACTGGACCCATCCCCTTTATTGGTGGCAGCAGGACGATACGTGGTGGACTTTCACCTTGCGTGGACCTCAGCCCGTGGCACTGGATGCACCGGTCTGTCATGTCAGCTATTACGAGGCCGATGCCTTTGCCCGCTGGGCAGGGGCACGCCTGCCGACCGAGGCAGAGCACGAACTAACCTTCCATGATCGTGAGATCGCGGGCAACTTCCTTGAAAACGGCAAGCTACGACCGATGCCGGGGCAAGGCGTCTGGGGCGATGTCTGGGAATGGACGTCGTCACCCTTCACCCCCTATCCCGGCTTCACGCCTCCCGACGGCGCGCTTGGTGAATACAACGGCAAATTCATGGTGAACCAGATAGTGCTGCGCGGCGGCTCGTGCGCCACGCCGCGCGAGCAGATGCGCGCGACCTATCGGACATTCTTTTACCCACATCAGCGCTGGCAAATGATGGGTCTGCGGCTCGCGAGGGACGTAGCATGAGAGATCTTATCAATACGGACATCCTGTCCGATGCCCTTGCAGGACTGACCGCGCGGCAGAAATACCTATCTCCGAAATGGTTCTATGACCGGCGTGGATCAGAGCTATTCGAAAAGATAACCGGATTGACGGAATACTACCCCACGCGGACCGAGACATCGGTCCTGCGTGACAATGCATCAGCGCTCGCCCGGTTGGTTCCCGAGGGTGGTGCATTGGTAGAGCTGGGCTCGGGCGCATCGATCAAGACGCAGTACTTGCTGGATGCTGGTGGTCATTTCGGCGCCTACGTGCCCATCGATATATCAGAGGACTTCCTGTTGACTACAGCAGACAACCTGCGCAGCCGTTACCCGGCGATGGCCATCCATCCCGTGATCGGTGACTTCACCGGGCCGGTCGATCTGCCGGACGATGTGGAAGAACTTCCCAAAGTCGGGTTCTTTCCCGGCTCTACAATCGGCAATCTCGATCCTGAGGACGCCATCGCGTTGCTGTCGCGTGCCCGGAAATGGGACAACATTTGCGCCTTTATCCTGGGTGCCGACCTGGTGAAACCGATCCCTGATCTCATTGCAGCATACGACGACGCGGAAGGAGTAACTGCAGCGTTCAACCTGAATATCCTGCGGCGTTTGAACAACGAAGCCGGTGCCGATTTTGACCTGACAGGCTTTCGGCACGAAGCGCGGTGGTGCGAGAATCCGGCGCGAATTGAGATGCACCTTGTCTCGATCCGCGATCAGGTCGTTGAGCTGGGTCAGGAGCAGATCAATTTTGCGAAGGGCGAAAGCATTCATACCGAAAGCTGTCGAAAATACACGCCCGACACGCTGGCCGACATGGCGGCAGCGGCGGGGTGGCAAGTGGACCGGCTGCTGACTGACAAGGATCAGCGTTTTGCCGTTGCGGTGATGAATTAAGCGAATTTCGTAGGGTCGGTTGGCGCGAAGTAGTTATCCAAAAAATTCATCTCTCATTTTTGATTTGGTGGATTGTGAAATTCTGATTTGCAAATCCATAGCAACTGGCTTCCCATAAGGAAGAGGCCCGCCCATAAAGGTAGAATGACGATAGGAGCTACTCATTGAAGTTGATACTCAACCTAACATGCATCTTTTTTGTCGTTTTTCCTCCCGCTCTTAAGGCCGAGACGATTGAGGTTGCAGCTATTGAAGCCCTCGAGTTCTGTCTTGATATGCCTTCCGATCAGGACCAAGCGATTGATCAACTGGGTGTCATGGGGTGGACCAGAGCCACAGATGATGACGGGCAGACAATCTATCAACTGCTATACTCACTTATGTTTGTTAATGACCACAGGCCCGACGACCTCGATTACACATATAAAAACTCTCATTTTATGGCTGCTTCCACACTGGGCAATTCAGCGTTGCTCCCTAACCAACCTGCATTTACGAAAGGAGAAATCAGGCTCGGCGTTCTCGGAATTAGGGAAGGCACGCCTTATTGTGTATTATCCGGGCCAAAATCTATCACTCCCCCGTTAGAGAAGAAATTCGGCATAACGCTCAATGACGCATTACCATATCTAAGATCTTTCGCTGGTGACGTTGGTCAATTGTCGGTCGCTATACACGAAATCGACAAAGAAAAGTTTCATCTACAACCACATAATATTCAGCCTGATGACCTAGCTGGGTACAGAGAATTTGAGCAAGACGCCCTTCATTCCACTAATGTCTATGTCATTCCTAAAGTGAGACCGTAGAGGCAAAAGTAATTGTCAGTTGGGCCAAAACAACAACCCAGCCAACTACCGTCCAAACGGTCGCGTTCGCTGACCGTTCGATCCAGCCCCCAACCGGCTATACACACCAGATGGTATCAGGTGTGCCGCTGTTCGGTTTCCTTGTCGAAATAGTGATACAGCGAATGGTCGGCATTGAATGAAATCAGATCGCCTTTGCTGGCTGTGGGCGGTTTGTCCATTTTGACGATGAACTCGGTACCCTTCTCGGATTTCAGATGAACCAGCGCGTATTCACCAAGCTGTTCGACCAGTTCCAGATTGCCCTGAACGACCGCCTGATCCGCCGCGCAGACTTCCATGTGTTCCGGACGCAGCCCCATGACATCCCCCGCAGACAATTGGCGTGGCGCATTGCTGGCCGCGGATGGTGCGAGATCGTTGCTTTCGAAAAAGTTCATTTTGGGGCTGCCGATGAACTGGGCCACAAAGGCATTCGCTGGCCGCTCATAAAGATCGATCGGAGAGCCAACCTGCTCCACACGTCCGGCACGCAGCACGACGATTTTGTCGGCAAGGGTCATCGCTTCGACCTGATCGTGGGTGACGTAGATCATCGTCGCATCAAGCCGCTGGTGAAGCCGCGCGATTTCAAGGCGCGTTTGCACCCGCAAGGCCGCATCAAGGTTGGACAGTGGTTCGTCGAACAGGAACACTTCCGGGTCGCGGACAATGGCGCGGCCGATGGCCACCCGCTGACGCTGACCACCTGAAAGATTACGTGGCGACCGGTCCAGATAATCGTTAATCTGGAGAACTTCTGCCGCTGAGCGTACCCGGCGGTCAATCTCTTCCTCGGGCGTTTTGGCCTGTTTCAGGCCGAATGCCATGTTCTTGTAGACCGTCATATGCGGGTAAAGCGCGTAGGTCTGGAACACCATGGCCACGCCGCGTTTTGATGGTGCCACGTCGTTCACAACGCCATCGCCAATGGCGACCGTGCCGCTCGAAATGTCTTCCAGCCCCGCAATCATGCGCAGCAGCGTTGACTTACCGCAGCCAGAAGGCCCGACAAAGACAACAAATTCGCCGTCTTCAATGTCCAGGTCCACGCCATGCATGACCTGTACGTTTCCATAAGACTTCACGAGGTTGCGAATAGTTACACTGGCCATTTTTGTTCCATTCTTTGTAGTTCAGACCGCAAGGCGGCGGAAAAATCTGGATAAAGCTCTGGCAAGTCACCCCAAAGCTGTGCGGAGGCAATGAATGCGTCACGCCCATCGGCGGTTAGCATCGGTTTTAGCTGGTCCCAGCCGGGCTCGAAATAGTCGAACCCGATTTTACCCGCAGCAACGTGCTGCGCAAAGACGTACCAGCTTGCGATTGATCGGATACCAGCAACCGGCATGATGCCTTGTTGCAGGCAACCAGCAAGCGTGGGGCGGATGAAAATGGCGAATTTCGCAAATCCATCCGCGCAGATGCGGGCCACCGTGTCGGCAATCGCCCGGTTCTTGAAGCGGTCCGAGATGCTGTCCAGATAAGCCGCCTTGTCGAACGGTAGATCGATGGTCAGCCCTTTGAGCACTTCGTTGGTTTCGTATTCCCAGAAGTGATCAAACAGATGCTGCGTATGCATCGCCTGATCAAACGTCTCCAGCCCCTCAAGCGCGGCGAGGTATGTCAGGCAGGTATGACCACCGTTGAGGATACGAATTTTGGTTTCTTCGTAAGGGTCCACGTCCTCTGTGACCGTCACGCCGGCCTGCGCCAGATCAGGCATCGGGCCTGCCGCGCTGTCTTCCAGCACCCATTGAACGAATGCCTCGGCCATGATGGGTTGTGTTTGCTGGGGCCCAAGGAGCGCTTCAATCTCAGTCCGCACTGCATCAGTGCTGCGTGGCGTAATACGGTCAACCATGGAGCAGGGAAACGCGACGTTTTGCGCAACCCAGTCGGCCAGTTCTGTTTGACCGGTCAGCTCAAGATAGGCAGCCAGATTGGCTTTCAGCATCTTGCCGTTCTTGCGGATATTATCGCAGCAAAGGATCGTGATCGGTTTCCCGATGGATGTCATCCGACGCTGCAAACCGGCGGCAAGATAGCCGTAGACGCTGGTTAGCGCGCTGCCTGCAATCTCTGCCGCGATGGTCGGATCGTTCGGGTTCAACGCCATTGCGGCATCGGTGTAGTACCCGCTTTCCGTCACCGTGATTGTCACCATGTGAACGTCAGGTGACGCCAGCAGGCTTTCCGCCTTTTCGGCGTTCTCGCTCCAATCCTCAAAGGCGATATGGCTTCGCACTTCGCGGAATTGGGTTTCGCCGTCAGGTGCCATGCTTTTGAGGATGTAGTCACCACGGTTTGCGGCAAATCCGGAAGCTTCGGAAGCGCGCAGGTTCACTGCCGCAATCCCCCAGCGCAGGTCGCCGGTGTTTTCCATGTAGTCGTCAATATAGACGGCCTGGTGCGCGCGATGAAACGCGCCATAGCCGAGATGCACGACACCAACCGATACGTCAGACCGATCATATCCAGTTCGATGGATGGTTGGGCGAGAACTTTTATTCATGAGGCGCGCTCCTGGGCTGGCATTAGTTCCCGTCGCGCAGTCTCGCGGTACGCAGATGGGGTCATTCCCTTCATCTTCAGGAAATGGCGGTTGAAATTCGCCAGGTTCTGGAACCCGACCTGATAGCAAATTGATGTCACTTGTTCATCGGTTGCATAGAGTAGGCCGCAGGCCTGCCCGACCCGTACCCGGTTCACAAATTCGACGAACCTATGCCCCGTGACAGCCTGAAAATTCCGGCTGAATGTCGCGGGGCTCATGCCGGCCATTTCGGCGGCCCTTTCGACGTTAATTTCTTCCGAAAAGTGCCGCACAATGTGGTCGATCACGGTGCCGATCCGGGCGTGTCTACTGCCGCCTTCGGGCTGAACCAGTTTGGTGACCGACAACGTGCGCTTTTCGGCATGTTCATTCAGCCGCACCAGAAACCGTATGAATGCCAAAATACGCTCTGGCCCCCGGTTGTCGCGAATCGCTTCGAAATGACCACGGGCAAAGGTCGGGTTGAACCCGGTGAACTCCACACCTGATTGCGCCAGAAAGAGCGTCTGACGGACCTCGTTGAATTCTGGAAAGCCTACGGCTAATTGATCCACGCTTGCCTGGCTGAACTGGACAAGCATGTCGCGCACATTGACCTTTTCTTCCCAGATTTCGTCGGTGATCCAGTTATGCGGCAGATGCGGTCCAGTCAGATAAAGGGTGCCGGGGCCGAATTCGCCAATATAGTCGCCTACAAACGCCTTGCCGCGCGTTTCGGTGATCAGGTGCAGTTCGTATTCTTCGTGGCTGTGCCAGCGCGCCAGTTCGGTCGGCCAGCCGTGCTCAAGATACCTGATGCTTTCGGTAGTCCGATCTACGACCTCTATTTCGGGCTGGATAATCGACATGCAATCACCTCAGCACATTGCCGCCATCGACGCTGATCGTCTGGGCGGTGATGTAAGAAGACTGGTCGGATGCGAGAAAGACCGCAACTTTGGCGACGTCGTCCGGTGAGCCCATATAGCCCAAAGGCACGGCTTCACCGACCTCGCGCTTTTTCTGCCCCGGTGCCTTGTTTTCGAACTTGGCAAACAGCCCATCCACGGTGTCCCACATGGGCGTGTCAATGACACCGGGTGAGATCGCGTTGACCCTGATTTTATGCGGCGCAAGCGCAAGTGCTGCCGATTGCGTGTAGCTGATCACGGCAGCTTTGGTCGCGCAGTAATGGGCGACAAGCGCCTCACCCCGATGGCCGGCCTGCGATGCCATGTTGATGATGGACCCAGGCTGTTTTGCTGCGACTCCGGCCTTTGCGGCTGATTGCAGAACCGCATAGAAAGCCCGGACGTTCAGGCCGAACAGACGATCGAATTGCGCCAGATCTGCATCCAGAACAGAGCCCATATCGAAAAGCGCCGCATTGTTAAACGTGATGTCCGGTGAAATTTCAGCAATCCAGTTCTGGCACTCAAGCAGGCCGTCGGCGTCAAGCAGGTTCAGCGAACGGTAGGTGGCCGGGCCGTCGCAATCGGCAGGCAGATCCGTGCTGTAGACTGTGGCCCCCTGTTCGGCGAAATGGGCAACCGTGGCTGCACCAATTCCGCCAGCGGCACCGGTGACAAAGCAGGTCTTCCCGCTAAGATCAGTTGGTGCCGCAGCCAGGTTCATTTCACCGCCCCGAAGGTCAGACCTTGGACCAGCTGCTTCTGGCACAGCCATCCGAAGACAACGATCGGCGCACAGGCCAGCGTGGACACAGCCGAAACCTTGGCCCAGAATAGGCCCTCTGGGTTCGAGTATGATGCCACGAGTGCGGTCAGCGTTGCTGCATCGGTTGTCGTCAGAACGATGGACCAGAATGCCTCGTTCCAGCAAAGGACGATGGAGAGCAGTGCCGTTGACGCAATCCCGCCCCATGCAAGTGGCATGACGATCTGTGTGATTTCGTTGTAGGTCGACGTGCCGTCCATCCGCGACGCCTCAAGGATTTCCTTGGGTATTTCCCGGAAGTAGTTGAACAGGATCAACATGATGATCGGCAGGTTGATCAATGCGTAGATGATCACCAGCAGAATTTTGGTGTCATAAAAACCAGAGCGCAGCGAAATGATGTAGATGGGCATCAACACGCCAACAGCAGGCAGCATCTTGGTCGACAGCATCCACATCAGGATGTCCTTGGTCCAACGGCCAGGATTGAACGCCATGGCATAAGCGGACGGAATCGCAATCAACATCGACAGCGCCGTGCCGCCAACCGATACGACGACCGAGTTCCAGGCGTAAGCCGCATAACCAGACCGTTCCTGGATCAGGAAATAGTTGTCCAGCGTTGGCTCGAAGAAGACCAGCGGCGGCAGCGCGATGGCCTGAGCTTCGGTTTTGAAGCTGGTCAGCACCATCCAGAACAGTGGAAAGAAGTAGACCAGCGCGATGATCCATGCCGCAGTGACAGCGACCCGGTTTTTCAGAGCGGAGAGTTGCTTATCAGTCATGATCACACCGTCAGGTTCTTGCCGACCACACGGATCAGACCGATGGCGACGATATTGGCAAGGATGACAGCAAAGATACCGCCGGCGGATGCAGCCCCGATGTTCGAGCCACGGAAGACCTCATCGTAGATCAGATAAGTTAGGTTCGTACTTGCGAAGCCGGGACCACCTTCTGTTGTCACGTAAATTTCAGCGAAGATCGACAGATGGAAAATCATCTGGATCAAGAGCACAATTGATATCGGACGCGCCAGATGGGGCAGTGTCAGGTTATAGAATTGCGACCAGAATCCCGCACCGTCCAAGGTGGCGGCCTCTTTCTGTTCCTGATCCTGAGACTGCAATGATGTCATGAAGATCAGAATGGCAAAGGGCGTCCACTGCCAACTCACGATAATGATAACGGATAGAAGCGGATGATTGGCCAGCCAATCCACCGGCGTCGCGCCGAAGGTTCTGGCTATGACCGCTGTGATGCCACGGATCGGGTCAAACATCATGTTCTTCCAGATCAGCGCATTCACCGTTGGCATGATGAAGAAGGGTGAGATGAGAAGAACCCGGACAATTCCGCGGCCCTTGAATGGCCGATCAATCAAAATCGCGATGGCGAGGCCAAGTATAACGGTCACTGCTAGGACAGAACCCACAAGGACGAGTGTGTTCGCCAAGGCAGGAAAGAATCCCGGGTCGGTCCAGAAAAAGCGATAGTTTCCAAGTCCGACAAATCCGGTACGCTCTGGGTACAGCAGATTGTATCGAATGGTCGAAAAGTAAATCGTCATGCTGAGCGGTACAATCATCCAAAGCAGTAGGACGATGATACTCGGCGCCTGTAGTAATCTGACGAGAGTACGGTTCATCTCAGCAATCCCTTTTGAAATTTGAAGAGGGGGAGATTGGGGCAGGCACTGGCCTGCCCCGGTCTTTGGCGAACGCTAGGACGGCTTAGTAGTAGCCAGCCTGTCTCATTTCGCGGTCGGCTGCTTCCTGAGATGCGGCCAGTGCTTCTTCGACTGTGATGTCGCCAGCCAGCGCGGCTGTCATCTGCTGACCCACAGCTGTACCGATCGCCTGGAATTCAGGGATCGCAGCGAACTGAACACCAACATATGGCGATGGGTTCAGTGTGGAGTCTTCTGGGTTAGCCGACAGGATCGCTTTCAGCTCAGCTTCTGCGAAAACAGCAGCTTCCTGGAAGCTTGGGTTGTCGTATGTCGACTGACGCGTACCAGTTGGGACGGAGCCCCAGCCGTTATTTTCGGCAACCAGTTCGATATACTCTTTTGAAGTCGCCCATTCGATGAACTTCTGAGCATCTTCAGCTTGGTTGGTCCCTGCTGGGATGGCCAAAGACCACGCCCACAGCCAGTTTGCACCTTTGGTGGTAACCTGCTGAGGTGACTGCGCAAACGCGATGGTGTCGGCAACCTGAGACTGACCTGGGTCGGTGACGAAAGACGCAGCGATTGTCGCATCGATCCACATGCCACATTTGCCTTCGTTCATCAGCGCCAGAATCTCGTTGAACGAGTTACCGGAAGAACCTGGAGGGCCATAAGTCGTCAGAAGGTTAACGTAGAAGTTAACGGCTTCGTTCCACTCTGGGCTATCCAGTGCAGGTGTCCAGTCTTCGTTGAACCACTGCGCACCAAAGCTGTTGGCCATCGTAGTGATAAAGGCCATGTTGTCGCCCCAGCCTGGCTTACCGCGCAGACAGATGCCGTACTGACCAGCATCTTTGTCGGTCATGGCAGCAGCAGCTTCTTCGATCGTGGACCAGCTTGGGTTATCTTCCAATGTGATGCCAGCGGCATCCAAAAGATCCTTGCGGTACATGATCATTGAAGATTCGCCATAGAACGGTGCCGCAAAAAGCGTGCCGTCAAAGCTCAGACCATCACGCATGGCGGGCAGAATGTCATCAGCATCGTATTCTGCGCTGAACTCAAGCGGCTCAAGCCACCCGCGCTCACCCCAGATTGGTGCTTCGTACATACCGATTGTCATGATGTCGAACTGACCACCCTTGGTGGTGATGTCGGTCGTTACGCGGCTGCGCAGCGTACCTTCATCAAGCGTAACCCAGTTTACAGTAATGTCGGGGTTTGCCGCTTCAAATGCAGGAGTCAATTTCTGCATTTCGATCATGTGGCCGTTGTTTACTGTGGCAATGGTTAACTCACCGGCAAATGCCATTGACGCACCAGCGACACCCAGCGTGAGGCCTAGTGCAGTATTGCGTAGAGATTTCATGTAATCCTCCCTGAAATCACGGTTGAATTTGCAACTCGTAGCGAGCAGCGTGGTATAACCTTTGCTAACTCGCCAATACGAAACTCACAAGGGTTGATACGTTATCCTGTCGTTTTCCGATAATGTTGGCAAAAAATGACAGGAAAATATGCATCATAAATCTCCGCCAGTGCATTTTTGCAGCATTTGACCGACAGAAATCTTGTGAAATTTACAGCAGACGTTGTTGAAATCTTCTCCCTCCCCCGCAGAAGATCTTACCTTTTGTATCTCAATCATGGGGATTCGGACGGGCTATCGCTTTGCATGAGGGCACCGCAGACAGCCGTTTAGTAGAACAGACGAAACTTCCCCAAGGTCAATTTATGATGTACCGCCGGATGAAATTTGTCCACGAAAAATGCCCGCTGTGGATGAGTCATGTAAATAACCCCATAAAAACATATATTTAGATAGCTGCAACTTGGCAGCCGATTACATCTGACGATGCGGGCTCAACGCAACTTTAATCAATATCCGTCTATCCAATATGCATCTAATGACGGGATTCGCCTGATGTCAGCCCTTGCGGCCATCACCAACATCATTTCTGCACCGGTCCGCTGGCAGCGCGCCCATCAACTTTGGTTGGTGTGCGGCATTGTCGGGCTGTTCACCCTTTGCAACCTTGTCACGTCCGTTGCGATGGCTCATCGTATTTCGGCCGAGGTTGAGATGGACGCAAATTTGGACACCATCAACCGGTTCGAAGATGACACAAAGAACAAGACCGTGTTTTTGGCGTCGAATATCGGCTTGGCGGTCGTTGTATTATTCATCTTTCTTCCCGTTTACGGTGCCACCCGCCGCCGTTTGGATGTTCTGAAGGAAGAGCGAGAGCAACTGGTCGCGATGAACGACATTTTGCATCACCAGACAACGCATGATGGCCTGACCGGTCTGCCAAATCGTCAGGCGCTCAGCAACAGACTGGCAGAACTGATGGGTGAAAAGTCCCCTGATGAATTGACCGTACTTTTTGTGGGCCTCGATAACTTCAAGGCTATTAACGATACCGCCGGGCATAAAGTCGGTGACTCGATTCTGATCGCAATCGCAAGACGGCTGAATTCCTACGTAAATGACGACGATGTTGCAGCCAGAGTGGGCGGTGACGAATTTGTTCTTGTGGCTACCGAGCTATCGGACGACTTCGCAAAACGCCTGATGACCGCCTTTGCCGAACCCATTCACGTCGCCAGTCGTGACTTTCATATCAGCGGCAGCATTGGGTATGTGCAGCCGCAAACGGCAAAAGACGACCCGGCAGAGATTATCGCAAATGCCGGCATCGCGCTGCAGGTTGCAAAAAATGCAGGCGGGCACAGGATCAGCTCTTACAGTCTTGAGATGCGCGAAGCCGCAAAAACGCTGCAGCAGCTTCAGATTGATCTTCGGGACGCCATCGATTCCGGCGAATTGGAGCCGTGGTTCCAGCCACAGATTGACCTTCGGGACGGCCGTCTTTGCGGCGCCGAAGTTCTGGCCCGTTGGCGGCATCCGAAACGTGGCCTGCTTACACCCGACAAATTCCTGCCTGCGGCGGAACAGGCTGGCCTGATGATCGATATGGATCATGCGATATGGCGTGCAGCGACGGATCGCGCCAACGCCTGGCAGAAATCCGGCATTTGGAAACCGCGCATTTCGCTCAACGCGGCACCGGAAACGATATCTGACCCACATCTTGTCGAAAAGTTTCTATTGCAACTGCAAAGAACCGAACTTGATGTCAGTCAGGTCATGATAGAGGTTCTGGAAACAACGCTGATCAATGGATCGGACGATCTGGCCGCCATCAACATCGATACACTGGCCGAGTGCGGCATTTCGCTTGAGCTGGATGACTTTGGAACGGGCTACGCATCGCTTTCCCAGTTGAGCAAATTGCCGTTGACGGGCATCAAACTTGATCGTTCGCTAATCGCGCCGCTGCCCGATCCGGGTGCTGATAGTATTGTGCGGGCGATCATCGCGCTGGCTGGCGAACTGGGTCTGCATGTTCTGGCAGAAGGGGTCGAAGACGCGACCCAAGCCCAGCACCTGCATGACAGGGGCTGCGCATTGGCGCAGGGATACGGGTTTGGCCGACCAATGTCGGCAGATGATTTTGAAACCTGGCTGCGCGCGCATGCCGGTCAAATGCTATATGACGTCGGTCAACATCCGGATCACGCGATACGGGCTTGAGCATTGGACCACGACAACCTATCCCCATGGCAAGAGATCAAAGCAAGGCGGGCTCATGCCAAATCATCTTTACCAACGCGACCTGCCCGATGGGCTCGACCTTGGCCCGGTTGTCGCGATCGATTGTGAAACGATGGGGCTGAACCCGCACCGTGACAGGCTTTGTCTGATCCAGATGTCCGGCGGCGACGGTGAATGCCATCTTGTGCAGGTAGAAATTGGACAGACCGAGGCACCCAATCTTTGCGCGATGCTGGAAGATCCCAACGTGCTGAAGCTGTTTCACTTCGGACGTTTCGATATCGCGGCATTGTACAACGCGTTCGGCGCCCTGACCGCACCGGTATATTGCACAAAAATCGCGTCAAAGCTGGTGCGGACATTCACCGACCGGCACGGATTGAAGACGCTTTTGCAGGACATGGTCGGTGTTGATATCTCCAAACATCAGCAGCAAAGCGATTGGGGCGCGGCCGATCTGACGGCCGCTCAGTTGGATTATGCCGCTTCGGATGTTTTGTATCTGCACCAGCTCAAAGCTGCCTTTGACACGTTGCTCGAACGGGAAGGGCGCACCGAAATGGCGCAGGCCTGTTTTGACTTCCTGCCAATGCGTGCACGGCTGGATTTGGCGGGCTGGCCAGAAATTGATATCTTTGCGCATTAGTGCATTTCGGCTTTAGCTTGCGGCATGGGGCGTCGCAGTCTTCGCTGAACCATCAAGAAGGGGCGATAACTTGCGATTGCTTTTTGAACCGGGGTTTTCAGCGATGAACCGCTTTGCCATCTATCGGCGCGTATTGGGATAATGGTGCACCATGTCGGCATCGGATGATTTTCATTCACGCCTTGTGGGCTGGTCAAAGATCATCCTGCCGATCTGCGCCCTTGCGCTGCTGTCGACATTGTTCCTGTTCGCCAGAAATCCAGCCGAACAGAGCGAAATCCCCGTCGCCCGTATCGAAGAATTAGCCCGCGAGCAGGGCGTCTCGGCCCCCAAGTTTTCCGGTATCACGGATGATGGCGCGATCATCGCTATTTCCGCCGATACCGCCCAACCAGACACGGCGCGCCCGGACACGGTGCTGATTGATGGTATCGTACTGAATATGCAAAACCCCGACGGCAGCAGCATCGACATCACCGGGACACGCGGTGAGATTGATGGCCGCGCACAAATGGCCCACCTGATCGGGTTGGCGCAGCTTCGGACATCTTCGGGCTTTGAAATGGAAACCAACGGTCTTTCTGCTGCGTTCGACACAGGCGAGATCAAATCAAACGGTTTTCTGGAAATCAGAGCCCCTTTTGGCAAATTGACCGCCGGTATGGTCACTTTTGTGATCGCCGAGGATCAAACCGCGCAGCAGATGCTTTTCACTGACGGGGTTAGCCTGATATACAATCCCGAAGACGGCTGATCATCGGTCGTAATGAATGAAAGCGATTAACGTGCCCCAAAAGACAATTCTGGCCGCACTAGTTTCAATCTTGCTTCCGCTGGTTGCCTTTGCACAATCCAACGTCGCCTTGGGCGGGCTGACGGTTGATACCAGCGCCGCGGTCGAAGTGTCCGCTGATACGCTTTCCGTTGATCAGGCAACCGGCAAGGCCGTCTTTTCCGGCAACGTGGTGATCGGACAGGGCGATTTGCGCGTATCTGCAGGCAGTGTTGAGGTGATCTATGCGGACGACACGGGCGACATTGCCAGTCTGATCGCATCCGACGGGGTGACGTTTGTAACTGCGACCGAAGCAGCAGAGGCACAAAGCGCGACATACGATTTGCAAGCCGGAACGCTTTTGTTGACCGGCAATGTCCTCTTGACCCAGGGACCAAATGCATTGTCCGCCGAAACTATGACGATCAATGTCGCCGACGGCACCGCCAGCATGGAAGGCCGGGTTCGTACGGTTCTGCAACAGCAGGAAGAGAACTGATGGCAGATGCACCAGCCCTGAGCGTGCGTGACGGTGATGTGGGGTTGCACGTCATCAACCTGCGCAAAAGCTACCGCAAGCGTCCGGTTATCCGCGATGTCAGTATTGATCTTGGCCGTGGCGAAGTGGTCGCGCTGCTGGGCCCCAACGGATCGGGCAAAACCACCTGTTTTTATTCGATTGCCGGTCTGGTCACGCCGGAAGGTGGACGCGTGCTGATCGACGGGCGCGATGTGACGACATGGCCGATGTATCGCCGGGCCAAAATGGGAATCGGGTATCTGCCGCAGGAAATGTCGATCTTTCGCGGGCTGAATGTTGAAGACAACATCATGTCGATTCTGGAAATCTCGGTTGATGACAAGGCGCGCCGCCGGGACCGGTTGGAAGAACTGCTATCTGAATTCTCCATTGAGCATTTGCGCCGCGCATCGGCCCTTGCCCTTTCGGGGGGTGAGCGGCGACGTGTCGAGATTGCCCGCTGTCTGGCGGCAGGTCCGAAATATGTGCTCTTGGATGAACCATTCGCCGGCGTTGATCCGATCGCCGTGGGCGAAATTCGCCACCTCGTCGCTGATCTGAAAAACCGTGGCATCGGCGTTCTGATCACCGACCACAACGTGCAGGAAACGCTGCAGATCGTGGATCGCGCATACATCCTGCATGATGGCAAGGTACTGATGAGCGGCACGACCCAAGAAGTTGTCCAAAACGAGAATGTCCGCCGCGTTTATCTGGGCGACAGCTTTCGCGTTAATTGAATAATTCAGGCCCGTTAACCACTGCATCATTGACAAGTTGATCGAATCTATCGCCAAATAGGGTTGATGACTGACCTGATGATCTTTTGCGTATCAGCGTTGGCGGCCGCATCGTGTTGCCGCATAACGCTGAGCAAAATCAGTATGTTATCGTTTTCCAACTAGGTGATCATGCTGTACGCCGGGCGATTAATTCGCCGGACCGCCGCATGTCAGCCTACCAACGACAGGAGAAGCGATGCGGTATCAAATCAGCGGTAAGCAAATCGACATAGGGGAAGCCCTTCAGGTTCACGTTAGAGCAGAGTTGGGTACGATTTTAGATAAATATGCTGGGCGACCTACGGACGCCAATGTCGTCTTTTCAAAGTCGGGTCATGAATTTGTCTGCGAGGCCGTTGTTCATCTTTCCACCGGCCTGACGGCGCAAGCCACCGCACATGAGAACGAAATTTATGCAGCTTTCGACAGCTGTGGCGAAAAAATGGACAAACAACTACGTCGCTACAAGCGGCGTTTGAAGGATCACCACAAGGAACGGTCGCAACCAGTTGAACTTTCGGACGCTGGGTCATATATCCTAGAACCAAGAGACGAGTCAGACGAGGCAGAGCACAATTCCGTAAACGCCATGATCGTCGCAGAGATGGAGGCAAAGATTCCATCGCTGTCGGTCGGTGAGGCAGTTATGCAAATGGAAATTGCCAGCGCGCCTGTATTGGTTTTCCGGAACGAAAAACACAGTGGTATCAATGTCGTCTACCGACGAGATGATGGAAATATAGGTTGGATTGACCCGAGAAACTCGGGGTAGGCCACCAGAATCTTGGAAACGAACCTAAATGCAGTTGGCAGACATCCTGGACAGCGAGGCCGTAAAGTCGATCGCGTCCTGCACAAGCAAGAAGCGGCTATTTCACGATCTGGGTGAACTGGCCGACAATTGCTATGAATTGCAAATGACGGATGTTGTTGATGCGCTCATCGAACGCGAAGGCTTGGGCCCAACAGGCGTTGGTCAGGGTGTCGCACTTCCTCATGCCCGCATTGCGGACGTGAAGTCTGTGCGTGGTATTTTTCTGCGTCTTGAAAAGCCGCTGAACTTTGATGCGGTTGACCGCCAGCCGGTCGATCTGGTCTTCGCGCTTTTGGCCCCGGAGAATGCTGGCGTTGACCATCTCAAAGCACTGGCGCTTGTATCCCGAACACTGCGCGACCCGTCAATTTGCGCCAAACTGCGCGCCAACAGTGACCCCGCGACCTTGCATACAATCCTGACGGAAACGGCGACGACACAAGCGGCCTAGCGCCAGTCGTCAAAGCCAAAGGTAAGGTAGTCGCGGGTATAGGCCGCACGCGATGCGGCTTCGACATCTGCATCGTAGATTTCGTTGAAAAGATCAGAATGCGGATCTTTGTCTTTGGGCATGTCCGGTGCGTCCAGAGCATTGATCTGCTGCAAGAGTAGCGGCAGATCATTTGCCAGCCGGTCTTCACGCAACACCATGTCCGGCATGCTGAATTGCGCCATCCCCTGAAGCAGGGAAAGTTGGCTGGCCCAGGCCGGATCGATCCGTGTGCTGGTCTGCGCTGACAGATTGCTTTGCAGGAACTGCAAAAACCCCAGAAAACCAGCCCGGTGCGCCGCAATATCATAGCTGCCCAAATCGCCCATCCGCACGGGTTCTTCGGGGATGGCGACTTGGTGGACTTTCCGCAGTGCCCTGCGGATCTGGGGAAATATACCGGGGCCATCAAACACAACATGTCTGCAGAATGCCTTATGCGCCCGGACAGCGGGATGGCGCAGCACCGTGAAGCTGCGGAAGCCCGTGTTTTCTGCCATCCATTCCCGCAAAGTCGCCTGAGAGAACCCCTTTTGCAACGCTGACCGTTCCGCGTTGTCAACGGCGGCCAGCCAATCGGATATCACACGGTCCGGGCCGGACCGGATAGGCATGTAAAGCAAGCCGGTTTTTGGCGCCGCGACATAGTGCGGAATGCCGGGGCCACGGCTGGGTTCGAAAAACGGAACGCGGTGCAAGTTGAATTGATCAAGTTGCGTCAGTTCCTGTTGCATTTCCGCGAAGTTTTCGACCTTGTCGGCCAAAGCCTCGGGGTTTTGCTTTTTCAGCTTTTTGTTGAGATTTTTCAATGTCGCGTCGCATTCCAAATAACGCGCGATACCGTTGATCACCTCGACATCCTGCAAGTCATCATAATGCAATTGAAATGCAACCTGCCCCGACCGGCGTAAGGTTGTCTGAACCTGTGTCTGAAACACCTGTTGTCCGGCGAGATACTCTCGGAACACTTCTATATCGAACCGGATCTTTCCCGATCTGGAATGGGTCGGATTGGTCAGCTTCCACTGGCCTGTTGTCTTGGCGATTTGCCAGCTGACAAAGCTGTCCACGGGGTTGCGGGTCAGGATGATCTTGGCGCAGCGCGGATCAGCAAGGCAGATATCCAGCACCCGATGATCATGATCCCGGAAAAGACGGAACCCGCTTAGACCATCGTCCGCTTTGATGGCTTCGATCAGTTTAGTCGGCTCAGCCTCGCGCTGGTCCAGTGTGATGCCAAGAATGTCCGTCTTGTCCGGATGGCCCAGAAATGCGGGATTAAAGGCCTCTCCGTAGCAGGTGATACCGTCCAGCGCGTTAAGGTTCGCCTCTAGAAAGTTGGACCCTGTGCGCATATCCGCCAGGATCACAAAGTAGTCGAAACGCCGCATCACCGTACCATGTAGCGCTTCGTTGGCGCAGAAGCGGGCGGGTCATCAGCCGTATCAACCGGAAATTCGCCAGTGAGGAAGGGATTGACCCCTTCGTTCCGCAGCTCTTGCAGGAAGGCACCAAGGCCACGCAGATCGACCATCTTTGGCACTTCTTTCAACGGCGGCATCCCATGTTCAAACATCTCATCAGCCGCGATTTGAAGCGGCACCATCGGATTTTTCGCGAAATTCGCAAGCGAATACACCCTGATCCGCGCATGGGTGTGGGCCGAGCGCAGTATTTTCAGATGCTCCTGTTCGATATGTTGCAGCGTGTCCACCCGCTGTTTGATTTGTCCCAGATCCTGACCGGACAGGAAAAGTGGCACAATCCACGCGCCAGAGATCACCATGACCCGCGCATTCGGGTCCTGGGCGATGGTCCAGCTGATTTCCTGCGTGTCATTCGGACCGAATTGAAAGCATTGATGCTGCTCTGCCCTGTTCCAGATCAGGTTGGTCAGAAACATACGCGGATTGTAGTCACGCAGCGCAGCATCATCAGACAAGCTGCCCGTGTATACAGGAACGTCACCTGCAAAATGGGCCTTGTCCGGTGCAAAAAGGTGGCCGTGAACGTCGGCTCCGGTTGTCTTGGACAGCCAGCTTTCGAAATTTTCGAACAATTCAGAAAACCCGTGCAGCACTGAATACGGCCGCGCCGTTACATCAATGGTATGATGATTGCCCCTGTAACTGCTTTGCATCTGGAGACCAGCCCGGCCAACCGTCCGGCGCAGTTTTGCCTTGGCAAATTCCTGATCCACAACGCTTGGGTCGGGCAGGACCGTGTGGTCATCTTCTGCATGTGGGAAGTAGCTGTATAACCCTTCTGCACCCGGCCATATTTTTCGCGCCACAAAGCAGTGCGATGCTGCCAGAAGCTCTTTGTGGTCATCGTAAAAAATATGCGGTTTACCCTGATAATCGAATTGCGACAACGTCAGTGACCGGCTTTCGATCTGGTCAGAGTGCCGCCGCACGAGCGTCTGAAAGTAGCTTTCATCAGGTATCCAGACCCGGCGGAAATACTTGTCGTAGGTTGGCCGCATGGGGTCATTCAAAATCGCCTCAAGCGTTTTGCGGGTCAGACACCACCATTGCGATCCCATATGGACCACGATTCCCTTGGGTATCCGCCGCTTGAACCCCAAGGCCCGCTGCAATCTGACATATTGATCAAACAAGCCCCGTTGTCGTTTCCATGAGAACGGAAAACTCATGGTAAAGCGTTCATGATCAAGCCCACCAACCGTCCACGGCACGTCGGACGTGATGCTGCTTTCAATGAAATCCGTATCGGGGTGTTCGTCCAGATAGTGCTTTAGTGACGGAATGGGGCGAAGCGGCAGACAAGCTCCGGAGGCCAGATAGATGTGGTTCAGCTTTGGGTCATGATCGAGCAGCAATTGGCTGGCTTCCTGCGCGACCTGCACCAGACTCCAGTCACCCCAATCGCAATGGCGCCGTGGGGCGAAAAGAACATCCGGACAGTCGGCGAAACGTTTGGTCAGCGCGTCGTAATCTTTGTCATCAACATAATGATCCACATGAACACAGACAGGAAGGTCCGCATCCGTCCAAAGACGGATCGCCTGACCCGCCCGATCCAGCGCTGTGTGAACCATTATGACCACGCCAAGCGTCATGCCCAGCTACCCGCTGATATTAGGCCGCAGTCTTCCAGTTGCTGCCACCCGACATAACGGCGGCTGGCGCTGGTCCACAGCGTATCATCCGCCTGTTCGTAAGCCTTGTATTCGCGACCTCTGGCATAGTGCTGACCGCGTTGCATTTCTTCCCGGGACTTGGGCGTTATGGGGTCCAGAAACTTTGTATGCAGCAGGGCGCCGGATATCTTTTCGCCGCCTTTCTGATCGTAAACAATGTTCAGACCCCGCGGCAGGATCATATGGGTTGAACTTACATAGCTGTAACGCCGGTGCCATTTGACCAACGGAACCTTGTTCAGCGCAGGTGCCTTTTTGGGTTCACCCGCAAAAAAGGCCCGCGCCCGGACGCCACCCTGGATCCAGAGATTACGCATACGTTCATTTCTGCTGATCACGTAATTGCCTGAATCGAACCAGTTGATGATGTCCAGCGGGTCTTTGCCCCGCTCATATGGAACGGCACCCACCGGTCCTTTTGGATAAAGATCAACCAGCAATGCGCCGAACGATCGCCGCCTGCCCGCGTCAAGCCAATCCGTCAGCGCGCGGATAGGACGGACGTCACAAAACGGGAACACGAACAGCTCATCCACATCGACGGTCAATGCCCAATGCCCATGGCCATATTTATCCTGCAGCCGGGTCAGCCAATCCATCCCGAACCGCGCCTTGCCATAAGCCGCATCCGTCGTCCAGATCGAGGCGTCATGTTGGTCAGCCACATACTCCCGGCCGCCATCGTCGCTATCATTATCGACCATGACGAAATGGTTGATCCCCAACTTGCGGTAGTAATCAAAGAAATAGGGAAGCCGCAGGTTTTCATTTCTGAAGACACAGAACAGCAAAATATCTTCCGGTTTGATCTCTGTCGTGCGGTCAGCGATCTGGGTCAGTTCGCGGCCTTTGCGGCGCGACCTGATCTTGTAACGCTTTCGCTGCAGCCGAAGCCGGTATGATGTCCAGATACTCAAAACACTGTCCCTACACTCGAGCAACTAGCCTTAAACGATTTAGGGCGTCAGACCTAACTGCCTTTTTGGATAAGTCCAAGACTGGCAAGCTGCTGCCATCCTGCATAACAACAAGACCCTTCATGCCACAAGTCCGGGTTGTTTATCAGTGTAGAGTAGTACATTTCGTAAAGTTCGCTGTTTTCGAAGTGTTGCCGTCTGATCTGTTCTTCTTTTGACTTGGCAATAATCGAAGGCAGGAACTTTGTATGCAAAAGCGCACCCGTCGGCTGCGCCTGATCACCAAACACATCGTTCAGATGCCGCGGCAGCATTTGGTGCATAGAACTGGCATAGACAAACCGCCTGTCCCACCGAACCAAAGGCACCTTGTTGAGCGTCGGGGCGCGGGCGGGTTGATCGGCAAAAAAGTGGCGCGCGCGTATGCCGCCTCTGATCCAGAGGTTATCGTAGTAGTGGTGCCATTTGGTGTGATAATTGTCGGCATCGAAATACGGCAAGGTCTTGATTGGGTCACTACCGGGTTCATAGGTCTGATCGCCAATTGGCCCCTTCGGGTACATATCCAGCATGATCGCACCGAACGATCTCTTTCCGGCGCGATCCAAAGTCTTTGTCAGATCTTGAAGCTTGCGTGTATCGTCAAATGGATAGGTCAGAAGCTCATCAGCATCGACGGTCAGACACCAGTGATTGTGCCCGTATTTGAACAACAGCCAGCCCAGCCAATCCATACCGAACCTTGCCAGCCGGTACGGATGGCCGGTTGACCAAAGAGAAACATCAGGTTGGTTTTGCAGATAGTCCTGTGTGCCGTCATCACTGTCATTATCGATGAAAAGAAAATGGTCCACGCCCAGCGCACGGTAGTAATTTATGAAATGGGGCAGTCGCTCCATTTCATTTCGGACCGTGACAAAAGCCAGAATATCCTTGTCATGAATGCTGTTTGTTCGATCAACCACCGGCCGCAGCTGCCGCCGCTTCCGCAGGATACGAAACAAAAATCTCCGCCGTTTCCAGCGGAGACGATAGGCCAGCCAAAGATCGGACAGCAGCGGCCTTTTTGGTCTTGGATTACTGCTGATCAAACAGTTACTGCGCGGCGTGCTTAATGGGGCCAAGGTCGGACAGATAAGTCGTAAACTCATCCCGCAAATCCGGGCGGGCCAACGCGAATGCGACGGTGGCCTGCAGGAAACCAGCCTTTGAACCACAATCAAACCGCTGGCCATCGAAGAGATAGCCATAAACATCGCGACCTTGGTCGATCTCGCTCGCAATTGCGTCGGTCAGTTGCAATTCGCCACCAGCGCCAGCACCGATGTTTTCCATATTTTTCAACACGTCGGGTGTCAGGATATACCGACCGATGACGGCATAATTGGATGGGGCCGTTCCCAACGCTGGCTTTTCGACCATGGCATTGACCGACATCACGCGGTCGTTCTTCTCGGCCACATCGATCACGCCGTAGGATGCAGTCTGCTCTGGTGCAACTTCCATAGTGGCAACCATGGCGCCGCCTGTTTCTTCATAGGCTTCGACCATCTGCTGCAGACATGATTTTTCGCCCGCGATCACGTCATCGGGTAGAATGACGGCAAAGGGTTCATCGCCAATAAGACGGCTGGCGCAGGATACCGCATGCCCAAGGCCAAGCGCCTTGTGCTGTCGGATATAGGCGATGGCACCGCTGTCCATATAGGTGTTTCGGAGAACTTCGAGCAGTTGATCCTTGCCCGATTTCATCAGTGAAGCTTCAAGGTCTGGAGAATGATCAAAATAGTCTTCCAGCGCAGATTTGCCGCGCGACGTGACAAATATGAAGTCTTCGATCCCGGCTGCCCGCGCCTCATCAATGGCGTATTGGATCAGAGGCTGATCAACGAGCGTCATGATCTCTTTTGGAACGGACTTTGTTGCAGGTAAAAAGCGTGTGCCTAAGCCCGCAACGGGGAAAATAGCCTTTGTCACTTTTCTGTTCATATCAAAATTCCAGTCAGTTTATACAAGTTAACCCAGCCACTTCGCCGATGTCTGCAATAGATTTTACAGCACCTTAGCGGGCATCTAGGCGATTCCCATCTCGTTTAACATACACTCAATTCGTTCAACATCAGTGGGGTTGTTGAGTTCCCAAAACTGCCGATCCTTGCCATCGACCTCTACGCACAAGACATGGGCACCTTGCTCAAGAAAGCGGAGCTGTTCCAACCCCTCGAGGTTTTCCAACGGCCCAGACGGCCAATTAAGGTAGCTTTTCAAGTCCTTTGGGCGATAGGCGTAGACGCCAACGTGGTGAAAAACGGGGGTGTCATCAGTGTCGGCGTAAGTCTGCCCAACGTAGGGAATAACCTCTTTCGAAAAGTAGAGCGCGTTGCCATTCGCGCCGAAAACCGCCGTTGTTCCGCCCACACGCCCAGCGCGTCGATCATCCAGAAAGCCGTTCAGCGCCTTGCCATCGGTTTTCAGGACAGGTGTCGCCACATCAGCGTCAGGGTTCGCCTGCATCGCCGCAATCAGGTCTTCGACAAACCAAGCAGGCGTCAGCGGCGCGTCGCCCTGAAGGTTAACGACCAGATCATAGCTCTCGCCCGCTTTTTCCAAC
Source organism: uncultured Paracoccaceae bacterium (assembly GCA_947496535.1). Lineage (GTDB taxonomy): Bacteria > Pseudomonadota > Alphaproteobacteria > Rhodobacterales > Rhodobacteraceae > Yoonia. Next base: position 663,406 of record CANMDE010000002.1, on the reverse strand, counting down.
GCCTCGGCACACCGCTCTGTCCCGTTTTCGCAACTTTCAGAGGTCATGATGACGGTGGCACCAAAAGCCTCCGCCGCGTCTTTGATCCGGTCATCATCTGTCGCGACAACAACGCTATCCACACCTTTGACGGCGCAGGCCGCATCCCAGGACCGCCGGATCAGGCTTTTAGCCTCACCCGTAGCCCCGCGCAGTTCGACCAACGGTTTGCCCGGATAGCGAGTCGATGCATAGCGGGCCGGAATGACAAGCAGAACTGACATTATGCCTTTTCCAAGCTAACGCCGGGCGCATATGCGATGAAAAACGGGTTCTCGAAGATCGGTTTGCCGTAACTCAACGGCGTGAGGTCATCGAACCGCACAACATGGCCGCCCGCACCGTTTAGCACCGCATGACCCGCTGCCGTGTCCCACTCCATCGTGCGGCCAAGGCGGGGGTAAAGATCGGCCTCACCGGTGGCGACAAGGCAGAATTTCAGCGAAGAGCCCGCACTTTTCATATCCCCACAAGCATATTTCCCGATGTAGTCATCGGTCGCCTGATCGCGGTGCGATTTGGAGGCCACCACCCGCAACGCAGACGTGTCCGGCACGCTGACCTTGATCGGCGTGACCGAACCGATCTGCCCCTTTGCAAACGGTGCCATCTCTTCGACGGAAGCGCCTTCTTCCTCGGTGTAAAACAGCCTCTCTTTCGCTGGCGCATAGACGATGCCGCGGACCGGAACGCCATCTTCGACATAGGCGATATTGACGGTAAAATCACCGCGCCTTTGAACGAATTCCTTTGTGCCATCCAATGGATCGACGATCAGGAACGTGCTGACCGACTGGCCATGCGACTCGGCCTGTTCTTCTGTGACCAGCGGAATATCGGGGAACGCCTCTCGCAGACCGGCGCTGATGATAGCATCCGCCGCCTCGTCCGCGGCTGTGACAGGACTGTCGTCACTTTTGGCGCGCACATCGAAATCGGGCGAGGCGTAGATTTCCATGATTTTGTCACCGGCTTCCAAGGCCAGATCACGCATCACCGTTGTTAATTTATCAAAGTCCATATTCTATTCACCTTGTCTAACCACCGGCATGTCGTTGAAAATCGCCGTTTGTCACCTTATGCTGCTGCATCAATCAGACGGCAAGGTATTGATGCAAGGATGCCGAAAACCGGCCCAAACAGGCCTTTCGCAGGGATAAATTGAGTGTTTCAGGTTCAGGCGAACAGGACAAAGCCGCGCGGGTTTTTTCAAATAACCGAGCTGATTTACCACTCAGCCGTGCGCGAAATCCGCAAAACACACCGAAACGCGGTGATCGGTCTGCTTCTGAACATGATGCAGGCCGTCATATTGGTCATGGTCTTCTACGTGATGTTCGAGGTTCTGGGCCTGCGCGGCGCGGCACTGCGTGGCGACTTTCTGCTCTACATCATGTCGGGCATCTTCCTTTACATCACCCATATCAAAGCGATGGGCGCCGTATTGTCGTCGGAAGGGCCAGCATCACCGATGATGCAGCACGCACCGATGAACACGATCGTTGCGATGGCCGCATCGGCGATTTCTGCGCTCTATACCCAGGTTTTGTCGCTGTTCATCGTCCTGCTTATCTACCACATCGCATTTACGCCAATAACCATTAATGATCCGATTGGTGCGATGGCCATGTTACTGGCAGCGTGGTTTTCCGGCGTTGCCGTGGGGGTCGTCTTCTTTGCGCTGAAACCATGGGCCCCGGCATTGGTGGGCATTGTGTCAAGCCTCTATTCCCGTGTGAATATGCTGGCATCCGGCAAGATGTTCGTCGCCAACAGCTTGCCAGCCTACATGCTGCCTTTCTTTGACTGGAACCCGTTGTTTCACGCCATTGATCAGGCGCGCGGGTATGTATTTTTGCACTATAACCCGCATTTCAGTTCGCCAACCTATCCTGTGCTGGTCGGTCTGGTCCTTTTGATGATCGGTTTGATGGGCGAATTCTACACCCGCAAACATGCATCTTCGAGCTGGGATGCCGGACGCTAAGCCGGGCCGCAGAAAGCCCGCCATCTGAAATATCGAATTGGCCTTTCCGGGCGCGGCTGCTTTACTGGCGTTGACCAGCCATAAGGAAAACACCATGCCACAAGTCAACGCCGTCATCTTCGATATCGGCAACGTATTGATCGAATGGCAGCCAGAGCGTTTTTACGACAGCGTCATCGGCCCGGAACGGCGCGCAGCGATGTTTGATGCCGTTGACCTGCATGGCATGAATGACCGTGTCGATCGTGGTGAAAACTTTCATGAGATGGTCGTCACCACCGCCCAAAAATACCCCGAATGGCAAGATGAAATCATGATCTGGCATGACCGCTGGATTGAAATGGCGGCACCTGCCATTGATCATTCGGTCCGGCTGTTGCGCAATCTGCGTTCTGCTGGCGTACCCGTCTATGCCCTGACCAATTTTGGCATTCAGACTTTTGAGATCGCCGAACCCGTCTATCCGTTTCTGGCAGAGTTCGACCGGCGATATATCTCTGGCCATATGCAGGTCATCAAGCCTGATTCAGGGATCTACAAAATGGTAGAGGACGACTGCGGGTTGGACCCGACCACCCTGCTGTTTACCGACGACCGCGTGGACAACATCGACATGGCCGCCAGCCGTGGGTGGCAAACGCATCTGTTTGATGGATCACAGGGCTGGGCAGATGCTTTGGTGAATGCGGGTCTGTTGACGGGGGATGCAGCAAAATGACAATGATGATACCTTTCGACGAAGCGGATGCGCGGCTGGATTGGCTCGCGCTGACTGACGCTATGGCTAAGGGCCACACGTTCCCCAAAGCGCAAATCAAGGATGTTTTCCTTTATGAGGGCGACAACACGCTACTGAACAGATCGGCCTGGATTGATGGCTTGGGGCTGGCGGTGAAATGCGCCACGGTCTTTCCGGGTAATACGAAGGTGGGCAAACCTGCTGTTGGTGGTGCCGTAAATCTGTTTTCGGGGATCGATGGCGCGCTTGAGGCGATTATTGATTTTCACCTTGTCACAAAGTGGAAAACCGCAGCCGACAGCCTGCTTGCCGCCCGGCGACTGGCCCGACCTGACAGCCGCAACATCCTGATTGTCGGCGCGGGAACCGTGGCGCAATCGCTGTATCAGGCCTATTCGGCTGGTTTTCCTGACGCCAAATTCACTATCTGGAACCGATCGCCCGAGCGTGCCGCTGCCTTTGCTGCAGATCATCCGGGTATGGTTGTTGCGGACGATCTCGAAACCGCTGTGGCGGCGGCTGATATTGTTACCTGCGCCACGATGTCGATTGATCCAGTGATCAGCGGCGCATGGCTGCGGCCCGGTCAGCATATCGACTTAATCGGCGCTTACCGGCCCGACATGCGCGAGGTCGATGATCAGGCTTTGATCAAGTCTCGGATCTTCGTTGATAGCCGGGAGACGACGCTGGGCCATATCGGCGAATTGAAAATACCGCTGGAGGCAGGGGTCATTTCCGAGACCGACGTCATTGCCGATTACTATGAGCCGGACCGTTTTATCCGGCAAAACGATGACGAGATCACGTTATTCAAAAATGGTGGTGGGGCGCATCTGGACCTGATGACCAGCCGTCATATCCTCGATGTCTGGAAGGCCAAGTAACCGATGCTTTGGCTGATCGGCGCTGCTGTCGCGTTCATCGCCATATGGCCATTTGCGGCAGAGCGTCGTTTGCCAATGCCCGACCAAACCACCGGCGACTTTGCGCAGCTCTCGGATGGGTTAACGCATTATCGGTGGATCGGGCCCGATGATGGCCCCGTGGTGGTGATGGTCCATGGTTTGACGACACCACTGATCGTGTTTCAGACACTGGCGCAAGGGCTGGCACGCGATGGCTATCGCGTACTGCTTTACGATCTCTACGGTCGGGGTTTGTCAGATTGTCCCAAGGCCCCCCAGACCCGTGCATTTTTCCTGCGTCAGTTGAGCCAGTTGTTGGAGGATCAGAAGATCAGCGATCCAATCGCCGTCGTGGGATTCTCGATGGGCGGTGCAATTGGAACCTGCTTTGCCGCCGCCAAGCCAGACCGGGTCAAACAGCTTATCCTGCTGGCACCGGCGGGCATGACATTCAATGAAGGTCGTTTTTGGTGGTTTTGTCGGACGGTGCCCATTGTTGGCGACTGGGCCCATGCTCTTACCGCAAGGTTAATATTGCGAACAGCAGTGCCGGACGTTTTGCCGACGCATAGCCGACACGAAATCTTTGCCGCCCAACGCGCCGAATTGAACCGACGCGGCTACCTCCCCGCGACCCTCTCAAGCCGTCGCGGGATGCTGTCCGAGACGCTTCAAAACGAACATGAGGCCATCGCACAATCAGCGGTGAAGGTCACCGCGATTTGGGGCGAAAACGATCAGGACATTCCACTGTCAGCCAAGGATATGCTCAGTAAATGGAACCCCAGCGCGCGCCATGTGGTCATCGCAGACGCTGATCACGGTCTGCCCTACACCCATGCAGATGAGGTTCTTGTTGCTATGAAAGCTGCACTGTCATGCAAAAAGTAAAACGCCCGCCGCAATGGCGAGCGTTTCGGAAAATCGTTTGATATCAGCGATTAGCGGCGCAGGCCCAAACGCTTGATCAGGTCTTGATAACGCGCCTCGTCCTTGGACCGTGTGTAGTCCAGCAGCTTGCGGCGCTGAGCGACCATTTTCAGAAGGCCACGGCGACCGTGGTTGTCTTTTTTGTGGGTCTTGAAGTGTTCCGTCAGTGTCGCGATGCGCGACGACAGGATTGCAACCTGTACTTCGGGGGAACCAGTATCGCCGTCTTTCGTGGCGAATTCTTTCATGATCCGTGACTTGTCTTCAGCAGTAATCGACATCGGGGTCTCCTTGTTTTGAAGGTGAATGGCACAAGCCGGGATGTCGTCCAGCAAGGCCCGTGGAGGTGTCCGTTCGAGAGATTCCCCGCGCGGATGGGTGCGTTTAGGCGAATTCGGTCAAAAAGAAAAGAGGTTTTGCGACCGCTATGCCGCGATCAGCGTGACCTTGTTCAGATCGAGCATATGCAGATTTGTCAGCGTCACGACTGTTTCACCATCGGCGAGCAAGGCCAGTCCGTTGGGCGTCCCGACCGTTGTCAGTTGCGGGATTTGTTCGCCCTCGTACTCGATCTCGATCACGTCGTTTGTTGGATCGAAGTCATCAATGGTCGCATCAGCCCCGACAGTGACCCCAAAGGTATCGTTGCCGGTCCCGCCATTCATGTGATCCCCGGACCCAGCGACAAGGATATCATCATCGGCACCGCCGTTGAGGTAATCCGCCGTCGTATCCCCACGACCATCGATCACATCCTGACCTGATCCGCCATGGAGCACATCAGCCCCGTCACCACCGACAAGAACATCATCACCAAGTGAGCCGAGCAGCGCATCATCGCCCGCACCTCCCAACAAAACGTCATTACCTGATCCACCGTTCAGCTGATCGTCGCCATCGCCACCAACAAGGGTATCGTCGCCGACATGACCAAACAGGGCATCATCGCCATCTTCTCCCTTCAAGACGTCATCGCCCCGCCCACCGTGGAGTTCATCATCCCCGGCGCCGGACTGCAAAATGTCGTCCCCATCTTCACCATCAATGTGGTCATCACCCACGCCGGTGCTAATGGTGTCAGCGTTGTCGCCTGAGAAAATGACTTTGTCGGTGGTGTCTTCCACAACCAGCTCATCAAGCGGCACCGTTTCATCGGCATCATCTGTCGACTTTTCGTTGAGTGATTTATCCGTGGCCTGATCATCGTCATCCATGCCGGTGATAACAGCAGCCGACAGGGTAACACCCACCAATCCAATTAGCGCAAACAGCATAACAAACCTGCTTTGATCCAGTCGCCCCCGACCGAGTCCTGTCGTACCACGGATGTTCTCGTTTCGATCCCAAAAAATAGGGTTTTGGTTAACGGCTGTCCACAGCCATCCATGCTGTAGGTGACTGCTGATAGCTGACGTAAAGCGGATGTCGGGGGTGGCCGTGTTTGGTCAGGCCAAGGTGAAACAACTGGCGATTGGTGGTTTCCAACAACGCTTGCATCTCCATGCCACGGTCGAGGTGCGCGCCATGCGCGCCCCACGCCGCGATGATCTGGTCCGCCCATTTGCAAGCGTCAGTCACAATCCGATCGTTCAGTGCGCCAACAGGTTCGCTCGCGGCCTTGAGCACCTTTGGGTCCGTTGCGCGCCATGCAAAGATATTCACGACCCCGAACGCCCCAAACCCAAGTGCCCTTGCCCGCCTTTCGCATCGCTCAACGGTTGGGTCATTCCGCAACTCGGACGCGGTAGAGGGGTTGAGCATGATAAACAGGACCTTCCGCCCCGTTTCATCCCATTCGCGGGTCAGGCTGTAGCGATACCGCTCGCAATCAGAATATATGGCGACTGACTGAGTGCTGCCAAGTTGATGCCTGCGGGTGATCATCGGTGCTGGCTAATCTACGAAGACGCGGGACGGTTGAAGTTCGCCGCCTCGGTACGTGCCTACCGCGACCGCTTTGCCGTCGTAGGACGCCCAGACTTCTTCCCCGAATTGGACATCGGAAGCGATAACAGATGCCGGGTTCCCGTTGCGCAATCTGCCCACACTCTCGGCCAGACAACGTACTTCCGGCAGATTGGTAAGACCTTGTTCAAGCGGCAGCAGATGGGTGTCCAGTTCCGGCGTCTTGGCCATTGCATCGATTTGTTCAATCGACAGGCCAGCGCCAACCTGGAACGGACCCGACCAAATGCGCCGAAGTGCCGTGACGTGAGCATAGCAACCCAGCGCCTGCCCCAGATCACGGGCGATGGATCGAACGTATCCACCTTTGCCGCAGGTCATTTCCAGTACGACATGATCTGGGTCTGGGCGGTCAGTTAACAAAAGGGAATCGACCCAAAGCGGCCGAGCGGCCAGTTCCATTTCTTCACCGTCGCGGGCCTTTTTGTATGCCCGTTCGCCGTCGACTTTGACGGCTGAAAACTGTGGTGGAACTTGCATGATGTCGCCAACGAAGGGGCTGAGCGCCGATTTGATCTGCTCATCATCGGGGCGAAGATCAGAGGTGGCTATCACCTCGCCCTCTGCATCGTCGGTGTTGGTGGCCTGTCCCAGGCGCACCGTGAATTCATAGGCCTTAAGGGCGTCAGTGATGTAAGGGACCGTCTTGGTGGCCTCGCCCAATGCGATGGCCAAGACGCCGGTGGCGGCCGGGTCGAGGGTCCCGGCATGCCCAGCTTTTTTGGCATCAAAGGCCCAGCGGACCTTGTTAACGACAGCCGTGGAGGTCACGCCAGAGGGCTTGTCCACCACCAGCCAACCGGAAATATCGCGGCCTTTGCGTTTGCGTGCCATCATCTTGCCCTTCGTGTGAAATCGCCACGGTTGCTAGTGGGCGACGATCAGCGGGTCAAGCAAACAAAAATCAGGCTGGTCAGACCGTTCCACCCAGGCTGCCTTCCAAGGCAACCAATTCCTGACCACCTGCCATCATGTCCTGCAGCTCTTCCGGCGTGATCTCACCGCGCTTGGCAGTACCCAAGGTCTTGCCGCGGTTCAACACGGTGAACTGGTCACCAACCGCAAACGCGTGACGGACATTGTGGGTAATGAAGACCACAGCAACACCCTGCTTGCGCACCTTATCGATTGTCGCAAGTACATTGGCAGTTTGGCGGACGCCCAGGGCAGAGGTTGGTTCATCAAGGATCAAGACCTTTGCGCCAAAGTGGACAGCCCGCGCAATGGCGACCGTCTGACGCTCTCCGCCGGAAAGCGTTCCTACTGCCTGATCGGGGCCGCGCAGGTTGATGCCCATTTTGCGCATCTGCTCCATCGTGACCCTGTTGGCATGGGCGTGGTCAAAGAAGCTCAATGGGCCAATTTTCTTGACCGGCTCATTACCCATGAAAAAATTACGGCTGACGGACATCAGCGGGATCATCGCAAGATGCTGGTGGACAGTGGCAATTCCGGCGGTGATGGCGTCACGCGGATCTGCAAAATGCATCGGCACACCGTCAAACAGGATCTCGCCGTCCGTCGGTTTATAGACGCCCGACATGGTTTTGATGAAAGTGGACTTACCGGCGCCATTGTCGCCAAGCAGGCAGTGGCATTCGCCCGGAAAGACATCAACCGAGACACCCGCCAGCGCGATGACGCTACCGAAATGCTTGGCGATGTTTTTCATTTGGATGATGGGCGCGTGTTCAGAGGTCATATTAACGCTCCCCCGTGATGATGCGACGGATGTAGGTGTTCAGGATAACCGCGAAAAGAAGTATGACACCAAGGAACACCCGGAAGAGTGAGCTTTCGACATTTGCAAAGAACAGGCCCTGCTGGACCACGCCGAAGATCAGCGCACCCAGTGCGGCGCCAATGACCGAGCCGTAGCCACCCGTCAGTAATGCGCCACCTATGACCACAGCGATGATGGCCTCAAATTCCTTGAGCTGGCCGCGATCAGACCCCGCAGACCCGAATTCCATCACCTGACAGACGGCAAAGACCGTTGCGCAGAAGGCTGTAAACATGAACATCAGGATTTTCACCCTGTTGACAGGTACGCCCGAATTGCGCGCAGCCTCTGCATCGCCGCCAGCGGCGAAAATCCAGTTGCCGAACTTTGTTTTGGTCAAAAGAATATGACCGAATACGACCAGGATGATGGCCCAAACGATCAGCATTGGGATGCCGTCCACGACTGGCTGACCTGCGCGCGTACCTCGTTCGAACACGCCAATCAGTCCTGCTTCACCCATCCATTCGAAAAATCCGCGCAGGATTTTGCCGCCAAATATGGGTGCCAGCCAGTCACCTTCGGCGACGTCCCGCACGCCGCCAATGATCGTTTTTCGTTCGATCACCTGGGGCAGGAAGATCGTAAAGCCTCGCAGGATGAAAAGAAAAGCAAGGGTTACGATGAAGCTAGGCAGGCCGGTGCGCACGACGATAAACCCGTTAAGCGCACCAATCGCGATACAGAGCGTGAAGGTGACAAGGATCGCCATCCAGACCGGCCAACTGAGGGTCACGGAGAAAATGGCTATCATCATGCCCGCAAAGCCGATCATAGAGCCAACGGACAGGTCGAACTCCCCCGCGATCATGAGAAGACAGGCGCCGACAGCGATGATCATGAATTGAGCCGACACAATGGACCAGTTCATGACGCCCTGACTTTCGAACATGCCGCTATCGAAAGCAAAGAGCAGGAAGAAGGTGAAGACAGCGACCGTGCCGACAATCCCGCCCAGCTCTGGCCGGATCAGTGCTTTGCGGATCGATGAAATCTGCTTGACGCGTTCGTCGGTTTGATCGCCTGGTTGGGCCGCGTCGTTCATCCGACTACTCCCTCGTGACTAAAGATCTGGATTTTCACGCGTGAAAGGCGCCACGTGAGGTGGCGCCTTTCGTTCGGAATTTAGCGGTATTCGCCCGCAAACTCTTCGATTTTTTCCAAGCCGTCGGCGGTCACAAAGCCCGGGCCTGAATTGATGTTGTTACCTGGCAAGACGCCATAGCGGTGGTAGTTGGTCAGCACGACAACTGGCAGATAGGCCTGCAGGAATGGTTGCTGGTCGATGCCCCATTCGATGACACCGGACTGGATACCTTTGACGATTTCGCCACCCAGATCGAAGGTACCGAAGTAGATATCACCGGCCATGCCGTTTTCTTCCAGCGCCAGAATTGTCGGATCAGCTGATGTCGGCCCCAGTGCCAGCACCGCTTCCGTATCAGGATTGGCTGACAGATAGGCGAGCACCCGGTTTTTGATCTCGGCCGGGTCTTGGCCTGCGTCAATCATTTGCTCGCCCAGTTCAATGCCCAAACCGTCGGCAAAGCCCTGACACCGGTCAGTCGAAGACGGCTGCACGATATAGTGGTTCACACAAAGGAACGATCCGACACCATCGGATTTCGCCCGCTGGCCTGCGGCGAGACCTGCGTCATATTCAGGCTGACCGACATACATCAGCGCGCCAATTTCGCTAGCCTGCTCGGGTGTTCCGGTGTTCATGATGATCACATCAATCCCCGAATCGACGGCAGTTTGAATCGGTCCCTTCAGCACATCGTAATCTGCCAAAGTGGTGATGATGCCGTTTGGTCCTGCGGCGGTGGCCTGTTCAATAATCCGGGCCATGTCGGCAAGGTCGCCGGTCGGCGGGTTCCGGTATTCGACATCCACATCCATTTGTTCGGCCGCCAGCGCGATGCCGTTCTTGATCGTGTTCCACCAGCTATCGCTGTCAGGTGCGTGGCTGATAAGAATGTATTTTTCGCCTTCTGCCGACGCGGTAGTGGCCATCGTCAGCGGTACAGCAGCAACCGCGGTTGCCACAGCAATTTTTGTCATCAGTGACTTCATGATTTCCTCCCAATCATTCACCGTTCAAGGTGCAGGGGCGGGTTTACCCGCCGCTCCGACTCTCAACCAACCACATTTCCCAACTTTTTGCAACCGGTTGCAAAAAGCCATTCCCATTTTATGCTATTTGAAGAAACGCGTCTGGCCAAGTAAAGCTGGACGCGAACAAGCGGGGATCAAGATGGCTGTCACCTTGAAGGATGTTGCAGAACGCGCCGGGGTATCCCGGTCTGCTGTCTCGCGTACCTTCACCGAAGGCGCATCCGTTTCCGATAAAATGCGGCGTCAGGTTGAAAGGGCTGCAAGAGATTTAGGGTATAGTCCCAATGCCTTGGCCTCATCGCTGACCACCGGCCGGACAAAACTGATCGGGCTTGTATCAAACAACTTTCACAACCCGATTTTCCTGCAGGTCTTTGATCTGTTTACGCGCGGTCTTCAGGACCGTGGTTTGCGACCGCTTCTTGTCAATCTGACGGATGAAACGAATCCAGAGAACTCTGTCCGCATGCTACGTCAGTATTCCGTGGACGGTGTTGTTGTCGCCTCTTCCACCCTTCCCCCAGAGTTTGCCAAGGCGTTCCGTGACGCCAGCGTCCCCGTTGTCCATTCCTTTGGTCGCTGCTCCCTGGCGCCGCAGGTTCATGTGGTTGGTATCGATAACGTCGAGAGCGGTCGCATGGCGGCAAGGGAACTGGTTAGCCGCGGTTATGAGCGTGTGGCGTTTCTTGGTGGGCCGCAGACAGCAACGTCGACACAAGACCGCTATTCCGGCTTCATGTCGGAATTGTCGGCGCATCCAGATATCAAGACGTCGTATTCCTTTGCCGATGCGTATTCATTCAACGCCGGTCGGCGCGAAATGATGCGCCTGCTTGATGACAGCCCGGCACAGGCCTTTTTCTGCGGTGACGATGTCCTGTCAATTGGCGCGCTGTCCGCAATCAAAGATCGCGGATATTCGGTGCCGGATGATATTGGCGTCATTGGTTTGAACGACATGGAGATGGCCGGTTGGGAAAACATTGACCTGACCACAATTCATCAACCCATCCGCCAAATCGTAACCTCTTCCATTGAGCTGATGGTAGCCATGCTGGATGAGCCCGACCGTTATCCCGAAACCCGCGTTTTCCCTTGCTCAGTCATTGAACGCGGTACGTTGCGCCCGCTCGGCAAGCAAAGTTAAGCGGTCGATCATTCGCTTACCGAAACATCGGTGGGCGGGCATCAACCCATTCGCCTTTCTTCGCACCGCTTTCCGCGACCGCAAAAACAGCCGCCATTGACCGCAACCCATCTTCCGCCCGTGGATAGAGATTGGCCGCCATGTCCATCTCGCGTTTTTCCTTATCGGCGCAGATCGCTTCGGCAAGGTCGCTATAGATATTGGCAAATGCGAGCGGCATCCCCTCTGCGTGGCCGATTGTCACCCGTGTCGTGCGGTCGGCCTCCGGGCTGAGGTTGGCCTCTCCCCGTTCTATCACTTGCAAACGCTCGCCCAGCGGCATCCAGTAAAGCTGGTTCGGTTGTTCCTGCGCCCAGCGCAGCCCGCCATTTTCCCCAAAGACCTGAAGGGTCAAGCCATGCTGTCGCCCAATGGCGATCGAGCTGGTCCACAACCGCCCCACCGTGCCACCGTCAAAGCGAAGGTTCACCATCGCATCGTCTTCAAGCACACGGCTTTCAATGCAGCTAACGGTGTCAGCCGAAAGCGTGCGGACTTCCTGACCCAGAACAAACGACGCAAGATGCAGGGCGTGGATACCGCAATCAGCGAATTGCGCGGACACGCCCGCTTGTGCGGGATCGTACCGCCAACGTACCCGTGGATTGTCAGCGTCGGCTGCGTCAGCGTGATGGCCGTGTGCGAATTCAGCTTTGACCAGCCGGATCTTGCCCAGATCGCCGCGCGCCACCATGGCCCGCATATGTCGGACGAGCGAGTAGCCCGAATATCCGTAATTCACCGCGCAGATTTTTCCGGTTTCTTTGGAAAGCCCGACGATTTCTTCGCCTTCCTCGACCGTCATGGTCATGGGTTTTTCGCATAGCACATGAAACCCGGCCTCCAGAAAAGCCTTCGTGATCTCGAAATGGGTTGCGTTTGGCGTCGCCACTGTAACGAGATCGACGTGATCGTCGCGTGCGCTTTCGCCGGCCAGCATTTCTTGCCAATCGCCATAGGATCGATCGGCGCTCAGGCCCAGTTTTCTGCCGTAATCCCGACCGACGTCGGGACGATGATCCAGCGCACCTGCTGCAAACTCAAAGGCCCCATCCAGACCCGCACCCAGGCGATGTGCTGGCCCGATCTGGCTGCCTTCACCGCCGCCGATCATGCCCCATTTCAATTTCTCCACGAGCCTTCCTCCCTAGCTAAACCCGATAGATTCAAGATACTCGCGGTTCTTTCGCGCATCGCCGAGCGGGTCGGGGTCCAATGTCGGGTCGCAGTCTTGCTCAACCGTGCACCAACCTTCAAAACCAGCATCCAAAAGCACCTGACGCACCGTTGGAAAATCAACGTCCCCATCACCCAGATTGCAGAAGATCCCCTGACCGCAGGCGTCATAAAAACCGGTGCGGTTGGCAATCACGTCGGCTTTGACCACGGGCGAAATGTCTTTGAAGTGCATGTACGATATCCGATCCATACGCCGCCGCATAAAGGCGACCGGATCGAAGCCCGCGTAAGAGTGGTGGCCGGTGTCAAAGCAGATTTTCAGGATGCTTTCATCGACCTCGTCCAGTAACCGATCAAGCTCTGGCTCAAAGTCCATAAAGCCTGCGGCATGCGCATGGATGCCGACCGTTAGACCGTATTCTTCTGTTCCGATCCGTGCTGTTTCGGCGATCCGGTTGCGATAGGCGATCCATTCGGCCTTGCCCATCTGCTCGGCCTTGTCGGCACGTCCTGCGGTAGCTGCACGGCGGGGCGAGATGGAGTCAATCAAGACAAGATGCTCCGCGCCATGTGCCCGGAGTGCGCTGGCAGTGCGATGCGTGGCATCCAACACTTCGCTCCATGCATCCGGGTCATGATACGGTCGAAAAACGACGCCGCCGATCAGTTCCAGATCGTTCTCGGCCAGCGCATCTGCCAGCACGGCGGGGTCTTCGGGCATGAAACCTACTGGCCCCAGCTCAATGCCTTTGTAGCCAGCGGCGGCGCAATCGCGCAGCACAGAGCGCCAGGTCGGGTTTCGCGGATCATTCGCGAATTCGACACCCCAAGAACATGGCGCATTCCCGATTCTTATCGTCATTTATTGTATCTCCGATGTTCAGAAGTCCTGAATGTCTTTCCAGGTTTTCTCTTGGGTCGAGGACAGTGCCGCTGCGATGATCCGGTTCACCTCATGCCCGTCGCGAAAGGTTGGCCAAACCTGTTGGCCGGCATCAATGGCGTTTAGAAAGTCGCGTGCTTCTATGATGATCTGGTCGAGGTAGCCGGTGCCGTGGCCCGGCCCCTGGCAGAAAGGTTCATAGTCCGGATGGGCCGGACCGGTCAGGATTTTACGAAAGCCTCTTTCCGCTTCCGGATCATCTGAACGATAAAGCCAAAGGGCGTTTTGATCTTCCTGATCGAAACGGATCGCACCCTTGGTCCCGGTGATTTCGTAGGCGTAGCCCATCTTTCGCCCGGTCGCGATGCGCGAGAAAAACATCTGGCCCATCGTTCCGTTTTCAAACCGGCACATCATCTGCGCCTGATCATCGTTTGTGACGTCTCCGCCTGGGCGTTCTTTGTGAACGGTTTCCACCTCGGCCATGACCCGTGCGATTGGCCCAATAAGGGCAAGGGACGCGTTGATCATATGTGGTGCGAGATCGCCCATGGTTCCGTTTGCCATCCCATTGGTCCGCCATGTGGCGGGCGCTTGCGGGTCGCTGTAAAAATCTTCGGTATGTTCGCCACGGAACCATGTGATTTCACCGATTTCGCCTGTTGCGATAAGCTTGCGTGCAAATTGACTGGCGGGCGTGCGGATGTAGTTGAACCCGACCATATTCGCGACGCCCGCGGACTCAGCCGCTGCGACCATGGCCGCGCTGTCCTCTAACGATGCTCCCAGAGGTTTTTCACAAAACACCGGTTTGCCCTTGGCAAAAGCCGCCTCGGCAATCGCGCGGTGAGTTTCCTGCGGGGTCGCAATGATGATCGCTTCTATCTTGGGGTCGTCGACAAGTACGCGCCAATCATGCGTGGCGCGGGCAAAGCCATAGGCGTCGCGGTAGCGTTCGGCGCTTTGGTGAGTGGACGCGCAAACCATCTCCAGTCGGGGTCGCAGGCGCGTATCGAACACCGCCCCGACAGCAGACATGGCTGCCGCATGGGCCTTGCCCATGTACCCACCACCCAGAATGCCGATGCCAATCTGCACCACTTTGTTAAATCTCCCCACCGAAATACCATTTGCAACCGGTTGCAAAAACTGTATTCTGGAAATCTAATTCCCGCAAGCTGCATTCTCTTTGCGGCGCACAGAATTTTCCGGGAGGATTCGCGCTGAAATGACGACACAAGCTACGATCCGTCTAACGACCGCCCAAGCGATTATCCGTTGGCTTTCCAATCAATTCATCAAGATTGACGGCGAAGAGTTGCGCTTGTGTGGCGGGGGTTTTGGCATCTTTGGTCATGGCAACGTAACCTGTCTGGGTGAAGCGTTAAACGGCGTGCGCGAGGAGCTTCCCCTCTATCGTGGTCAAAACGAACAAAGCATGGGTTTCGCCGCTGCCGGATATGCCAAGCAGTGGCTACGGCAGCGATTCATGTTTTGCACAGCATCGGCTGGTCCGGGTACGGCAAATCTTTTGACGGCTGCGGGGTTGGCGCACGCAAACCGCCTGCCGATGCTTTTGCTTTGTGGGGATACATTTATCACCCGCCTGCCGGACCCTGTTTTACAGCAGATGGAGAATTTCGGCGATCCGACCTTTGGCGTGAACGATGCTTTCAAACCGGTGGTGCGCTATTGGGATCGGATTTGCCATCCTGCGCAGATACTTCATTCCCTGCCAAATGCCATTGCCACCATGCTGGACCCAGCTGATTGCGGCCCGGTCTTTTTGGGTTTGCCACAAGACGTGCAGGGCTGGACCTATGATTATCCCACCAAGTTCTTTGAAAAACGCGTGCATCGTATCCGCCGTCAGACGCCTGACCCGGCTGAGATCGCAGATGCGGTTGCCTTACTGCAAACAGCCCAGCGCCCGATGATTATCGCAGGCGGCGGTGTGCAGTATTCCGGGGCCACCGCTGAGTTGACCAGCTTTGCTGAGAAACATCAGATCCCGGTTGTCGAAACCATCGCGGGCCGGGCCAATATGGTCGCCACCCACGCTCTTAATATCGGCCCCATTGGTGTAACAGGTTCGGACAGTGCCAACGCGGTTGCCGAAAGGGCCGATGTCATTCTGGCTATTGGGACGAGGTTGCAGGATTTCACAACCGGCTCCTGGACAGCCTTCGACAAGGATGCGCAGTTTATTTCGGTCAATGCAGGCCGTTACGATGCTGGCAAGCATATGTCGTTGCCCGTTGTCGGTGACGCGAAACAGTCAATAAAATCCCTTACCGATGCATTGGACTATGCCGCCCCTGCCGACTGGGTGTCTTTTGCACAAGGCGCGCGCAAGAAGTGGGATATTTATGTGGCCAAGAACGTGGCCCATGGAAATCGTCCCAATTCCTACGCGCAGGCCATTGGTGTGGTGAATGACCTGTGTGATCCACGCGACCGAATTGTTGCGGCGGCGGGTGGCCTTCCTGCTGAAGTCACAGCCAACTGGCGCACGTTGGACATCGGTACTGTAGATGTCGAGTTCGGCTTTTCCTGCATGGGTTATGAAATCGCTGGTGCCTGGGGCGCACGCATCGCGCAGGAACAACGAGAACCTGATCGGGACGTTGTTACCTTCTGCGGTGACGGGTCATACATGATGCTCAATTCGGACATCTATTCCAGCGTTTTGAGTGACAAAAAGCTGATCGTTCTGGTGCTGGACAATGGCGGCTTTGCCGTCATCAACAAACTCCAGAACAACACGGGCAATGAAAGCTTCAACAATCTGATTGAAGACTGCCCGACGATCCCATCACCCTTTGCCGTCGACTTTGTAGCGCATGCAGCAGCGATGGGTGCTGCGGCAGAAAAGGTCGCCTCGCCCGCTGAGTTGGGGGACGCGTTCAAGCGTGCGAAGGCTTCGGACAAAACCTATGTGATCGTGATGGATGTCGACCCCTATGACGGCTGGACGGACCAAGGTCATGCCTGGTGGGAGGTCGGAACGCCGCATGTTTCTGACGATGAGAAAGTGCGGCAAGCGCATATCGATTGGGAAGCCTCGCGCGACAAACAACGACGGGGTGTATGATGAGCGCCCTCCTGGACGGTATCAGCAAAAACCGTTTTGTGGTCTTTGGGCGCGCCGGGATGGATATGTACGCCACCCCGCCGGGGGTGAAGAGCGAAGATGCCGATACATTTCACGCCGATCTTGGCGGGTCGTCCGCGAATATTTGCGTCGGTCTGAGCAAGCTGGGAAGCAAAGCGGCACTGGTCACATCAGTCTCGGACGACGCGGTCGGTCGGTTCTGTGTGAACCGGCTGCGGGATTATGGCGTTGATACCCAATATGTGCGGGCAGTTGGGGGAGAGTTTCGCAACTCACTGGCCGTTTATGAAAGCTGTATCGAGGACTTTCAAAACGTCATCTACCGCAATGGTGCCGCTGATTTTCAAGTAACGAAGGCCGATGTCGATGCGGTTGATTGCTCCGCATATGGTGCCTTGATCACCGCAGGAACGGTTTTTGCGGCTGAACCTTCGCGCGGAGCCACATTTCGCGCCTTTGAGAACGCGCGCGCAGCGGGGTTGCCGGTGATTTTCGATATTGATTATCGCCCCTATTCCTGGCCGTCGCCTGCCGTTGCTGCCGATGTGCTGTCACGCGCTGGGGATGAAAGCGATCTGATCGTCGGGAATGATGAGGAATTCGGCTTTATGGCTGGCGGCATGGACAAGGGGCTGTGCAAGGCCCGCGAATTGGCCGCAAAGCCGGGCCGGGTTGTGATTTACAAGATGGGCGCCGAGGGCGCTGTCACCTTCGCCGACGGGCAGGAAATCCGCACCGGCATCTATGAGACGAAACCCGTGAAACCGAATGGGGCGGGCGACAGTTTCATGGCTGGGCTTCTCGCCTCTATCGCTGATGGGAAATCGCTTCGCGACGCGGTGCTGCGCGGGTCTGCATGTGCCGCAATCGTTGTGTCAAAGCCGGGTTGTGCCGGGGCCATGCCCACTTCAGCCGAGCTTGATGACTTTCTGGCCGCTCAACCCGGACCTACCTTATCCTGAAAGGAGACGCAGATGCATATCGCGCCCTATGACAACCAGAACGAACCGATCGTCGATGTTGAACATGGCCTTGTGCCACTGAACTATTACAACATCGTCAAACTCAGAAAAGGCGAGGTGTTCGAATATAACGTACCCGGCTACGAGACCTGTGTGGTGCCTGCGACCGGCACCGTGAGTGTCGACGTTGACGGCGCGTTTTATGACGATCTTGGGCAACGCACCAAGGACGTCTGGGATGGCGAGCCAGAGGGCGTTTACGTTCCTGTCGGCGCAACGGTCCGCATCACTTGTCTGACCGACGAAACAGAAACCTTCGTTGCGGGTGCCAAGCATGACAAGGTACTTGAACCTTTCGATGTGCGGGCCGCTGATCTTGATGTTGTGCAATACGGATCGGACGACACCAAAACCCATCGCAAGATCAAACATATCCTCGGCGCCCAATATCATGATCGGGTTGGTCGCTTGCTGGTATCTGAGCTGTACACCGTCGGTGCAGGTGGCTGGTCGGGCTTTCCAAGCCACAAGCACGACACGGATCGTCTGCCTGATGAGACGCGCCATGATGAGACCTACAATTTCCGCTTTCGCCCGGACTATGGGTCAGGCCTTCAGATGCTGCAGCGCGAAGATAACAAACCAGGCGATGCGTATCACATCATGGATGGCTCAACGGTCCTGATCGACAAAGGCTACCATCCCTGCGCGGTGCTACCGGGTTATGAGATGTACTATTTCACAATTCTGGGCGGGCTTAGCCAGCGGTCATTGAAACAGTATTTCCAGCCTACCCATGAAGAGCAGCTGAAAACCATTCCGGGCATCATGGATATGGTGGCAAAGTTCAAATGACACTGGCCACACTGTCCGAGGTTTTGCATCCCGCATTGACAGGCGGGTACGCGGTGGCCGGGCTTGTCACTCTGGGTTGGGAGGACATGCGGGCCTATGTGGCGGCGGCAGAGGCAGAGAATGCACCGGTGATCCTGCAGGCGGGGCCATCCTGCCGTGAACATACCCCACTACCAATCCTTGGAAAAATGTTCCGGCATCTTGCCGAAGCCGCATCGGTGCCAGTCGTCGCCCATCTGGATCACGGCTATACCGCTGAGGAGTGTCGGACGGCGATTGATTGCGGTTTTACATCGGTGATGTTCGATGGATCGCGAAAGCCGCTGACAGACAATATCGAAGAGACACGCGCCATTGCGAAGATGGCCCATGCAGCAGGAGTGTCCTGCGAGGGTGAGATAGGCTTTGTGGGTTATTCAGGTGGCGAAGGCTCTGCCGGAACCGACCCGGATGAGGCCGCGCAGTTTGCCAAGGAAACCGGCGTCGATGCCATGGCGGTTTCTGTGGGCAATGTGCATCTGCAACAGGACAAAGAGGGTGGCTTGGACGAGGCACGCATTCGCATGATCGAAGCGGTGACGGATGTCCCGTTGGTCATTCACGGCGGGTCTGGCGTTCCGGTTGCACAGCGCACGGCACTCGCCCGTGGCTCAAATATCTGCAAATTCAATATCGGGACAGAGCTGCGGATGGCCTTTGGCGAGGCCCTGCGTGACGCGGTGAATGCCGATCCGACCCGGTTTGATCGCGTGCAAATTTTGAAAGAAACCCATGAACCTGTTGTAGCGGCAACGCGCCGGGTTCTGAGGGCGCTGAAGGGGGCATAACATGCTGCGGATCGGACTTTTGGGTTGCGGACGTATCGGACAGGTTCATGCTCGATCCATTGCACAGATTGATGACGCGACTGTCACCGCTGTCGCCGATGCATTTGCAGACCCGGCCCGTATCTTGGCGGAAAGAACCGGGGCAGAGGTCATGGAACCTGATGCCCTTATCGCAAGCCCGAATGTGGACGCAGTTGTCATCGGCACCCCGACCGAAACACATTACGACCTGATCCATAAAGCTGCGTCTGCTGGCAAGGCCATCTTTTGCGAAAAGCCGGTGGACCTGTCAGCCGACCGCATTCGTAAATGCATTGAACTGGTCGAGGCCTCCCATGTGCCGTTCATGACCGCATTCAACCGCCGTTTCGATCCAAACTTCGCGGCTGTTCAACAGCGTATCTTTGATGACGAAATTGGAGATGTCGAAACGGTCATCATCATTTCACGAGACCCCGGACCGCCGCCCCTCAGCTATATCGAAACCTCGGGTGGGTTGTTTCGGGACATGATGATTCACGATCTCGATATGGCCCGGTTCTTGCTGAGTGAGGAACCGGTCAGCATCTATGCGGTTGGTGCGGCCCTTTTCGACCCGGATATAGGGCGGGCCGGTGACGTGGATACTGCGGCAGTCACACTAACGACAGCAAGCGGCAAGATCTGCCAGATATCGAACTCACGCAGGGCCAGTTATGGTTACGACCAGCGGATCGAGGTGCATGGCGCACGCGGGATGTTACGGGCCGAAAACGTGTTGGAAACCACCGTTGAGGTGGCGACTGGTGCAGGCTTTCAAAAGGCCCCGGCGCAGCATTTCTTTCTGGAACGCTACGATGCGGCGTATCGGGCAGAGATGCAGCATTTTGTGCGAGCGGTATCTACCGGCAACGCAATGACACCCAGTATCACAGACGGGCTGCGCGCCCAGATTTTGGCGGATGCAGCAGCACTTTCTTTGGCCGAGGGGCGACCGGTGATGGTGGATTAACCGACCGTTCGCAGACCAGCCTAATTGCCAGCCAGCACTTCCAAAAATGCCTCACCGAATCGTTCGGTGTATCTGTCGCCGATAACGCGGCTTAGATAATCCATGTCGGCGCTACGCATTTGGGCGACCTTAGCCAGCATGGAAGCAGAGCAACTCATCGGTTTGTCCAGACCTTGCGGGCCACGCGTCAAAGACGCTTGTGCCTCAAGCAACTGATCGTAGATGGCCCCTTCGTCCCGGCCCGCCAGTTTCCGTCTTGCCGGGTGGACCTCTTCGACAGCGCCAGTAATGACGTCCAGAAAATCGGCCCCGTAGCTTTCCAGCTTTTTCGCCCCGACCCCACCGATCCTGGCCATCTGATCTAGCGTCGTGGGCTTTTTCTCAGCCATTTCGATCAAGGTCCGATCGTTGAAGATAATATAGGCGGGTACATTTGCCTGTTCAGCCAGATACCGCCGTTTAGCCTTCAACGCAGAGAGCAAGGGGGCGTCTTCTTCACTGACCAGCATCCGCACTTTGGGGCCAGAGCCCTTGGCGGCGCGGATCGTGTCGCGACGCAGCTCGATTGTCGCCTCACCACGCAAGATGGGGCGGGCCCGTTCCGTCATCCTGAGCGCACCATGCCGTTCACGGTCGGGGCGCAACAGGTCATGACCCATCATCTGCCGAAAGATCGCTTGCCATTGCCGTTTGTCATAGTCTTTGCCCACACCGAAAGTCGGTAGCGCATCGTGGCTACGCTGCTGCACCTTATCGGTCATATTGCCGAGCAGAATGTCGATTAGATGGCCGGACCCAAACCACTCCTCGGTTCTTAAGGCCGCAGATAGCGCCATACGCACGGGGGTCGTTCCGTCAAAGATTTCAGCCGGTTTTTCGCAAAGGTCGCAGTTGCCACAGGGTTCGGGTGCCTCACCAAAATATTCTAGCAGGTTTTGCCGTCTGCACCGCAGAGCTTCGGCCAGACCCAAAAGCGCGTTGAGCCGCCCGTGATCTGCGGCGCGCCGTTCCGGCGGGGCCAGCCCTTCGTCAATCTGCTGCCTTCGGTAGCGGATGTCGTCAGGGCCAAACAAGGTGAGCGTTTCCGCCGGTGCCCCGTCCCGTCCCGCGCGGCCGATTTCTTGATAATAAGCCTCGATCGATTTGGGCAAGTCGGCGTGGGCAACCCAACGGATATCGGGTTTGTCGATGCCCATACCAAAGGCGACCGTGGCGCAAACGATCAGCCCGTCTTCCTGCTGAAAACGGCGTTCGACGATGCGGCGATCTTCGGCCTCCATCCCGCCGTGGTAGTGACATGCAAGATGACCCGCATCAGCCAGTGCCTTGGCGAGCGTTTCTGTCTTGGCACGGGTTCCGCAGTATACGATGCCGGATTGTCCTTTGCGGGCGGCGGCAAAGTTGAGGATCTGGTTGCGGGGGCCATCCTTTACAGCGAAGGCCAGGTGAATATTTGGCCGATCAAAGCCATGCAGAAAGCTGACGGGCTCAACACCGTCAAAAAGCTTTTGGACAATTTCTTCGCGCGTTTCGGCATCCGCTGTCGCGGTGAAAGCCGCCAGCGGGACGTCGAGCACACGCCGTAATTCACCAATGCGCTGATAATCAGGTCGGAAGTCATGACCCCATTGGCTGACACAATGCGCCTCGTCCACGGCAATCAGCCCGATCCCAGCGCGGCGCAGCATTTGCACCGTTCCGCCAGAGGCCAGTCTTTCCGGTGCCATGTAAAGCAGTTTGAGTGTGCCTGCCTCCAGCGCCTCCCAGACCGCATCGGTCTCTTCCGGCGTGTTTCCCGAGGTCAGTGCGCCCGCCTCAACCCCGGCTTCGCGCAGCGCCCGCACCTGATCACGCATCAGCGCAATCAAAGGGGATATCACAACCGTCACTCCGTCCCGCACCAAAGCGGGCAGCTGGAAACAGAGTGACTTGCCACCGCCAGTGGGCATGATTGCCAAGGTGTTGCGTCCATCAACAACGGCCTCAACAATCTCTTGTTGGCCCGGCCGGAACGCATCAAAGCCGAAGACATCGCGGAGTAGCGTTGCGGCGCTCATTCAGGGGGCCTGTTTTGTTGGTTTTCTGCTCAGGCTTACATTCTCACACTAAGATTCAGCGAACAAGAGCGGGATTACGCCAACCCAGCGGCAGTCATGCCAGAAAACGGTTTCAAAATCGTTCTACTCTCTGCTTACAAAATTGAGGAATAGAAGATGACGCTTTCAAAAAGAACTGGTTTTGCAATTGCTATCATATTTAACGCGACACTGGCAGCCGCGGATGGGGACCATCTGCCGTTAGAGCAATCCGGCGATATGCTGTGCATGACATCAAATGACACGCCCAATCATGCTATCGGGCAATTTCCAAATCGCGCAAACCCAAACGCTTTTCGACCGCAGACCTTGCAATTTTGCTTTGATGCCGCCCCAGAGCAAAGCGGCCAGATCGTAGACGGGCTTTCAACGGTTGGGGTGACGCTAACCGGTATTCCTATCAGGCCGTATACAGCGGGCTATTACGACCCAAATGGCCGTCGACAACTTAGCGACAACCCTACAAGCGGCTGGCGCCAACAAGCAATGCATGATCCCAGAAGCCTTGGGATGGATTCCGAAAACGGTCACACAGACCGCAGCGGACTTTATCACTACCACGCGATGGCACCCAGCTATCTTGGGTCAATTCAAGGTACACATGTCGGGTACGCCCCGGATGGGTTTGAAATCCACTATAGCCCAACAACGGCGACGTCATCCTGGGTACTGATGACCGGTGAGCGACCAACCCCGCCCTACGGGACATATGATGGCACTTACGAAGAAGACTGGGTTTACCAGTCTGGCACAGGCACGCTTGATGCTTGCAACGGCGGAATGATAAATGGGACGTATACCTACTTTGCGACAGACACTTATCCCTACTTTCCGCGCTGTTTTGTCGGCAACGTAAACAGGGATTTCATGCTGCGCCCAAGATAGGCATCAGGGATGCGTCAGCAGCTCCAGCCAGTCTTGATCTCTGGGGGTCGGGCGTACTGACGCCGCTGGTGCTGCAAAAGACATCGACAATGTTGTGCGCTTAATCGTGAAGGACACCGACACGGAGGGACGCGTTGGTGTACGATCTGACGTCTTGCAAACGCCCTGTGACTGAGAATAATTTTCAAAATAAACCAAATTCATGATGCCTGAATACGGGTCCAATATGCCGAAAATCGGGCGCAAACCGGAAACATTCATGATTTAAAGGGGCATTGTTGCGTCATTCGCGACAAACGCGCAAAGCCTCTTTGGACTGCTCAAACCCAGCAAATACTGTATTCTAAAGGCAAAGCGCCGGTCGCAGCGCCCTAAAGTTTCCGTATTTGGCGCCTCTAACCTCCCCCTTCCCAACACTTTGGAATTAAGCTATGCCGCGCCAATCTGAGAGCCGGCGCCCGCATCCCAGCGCCCGACAAAGAAGATACCGGGATGAGGGGGAATACGCCCCCTACGCAAAAGGCCAATGAGGCCAACTAGGAAAACATGATGTTTAACGAAGTGAAAAAATCGATGCAGTGGGGCGAAGAAACGCTCACACTGGAAACGGGCAAGGTTGCCCGCCAAGCCGATGGCTCTGTCATCGCAACGCTGGGCGAAACCAGCGTTATGGCCAACGTGACATTCGCACGCGCCCAAAAACCCGGACAGGACTTCTTTCCCCTGACCGTCCACTACCAAGAGAAGTATTACGCCGCCGGTAAAGTGCCAGGCGGCTTTTTCAAGCGCGAAGCACGGCCAACGGAAAAAGAAACGCTGACCGCCCGCTTGATCGACCGTCCGATCCGCCCCCTGTTCGTCCCCGGCTTCAAGAACGAAGTTCTGGTGATGTGTACGGTGCTGTCACACGATCTGGTCAATGACCCCGATATGGTCGCTATGATCGCAGCCTCGGCTGCTCTGACAATTTCCGGCGCACCGTTCAGGGGTCCGATTGCGGCGGCCCGCGTTGGTTTTGTGGATGGCGACTACATCCTGAACCCGGAAATCGACGATATGCATAACCTGCGCCTGAACCCAGAGCAGCGTTTGGACCTTGTTGTTGCCGGCACCAAAGACGCCGTAATGATGGTGGAATCCGAAGCCTACGAGCTGACCGAAGAAGAAATGCTCGGCGCTGTGACTTTCGCCCACGAGCAAATCCAGCCCGTGATCGAGCTGATCATTGATCTGGCCGAAGACTGCGCGAAAGAGCCGTTTGACTTCCAGCCGGTTGACTACTCTGACCTGTTCGCAGCTGTGAAGGCTGCCGGCGAAGACAAGATGCGCGCCGCTTATGCGATCACTGACAAGCAGGAACGTACTGCTGCGGTGTCTGCTGCAAAGGCCGAAATCGTTGAATCGCTGACCGAAGAACAGCAGGAAGATGGCAACCTGGGCGCAGCGCTCAAGAAGCTTGAGTCCGGCGTTCTGCGCGGCGATGTCGTCAAGAACGGCAAGCGGATCGACGGGCGTGCGCTGGATACCATCCGTCCTATCGTGTCCGAGACCGGCATTTTGCCACGGACACACGGTTCGGCCCTGTTCACACGCGGCGAAACCCAAGGTCTGGTCGTGACAACACTGGGCACCGGTGACGACGAACAGATGATCGACGCACTGACCGGCATGTATAAGTCCAACTTCATGCTTCATTACAACTTCCCACCCTATTCGGTCGGTGAAGTTGGTCGTGTCTCTGGCCCGGGCCGTCGTGAGATTGGTCATGGTAAGCTGGCATGGCGCGCGCTTCAGGCTGTTCTGCCTGCCGCAACCGACTTCCCATACACAATCCGCGTCGTATCCGAGATCACTGAATCCAACGGGTCCTCTTCGATGGCATCCGTCTGTGGTGGGTCCTTGTCCATGATGGACGCTGGCGTACCACTGAAAGCACCGGTTGCCGGTGTGGCCATGGGTCTGGTGATGGAAGACGACGGCGAATACGCCATCCTGTCCGATATTCTGGGTGACGAAGACCACCTTGGCGATATGGACTTCAAAGTTGCTGGTACCGAGAACGGCATCACATCGCTGCAAATGGACATCAAGATCGCGGGCATCACGCCAGAAATCATGTCCAAAGCACTGGACCAAGCCAAGGCAGGCCGCCTGCATATCCTCGGCGAGATGGGCAAAGCCATCACCGGCGCACAGGAATTCAGCGTCCACGCACCCAAGATCGAAACGATGAACATCCCTGTCGACAAGATCCGTGAAGTGATCGGTTCGGGCGGCAAGGTTATCCGCGAGATCGTGGAAACATCCGGTGCCAAGGTCGATATCAACGACGATGGCGTGATCAAGCTGGCGTCCAACGATGCCGAGGCGATCAAGAAAGCCTATGACATGATCCACTCGATTGTGGCCGAACCGGAAGAAGGCGTGATCTACAAAGGGACAGTCGTGAAACTGGTCGACTTTGGTGCTTTCGTGAACTTCTTCGGCAAGCGCGATGGTCTGGTCCACGTATCCCAGATCGAAAACCGCCGCCTGAACCACCCTTCCGACGTTCTGAAAGAAGGTCAGGAAGTCTGGGTCAAGCTGCTTGGTTTTGATGATCGCGGTAAGGTCCGTTTGGCCATGAAAATGGTTGATCAGGAAACCGGTAAAGAGGTCGCTAAAGAAGAGGCAGCTGAGGGCTAACCTTAACCCAAACCGAAATACGGAGGCCGCGTTGGAAACAGCGCGGCCTTTAATTTGTTATAAACAAAACTCATCCAAACATGGATTCTCGAGAGGCCGCCAAGGGGATCATTGGGAATGAAGATTTTTGGAATTACCGCATTTGCCGCGCTGGGATTGGTTGTCGCGACATCCGGGCAAACACAGGAAAGCGGCGAAGTAGTCGTGGCATTGGGCGTGTCGAGCTTTGGTGGCAACCTGGAGGCTGGCTACAATCTGGCCGACAACATCAGATTACGCGGCGCTCTGATGGGCGGGCTGTCCTATTCGGAAACCGAAAACATCAACGGCGACACCACTTATGATATTGACGGCCAGCTTGGTGGGGTTGCAACGCTTGTCGACTACTACCCGACCGATAGCGGGTGGCGTGTTTCCGGTGGGCTTTTCTTTTCAAACACATCCTTTGACGGCTTCACCGAGGCTACGGCTGGCGATCCAATTGTGATTGATGGCGTCACCTATGGCGATGGCTCGCTGACGACTGATGCCCGTTTCAATAACGAAATCGCGCCGATGCTGACGACTGGCTACGATCTTCGCTTTGGTGATGGATGGGCCGTGAATACAGAAGTTGGTGCCGTGTTTGTCGATGGCGTTGACCTGAACGTCACGGCTGGCGGCGACATTCCGCAATCCGAGGTGGATGAAGACGCCGATTATCAGAATCTTCGTGAAGACGCCGCAGATTTGGCGCTTTATCCCTATCTTGGCCTATCGGTATCGTTCAGCTTCTGACTGCGGGTTCTGCGAGCAGCAGAACCCCACATATCAATCATCCAAAGATGTCATCCGCAGATATGGCAAGACGGTTTTGAACTCTCCGAACTTGGCTTTTGCGTCGTCGTTGCTGACCGTCGCCGGGATGATCACGTCATCACCAACATTCCAGTTCGCCGGCGTGGCGACGCCTTTCCCCACAGACGTTTGAAGACCATCGAGAGCACGCAAAACCTCGGCGAAGTTACGACCGACAGTCATCGGGTAAGTCATCGAAAGCTTCAGCTGCTTGTCTGGTCCGATAATGAAGACCGATCGCACCGTCGCACTATCCGCTGGTGTGCGCCCATCGGGCAGGTAGGCCTCTGCGGGCAGCATATCAAACGCCTTGGACACTTCGAGACCGCTATCGGCAATGATCGGGAAACCAGCGCTGGTGCCAGCGACGGTTTCGATGTCGCCTTTCCACTTCTTGTGATCCTCAACACCATCGACGCTGACGCCAATGACCTTGGTTCCACGCTTCGCCCACTCATCGGAAAGCTGCGCAACCGCGCCAAATTCAGTGGTGCAAACCGGCGTGAAATCTTTGGGGTGCGAAAACAGGATCGCCCAGCTATCGCCGATCCAATCATGAAGTGAAAAGCTGCCCTGATCGGTCTCGACGGTCAGGTCAGGTATCGTATCGTTGATGCGCAGGCTCATGGCAGTTCCCCTTTTGGAAGTGTTCAACAACAATATAGGGGGCTACCGAACCGAATGCTACGCCAGCAGTCAAGCGTCAGCAAAATCGCAGGCATTCATATCGGTTCAATGGCGCTCAGTCATGGCATAAGAGGTTTTAGGCCACTGTTGAGGACACGCCTACCTGCGCCGGACGCAGCAGTCTGTCATGCAGCATGAAACCTTCGGCAGCAACCTGTATGATATCACCTGCCTTGGTACCCGGGACCGGTGCCTCGAACATGGCCTGATGCATTTGTGGATCGAACTTGTCACCAACTTCCGGTGAAATCGGTTCAATCCCGTGTTTTTTGAACACATTGAGCAGTTCACGCATCGTCAGCTGAATGCCTTCGAGCAACGCTTCGGGCACTTCTTGTTCACCCTCTTTCGCGGCATCAAGGGCGCGTCGCATGTTGTCGTAAACCGGCAAAAGGTCTCGGGCCAGTTTTGAGCCGCCATAGTCTTCGGCTTCTCTGCGGTCCCGGTCTGCACGCTTTCGGGTGTTTTCGGCATCCGCCAATGCGCGCATGAACTTGTCACGGAAATCATCACGCTCTGCCCGCAGCGCTTCAATCTCATCGAAGCCGACACCGGCTGCTGCGGCTTCCATTTCGTCGCCCTCTGCGGCTAGCTCATCTAGGCTTTGCAACTGTTCTTCTTTTTCAGCCATCAACACTTTCCTGTCATGCGCGGTCGGCAATCATCTTGCCCACCAGCTGTGCGGTATAACTCACGAGTGGAACGATCCGCCCATAATTGAGACGAGTCGGCCCAATGACACCCACGGCGCCAATAATCTTTCGGTCGGCGTTCATATAAGGGGAAACGACCAAAGAGGAACCCGAAAGTGAAAACAATTTGTTCTCTGACCCAATAAAAATGCGAACACCATCGCCAGCTTCGGCAAGATCAAGGAACTGCGCGATATCGCGCTTGCGTTCAAGGTCATCGAACAGCGTGCGGATGCGGTCCAAATCGACCTCATTGTCATTGTCCGACAACAAGTTACCGCGCCCGCGAACAATGAGCCGTTCGGTTGTTTCACCTTCATTTTCCCAAAGCGCCGTGCCGTTTTCGACCAGATCGGCAGCCAGCTTATCGATTTCCTGACGTCGCGTCGTGATTTCACGGGAAATGACCTGACCCAATTCACCAAGGGTATGACCGGTGGCAATAGCATTTAGGAAATTGGCGGCTTCACGCATGGATGATGGCGTTTGCCCCAAAGGCGGTGTGAAGATTCGGTTTTCCACATGGCCATCAGCAAACACCAGAACGACGAGCGCCCGCTCTTGGGAGAGTGAAACAAACTCAATGTGCTTAATGGGCGCTTCGCGCTTTGGGGTGAGCACAAGGCTTGCACCCTGGGTGACGCCCGACAACGCCTCACCAACATGATCAAGGACAGTGGTCACGTCGTGATCTTGTGATTGAAAGGTCTGGTCGATTTTTTGCCGGTCTTCTCCCGCCAGATCACCGACTTCCAAAAGGCCGTCAACAAACATCCGCAGGCCAAGTTGCGTCGGGATGCGCCCAGCGCTGATGTGCGGGCTATCAAGCAGGCCCAAATACTCAAGATCCTGCATGACATTACGGATCGTTGCCGCGCTGACATTCTCAGAGAAATCGCGGGTGAGCGTTCGTGACCCAACAGGTGCACCGCTTTCAAGATATCCTTCAACCACACGGCGAAAAACTTCGCGTGAGCGTTCATTCATTTCGCTGATGTTGGGCGTCAGGTCTGTCATCGTACTCTCACAAGGCGACTGCGCAATTAAAACGAAGATTGCGATGCCGTCAATTGGGGTTGGATTTCATAGATGGGCCGCGTATCGAAGCGATGCAATCAACAGGAGTGATCTTATGCGCCCATCTGGCCGTCAGACGAATGAAATGCGTTCCGTATCTATCGAAACAGGTGCCACGATGCACGCAGAAGGGTCCTGCCTGATCAAATGCGGGAATACGCATGTTCTTTGTACGGCAACCGTAGACGAGAGAGTGCCGCCATTTTTGAAGAATTCCGGCCTTGGATGGGTCACAGCGGAATATGGTATGCTGCCACGCGCCACCAACACGCGGATGCGCCGTGAGGCCAAGAACGGCCAATCTGGACGAACACAAGAGATTCAGCGGCTGATCGGCCGATCGCTGCGGGCCGGCGTGGATCGTGTGGCATTGGGCGAACGCCAGATTGTCGTTGATTGCGATGTGATACAGGCGGATGGCGGAACACGTTGCGCCTCGATCACGGGTGGCTGGGTCGCGTTAAAGCTGGCCGTTCAACAGCTGATGAAGGCCGGTGATGTTATCAGCGATCCGCTGATCGATCCGGTTGCAGCGATCTCATGCGGCATTTACGCCGGACAAGAAGTGTTGGATCTTGATTATCCCGAAGACAGCGAAGCCGGTGTCGATGGTAATTTTGTCATGACCAGTGGAAAGCTGATTGAAGTGCAGATGTCAGCCGAAGGTTCAACATTCAGCCGCGCGCAGATGGATAACTTGCTGGGTTTGGCGGACAAAGGCGTCTCGGAGCTGACTGCGATCCAACTGCAGGCCGTTGCCTGATGAAGCGGTTTACGGGCGATCAATTGGTGATAGCCACGCACAACCAGGGCAAACTGGAAGAGATGCGGCACCTGTTGGGGCCCTATGGCATCACGCTGACCTCAAACGCTGACCACAATTTACCGGAACCGGAAGAAACCGAAACGACTTTTGTGGGGAACGCTCGGATCAAGGCACATGCGGCGGCCAAAGCCACTGGCCTGCCCGCATTGGCAGATGACAGTGGGATCACTATTGATGCACTTGATGGTGCGCCCGGCGTTTACACAGCAGACTGGGCGGAGACCCCCAATGGTCGGAATTTCGTGATGGCTATGGAAAAAACACAGCAGAAGCTGGATGAAATTGATGCGCCACATCCTCGGAATGCCCAGTTCAACTGTGTATTGGTCCTAGCCTGGCCAGACGGGCATGATGAGGTTTTTCCCGGCATTGTCGAAGGTCACTTGGTTTGGCCCATGCGCGGCGATGAAGGTCATGGGTATGATCCGATTTTTCAACCTGATGGATATGAACTGACCTTTGGCGAGATGGACCGGTGGAAAAAGAACGAGATTAGCCACCGGGCGGACGCCGTTGCCAAACTGATCGCTGGCTGCTTTGCCTGACGATTGGGAACGTGGGGGCTTTGGCCTTTATATTCATTGGCCTTTTTGTCAGGCGAAGTGTCCATATTGCGACTTTAATTCTCATGTCGTGGCATCGATAGATCAAACAGCGTGGGAAAAGGCATATCTGAACGAGATCGACCGTGTAGGCCGGGAAACGCAAGGGCGCGTTCTGCGATCCGTGTTCTTTGGTGGCGGCACACCCAGCCTGATGGAGCCCCGGATTGTCGACAGCATTCTGACGAAGGTAAGGGCGACCTGGCCAATCGCGAATGACATCGAAATTACGCTTGAGGCCAATCCAACCTCGGTCGAGGCCAGTCGTTTCGCGGCCTACCGGGACGCCGGTGTCAATCGTGTGTCGATGGGCATTCAGGCGTTGAATGATGCGGATCTGAAGACACTCGGCCGTTTGCATACAACCAAAGAAGCTATGTCCGCATTTGAAATTGCGCGTAATACGTTTGACCGTGTCAGCTTTGACCTGATTTACGCGCGGCAGCAGCAGTCTTTGGGCGCATGGAAAAGTGAGCTGGTTGAGGCTTTGTCTTTGGGCGTTGATCACCTGTCACTTTATCAGCTGACAATTGAAGACGGTACGGCATTTGGAGACCGCTATGCGGTCGGAAAGCTTCGCGATCTGCCGGACGAGGATCTGGCGGCAGATATGTATGAGTTGACGCAAGAGATGTGCTCTGCGGCCGGTTTAGTTGGGTATGAGATATCCAATCATGCGCGGCCGGGATGCGAGAGTATCCACAACAAGATTTACTGGCAATATGGCGACTACGCGGGCATTGGTCCGGGCGCGCATGGGCGCTTGACGATCAATGGGACACGATACGCTACTGAGGCGACGGCAAGCCCGGCGAAATGGTTGACGCAAGTTAGCACTGACGGACACGGGGAATTGCAGCGGACGGCGCTAACGGGTGAGGACCAATTTACCGAGTATTTGTTGATGGGACTAAGGTTGGAGAGCGGCGTCGATCTTAGTCGTTTCGAACATTACCAAAATTCTGATTTAAATAATAATATCAAAGGTTTGGCTGATCAAAGCTTGATTGAATTGACCGAATCCCAATTGCAACTGACGCCAAAGGGCAGGCCCGTTCTGAATGCTGTACTGGCTGCCTTACTAGTGAATTAGCCACCCGATAACGTGCGCAAAAGATCGTCCAGCTGATCGAAGGATTTGTAGCCGATGGTCAGGTTACCACCATCTGCACCGGGTTTGTGATCGATTGTGACCTTCATGCCGAGGCTGGCGGTCAATTCGTTTTCGATATTCACGGTATCAGCGTCTTTGGGTACTGGTGCGCCTGGTAACGCGCGTTTTTTGATGGCCGGCCCCTTCTTGGCCAGGTTTTCAACATCCCGAACCGACAGTTTGCGCTGAATCGCCTCGCGTGCGATTTCTGTCGCGCGGTCATGACCAACCAAAGCCCGCGCATGCCCTGCGGACAAGGCACCTGAAACTAGATATTCCTGAACCTCATCCGGCAGGTTCAGCAACCGCATTAAATTGGCGATATGGCTACGGCTTTTCCCCAGCGCCGTGGCCAGTTTTTCCTGTGTATGGCCAAATTTGTCCATTAACTGACGGTAGCCTGCTGCTTCATCTATAGGATTGAGATCAGCGCGCTGGATGTTTTCGATAATAGCGATCTCAAGAACTTCAGCGTCGTCATAATCACGCACGATGATGGGAACATCATGGAGCTTTGCGCGCTGAGCCGCGCGCCAGCGGCGTTCACCCGCGACAATTTCATACATCTGTGGCTGATTATCTGATATCCGAACAATTAGGGGTTGTATTATCCCTTTTTCGGCGATCGATGTCGCAAGCTCATCCAGTGCGGTTTCGTCAAAGGTTCGGCGCGGCTGATCGGGGTTCGCACAAATCTTTTCAACAGGCACGGTTGTATCGGGTCGCTGTGGCGCATCGGTTTTCTGATCGTCCGTTGGCATATCCGCCATCAAAACGGACAGACCCCGTCCCAAACCACGCGGCTTTTTCGTACTACGCGCCATATCTTGCCCCTTTTGACTTTTGTATCACTTCCTTCGCAAGCGCCCGATACGCGATGCTGCCTTTGGAATTTGGATCGTAGCTCAGGACTGGCACCGCAAATGAAGGCGCCTCGCTCACCCTGACATTGCGCGGAATGACAGTTTTGAAAACCATGTCACCCATGTTTTCTCGGGCATCGTCTTCTACCTGAAGCGACAGGTTATTGCGGCGATCATACATCGTCAGCGCGATGCCTTCGATCCGCAGATCAGGGTTTGCGTTTTGCCGGACATCCCGCACGGTAAGAATGAGCTGAGATAATCCTTCCAAGGCGAAGAACTCACTTTGAAGCGGAACAATAATTGAAGCGGCAGCAACCATTGCGTTAACCGTCAATATATTGAGCGAAGGCGGGCAATCAATCAATATATAGTGGTACTTTGAGATAACTTCATCATTTTCAAGGGCTTGTTTCAGCAGAGAGCTGCGGTTCTTACTGTTCAGCAGTTCAATATCAGCAGAACTGAGGTCAGTTGTTGCCGGGATAATGTCGACGCCATCAAAATTGGATTTCAGTATGGCCACGCCAATCTTCGCATCACCGCTCAAGACATCATAGGTTGTCAAATCACGCTGTTCCCGCTCAATCCCAAGTCCGGTTGAAGCATTCCCTTGCGGATCAAGATCAATGAGGAGAACTTTTTTACCTGCTTCAGCCAGGGCTGCGCCCAGATTTATTGCGGTGGTGGTCTTGCCAACACCGCCTTTTTGGTTTGCGATCGCTATGATCTTAGTACGACGACCTGGGCTTTTATTCACGACGACAGATCCTTTGGATTTGCAGTATTCGAGAGTCTGCATTCGTCATACTGGATTGCTGCGTAAGATCAAATTCCCAATCGGCCTCTACTTCGCATATTTCGTCTTTGTACTGTCGACCTTTGAGCAAAATCGCCGACCCAGATGGGTCGAGGTGCCGGTTTATGAGGGGAAAAAGAACATCTAACGCAGCCAATGCCCGCGCAGACACAACATCCGCATGTTGCTGTTCGACTTGATCGATTCTTTTAGCGATCACCGTCGCGTCTAGGTCAAGTTCCCTCACTGCTGTTCTTAGAAACGTTGCTTTTCTTTGATCACTCTCAATCATTGTAAAACGGGCGCTGGGAGTCTTTTCAGCACCAATTATCGCAACCACTACCCCGGGAAAGCCGCCCCCGCTGCCCAAATCGACCCAGTGATCAAAAGGGCATGGCGCAAACGGAAATATTTGAGCAGAATCAACGACATGACGCTCCCAAATGCTGTCTTTTGTGCTCGCCGCGATGAGGTTGATGCGTGTCGTCCATTTAAGAACCAGATCGGCAAAACGTTGCAGCTTTTCCATTGTTTCACGTGAAACATCTATGCCAGCAACTATCGATGTCATTTGATCAAGTGCCAACACGCCCTTGATGATCCCTTTTGATCCGCCCAATCAGCAGCATCAAACACGCTGGGGTCATCCCCTCTATACGGTTCGCCTGAGCAATCGAAGTTGGGCGAACCTTTTCCAACTTCGTCAAAAGCTCGTTTGAGACACCCTTAATCGCGCTATAATCCATATTAGCTGGAATTTTTTGCTTTTCGTCGCGCTGCAGACTTTCGAGATCCCGCCTCTGTCGCTCCAGATAGGGCGCGTACATGGCGTCTATTTTCAACTGCGGTAGAATACCAGGTGCGGCATCAACTGGCAGTTCCATCAATTGATTTAGCTGTTCAACACCAAAATCCGCCAGACTAAGCGCCTCTAAAGCGGTCTTTTTTGGACCATCAGCGTTTATATTCACCCCGACCTGCGCCAAAGCGCTTGCCGGAAAATTTATATTCGACAATACTTTAGTCGCTTGTTGCAACTGATTTCGTTTACGCGAGAATGCCGCCCAACGATGCTCCCCGACACATCCGATATCATGTCCACGCTCGGTTAATCGCTGATCTGCATTATCCGCGCGAAGCGAGAGCCGGAATTCCGCTCTCGACGTAAACATTCGATAGGGTTCTGATACACCGCGCGTCACAAGATCATCTACCATGACGCCGATATATGAATCATATCTACTAAATAGAACCTTCTCCCCGCCACGACATGCAGATGCAGCATTAAGCCCAGCTACCAGACCTTGTGCTGCAGCTTCTTCATAGCCAGTGGTCCCGTTGATTTGACCAGCCAGATACAGCCCTGGAAGGACGGACAATTCGAGCGTCGCATCTAGTGATCGCGGATCTACATAGTCGTATTCAATAGCATAGCCGGGCTGCAAAATAATTGCACCCTCCAGGCCCTCTATCGAATTCACATAAGCCCTTTGAACGTCGACCGGGAGGGAGGTCGATATACCGTTCGGGTATATAGTGTGGTCATCCAGCCCCTCAGGCTCAAGGAAAATTTGATGAGAGTCCTTATCTGCAAAACGAACAACCTTGTCTTCTATAGAAGGGCAGTAGCGCGGCCCCACCCCATCAATATTTCCGCTGTACATCGCTGATTTTGCGAGATTATTTTGGATTATCTCGTGCGTCTGGATGTTCGTCGTCGTGATACCGCAGGCAACCTGCCGCACTTGAATATTCGACGTTCCGAATGAAAAAAACGTAGGATCAGCATCACCCGGCTGCATTTGAAGCGCGTCCCACGCTATTGTTCGCCCGTCAAGCCGGGGCGGCGTGCCTGTTTTCAGACGCCCAAGTGGTAGATCAAATGAATCCAGTCGCTCTGCCAACCGCACAGACGGGCGTTCCCCCATACGGCCAGCCGCATGCTGTTCTTCTCCAATATGGATCACCCCTCGCAGGAAAGTTCCCGTTGTCAGCACAACAGCAGCGCACGAAAGTTCCGTGTCATCATGCAATCGAAGACCCCGGACTTCTCCGGATTCCGTAATCAGATCAACGACTTCTCCCTCTACAATTGTCAGATTTTGCACCGCAGACAGTTCTGCCTGCATCGCGCGACGGTAAATTGTACGATCCGCCTGTGCCCTAGGACCCTGAACAGCCGGACCTTTCTTCCGATTAAGAAGCCGAAACTGAATGCCTGCCGCATCAGCAACGCGACCCATCACACCATCAAGAGCATCAATTTCACGTACAAGATGCCCCTTTCCCAAGCCGCCAATCGCCGGATTACAAGACATGACACCAATCGCATCTTTCGTCAGCGTCACCAACGCTGTATTCACGCCCATACGTGCAGCCGCATGGGCTGCCTCACAGCCGGCGTGCCCACCACCGACAACAACGACGTCAAAATCGCGATGTTTCACGTGAAACACTCCTTACTTTCCGATGCAGAAGCTCGAAAAAATTTCATCCAAGACCTGCTCAACATCCACGCGACCAATAATACTGTCCACTGCCCGGATAGCTGAACGCAGGTCTTCAGCGATTAGGTCAACCATCCCCTGGTCGTCGCCCAGCTTACTTTCAACATCGTCAATGTACCCAATCGCCCGCATCATCGCAACGCGATGTCGTTCGCGCATCGCAATACCGACTGACGAAAGCCTTTGCGCCAAAATACTGCCAACACGATCAACCAGCGCATCTACACCTTCACCAGTTTTTCCAGAAACTGCAAAATCATCCTTGGCGCCTAAATCAGCCTTACCCTGAACAACGATGTCGTCATCATCCATATATGGTGGTGCAATGTCGTCATCATCCCTCATATAGATTCGCAAATCAGCGTGCTTTGCGCGTTCCTCTGCTCGCGCGATACCCAAACCTTCAAGCCTATCGTCCGTTTCCCGCAACCCTGCCGTATCCAGCAAAGTCACAGGTATTCCGCACAAATCAAGACGGACCTCTATCACATCGCGGGTCGTTCCCGCCAACTCTGACGTGATCGCAGCATCCCGACCGGCCAACCTATTCAGCAGAGTCGATTTTCCCACGTTCGGCTTTCCAATGATCGCGACCTCGAACCCTTCGCGCAGCCGTTCGGCCACCTTAACACCTTCACTTTGCAATCGCATTTGGTCTCGTACATCACCGATAAACATCCGCACATCCGGCAACACATCAACTGGAACGTCTTCATCTACAAAATCTATCGTCGCTTCCAGCAAAGCAGCGGCACGCACCAGCTTAGCCCGCCAAATCGCTGCCATCTCACCAAGCTCTCCAGAAAACACCCGAAGCGCCTGACGCCGTTGCATCTCAGTCTCGGCATCAATCAGATCGGCCAAGCCCTCAACCTGCGCCAGATCAAGCCTACCGTTTTCAAGCGCACGCCGTGTAAATTCTCCGGGTTCCGCTTGACGTAAATCCGGATCGTCCCCCAAAACACGCAAGACCGCCGCTACAATGGCCGGACTGCCATGCAAATGCAGCTCAACAACTTTCTCACCGGTGAAGCTGTGTTTTTCCGGAAACTGAAGGATCAACCCCTCATCCAAAAGCACACCATCGCTGTCAAAAACGGACCGCACACCCCGCACAGCAGGAACATCGCGCATTAAACGACAGGCCGCGACATCTGCCTTCTCTCCAGAAATACGAACAATTGCCACGCCGGCACGACCCTGAGCCGTAGCAAGCGCGAAAATCGTGTGCATATCACTAACCCATTGTATTTATTTATAATCTAGGTGTTCATTGAATCAAAGAAGTCAGAATTTGTCTTGGTCTGCTTCAATTTCCCAATAAGGAATTCGATGGCATCCGTTGTCCCCATTGGATTCAAAATGCGGCGCAACACATAGGTCTTGGCGAGGTCAGTCTTATCGACCAACAACTCTTCCTTCCGGGTGCCAGACTTGAGAATATCCATCGCCGGGAACACACGTTTATCGGCCACTTTGCGATCCAACACGATTTCGCTGTTACCTGTCCCCTTGAACTCTTCAAAAATCACTTCGTCCATACGTGATCCGGTATCTATCAGCGCTGTTGCGATAATCGTCAGTGATCCACCTTCTTCGATATTCCGGGCTGCCCCAAAGAAACGCTTTGGCCGCTGCAATGCGTTCGCGTCCACACCACCAGTCAGAACCTTACCGGATGACGGAACAGTTGTGTTAAACGCCCGCCCAAGCCGCGTAATAGAATCGAGCAAGATCACAACATCCCGCTTATGTTCAACAAGACGCTTCGCCTTCTCAATCACCATTTCAGACACAGCTACGTGACGGGTTGCCGGTTCATCAAATGTTGACGAAACCACCTCGCCTTTCACAGACCGCTGCATGTCTGTCACCTCTTCCGGCCGTTCATCGATCAGCAAGACAATCAGATAGCATTCAGGGTGATTTTTTTCGATCGAATTCGCAATATTCTGCAACAGAACCGTCTTACCCGTCCGCGGAGGTGCCACGATCAATGATCGCTGCCCTTTCCCGATAGGCGCAACCAGATCGATAATCCGCGCCGACCTATCCTTCAAGGTGGGATCGTCAATCTCCATCGTGAGACGCTCGTCGGGATAAAGCGGCGTCAGGTTATCAAACGCCACTTTGTGTTTTGCCTTATCCGGATCTTCAAAGTTGATCTGCTCAACACTCGTCAACGCAAAATAGCGCTCGGTATCGTTGGGCTCTTTCATTACCCCTTCAACCGTATCGCCGGTCCGCAAGGAGTATTTCCTAATCATATCCGGAGATACATAGATATCATCCGGTCCTGGCAGATAGTTTGCTTCTGGCGATCTCAGAAAACCAAAACCGTCCTGAAGCACTTCCAGAACGCCGTCACCGCCGATCACCCACTCTTCATCAGCCCGCTCTTTGAGAATGGCGAACATCATATCGCCCTTGCGCATCGTAGATGCGTTCTCGACCTCCAGCTCCTCGGCCAAAGATAAAAGATCCTTCGGGCTTTGCGCTTTTAGGTCGGCAAGGTTCAGGCGGTGTTGTGACATATCAACCTTTTTTCAGCATCTTGATCGCTGCTGTTGTAGTTTGTTCGGGGAAAGTACGATCAGAACAGATCGCGTCAGTGTTCTATGATCGATTGCCCAACGAGTCAATGTAAGGTCAGCATGTGATATGATCACCTGAACCGACATTTAAAAATAAATAAATGTATATAAAGAATGATGATGTAATAGGCAGGCCGTTCTTTGTGGATTGTTTTATTTCCGCAGACTTATCCACAAGACCAACACCAAGCAATCCCGGTTATGAGCCGAATTATAACTATAAAAAATATATATATGTCAAATAGATAGACAAAAAATACTTGCACGACCTATTTCATTTTTCGCGCTGACACTCGCCGCTGACCAGAATCCTACACAGGACAAACTTGTCCTTTCCCACAGTGGAAAATTTGGTGCCTTGTTTGCCAAAACACTGTCCAAAACCGTTTCCAGGTTCAAAGCATGATGTCGGTCCACTATAGATACCGGAAATTCACATAGCTTTTCCCAGTGGTTACCCACATGAAAGATCACATCATTCTGGCCTCTGGCTCAGCCATCCGGTCAAAATTGTTGTCTCAGGCAGGTACGATCTTCGATGTCGTCATACCACGCATCGATGAAACCACCATACGTGATTCGCTGTGCCAAGAGGGTGCTTCTCCCCGCGACATCGCCGATACCCTCGCCGAGATGAAAGCCCAGAAAGTCGCCTCAAAACATCCCGGTTCTTTGGTGATAGGATGCGATCAAGTTCTGGCCCACAAACGGTCACTTCTCGCAAAACCTGAAACGAAAGAGGATGCACTACAGCAGCTCTACGCGCTTCGTGGTGACACACATCAGTTGTTGTCTGCGGTTGTCGTCTACGCTGACGCGGGCCCGGTTTGGCGGCACGTCGGGCTGGTCCGTCTGCATATGCGCGATGCCACAGATGCCTATCTGAACGATTATGTGGACAGAAACTGGGACAGCATCAGGCATTCTGTTGGGTCCTACAAACTCGAAGAGGAAGGTGTGCGGCTTTTTTCTCGCATTGAGGGAGATTATTTCTCTGTTCTTGGTTTGCCTATGCTCGAACTCTTGTCATATCTGACGCTCCGCGGAACACTGCCATCATGACAACTTTTCCCAAAGCTGCCGTGATCGGGAATCCCATTTCGCATTCGCTGTCACCCAAGTTGCACAAGCATTGGCTGGCCCGATACGGGATCTCCGGCGATTACGTCGCCCTTCAAGTGACCGAAGACGCGTTGGAACAGACTATTCGTGATCTCCCAGGACAAGGATTTGTGGGCATCAATGTGACGCTTCCTCATAAGGTGAATGTGCTCCAGTTTGCTGATCAGATAAGCGACCGGGCCACGCTGATCGGCGCGGCAAATACGCTGACCTTCAGAGAAGATGGTCAAATTCTTGCTGATAATACCGATGGCTATGGTTTCATGGCGAATGTGAAACAATATGCGCCCACATGGGATCCAAAGTCCGGACCCGCCGCAATTTTCGGCGCTGGAGGTGCCGCACGAGCGATTATCGTATCGCTGGCCAATGCCGGCGCCCCCGAGATTTTGTTATCCAACCGTACCCGTAACAAAGCGGAAGCACTTCGTGCCGAGTTCGGGCCACGCATAAAAGTTGTTGATTGGGTTCATGCCGGCGACATGCTCGAAACCGCAACCACGGTCGTCAATACCACCTCCTTGGGGATGACGGGTGCCGCTGAATTCAAGGTATCACTTGATGCATTGCAGCCCGGCACAGTCGTAAACGACATCATCTATAACCCACTTCGTACTGCATTTCTCAACAAAGCCGAAGCGGCGGGATGTGTTGTCGTGGATGGTCTTGGGATGCTCCTTCATCAAGGTGTCCCAGGGTTTGAACGGTGGTTTGGTCGCAGACCAGAGGTCGATGAAGAGGTACGTCAGGCTGTTTTGGCATGACGCACTTGCTGGGCCTGACCGGCTCTATCGGGATGGGCAAATCAACCACCGCCAACACGTTTCGCGAAGAAGGCGTGCCGGTCTGGGATGCAGATCAGGTTGTACATCAACTCTATTCTCCCGGAGGCACGGCCGTCGCCAAAATCGGCCATGTTTTTCCATCAGCTATCGTCGACGCTGGCGTTTCACGCGAAAAACTGAAGGATATTATCCGACAAGACAGTTCTGCTTTGGACAAAATAGAACATATCTTGAAGCCTCTCCTTAATGAGCATCGTCAGGACTTCATTAACAATCACGATGATCCCCTACTTCTCTTTGATATCCCGCTTCTGTTCGAAACCGGTGCTGACAAATGGCTCGACTCCGTTCTTGTTGTTACGGCACCGCAAAGCGTCCAGCGATCACGGGTTCTTGCCCGGGACGGCATGACAGAAGCGCATTTCGACAACTTGTTGTCCCGACAAATGCCCGACGCCGCAAAACGAACCCGCGCCGACTATGTGATTGAAACACTGGATATGGACCAGACCCGTGCCGCTGTGCAAAAACTGATTGCAGAGATAACAGGACAGCCCAATGCGTGAAATTGTTCTTGATACTGAGACCACGGGTTTTGAACCGACCGAAGGCGACCGGATTGTCGAAATTGGTGCGGTAGAGCTATTGGGCCATGTCCCGACCGGGCGCACATATCATCAATATATCAACCCGAAGCGATCCATGCCCGCAGAGGCATTTGCTGTTCACGGCCTTGGCGATGAATTTCTGGCCGATAAACCGGTTTTTAAAGATATCGCGCAGGACTTCGTCGATTTTGTTGGTGATGCAAAGCTGGTCATTCACAACGCGGCGTTTGATATGAAATTCCTAAACGCTGAGCTGGGATGGATAGACTTTCAGCTCCTGCCAATGAACCAGGCTATTGATACCTTGGCCATCGCCCGGCGAAAGTTTCCGGGTTCGCCTGCATCTCTGGATGCTCTGTGCAGGCGGTTCGGCATTGATAACAGCTCCCGCACATTGCACGGGGCGCTTTTGGACAGTGAAATTCTTGCTGAAGTCTATCTGGAGCTCATCGGCGGCCGCCAACCGGATTTTGCGCTGGCGACGTCTGGCTCGTCGAAATCTGTTGAAAATCTGGATGCAGACTGGGTTGCATCGGCGCGGCCGATGTCACTGTCACCGCTCATCACACAAGAAGAAGCCGCCGCCCATAATGCGTTCATTGAACAACTGGGCGACGGCGCATTGTGGAAAAAACTGACTTAGTTGGCTTTAGCCTTTTCCGCTTCAGCACGGCGGGCCAGTTCACCGCGATATAGCGCCATGAAGTCGATTGTCTCGAGGTTCAGCGGCGGGAAGCCACCATCACGGGAAACATCGCTTACGATACGACGCAGGAATGGGAATGTGATCCGGGGACATTCAATCAGAAGATACGGGTGAACCTGCTCCTCTGGAACACCTTCAACGTGGAAGACGCCAGCATATTCGATTTCCATGACGAAAAGCGGCTCGCCCTTGTCCTTGGTTTTGCTGGTGATGTTCAGCTTTGTGATGACTTCATACTGATGGTCTGCCTGACGCTTGCGCGCGTCCAGATTGACCTGAACCTGAATTTCGGGCTGCGCATCACCGGAAACACCTTTTTGGGCAAGGATGTTTTCAAATGACATATCGCGAATGTATTGGGCCAATACACGGCTCGTCACTTTTGGCGCTTCTGGGGTTTGCGGCTGCGTGCCGTTTTCAGGGATATCAGACATGCTAAATTGCTCCGGTTAGGCTAAAGTTGCGCCGTATCTAGCAGTGTCTCTGCCTAGCCTCAATGCTAATGCCGGGTCCAACCGGATGGATCATGCGTTGGTCGCTTTTCAGCAGTAACGTCCTTGAACTCGGCATCGATAACGCTGTCGTCAGGCCGTTGGTTTTGCGGCTGCCCCGGTCCCGCGGAAAAGCCACGGACGGTGACACGGGACCGCATCCACAGATAGGTTGCATGGCGCACTTGCGGTACAAGCAAAGACAGACCCACGACATCGGTGAAGAAACCGGGCGTCAGCAGCAATGCACCCGCGAAAAGTATCATCGCCCCGTTGGCAAGGGGTTCGGTGGGGTCCTGCAATTCAGAAAACGATTGCTGCAACTTTGCCAACTCGCGCAAGCCTTGCGTTCTGACCAACCAGGACCCGGCGATTGCCGTCAAAAGCACAATTATCAGCGTTGGCAAAAGCCCGATGGCCCCCCCAACCTGAATAAACAGCGCAATTTCAATCAAAGGTACGGCAATAAAAGCCAGCAACAGCCACATAAGGCTCACCCTTTCCACAGTTGTGATGGGCCAAGGTGGACTCACCCTGTTCCGTGACCTACATAAGGGCGGAAAAGGTATGTTTCCATACCTCCCCCAAGATGAGGTTTCGATGAACTCTCCGATTATCCAGCTTTTGGTACTTGCAGGTATCGCCGTTTTTTTGATTTTACGGCTTCGCAGTGTGTTGGGAACCCGCGAAGGCTACGAAAAGCCTGCGATTACCCGACCCGACCCGGAACGTCGTCTTGGCAAGCCGGATTTGGATGTGATCGAGGGCGGACCCGACCTCGATATCACGGACCACGTCGAAGAAGGCAGCCCGTCTGCCATCGCCCTCGCCGATATGAAGCGTGTTGATCCATCATTCAACGTCAGTGAATTTCTTGGCGGTGCACGCGGCGCCTATGAAATGATCCTGATGGCGTTCGAGAACGGCGATCTGGAAAGCATTGTCCCCTATATCTCCGAAGACGTTTATGAAGCCTTCGCGACGGTTGTTGATGATCGGCAGCAGAAAGGCCTGACGATCGAGGCGACGTTTATCGGCATCAGCGACATGACGTTGACCGAAGCCAGCTTTGATGAGACCACCAAAGATGGCGATGTGACTGTCAGGTTCAAAAGCGAAATGACATCGGTTGTCCGCGATAACGCAGGTGACATCATCGAAGGCAGCGCGAGCGAAATTAAGCGACAGAAAGACACCTGGACCTTCTCCCGGATCATGAATTCAGACGATCCAAACTGGCGACTTGTTGCAACTGGCGAATGATCCAGCGCTGGGGTGGTGGTCTTTGCTTTTTTCTGATGCTGGCAGGGTCCGCCATGGCAGACACGCAATATACACAACTGGACTTTGATGACCTGGCTGGCTGGCGTGATGATAATCATCAGGCTGGCCTGGATGTATTTCTGAATACATGCCGCGATCTGGACGATCCACAATGGCAGGTGTTGTGCGCGGCTGCGGCCCGCGACCCTGACCCCCGTGATTTCTTTGAAAAGTACTTCCGCCCGGTGCTGATCGAAGATGGTGAGCCGATGCTGTTTACCGGATACTTTGAACCGGAGCTGCCCGGCTCGTTGGAGCGCGGCAATGATTATCAATATCCGATCTACGCGGTCCCCGAAGACCTTGAGCGCGGCAAACCATACTTCACCCGCAGACAAATCGAAGAAGATCGGCCCCTGGTCGGCAAAAATCTAGAAATCGCATGGCTCACCGATCCCGTGGATTTGTTTTTTCTTCAGGTACAGGGATCAGGCCGCGTCAGATTGCCGGACGGGAACGTGATCCGGGTCGGCTATGGTGGCAAGAACGGGCGTGACTATTCCTCTGTCGGTATGAAACTGGTGGAACGCGGCATCTATGAAGCCCATCAGGTTTCTGCAGCGGTCATTCGCAATTGGGTCCGTGAAAACCGCCG
The DNA here is from genome assembly GCA_947496535.1 of uncultured Paracoccaceae bacterium. GTDB lineage: Bacteria > Pseudomonadota > Alphaproteobacteria > Rhodobacterales > Rhodobacteraceae > Yoonia. The sequence goes on along the minus strand of CANMDE010000002.1, from coordinate 619,006 downwards.
CGAGGGTCGGGCACTATTGTGGGAAAATGAAAGCTACGTGTTTTTTCGCGAAGTGAGTGAGGTGCCAGCGCATCTTGGTCCGCTTGGCGCGATGAACCGGTCCATTACCAAAGGCCGAACAATCGCAGTCGATCCCGAATACGTGCCGCTTGGCGCACCGGTCTGGATCGAAAAGCAAGGTGCTGAACCGATGAACCGTTTAATGGTGGCGCAGGATACCGGGTCAGCCATCAAAGGTGCGCAACGGGCTGACATATTCTTCGGGACGGGGGATGACGCGGGGCGTCAGGCGGGAACGATAAAGGACGAAGGACGGATGGTTGTTCTGCTGCCCGGAACAATCGCACATAACCTTGTTGCTGCGAGCAGGTAATGCGGCGTCCAAGACACCTGTCGCCAGAGGAGCGGGCGTTGTGGGACAAGGTGGCCGATCGGGCAAAACCTCTTCACCCGCAGCAATCCAAACCGGACAACATTAGCCAACCGAAAGAACAGAAGAAGTCGAAGCAACCTACACCTGGCTTCCGCGTTGGTCAGACCACGAGCGGAGCAAGACCGCATGATATCCTCCCCGATGTAACAGCAAGACTGGCTGGCGCACCGGTACAGATGGACCACAAATCCTTTGGCAAGATGAAGCGCGGCAAACTGGTTCCGGAAGCCCGCATTGACCTGCACGGCATGACCATGGCCGAGGCACATCCCGAACTTTTGGCATTCATCCTTGGCTCGCAATCTGTCGGGCGGCGACTGGTTCTTGTGATTACCGGAAAGGGCAAAGATCGTGATACCGGTGGTCCGATCCCTGCCCGCCACGGCGTATTGCGCCATCAGGTACCCCAATGGCTCGCGCTGCCGCCGCTATCGCAAGCCGTTTTGCAGGTGACGCCTGCCCATATCAAGCATGGCGGTCACGGAGCATATTACGTTTATCTACGCCGCCGCCGGTAACCGTTTACTTGCCGCACGCAGCGGGATCACCATCCCGAGTGAGCCGATCAAAAAGGTCACGGCATAGGCGAGCAATTGTTGTTCGAAGCCGACCCCGAAATCGATCAACCAGCCTGATAGCCCCGGACCGATGGCAGAGCCCAAAACAAGCCCTGCAGTTGCCGCAGATTTGATCGACCCCAGATGGGCCGTACCGTAATATCCGCTCCAAATAGCGGCGGGCAGGGTCGCTTGTCCACCACCCGCAAGACCCATCAATATCACGCCAAAGGCAACCCAGATCAGTGATGGCGCATACCAGTGCAGCACAAAGGCAGCCGACAAGGGTAGTAGATATAGGGGCATCAACCGACCCGCCCCAACCTTGTCGATTGCCCAGCCGAAAAGAAAGGTGGAGCCCATATAGCTGAGCGTTCCAAGCGGAAAGATTGCCACAAGGGCCAGATGATCCCAGCCCTTGATCGCCGCGAAATGAACCTGATGGAACCAGAAAGCCGTGGCGAAGGCTGGAAAAAGGCTCATCGCGGGAACGAGCGCCCAGAACAAGGGATGACGTAACGCCTGTGCCCTTGTCCAATGTTTGCTGTCCATGCCGAGGGTGTTGTCGTCCGACATCGTTGCTTGCGGCGTCCGCTCCAGCCGCAAAAGACGCCAAAGAATGGGTATCATCAATAAGGCAAAGGCTCCGCATCCGATCCAAAGCATGTGCCATGGGACAAAGCCCTTTAGCCACACCATGGTCACCGGCAACGTGGCCTCGCCCAGCATGATCCCAAGCGCACAAATCGCCAGTGCCCGACCGCGCGTCGCGACGAACCAGCGCGCCGTGGCCACCACCGCGATATGGCCGACCATACCTTGGCCGCAGAAGCGGAGCGCGAAGATGACGATAACCAACAACCATGTCGCAGAGTTCAACGCCATGGCGAGGCAAGCGAGCGCAAGACAACCAACGATCAGAATGCCAAGAAAGCGCACACGAAACCGGTCTGTAAGGCCACCCGCAAAAATCATGGCGACGGCCGATGCGCCAGTGCTCAGCATGTAAAGAAGACCCCAGTCACCGTTCGACAGTCCGAATTCACTCCTAATTTCGCCTGCGAAGACCGAAATGAAGAAGGTCTGTCCAAAGCTGGACAGAAACAACAATATCGCGCCGACCATCAAGAACGGCGCGTTATCGCGGACAAATGTCAGGTATGATCTACCAGCGGCCATCCGCACTTGATGGTCTGACCCGCCGGGATGTGAAAGCCCTAAAGCACGTAGCGGCTCAGATCTGTTGATCTTGCCAGTTCACCCAGATGCTCCTCAACAAAAGCGGCATCAATGGCGATATCGTCCCCAGCCCGGTCGGGCGCGTTAAAGGATAGATCCTCAAACACACGCTCAATGACGGTGTAAAGGCGCCGCGCCCCGATGTTTTCAACGGCCTCGTTCACCTCAGCCGCGATTTTGGCAAGCGCCTTGATCCCGTTTTCGGTGAAGCTGACCGTCACCTCTTCGGTTTTCATCAGCGCAGAATATTGCAGGGTCAGCGCGTTGTCGGTCTCGGTCAGAATGCGAACAAAGTCATCTTCTGTCAGTGCCCGTAGCTCGACGCGGATTGGCAAACGGCCCTGCAGTTCCGGCAGCAGATCAGACGGTTTGGCCACGTGAAACGCGCCAGAGGCGATAAACAGGATATGGTCTGTCTTGATTGGACCGTGTTTTGTCGAAACCGTTGTTCCTTCGATCAACGGCAACAAATCCCGCTGCACCCCTTCGCGCGATACATCCGCCCCGCGCCGATCCGCGTTGGCACAAACCTTGTCGATCTCGTCAAGGAACACGATCCCGTTTTGCTCAACCGCCTTTAGCGCCGCTTTCGTCACCGTCTCATCATCAAGCAACTTGTCGGCTTCATCCGCGATGAGCGCATCATAACTTTCCGAGACGGTCATTTTCTTTTTGACAGTTCTGCCGCCCATGGCTTTGCCAAACAGATCACCCAGGTTCATCATCCCGCCCATGCCACCGGGTTGACCGGGAATTTCGAACCCCCCCATCGGGTTAGAGGTGTCAGCCAGCTCCAGCTCAATCACGGTATCGTCCAGCTCGCCCGCCTTCAGTTTCTTGCGAAACATCTCGCGGGTGGCATCGCGTGCGTCTGTTCCGGCAACGGCACTGATGACGCGGTCCTCCGCAGCTTCACGGGCCTTTGCTTTGACGTCTTCACGCATATGTTCGCGTGTATCGAGAATGGCGGTGTCCAACAGGTCGCGAATGATCTGCTCAACATCTCGCCCGACATAACCAACTTCGGTGAATTTCGTGGCCTCGATCTTGATGAATGGCGCGCGTGCCAGTTTGGCCAAGCGGCGGGAGATTTCAGTTTTGCCTACCCCTGTTGGCCCGATCATCAGGATGTTCTTTGGATAAACCTCGTCCCGCAGATCATCGCCCAGCTGTTTGCGCCGCCACCGATTACGTAATGCCACGGCGACGGCCCGTTTGGCATCCTTCTGACCAATGATGAAGCGATCAAGTTCTGAAACAATTTCGCGGGGTGTGAGGTCTGTCATATCAGTCCTTAAGTGTGGGATGGGGGCAGGCGGTCCAAGGGAAGGACGCCGCCAAGGGAACGAAGAACCACAGCGCGAATTTTTTCCCAAAACGCGCCGAGCAACAGCAGGACAGCCCCAAGGATCAGGACGGTCATTGCTGTACTGTTGTTGTCAAAGACCGTACTGGTCAGCGCCACGACATAGCCGATGGCGGTGATCAGGAATGATCGTCGATCAATGATGATTGAAATGATGGCAAAGACGGCAAGAACGCCAAGCAAAGCCAGATTTGCCTGGTTCTCCATCAGGGACAGCGCAATCGTGTTGATCAAGGCCGGTGCCGCAACCACATGCAGCCAAAACCCATTCGCCGACCGCCGCGTGACCCGATGCGGATCGCTCATGTCGAACATCATGGCAACAGCAAAGACGAGCAGGCCAATCACAAGGGTAATCCACGCGAACGGGCCATCAGCTGAAAGCAGAAAGAAGTCACCGATGTCCTTGATTTCGCCGCCCCGACTGGCGGTGAACATGGTCGTGGTGACAAATAGTCCGATAGCAATAATCGCCATCGCAAAGGGCACGCGGAACCGCCACCAGTAAACAAGCAGCGATATTGTGGCGAGCAGCAGCGCTGGCGGAACACTGGTCAGATCATTTTGGGCAATCATCAATGGTTCGGACATATAGGCGATGAACCCAAAAGCGGCATTACCTGCAAACATGATCGATAACATGATAGCGGGGGCAACCATACGCCGATGACGCACAAAGTATTCGGACAAAAGCCAGATAACGATCGCGCTGATCAAGGTCACCGATGTCGCATATTGCTGGATATTCATGATCTGGGTGCCAACGGCCAAGCCTGTGACCCCATACCAGCCGCTTGCCAGAATGATCAGCCCGACAACGATGAATATCTCGTTGAATCCCTTGAACAATTCAAAAGGTTCATCACCTGCAGACAGATTTTCCCGCGCGCCACGGCGACTATGCGACATGCTGATCAGGCTGGAAGCCTGCTTTTCGGTCAAAAGGCCACTGCTGACGGCGGCCTTGAGGTCATCGGGTTCGATCATCGCGTATCCTTAGTTCAAAAGAACCTATGGTCTGGTTTGGACAAGTCCAAGGGTTAACAGGCCTTTTGCCCTAAATTGCAAAGGTTCACAAATACGTGCAGCCGATTGTTTGGGATGCCTTTGGCGGTACGGTCGTCAAATATTGAAAATGGAAGGTCAATTATGAACAGACGCAATTTTCTTACCGCCGCTTTGGCCACAACAGCACTGCCCGTATTCGCTGGGGGCCATGGTCGGCTGGGCACGTTTTCGGGACTGAACAACCATGTCACGACAGGCACAGCCGAGATAGCTGGGAACGAGATCAACTTGTTGGCTGATTTCACTTTTGACGGGGCACCTGATCCCAAGGTCGCGCTGGGCAATGATGGCACGTTTGATCCGAACACCATTATGGGACCACTATCCAGCGACGTTGGTCCTTCGACTTACGTTGCCCCAGAAGGCATCAACACCGATGATTACAACGAAGTCTGGATTTGGTGCGAGCAGTTCAGCGTCGGCCTCGGCGTAGCGCCTATTGGCTGATCGTCTCAACAGTTAAATTGCCGTTGGTGTACACGCAGATATCAGCGGCAATCGCCATCGCCCGGCGGGCAATGGTTTCAGCATCAAGATCGCCGTCCATCATCGCGCGACCAGCGGCCAATGCATAGTTACCACCAGAGCCGATGGCCGTGACATCATGTTCAGGTTCCAGAACATCACCCGCGCCGGTAATCACCAACAGTTCTGTGCCGTCGCTGACGATCAGCATTGCTTCCAGCTTTTGCAGATACTTATCGGTCCGCCAGTCCTTGGCCAGTTCAACGGAAGCACGCGCGAGCTGGCCCGGCGTCGCTTCCAGTTTCTTCTCCAACCGCTCAAGAAGCGTGAACGCATCTGCCGTTGATCCGGCAAAACCCGCGATCACGTCCTGCCCGCCGGGTGAAAGCCTGCGGACCTTTCGGGCCGTACCTTTGATAACCGTCTGACCCAGACTGACCTGTCCGTCACCAGCAATAACAACCTGTCCGTCCTTTCGGACAGCGATAATGGTTGTACCGTGCCAGCCGGGAAAATCTTCCTTGGTCATCTTGGTTGTCCTTGTGCCACGATGTCTGGACCATATGCAGAAAGGGTGCCGCTAAGGGCACCCTGACTTTTGTCCAAAATGATCAGATGGATTCTTCGATCCAACCCTGCAGGGCTGCTTTCGGAGCGGCGCCCGCTTTGTTCGAAACAACCTCACCATCTTTGAAGACAAACAGGGCGGGTATCCCGCGAACACCCATCTGTGCAGGTGAATTCGGGTTTTCGTCCACGTTGACCTTCACGATTTTGACCTTGCCTTCCATCTCGGAAGAGATTTCTTCAAGCGCGGGTCCGATTTGTTTGCATGGGCCACACCATTCCGCCCAGAAATCCACAACAACAGGAATGTCTGATTGACGGACTTCGGCATCGAAGGTGTCGTCTGTGACTGCGATAGTTGCCATTATGTTGCTCCTTGGCGAATAGGTCGGCATTGGAACGTAAGAAGCCGACGGTAAATGGTCAAGCTGCGCTCGCGGAGTTGAGAGCATCGACCATCAGTTTTTCCGGAATATCCATAAGTGTCTGATCGGTGGTCCACAAAATTGCAAGCCGAATAGGCCGGTCAGGATAGATTTGCCGTAGGCCCGTCCAATATGCAGCCATCTGCCGTAACAATCCGACTGGCGTATCCCCGGCCTTTGAGGGAACCAGCCGGTTGGATTTGTAATCAATTGCCAAAATCTGGTCGCTCCGGACGATCAGCCGGTCAATGGCACCATGCATCCGACCACCCAGTTCGGGCAAATCAGCGGTGATATCGACCTCCGTCAGTGCCTCTGGCACCCAAATGTCTGCCAATTGGCTCGCGTCCAAAAGATCGATCACCTGCTGAACAAGTGGCTTGTCATCCACAACCGCTTCTCCGGCCAGCCAAAGCTGGTGCCCCAGTTTTTCGCGTTCCGCAGCCGGTGCCAGTGGAAGATGCTCCAGAAGAAGGTGAACAAATCGGCCCTGGCGCAGCGCATCATCTGAATCCGCACCGGCAGGATCTCCGGGCATGATCTTTGCACCGCCAAGGTCGGATGGGGATAGCGTCTTTGGGGTGACAACTTCACTGATCTGACCAAAGGTCGGTACTTCAACCGCGCCAGTCGGACGCGCACTCCGGCCCGCCAACTCACCGCCATCCCAATCGCCACCCAAGACCCGGTTGATCGTAAGGTCGCCGCTCGTCGCTTCATGCACACCGCGTTGCTGCATGCCTTCGCTGACCAGATTGTACCAGCTGTCCCCATCGTCGCCGACATCGCCAGACGCCCCAACAATCAGCCATTTCTCTGCCCGGGTCATTGCGACGTAAAGCAGGCGCATACGTTCCTGCGTTTCCTTTGCCATCACCTCTGCGCGCAAAGCCTCGACCTCCGCCGCAGATTTCTTGGAGGTCGTTTTCCAAATCACGGTGTCACCGGCAGGTAATAACTCGTCACTTTGACGAACGGGTCGCTTGGTTGTCTCTGGCAATATGACAATCGGTGCCTCAAGACCCTTCGCCCCGTGCACGGTCATCACGCGGATACGGTCGCCCTGGTTGTCCATCTGACGCTTGATTTCTAGATCATCCGTTTCCATCCATGTCAGAAATCCGGTCAAGCTTGGAACACCCTGGCTTTCATAAGCCAGTGCCTGAGATAGCAGCGCATCAATCCCGTCCTCTGCTTCTGACCCCAACCGCGCGAGCAGCTTTTTACGGCCGTCATGGCGGATCAGAATACGTTCAATCAAATCATAAGGGCGCAAAAAGTCGGATGTCTTACGGAGATCGTCCAAAATCGCGCGGGTTTCGTCATAAGAACCAGCCCGTAAAGCGGACCACAAATAGCCATCTTCTGGCCGATGGTGGGCCAAGGTGAACAGATCCTGCTCTGACCAACCCAATAGCGGCGATTTCAGCGCTTCAGCCAATGACAGGTCATCTTCGGGCAATGCCAGGAACCGCAAAAGGGCAGCGAGGTCCTTCACCGCCAGTTCTGCTCCGACCCTTAACCTATCGGCGCCAGCTACGTTCAGATTTGCGGCTTTGCAGGCTTGAATGATCTCGGCAAAAAGCTCGGATCGCCGCTGCACGAGGATCAGAATATCGCCCTCGCTGATCGCACGACGATTAAACTGACCCGTCTGTTTGATCTCTTCCGGAATCGTTTCATTGTCGATCATGTGCCTGATTTGCGAAGCGACCCGCTTGGCCATCAGGACGTGGTGATCCGTTGCGCTGGGTTCATCAATGGGATGATACCAAACACGTTCATCCTCTTGTTCCGCCTTTGGGATAACCGGCCAAAGATCCACACGACCGGGCATGTTTTCTTTGAAGGAAATGTGGCTCAGGTGGTCAGTCATCCCTTCTGCATGATCGCCCTGAAATGTTGCATCAACCACGGACAAAATCGCCTGCGATGAACGGAAAGAGTGGTCCAGTGACGTCACCACGAAACCTTTGCCAGCGGCCTTGTGGGCGGTCTGGAAATGATCCTTCATCTTGTCGAATGCAGACGGATCGGCCCCCTGAAATGAATAGATCGATTGCTTCTTGTCGCCCACGACAAAAACGGTGCGCTCTCGGTCAGGGTTTGCGCCCTCTCCAGTGGCAAACTCCTGAGTCAATTGTTCAATGACGGCCCACTGCGTCGGGCTCGTGTCTTGTGCCTCGTCGACGAGAATATGATCAATGCCGCCATCAAGACGAAAAAGAACCCACTGTGTCACATCGCGGTCGGTCAATAACGCCTTTGCTTTGCGGATCAGATCATCAAAGTCGAGCGATCCCATCGCCAGCTTGCGTGTCTCGTACGCCGGAACGAATTTTTCAGCGAAGCGATAAAGCGCCTCTGTCCGGTCAACAGCATCCATCGCCCAGAGGTGTTCCTTGGCAGCAGCGACCCTGTCCATCCAGTCATGGACCAAATCAGCGATTGGGGCCATCGCCTCGACCGCCTTGGCGTGATTGCTTTGCGGATAATTTGCCGATTTTGAGCGGCTGCTACTGGCGTACAGAAACAGCGAAAAAAGCGCATCAAGCGCTGGCCAGTTTGGTTGGGAAAGATCAAGTTGGGAAAGGCTGGCGGCGAACTTCTTGTACATTGCCGATTGGTCTTTGAAGACGTCAGTGATCTGAGCAGCGATATCGGACTCGTCACCCTGAAAAGCCATCGCCAGCGCATCATCGCGCTGGGCATCAGGTTGCAAACCCAACTCTATGCGGACCATTGACTGGATGTCAGAAACACCAAAATAGTCGCGCTTCTTGGCGACCTCTGCTGTCAACTTGTGAAAATCGGCCCCGGTGAAATGGGCCAACACATCATGAACGACCTGTGCGTCGGCCCCATCAAGCAGATCGTCAACCACATCGGCCCGCAACAACTCTGCTGCCCGATCTTCCATTTCGCGAAACTGCGGGCTGACGCCAGCCTCAAGCGGAAACCGCCGCAGGACACCGGCGCAGAAAGAGTGGATGGTTTGTATTTTCAAACCGCCCGGTGTCTCAATCGCCCGTGCAAAAAGCCGGCGCGCATCGCGTAGCTGATCTTGGTTTGTTGTCTGACCGGCGCCCAGTTTCTGAAGCTCCGCTCGCAGGCCGCTTTCATCCATCATCGCCCATTCACCCAGACGCCGAAACAAACGGTTCTGCATCTCGGCCGCGGCGGCCTTGGTATAGGTCAGGCATAGAATGTTTTGCGGCGATACACCCTCAAGCAAAAGGCGCGCAACACGGTCAATCAGCACACGGGTTTTACCCGATCCGGCATTCGCCGACAGCCAGGTTGAGGTGGCGGGATTGGCGGCATCCACCTGCCGTTGTGTGGCCGGGTCGCGCTTCATTGCAAATCCTGCCGTTCGGCAATCTGGCTTGTGTCCCATTCACCATACCGGGACAGATGATCGTAGGAATTGAAGTCATTCTTCGAAAACATCGCAAGCCGGGCCGTATAGCCACGTTGCTTTTGCTGCCAATGCCCAAAAAGCGTTTCAAGCTCCTCCCAAACCTGATCAGAAGGCGCTTTCTTGAGTGGTGCCGCAACACTTTTCGTATCGCTTCCAACCCCAAGGAAATACGCCGCATCAACCGATCTTTCGCCAATATCCTCAAAGGCCCCACGTTCGATCATCGCCGCCTCTGCCAAAAGCTGTTTATCAAACAGCAGCTGTTGTTTTTCACTTGGGATCACGCCGGTTTTGTAGTCGTAGACCAACACGTCGCCAGCATCGGTCAGGTCAATGCGGTCTGCCTTGCCGTGCAGGACCATGCCGCTTTGGGGTAACGCGATCCGCCCATATGCCTCCGTACGGATGCTGCTCGCCAGCGCCTGCCGTTCAACTTCGTCCGCCAGCAACTGATCGGTTATGCGACCAAGCCTCGCCAACCAGACGGCCCGCATTGTCGGCCACGGGCAATCGCGCAGAAACAACTCCTTGGCTATGCCCATGAACGCGCCCTTGTCCGATGGATCGTGTTTTTCATCGATGAAACGCTGCAATATGGCGTGTATGATCGTGCCGCGTAACGGGGCATCTGCGGATGGCACCAATGGGTCAAGCGGGTCAAGCCGCAGCACCTTGCGCGCGTAAATCGCATAAGGGTCCCGGATAAGCGTTTTCAGCTGTGTGATCGATATCTTGTCGGGGCGGTTCTGCACCGGTGGACATGGGGACGGTCGGGGCGCGGGCGCAGTTCTGTCTGAAGGTGCCGCCAATGCCGCAGCCATATCCATATAGCGCTGCCCCTTGTTGCGCATCGCTTCAAGCGCGACCTTGCCGCCTTTTTCCGGCAAACCGTTCAACAGATTGATCAAACGATTGACCCATCGAGACGGGACGGTCTCTGCATCCGCGGAACGCTTGGCCCGGGTGATCCACACTTCGGCACCGGCTATCGCCTGTTGATAGTCATGCGCCGACAGGCCAATGCGCCGCTCTGGCAATAACAAACCGGCCTCAGCACGCATCTTGCGGTTCAGCCAAGGGTCAGGCGGCGGCATTTCCGGCCAAACGCCTTCATTCATACCGCCAAGGACAATCAGATCGGCGGCCTGCACACGGGCTTCCAACGTACCCCAGATCAGGATGTTGGACTGGCCGGCGTCCGGGTTGCGCACCGTGCCTTCTGCCAGAATTGCGCCGAACAGCACCGCATAATCCGCGTTGCCCATTGATCCGCCCGCATCGGCATTCGCGATCAGCATATCGCAGATGCGTCTGGCCTCGCGGCCGGCGGCTTCATCCCATAAACCGCCCGCATCCTTGCCATCTGGGCCGCCACATAACGCCTCTGCTAATGACAAATGCGAAGCAACGTGATCGGCCAGCGGTGCAATTACCGACCGGGTAAGCGGCGCGATAAGCTCCGCCAGCCAAGCGGCCCAGCCATGCCGGTCTTCCTTCTTTTCGGCCCACTCCGTTAGCGCAGCGGCGTCCGGAAAAGGGTTTGCCTTGCGACGAAGATAAAGCTCCAAATCGCGAGTATGACGCAGATGGTCACCTCGGTCATTGTTGCTGGAATGGCATAGAGGATGCTTCAACACAGTCAGCAGCGCCTCGGCCGTAAGGGGCTTTCCCATCATGTCCGCAACATGACGAAGAGTCCGCCCCGGTGCCGACAATGCCAAAGGGATACCGGCACTGTCGTCAGGGATGATGTCCCAACGACTAAGCGCGGCTGTAACCTGACGGGTCAACACACGATCCGGCGATATCAGCGCAGCGGTTATCCCGTCTCCCGCAGCCTCGCGAAGCCGCAGGGCAATGGTTTCGGCTTCGGCCCGGGGCGAAGCGGCTTCAACCAAGGTCAACTGCTGCGTGGCCTCTTCTATATTGGCCAGATCTTTCCCTTCTGTCAGCCATTGATCGGTAACCGGCGCAGGACGTAGTGAAAGGGAAATCAGCTCGTTTCTGGCTGCATTCGCAGGTGGCGCATCAGCCCACTCCGAAACATCGTCCCGGGAAAACCCGATCTGATCCATCAGCATGCGAAACCGGTACTGCGGATGATCCTGTGCCGCCATCGCGTCATCCATCGATGACCAAACTGATTGGGGCAGATCAAAATCGAACCCCGGCAGGATGATTGCACCTTGGGGCAGTTTTGACACCGCCTGCATGAACAGGGCGGTCGCACCGCGCGATCCGGTCGAACCCGCCACGATAACCGGGTGCGGCGGCTTGTCGGCCCACTGTTCGGCAAGCATTTCAATCACCAGCCGTTGTCTGGCCTCTTTGTCCGGCGCATCGGAAGATGTCGAAAAGAAAGGCGTGATGATCCGCAAAAATGCCAACGCCCGTTCCCAATGGCCGGATTGGTCCGTCACATCCAAACCACCAATGACTTCGGGCGTGACACCTTCGCCCTGCATTTCATCCATCAGATCGGCAAGACTATCCGAAAGATCATAAAGCGCGGCCTTGGGCGCAAGGTCAGGCTGTCTTTCCAGCAAAGCAGAGACGAACTGCGACAGTTCCAAACGCCGCCGCAATGACGAAACCGGCGGGGGAAGCGCATGCGAAACCGGATCATTAGCAAGGTCCGAGATCAGCCGAACTTTCGGCAGCAGCCGGGGTGGTCCGGCGTCAAAAACGGTGCGGATACGTCGTTGCAGGCGGCTGGTATTGACGTAAATGACGGTTCTTGCCCAGTCATCCGGCTTCATCTGACCGGAACGGGCGATCAACCCGTCAACCAAAGCTGATGCAAAATCCACACCCGGTGGCAGGCCAAAAATCCTTGGCGTGTCGTTTGGGTCAAACATCGGTGTGATTTTTGAGCATCCGTTCCGCAATCGCGATACTTTTCGGCTGTCCAACGTCACACCATTGCCCATCATACCGGGTGCCAAAAAGGCCGCCGCGCTGGGCAATCTTGTCCCAAAGAAGGTTCATGGAAAAAGCCCTCTCTTCAATATCATGCAGCCCATCGGTTCGGACTATCTGAACGCCAGTATACACATCACCCGGTCCACGTGTCAGGCGACCACTGGCATCAACTTCAAAGTCACCCCCGCCCTGATGGCCAAAAACCCTGTCTTTGGGGACCAGCAGCAAAAGTGCCTCCATATCGTCGTGCCATGCGGACAAAATCTGTTGAATGGGGTTTGGTCCTGACCAAACCGCATCGGTATTCATGGTGACAACGGGACTTGCGTCCAAAAGTGGCAGCGCTTTCTTCAGGCCACCACCCGTTTCCATAAGTTCGCCCGTTTCGTCAGAAAACACGACGTCTTGATCACGCAGATGGTGGCGCATCATATCTGCTTTGTAGTGCAGATTGACGACGCGGGTTCCAATTTCTGAAATACCGGTGAATTCCATGGCGTGATCGATCAGGGGCTTGCCCGCAACCTCGACCAATGGTTTGGGCCGGTCTTGCACCAGTGCACCCATACGGGTGCCAAGCCCCGCCGCGAAAAGAAGTATGGGGCGCTTCATGCTGTCTTCAGCCCGTCAATTACATCGGGGGTCGGTTCGGGCAGTACATCTAGGGTAGCCTCGCGCAACCGGCCAAGGGCGGGATGTCTCAGATCCAGCAGAATGTTGGACCAGACACGCGGCAGAAATTCCAGATAACGCGTCTTTCCCTGATCGCGTGCCAGCCGGGCAAAGACGCCCAGAATGCGTAAATTGCGCTGCGTCCCTAGGCACGCAAGCTGGGCGTCAAACATGGGACCAAGGCCGGTCTTTTGTTTGAAGTAATCTATCATCTTTTCACAAATATCCTGTTCAACATCGCGTCGGATGTCCCGCAACAATGATACCAAATCGTATCCGGCCGGGGCCATGAATGCATCCTGAAAATCAAGAAGCCCAACCCGCGCCGTGCCCTTTTCATTGCAGCGCCAGATCAGGTTCTCTGCGTGAAAGTCCCTCAGCGCGATGGTGTCCGGGCATGGAGCAAACTCCGACAACGCATCGCGCATCACTATAGATAATGACGTATCGTTCGTCCCTGCGTACCATAAAGGCGCAAGTTGGATCATCTCCGCGCCGACGTCGGGGGTCATCCGCTTTAGCCCTAGGTCAGGTTGTTGACCATTCAGCCGCAGCAATACCTCGGTGGCGGCTGAATACAGCATCCCTGTTTCGTCTGGGCGGTGGAGGAGCCATTTGGCAAAATCATCAGTTCCAAGATCCGAAATCACCATGATCCCATTGGGCGCATCGTGATCGAAAATAGCAGGGGCCGCCAGATCGAGCGAGCACAGATATTCAGCGATACAAGCGAATGCCGTTGTACTGGCGGACTCATCTGATCCGGCGTCCATCGCAATAACTGATTGTCCGTCTGGTCCGACCAGTCGTTCGTATCGCCGGCTGGATGCGTCACCGGCCAACGGTTTCCGTTCGTAATGCGCCCATTGGGGTTTTGCCAGAAACTGGTCCAGCGGGTTGGTTTGATCAGTCATAGAACTCGCTTAATCGGTAACGCCAATGGTCTTCCGCACATATCGTGATGCTGTGCCCATCCTTTTCAGCCAAAAAACGCAACAGCAGGCAACCGTCCGGGACGGTGTCGCCTAAACGGTCTGGCCATTCAATCAGACAAATCGCGGTCTCGAAAGCCTCGTCCAGACCAAGCTCCAATGCCTCATCCGGGTGTGTCAGCCGATACAGGTCGCAATGCCAGATATCGCCGCGATCATGGTGGTATGTCTGGACCAGAGTGAATGTGGGTGACGGTACATCCTCTGCGCGGCCAAGCCGTTGCTGAATGCACGCCCGCGCAAAAGTGGATTTCCCCGATCCAATCGGCCCTTCCAGCAAAAGCGTGTCACCGATTTTCAGCAATCCAGAAATACGCGCGGCAAAATCCACGGTCGCCGCTTCATCAGATAGTTTAAGGGTTATGCACTCGTCCGACATGACCGAACACTAGGCTTTGCCACGTTGCCTGCAACCCAAATTTATTTACCTATGCGCAGCGCCTGATCCGGTTGGGTCAGCTTGCGAATAATCGGCTTCATGGGTGGGGCGAACGAGAACTTCACAAGCGTCATACCGTTCGCAATAGGCGTTGCATGGCATCTCAGTCTGCGGCCATCATCCAGAACCGCATCGTCGGACCATGGCTTGCGTGTACCCAGAACTTGCACAAATTCATGCAGATCAGACCACATATGCGTGGGCGCGCAACGTGACTGCCAGATCTGCATTTCGCCCTTCAATTCATGGCGCGTCAATTCGACATCAGCGGTGCTGCCCCAAAGCTCTGCGTAGGCTTTGTTGGACATAACCAGTGTTCCGGTGCCGGAAAACACCGCAAAAGCCTCGCGTAGGCTGTCCAGAACGGCTTGCCCGGTTTCGATGTCAGTCCTGAACCTGCGGGTAAGCGACACTTCTGCGCTGACATCTTCGAATAGGAACGCCAGCGCCCCGTCGGGATGCGGCCTGCCGGTGACGCGGTAAGTCTGTCCATCGGGCAGATTCCAGGTTTCGCTATAGGTGCCTTCATGCGCCGCCGCTTCCAGCGCCGAAAATTTCTCGCGCCATGACGGGTAGTCTTTCGGCTCGGGCAACAAGCGCGCCTCTCTCAACCGGTCCAGCATAGCGTCCAGCGTGGGCCGCCCACTCAGAAAATCGACGGGCAGCTTCGTCATATCCAACAAAGCGGGGTTGAATGTGGTCAGCTGACGGCGACGGTCAAAGATAGCAAGGCCAATCGACAACTGCGCGAATGTCTGGCTAAGCGTCTGAACAAGCTTTCGCTGCGCCTGCTCTGCCCGCACCACTGCATTGGCATCGACAGCAAAATGAAAAATGCAGTCGTCGCGTTTTACACTCGTAATATCAAACCAATGCTCTGCCTTCTGTGCTGGCAGGGGCACTGCAATGCGCCGGGTCGACGGGCCATTTGAAATCATGGCTTCGTGCAGATCGGTAAAGGGTGATTTGTGCGGCCAGGTCGATTGCGTTTGGCATTCCGTCTCACGCAGTTTGTCACAGAATGCCAGAAAAGCCTGATTTGCCCAAAGCAGCCGCCCGGTCAGATCCTCTTGCCAGATCAGTTGCGGACTCTGGTGGGTCAGATCGCGCAACAGGGCCAATTCGGCAAGTCTCACATCGCGATCCAGAACGCTGTCCGGGGCAATGGAGGCTGATCCATTTGGCCCCTTCACAGCAATCCGCAGCCTGCTCCCAGACCGGTCGACCTCAAGATGAAGATCGTCCGTGTCGCTGTTGATGACCGCCGTCGATTGCTGATCGCACATATCGAGATTCTTTTCCAAATCTGGAAAGTGCGGTGACAAAACATGAAGAACCGCATCAATCTCGGTCATATGATCAAGATGAGGGGCGATCATTGATATCGCATCTTCGGTTGCATCAATCAGCGTATCTTTGCGGAACAGAAATACAGGTCCGTATAGCATTTGTATGGGCGTCGAAGGGACAGCGACCCCCTGTCGCGACAGACGTGCCACGACCAGCAGTGCAAAGGTCGCCCCAATTATCGCGCAGACCGCGACCGCACCCAAATCAAACAGATTATCAGACATGCCCATCCAACTGCATTTTGCCCAAGGCTCAAACATCCGACGTTTAGGTTAATGTCTGGTTAAACCCGGTGGGATGGATTGGTCAGGGTATGTTGAGGATATTCTCGCCCAAGCCGCCCCGTCTTTGGTGATCGGCCTGCTCGATCGATGATCGGGCCCACTTCACTTCCACGACGGCACCTCCGGTGGGCTGCCCGGACCAGCTTGCATGGCCCGGCTTACGACCGTTGGAAAAGCTCAGCTTGGCCCCGGATCGTTCGAGAAGGGTCTTCGCGATGAAAAGGCCAAGCCCCATGCCTTCATAACCCGGCCGTCGATCCCGATCTTCAGACTGACGCCTGCGTCTGACATAGGGGTCGCCGATCCGGCCGATCACGGACAGCGGAAAGCCACCACCATCATCGGTGATGCGCACGCCAACGCTGTCAGCAGACCACGAAATGTCGATATCGACGTCTTCGTTGCAATAATCGACGGCATTTTGGATCAGGTTGCGCAGGCCATGCACGATTTCAGGTTGTCGTAAAATCGTGGGTTGGTTCTGATCGGTCCCGTTCTGAGGGGACACATGAAAATTGACGGTCTTGCCACGTTCCATGTGGGGTTCTGCCGCCTCACGCACCACGGTTTCAAGTGGGGCATGGCGAAGATACAAGTCATCTTTGCCAGCCCGACCCATCGAATGCAAAATGTCTCGGCATCGGTCCGCCTGTTGCCGCAAAAGATCGGCGTCTTCCAACAGATGAGGATGATTTTCCAACTCTTCCATCAGCTCCGCACTGACCAGTTTTATTGTGGCAAGCGGTGTGCCCAGCTCATGGGCGGCGGCGGCGATAACGCCCCCAAGGTCAGTCAGCTTCTGCTCGCGGGCAAGGGCCAATTGGGTCGCGACAAGCGCCTCGCGCATGGCATGCATTTCGTTAGTGACCTGTCGGGCATAGATCGCCAAAAAGACCACACCTATGATCAGTGCAGCCCAGAAACCGAACTGAAAAAGCACTGGCAACGCCAGAACCACGCCATCCTTCGTCTCAATAGGCAGGCTGAACTGGCTCAGCACGCTGACCAACCCTATCGTCAAAAGACCAAGGGCAATTGTGCTGTTCAGATGCAGAACGGTAGATGCAATCGTGACCGGCGCCAGGATCAAAAGGGCAAAGGGATTGTTCAATCCACCGGTCAAAAACAGCAATGCGCTTAGCTGCACGATGTCAAAAACCAGCATCAAAGACGCCTCGCGCTCGGACAAACGCTTGTTTTCAGGATAAAGAAGGCTCGAAACCAGGTTGGCAACGACCGATGCGCCGATGGTTGCGGCGGCATAGCTAAACTGAATCTCCAAATCATAAACACGGATGGCGATTATGATTGCGACGGATTGTCCCATGATCGCAAACCAGCGCAGCATCACAAGGGTCCGCAAACGCACCCAGTTACTGCGTTGATGCGCCTGAAACAGCTCGAATTCGGAAACGGACATGTGATCCCCATGGTCTGGTATCAGGCTGGAACCGTGATAAGGATAAGATATTACCTAATCAATGAATTCAATTTGCAAGACAGGGGTTGTCGCATGTCAAAGAAGATCGCCATTGCGGGGAGCGTTATTACGGTTGCCGTTTTGGGTGGCACGTTTCTTTATTCGCAGCTGGGCCATCAAAACATGCCGTGTGGCACAAGTGCCGTTGCCGGCGGCGATATTGGCGGGTCGTTCGAATTGGTAAGCGAGACGGGCGACGTCGTAACCGACCTCGATGTGATCACAGAGCCGACGCTGGTCTATTTTGGCTATACCTTTTGCCCCGATGTTTGCCCTCTGGATTCAGCGCGCAATGCGGCGGCCGTGGATATCCTTGCCGAAGAGGGCATCAGTGTAACTCCGCTCTTCATCACCATTGATCCAGAACGGGACACAACAGATGTCGTCCGTGACTTTGCTGACAACTTCCATCCAAAAATGATTGGGTTGACCGGATCGGATGAGCAGATTGCGGCAGCATCGAAAGCCTACAAGACATTCTATCAGAAAGAAGAAGACGGCGACCCAGACTACTATCTCGTTCAGCACTCGACGTTCACATATCTGGCAATGCCAGGGCAAGGCGTCGTCGAATTCTTTAGACGAGCCTCGACCGCCGAAGAAATTGCCGAAACGACCGCTTGCTTTGCACACATGTCTGCCTGAGTTGACCCCGGACGCTGTAAGGCTATCTTCTACCGGGTAAGTTTTCGAAGGATTTCATTGATGAACATCGCTGACTTGGACATAGGCGAAGACAAGTCGCTGCTTCTCGTGGACGATGACGAGTCGTTTTTGCGGCGCTTGGCAAAAGCGATGGAAAAACGCGGTTTTGAAGTGGAAATGGCTGATTCAGTGGCTGCCGGAAAGGCCGTCGCGACCGCTCGCCCGCCTGCCTACGCCGTGATCGACCTGCGGCTGGAAGATGGCAATGGCCTCGACGTGGTCGAGACGCTGCGCGAAAAGCGCCCCGAAAGCCGTATCGTTGTCCTTACTGGCTATGGCGCAATCGCGACCGCGGTTGCGGCTGTCAAAATCGGCGCCACAGACTATTTGGCCAAACCTGCCGATGCGACGGATGTGACAAATGCCCTACTGTCGCCGGAAGGTGATCTCCCGCCACCGCCGGAAAACCCTATGAGCGCTGATCGGGTTCGCTGGGAACATATTCAGCGGGTATATGAACTATGCGACCGGAACGTATCCGAAACTGCCCGGCGCTTGTCGATGCATCGACGCACATTGCAACGAATTTTGGCCAAGCGCAGTCCACGCTGAACGCTTGCCTAAAACCACGGCACTTTTCTGCACCTTTGCAGGAAAGTTACCGTAAAGGATGGATTTTTCCGGAATCATCGCCTAGGCGTTCGGGTATACATTTCCCACGCTTCCAGAGGCGATATGAGTTTAGCAATTGAAGATACAGCTCTGCCCGGCGTGCAGATTATCACTCCGCGTCGGTTCGGTGACAACCGCGGCGCTTTCAGCGAAACATATAATGCAAAGACTTGGGCGGATTTGGGAATTTCCACCGCTTTTGTTCAGGATAACCATTCCAAAAGCAGCAATCCCGGAACGGTACGCGGGCTGCATTTTCAAAGCCCACCGAACGCGCAGGCCAAACTGGTGCGCGTGATTGCTGGCGCGATCTTGGATGTGGCCGTCGATATTCGGGTCGGCTCACCCACATACGGCAAATGGGTCGGGGTAGAGCTTTCGGCCGAAAACGGGCGGCAATTACTGATCCCCGACGGTTTCTTGCATGGCTTCGTGACGCTCTCACCGGATGTCGAGGTGCTTTATAAGTGCTCCGACACCTATGCCCCTCAAAGCGAAGGGTCGGTACGGTTTGATGATCCCGACCTGGGCATCGACTGGGGCATCCCAGCCGACAAAGCCACTTTGTCCGATAAGGACGCTAAAGCGCCAAGTTTTGCAGATTTAAAAAGCCCATTTGTATTTGACGGACAGAAAGAACTTTCATGAAAATTCTTGTGACCGGCGGTGCCGGTTTTATCGGTTCAGCTGTAGTAAAGATCGCTTTAGATCAGGGACATAGCATCATTAACGTCGATGTTCTGACCTATGCTGCTTGTATCGAAAGCCTCGCAGATGTGGCAGATCATCCATCTTACGCATTCGCGCAGGTAGATATCTGTGACCGTCCGGCGCTTGACCGGATTTTTGCAGATCATCAGCCCGATGCGGTGATGCATCTGGCCGCAGAAAGTCATGTAGACAGATCCATCGACGGGCCAGCAGCATTCGTTGAAACGAATGTCCTCGGGACGTTCCATTTGCTCGAGGCATCGCGGACATACTGGCTTGGCAAAGGAAAGCCCGACAGTTTCCGGTTCCACCATATCTCAACCGATGAGGTCTTCGGCAGCCTTGGCGAGACCGGCAAATTCGACGAGGATACGCGCTACGACCCCCGATCGCCCTACTCAGCCAGCAAGGCAGGCAGCGACCATCTGGTGCGGGCATGGGGCGAAACCTATGGGCTTCCAATCGTCCTGACCAACTGCTCCAACAACTACGGTCCCCGCCAGTTCCCTGAAAAGCTGATCCCGGTGACTATTTTGAACGCGCTGGCCGGGAAACCTTTGCCGATTTACGGGGCTGGTCTGAATGTACGCGATTGGCTCTATGTCGAAGATCACGCGACTGCGTTGCTTGAGGTTCTGACAAGGGCCGATGCCGGTGCCACATACGCCATCGGCGGCGAAGCAGAGGCACGCAATATCGACATCGTCAAAATGATCTGCGCAATCCTTGACGAACGCCGCCCGGCCGCCCAGCCTTATGCGGACTTGATCACCCACGTAGAGGATCGCCCCGGCCACGATCAACGCTATGCCATCGATCCCAGCCGCATCCGAGACGAGCTAGGCTGGAAGCCCTCGCTGGAATTGAAGGAAGGTCTGGCCAAAACCGTAGACTGGTATCTGGCCAACGAAGATTGGTGGCGGCCCTTGCAGGAACGTCAGGGCGTCGGCGAACGGCTTGGCACCGGGACGGCAGGTAAATGAAAGTCCTGATGTTCGGCAAGTCCGGACAAGTGGCCCGCGCGGTCATTGAGCGCGCTTCACAACACGGCGTAACGGTCGAGGCGTTGGACCGTGCCGCTGCCGACCTATCCGACCCGGACGCTTGTGCAGCACTTATTGCAGCAACGGATGCACAGGCAGTCATTAACGCGGCCGCGTGGACGGCTGTCGATGCAGCAGAAACCGAACAGGAACAGGCCCGGATCATCAACGAACAGACACCCGGTGCAATGGCCGCGGCTGCCGCCCGGCGTAATCTGCCCTTCGTCCATATCTCAACCGATTATGTGTTCAGCGGAACCGAAGGCCCGGCATGGCTGCCAACGGACCCCACCGACCCGCAAAGTGTCTACGGTACCACCAAGCGCGACGGCGAAAACGTCGTTCTGGCCGCCAGCGGTGCCAGCGCCGTTTTGCGGACGTCCTGGGTTTTCTCGGAACATGGCAAAAACTTCGTGAATACCATGTTGCGATTGGCCAAAGACCGCGATGCGCTAAGCATCGTTGCCGATCAGGTGGGCGGGCCAACACCAGCCGATGCGATTGCGGATGCATGCATTGTAATCGCCAAGGCACTGGTCAGTGACCCCGGCAAAGCGGGCATCTATCACATCTCGGGAACACCCGACGTAAGCTGGGCAGATTTCGCCCGCGGGATTTTTGCACGCAGCGGTGATAAGGTTGCCGTCACGGATATCAGCACGGCAGACTATCCTACACCCGCTGCCCGCCCCTTTAATTCACGGCTGGATTGCACAAGCCTGACCCAGACATTCGGGATCGAAAGACCGGATTGGGGCAAAGCGTTGGACGCGATCCTGATGGAGAAGATACGATGACAAAGCGTAAAGGTTTAATCTTGGCCGGTGGCACCGGATCGCGGCTTTATCCCATCACGATGGGCATCTCAAAGCAGCTGATGCCCATCTACGACAAGCCGATGATCTACTATCCGCTGTCGGTCTTGATGCTGTCGGACATTCAGGAAATCGGGATCATCACAACGCCACAGGACCAGGCCCAATTTCAACAGCTCTTGGGCGACGGATCACAGTGGGGCGTGAACCTCACCTATCTGGTGCAGGAGAAACCCGAAGGGCTGGCGCAGGCCTATCTTGTTGGTGAGGAATTTCTGGATGGACAGGCCTCTGCCATGGTGCTTGGCGACAATATATTCTTTGGTCACGGATTGCCGGAAATGCTGGATGCGGCCAATCAGGTATCGGTTGGCGGAACTGTTTTCGGGTATCATGTATCCGACCCGGAAAGATACGGCGTTGTGGGCATGGACGCGGATGGCAAGGTGACGGAAATCATCGAAAAGCCCACTGATCCACCCTCTTCCTACGCAGTAACGGGCCTTTATTTTCTTGATGAAACCGCACCTGACCGGGCGCGCGGCATCACCCCATCCGACCGGGGAGAGCTTGAAATCACATCGCTTTTGGAAACCTATTTGACCGATGGCACCCTGACGGTCGAACGGATGGGTCGCGGCTATGCGTGGCTCGATACGGGCACCCATGGCAGCCTTCTTGATGCGGGTAACTTTGTGCGCACGCTCCAATCCCGGCAAGGGATGCAGACCGGATGTCCCGAAGAAATCGCCTATCAAAAGGGATGGATCGACGGGGCCGGGTTGGAAGCCCAGATAGAAAAGTACTCAAAAAACGCCTACGGTTCTTACCTGAAATCGCTTCTGTAAATGCGACTACCGGGCAAACAATACTGGATGCGTCTGCGCTGATCAGATAAAGGTTGCGGCCAACTCACAACGACAGGCGCCGCAACCGTGCCCCACGACAAAGTCATCATTACCACAATGAAGAATGAGGCCCCCTATATTCTGGAGTGGGTGGCCCACCATCTGGTCGTCGGTTTCGACCATATCGTTGTGCTGACAAACGACTGCTCGGATGGAACAAACAAGATCCTGACCCGCCTGCAAGAGCTGGGACATGTAACTTTTCAGCGCAACAATCCGGGTCCGGGCGGGGTTCACCGCACCGCGCTTCGCCGCGCCCGAAGACTCGATGTCGTCCAGCAGGCGGAATGGCTCTACGTCACTGATGCTGATGAGTTTCTCAACATTCATGTTGGTAATCACAAAGTCGATGATCTGATCGAAGCCAGTGGCGGGGATGAGATCGATGTGATCCTGCTGCCGTGGCGCGTGTTTTCCTACAACAAACGGGCGGTTTTACGGGACATGCCGATCACCGAGCAGTTCACGGATGCAGAACTTCCCTACGAAGACGGCGGCGCCGGACGGCGCTTTGTGAAATCGATCTTTCGGAACAAAGACGTCTACAAACGTGTCGGCCTGCACAATCCGCACGTAAAGGATGAACTCGAGAATGATGTGATTTGGACGCTACCCGGCGGGCAGCAGAAAACAAATCAGCAGTTCGGCAACCACGTTCCGCCGCCATTTGGGCATGACGTTGCACAGATCAACCACTACGCCGTCAGATCGGCTCAGGCGTATCTTCTCAAACGATACCGTGGACGGGCTAATCACGCGACACACACACTCGATACCGGCTATTGGGACAGATGGAACCGCGGCGGAACAACCGACACCAGCATTTCGCGTTACGCCGATGCGTTGAACGCAAAACTGGAAGAGTTCAAAGCGGACCCGACCTTGGCGAGGCTGCACAGGTCTGCCTTTCGCTGGCACAAGAACAAACTGCAAGAGCTGATGCAGGACCCGATTTATGTCGAGCTTTACGACAAGATCAAACACTCCGATCCGGTGATCTGCCCCGCCAAGGATCGCGGTATTCGCCCATCCCGCATACCAACCGAAGACAACGCCGATGTCTGATAAAATGCGATCAATCGGTACGCTGTGGGTCGAAGGACCGCTCAGCTTTCTTGAGCAGGTTTGCCTTTTATCCCTTCAGGCTGCGGGGCATGGGGTCACCCTTTTTCACTATGGTGAAGTAACCAACGTCCCCGATGGGATCGAAGTGGTCAACGCCCGCGAAATCCACGATCCAGCCAAGATCATATACAACAAGCAGTTCAACACACCCGTTGCCCAGTCTGACATTTTCCGGCTGCATATGATGCAGCAGACCGATCTGATCTGGGCGGATACGGATATGCTGTGCTTGAAACCATTTGATACCGGGCAATCACACATCTTTGGCTATTTCAGACATGACAGATTGTGCAACGCCGTCATGCGAATACCCAAGGACAGCCCCGGACTGGCAGCATATCTCGATCATGCAAAGGATGAATACCCGATCGCGCCATACCTGCCCGCCGGGGAACGCGCAGCGCTGGAGGCCTTGAAGAAAGAAGGCAAGCACAAGCACGTTTCAGAACAGGGACATGCAGCCTACGGGCCGCAGGTCTTCACCTGGTTCATGGAGCAAAGCGGCGAAATATCTCATGCCGCGCCGCTGAAGACCTTTTATCCTGTTCCGTTTAAGCATGCTGGTGAGATCAGCGACCTTCATGCCCGCAACCTGCGCGAAACCTATTTTGATGAGACCACCCGTGGCGTCCATCTTTGGGCGCGAAGGTTTCGCTGGTGGGTCGACAATCGCGGCTTTGCAAGACACAGCTTGCTTGATCGCAAGCTGCGTGTGCTTGGGATTGACCCGCAAAGGGCACCGATCATCCGAAAGTCGAAGCAGGCGAAGGAACCCATTATATTTCCTTCTGACCTTCCGCAGCGACAGACACCCAACGAGGCTGTTCAGGCGGCCACACCAATCCCTATCTCCACAAGGGTTTTGCGAAACATGGACCCTTACATGGCTGTGGCGGAAACGACGCTGGCCACGGTTCGCGCGCAGGGTGTTTATGGCGTTCATGATCCACCGCCGCAGGATACTTGGAGAGGTTATGACCATTACGATACTGAAGCGGCCCGGGTCTTTGCGCTCGCAAGGTCGGTTCACCGCTATACCTATAACCATCGCACACTACCGGATTTGCTGAACCCACAAACCGTCACGGAAAAACTGCTGGTGATGAAGATGTTTGGCGCAATTCCGAACAAGGCTCACGCTGACAAACTTCTGGCGGAACAGGCCGTTCCGTCAGATGTCGCCAAGCACCTGACCCCGGTCAAACGCTTCTGGCAATCCAGCAAACCGGAGCTTCCGGCGAATGACGATATACCACCGGGTGACTATTGGCTCAAAGGTAACTTTGGTCAGGGGAATAACCGCCGCATCAGTTTCCCGTTGTCGGATGATGAAAGGGCGACGCATCAGGAAACATTGTCCAATTGGGCAGAGCAGGGCTTTCACGGTTTTTGGGCGGCGGAATGGTGGTACGCTGACATCAAACGACAGTATTTTATCGAGGAAAACCTCGGTGCAGTTGATGCCGATATCACAGACTGGAAATTCTGGACCGTCGCCGGGCGGGTCCAGCTTGTACAAGTCGACCGCGACCGGTCATCTGGGCATGTTCAGTTGATTTATGATCGAAACTTCAAATTCATACCGGAAGAGCTGTATTACAAAACCTCCGACCAACCAGAGAAAAAGCCCAAAAACTTCGCAAACATGGTCAAGCTGGCCGAGGGAATAGCACGTGATCTCGAATTCGCGCGCGTTGATCTCTACAATATCGATGGTCGGATCATGTTGGGCGAAATCACCTTGTGCCCGTTTGGCGGCAAACGAAAAATGCGGACTCCGAAACTGGATACTGATCTGGGCGCAGCCTGGACCGGCACACGCTTGTTTCCAAAGCAAGCCGGTCAGTGATAGGGTCCACCAAATATCAAAGAAGTGAGGACAGGGCGTGGCCAACAAGGCAAAGGACACCAATGCGGGCGCATCGTCCGCTGAAAAGAAAACACCCGCGCAAAAGAAAAAGCGCCGCGTGTCCAAAGATGTCGTTCGACGCAAGTTTCTGCAAAAACTCCCCAGCGGCGGTCTCGCTGTTGAAATCGGTGTCTGGCAGGGCGAGTTTTCACCGCAGATCATGCGATTGATCGAACCTGACAAGCTCGTGCTGATCGACCCGTGGGCGCATATTGACGACGATAGCCATACAGAGGCGTTTGTCGGGCGGACGGGCAAAACAAAAATGGACAAGATCTTTGACAAGGTGTCGGCTAAATTCGCTGATGAAATTGCGGCAGACGAGATCGCTCTGATCCGTGATTTCTCTGTGCCGGCATTGGCAACATTCGACGACGAAAGCATTTCCTTTGCCTATGTGGATGGCGACCATTCCTACGAAGGGGTCAAAAGCGACCTCGCCGCCCTTTTCCCCAAGATGAAGAAAGGCGGCATTATGGCCTTTGACGACTATCACAGGCGGGGCTGGTGGGGCGATGGTGTGATCCGGGCGATTAACGAATTCCTTGGGCAGCACCCGCGCGATTTGCGTATCCGCACAATTGTTGGTGCTCAGATTGCGATTGAAGTGCTGGATGGTGTCGATGCCAACGCTGGCTGAAACAGCCAGCGCGTGACCGGGATCGTACGATGCATCTGATTATATCGACAATGAAGGATGAAGGGCCATTCATCCTCGAATGGATCGCGTATTACCAATCCATCGGCTTTGATCATTTCATCATCAGCACAAATGATTGCTCGGATGGAACCGACAAGATTATCTCCCGATTGCAGGATCTGGGAATAGCGACGCATATCGACAATCCCGGCCCATGGGAAATTGGCCCGCAGGCAGCCGCCTATGAAAAGGCCATGGCCCACCCAAAGTACGAACAGGCCGAGTGGGTCATGGTTTGCGACGCGGATGAGTTTCTGGACATCAAGGTTGGCGATCACACCTTGGATGCGTTGTTTGATGCGTCGCCGAAGGCCAATGTCTTTGCGTTCATCTGGCGGCTCTTCGGGCACAACGGCGTAGTTGATTTTGAAGACAAGTTCGTGACCGATCAGTTCACGATGGCAGCACCGGCATTGCAGGTCTTGCCGCAACAAAACCGGGCGCTGAAAACCCTCTTTCGAAACAACGGGGTTTACCGGATCGCTTCGACGCATCGTCCGAAACGTCCGTATCCCAAACGCGAAAAAGAACTCTACTGGGTTGATGGCAGCGGTCAGAAGATGCCCGGCTACGACAGGCAGGACTGGACCTTTTCGCTTACCGGCGTTGGCTATGGGGACGCCATAGCGCGGATGAACCACTACGCCGTCCGCAGCATAGATTCCTATCTGATGAAGCGGATGCGCGGCGACGTAAACACCACGTCGTTTCATCAAAAGATGGAAGAGACAGGTCAGGCCTATTGGCGGCTGCATTGCTGGAATGCGGTGGAAGATCAATCAATCCGGGCGAAAATCCCCCGGGCGCGTGTTTTTTATGAAAAACTGCTTGAGGATACGGCCCTGACCGATCTGCATAAAGGGGCCGTCGCGTTTCATAAGCAGCGCATTGCAGCTTTGCGTGAAACGGAACGGGCAAAATCATTCATCAGCCAATACGCCGATTATCGTCATGACGAAATCACCCTGATGAAAGATGTTTCGATCTGCGACGACAGGGCAATTTACACAGCCGAGCAGTTCAAACCGGAAACCTTCATCAAGTCCATGCAGATCATTCGCTATCAGGAAATGCGAAAACGGCTCTTGGTGCGGAACCTGCCTTGGTTCGCGAATTGCGATGCGCTTGAAACATCTACCGACAAGCAGACGGTTCAGCGGGTGCTCAACAGATTTGCCGCGAAAGCTGAAACAAGGTTCAGCACCCTGCCACCTTTGCCAAAAGAACTGACCGCTGTTCTCAATACACCCAGAAAACCACCCACGCCCCGACAGGAACGCCAAAGCCGCAAGCGCGTCACTTTCCTGAAAACTTTTGCAGCGCGATCCAAGCGCACATGGCTTTTGATCGGCGGAAGAGATGAGCAGATCATCGATGATTTGCTGTCATTGCCTGATCTTGAAACGCTATTTGTGATCGAGCCGTGGGGCATGCGCGAAGCAGAGCTGGTCGTGCCTGACCAGAATATCGATGAAAAACGCAAAGAACAGGATGCAAAGTTCTTCCGCACCATCATGCGATTTCAGGACCAGATCAAAAAGGGCCGTTTGCGTATCTTCAGGGCGCCACCGCTCTCCGTTCTGAAACTGTTCGAAGACGGCTTTTTTGACGTTGCCTTTCTCAATGGCGGTCGCCGCAGCCGACCGGTAAAAGATCTTCTGCTGATGCTTGACCAGAAGGTCAGACCGGGCGGTACGATCCTGACCAACACCTATTGGCACCAGCGCGACAGCAGCAGGGATATGATCGCAGCGGTGCATGAATATCTGGGCAATGACGACCGCGCACAATCGCACCGTATTCAGTCGCTCAATCCACCCTACATCGCAGTTGAACGGCTAAAGCCCTGACACGGCCTTGCGCTGTTGTCGCGCACGCATCATCAATCCCGGCAGGATCAGCAGGCATTGCAAGTATCGCTGCGCCAATCTGCGCGGATTACTCAACATGCGCCACAGCCATTCCATCGCGATTTTCTGTACCCATTCGGGCGCGCGCTTTTGATGACCTGCGATAAAATCAAGTCCGGCGCCAATCGACACAAAACCACATTGCGGCGCATGGGTCGCGGCTTGAATAGCCAGAACCTCCTGCTTCGGTGCGCCCAGCGCCAGAAAGCAAAGACCAGCGCCCGAGGCGGCGACAGCCTCCAGATCCCGTTTGGCGTCCTCGCCCGTTGGGTCATATCCGTATGGCGGCGCGATTTTGGCGACAACGCGCAGACCGGGAAACTCAGCCTCCAGACGTTCAGCCGCGGCATCAAGCGTATCCTGCCGCGCGCCCAGCATCGCAATCGGTACATCAAGGCTCGCGGCGAGCTTGGCCAAAGGCTTGATCAACTCTGATCCGGGTACCAACTCAATCTGCCGCCCGCCAAAGCCGCTGGCCCAGACGATGGGGTTTCCATCCGCAACAACATGGGTATGCGCGACATAGGCGGACTTGAACGTCGCATTGCTGCGCATTTTGACGATATGATCGAGGTTCAGCGTCGCAATGGAAAAGCCCTGCTTGGCGGTCATCTTGACCGAAAGATCGGCCAGCAAACCCTCTTGGGTCGGAAAATTGACCAACCCCAATTCATCGAAGGTGGCCGTTTCTTGATCATCAATCTGGCTCACGTTGTAACCTGCCCCTGTCTGTGTTTTGAAGGTCGCACATTCAATGGCAGACGACGCAAATACTGTCCAACACTGCCAACTTGGTTTTTATGAATATCTTTATGCGGCAGTATTGGCCGAAGGTAAATTTGGAATGACGCAGATGCCCGAAGGCAGTTCAGGGACGCTAAGCGTTATCATCGCAGCGCGCAATGAAGAGGGCTACATCACAGCCTGTCTCGATGCTGTTTTGGCACAGGACATGACTGCCGGAGCTGTCGAAGTCATCGTCAGCGCAAACGCCTGCACAGATACCACAGTGGCAACCGCGCGTGCGAAATCCGCCGATTATGAAGAACGCGACTGGCAACTCACCGTGCTTGATCTGCCGGATGGCGGAAAGATCGGCGCGTTGAACGCGGCAGATGCAGCCGCGAGTGGCGCAATTCACATCTATCTCGATGCCGACGTCATTTGCAGCCCCGCATTGTTTGGACAATTGCGCGACGCGCTCAGCGCGGACCGTCCGCTCTACGGTACCGGCACATTGGAAGTCGCGAAGGCGGAAACCTGGGTGACAAGAGCCTACGCCAGTATCTGGACACAACTGCCCTTCGTCAAAGGCGGCGCGGTCGGGGCCGGGTTGTTCGCAGTGAACGCCGCCGGACGAAAACACTGGGACGCATTCCCTGACATCATTTCCGACGACACATACGTTCGGATGCAATTCAGCCCCGATGAACGGATCGAGGTTCCTGCAACCTATCGCTGGCCCATGGTTGAAGGTTTCAGCAATCTGGTGCGGGTCCGGCGCAGGCAGGATGCAGGCGTTCACGAGCTGCATGAAAGATACCCTGAAATCATTGCCAACGAAGGCAAGGATAAACTAGGCAAATCCGATCTGATCAAACTCGCGCTCACCCGCCCAATTGGTTTCGCCGTCTATGTGGCGGTCCACGTATCAGTACGCATGAAGCAAAGCAGCTCTGACTGGACACGAGGACGCTAAGACCGGATGCGCTCAACTTTTCAAATCATCGCGGGCAGATCACGCCCCACCCGTCACAGCGGAGACAAGCCATGACCATCGGCTACGTCATGAATACCTACCCCTTGATCAGCACGACGTTCATCGGACGTGAAATTGCCGCGCTGGAAGCACAGGGAACAGAGATCAAACGCTACGCGATCCGCAAATGGGATCAGCCGCTTGTCGATCAAAAGGACTTGGACGAGCAAGCGATCACACAATACATTCTCAGCGGCTCCAAAGCCCGCTTGATCAAATCCGTCGGCAAGGAAATCGTCACCAACCCAATCCGTCTGCTAAAGGCTATGGGAATGACGGCCAAACTGATCTGGAATGCGGGTGGTGGCCTGATCCGGCACGTCGCATATCTGGTCGAGGCGATCACCCTGCGCCAATTGGCCGAGGCGGATGGTATCACCCATCTCCACGCACATTTCTCGACCAACTCCACCACCATCGCCATGCTGTCGCACATCATGGGCGGTCCCGGCTACAGCATGACCGTGCACGGACCGGACGAGTTTTTCACGCCATATACCGGTAGCCTGCGCGAAAAAGTCGAGAACGCACGGTTCGTCGCGGCGATCAGCCACTTCTGCCGCTCGCAACTGATGTTGTTTTCCGGGCAGGACCACTGGGACAAAATCGACATCGTTCATTGTGGTGTGCAGCCTGAAAACTACGGCACAAAGGAACGGACATCCTTTGGCAAAAGGGTGCTGTTTGTTGGCAGGCTCGATGCGGTAAAGGGCGGCCCGCTTTTGCTCGATGCCTTTGCCGGGGTCAAACCGCTGCACCCTGACGCAACCTTGCGGATCGTCGGCGACGGCGTCGAACGCAAAGCGTTGGAGGCAAAGGCCAAAGCGCTGGGCATCGCTGATGCGATCGAATTCATGGGCTTTCGCAGTCAGACAGAGGTGGCCGAATATCTCGAAGCGTCAGACATGCTCGTTCTGCCCAGCTTCGCCGAAGGTGTTCCCGTTGTGTATATGGAGGCCATGGCCAGCCGCATTCCGGTGATTGCGTCGCAAGTGGCGGGCGTGTCGGAATTGGTGGTGAATGGCAAAGTCGGCTACACGGTTCCGCCCAGCGACACTAACACCCTGATCCAGCGAATGGACGCCCTGATGTCTGACCCCGAAGGCAGCAAGCAGATGGGCGAAGAAGGTCGCAAAATCGTGGAATCGGAATTCAACATCGATATCGAGGCTGGCAAATTGCAGGCGTTCTTCAAAAAATACGCACCGTAGCCAGGCTACTTATACTCGATCAATTGCGAAGGCCGTTTGCGCCAGCGCCGCCACTTGTATTCCAACACCCCCATCGCTTCGGGGAACTTGGCCACCGTCATCAGGATAGCGCGTTCCCAACTTTCGCGATTGGTCAGCCCATCTCGCTTGGCAAGGCGAAGTATCTGCGCGGGATAAGCCAGCAATAAAAGCAGGGCCAAAGGCGTGACCAACAGGCCCAAAATGATCAGCGCAGGCAAAAACACGGCCCACATCAACGCACGGCGGGTCGATACAATGGGGTAAGGCTCGGTTTCGCTGCCATACATCACCGCTGCCTCGGCGCTGGCATGGCCAGACCGGCGAGCGCGTTTCCAGAACTGTGACAGCTTGGTCATGTCGGCGTCATGCAGGGTCATCTCATGATCCAACCGCCAGACACGCCAACCGGCCTCGCGGATGCGGTAACATAATTCCGGCTCTTCTCCGGCAATCAGTGTCGGGTCAAAACCACCCACGTCTTCAAACACCGTGCATCGCATCATCGCATCGCCGCCGCAGGCCTTGGCCTGCCCGATCTGCGTATCCCATTCCCAATCGCAAAGCCTGTTATAAACCGTTCTTTCAGGAAAGCGTTCGCGGCGACGGCCACAGACCACGGCGACATCTGGATTGTCCGTCAAATATGCAGCCGCCGTAGCAATCCAGTCAGTGTTGATCTCGCAGTCGCCATCGACAAACTGCACGAATGCGGGCGTCCCATTCGCCTTGGCAACCTCATAGCCGGCATTTCGTGCACGGGCGGCGGTGAACCCTGCGCTGGTATCCAGATCAACCACCCGCGCACCGGCAGCCGTTGCCGCCGCAACGCTGCCATCGGTGGAGCCAGAGTCGACATACACGATCTGCTCAACCCAGTCCGGTACAGATGCCAGGCATCTGATCAAACGCTCACCCTCATTGCGACCAATCAGAACCACTGCAATATTTGGGTGGGTCTCAGCTTGCGAATTCATGTATTTCAAACCTGACTAAAGAAATCACTTTGGTTATTTTCGAAGCTTGCCGCGGAATCCAGCAATAGTTGCGGCATTTCTACCCAAAAGTCAGTGACTTGTTTTTTTTTCTGGCTCAACGAGCGTTGAAATGCTTGAAAGACGCATGCCCAATATTTTTGCGTATCTGGTATTTTATACATCGCCACTACTTGTGGTTATCCTGTTCAGAAAGTTGCAGCCCGTCCAGGCGCTTTGTTGGTCGATGGTGCTGGGCTATCTCTTTCTGCCGTTGGTGGTGTCAGTCGAACTGCCAGCTTTCCCGACTATAGGTAAGTACGAAATCGTCACGCTCGCCACGGCATTCATGTGCTTTTTTGTGGTGAAAGAGGCCGAGAGGCTCAATCGCTTTGCGGTCGTAACCGACGAAGTGAAAGATGATACCCCCGTCAAAACGTCTCGTGCGCGGCCGCTCACCGCGGCGCTGGTTATTCTGGTAGTGGCCGGACCTTTGGCGACAGTCCTAAGCAACAGCGAACCGATCATTGCCGGGCCGAAAATGATTCCCGGGCTACGGATGTATGACGCGCTGTCCATTATCAGCGGGCTACTGATTACAGTATTGCCCTTTCTGATCGCGCTGAAATTTCTCAACACCTCGCAAAGCCACCTCACGTTTCTGCGGGTGCTTTGTGTGGCCATGATCGCCTATGCGTGGCTCGCCTTGTTTGAAGTCAGGATGAGCCCGCAACTGAACGTCTGGTTCTATGGCTTCTTCCCGCACTCATTTTCCCAACACGTCCGGGCGGGTGGCTACCGGCCACTGGTGTTCCTAGAACACGGTCTTTCGCTGGGTATCATTCTGTCGATGTCCATTCTCGGGGCGCTGACGCTTTGGCGCACGCTGAAAGGCCAGACCAAGAGGGCATATCTTTGGTTGCTCGCGGCCTTTTGGCTGTTCTTTACGTTGGTGCTGTCAAAGAACGTGGGCGCTTTGGTCATCACTCTGGCGCTTAGCCCGCTGATCCTTCTGACCAAGGTCAGGCTGCAACTGCTTGTTGCGGCGATCTTGGCGGGTGTCGTTCTGTTGTACCCGATGCTGCGCGGTGCCGACCTGATACCCACCGATAAGATTCATGAAATCGCGCTGTCCTACAGCGAGAAGAGAGCGCAGTCGCTGAACTACCGTCTCGAAAACGAAGACAGGCTTTTGGAAAAAGCAAACCTGAAGCCGCTGGTCGGCTGGGGATCATGGGGGCGCAATCATATCTTCAGTCAAGTCACTGGCAACCGGGTCAGCGTGACAGACGGCTATTGGGTCATTGCAATCGGTTCCTTTGGGTGGCTGGGGTATGTTGCGCAGTTTGGGCTGCTGACACTCCCGATTATCCTGATGTCCATCAATCGACGAAAGCTGAGGATACCCATCGAAACATCAGGCCTTGCGCTGGTGATGGCCGCGAACCTCGTGGATTTGTTGCCAAACGCGGCACTGACGCCAATCACTTGGTTGTTGGCTGGCGGTCTGATGGGCCGATACATCGCGATAAAAGAGGACGCGTTGAACCCGTCATCTGCCGCAGATGTCGCACCTCAAGACCCCGATGAAGAAGAGGAATTTGTGCCAGAGCCAGTTCTGGTGCGCCAACCACGCGCCAAACATCAGCCCCCTCAACGCGGATCTATCGGCTCCGTTGTCATGACCCAGGAAAAAGCGCCCTCAACGAAAGTGCGTCATGCGCGACAACCAAGGATTCGCTCAACGCGAGACAAGATCATAGATCAAGGGACCTGATTGGTACGGTTTGGATAGGTAACCGCCTCCAAATTGTCTTAATTCGGGACGTGGCGACAAAATAACTTCTCCGATATGGTTGAGTTCTACTTTACAAAACAACCCAGAGGCATTTTCGCTTTTGCCTTAAAGGTCGCAACTGTTGCAGATTATCGCCAATTTTGGCCGGTGAGACCAAGATAGATAGCAAATATGCCATAGAATTGGTTCAAACCAAGAATGTGAACGTAGTTTTGTATCAGAAAAGTCAAATAAGCAGGCATTCCAAATACAATCACAAAATTTGACGGAGTATCGTCAAAATCTGTGCACAATCTGTGGTCATTTACCATGTCAGACCGGGAATCCCCGGCACCGTCTAGCTGGTTCAGGCACAAATCACGCCGAAATGAGCATGCACGACGTTAATATGAACAACTAACAAGGACGCATGACCTGAAAACAAAACACTAGTGGATCTGCCAGCCCAACCATCGGCACGGGCATAGCCACAATCCTATCGCCGCACGCAAATACTCACGATCATTAAAGTCAAACCATGAAATCGCGGCAAACAAAGTTACCAGTATCTCAGACGGCCTCCCACTAGGTCTATTGAAATTCAATTCCGCAATTACCAGTCAGTGTTTATATCTCAGTTCGCCTTGCCTACGATAGGAAAAGGAAAACAAATGTCTCGGAATACCAAGCAGCGGAAGCACTCACTATCCGCTTCAAAGATTTTTAAAAGCGCAGGCGGCGTTGCCGCTTTGGCTCTGATGCTCGCCAACCCCGCCAATGCTGTTGGTGGCCGCGTTGCTGACGTCGGTTCAAGTGAGCGGATCAACCTGTCAGGTCAGCTTGCAACACTAAGCGAACGCGTCATCGCATCTGCTTGCAACATCAGCGCCGGTGTTGCCGTCGCAGAAAGCAGCGCAGTACTCGCAATTTCCGCCAACCAGTTTGAGCGTATCAATGACGCGCTCCTGAACGGTAATCGCGGTTTCGGCATCCTGGGCGAAGAGAGCCGTTCCAAAACGCTGGCAGCGATTGACAACGTTTACACCGCGTGGGTGCCACTGCAGGACGAAGCGCTGGCAGTAGAAACGGGCTCCAGCGCAGACCAGACAATCGCCAGCCTTGCCACCCAAAGTGCGCCACTGCTGGAAGAGGCAAACATCCTTGTGGCTGAGATCACGGGCCAATATGCCGATCCGGTTGCATTGTTGCATGCTGATGCAATGTTGATCGATATTGCCGGCCGTCAGCGGATGCTTTCGCAGCGCATGTCCAAAGACGTGTGCCTTCTGGCATCCGGAGTGAACGCCGAAACTGCTGCAGAAGACCTCGAACAAGCGATGACCCTGTTTGATGCATCGCTGTCTGCTTTGCGCAACGGCATGGAAAGCGTCGGCGTTCGTCCCCCACCGACCGAGCAGATCGTCGAAGGTTTGCAGTTCGTCGCTGACGAATGGTCGATCGTGCAGCCTATGATCAGCGATGTTCTGGCTGGCGGCACATTGGACGCTGCCGCACGCAAAGAAGCCTATAACGCCTTCTTGGGCATGGAAGCACGCATGAACAACGTGGTGTTCATGTACGCAAAGAATTCCAAGCTCGGCCTCTAATCCAAACGTGCGACATTTGAATTTACGGAAAGCACCGACTTGTTCGGTGCTTTTCGCATTTCTGGCTCCTGCTTCAGTTTCCCCTAGCACCCAAGGCAAAGCCAACCCGGCTTTATGTAATCTTTAGTTTACACTTGCTAGAGCATATACTGTATCGTTAAGCTGACACAATGAGTGTCACGTCAGATATCAGTTTGTCTGAATCAACCCGCCGCTGGCCCGAACCTCGCGCGGCGTTGCAGTTGATCAAACCAATAACGTGGTTCCCCCCTATGTGGGCGTATCTCTGCGGTGTGGTCTCATCAGGTGCCAGCCTCACCGGCCAATGGCCATTGATAATTCTGGGTGTGCTTCTGGCAGGCCCCATCGTGTGCGGGATGAGTCAGGCAGCCAATGACTGGTGTGACCGATACGTGGACGCGATCAACGAACCTGACCGTCCGATACCTTCGGGCCGCATTCCGGGCCGGTGGGGTCTTTGGATTGCCTTGGCGATGACGCTGCTTGCTGTCATCGTCGGCTATCAGCTTGGTCCATGGGGTTTCGGCGCGACCATACTGGCCATCGCCGCGGCCTGGGCCTATTCAGCCGAGCCCATCCGTGCCAAGCGATCAGGCTGGTGTGGGCCGGGCCTTTGCGGTTTGGCCTACGAAACCCTGCCATGGATTACTGGTGCGGCAGTCGTCAGCGCGGGCGCTCCAAGCGCAAAGACAATGATTATCGCTGTCCTGTACGGTGTTGGCGCACATGGGATCATGACGCTCAACGATTTCAAGGCCATCGATGGCGACCGCGCCACTGGTCTGCGTTCGCTCCCCGTGATGTTCGGTCCCGCCCGCGCGGCCAAGATCGCTTGCTGGATCATGGCCGTTCCCCAGATCGCGGTCATCGGCCTCATGACCTATTGGGACAAACCCTTTTACGCCTTCGCCATCCTGGGGGTCCTTGCGGTCCAAATCGCGGCCATGCGCATTCTGCTGCGTAATCCCGAAGGCAAGGCGCCTTGGTATCAGGGCACCGGTATCCTGTTCTACATCAGCGGCATGATGATCGCCGCCACAGCGATTGGAGGTTAAGATGACGCTCTCCTGGTTCCAGATTTTCCGTCTCGGTCTTGTGCAAATGGCCTTGGGCGCAATCGTCGTGCTGACCACATCAACCCTCAACCGATTGATGGTGGTGGAGCTGTCACTGCCCGCCGTTCTTCCCGGTCTACTCGTTGCGTTTCACTACGGCATTCAAATGACCCGGCCGCATTGGGGTTTCGCGTCAGATGCGGGCGGACATCGCACAAAGTGGATCATCGGCGGCATGATTGCTCTGGCTATCGGTGCCTTTGCCGCCGCCTGTGGCATCCTTGTGCTGGAAACATCTTTTGCACTGGGCATGGTGATCTCTATCATTGCCTACGGCCTCATCGGGCTGGGGGTCGGTGCCTCTGGTACGTCCCTCCTCGCCCTCCTCGCAACCACCACGGCACCACACCGGCGGGCGGCAGCCGCGACCATCACGTGGCTGATGATGATCTTCGGGATCGCCATGACAGCCGGGATCGTCGGCAAACTGATCGATCCGTACACCCCGCAGCTGCTGATCAAAATCGTGAGCATTGTCGTGCTGACCGCAATCGCACTCACCTGCGTCGCGGTCTGGGGCGTCGAACGCGGCCTAAAGGTCGTGCGCGAACCGGACCCGACCCCATTCCGTCAGGGGCTGGTCGAGGTCTGGCAGGAACGCAAAGCGCGGAACTTCACCCTCTTCGTTTTCCTCTCCATGACCGCGTATTTCATGCAAGAACTGATACTCGAACCCTACGCCGGCCTCGTTTTCGGCTTCACCCCGGGTCAGTCCACATCGCTGTCTGGCGCACAAAACGGCGGCGTGTTCATCGGTATGCTTACCGTCGGGATCATGGCGACGGGCCTCAAGATCGGGGTGCTGCGAAACTGGGTCATGGCCGGGTGCGTCGGCTCTGCAGTGACGCTCGTTGTCATCGCCAGTCTTGGACCCCTCGGACCCGGCGCACCGCTCATGCCAGCAGTGGTCGCCCTTGGGTTCTTTAACGGGATGTTCGCCGTTGCCGCCATCGGCTCAATGATGGCACTGGCCGGACAGGGCCGGGAACAACGCGAAGGCACCCGCATGGGTCTATGGGGCGCGGCCCAGGCCATCGCTGCCGGATTTGGCGGCCTGATGGGGGCAGCTTTGGTTGATCTCTTCCGCCTGATATTTTCCGACGCACAAGCATTCGGGTCGGTCTTCATTTTTGAGGCTGCGATCTTCATTGCGGCCGCAGCCATGGCCGCCAAAATCATGGACCGCCAACCGGTGTCCGCCACCCTCGTTCCGGGAGAATGATCATGGATTACGATGTTGTTGTCATAGGTGCGGGGCCGTCAGGGGCCACAGCCGCCGAAGACCTCGCGCGTTCCGGCTGCAAGGTCGCGTTCATTGACCGGGATGGCCGGATCAAACCCTGCGGTGGAGCGGTGCCACCTCGATTGATCACAGATTTCCACATCCCCGACAAACAACTTGTAGCCAAGGTGAATACCGCCCGCATGATCTCACCCACTGGACGACAGGTCGACATTCCCATTGAAAACGGTTTTGTCGGGATGGTCGATCGGGAACATTTCGATGAATTCCTTCGGGAGCGGGCAAAACAGGCCGGGGCCCACCGATACACCGGTACGTTCCTTCGGATCACACGCGACGCCGAAGGCACCCATGTACTCTACCGTGATAAAATCAGCCGAAACGAAATGAAGCTGACGGCAAAGCTGGTCATCGGCGCTGACGGGGCCCGGTCCAACGTCGCGCGGGCAGAGGTCGAAGGCGGCGACAAAATCCCCTACGTGATTGCCTACCACGAGATTATCGAAGCACCGCAAGCAACCAAAACCTACGACCCGATGCGCTGCGACGTGGTGTATGACGGCAAAATATCCCCCGATTTCTATGGCTGGGTCTTCCCCCATGGCGGGCAGGCAAGCGTCGGTATGGGATCAATGATCAAATCGGTGGATGTCAAACAAGCGACCGCCGATCTGCGCGCCGCCTCTGGCCTGAGTGATTGCAAAACGATCCGCAAGGAAGGCGCGCCCATACCCCTGCAACCACTTGATCGCTGGGACAATGGCAAAGACGTGGTGCTGGCTGGCGATGCCGCCGGGGTCGTTGCCCCATCCTCCGGCGAAGGGATCTACTACGCTATGGTCGGGGGGCGGGTCGCGGCCACCGCAGCAGCGGCCAGTTTGGCATCAGGGCGCGTAAAGGACCTGCAACTCGCCCGCAAACTCTTCATGCGCGAACATAAACAGGTTTTTCGGGTTTTGGGCGCGATGCAAAACGCCTATTACCGCAGCGACGAACGGCGAGAGCGGTTCGTGTCCCTGTGTCATGATGTCGACGTGCAAAAGCTCACGTTTGAGGCTTATATGAACAAGAAACTGGTGAAAGCACGTCCCTTGGCCCATCTGAAAATCGGCATCAAGAATATTGCCCATCTAACCCGACTTGTGTCGCCGTTGCGCACATGACGATCATGATCCCGGCCTGGGACAACGGCAACCTGACCCCGGTCGAAAAGCTCGAAGCCCATAAGCGCGGCCTGAAACACAAAGCGATCAGCGTTTTTGTGATGAACCGGGGGCGAGTGCTGATCCAGCAAAGGGCGATGGGAAAATACCACACGCCGGGCCTTTGGGCGAACACATGCTGCACCCACCCCGAATGGGACGAAGACCCTGCCGACTGCGCCATCCGGCGTCTGGATGAAGAGCTTGGGATCACCGGCCTCTACCCCGCACATCGCGATCAGATCGAATATCGGGCGGATGTGGGCAACGGGCTGATCGAACACGAGGTTGTCGAGGTTTTCGTCGCCGACGCGCCCGACGACCTGAAGGTTGCACCGAACCCGGACGAGGTCATGGCGACCCGCTGGGTCGATTTCTACGATCTTTCGGCTGATGTGGCGCGGCATCCGGCAGAATACACGCCTTGGCTCCGTATCTATCTACAAGAACACAAAGCCGCGATCTTTGGCGATCTGATGCGAGTTTGATCAGGTACGGATGCAGTCACCCGACTTGCGCCGTCCATCCTTTGCAGAAGCGTGAAGCGTCAAATGACTGCTGTGAGCCCGAAATGCCGAATGCTGCAATCTGATCTAATGTCGGCTTTCACGACCAAGTTAGCCGGCAAAAGGATAACGCATCCTATGAAGTACGGAGCAACAATTAGCTTTCTTGTGAAACTGAAAGCACCTGTCCATCATCATCAAACTGCACCGCAAATAGCTGATCAAACTCTCCGTCTTTGAAGCGGATGTCGATAGTGAAAGTGTGCCCATATTGCTTGCCGTACCAACCCATAACATTGGTCGCGTGAATGGATGTTGCGACCAAACCCTGATCGATATCAGAAACCAACCTCACATTGGCGCCTGGGAACATTTCACTTAAGATGTCCATGTCAGGGTTGCTGAGCACTAGATCATTAACTAATTCAAGGAAGTGCTCCTCCCACGTAGCTACTACATGAGCTTTTGCCACACTTGCCAACTCCTGAGCTTGTGAAAACAAATTACAAAGAGCAGCAAATTCATCTGCAGGAATTTGCGATCCGTCCGTATATATTACGGGTTCGACTTCGACACCTGAAAGAATAATTGGGCCGAACTCTACCGAACCATCATGCCCGACGTTGTAGTCCCCTAAAACTGAATGATGTGGCATTATGGCTCCTCAACCGTCCGAACTTAATCGGAGAATAAGGAGAGCCCTCGCGGAATGCTAGGTTTCTAAAGCCGTCATTGACGCATCCGCAGCGAAATGGGCCTTTGTCCGCTTTGCCACCAACCCGCGATACCGCATTTAGCGCCCAGTCCGACCCCAAAACACCCCACGTTTGCCCCAAAACCACCTGACGACCCTCTTCCCGTCTGGTCCGCCCGATGCTACTCAGCCAGTGCGGATAAGGACACATCACATGGCGCTTTGGGTTTTCGGATATGGGTCTCTTTTGTGGAACCCGGGCTTCACTCCGGTCGAAACCGTCAAAGCCACGCTTTATGACTATCATCGCAGCTTTTGCATGCTTTCGATCCATCACCGCGGGTCCGAGCAGGAACCGGGGCTTGTCCTTGCTCTCGACCGGCAGCAGGGTGGGCAATGTACCGGCGTGGCCCTCCGGGTTGCCGATACTGACGCAGAACAGGTTCTTGCGGATTTGCGGGAACGTGAACTGATCTCATCGGCCTATTACGAAGACACCGTTGAACTGAAATGTGAAGCAGGCCGGACCATCAAGGCGCTTGCCTACATTATCAGCCGCGACCATCGCCAATACTGCCATTTCGATCTGGAACATCAGGCCCGCATGATAGCCACAGCCGTCGGCGGGCGTGGGCCGAACACCGAATACCTTCACAACACGGCCGATCACCTGACCCAACTGGATATTCGCGACGATGATATCACATGGCTCACACAAAGGGTGCGAGCGCTAACAGCCGATTAGCGATTTTATTTGGGTTTCCATCAGACTGATCGTATGGTCTCTCAAAAGCGTTGATATAAGAGGAAACCCAATCCCGTGTTGGACAAAAGGGGACCCAAGGCCGAGCCGCAATTTTCACAGCCGATCCGCCAGATCATATTCATGCTCACAGCATTGGGTCTGGTCGGTGCCGGGCTGTATCTGGGGCAAGAGCAGATCATCGCGATTTACCAATCGAACCCCTACCTGAATGGGGTGATTTTGATTGTTTTTGTCTTGGGCGTGCTGTCCTGCATCAATCAGGTCTTCCTGCTGAT
Organism: uncultured Paracoccaceae bacterium; assembly: GCA_947496535.1. GTDB lineage: Bacteria > Pseudomonadota > Alphaproteobacteria > Rhodobacterales > Rhodobacteraceae > Yoonia. The sequence goes on along the minus strand of CANMDE010000002.1, from coordinate 577,720 downwards.
CAAATCAGTCAAATGGATTGAACGGTTCGCCAATGAAACCGGCGGCCATCAATTCACGACCGCCCCGTCGCTTTTGGCACCGCTGGCCACATTGCTGCGGTCACGTGGTGCGCGTACACAGGTTTCTTCCTCTTCCGGTCGATCCATTTTGGACTCCGTCGCACAAAGGATCGACGAAGACCGCGAAATCACCCGATACATTGGCAACGTACTGATTTTCCTTGGCCTTCTGGGAACATTCTATGGGCTGGCGACCACCGTCCCTGCCTTGGTCGAAACGATCCGGTCGCTCAATCCCGGCGAGGGTGAGAACGGCGCGGACATTTTCGGGCGGCTGCAAGCGGGATTGGAAAGTCAGCTGGGCGGCATGGGTACGGCCTTCTCAAGCTCACTGCTTGGTCTGGCAGGATCGCTTGTCGTGGGTCTTCTGGAACTTTTCGCAGGCCACGGGCAAAACCGCTTTTACCGCGAATTGGAAGAATGGCTCTCGACCATCACACGGGTCGGCATCGAAGGCGAAGAAGGCGGCACCAGCGATGCCGGTTTCCTTGCCGGCTTCAGCGAACAGATGGCCGATCTTATGGACGCCATGCAGATCATGGCCGGTCAGGCAGAAGCAGAGCGGTCGCTGACCGACAGCCGCTTTGCATCACTTGCTGAATCAATCGAACGGCTGGCAGAAAGCGACAGTACCACGGCCCTGCAACAAGTAGCCGACGGGCAAGAGACGCTGGTGCAAAAGCTCGGCGATGCAACGACTGACGGTATAGACGCGGAAAGCCGGATGCGCCTGCGATCCATCGATGTCCAACTGCTGCGCATCCTGGAAGAGCTTTCCGCCGGTCGGCACGAAAGCATCAACGAACTCCGCTCCGATATCATCAACCTGACGCAGGCAATCAAGGACACAAGAGGCTGATCCGTGGCACTTAGTCGGCGATCATCAAACCGCATGCAAAACGCCATCTGGCCGGGCTTCGTCGATGCGATGACGGGGCTTTTGCTGGTCCTGATGTTTGTCCTGACGATCTTCATGGTGATCCAGTTCGTTCTGCGCGAACAGATCACGGGACAGGAATCAGAACTGGAACAGCTCGGCGCAGAAATGGCGAGCCTCACGTCCACCCTTGGTCTGGCGCAGGCCCGGAATACCGAACTCACCTCTGATCTAGACGAGGCCAATGCCGAAGCACAGCGTCAGGCAAACCTGATCGCCAGCCTGACAACCCAGCGTGACGAAACAGCCGCCGCTTTGGCCGATGCCGAGGGGCAGATCACCAACTTTGAGGCGCAAGTTGCTGGGCTTCTGGCCCAACGCAGCGAAGCGCAGCAAACGATCGCCGGACTGGAGGACGAACAGACCCAGCTTCTGTCAGAGCAAGAAGCTCTCAACCTTGCACTTGCGCAGGCCCGCACCGAGATCAACGAAGGCGAAGAAGCCGCCAGACTGGCCGCCGCCCGCCGCGAAGCACTCCAGGCGATGATTGCGAACCTTGAGTCAGCAGGCGAAGCCGACGATACCCGCATATCCGAACTCGAAGCACAACGCCTGACTGACAGCGCAGCAGCACTGGCCCTGCGCGAACGGCTCGAAAACGCGGATGCTGAACTGACCGCGATGACCCTGAACCTCGAAGCGCAACGCAAAGAGGCCGAAGAAACGCTCACCCTTCTGGCCGCAGCGGAGGCAGCCAAAGACCGGCTCACAACAGAGCTTGAAAACACACAAGGCTCTCAGGCCGAACAACTGACACAGGCGCAACGTCAGGCCGCATTGCTCGCCACAGCAAATGCCGCGCTGGCCGATGAAAAAGAACTGTCCGCCGAAAGCCAACGACAAACGACGCTCCTTAACCAGCAAGTCAGGGAATTGCGCCAACAGGTCGGCAACCTGCAATCGCTGCTCAATCTTGCCGAAGAAGAGGATGCAGCCGCCCAAGTCCAGATTGAGACGCTGGGATCACAACTCAACACCGCCCTCGCCCGTGTCGCATCGGAAGAACGGCAACGGCGCCAGCTGGAAGAGGCAGAGCGGCAAAGGCTGGAAGAGGAAACCGCCCGCCTGCACGAAGAGGCGCAGAATTTGGAACGGTTCAAGTCCGACTTTTTTGGGCAAATGCGTGAACTTCTCGAAGGTCAGGACCGGGTGCAGGTCGTCGGCGACCGGTTCATCTTTTCCTCCGAGGTGCTTTTTGAACCGGGACGCGCTGAACTATCCGATCAGGGCCGGACTGAAATCGCCAACATCGCCGACATCCTGGGCCGGATTGCCGACGATATTCCGCCCAATATTGACTGGATCATCCGGGTCGACGGACACACAGACAACCTGCCACTTTCGGGCACCGGCCGGTATCGGGACAACTGGGAACTCAGCCAGGCGCGGGCACTGTCGGTCGTGCGATTTATGTCCAATCAGCTGGGTATCCCCGCCAACCGACTGGCCGCCAACGGTTTTGGCGAATTTCAACCAATCAACCCCGCCGACACACCCGAGGCCCGCGCGCAAAACCGACGGATTGAGCTGAAGCTGACCGAACGCTAAGGAGGCTTTTCTGTTAATGTCTGATTGAAGGGGCATTATGCGGGAGTTCAGAGTGTCTGGTTTGAGGCCAAATTGACGCTACACATCCTAGCCGCTAACCATTCTGCATCGATACCAAAAAAGCTTGGAAAAACCGACATTGATCGTATTTCGCTACTTAACGATATTCGCTATTCCGATTTTTTTTGCGACTGCGGCTCACTATGGAACTCTCACACCGAGGACTGAAGCCCAGCAAAACGCAATAGCGTGGATGAATGCCGCTTCATCGGCCGACGCAGAAATAAGAAAATCAGCATATGAGGCTCTTCATACTGGTGCACTCACTACCGGTTTTCAATGGATATCATATGTGTTCGGCGCTTCGATTATTCTTGGGTCCGCAGCGACAGCATTTCTTATCCCTGTTGGTTCGTCAGCGGATAGGGCACTTAATCTCATTGCAACTATAGTAGGCGGTTTCTGCTGCGCAAAACTAATCGGATTAATGTCCATGGGTTGGGTTGAATTTGGTATCTGGATGGCGATTGGTGTGGTCTGTGCATTGGCAATAGCTAAATTGCGTGGGGCATTGATAACTTAAGCGTCCTGCCACACGGCAACGACCGCTTTGTCCAAATCCAACACCGCATCAGCGACCCCAGACGCTCGGCGCCGACCCTCATGGCGACCACGTCCACTCCCACCATTCTCTTCCAAAACGTCCCCACATGTGTCAGGATAAATTGACACTTGGATGTATTTGGAATCGTGACACAGGTAGTAAGCCTCTCATTCTTCAGGTTCTCCGGACCAGCCGCCCGCTTTTGGGCGCTGTGGATGATGGGCGGGGCGCGGTGGCCGCTTTCGCGGACACCAGATATCGGCTTCTGGAAGCTCTGCGGTTCAGGTATCGGCGAGGGCTTCACACCCATCCCCAACACCGGCGTCTATGCAATCCTCGCGACATGGCCAGACGCCGAAACAGCGCAGGCTCGGACCCAGCAGGGGATATTCGGGCGGTACATTAAGCGCTCCGTCGAAAATTGGACCGTGTTCCTTCAAACCCAAACCGTACGCGGGCAGTGGTCCAACCAAACACCCTTTGAACCGACCACCGGACCAACCACTGGCCCGCTCGCTGCCCTGACCCGCGCCACGATCAAACCGCGCATCCTCACCCGGTTCTGGGGTCGTGTCCCCAACATCTCTAAAATCATCGGGCAAGATCCCAATGTCGCCTTCAAGATCGGTATCGGTGAGGTGCCCATGCTGCATCAGGTCACCTTCTCCATCTGGCCATCTGAAACAGCCATGGCCGGTTTCGCCCGCAACGGCCCCCACGCGGAAGCCATCCGTGCCGTCCGCGAAGAAGGCTGGTTTCGTGAAGAACTTTATGCCCGTTTCGCCGTGCACTCCGACCGGGGCACATGGAACGGCACCTCGCCCCTCAAAAACCTGGAGGCCGCATGACCCCTTTCCCCTTCTCCGCCATTGTCGGCCAGGACGAAATGAAACAGGCCATGATCCTGACGGCCATCGATGCCTCCATCGGCGGCGTTTTGGTTTTCGGAGACCGTGGCACCGGTAAATCGACCGCCGTCCGCGCATTGGCCGCGTTGCTACCCCCGATCAAGGCGATCAAGAATTGTCCGGTGAACAGCGACAAGGCGGCAGGCGTACCCAATTGGGCCAACCTGAAAACGAAGCGGCTGCACGAAATCCCGACCCCGGTTGTTGATCTGCCTTTGGGTGCCACAGAAGACCGGGTGACAGGTGCGCTCGACATCGAAAAGGCGCTGACCAAGGGCGAAAAAGCATTCCAGCCGGGCCTGCTCGCCCGCGCCAACCGCGGGTATCTCTACATTGATGAGGTCAACCTGCTCGAAGACCATATCGTCGATCTTCTTCTCGACGTCGCGCAATCCGGCGAAAACGTGGTCGAACGCGAGGGGTTGTCCATCAGGCACCCCGCCCGCTTCGTCCTCGTCGGCTCCGGCAACCCCGAGGAAGGGGAATTGCGCCCGCAATTGTTGGACCGCTTTGGACTGTCGGTCGAAGTTACCTCCCCAAAAGAGATCGAAACCCGCGTGGAAGTCATCAAACGCCGGCACGCTTTCGAAAACGACAATTCTGCATTCATGCTTCGCTGGCAGGCCGAAGACGCCGCAATCCGCGACCGTATCCTGAAGGCCCGCAAGTCCCTCAAGAAGCTCAAGACACCAGACAAAACTCTTACAGATGTGGCCGAACTCTGCCTCGCCCTCGGCTCTGACGGGTTGCGCGGCGAACTGACTTTGCTGAAGGCGGCCCGCGCCTATGCCGCTTGGCGGGATGATACGGCCCTGACCCGTGCCCATGTGCGCGATGTCGCGCCCATGGCCCTGCGCCACCGGCTGCGTCGCGATCCGCTGGACGAGGCGGGCAGCAGCACACGGGTTGCACGAACAGTGGAAGACGTCCTTGGATAGCTGGGCGCAAGCAACGCTGGCGCTACAGCTGCTGGCCATTGATCCCGGCTTGGGCGGCATCACCATCCGCGCCCGCACCGGGCCAGTCCGTGACAAGCTGCTGGAACAGATTGACCCAAGCGCGCAGCGCATCCATCCGGCAATCAGTGACGACGCCTTGTTCGGCGGTCTGGATCTGTCTGCGACACTGGCGAGCGGGCAGTTGGTGCAGGAACGCGGTATCCTCGATACCAAGGGTCCGCTGATCTTGACCATGGCTGAACGGGCCAATACCGGTCTTGCCGCGCGGCTTGCTATGGCATTGGACAAGGGCAACGATCACGTCCTGATAGCCCTTGATGAAGGGGCCGAACCGGATGAGGCGCTGGACCCCAAACTGGCCGAGCGTCTGGCCTTTCACGTTGATTTGTCAGAGGTCAGCGTTCGCGAGATCGTTAAAGAAAACCTTACAAACACGCGCGTTGGGGTCCGACGTTTTGCCGACGTTTGTCCGACAAAAAAATGTATGGTCCAAATCACCGAAATCGCCGCTCAACTTGGCATCACCAGTCTGCGCGCCCCGCTCTTCGCCCTGCGCGCCGCGCGGGCCCATGCAGCCCTGTCTGGGCGCAACAAAATCGAAAGCGAAGACATCGAAATCGCCTGCGCCCTGACGCTTGCCCACCGCGCGACCCGCATACCTGAACCAGCACCACAAGAGCCGGAAGCCCCGCCGCCTGAACAGTCAGATAGCGATAATGAAAACAATAACTTGGATATACCTGACGAACTTCTCCTCGATGCTGTCCGCGCTCTACTTCCCGATAATCTGCTTGATCAGCTGACTGCGCAAAAGGCCCGCCAAAGCCGTGGGAACGGTAGTGGAGCCGCCCGCAAAGGCAACCGGCGCGGCCGTCCGCTCCCGTCCCGTGCAGGCCGGATCAGCGACGGCGCGCGGATCGACATCATCAGCACCCTCCGCGCCGCCGCCCCATGGCAAACCATCCGCCGCAAAGCGGCAGGAAAAAGCGGTCTGCACATCCGCCAAAATGATATATATATCAAACGGTTCGAAGAAAAATCAGACCGGCTTTTGATCTTCACAGTCGATGCGTCCGGCTCCTCTGCTTTGACTCGTTTGGCCGAAGCAAAAGGCGCTGTCGAACTCCTCCTCGCCCAAGCCTACGCGCGCCGCGATCATGTGTCGCTGGTCGCGTTTCGGGGAACGGGCGCCGAACTGATGCTACCGCCCACACGCTCGCTTGTGCAAACCAAACGACGACTTGCAGCGCTGCCGGGCGGTGGTGGCACACCACTGGCGGCGGGGATGATGACGGCGTTTGAGCAGGCACTACAGTCACGTCAGCGGGGCCTCACGCCCACGATCGCAGTGCTCACCGACGGTCGCGCCAACATAGCACTTGATGGCACCGCCGACCGCAAACAGGCGGCAACAGATGCGCAGCAAGTTGGCCGTAGCCTGCGTGGCCAAGGGATCGATGTACTTGTCATCGACACAGGCAACCGGCCAGAACCTGCCCTGCGGAATCTGGCTCAGACAATGGACGCCATGTACTTGCCGCTACCTCGTGCTGACGCGCAGCAACTCTCCAAATCAGTTGCCAACGCGCTGGGCGACTGACCCATGCGCTGGCCCGAAGATGCCAAAGACTGGCCGCTGACCGATTACTCCCGGCAAATCCTTCACCGCCCACATCGCTGGCATGTGCAGGAACATGGGACCGGCGATACGATCCTGCTGATCCACGGTGCCGGCGGCGCCACGCAAAGCTTCCGCGATCTATTTCCGCTGCTCGCGCAGGACCATCACGTCGTTGCCATCGATCTACCTGGGCAGGGTTTTACGCAACTTGGCGCACAACAACGCTGCGGGTTGGACCATATGGCGCAGGATTTGCACAGCCTGTGCCAACACGAAGGCTGGACGCCCACATTGATCGTCGGACATTCAGCCGGGGCCGCCATTGCGCTGCGGCTTTGTGAACTCGGACTGCGACCCGCCGAAGGTATAATTGGGATCAATGCGGCGCTGGGCAACTTCAAGGGCGTGGCTGGTTGGCTCTTTCCCATGATGGCCAAGGCGCTTGCGGTGACGCCAATGAGCGCGTCGCTTTTTGCGGCCACCACCACACGCAGCAGTGTGCGCAACTTGATCAAGGGTACAGGCTCGACATTGGATGCGCGCGGGCAAGAGCTTTATTATCGGCTTGCCACGGACAAGGCACATGTCGATGCGACCCTATCGATGATGGCGCAATGGACACTGACCGGTCTTCTGGCGCGATTGGATCAGATTACAGTTCCCGTTCATCTGATCGCCGGAAGCAATGACCGCGCCGTACCGCCGGATGTCAGCGAAATAGCCGCCAAAACCTTGCCCAATGCGAAACTGTCCGTGATCGACGGCCTGGGTCATCTGGCGCATGAGGAAGACCCGGATGCGATCGCAAATCTGATCCGTGCATGAAAAAACCGCCCCGGCGCAGCCGAGGCGGTCAAAATCAAGCCAGCGATCAATTACTCTGCAAAAGTAGCGAGATAGGCATAAATGTCATAGGCCTCAGCTTCGTCACGTATCTGATAGGCCATTTTTCCGCGGGCGCGACGATCATCAAGTGTTTCGCGCAACCAATCTGTTGGGTTCTGCGAGTATCCGATGAACATCGCCTCGGTCCAGACTTCGCCGTTTTCGTTCAGCGTCATGATGCCATCGCTGTAGCGGAAACCGTCAATTGATCCGATCGGGCGCCCGGCCAGGCCAAACAGGTTTGGTCCGGTCTTCGCATTGCGACCCGCGAGCACCTCACCAGCGGCATTCTGGACCACATGACATGCAACACATTGGCGGTTGAACTGCTCTTCACCGGCGGCTGCGTCACCTTGTGTGGATTCGTGGCCTGCCGAGAAAGCAGGCGCTGCTAGAACGGCGAGGGCCGCTGCAATTGTAAACTTCTTCATGATCGTCTTCCTCTTCGATCTTGTTACGGTGACCTTTCGCCCCAGTCTCGGAGCAATTTAGTGTATAAAAACGTGTGGTCCAGTCCTGATACGTAAAGTCGCTGTTTGTTTATCAAGCGACCGCGCGGGCCAACGCGCATTGCTGCCAAAGAACACTTAACGCATTGACGAGATGATCAATATCCGCGTCGGTATGCAGCGGAGACGGGGTGAAACGCAATCTTTCCGTTCCTTTGGGGACGGTGGGATAGTTGATTGGTTGCACGTATATGTCCCATTCCCGCATGAGATAGTCTGCCAGCATCCGGGTTTTGACCGGATCTTTGATCAGCACAGGTACAATATGACTGTCATTGTACATATGCGGAATGCCCTCACGATCCAGCGCGGCACGTAGTCGCGCGACCTGCCTGCGTTGCTGTGCCCGCTCAATCTCGGAAGTCTTTAGATAAGCAATCGACGTACGCGCTGCGGCGGCAACAGCGGGCGGCAGTGCGGTGGTAAAGATGAACCCGCTGGCAAAGCTCCGGATGAAATCACACAAGGCGGTTGATCCGGTGATGTATCCGCCCACAACACCAAACGCTTTGCCCAAAGTGCCCTCAATCAGCGTAATGCGATCCGCCAACCCTTCGCGTTCACTCACACCGCCACCACGGGGGCCGTACATGCCCACCGCGTGAACCTCATCCAGATAGGTCATGGCGCCGTATTTCTCAGCCACCTCAACAATCTCGCGGATCGGTGCAATGTCACCATCCATGGAATACACACTTTCAAATGCCACGATCTTCGGCACATCAGCGGGAAGCGTGCGCAACTTCATCTCAAGGTCATGCACATCGTTGTGTTTCCAGATCACCTTGGTCGCACGGGAATGTCTGATCCCCTCGATCATCGATGCATGGTTGCCAGCGTCCGACAGGATCACACAGTCTTTCAGGCGTGAACCAAGGGTCGAAAGCGCGGCCCAGTTCGACACATACCCACTGGTGAACAACAGCGCGGCTTCCTTGCCGTGCAAATCCGCCAGCTCACGCTCCAACAACAGATGATCATGGTTGGTACCGCTGATATTACGGGTGCCGCCAGCCCCTGTGCCCGTCCGCTCAACCGCTTCGCACATGGCCGCGATCACCTGTGGATGCTGCCCCATCCCCAGATAATCATTCGAACACCAGACCGTCACATCGCGCACACCGTTGTCATCATGGTTGGCCGCACGAGGGAACTTGCCGCATTTGCGTTCCAATTCCGCAAAATAGCGATAGTTGCCTTCGTCCTTGAGCGTGGTCAGTTGTTCATTGAACAGAGCATCAAAATCCATGTGACTAACTTTCTTCTTTGGGCAGTGTTTTCGGCGCAGGCAGCATCCAACGCCAGAGTTTCGCATCAGGCAGCGGCACCACCATCAGCCAGTGTTCCAGAAGGGCGAGCGCTGCCAAAGCCGTAAGCAAGGCAAAACCGACCGAGGCCGCTTCCGACCCGGCAGACCACAACCGTTCGGCACAAACGGCCAGCAGGGCGGTCAGCACCGTGATTGCGATAGGGAACGCCAATGTTACAGGCCCGCGCCGGAAATATGATTTCAGATGGGTCAGGGGGCCGGGCACAAATTCGGTATTGATGCGCGGCACCCCGAAATAAAGGTTCAGCTTTGCAAAGATACGGGCAAGGAACAGGACCAGGTAGGTCGAAACTGCCATGCGGTTGGACACGCCGGAGGAGGCAAATACCAAACCCAGCAGCCCGACAACCAATAACAACTCATGATAGGCAACTGTCGCGAATGCGCGGTAAAACCTGTCCTTGCCGGACAATCCGGGCAGGCATTCATCGCGCATCGGGCCGGTCACCACACCAGCCAGAAACGCCAGTTCGACCCAGCCCCAAACGGCCAAAGCACCTAAAAACCCCAGATAAACGCCCATGACCGAGGCATCGTGCAAAGAAACCGCGACAGCCCACACCCCTAGTATCAACATTGGAACCCCAGCGAACAACGTCAGCCCATGGGTGCCTCGTGCATCCGCCCATCGCACCACCAGCATGATCAGCCCGGTGGAAAACCACCAGACGAATATTGCAAACAGTGATGCGACCCAGGGCGAAGTCATCAGTAAGCGGGCTCCATCCGTGGGCTGGCAGGCACTGTGCTTTTTTCAACCGGAATGGTCAGCAGCGATACAAAGGCAAAACCCGCCTTCGCCGATCCCGCCATCCGTTTCAACCAACCACCGACGCCACCTTGTTTGCGACCCTCAGCGATCTGAACATTCGCGGCCTGCATCCGGTTCAATGTCGGTATCCAACGCGGGTGATCAATATCCAGCACCATCGGGAACACCTGCCGGGAAATGTCCGACGTTTTGCGGAAGACCTCTTGTCCGTACCACGCCGGATCTACACCCAGCGCCTTATGGAATTCTGGCCGCTGATGGTCGCGCACCCACATGGTCGAAAACACCGCTGTCAGGAAGAATTTGATCCACATCCGGTTTGCCCAGCTTTCCGTCAGCTTGGGGTCTGTTTTCATGAGCAGGGCAAAGGCTTCTCCATGTGAAAACTCATCATTGCACCACTCTCGGAACCACTTGAAGATCGGGTGGAACCTAAGTTCGGGATGCGCCTCCAGATGGCGGTAGATCGTAATGTAACGGGCATAACCGATCTTTTCTGACAGATAGGTCGCGTAATAGATGAATTTGGGTCGGAAATAGGTGTACTTCTTCGATTGCGTCAAAAACCCAAGGTTCACTGCGATACCCGCCTCGCGCAACGCATCGTTGATGAAACCGGCATGGCGGGCCTCGTCGCGCGCCATCAGTTGAAACAGGGTTGTGATGTCTTCGTTCGACCCGCGGCGCTTCATTTCCTTGTAAAGCACACAGCCTGAAAATTCTGCGGTACAGCTCGAGATCAGGAAGTCTATAAATTCCGCCTTCAAAGCAGGCTCCATCCCGTCCCAATCAACGTCATCCCAGTCCTCGTTCTTTTTGAAATGGCCCTTGTTGGGGTCAGACTTCATCCGCGCAATCAGCTTGTCCCATTCCTCTCGAACCGGGGTCACGTCAATCGCGTCCATTTCATCAAAATCGGTCGTATAAAACCGTGGAGTCAGCAGCGTGTTCTGCATCGCAACAGCAGTTGCATCCTCATTGGTCAACGGTGGCAAAGCTTCTTGCGCGGCAATGGCTTCTTCCGCGGTGCTGGCCTCTGATGAGTGCATATTCATGACATCACCTCTTCACTGAACGAAAACTCGCAAAGCTCCATGAACTCCAAATCACCGGTGGCGCGGGTCCACATCTGCTCCAGCTTTGACGCGCGGGTAATCACCGCCTCGCGCTTTTCCTCAACCATTTCGCCGAAGGCAGCCATGATCTCTGGCCCTTGCACTTCAACCGTGTCGCCGGGATGGATCACGGCACCATTGTCCAACCGGACATGCGCCGAAAGTTCCTCAAACCGATGCGAAATCGTTACCGTACAAGGCGCGGTTTCCTTCTCTCTAAAAAGTAGTCCCATGTGAGTTCCCCTTCACATCAAATGCACGCAGGCGGCTAACCCGCGCACGGTTTCAGTCCAGCAGCCTTGCAAAGGCCGCCACATTGTCCACGCCATAACCGATCAGTTCGACCGACATGGCAGTGGTTTCGTCGATAATTGCGATATGACCGTTCTCGCGACGGACGACTTGAACAGGCGCATCACCGGTCACGCCGTGCACATGACGTTCACGATCAATGACGCGACCCATCACGCCGATAAAACCGGCCTTTTCATCCGTGGATGAGGCAATGACATCGCCAGCAGCGTTCATGATCTGATAAACGCCATCGTTATTCTCGTTCATTGTGATGTCCAACGACTTTACCACCGGCGCCTCAATCAACACGCCCCGGTTCGGAATGTCGGCCCATTGCGCGTAAGCAACCATGGCAAGGGTTGCGATCATCAGGGCGAACATGCCCTGAACAAGGATCCTCGGGACCATCTCTTTGTCCCGATGACGCATCTGCTGTTCAAGCTGGGACATCAGATCTACTCCGCAGCGACGGCATTGCCGTCATGATTTTCAATGCGTGACACCTGCGGCTGGGAAATGCGGGTCTCGGCGGCATCTGCAAAGATACGGGCGACAGCTTCGGCATCAGGAATACAGCGCAAGGCGGGCTGGGTCCGCGCGATGCGCCACGGGCGTACATGGGGCCAACTCATCAGATAAGACAGGCGCGTGTCGCCAATTAGCTCAAACGCCAATGTACCGCTGCCAGACGGTTTGAGGTCCAGCTTGGCCGTGCCAATGCAAACGTAAGGCAGGTTCAAAGTCATCGTCAGGGCCGCGCCGATACGCATGGCCACACGCTTGTTGGTCAACGTGTAAACGGCGGAGCGGGCCTGCATATATGCAAGCCCGTACAGAATCCCGCATGAGATGATGCCGGCAACGACAAACGGTACCCCATGCATCAAAGCCACACCAAACGAGAAGTCAGCAGAGGACACGCCCACACGCCAGAAGGCGAGCAATGCAAAATAGCCTGCCACCCAAGGCAGACCCCAAGCCTCCCGCGCGAGACTGCGCGGATCGGGCGAGCCTTGCCAAAGGATATGTTCGTCCTTCGGTAAAGCTTCTGGCAGTCCGCGGACTGGCTCGAATTTGAAGTCGTCGTGGCTCATGACAGTGTCCTTTGCATTTGTGCCTTACAGCACCGTCCCGGCCCGTTCCGGCGTCGCATAAAGCGTTCCGCCAGCGTAGTAGGCCATGATCTTTTCTTCCTCGAGAAGGGTGACTTCGCCCGCACTCCGGATCGTTGGCACAGCCTCCCAGTTATGGGCATGAAGAGACCGAACAGTGACGCGATCAGTACCAATGCGGGCCATATTCATGGGGATCAGGCGGGTCTTGCCCGTGCCTTCGGGGTTCAGATCGACAGTCAGATAACGGACCATCTGTTCCGGTACATCAACCCACAGGTCGATAACGCGCCCAATGACCTCACCATCGCCACCGACGACTACTTTTCCACGCGGATCACGACCGGCAGAAACGTGAAACCCGGGTAGCGATGACATTGGCTTGATCTTCGCATGACCCTCGGCGTCCAGCTCTGGCGCATCGCGACGGGGTGTCCAGGAAGCAGGGCCCACACCGTCAACCATCGGATCACCCGTTGGTATCCACGGTGACCCAGTCGCGGGCGATGACTGCGCCAGCGCAAGGTCTCCGCGCATCTTGCTGTCTTCGTATTCGCGAGACGGAACCGTTAATTCACCCCGGCCATCGCGCAACTGAAAAGTCTTTTCTTTTGGCAATGGCCACAGGCTTTCATTCGCGGGCGGCTCATCATTGTCATCGCGCAGGGGGTAGCCCTCGCGCATATTCTCTGTCTGCAGGTAGTAGATCAGCCCTGCAAAGAAAATCCAGAACAGCCAGATCGCGGCACTCGCCAGATCGAAGTTTCCAAAGAACTCTACACCAACCATTGTTGTTTCCTTTCAGTGGTTAGGTCGGAAAATCAGCCAATCCCAGCTTGGCGGACTCCCCTCGCGTCATGGGCCGGAGCCGAACAAGCGGCCCCAACACAATCAAGGTTATGAAAAGAAGGCCAATTTCGGTGTGATAAACCACCGAATAGCCCGTTGCAGGCGTGGCGAGCGCCTCTCCCAGAGTGCCGTTCCCGGCGGCATGGTTCACAAGGTCACGCACGGTGCCCCCGATAAAGATAGATAGGCCCGCACCCGTGGCCTGCGCGGCCCCCCAGGCACCCAATGCAAGGCCACGCCCGGCATTCCCTAGCGTCGGCATCGTCATAGCTGCGGTCAGGGTCGAGACACCAAACAGACCGCCTCCAAAACCGATCAGTGCGGCACCTGAGTAAAATAGAACAGGCGATCCCATGGGGGCCGAAAAGATAACGGCGCTGAAGGCGGCAATCCCGGCCAGAATACCGCGTGTCGCCATCCGGCAGGGGTCAATCCCTTGCGCCAGCCAGCGGGCAGCAAACGCGAAACCAACCAACGCTCCACCAGCCCACATTGCTGTCAAAAACGTCGTGGCTGAAACGGACAGGCCAAGAATCTCTCCGCCATAAGGTTCCAGAAGTACGTCCTGCATATTGAATGCGATCGTACCGATAAAGACGACCGCCAATAGCCGGCCCGCGTCACCCCCGCTCGCAAGATCAGTCCATGCATCACGGAAAGTCGGGCCCGTGATGGCGCGCTCGGCCTTGGTCATCGGACGTACCTTTTCCTGCTTCCACAATGCAATCAGGTTCAGCAATAGGGTCACCACTGCGGTTCCCTGCACCACTTGCACAAGGCGCAACGCCGAATAATCGCGCAAAAGGGCACCAATCAGAATGGCGGATATGCCCATGCCGATCAGATGCATGACATACAGCAAGGCGACGACCTTTGGTCGGGTCTCTTCGGTCGCGCGATCCGCAGCAAGGGCAAGACCCGCTGTCTGGGTCATATGCATGCCTACACCGGTCAAGAGGAACGCAAGCGCCGCCCCAAAATAACCGGCCCAGGGCCAGTCCAGTGTTCGATCACCGGACAGAACCAGCAGAGCCATCGGCATGATCGCCAGCCCACCAAACTGCCACATCGTTCCGAACCACAGATACGGGATACGCTTCCAGCCAATCGCCGATTTGTAGTTATCCGACTTAAAGCCGACCAAAGCCCGAAACGGGGCAACCAACACCGGAATTGCGATCATCGCGGCGACCAGCATGGCACCTATATTCAGCTCGACAATCATTACACGGTTCAGCGTGCCCAACAGCATGACAGCTGCCATGCCAACCGACACCTGAAACAACGACAGCCGCAGCAACTGCCCCAGCGGAAGATCATCACTGACAGCGTCACCAAATGGCAGCATGTTCACTGATATCTTCTTAAGGGCAGAGGCTTTGAAGATCATCTAGCGACCCCCCTCAAACACAAGTGCTGTCGAGATGTAGAAACCCGACTTCACCCGTTCGATCTCGGACAAGCGACCATTCACACCCGCGATGCGCAAAGCATTTGCAACACCGGCCGTCGTCTGCGGCACCATCGTTGGGCTGCGGTCCTTGCGGGGAAACAACTTACCCACCCGCCACATCGCCATCAGCGCAGGCGTGCGCGGCGGCAAGGTAAACACAAACTTGCCCTTCACGCGTTTCGCGGCACGCCCCAGCAGGGCAGCAACATCGGTAGATCCATAATAAATCAACGAATCCATGGCGAGCGCATGGTCAAAACCACCAAAAGTCGCCTCGAGCATGTCACCATCAACCCACTCGATCTGACCAGCCAGATTTGCTGGCATTCGCTTCTGCGCAATCTCGATCAACGCAGGCGAGATATCAACGGCAACGACATTTGCGCCTCGTTGCGCCAATTCCACGGCCATAGCACCCGTGCCACACCCAGCATCCAGCACCCGCGCACCGCGTAGATCATCAGGCAACTGTGCCAACATCAGATCACGCATCCGGTCGCGCCCGGCGCGTACCGTTGCCCGCACACCAGACACCGGGGCATCCGACGTCAGTCGCTCCCAAACCTTGGTCGCGGAGCGATCGAAATAGTGCTCAACCCGGTCGCGTGTGGCGGCATAGTCGGACATCAATCAAACCCCAACAGCTCAAAGATTTCACGATCCGGCAGCGGTGCCGGTGCCAGGGGCTCCGTTCCGTTCCACAAAGTCTCCGCCAGACGGATGTATTCCTTGCGGACTTGAACGATGTCTTCCTCGTCATCCATCTCAAAAAGGGTCTTCTTCTTCAGACGGCTACGGCGAATGGCATCCAGATCAGGCATGTGGGCGATGCGGTTAAAACCAACCGTTTCACAATACCGGTCGACCTCATCGGTCTCGCGGCTACGGTTGGCGACACATCCCGCTAAGCGGACTTTATAATTGGCAGACTTCGCCTGCACCGCGGCGATAATCCGGTTCATCGCATAAATGCTGTCAAAGTCATTCGCGGTAACAATCAAGGCTCGATCCGCATGCTGCAAAGGGGCGGCAAATCCACCGCAAACCACGTCGCCAAGCACATCGAAAATCACGACGTCAGTATCTTCCAACAGATGGTGTTGCTTAAGCAATTTCACCGTCTGACCAACAACATAACCACCGCAACCCGTACCCGCAGGTGGCCCGCCTGCCTCAACGCATTTCACGCCATTGAAGCCATCAAAAATGAAATCCTCAGGACGCAGTTCCTCAGCGTGAAAATCAACCTCCTTAAGGATATCAATGACCGTCGGCACCAGCGACCCGGTCAGCGTAAATGTACTGTCATGCTTGGGATCACAGCCAATTTGCAGCACACGCTTTCCCAACATCGAAAAGGCTGCTGACAAATTGGAAGAGGTCGTCGATTTCCCAATCCCTCCCTTGCCATAAACGGAAAAGACCTTGGCTCCCTCGATCTTGGCATCCTCAGGCTGATGGACCTGCACAGACCCTTCGCCATCCAGACCATCCAGGTTCGGCACTTCATCTCTGGGGCTCATGCGAGCCTCCTTTCCATTATATTCATTGGGGAAAAGGTCATTCTGCAGCCACCCCTTCCATCCGATCTTCCAGCGCATCCGCCGCATTTTGAAGGGCAGCCAGCGTATCCGCATCCGGTGCCCAATAGTCCCGATCCGAGGCCTCCAGCAGCCGGTTCGCCATCCGCATCGAGGCTTGTGGGTTCAACGCCGCCAGCCGATCGCGCATTTCGTCGTCCAGTACGAAAGTTTCGGATAAGCGCTGATAAATCCAGGGCTCGACCTCGCCCGTCGTCGCAGACCAGCCCAGCGTGTTCGTCACATGCGCCTCGATCTGGCGGACGCCCTCATGGCCGTGGTTCAACAGAGCTTCATAAAATTTTGGGTTCAAACTGCGGGACCGTGTTTCCAAAGCAACCTGATCCTGCAGAGTCCGCACCTTCGCAGTACCCCGGGTCTGATCGCCGATGTAAATCGGGGTTGTTTCGCCACCTTTGGCGCGTCTGACGGCCCGCGAAATGCCTCCCAACGTGTCAAAATAGTGGTCAACCGTGGTGATACCCAATTCAACCGATTCCAGATTTTGATAGGCTAGATCGACATCCTTCAACGCTTTCTGCAAAAGCGCCCCGTTCTGCGCGGCCTTTCCGTTCACCCCATAGGCAAAGCATTTGCGGGCCTCATAGGCATCTGCCAGTTCATCCTCGTCATCAAACGCAGAGCTATCGACAAGCTGGTTGACGTTAGAGCCATAAGCGCCTTCTGCATTCGAAAACACACGAAGCGCTGCGGTCTCAAGATCGCAACCCATCTCCCTCGCATAGGTCAGCGCATGCGCGCGAATGAAGTTCTGTTCCAGCGGCTCATCGGCCTGCGCACATTTCAACGCAGCTTCAGCCAACATCCGCGTTTGCAATGGCAAAAGATCACGGAAAATCCCTGATAGCGTCATGACCACATCCACCCGGGGCCGCCCGAGCTTTTCCAACGGCATCAGGTCAGCTCCGGAAAGCCGCCCGAAACTATCAAACCTTGGCATTGCCCCCATCAGGGCCAAGGCCTGTCCAATCGGCCCACCGTCGGATTTGATGTTGTCGGACCCCCACAAAACAAGGGCGACGGTTCGCGGCAAAGTCGCATGGGTTTGCAACAACAAATCTGCCTGCTTACGACCTTCTGCAATCGCAAACGCGGTCGGCATCCGAAACGGATCAAACGCATGGATATTGCGCCCGGTGGGCACGATCTCTGGTGAGCGGATAAGATCACCACCGGGTACCGGTGGGGTATAATGGCCGGACAAAGCGCGCATCAGCGCAGGTAACTCGTGATCTTCCTTGAGCAGCTCAGCCGCCTGATCTGCGGCCTCTCCGGCAGGCATCAGTCGCATCATATCAGCCCGTGCAGCAGAAGAGAGCGGCTTGCCCACCACATGCAACCCTTCGGTAATCAGCGCACCCTCGGTCTCCGCCAGTTTCAGCCAAAGCGCGTCAATATCGCGTGCATTCATATCAACCGCATTCGCCTGATCACGGATCAGCTTTTGCAGGTCGTTACGCCTGTCACCATACGCCGGCATCTCCCGCCAACGGGTCAGGCTGTCTTTCAATTCAGCCAGCCCTTTATAAAGGCCAGCAGTGGTAAGTGGTGGCGTCAGGTGCGTAATCGTCACAGCGTTGGAGCGGCGCTTGGCCAGCGTCGCCTCAGACGGGTTGTTGGCAGCGTAGAGATACACATTGGGCAACTCGCCAATCAAACGGTCGGGCCAGTCCTTGGCACCCAGACCTACCTGCTTACCGGGCATGAACTCCAGCGCGCCATGCATCCCGAAATGCAGCAAAACGTCTGCCGTAAATGTATCGCGCAGCCATTGATAGAATGTGACAAAGGCATGAGTGGGCGCAAAACCACGTTCAAACAGCAGGCGCATCGGATCGCCTTCATACCCGAACGCAGGCTGAACCCCGACGAAAACATTCCCAAATTGCTGACCCAGCACATAAACGCCCCGTCCATCTGACTGGAATTTACCAGGAGCCGGACCCCAGACAGCTTCGACCTCTGACAAATGGGCCGAGCTGCGCACGATCGTGTCGGCATCGACATGTGCTGCCACATTGGCCTGCTGTCCATATTGGGCAGCGTTACCGCGCAGAACGGCATCACGCAGATCGTCCACGGTCTCCGGCACATCAACTGTGTAACCATCGGCCTTCATTGCGGTCAGCGTGTTGTGAAGGCTCTCAAACACACTGAGATAAGCAGCAGTCCCCACAGCCCCGGCATTCGGCGGAAAGCCGAACAGAACGACACCAACCTTCTTCTCTGCATTTCGCTTGCGGCGCAGCGTGGCCAGACGCAGTGTCTTTTCGGTGAGCTTGGTGATCCGTTCATGACAAGGTGCCATGGCCTTGCAGTCGGACTTTGCTTCGCAAGCATGGGCGCATCCAGCGCAGCCCTCGGCACCATGACGCCCGGCAAACACCGTCGGGTTCGTCGCGCCATCAAGCTCTGGCAGGGCGACCAGCATGGTCGTCTCAATCGGGCCCAACCCTTGCGGGCTATCGGCCCATTGACCAAGGGTTTGAAACTCCAAAGGCTGCGCTGCGATATACGGGACGTCCAATGCCTTCAGCAGATCGATTGCCGCTACATTGTCGTTGTAAGCCGGGCCACCAACCAGCGAAAATCCAGTAAGCGAGACAAGCGCATCGACTTTGCCCTGAAAATAGGTTTCCACAGCAGGCCGCCCGTCAAGGCCGCCAGCAAAAGCAGGGATCACACGCATACCCTTCGCCTCAAACGCGCGGATCACGGCATCATAATGGGCGCAATCAGACGCGAGAACGTAAGAGCGCAGCATCAATATGCCAACCGTCGGCGTGGCGTCCGCCGGGCCGGGCAGATCGGCAATATCTGCGGTGATATGATGTCCGGGCAAATCGGGGTGGTAGAGCCCGACATCGGGATACTCGATGGGCGCGTCTGCACTGGCACCCTGCCAATCCGGGCAACCAGCATAGCGACCAAGCAGAAAACGGATCAGATGTTCAACATTGTCATCCGACCCACCCAGCCAATATTGCATCGACAGGAACCAGGCGCGTAAATCCTGGGCCTTTCCCGGGATCAGCTTGAGGATCTTGGGCAGCCGACGCAGCATGCGCATTTTCTTTGCGCCATTCTCCGTTGACGGCTTACCCGACCCCCGCAGCTTTTTCAGCAATGCCATGGCACCGCTTGCGGGTTTCGCCATATCCAGCTCGCCCATGCGGGTCAGCTTCACGATTTCCGCATCCGCGATGATGCCAACCATCGCATCACACTGATCACGACGGGCCTGCATCACTGGCAGGATCGCCTTTATGTGTTCTTCCAAAAACAACAAATTTGCGATGATAATATCGCCACCGGCAATCGCAGCCTTCGCACGATCCAGTGCATCGGGGCATTCCCCCCACTCGGCGGCCGAAAACACCTGTACCTCCAGGCCCGGAAAGTCAGGGGTCAGACGTGGCGACACCCGTGCACAGGGGCCAGCCGCATGCGCGTCCAGCGTGACGATCACCACGCGGTAGGGCTTATGGATCACCTCATCGCGCATAGTGGGCCTTCGCTTCGTACAGGGTGTTCAGGCTGATCTCTTGCAGCCCCTTTTCCAGCGCAAAAGTCTCGGTGTTGCGACGGGCTTTGCCGCGCACAAAGAACGGTATTTTCTTCAACTCCCGCTCAGCATCCGACAACCACACCACGTTGTCGGGCAACGGCTCGTCCTTCATCTTGGCCGAAAAACTCCCGCCGGAGGCGTCCTGATCCATCAACGGGCTATGCCCGCCGTGATGGCTTGGACCAGCGGCGTCATGGAACTCGAAATCATCGCGGAACATGGTCAACAGATGCTCTTCAAGCCCCATCACAAGCGGATGGATCAATGTGTCAAAGATGACGTTCGCCCCTTCAAACCCAACCTGAGGCGAATAACGCGCCGGATAGTCCTGCACATGGACCGGGGCCGAGATCACAGCACAGGGAATACCCAGCCGCTTGCCAATGTGGCGTTCCATCTGGGTGCCAAGGATCATTTCCGGGCTGAGCGCTTCAATCGCAGCCTCAACCTCCAGGTAGTCGTCGGTGATCAACGCCTCGACGCCATAGTCCTTGGCCAATGCTCGAATGGGCCGCGCCATTTCGCGGTTATAACAACCGATACCAACTACCTCGAACCCCATCTCGTCCCGTGCGATGCGGGCGTGGGCTGCGACATGCGTGCCATCACCAAAAAGGAACACACGCTTGCCAGTCAGATAGGTGCTGTCCACCGACCGGGACCACCAGGGCATCCGCAAACGGCTTTCGTCGATCAGAAGCGGCTTTTGAATAATGTCACCAACCTCGGCAATGAAATCGCGGGTTGCGCCGACACCAATGGGAACGATTTTCGTGTGGGGCTGATCGTGGTTCTTTTCGAGCCAGCGGGCGGCGGTCTCACCAGTTTCGGGTGACAGCAGGACATTGAAATGCGCGGCAGGCAGGCGGGAAATATCGTCGGGGGTGGCACCCAGCGGGGCGACCACATTCACGTTCACGCCCAGATCGGATAACAGGCCGGTCAGTTCTTCCACATCGTCACGATGCCGAAAGCCAAGGGCTGTCGGTCCAAGGATATTGCAGGTTACACGCGCCGTGCGGTCCTGCGGTCGGGCCAGATGCTTGACGATCTGATAGAACGTTTCATCCGCGCCAAAGTTTTCCTTGCGCTGATAGCTGGGTAGCTCCAGCGGGATCACCGGGATAGACAGGCCCATTGTTTCGGCCAATCCAGCGGGATCGTCCTGTATCAACTCTGCAGTACAAGACGCACCGACGATGATCGCCTGCGGATCAAAGCGCTCAACCGCGTCCTGACAGGATGTCTTGAACAGCGTTGCAGTATCCGACCCCAGATCGCGCGCCTGAAACGTGGTGTAGCTGACCGGCGGACGGTGATCGCGCCGCTCAATCATGGTGAACAGCAGGTCCGCATAGGTATCACCCTGCGGGGCGTGCAGGACGTAGTGCAGGCCCCTCATCGCTGTTGCAACGCGCATGGCGCCAACATGCGGCGGGCCTTCATATGTCCAAACGGTCAGCTTCATTCAGCGGCCTCCAATTGAAGAACCGACTTGCGGCGAAGCGGACGAGAGAAGAGACCAGCGAGATCGCCCGCCTGCTCGTAAAAATGGACAGGCGTAAAGACCAGCTCGATGGCCCATTTGGTTGAAAGTCCCTCTGCCTCCAACGGGTTGGCCAGCCCAAGGCCACACACCGTCAGATCAGGCCGGGCGGCGCGTGCGCGGGCCAACTGCTTGTCCACATCCTGCCCTTCGGAAATCTGCGGACCGGCAGGCAACAGGTCCAGATCGGGACCGTGCAAAGCATCGTGAATGTACGGGCTGCCGACTTCCACAGCCGTCATCCCGCATTCACGGGTCAGAAACCGGGCGAGCGGGATTTCAAGCTGGCTGTCGGGGAAGAAAAACACTGATTTACCGCGCAGCGCTTCGGACGCTTGCGTAATAGCCTTGCGCGCGCGGGCGCGGGGGGCGGCGGTAACCGCTTCAAACGTCGCCTCGCTGACGCCAAACTCCGTTGCGACCGCGCGCAGCCATGCGGTTGTCCCCTCATCACCAAATGGGAAAGGTGCCGCGATATGGCGGGCGCCGCGACGTTCAAGGGCCGCATGGGTATCGCCCAGAAACGGTTGCGTCAGTGCAAAAACGGTGTTCGATCCGACAGCCGTCGTTTCGTCAATGCGGCGGGCGGGCAATAGCCGGACCGGGCCAACGCCCAAATCGTCCAGCAAACTCATCATCTGGTCTTCAACCACATCGGGCAGGGCACCAACGACCAGCAACTCTCTTGCTGTCGTATCTTTCAGCACCGGCACCATGGATGCCAGACACGCGTCCTCGCCTTGCGTGAAAGTCGTCTCAATACCCGAACCAGAGTAATTCAACACCCGGACATGGGGCGCGTGGACCTGACTTAAACGCTCCGCCGCGCGGGCTAGATCGATTTTGATCACTTCCGACGGGCACGAGCCGACAAGGAACAACTGACGGATGTCGGGGCGACGTTCGAGCAGACGCGCGACCTCGCGATCCAGCTCGTCATGTGCGTCGGCAAGTCCGGCCAAATCCGATTCTTCGAGAATCGCCGTGCCGAATCGGGGCTCTGCGAAGATCATCACGCCGGCCGCAGACTGCAAGAGATGTGCACAGGTGCGTGACC
Organism: uncultured Paracoccaceae bacterium; assembly: GCA_947496535.1. Lineage (GTDB taxonomy): Bacteria > Pseudomonadota > Alphaproteobacteria > Rhodobacterales > Rhodobacteraceae > Yoonia. The sequence goes on along the minus strand of CANMDE010000002.1, from coordinate 554,992 downwards.
CGACGACCAGAAAAAAAGCATCCTGCATTTTGCGGTGCAGCCAGATGATTCCGGTCAGGCCGCAAAAGACCTCGCGCTGGCCTCGTTCCTTCAGGACCGGTGCGTTACGGCAACCGCCATTGGTTGGGGGCATCGGCGCGTTCATGTCCGGGCCTCTGCGTCCAGTCGGGCAAGGCGCAGCTTCCAGACAAATTGGCCGGCGTTGATGACATAGGTCGCGTAAGCTGCCAGTGCCAAGAACATCAGATGATCGGGCGCAAGCGCATCCGCCCAAAGGGCAAAAACATACAACAAATGCAATGCGATAACCGCAAAGCTAAAGACGTCTTCCCAAAAAAATGCAGGGGCGAACAGGTATTGGCCGAACACTACCTTTTCCCAGATAGCGCCGGTCACCATGATCAACAGCAAAACGCCGGTTTTGATCACGATGGATATCGTCGCGGCGTCATATCCAGAACCGGTTGTCAGATACCGGATGACCAGCCCGAGCGAGATCAGGAAAACGAAGAATTGCAAAGGCGCCAAAATGCCCTGAACCAGGGTCCAGACCGTCGCATCCCGCCGGGCTCTTTCGTCGTCGGAATACAGCCGTCTGTCGGCTTGAATGTCCGTCGAAAGACCGCGTGGCGCTTGGATCGATGAAGCCGTCATGTAATTAAATCCTGACACCCATTTGTGTAAAGTTTAGGTGGCAAACTGTGAATGTGTCAACTTGAAGTTACATAATAGTTCGATTGATACGCAGCTGACATCGAAACCACTGAATCACTACAAGTATATATAATTAATCAGTTTTTTGATAAAGTGCGGCGGGCTTATCAATTAAATGTCTAATTTCTTTGACATTATCCGTGTTGCGACGGACAATGTGGCATATTGCTAAGAACGACACTGGTTAGACTGGCTTCAGTCAAAGGAGGGCGGATGACCGATCAGTGGAATATGGATACAAACGCCTATTTTGCAGGGTACGATCAGCAGGACACTGTCCCTGTGGATGCGGTATCTGTGACAGCCTTGACTGACATCCAGATCAAGTTGGATCCCGTGCTTTTTCAGCGGCTATATGATGCTGCACTGACGCTTGATGGCAAAGACTGCGCAGAGCTGATCGATGATGCTGTGATGCGTGGCGTGGAACCTGAACATCTGGCTGACCACTACATTCCTGCCTTGGCGCGGCAGATGGGTGATGAATGGTGCAAAGATCAACTCGGCTTCGCCCGCGTCACGATCGGCGTATCGCGTCTGCAATCAATGTTACGCGAACTGGGGCCAGAGTGGATCAGTGATCAAACGGCAGGCCCCGATTCTGCCTCGATCCTGTTGGTTGTTTTGCAGGATGCGCATCACACACTCGGCGCTATGGTTCTGGCTGGTCAATTGCGCCGGTCCGGTCTGTCGGTCCGTCTTTTGTTGGATGCTAACCGCTACCAAGTAAAGCAACAGATGGCCAAAACAAGGTATGATGCCGCTTTCATTTCATGTTCTCAAAGCGAGACACTTGAATCACTGCGTCGGATGGTCGATGTAATAAGGAAATCCAAGGCGGAATTGCCCATAGTTGTTGGTGGATCGCTTCTGGAAATTGAAAACTCGGAACGTGTTGTTGCATGCACGGGTGCTAGCTATGCAACGCAGTTTCCATATGAGGCGCTTGAATATTGCGGTCTGACAGTAGCAACCCGACCAAGCGCCGTGCTGGCGAAACGGATCTGAAAGATGGGGGACCCTCCTCGACATCAGACGCAGTTGACGTGACCTCGCGAGGCGCGAAATACTGGAATAGCGGTGCTATTCCGCTGATCGCTCCTGAAATACTGGGTGACATAATCGCTGCTGTCGCGGATCTTGCGCTCGTTATCTCTGACAGCGGTGAAGTGTTATCAGTTCTGGCCAATCCAGCCAACGACCTGGTCGATCAGTTGGGCCATTGGGAAGGTGGCGATGTTCGCCAGACAATGACCGTTGAAAGTGTCCCAAAATTCGATGACCGCCTCGCTGCTTTTCTTGCCGAAAAGAACAATGTGCGCCCTGTCGAACTCAACCACATGGACAAGAAAAAGGGGCGCTGGGAATTTCCGGTCCGCTACAGCTTTCACCGCATCGGCCCGGACGGCGCCGTTTTGATGTTGGGGCGTGATCTGCGGCCTATCGCAGAGATGCAGCAGCAATTGGTAAAGGCCCAACTTGCGCTGGAAAGCGATTACGAAACGCAGCGCGAATACGATACCCGATTCCGGGTCCTGATGGATAGCGCGACGGATGCCGTTGTCTTTGCGTCAGCGCATACCGGCAAGATTACCGAAATGAACAAAGTGGCCGCTGAACTGCTCGGCTCGACCCGCGACAAGGTGATCGGGGGGGCTTTCAATAGCTGCTTTGAGCCCTCCAAACGCGGTGATCTTCTTGAAACGCTGACCTCACAGGCGTTGACGGAACAGACGACGAAATATGCAACGACGGTCCGACGTACCGGACAGCAGGTTCATGTCCTCCCTCGTTTATTTCGCGCAGCGGGGGAGCGGGTGCTACTTTGTCGTGTGACCGCCGTTGACCAATCGGTTGTGCCTGCCGACGATTTGATGCGGAACGTTGCTAGCCTTTATACCGAAGGGCCCGAGGCGATTGCCTTTACAAACGACATCGGCGAAGTGCTTGCCGCCAACGAAAGCTTTCTCGACCTGATCGATGTGAGTCATGACATTAATGTGCGCGGTCGCAGCCTGGCAGATTACCTCCAACGCGGCAGCGTCGATGTGAAGGTCATGCTTGAAAATGCCGGTCGTGCGGGCCGAATGAGAATGTATGCGACCAAGGTAGCAAGCGAGTATGGCAGCCCCCGCGGGGTCGAGATATCCGTCACACGGCTGATGGCGGGGCCACATACGGTATTCGCCTTTGTCATGCGCGATGCCGATCATGCAGAGGCCGGACGCACCGCCGCCAACCCGACCAGCGAAGAAAGCATGCGATCAATCATCGAATTGGTCGGGAGTGCCACGCTCAAGGATATCGTCGCAGAGACAACAAATGTGGTCGAAAAGATGTGTATCCAGACCGCCGTCGAACTGACCATGAACAACCGGGTCGCTGCGGCAGAGATGCTCGGCCTGTCGCGCCAGTCGCTTTATGTGAAACTGCGCAAGTTCGACCTGCTTAGCAGAGATGGCGACGACAACGGCTGACAGCTGTTTTCCTGTGCTAAATTGATGCTGCTCGCAGCTTCCGGCCTTCACATCATCAAAACATTTGCGCTTGGATTGCCTCGTGTCCTTATGCAACAAAGCCGGGAACAATCTGGAAGTGGTCGGAAAGAGGGCGCATCATGAAAATCGCGATGATCGGAACCGGTTATGTCGGCCTCGTGTCAGGGGTCTGCTTTGCTGATTTTGGCCATGATGTCGTTTGTGTAGACAAAGATCAGCGCAAAATCGATATGCTGGAGCAGGGCGAAATCCCTATTTTTGAACCGGGGCTGGATGACCTTCTTGCCAGAAACGTTGCTGGCGGGCGTATCTCGTTCACCCGCGATCTGGCATCCGCCATTGATGGGGCAGAAGCCGTCTTTATCGCAGTCGGCACACCGACGCGCCGGGGCGACGGCCATGCGGACGTGTCATACGTTCTCGCCGCCGCCGAAGAGATCGCGGCGATAGCGAAAGACTATTTGGTCATTGTGACCAAATCGACTGTTCCAGTCGGGACAAACCGCAAAGTCGCCGATGTCATCAAGAAAACCAATCCTGATCTGGATTTTGACGTGGCCTCCAACCCCGAATTCCTGCGTGAAGGTGCGGCGATCGATGATTTCATGAAGCCTGACCGCATCGTTGTTGGTGTGCAAAGCGAACGCGCGGCCGATGTGATGGCCGCGATTTACCGACCTCTTTTCCTGCGGGACTTTCCGATTGTGACGACCGATTTGGAAAGCGCAGAGATGATCAAATACGCCGCCAATGCGTTTCTTGCGACCAAGGTCACATTCATTAACGAAATCGCATCGCTATGCGAACGCACCGGCGCGGATGTCAAAGAAGTCGCCAAGGGCATCGGCTATGACGGACGGATCGGAAACAAGTTTCTGCATGCAGGTCCCGGCTATGGCGGATCTTGCTTTCCCAAAGATACCAAAGCGCTAGCCCGCATCGGACAGGAAAATGGCGTACCGATGCGGATCACCGAAACTGTCATCGATGTGAACGAACACATCAAGCGGCAGATGGTGGAAAAGCTGCGTGATCTCTGCGGCGGCGGTTTTGGTGGCAAGGTCGTGGCGGTGCTTGGTGCGACCTTCAAGCCGAACACCGATGATATGCGCGATGCTCCATCACTGACCATCATCCCGGCACTTGTGGGCGGCGGTGCGGAGGTTCGCGTCACAGACCCGCATGGTCAGGCAGAGGGCGAGACCTTGTTGCCCGGTGTCCAGTGGATCGATGATGCCTATGAAGCGGCGAATGGCGCCAATGTGCTGGTCCTGCTGACTGCTTGGAACGAATTTCGGGCGCTCGACCTGTCACGGCTTGCAAAAAACATGCGCACACCGCTGATGGCTGATCTGCGCAATATCTACACCGCCGAAGATACGCAGGCGGCTGGGTTTACGGCCTATGCCTCTATCGGGCGGCCACAACGCGGATAAGTTAATAACCCACAAGGCAAAATTAACCTAAAATTTACCAATTTCCCATCGGTTCAACTGGGGCGAACACGAAGGGATTTGGGTTTGAAAAAGTGGGTAGCATCCATCTTGGTGTTATGTCTGGCTGGATGCGGTGGGCCAGCAATCGAAACGGGCGATCAGGTCACGGTGGTCGATATGACGCCGGGCACGGTCCAACAGGCCAATCGCTCGGCCTATATGCCACGAACCTTGCCAGCCATTTTCGACAGAACCGCCGGAACAGGGGCGGGTCTACCCACCGCGAGTATCTTGCCAGACGGTGTGATTGCACCTCAAATCGCGCCGGGCACCCTTCCGCTTCGTGCGCCGCCCGTTGCGAACCCCGGCCCATACAAAATCGGGATCGGCGATGTTGTGCAGTTCTCCACAAATCCAACCGTGTCCAATGGAGACGACACAACCGGCCCACGCACATATGCGGTGCAAGACGATGGCGCGATCAATATCCCATCCGTCGGTCGGGTCGGTATCGCTGAACTGACTTTGGAACAGGCCGAAAGCGCTCTTTTCCAGCGCTTGGTTGAAACGCAGCAAGACCCGACATTCAGCATCGAGGTCGCGGAATTCAACGCTCGCAAGGTGTCCATCGGTGGGGCGGTGGCAGAACCAACCGTCGCGCCGATCACCCTCACCCCACTATACCTGAACGAAGCTCTGACACTTGCCGGTGGGATCAACGCGACCGATCAGGATTACACCTCGGTTCGGCTTTATCGCGATGGCAGGTTATATCAGATCCCTTTGTCAGAGCTGCTTGGCCGCAGCGATCTGCAACGCATCCGGCTAATCGACGGGGACAGTGTCTATGTCGATACGGCATACGAACTTTCGCAGGCGCAGGCTTACTTCGAACAACAAATCGCACTGGTCCAAATCCGACAAGAAGCGAAAGAAACAGCCGTTCTCGCCCTATCGGCCGAGGTTGACCTCAGGCGTGCCGACCTAGCCGAAGCACGCGAAAACTTCCGTACCCGGAGCAACCTGAATGCCGAGGCGCGGGACTATGTCTACCTGATGGGCGAAGTGGCAAATCAGTCGCGCTATCCGCTGCCCTATGAACAGCGGGCCAGTTTGGCCGATGCCATCTTTGACGCAGGCAACGGCATTCCCTTGGAAACAGGGGACGTATCGCAAATCTACGTTCTTCGGGCGACCGATGATGGGGCGATTAATGCATGGCGGCTGGACGGCACCAATGCAGTGAATTTCACCTTGGCGACAAAATTCGAACTCCGCCCCGATGACCTGATTTTCGTGGCCGAACGACCCGTGACCCGCTGGGGCCGAACTATCCGACAACTCACCGCACCATGGGTGTCAGGCAGCATCACGCGATCGGTAGACTAACAAGGACGGGGCCGGGTTAGTCCCGGCCCCGTCAAAGTATTACTCAGCCAGCAACTGCCATTTCACGCCAAGCTCATCGAAAAAGCCCTGCTCTTCCTTCAGCGTGATCCAGGTGTTGACGTAGTTGATCCACACCTGATCAGCCTGCGGCAACAGCATGGCAACTGGTGTTGGCGCGCGCCCTTCGACGACGGGCACAATCATAAGCTGGTCATATTGGGCAACCAGTTGATTGGCCTCGACATTCGATGTGATGTTGGCATCCGCCCGGCCCGCCAGAACCTCTTGAAAGTCGCGTGCCGGGGCCTCAACAATCCGATGTTCGGCGTCAGGAAAGAAATCCTTTACCTGCGCCTCTTGCGTTGTTCCAAGGGTGGCAGCAACCGATACACCCTCTTGGTTCAGATCATCCCAATCGGTAAAGCGGCCGTCGTTTTCCTTCAGCGTCAACGGCACCGTCACCAATGAAAAATAGCTGTCAGAATATCCGGCTGCCTTGGCGCGGCTGGGCGAGACTGACGCGGACCCCGTGATATGGTACTGTCCGGATGTCACGCCGCTTACCAAAGTCTTCCAATCAGTGGCGACAAATTCGACCTCGACGCCCAGATCCTTGGCCAGTTCGGTCATGACGTCGATATCGTAACCTTCGTAGCTGTTGGTCGCGACATCGCGCATGGTCATGGGGTTCCAGTCGCCGGTTGTTCCGACTTTCAAAACACCTTCAGACAAGATGTCTTCCAGCGCGGATTGTGCGCTGGCTTGAACGGCGCTCACCGCAAGAACGATCGTCGCTGCGGCGATTTTGAAGATTTTCATTTTACATCCCTCGTTGTTATCAGTTGCGAATTAGTGTGCCTGACGGCTAAGGGAATGCAAAGCGCTGAAAGAATAAGAAAAAGTAGACCTGCAGCAGATCAACAGGAAGTGATTTCATCAATGCCGGGCGACCAGCCAATTATCCAGATCAAGAACATCTCGAAGTATTTTGACGACTTTCAGGCGCTCAAGAATGTGTCGCTTGATGTGGGCCTTGGCGAACGTGTTGTGGTCTGCGGCCCGTCGGGCTCAGGTAAGTCGACGCTGATCCGTTGCATCAATCGGCTTGAAGCACACGAAGCTGGTGAAATCATCGTGGATGGCGTGACCCTGACCGACAGCCGCGAGGCATTAGATAAAATTCGTGGCAATGTCGGCATGGTCTTTCAACAGTTCAACCTGTTTCCCCACTTGACCGTGCTCGATAACCTGACGCTTGGACCAAAGCGTGTATTGCGCCTGTCACAAGCCGAGGCCGAGGTACGCGCAATGAAATACCTCGAACGGGTACAAATCCCCGACCAAGCGCAAAAATATCCGCGTCAGCTTTCCGGTGGCCAACAACAGCGTGTCGCCATCGCGCGGTCGTTGTGTATGGAGCCGCGCATCCTGCTCTTTGACGAACCCACCTCAGCCCTGGACCCCGAAATGATCGCCGAAGTGCTCGAGGTCATGACCGAACTCGCCTCAACCGGCATGACGATGGTCGTTGTCACCCATGAAATGGGTTTTGCCCGGAAAGTGGCGGACAAAATGGTATTCATGGACAAGGGCGAGATCGTCGAGACGGGCTCTCCAGAGCAGTTTTTCACTGCCCCCACCAGCCAGCGCTGCCGCACCTTCCTTGACCAGATCCTGAACCACTAGGGGCACCGATATGAAACGTTTTGCGATTTTCGGTATCCTTCTTGGTCTGCTCTCTGGCTGCTCTGGCAACTGGGGTTGGTACGTCGTCGACCCAACAACCGAAGGCGGCATGAACAATCTGCGGTTCATGCTGACCGGGGCCTATTACACGATCCTTCTGTCGGTCACCGCCATTATCGCGTCCGTCATCGTTGGTTTGCTGGTGGCACTGCCCGGCTTGTCACAAAAGAAAAGCTGGCGAGCCGTGAACAGGGTCTATGTCGAGGTCGTGCGTGCCGTCCCGATCCTGGTACTGATCCTGTGGGTCTATTACGGGCTACCTACCCTGACCGGCATCACGCTAAGCGTTTTCTGGGCCGGTGTATTTGCGTTGGCCCTGTCCGACAGTGCCTTTCAAGCCGAGATTTTCCGTGCGGGCATCCAGTCCATCAGCAAAGGGCAGTACGAGGCTGCCAAATCGATATCGCTGAACTACCGCGACACCATGCGCTACGTGATCCTGCCACAAGCGATCCGGCGCATTCTGCCCGCACTGGGGAACCAGCTGGTTTATATGCTGAAAATGTCCTCTCTTGTGTCCGTCATTGGCATGCAGGAACTGACGCGCAAGGCCAACGAACTCGTCGTGTCCGAATACCGCCCGTTGGAAATCTATACGATCCTTGTGCTGGAATACCTTGCGCTGATCCTGATCGTTTCTGCTGGTGTGCGGTGGTTGGAGCGGCGGATGAATGCGACGGAAGTGTAATGGTTGCCCAAACCGCGCAGCGTGCAGATTATCGACCGATCTGATCTGCATTTGCCTAGCCTCATCGATTGTAGGCTGTACGGTAGTTCAAGCCGGCAGCGTGACAGCAGGCAGAGAATGATGATGGTTAACAGTGCAGACAGAGCGACGTCCGATGCCAGACTTTGACATAGATGAGATCCCTCAAGCCAAAGCTAGAAAAACATCACCATGAAGATGATCAGGATCGGGCTAGTCTTCCTGCTCATCGCAGCCCAACCTATTTTCGCGCAGCAGTTCTTTCCCGAAGACACAGACCGTTATGTCATTGACCATGCAGAGCTGTTGTCGCCGGAACAGGAAAGCTATCTGCGTGACATACTCGAAGAGCTTTATGAAAAGCGCGATATTGAATTTGCCGTGCTCACGATCAGCCGGATGTCCGACTATGGGCATACTGGCGCGATTGAACCCTTTGCCACCGCGCTTTTCAACGAATGGGGCATCGGCGATGCAGAGCGTAACGACGGTGTGCTGTTGCTCGTATCCCGCTTTGACCGCGAACTGAGGATTGAAGTCGGCGCTGGCTATGGTAATGCGCTGAACGGACCAATGCAGCGCGTCATCAATAGGCAAATTGTCCCCTATTTCAGACTGGATGATTATCCCAAGGGCATCGAAGAAGGGGTGAAAGAGGTCATCTATCAGATTACTGATCGTTACCCCGGTGAGTTTGATAGCCCGTGGCTGACCCGCACCTTCAACACAAGCAAACGGTCTCTTGCCACACTTGGTTGGTGGCTACTCGCCCCTTTCGTTCTTGCGGCGCCCTACGGTGTCCGTGTTTTCCGCCGCTGGCGCCGTAATCGACCGCGTATATGTCGGATCGACGGGCAAATGATGCGCCGTTGCCTTGAAGAAACGGAAGACGACAAACTGTCCGCCGGTCAATTGGTCGAGGAGAGACTTGAAAGTGTCGACTATGACGTCTGGTACTGCGACCAATGTAACCACGTAAAGGTCGAAGCCTACCGCGCCTGGCTCAGTAGATATGGGGCTTGCCGTGAATGCGGGTTTCGAACCTTGGAGGGTGACACCAGAACCCTGCGACGAGCGACCTACAGCTCAACGGGCCTCCAGGAAACGGACTACAATTGCCACCACTGCCAGGCACATTACACAGTGCAGCGCACCATACCGAAAAAGACGAAAAGCAGTAGCAGCGGTTCCTCAAGATCAAGCTCCAGCCGCGGTGGTGGCCGTTCCAGCGGTGGCGGAGCAAGTGGAAGCTGGTAGTCTCGCGGCATTGGATCGCCCGGGCCGTGTCACAGCAGGCCGCGTAGCTCGTATATCAAGGCAAGCGCATCTTTTGGCGTCAGCTCATCGGGCAGCACGTCTTTCAACTTCGCCTCAACCTCTGACTCTGCTGGCGCTGGGCTGTTTGGCGCAGGCGTTGCAGCAAACAAGGGCAGATCATCGATAATCGCCTTGCGCGCCCCACCGCCTTCACGCTCTCCCTTTTCCAACGCTTCCAGCACGACCTTCGCGCGCTCCACAACAACCGGCGGCAGGCCCGCCAATCGGGCCACTTGCACGCCATAGCTCCGATCCGCCGTGCCGCGCTTCACCTCATGTAGGAAGATCACATCGCCCTCCCATTCCTTCACGGCTACGGTGGCGTTCTCTACCCCTTCCAGCTTGTTCGATAACGTCGCCATCTCATGATAATGCGTGGCAAATAGCGCCCGACACCTGTTCACATCATGCAAGTGTTCCAATGTGGCCCAGGCGATGGACAAACCATCATATGTGGCCGTGCCACGCCCGATTTCATCAAGGATAACCAAAGCCCTATCATCCGCCTGATTGAGGATCGCCGCAGTCTCAACCATCTCAACCATAAAGGTCGACCGCCCACGGGCGAGGTCATCCGACGCCCCGACACGGCTGAAAATCTGGCTGACAATGCCGATATGCGCCTCGGACGCGGGCACAAAGCTGCCCATCTGGGCCAGAACCGCGAGCAAAGCGTTCTGCCGCAGAAAAGTCGACTTACCCGCCATGTTCGGGCCGGTCAGTAACCAGATAGGCGCATCCGTCAATGTGCAATCATTCGCGATGAAAGGTGCGCCATCCTTCTGCAATGCGGTCTCAACAACCGGATGACGCCCGCCCACAATCTCAAAGGCGCGGCTGTCATCGACCTTCGGTCGCACCCAGTTTTCCGAAACAGCCAGATGTGCGAGTGACGCAGCCAAATCGAACTCCGCCAACGCCCGCGCCAATGCGCCAAGCGGCCCCGCATACCCAACAATCGCGTCCTTAAGGCTTGCATAAAGCCGTTTTTCAATCTCAAGCGCCCGCCCGCCCGCATTCAAAATCCGGGTTTCGATCTCTGAAAGCTCAACAGTCGTAAACCGCACCTGATTGGCAGTGGTCTGACGGTGAATGAACGTCTCATTCAATGGCGCAGCCATCATCTTGTCGGCGTGGGTGGCCGTCGTTTCGATAAAGTACCCCAGCACATTGTTGTGCTTGATCTTCAGGGATTGTACCCCCGACAGTCCGACATAATCGGCCTGCATCTTTGCGATAACCGACCGACCTTCGTCGCGCAGCTTGCGCGCTTCATCCAGTTCCGCATCATAGCCGGGAGCAATGAAGCCGCCATCACGCGACAAAAGCGGGGGTTCGGCGACCAATGCGTCATCCAGCAACCTCATTAATTCCTCGTGGCCGGACAAATCATGCGCCGCCTTGGCCAACAGGTCGGGATAGTTGTCCCGCACGGGCAATGCGGCTGCCTGTGCAATTGTATTGCGAATGGCCGCCATATCGCGCGGCCCGCCACGGTCCAGCGCCAGCCGGGAAAGCGCGCGATCCAGATCATGCACGCCGCTTAACTGATCGCGGACGGCTTCGTTCAGCCGCGCATCTTCGGCCAGATGGCCCACGCAATCCTGCCGCGCCTTGATAACCGACAACGCACATGACGGCGACGCCAGCCGCCGTTCCAACAATCGCGCCCCACCTGCCGTCACCGTGTGATCAATGCAGTGTAAAAGCGATCCCTTCCGACCGCCGCCCATGGCATGGGTCAATTCCAGTGATCGGCGGGTCGCAGCATCAATCTGCATTGCAGATGTTTGCGCCTCGTGCACCGGCGGACGCAGCAGTGGCAGGTTGCCCTTTTGGGTAATAGCCAGATATTCGGCGACCGCCGACATCGCGGCAATCTCGGCCCGGCCAAAACTGCCGAAGGCATCAAGCGACCCAACCTTGTATAGCCCGCAAAGCCGCTTTTCCCCGGCTGTACTGTCAAACGCGGCAGCACCCAATGTGGTCAGCGTCGCCCCCGCTTCGTCTACAACCGCGCCCCAGTCAGTTTCTGCCCCGTCGACGACGATCAACTCGCGCGGGGTAAGCCGTGCAAGCTCTGGCCCCAAATGCACGGGCGCACAGGGCATCACATAAAATCCACCGGTTGAGATATCGACCCACGCCAATGCCCCCTCATCCCGCACCAGATGATACGCTGCCAGAAAGTTGTGCCGCCGGGCGTCCAGCAACGACTCTTCCGTCAACGTGCCAGGTGTGACCAGCCGGACGACCTCACGTTTGACGACAGCCTTATAGCCGCGCTTCTTCGCCTCAGCCGGGCTTTCCATCTGCTCGCAGACTGCTACGCGAAAACCCTTGCGGATCAGGGTCAGAAAATAGCTTTCGGCTGCGTGATGCGGGACCCCACACATAGGGATCTCAGCGCCATCATGCTTGCCGCGCTTGGTCAGGGCAATATCGAGCGCCTCGGCAGCCGCGACCGCGTCGTCAAAGAACATCTCGTAGAAATCGCCCATCCGGTAAAACAGCAAGGCATCGGGATACTCCGCCTTGATCTCCAGATACTGCGCCATCATCGGTGTGACGTTGTTCTTTGCGGTGGTCATGAATGTCCCGTGGCTGTTCGCGACACAGTATCGCCGCACCCAAAGCGGTGAAACCCCGAAACACAGCGTTTTGCAGCAAAACACCTATTGCATGTTGTCAGTGACGAAGCCGACAGGATAAGTTGCTTGCGAAGGGGACGTGATGGCAATCTGGAATCTCGGCTCGATCAACGCGGACATCGTATTTGCCGTGCCCCATATCCCTGCGCCAGGTGAGACGGTCGCCTCTACCAGCCGCCGCCGGTTTCTGGGGGGTAAAGGGACCAATATGTCAGTTGCGGCAGCCCGAGCCGCCGCACAGGTCCACCACATCGGCGCTGTCGGCCCTGACGGCAAATGGACGACGGATCGTTTGTTGGAATATGGCGTGGATACCCGCCATATCACGGAAATCGACGTGGAAACCGCTCAGGCGACCATCATGGTCGATCCTCAGGGCGAAAACGCGATCGTCCTGCACCCCGGCGCCAATGCCGAAATCCCGCAGCGGACGCTGCAAACCGCAATGGCAGAGGCCCAAACAGGCGACTGGCTTGTGATCCAGAACGAAACCAACCTGCAAAGAACCGCTGCCGATATGGGCAAGAAGATGGGATTGCGGGTCGCGTATGCGGCAGCGCCGTTTTCTGCCGACCGGGTGGTCGAACTTGTACCCTACATAGATTTTCTCATTCTCAACGCCGTCGAGGCCGCGCAATTGCAAGAGCTGACAGGACAATCACCGGCCGATCTTGATGTACGGGACATCATCATCACCAAGGGTGCAGATGGCGCTGATTGGATTGCGGGAACAAGCCTCAGCCATTTTGACGCGATTGATGTGAAGCCGGTCGATACGACCGGCGCCGGCGATACGTTTACTGGCTATGTGCTGGCCGGTCTGGATCGTGGGATGCCCATGGCGCAGGCCATCGGGCTTGCCACCAAAGCGGCAGCATTGATGGTGACGCGCCACGGGACCGCTGACGTGATCCCGGACCTGTCCGAAGTGCAGGCGTTTCAGCCGTAGGACGGATAAAACCCGCCTTACTTCAAACGCCGATCCCTTGCCGCCAACAGCTTTAACCGCAGGGCATTGAGCTGGATAAAGCCTTGTGCGTCGGCCTGATCATAAGCACCTGCATCATCTTCAAACGTCACATGAGCTTCGGAATAAAGCGAACGATCCGACCAGCGGGCAACAGTCTGGCACGACCCTTTGTACAGCTTCACGCGCACGGTGCCTGACACATGCTCTTGGCTTTTGTCGATCAGGGCCTGCAGCATCTCGCGTTCGGGCGAGAACCAGAAACCGTTATAGATCAGCTCAGCATAGCGCGGCATGATGCTGTCTTTCAGATGGCCTGCACCGCTATCCAACGTGATCTGTTCAATCCCACGATGGGCCTCCAGCAGGACAGTCCCGCCGGGCGTTTCATAGATCCCGCGCGATTTCATCCCGACAAAGCGGTTCTCTACCAGATCCAGTCGCCCGATACCATGCTTCCCGCCCAACTCATTAAGCTTGGTGAGGATAGTAGCTGGCGACATCGCCTCACCATTGATGGCCACAGCATCGCCGCGTTCAAACGTGATTTCGACCATCTCGGGCGTATCGGGTGCATCTTCAGGGTTCACGGTCCGCTGATAAACGTAATCCGGTGCTTCCTGTGCCGGGTCTTCCAGCACCTTGCCCTCGGACGAGGTATGCAAAAGGTTCGCATCGACGCTGAACGGCGCTTCGCCGCGCTTGTCTTTTGCAATCGGGATCTGATGCTTCTCGGCAAAGTCGATCAACTTCGTCCGGCTCGACAAATCCCACTCGCGCCACGGCGCGATGACCTTGATATCCGGGTTCAGCGCATAGGCCGCCAGTTCAAAACGAACCTGATCATTACCCTTGCCTGTCGCGCCATGGGCAACAGCATCGGCACCTTCTGCGGCAGCAATCTCAACCAACCGTTTTGAGATCAAAGGCCGCGCGATAGACGTACCCAGCAGGTAAATGCCTTCATAAACGGCATTGGCACGGAACATTGGAAAGACAAAATCGCGGACAAATTCCTCACGCACATCCTCGATATGGATTGAAGTTGCGCCCATCATCTCGGCCTTCTTGCGGGCAGGCTCCAACTCCTCACCCTGCCCCAAATCGGCGGTAAAGGTCACAACCTCACAGCCATATTCGGTCTGCAACCACTTGAGAATGATCGAGGTATCAAGGCCACCGGAATAGGCCAGAACAACTTTCTTCGGGGCGGTCATGCGCATGCCTTCATCTTGGATATCCACTGCGACCGCGCGATAACGGTTTTGTGCCAGCAGGGCAAGGACAGCAAGACTATCGCCTTGACCCTGCCCGACCGTCGCTTCATCCTTTGCATATCGTGACAGGGGCGTCCGCCATCGGCGGGCTGAGAAGCACCCTTTGAACCTGACCCGGATCATGCCGGCGGAGGAAGTCGCAAACGCAACACCGATTTGGGTGCAATGCGTGTGCCTCCCCCGTCCGCAAAAGGAGGCTGTGATGCAAAACACTGGACAATATCTGGACACCATGCGGCAAACCGCGCCGCTGGTTCAAAACATCACCAACTATGTGGCCATGAACATCATGGCGAATGTGATGCTGGCGGCGGGCGCGTCCCCTGCGATGGTTCACGCAAAGGAAGAATCAGCAGAGTTTGCCAGCCTCGCCCATGCCCTGACAATCAACATCGGCACACCCGATCCGCGATGGGTCGCCTCAATGCTTAGCGCGGTAGAGGCTGCCACAAACGCCGAAAAACCGTGGGCGCTTGACCCCGTCGCGGCAGGCGCCACCGCCTTTCGGCGCTCAATCTGCGCGGATCTGCTGGCTCTGAAACCCACCATCATCCGCGGCAACGCATCCGAGATTCTGGCTCTTGCAGGCGATACCGGGACCGGACGTGGGGCGGACAGCGCAAACGCGGTCGCAGAGGCACAGAACGCGGCCCGGACGCTGGCCGGGCAAACCGGTGGCATTGTCGCGGTGACAGGACCGACGGATTACGTCACCGATGGAACGCGATCCTATCTTGTGGCCAACGGCCACTCGCTAATGCCGATGGTGACAGCGCTGGGCTGTGCGCTCACCGGCATCACGGCCTGCTTTGCGGTTGGTCAAAAGACGTTGGAAGCAACGGTTGCGGCACTTGCCTACTACGGTCTGGCTGGTGAAGTCGCAGCACAATCCGCACAAGGCCCCGGCAGTTTTCAGGTCAGCTTTCTGGATGCGCTGCACCAGATGACGCCGGATCAATTGACCGCTGGCGCACAGGTGACTGAAACATGATCCAAGGCATCTATTTCGTCACCGACGCCGAAGCAGACCAAAGCGTCGAAACACAGGTACGGGCAGCGCTCAAAGCTGGGGTGCGGGCCATCCAACTGCGCGACAAGACGGCAACCGATGCAGACATGGTATCAACCGCGAAAAACCTGCAACCGCTTGTTCGCAAACTTGGCGGGACCTTCATCGTCAACGACAGGATTGACGTAGCCTTGTCATGCGGCGCCGACGGTCTGCATATCGGTCAGGGCGACGGTGACGTGGCCAGTATCCGCGCCCGCATCGGACAAGACATGATCTTGGGCCTGTCCGTCGAACATCCCGATCACCTTGCTGCCATTCCGCCCGACTGCGTGGATTACATCGGCGTCGGTCCAGTACACGCGACATCCACCAAACCCGACCATGCCCCACCAATCGGGTTTGACGGTCTGTCGCAAATCGCGGCCGCCGCTCCTTGCCTCACAGTCGCCATTGGAGGGTTAGGCACCGCCGACGTTCAGCCTGTCCACAAGACGGGCTGCGTTGGAATGGCCGTTGTCTCGGCAATCTCACGCGCGGCCAACATTCAGGACGCTGCCGCAAACCTCGTCACAAATTGGAGCAAAGCATGATCCCCAACATCCTCAGCATTGCTGGCTCTGACCCATCCGGTGGCGCGGGCATTCAGGCGGATATCAAGGCGATATCAGCGAACGGGGGTTACGCGATGGCCGTAATCACCGGCCTGACCGCACAAAACACGCGCGGTGTCACGCGCGTTGACCTGACCGCGCCGGAAATGGTGGTGGCACAGATTGAGGCGATCAGGGCAGACATACGCATCGACGCCATCAAAATCGGAATGCTGGGGGATGCCAATATCATTGGTGCAGTCGCGGACAGCCTTCGCGATGTGACAGCGCCGATCATCCTCGACCCGGTGATGGTCGCCAAAGGCGGTGATCGCCTGCTCGCTGAAGATGCGGTTGAAGCGCTGCGCGACAGGCTACTCCCCATCGCGCATGTCATCACACCAAACCTGCCCGAAGCCGCAGATTTGCTTGGACAGCGCGAGGCGACGACGCTGACCGAAATGGCAGAGCAAGCCCGGGCACTCATGCGAAACGGCCCCAACGCTGTGCTGATGAAAGGCGGTCATCTGGATGGGCAAAACAGCCCGGATATGCTGGTCACGCAGGACCGGACCTATCAGCTTGATGCGGACCGGATCGATACCAAAAACACGCATGGGACAGGATGCACGCTGTCATCCGCGTTGGCCACGCAAATTGCGCTGGGGAATGCGCTCCCCGATGCTTGCAAACGGGCCAAGGACTACGTGCACGCAGCCATTGCCGCATCCGGTGCATTAGACGTTGGCGGCGGGCATGGTCCGACCCACCATTTCCATGTTTTGACGGGTTTAGTGACAGAAAAAAGTTAAAGCCTTGCAGACTCACCCGGCCTTGCGTATATGAGCGATAACAGCGGCGTTTTGGCTTCCAACCCCAAGGCTCCACCGGAAAGTTTAACGGGCCGCGCGCCCGTTTTTTTGTGCCGTGACCAAGGCGGTTTGATAGATGAATGACCTGATAGCAAAAGCAGCGATTGATCGCCGAATTGCAGAGATCGTGACCCCTGTCGTCGAAGACATGGGCTTTGAAATCGTGCGCGTCCGCTTGATGTCGGGCAAGGACACCATCTTGCAGATCATGGTGCAGCGGCCTGACGGACAGATAGAGGTTGATGAATGCGGGCAGGTATCGACGGCGCTTAGCGCCATACTTGATGTCGAAGACCCGATACTGGACGAATACAACCTCGAAGTTTCAAGCCCGGGCATTGATCGGCCCCTGACGCGGCTGAAAGATTTTGATCAGTGGGAAGGGTTCGAGGCCAAGATCGAAACCGAACAACTGATCGACGGTCGCCGTCGCTTTAAAGGCGAACTGGCAGGCACCGAAGGTGATGAAGTTCTGATCAATATTGCCGAAGGCACCGTTGGTCTGAAATTTGACTGGCTGTCAGACGCCAAACTGGTCCTGACAGATGAACTGGTTCGCGATGTTTTGCGAAGCCGAAAAGATGCGGGTCAGATAGATGAGACCCAGTTTGATGAGATTGAAACCATAATAGATGGTGAGGAGAACACCTGATGGCCATTACGTCAGCCAACCAGCTTGAGCTTTTGCAAACAGCAGAAGCCGTGGCGCGTGAAAAAATGATCGACCCCGGTCTGGTGGTCGAGGCGATGGAAGAATCGCTCGCCCGCGCGGCCAAGTCCCGCTATGGGGCCGAAATGGACATTCGCGTGTCCATTGACCGCAAGACTGGCAAGGCGACATTCACTCGCGTCCGCACCGTGGTCGAAGAGGAAGAGCTTGAGAACTATCAAGCCGAATTCACCGTTGAGCAGGCCAAACAATACATGGAAAACCCTGAGGTCGGCCAACAGCTGGTTGAAGAGGTCCCGCCGGTGGAACTCGGTCGGATCGCCGCTCAGTCGGCCAAGCAGGTCATCCTGCAAAAGGTCCGCGAAGCCGAGCGCGACAAGCAATACGAAGAATTCAAGGACAAGGCAGGCACGATCATCAACGCGCTGGTCAAGCGCGAGGAATACGGCAATGTCGTCGTCGATGTGGGTGCCGGTGAAGCCGTGCTGCGCCGCAACGAAAAGATCGGTCGCGAGGCTTACCGCCCCAACGACCGTATCCGCTGCTACATCAAGGAAGTGCGCCGCGAACAGCGTGGCCCGCAAATCTTCCTGTCGCGGACAGCGCCTGAATTCATGGCCGAGCTTTTCAAAATGGAAGTGCCTGAAATCTACGAAGGCATCATCGAAATCAAGGCCGTCGCACGCGACCCCGGATCGCGCGCCAAGATTGCCGTCATCAGCTACGACAACTCCATCGACCCGGTCGGTGCTTGTGTCGGTATGCGTGGCTCCCGTGTGCAGGCGGTCGTGAACGAACTGCAGGGCGAAAAGATCGACATCATTCCTTGGAATGAAGACATGCCGACCTTCCTTGTGAACGCTTTGCAGCCTGCTGAGGTTTCAAAGGTGGTTCTGGACGAAGAAGCGGGCAAGATCGAAGTGGTTGTTCCCGAAGAACAACTCAGCCTTGCGATCGGTCGCCGTGGTCAGAACGTGCGTCTGGCCAGCCAGCTGACTGGTCTCGACATCGACATCATGACCGAGGAAGAAGAATCCAAGCGTCGTCAGGCCGAATTTGAACTGCGTACCAAATTGTTCATGGAAACCCTTGATCTGGACGAGTTCTTTGCCCAACTTGTAGTATCTGAAGGGTTCACAAACCTGGAAGAAGTGGCCTACGTCGAAATCGACGAACTTTTGGTCATCGAAGGTATGGACGAGGGCACTGCTGGTGAACTGCAGGCCCGCGCCCGCGATTATCTGGATGCTCAAGCGAAAAAGGCCATGGAAGCGGCTGTTGCTGCAGGCGTAGAACAAAGCCTGATCGACTTCGAAGGTCTGACACCGCAAATGCTCGAAGCGCTGGGCAATGATGAGGTCAAAACACTCGAAGACTTCGCCACTTGTGCGGATTGGGAACTGGCCGGTGGCTGGACAACTGTAGACGGCGAAAGGGTCAAGGATGACGGCGTGCTGGAACCATTTGACGTCTCGCTCGAAGAGGCGCAGAATATGGTCATGACCGCCCGTGTTATGTTGGGCTGGGTCGATCCCGCCGATCTTGAGGCTGACGAAGAAGAAGCCACAGAAGAGGAGGCGGAGGCCTGATTTTCAGGCCTTCGGGGTCCTAAATTATGACGCGTGGGGGTCATAGCAGTGAACGAGACGGGGCGGCGCGTAAATGCATCGTCACGGGCGAAGTCCAGCCAAAAGCGGGACTGATCCGTTTTGTTGTAGGGCCAGACAACGCTGTTGTGCCTGACATACTGGGCAAACTGCCGGGTCGCGGCATGTATGTGACGGCTGATCGTGACGCGCTGGACAAGGCGGGTAAGGGGCAATTCTCGCGCAGCGCCAAACAGGCGGTGACGGTCCCCGATGGATTGACGGACGAGGTGGAACGCCAACTTGCCCGTCGCACCGTCGATCTGATTGCACTGGCCCGCAAAGCGGGACGCGCGGTCTGCGGGTTCGAAAAGGTGAAGGGCTGGCTCGCCGGGGGTGAGCGGGTCCGTGTTCTGGTTCAGGCCAGCGATGGGTCTGAACGGGGCAAAACAAAACTATGGACGCCCGAAGGCGCCCGATATTTCGGGTGTCTGACATCAGCCGAATTGGGTTTGGCTTTTGGGCGGGAAACTGTGATACATGGCGCTCTTGCCACTGGTGGACTCAGCAATCGTGTTGTAGAGGAAGCCACAAAGCTGCGCGGTTTACGCGAAGAGATCGGTGGCAACGTCGCCTCCGGGAAGGATAAAGAAGCTAAATGAGCGATACTGACGGCAAAAAGACACTCGGCCTTGGTGGCTCACGTCCTAGCAACGTGAAGCAAAGTTTTAGCCATGGGCGGACGAAGAATGTCGTGGTGGAAACCAAACGCAAGCGCGTTGTGGTGCCCAAGCCAGGTACGGCCAAGCCACAAGTAAGCGGTGCGAATGCGCCAAAAGGTGGTGATCCTTCCAAACGACCCGCCGGGATCTCGGATGCCGAACTGGAACGGCGCATGAAAGCGCTCGCGCTGGCCAAAGCCAGCGAAGCCCAGGAAAAAGCCAAACGCGAAGCCGAAGAAGAGGCAAAGCGCAAGGAACGCGAAGAACGCCGTGCCGAGATCGAGGCGAAAGAAGCCGAAGACAAAGCCCGCGAAGAACGCGCCAAAGCCAAGGCCGAAGAAGAAGAACGCAAGCGGGACGAAGCCGCAAAAGCAAAAGCCGCCGCCGATGCCCCCCCTGCTGCAGCTGCAGTTCCGGGTGAAACGGTTGTGGCCCGACCAAGTGCCGCTCCACGCAAAACAGATCGCGGCAATGAAAGCCGCGAGAAACAGTCCAAGGCCAAGCCAGGCCGGGGTGATGATGGCCGCCGGTCCGGCAAGCTGACATTGAATGATGCAATGGCGGGCCGTGATGGCGGGCGGCAACGCTCTATGGCTGCTATGAAGCGTAAGCAAGACCGCGCCCGCGCCAAAGCGATGGGCGTCTCGGCTGAGCGGGAAAAGATTTTCCGTGAAGTAGCGCTGCCAGAGGCGATCACCGTCTCTGAACTCGCCAACCGTATGACTGAACGGGTGGCTGACGTGGTCAAGGCGCTGATGACGAACGGCATCATGGCGACCCAAAACCAAACGATCGATGCCGATACGGCTGAACTGATCATCGAAGAATTTGGGCACACCGTTGTGCGCGTATCAGATGCCGACGTGGAAGACGTCCTTCAGGCTGTCGAAGACAAGACAGAGGATCTTAAACCACGTCCGCCAATTATCACGATCATGGGGCACGTTGACCACGGGAAAACGTCCCTGCTTGACGCGATCCGTAATGCGAAAGTTGTGTCAGGCGAAGCTGGCGGTATCACACAGCATATCGGGGCCTATCAGGTCAAAACCGACAGCGGCGCTGTTCTGTCGTTCCTCGACACACCGGGCCACGCGGCGTTTACGTCTATGCGGTCACGCGGTGCGCAAGTTACTGATATCGTTGTGCTTGTGGTTGCTGCCGATGATGCGGTCATGCCGCAGACGATTGAAGCGATCAACCACGCCAAAGCGGCTGAAGTGCCAATGATCGTCGCGATCAACAAGATCGATAAGCCCGACGCGAACCCCGATAAGGTTCGTACCGATCTGTTGCAGCACGAGGTCATTGTCGAAAAGATGTCCGGTGATGTGCAGGACGTTGAAGTGTCTGCCATTTCTGGCCAGGGGCTTGATGAGCTGCTGGAAGCCATTGCGCTGCAATCTGAAATCCTCGAACTGAAAGCTAATCCTGATCGCGCCGCCGAAGGTGCCGTGATTGAGGCACAGCTTGACGTGGGCCGCGGCCCAGTCGCCACCGTTTTGGTTCAGAAGGGAACGCTGCGTCAGGGTGATATCTTTGTCGTGGGCGAACAGTACGGTAAAGTCCGCGCACTGGTGAACGACAAAGGTGAGCGGATCAACGAGGCCGGGCCATCGGTTCCGGTTGAGGTGCTTGGCCTGAACGGTACACCAGAAGCGGGTGACGTTTTGAACGTGGTCGACGCTGATGCGCAAGCGCGCGAAATCGCGGAATACCGTGAAAAAGCGGCCAAGGAAAAGCGGGCCGCGGCTGGCGCTGCCACAACGCTCGAACAGCTTATGGCGAACGCCAAGGCCGATGAAAACGTCAACGAGCTGCCCATTCTGGTCAAAGCCGATGTACAGGGCTCTGCCGAGGCTATCGTTCAGGCGATGGAGAAAATTGGCAACGATGAGGTCCGCGTGCGTGTTCTACACTCGGGCGTTGGCGCCATCACCGAAACCGATATCGGCCTTGCCGAAGCGTCCGGCGCACCGGTTTTCGGGTTCAACGTGCGGGCCAACACATCCGCCCGGAACACGGCCAACCAAAAGGGCGTCGAGATCCGGTATTATTCGGTCATCTACGACCTTGTGGATGACGTGAAGAAAGCCGCCTCTGGCCTGCTCTCTGCCGAGATCAAGGAAAACTTCATCGGCTATGCCACCATCAAAGAGGTCTTCAAGGTCTCCAACGTGGGCAAGGTTGCGGGTTGCATCGTCACCGAAGGTGTCGCGCGGCGCTCCGCCGGTGTGCGTCTGCTGCGCGATAACGTCGTGATCCATGAAGGTACGCTGAAAACACTGAAGCGCTTCAAGGATGAAGTGCCAGAGGTTCAGTCCGGCCAGGAATGCGGCATGGCGTTTGAAAACTACGACGACATCCGCCCCGACGACGTGATCGAAATCTTCGAACGCGAAGAGGTCGAACGGGAACTGTAGGGTGGGTGAAACCCACGGTAACAGACGAAACGGGCGGCCTTCGGGCCGCCTTTTCTTTTGCGAAATCGCAACTTACGCCGACGCGATGGCATCAAACAATTCCCCATATCTGGTAAATGCCAAATCTTGCATCTCACGGGCATTGGCTGGCTCGATCCAACGAATTTCAGAGTGCTCATCGCCAATATTTGTCGGGTTTCCGCCCCAGCTATCAACAACGAAAAAGTGGAACCTTACGACGTTGTCTGATCTGGTCGAGCGATCATCAAAGGATTGCAGATACGACCATGATTTGACCTCAACCCCGATCTCTTCCCGAAGCTCTCGGGCTAATGCTTGCTCAACTGTCTCCCTGTCTTCAACATGACCGCCCGGAAAACTCCAGGTGTTCGGATAATGCGGACGCGAGGCCGATCGCCGCGCCATAAGGACATGTCCTTTGCGTACGAGCAGGCCTTTCACTATTTCCACCATTACGTTCGATCCCTGATCGCTGCGGACTTCATGATCCATATTCGACAATCTGAAAGACTTAAAAACTTCCTAAATTCTCGGCTCGCAGGTGCCCGACGTTTTGCCGACGTTTGTCCGACAAAAATCGGCCCTACAGCCAGTCCCGCAAAATAGGGATAAGCGGTACATCTGCGGCTGGCATCGGATAGTCGCGCAGCGCGTTTGGGCGCACCCATTTCAGCGCCTGCCCCTCCCGCGATTGCGGCGTGCCGTCCCATTTCCGGCAGGCAAAAAGCGGCATCAGAAGGTGGAAGTCGTCATAGCTGTGGCTGGCGAATGTCAGGGGTGCGAGGCAGGATGCCCAGGTATCAATCCCCAGCTCTTCTTGCAGCTCGCGGATCAGCGCCGCTTCGGGCGTCTCACCCACCTCGACCTTGCCGCCCGGAAACTCCCACAACCCCGCCATGGACTTGCCCTCGGGCCGTTGCGCCAGCAGCACCCGCCCGTCGGCGTCGATCAGGGCAACGGCAGAGACGAGGACCGTTTTCATGAACGATAATCAGCGTTTATCGAGATATAGCCATGCGTCAGGTCGCATGTCCAAACGGTACTTTCGCCCTCACCCAGCCCCATATCCACATGAACGAGCAGCTCAGTATTTTTCATGTAGGCGGCGCCCTGTTCCTCTGTGTAGTCAGGTGAAACCCAGCCGTTTTCGGCGACCAGAATATCGCCAAACCGGATACTCAGCAGATCCCGATCTGCCTGCGCCCCAGACTTGCCCACAGCCATGACAACACGGCCCCAATTGGGGTCCTCTCCGGCAATGGCCGTCTTGACCAGCGGCGAATTGGCAATTGCCATCGCCACGCGCCGGGCATCTGCGTCATCGGTCGCGCTGGCCACTTCGACGGTCACAAACTTGGTCGCCCCCTCGCCATCACGCACGACCTGATGCGCAAGGTCCAGCATCACCGCGTGCAGCGCGTCAGCGAATTCCGAGCGTCCAGCGACGTCCACACCGGCGGCCCCGGTTGCCGCCACCAGCAAGGTGTCAGAGGTCGATGTATCGCTGTCTACCGTGATGCAATTAAATGTTTTTTCGTTCAGGCGTGATACCAGTGCCCGCAATTCCGCCTGCGCGATTTGCGCATCGGTGAAGATGTAGACCAGCATCGTCGCCATGTCCGGGGCGATCATGCCAGAGCCCTTGGCGATCCCCGCGATATTCACCGACACCCCATCGATAGTGACGGTCCGCGATGATCCTTTTGGGAACGTATCCGTGGTCATGATGGCACTTGCGGCGGCCTCAATTCCGTTTGGTGACAGGGCTTCCGCAAGTTCGCCGAGCTTGGCCGTGATACGGTCATGCTCCAGACGTTCCCCGATCACACCGGTTGAGGCGGTAAATATCCGCCGCTGATCAATGCCTAGTGCCTCGGAAACACCGGTACAAATAGCCATCACGCTGCCGTCGCCATGCCGACCGGTAAATGCGTTGGAATTGCCAGAGTTCACGATAATCGCGGCCTCTCCATCGGATGCGCCACCGAGCTTTTCCTGACAATCCAGCACATTGGCTGAACGGGTCGCCGAACGGGTGAAGACACCCGCAATCGATGAGCCTGCGTCCAGCTTTGCCAGCATAACATCAGTGCGCCCCTGATAACGCACCCCTGCTGCTACCGTGGCAAACGTGACGCCATCTATCACCGGCAAGTCAGGGAATTTTGCCGGTGCCAGTGGTGAGGTCATCATTCGGTTTGTTGATCCAGAAGGCCAAGATTGTTCAGCACGGCCGGATCAAACGCACCCTCTTCGGGGCGAACGACTGTCGTGTCTGCTTCCAAGTCTTCCAGATATGCTGTGACCGCCGCTTCCTGGATTTCGCCCGTCAGTTCTTGCCGAACAGCGTCTAACGTGGGCTTTTCCTGAATACGCTTGTCCCGAAGTTTGGCGACATGCCAACCAAATTGGGTCTCAAACGGTTCGGTCACTTCGTCCTTTTCAAGGGTGTTAACCGCCTCTTCGAACTCTGGCACCATCGCGCCGGGTGCAAACCAACCCAGATCCCCACCGTTTGGTCCGGTTGGTCCGGTCGAGACATCGCGTGCGACATCGGCGAATTCTTCGCCTTCATCAATACGGGCCTTGGCGGCAGCTGCCTCTTCCTCGGTTTCGACAAGAAGATGCGCCGCATTGTATTCGGGCACTTCTTCCATATCTGCAAAGCGCTCTTCGTAGGCGGAATTCACCGCCTCATCCGTTACCGCATCTTCGACGAGTTTGTTGATGGTCTCACCCGCCAGCAGACTGCGACGTTCGTTTTGCAAGGTGAAATCGATCCGTGGCGGAACGCTTTCGGCCGCATCGGCCAGTAACTGTTGTTGGACAAGCTGATCCACAATACCGGTGAACAAAACGTCGTCGGGCAACTGCGCATATTGTGGCGGCAATTGTGACCGGGCAATGATCATTTCGCCCAAAGTGATCTCTGTTTCACCGACCGTAACGACCACGGTGTCTGCGGTCACGTCGTCCTGCGCGAAGGCTGCCCCAGACAGTAGCAGACCAAGTGCGGCTGCTCCCGAAAGTGTGATATGTTTCAGCATTAAATGATCCCTTGGTAGGCCGCGCGGGTTGGCGGCGTTGACACTGCATACCCTGCCCCTTACATCCCATGAATGCCTCGAGGGGGTGGGTCTTGACCCTTTGTATGTGGCCTGCGCGAGGGCTACAAGCGACCCCCTCTCAAATAGACGTCAGACAGGCGCAACTGCGCCGCCGGAGATAAGATGCTGGGTATCGGAACCATTGCCAAAAAGGTGTTTGGCACACCGAATGACCGCAAAGTCAAAACCGCCCACCCGCTGGTGGCCAAGATCAACGCGCTGGAGCCAGAGTTTGAGGCTCTGTCCGACGATGGGCTGAAAGAAAAAACACAAGAGTTGCGGGACCGGGCCGTGAAAGGCGAAGGCCTTGATAATCTGCTTCCAGAAGCATTTGCGAACTGCCGCGAAGCCGCCAAACGCGCGTTGGGTCTTCGTGCTTTTGACACACAGCTGATGGGCGGGATTTTCCTGCATCAGGGCAATATCGCAGAGATGAAAACCGGGGAAGGCAAGACGCTTGTCGCGACATTCCCGGCCTACCTCAATGCCTTGACAGGCAAGGGCGTGCATATCGTAACGGTCAACGACTATCTGGCCAAACGTGACGCTGAGTGGATGGGCAATGTCTACGGTGCATTGGGCATGACGACCGGCGTCATCTATCCGCAGCAGCCCGATGGTGAAAAGAAAGAGGCCTATGCGTGTGACGTGACCTACGCCACCAATAATGAGCTGGGCTTTGACTATCTGCGCGACAACATGAAGTCCGAGCTGGATCAGATGTACCAGCGGTATCACAATTTTGCTGTGGTCGATGAAGTTGACAGTATTCTTATTGATGAGGCGCGCACACCGCTGATTATCTCTGGCCCGGCCCAGGACCGCAGTGAAATGTACGCGACGATTGACAAGATTGTCCCGTTAATCACGGAAGATCATTTTACGCTTGATGAGAAAACGCGGCAGGTCACTTTCACCGATGAGGGCAATGACGCCCTGGAAGAGCATTTGCGCACCACCGAGATGCTGCCAGAAGATCAATCGCTCTACGACCCTGAAAGCGCAACACTTGTCCACCATGTCAACCAGGCCCTGCGCGCCCACAAGCTGTTCACCAGGGACAAAGACTACATTGTCCGCGATAACGAAGTCGTACTGATTGACGAATTTACGGGCCGCATGATGGTCGGGCGGCGGCTATCGGATGGTTTGCATCAGGCTATTGAGGCGAAAGAGGGCGTTTCCATTAAGCCAGAAAATGTCACACTGGCGTCGGTCACATTCCAAAACTACTTCCGCCTGTACGACCGCCTATCCGGAATGACTGGCACGGCCGTAACAGAAGCCGAAGAATTTCAGCAAATTTACGGTCTTGGCGTTGTTGAAGTCCCAACAAACCGTCCCATCGCGCGCGCCGATGAAAACGACCAAGTCTATCGCACTGCGCGCGAAAAATTTGATGGTATCGTAACCGAAATCAAAACCGCACACGAGACAGGCCAACCGATCCTTGTTGGCACCACGTCGATTGAAAAGTCAGAATATCTGGCCAGCCTTCTTCAAAAAGAAGGGATCACCTTCAACGTACTCAACGCGCGCCAGCACGAGCAAGAGGCGCAGATCATTGCAGATGCCGGTAAGTTGGGTGCTGTCACCATCGCCACCAATATGGCCGGTCGCGGAACCGACATTCAGCTGGGCGGCAATGTAGAAATGCGTGTTCTGCAGGCTTTGGCAGCAGACCCGAATGCCGACCCCGAACTCCTGCGCGGGCAAATCAGTGCGGAAGTCGAAGATGAAAAGGCAAAGGTCAAAGAGGCTGGTGGCCTTTTCGTTCTTGCCACCGAGCGGCATGAAAGCCGTCGAATAGATAACCAGTTGCGTGGCCGCTCTGGTCGTCAGGGCGACCCAGGACGATCTGCGTTTTTCCTGTCTTTGGAAGACGACCTGATGCGCATCTTTGGGTCAGACAGGCTCGATAAGGTGCTGTCCGGTCTTGGCATGAAAGAAGGCGAAGCGATTGAGCACCCATGGGTGAATAAATCGCTGGAACGAGCGCAGGCAAAGGTCGAAGGTCGCAACTTCGACATCCGTAAACAATTGCTGCGTTTTGATGACGTGATGAACGAGCAGCGAAAGGTTATTTTCTCGCAGCGGCGTGAAGTCATGGAGGCGAAAGACCTGTCAGAGATCGCGCAGGATATGCGGCATCAGGTGATCGATGATCTGGTGCACGACTACATGCCACCAAAAAGCTATGCCGACCAATGGGACACGGATGGCCTGGCAGAAGCGGTCAAGGAGCATCTGGGCGAAGATCTACCGGTTAAGAGTTGGGCCAACGAAGAGGGTGTCGACGATGACGGCATTCGCGAAAGGCTTGAAGAAGCATCAGACAAGCTGATGGAAGACAAGGCTGTGAGCATCGGCCCCGAAGCCATGCGGAACGTGGAAAAGCACGTGCTGCTTGAGACCATTGACAGCAAGTGGCGCGAACACCTTCTGACGCTTGAACATCTCCGTTCGGTTGTGAATTTCCGCGGTTACGCGCAGCGCGATCCTTTGAACGAATACAAAACCGAAGGGTTCCAGCTTTTTGAACGGATGTTGGATGGGCTGCGGGTCGATGTGACAAAGAAACTAGCCCAGATTCGGCCAATGACACCTGAACAGCAAGAACAGCTTGTTGAGCAGCTGCGCCTGCAGCAGGCGGCCGCCGCTGAAGCTGCTGCCACAGCCAACCCGGTGGAACCGGCTGAGGGGTTTGATGAGACGGATGTCACGACGTGGGGCAATCCTGGCCGAAATGATTTGTGCCCATGCGGCTCTGGCAAGAAGTTCAAACACTGTCATGGACGCATCGCCTAGACGCTAAGCGCAATTGCGTCACGTCAGGAACACAACCTAGCCTTTGTATTGTCACCATTTATCGGCAATAATCCGCCGGTATGGAATCAGTCTGGGTTTTGGATGTCTGCGATCACGACAGTTGCCACCGCCGCCACATCAGTTGCCATTGCTTTCGGTATTGGCTTCCTGATGCAGCATGGCGCTGCCGCACCGGCAGACACTGACGCCGAGGCTCGGGCACAGGATGGCACTGCAGTGCGCAGTGTAATGATGTCCAGAAATACGGTTGGTGATGCGGTTTTTGGCGTACCAACCGCCGAGATCATGCCAACCACGCCGATCAATAATATTCAAACCGTGGCCGCTATCGAAATGCAGTATGCCGAACATGCTGTTCCCGATATGGGTACGATTTACGCCACGCCCTTTGGCGAATGCCAATCCCAATTGGCAGCGTCCCCCAAGCCAGTGGCAACGGTGGAGTTGATTGTCACCGCTCCATGCAAGGCTGAATCCTCTTTCCTGATCAAGCATAACGGTCTGGTTTTTGCCGGGATCACGGATGAAACTGGTAGCGCCACATTGAATGTTCCTGCATTGACGGAAACAGCATCTTTTGCAGTGTCGTTTCAGAATGTCGAGGTCGCGAAGGTCAGCTTGGATGTACCGGATGTCGGTCTGTATGATCGCGCCGTGCTGCAATGGCGGGGTAGCAATTTTCTGCAATTGCACGCACTGGAATTTGGTGCGGGCTTTGGAGATACAGGCCACGTCTGGTCTGCCTCTGCAAACAATGCGACTATGGCAACAACCGGCGACCGCGGCTTTTTGGTGCGCCTAGGAGCGCAAGAAGCCGAAATACCATATGTGGCAGAAGTTTACACTTTCCCATCAGGGCTTCGCAATCGTGATGGGCAGATCACTCTGCAAATTGGAGCAGCGGTGACAGAAGAGAATTGCGCCCGTGATATCAAGGCACAGACTATTCAGACCAATGCGGGCAAGATGCTTATCGGTAAAGACATCAGTGTTCGTATACCGTCCTGCGATCAGGCCGGAGAGTCAGTTATGGTGGCTGACATATATCAGGACGTGACTCTGGTTTCCCGCTGACTACAGCAACCCGGACGCCCGAAAACTTAATTCGCATGACTTTCCGATAATCAGGTGGTCATGAACAGTGATCCCCAGCGCCTGCGCGGCTTCTTCGATCTTGCCCGTCATAACAATATCTGCGTCAGATGGGGTTGGATCACCGGACGGATGGTTGTGAACCAGAATTATTGATGCTGCATTCAATTCCAAGGCCCGCTTAACGACCTCGCGGGGATAGACGGGTACGTGGTCAAGGGTTCCCTGGGCCTGTTCTTCGTCAGCGATAAGGACGTTTTTGGTATCAAGGAACAGGATGCGGAACTGTTCCGTATCCCGATGCGCCATCACCGTGTGGCAGTAGTCAAGCAGCGCGTCCCAACTGGAAACAACACGTCGTTTGATAACCTTGGATTGGGCCAATCGATGGGCGGCAGCTTCGACTATTTTCAGTTCAACGATTACAGCGTCGCCGACACCCTTAACCTCTTTCAATTGATGGCTGGATGCCGAAAGGACACCATTGAAAGAACCGAAATGGTCAATCAATGCGCGGCCCAGCGGCTTTACATCTTGCCTGGGTATGGCGCGGAACAGGACCAGCTCCAGCAATTCATAGTCTGGCACGGCGCCGGGTCCGCTGTTCAAGAACCTCTCTCGCAGGCGTTTTCGGTGATCGCGCATGTATGACGGCACGCGCCCCTTGGCCAATGACGGGACAGCGACGACATCATCATCTAAAAACAGGGAGGGCGCTTCGGCAAACTGGTTCATATGCCCACTTTGCCAAAGCACTGATTAGCGCGAGGTTAATTTCCGCTTTTCATAGAGTCCCAAAAGTTCTTCACTGACTTGAAGAAGTTCGAGCCTTGCGGGTTGTTTTCTTCACTCAGCTTATCGAATTCCTTTAGGATTTCACGCTGTCGCGAAGTCAGTTTCACGGGTGTTTCGACCGCCAATTCGATGAACATGTCACCGGCACCACCACCACGCAGCGCGGGCATTCCCTTGCTACGCAAGCGCATTTGACGCCCGGATTGAGAACCTTCCGGCACTTTCACGCGGCTACGGCCACCATCGATGGTCGGAACTTCGATCTCGCCACCTAATGCAGCTGTGGCAATCGAAACAGGAACCCGACAGTAGAGGTTGGTGTTCTCGCGCTCAAACAGCACGTGATCGTTAACCTCAATGAAGATATAGAGATCCCCGGTCGGTCCTCCACGCATCCCCGCTTCACCCTCGCCGGCAAGGCGAATACGTGTGCCGGTCTCAACACCCGGCGGGATATTGACGGATAGTGACTTTTCCTTTTCGACCCGACCATTGCCATGGCAAGTGTTGCATGGATTTTTGATCGTTTGCCCCATGCCAGAGCAGGTCGGGCAGGTACGTTCGACAGTGAAAAAACCCTGCTGCGCACGGACCTTGCCCATGCCGGAACAGGTCGGACATGTTTGCGGTTCGGAGCCTCCTTCGGCACCGGTTCCATTACATACGTCACAGGCCACCGCTGTAGGCACAGTGATGGTTTTCTGCATGCCAGAATATGCATCTTCGAGGTTGATCCGCAGATTGTACCGCAGATCGTTGCCACGTTGCGCACCGCCACGGCGTGCGCCGCCACGGCCACCCATGAAGTCGCCAAACAAATCGTCGAAGACATCTGAGAATGCGCTGCCGAAATCACCCGGCCCGCCACGCTGCCCGCCGCCGCCGCCCATACCGTTTTCAAAGGCAGCATGACCGTAGCGGTCATAGGCCGCCTTCTTGTCACCGTCTTTGAGAACTTCGTAGGCTTCATTGGCTTCTTTGAACTGCGCCTCGGCATTTGGATTGTCGGCGTTGCGATCCGGGTGCAGTTCTTTCGCCTTCTGGCGATACGCCTTTTTGATCGACGCTGCATCAGCACCTTTGGCGACACCCAAAACTTCGTAATAATCACGTTTTGCCATGATACTTTTCCCCCTTGGGAATGGAAAAGACCGACCCAGACAACGGGCCGGTCCGTTTCCCTACAGGCGTGGCGCCTTAGTTGTCACGCTTGTCGTCGCCCAAGTCTTCGAAGTCGGCGTCGAGGATGTCGTCATCGGCGGCCGTCGCTTCTGGCTCGGCCTCACCGGCCTCTTCCTGAGAGGCTTTGTAGATGGCTTCACCCAGCTTCATCGCGGACTCGGTGACGTTCTGAACGCCGGACTTGATCTTGTCCGCGCTGTCGCCTTCCAGATCGTCCTTGAGCGCGGCAATGGCCAACTCAATTGCTTCGATGGTGGTTGGGTCTACCTTGTCGGCATGTTCTTCCATGGACTTTTCTGTCGAGTGGATGAGGCTTTCTGCCTGGTTTTTGGCATCCACCAACTCGCGGCGCTCTTTGTCCGCTTCCGCGTTGGCTTCAGCGTCCTTGACCATTTCTTCGATGTCCTCATCGGACAGGCCGCCAGAAGCTTGGATCGTGATCTTCTGCTCTTTGCCGGTGCCCTTGTCCTTGGCACCCACTTCAACGATGCCATTGGCGTCGATGTCGAAGGTCACTTCGATCTGGGGCATGCCGCGTGGTGCTGGCGGGATATCTTCGAGGTTGAACTGGCCGAGCATCTTGTTGTCGGCAGCCATCTCACGCTCGCCCTGGAACACGCGCAATGTCACGGCGTTCTGGTTATCTTCGGCGGTCGAGAAGACCTGAGACTTTTTCGTCGGGATCGTCGTGTTCCGGTCAATCAGGCGTGTGAACACACCGCCAAGCGTTTCAATACCCAAGGACAACGGTGTGACGTCCAGCAGAACGACGTCTTTGACGTCACCCTGCAGAACACCGGCCTGAATGGCGGCACCCATGGCAACCACCTCATCGGGGTTCACGCCTTGGTGGGCTTCCTTGCCAAAGAACTTGGCAACTTCTTCTTTCACCTTGGGCATCCGCGTCATACCACCGACGAGGACAACCTCATCGATGTCAGATGTGGACAGGCCAGCGTCTTTGATGGCAGCCTGACATGGCTTCATCGATGACTTGATCAGATCGTTGACCAAGCTTTCCAGCTTGGCGCGTGTCAGCTTCATCACCAGGTGCAATGGCTGACCGTTGGCACCCATCGAGATAAACGGCTGGTTGATTTCGGTGCTGGAAGATGACGAAAGCTCGATCTTTGCTTTCTCTGCGGCCTCTTTCAGACGCTGCAGTGCCATCTTGTCCTTGGTCAGATCGACGGAATTCTCTTTTTTGAACTCATCGGCCAGGTAGTTGACGATGCGCATGTCGAAGTCTTCACCACCAAGGAACGTATCACCGTTGGTGGACTTCACTTCGAACAGGCCGTCGTCGATTTCCAGGATGGTAACGTCGAATGTACCACCACCAAGGTCATAGACGGCGATTGTCTTGCTGTCTTTCTTGTCGAGACCATAAGCCAGCGCAGCGGCTGTTGGCTCGTTGATGATCCGAAGCACTTCAAGACCGGCGATCTTACCGGCGTCCTTGGTCGCCTGACGCTGTGCGTCGTTGAAGTAGGCAGGAACCGTAATAACCGCTTGGGTCACGTCTTCGCCAAGGTAGCTTTCGGCGGTTTCTTTCATCTTGCCGAGGATGAAGGCCGAAATCTGGCTTGGGGAGTATTTCTCACCCTTGCTTTCGACCCATGCATCGCCATTGCCGCCATCAATGATGTCGAACGGCATGTTCTTTTTCTCTTTAGCGAGGTCTTTGTCGTCGAACCGACGACCGATCAGACGCTTGACCGCAAAGATAGTGTTCTCAGGGTTGGTGACGGCCTGACGCTTTGCTGGTTGTCCGACGAGGCGTTCATCGTCGGTGAACGCTACAATAGATGGCGTTGTACGCGCACCTTCGGCGTTTTCCACAACACGCGGTTTAGAGCCATCCATGATGGCGATACATGAATTGGTCGTCCCAAGGTCGATCCCAATAACTTTTCCCATTTTCAAATCCCTCTTCATTAGGCGGTTTGAGCAGCGCGGACCCGTTGCGGCGTCCGCACCAGTTTCATAAGTCTGCCTAGGGCTTTTGGCCCCAAACAACGATCTTGGCGTATATAGGGTCGTGATATGTGGGCTGCAACCGGTCGCTCCACGTCAAAACAGTGAAAAATCCGCATTTTTCTTCAAAATCGCTGCTGTTGCTGTGGACCTTATGTCAGGTTTGTTACGACTTTGGCAGGATCGGTTATCAATGACGCGTTCCTTTAGCTGATATCTGCCCACATTTTGCCCAGAATCAAAGCTAGGCTATCCCCAATATTCGTTTATCTTTACGAAGTTAGAAGCTTTGAAAGACTTTATTTTAGCGTTAGGAACAAAAATGAGTGTTGCCAGTGATCTTGAAATTCTGATGCTTGGATTCATCAACGAAGAGCGTGAAGCCAATGGGCTGGACGGCTTTTCGATTGATGGGGACCTCAACGAGGCGGCCGAGGATCACAGCGACTGGATGATCGATACCAATATATTTTCTCATACTGGCATCAACAGTAGTAGTGCTGGCGACCGAATGGAGGACGCAGGTTATCAGTTTTCTGGGTCATGGACATGGGGTGAAAACATCGCCTATGTGAGCATAGACAATGATGGCAGCCTTGAAGACGAGGTTGAGCGAGCCCACGAAAACCTGATGGAAAGCGAAGGTCACCGCGACAACATCTTGTCTTCCGACACCGAGGAAATTGGCATCGGTATCGAAATTGGTGAGTTCACTAATAGTGACGGCAACACATTCGAGGTGTTGATGGTGACGCAGAATTTCGCGCGAAGTGCTGCGGACAATGACACCCCCGGTTTACCTGACGACATCATAATTGAAGAGCCCGAGGAAGAGGAAGAAGAAACACCTGTAGTAGTGAGCGACCCGGTCGATGATCCCGTTGTTACCGAAGATCCGATCGATACTGGTAGCTCCGACCGAGCGCCCATGGCGCGGTCTGGCGGTGTCACGAGCTTTCAAGAGCGTTTGGCCGGATTATTTGGGCAGGATATAGACGAGAACCAGAACAACCAAGCGTCCGAGACAGCCGGAGTGAGCGAGAGTGGCTACGAGGTCGACATGAACTCACATATGCCAATTTTCGACAACATTGATTTTGCCTAATTCCTAGGTGATCCGGGGCGTCGTTTTTCAGCCTTTGGCAAGGATCAGATCAAAAGTCACTTTCAGGTAGGGTTCATCGACTTTACCTGAAAGCTCGAACCCTTCCGGGAATGAATCGGCTGGCTGTTCAACATACTTCATCACCAGATCATCACGCACACCGAACACAGTATCCTGATCCAGATAGGGGTCATCGTCCGGGAAAACTTCGGTGACCAGACTGCGGTAACCCTCGGCCGAGCAAATGTAGTGCAAATGCGAAGGACGCCATGGGTGCCGTCCGGCGGCGTTGAGTAACTCGCCCACTGGGCCATCTGCAGGAACCGTATATTCGACGGGGCGAACTGTGGTGAAAGCAAAACGCCCCTCGTTATCGGTTGTCATCAATCCGTGGAATGAATGGATGTCTTGATCCGGGTCCTGGCTGGAATACATCCCGTTTGGAGCGGTTTGCCATATGTCGAGCGTGGCACCACCAATCGGTGTCCCGTCCACATCCCGCACCTGACCATCGACCAACAGTACTGGTCCGCCAAAGTCACGCTTCATGTCGCCGCCAATAGCCAGAGGTGGTGGATTTGATACGTGGAAAGGCCCCAGAACAGATGAACTGGTTGCCTCTGGTTTTGAATGCATCATGTCGACAAGTGACGACAGGCCCAACACATCCGAGAAAAGTACGAACTCGTTCCGTTCCGGCGTTGTAATCCGGCCCGCATGCTCCAGCATCTCCAGACCTTTGCGCCATTCATCATGGGTCAGGTTCACCTCGCGGGCGAAGTCGTGGATATGGCGGGCAAGGGCAACAAGCACCTCGCGCACGCGTGGATCCGTATCTTCGCCAAAGTACGAGGCGAAGACGTCGGTGATGTTATCTTTGGTGACGTTGCGCATGGTGCGAACCTCCTAGTTCAAAAGGGCGAGGCTGAGTACGGGGAACGCAATCAGAATGATCAGAACGATCAGCATCACAAAGGCAAAGGGCAAAGCGCCCAGGAAGACATCTTTCAACTTGATGCGATCATCATTGAGCGTCGACTTGATCACGAAACACGAGATACCCAGCGGCGGTGTCAGCAATCCGATTTCGGCACCGACAACGGTGACGATGCCGAACCAGATCAGCGACATATTCAGATCTTCAATCAACGGAAGAAACAGCGGCACAACGATCAAAATGATAGACGCAGTATCGAGCAGCGTGCCCAAGAATAGCATCATCACCACATAGACTACCATTATCAGGATAAACCCGGCTTCGTTTTGGGACAGCAGATCGCCCAACTGATTTGGCAACCCGGCCATACCCAGCATCCGGCTATAAAAACTCGCAGCGATGATCAGGAACAGGATCGCGGCAGTGATATGCCCGGTTTCAAGTAGTGCCTCCCAGAAACCGCGAAGGCTGATTGTCCGACGCGAAATGGCCACCAGCAAGGCAACGGCTGAACCAGCCGCCCCGGCCTCAACAGCGGTCAGCCAACCGGTGTAGATACCGCCCAATACCACGAAGATGATACCTACCGTCGGCAAGGTTTTCGAAGCAATTTCCCAAGGCGACATCCATTCATAGTCCGACGCGGGGCGGCCGCCGACAAAATTCGGCGTGTACTTCCCCATGAACCAGATGGCACCAACATAAGCGATTGCCAGCATGATGCCGGGGATCACGCCGGCCAGAAACATCGACCCAACCGATACCTCAGCCACGATAGAATAAATGATCAGCATAGCCGATGGCGGGATGATCATACCCAGAACAGAGCTGCCAGCGACAACCCCGACCGCAAATCGGGGGTTGTAGTCTTGGGCCAACATTTGTGGCACGGACACCTTGGAAAACACCGACGCTGAAGCAATAGATGATCCCGTGACGGCGGCAAAAACAGCATTCGCGCCGACGGTGGCCATCCCAATCCCGCCTTTGACACGTTTAAAGCCGCTGCTCATCACATCATATATATCTGCCCCCAGCCCAGCCTTGGACACGATAAGGCCCATGAAGGTAAACAGGGGGATGGTCGCAAAACTGGTCTCCATCGCGCCTTCGCTGACAGAGACACGCAGTAGCTTGAGCGAAAGATCAAAGTTGTCGCGCATCAACCAGACAGAGATAAACGACACCGTGCCCAGCGCTACGGGAATGTAGACGCCCGAATAGATCAGCAGGATAATTGCGACGACCGAGATCAGGCCAATCTCAATCGGAGTCATTCTGCCGGCCCTTCATGTTCTGGCATGCGGACCAACCCGTCCTTTGCGGTTGGTAAGACGACTTTGAGCAAGAAAATAATCACGCACATGACAGCACTGACCAGAATGGCCAACTTGAGTGGCCACCATGGCACCTCGAATACACCGCGCGTTCCAAAGAAAGTTTGATCATGCCATTTTTCCATGAAGTCGGGGAAAATGGCTATCGCGACCAACGCCATGAAAGTGGCGGACAAAAGGTTGATTGCGCGCCGCATGAAACCAGCCAATCGTGGGTATTTTGGGCCGAGAACCGTCAGCAAGCCATCAGAACGGGTCAGCCGGTCCACGCGAACAACATCGGGCAGTTGCAGAAATACGATAAGTACCACCGCAAACTGCACGACCTCGTAAGTACCGGCGAAGGGTTTGTGGAAGAGCCCCCGTGCGGCTGCGTCGTAGTTCACCAAAATAACAAGCGCCAGAACTGTGCAGGTCCCAGCGATGTTAAGCGCTATGGCAATGCCGTGGCTTATGCCGGAAAGGCCAATAATGGACGACTTAAACATATATTGGCCTTTCGCCTTGGTGGCTTATTCGGCTGTCCAGTCGCGTACACCGGTAAAGCCTTCGGCCTCTAGTTTGCCAAGATAAGCAGCCAGCATTTCTGAACCTGGCTCGCCAGCATCGTTCAGAACCTGAGCCCATTCAGCGGCAATATTTGGCATCGCGCTGGCCCATGCAGCACGGTCTTCGTCAGATACTTCGACGATTGTGCCGCCAGCTTCTAAGTAGGCCGCTTCGCTTTCAGCGGCGCGGTCCATGGCAATACCGGCCAGGTGATCACGGTACGCGATCGATACATCCTGGAGCACACCCTTCACTTCGTCAGGCAGGCCTTCCCAATAATCGGCATTTACGGTCACAGTTTTGGAGTTCACAGCCCCCAAGTCCACGCGCAACATGTAGGGCGCGACCTCAGCGATATTGAAGGTTTTGGCGGCTTCGGGCCATAGCATCGCGTGATCAACAACGCCGGTTTGCAGCATGCTGTAAAAGTCTGTCAGACCGCCACGCACGCCTGCGGCATTGTTGATCCCCTCAAGATAGCGCAGGTTCAGGCCCGCACCGGCGACCTTGCCGCCTTCAAGATCCGCCAGCGAAGCCACTTCATCCGTGCTGAAAACCTGATAACTGTTCAGGACAACACCGGTTGCCAGGTACACCTGATCTTGCGCTGCAAATTCATTCTGCATGGCGGGGTATTCGCGGGCGATTTCATCAACGGCCTTCGCGACCGCCCGAGCATCAGCCGAGACGAAAGGTGTTACCGCTGAGATACCTTGTGATGGCAAGGTGGATGAGTGGAAAATCGTAGTCACGATCCCAATGTCGCCCAAGCCCAACTGGATACCTTCCAACACGCCGCGCGGCTTCACGATGGCGCCGCCATAGCTTTCTTGCCAGTCCATGACGTAGTTGCCGGTCTCCGCCAACCGCTTGTCTACCTCTGGAATAAAGAAGTTCGAAAACTCCTGCACCCAAAGCGCGCGATCTGGATAACCGTCTATAACAACCGCCGAAATAGTTTCTTGCGCCATAACAGGCGCGGCACTCAATGCCGACAGTGTCGCAGCAAGCGCCAGTCCCCTAGTCCCAAAAATCATATGTACCTCCCTAGATTGTAGTATTGTGGCCGTTGCAGCCTATTCTTTACTCCAGACCACCTCGACCTCGGTGCCCGCAGCCAAAAAGAGCTTCGACAGTGGGCAGAATTTCTGCGTTTCGATGGCAACCCGCTCCAAATCCTTTTGGTTGGCCTCCCCTGAAGCGGTCACAGTCAGCTTTATTGCCCTGAACGGCACCTCGATCTCCTCAGTCAAGGTGACGCCTCTTCGATCAAAGTCGCAGGTTGCATCGATACTCAGATGCCCAATATCGACCCCCAGCTTCCCAGCGCACTTATGCGCGATGACATTCGTGCAGCCAATCAACGCGGCAATGGCAGTATCAGTTGGGGTGGGGCCAAGATTGGTCCCACCCCTTTCGATTGGCTCGTCGATCGCGAATGAAAGGTCACGAACGGCGACATCGGCCCGTGAGTGGGTTGGGCAATCTGCATTTGCGCGTAGCTTAACGGTCGTCTTCATTTTCACGTCGGTCATGCCATCCTCATGCGAAAGAACACGCCTGATCGAAACTGAAACGCGGTAATTTTTGAAACAGCGCAGTTTCGTCAGCGTAGCCGAGGTTGCATAGGAAGTTTGATTTGAGGGTCGTTCCCGCAAAGAACTCTTCATCGACAATGGCGTTGGAAAATCCTGACATTGCCCCCACATCCAGACCAAGAGCCCGCGCAGCAATCATAAAGTACGCGCCTTGCAATGTGCCATTCCGAAAGGCAGTTGCCTCACAGTGTTCCGGTTTGCCTTCAAAGAATGGGCGGCGGTCTTCGTGCGGGAAGAGATACGGCAGTTCCTTCCAGAACTCCAAGTCATGCGCAATGATCGCCGTGACCGGGGCCGACATCATCTTTTCGATATTCTTTTCCTTTAGCGACTTCGCAAGACGCTGTTTGCCTTCATCCGAAGTGACAAAGATGAACCGGGCCGGGCAAGTATTCATGCTGGTCGGACCACTGGCGGTGATCTCATAAATCTCGTGCAGTAGCTCGTTGGATACTGGTTTATCCTGCCAGGCATAGTGCGAACGGGCGTCGCGTAGGATCATATCGATTGAAGCATCGTCCAAAACAGGCTTTGCACCTCTTACAGCCCGAACATCGGCCTGCGCTTTCGCGCGAAGTGTCTCAAGTTCTGAGCCCGTTGGGGTGTCCATTAGGCGGCCCCTTTGACGGGCATTTCTTTTTCATCAACGATTGGGCTGGCGCAAATGCCAATGCCTTCAATTTCAACTTCAACCGTTTCTCCGGGAACCAACCAACGTGGTGGCGTCTTGGCATGTCCGACACCCGGTGGCGTCCCCATGGCAATGTAATCGCCAGGTTGAAGCGTGGTGTATTCGGAAATTGTCGCAATGGTCTTGGCGACAGACCACATCATGTCTGATGTTGTGGCGCTTTGCAGAATTTCGTCACCAACACGCGACTCGATTTTCAGGCCAGTAGCGCCTTCTGGTAGTTCATCCGGCGTCACGGCATAAGGCCCAATCGCGCCGGTATCATCAAAATTCTTTCCCGGCGTCCACTGATGGGTTTTGCGTTGATAATCACGAACAGAACCGTCGTTGAATACGGTATATGCAAATACATGATCCAACGCGTCAGCCTCGGCGATGTGGCGTCCGCCTTTGCCGATGATCAGCATCAACTCGACCTCGTAATCCAACTTGTGGGAACAGGACGGACGAACCAGCGGCGCGCCAGCAGGCATGATCGAATTGCGCCCGCGCATAAATAAAGCAGGGTATTCAGGGACCTCGTAGCCACCTTCTTTGATGTGATCGACATAGTTCAGACCAAGACAGATGATCGTACCAGGATTTTCGACAGGGAGCGCGGGTGTGATGCTATCGACGGGAATCGTGCTGGCACCATCGATCTTATCGGCGACCTGATCCATCAGGCCAGGATTATTGATCAGACCCATCAGATCATCGCCGACATCAGGCATCAGGCTAGTGAGGTTCACGGCGCCGTCGCCAGTCACCACAAACACCGATTTCTGACCAGAGACGGCCCCCACCATAAATTTCATTGCTGAATCCCTAACTGTTTGCCAGATTTTTGACGACTATAAACATCGTTGTCAAATAATATCGATTTTTTTATGGTATTGGGCAGCAGAGGGAGGGCGAAATGGTTGCTTGGAACGAATATCGGGAAATGGCACGCGAGCGCGGTGCTTTGGCGCTAGAGCTATTTGTTGTGGAAAGCACACCGCAAAAAGAACCTGATGCGCTCAAACAAGTCTTGCCCGACCACCTTGCCTACCAAGCGCAGATGGAGGCGGATGGCTATCTTGTTCTGGCTGGCCCATTGTCCGATCCGTCAGGAAACGAAATGCAAGGCACTGGCCTGATCATCTACCGGGCGGAAAACCTCAAAACGGCCAAAAAGATAGCAGAGGCCGATCCGATGCATGCCACCGGGACACGAAGTTTTACCATTCGCAAATGGCTTGTGAATGAAGGTTCGCTGAATATCTCGGTCGGTCTTTCCACAAAGACGGTGCGTCTATCATGAAACGCGCCACGTCAAAACGCCCTCAGGATGTTGAGAATATCTTCAATATCGATACTCTGTCATAATGAACATTGATCAGTCTCCAAATATCGTTGAAGTGACGTTAGAACCCGAAAAAGGGATTTCGGCGACCCAGTCGGCATATAAACATATTCAGCACATGATACTGGTCGGTGAGTTGCCTCCGGGTGAGAAGCTGAAAATAGACTCTTTGCGCAAAATG
The DNA here is from genome assembly GCA_947496535.1 of uncultured Paracoccaceae bacterium. Lineage (GTDB taxonomy): Bacteria > Pseudomonadota > Alphaproteobacteria > Rhodobacterales > Rhodobacteraceae > Yoonia. The sequence continues at coordinate 513,688 of CANMDE010000002.1, read as the reverse complement.
CTTGGGATAGGCGCTTCGCCGATCCGAGAAGCGCTTAGCCTTTTGACATCTGATATGCTGGTTGAGCGGTATGATCAGCGCGGCTTTCGGACTGCGGCTGCCAGCAAAGAGAATTTCGAGGAAATTCTGACACTGCGCTGCTCACTTGAAATCATGGCGCTGCGCAGCAGTATCGCCAACGCCACTCAGCAATGGGAAGAAGAGCTGGTGCTAAGCCACCATCGGATGTCGCGGTCTAAGACAAGCGACACTGAAAATTTTGAAACCTTGCACAAAGCGTTTCATATGTGCTTGCTCAGCAGTAGTGGGTCGCCGACACTGATCAAATTCTGCAGCCAGCTTTACGATCTCAACATTCGCTACCGCTACATCGCTGCACGCAGCATGAGCTATCGCAGCCGTGATGTTTCGGGAGAGCACAAAGATATTCTTGAGGCTGCCACCAGTCGTGATCCAGACCTGGCAGCAGAAAGGTTGGTCAACCACTATCGGCTTACCGGTGCTTACCTCACCGGATTGTTCGACGGAAAAGAAAACAGCTAGTTTTACCGATGATATTTCATATTGCGAAATAATATCGATTTTCCTATCCTGACCGCATCAAGCGGACTCGGTGAGGGATGTGATGCAACGTAACCGAATCTTGGGCGATATCCTGTCTACCCTGTTCGAGCGGCCTTTCACCTTTGCCGCCCGTGAAGATCGGCGTGATATCAAAGACTTGTGTAATGCGCTCATGTCGGCTGAGGGCGAGGTGTCCGGCCTGCGCCTTGCAGCGACAATTCTGCAGCAGTATCGCAACCTCCCCGACGAGACGAAGCTGGAGTTCTTCAAGTTCCTCAATGACGAGATGGAAATTGATGCTGACCGGTTGGCGGAGTTGGCTAAGCAATACGCTGATGATCCGAACCCTCAGAACTATGCCGATCTTGTGGCCGCTAGTGAACCGCGCAGGCAGGAATTGCTGCGTCGATTGAACCAACCGGCCGAGGCAACAGCCGCTATCGTTCAAATGCGGGTTGACCTGCTGGCTTTGGTGAAGGAACACCCGGAGCTCGGGCGCACTGACATGGATTTCGTCCATTTGCTGCGGAGCTGGTTCAACCGCGGTTTCCTTGTCTTGCGACAGATTAACTGGGACACGCCAGCCCGCCTGTTGGACAAAATAGTCGCTTACGAAGCAGTACACGCCATCAACGACTGGGATGATTTGCGCCGTCGCCTATACCCACCCGACAGACAGTGTTTCGCGTTCTTTCACCCCTCTATGCCGGATGAGCCGTTGATCTTTGTTGAGTTGGCGCTGACCGATACCCTGCCCGGCTCTATTGATGCTGTCCTGTCCGACGATCGTGAAGCGCTTGATGTGGAAGACGCAAAGATCGGCGTCTTTTATTCGATTTCCAATTGCCAGAAGGGCCTCAAGGGCATCTCATTCGGTAACCTGCTGATCAAACAGGTGGTGACGGAATTGTCCCAGGACTTTCCGCAGGTCGATATGTTTGTAACACTGTCGCCCATTCCGGGAATGAACAGATGGCTCGAAAAACAGACCGAGGATGAACTGGCGAAAAGCGTGCTGGATGGCACTGCCCAACCAGAAGATGTCCGCAAAGCGGCGGCGCATTACCTTGTCTATGCAAAGCGATCAGACGGCTTTCCGGTTGACCCCGTCGCCCGTTTTCACCTTGGCAACGGGGCCGAGGTTCACGCAACCCACGCCAATGCTGACATGACCGAAAAGGGGCTGGCACAATCCAGTGGTGCCATGGTCAATTATCTCTACAAACTAAGCCAGACGGAAAGAAACCACGAAAACTTTGCGACAAGGATGGAAGTGGTGGCGTCCAGACCGGTGAAGAATCTGGCCGATGCGGCCAACCAGACGAAACGCAAGGAAGTGTCGCAATGACAAATACCCTCTACGACGCCCTGATTGCGCCACATCGTAGCAATGATAGCCCGTTTTTAATAACCGATAGCGGCAATACCGTCAGTTTTGCGGATTTCGTGCGCCGCGCTGCCCAGATCGCCCATGCGTTACAAAAAAACGGTGTGACCCCCGGTGATCGGGTCGTGGTTCGGGCGCCCAAGGTCTCGGAAACGCTGGCTCTCTATGCGGCGACCATCCAAGTCGGGGCGATTTATCTGCCTTTGAACAATGCTTACACAGCCGAAGAACTTACCTATTTTATCAACGACGCATCCCCGACTGTATTCGTTTGCGAAGATTGCGACGTAGATGCGATGACACCGATTTGCGATGGGGCAGGTGCGAAAATTCTGACGCTGAATGCTGATGGAAGCGGCACCCTGACAGATGCGGCTGACGGCCAGTCTACCGACTTTGAAACCGTCTCACGCGGCCCGGACGATCTGGCTGCTCTGCTTTATACCTCTGGCACGACGGGCCGATCAAAAGGCGCGATGCTGAGCCACAAAAACCTGCTCTCGAACGCACAGGCGCTGACCGAGCTATGGGGCATTACGTCGGCGGACCGTCTGATCCATGCCTTACCCATCTTCCACACCCATGGTTTGTTTGTGGCCATGAACACATCGCTTCTTGCCGGAACCCAAGTGAGGTTCATGGGGAAGTTCGATCTGGATATGATCTTTGACGAGATCCCAAAATCGACGCTGATGATGGGCGTACCTACATTTTACACGCGGATGTTGGGCGATGATCGCTTGACCAAGGATTTGGTCAAAGGGATGCGTCTTTTCGTTTCCGGAAGCGCCCCGCTTTTGGAAGAAACACATGAGGCGTTCGAGGCCCGAACCGGTCAGCGCATTTTAGAACGCTATGGCATGACCGAAACCAACATGATCGCGTCCAACCCCTATGATGGTGCCCGTATCGCGGGGACGGTCGGGTTTCCCATCGGCAATGCCGAGGTGCAGGTCACAGACCCGGATAACGGTAATCCACTACCAGCGGGCGACATCGGCATGATCGAAGTGCGTGGTGACAACGTGTTTAAGGGCTACTGGAACATGCCCGAAAAGACGAAAGAAGAGCTTCGGGACAATGGCTTTTTCATAACCGGCGATCTTGGTGTTCTGGATGACGAAGGTCGTCTGTCTATCGTCGGTCGGGCCAAGGACCTGATCATCTCTGGCGGCTACAACATCTATCCAAAAGAAATCGAGGATGTGCTGAATGAAGCCCCTGGTGTGGTCGAAAGCGCAGTCTTTGGGGTACCACATCCGGACTTTGGCGAGGCTGTTGTTGCAGCGATGGTCATGGAGTGCAGACAAGCCGATGACGCGCCGCTAAAGGATTTCATCGCGCCCAAACTTGCCCGCTTCAAACAACCCAAAACCTTTGTTTTTCTGGACGAACTACCCCGCAATACAATGGGTAAGGTCCAGAAAAACATTCTGCGGGATCAGCACGGCCGCTGACTCAGTCAATATCCGATAGCTTCAGCCGCATTTCTCGCAGCACCGGCAAGGCGGCCCGCACTTTGTCGCTGCCAACCTTATTGACAACGTCCGCAATCAACGGCGCGACCGCAGCAAGCGCCGCATCTCGCGCGGCTTGCCCTGCCGGACTGATCGAGACCATTTTTCGTCGCGCATCGTCCCAGTCGGGCCGCACATGTACCCAGCCGGCCCATTGCAATTTACCCAACGTGTTCGTCATCGCCCCACGGGTCAGGTGAAAGGTTTTCGCCAACTGTGCTGGTGATCGTTCAGCACCCGTGTGCGACAAATGGTTCAGTACCAGAAAATGCGACAACTCCATGCCCTTGGGCAGAACCCGCGCGACGCCGTGACGAGCAAGTTGGTCCACGGCCAAAATCTCGCTAAAAAGCGAAACGGCGAGGCTGGTCGTCATTGTGTCGGACATTCGGGCCTTTCAAAGTCGCGGTCATGGGTCAGCGATGCGATCCGCTTTCGGCTTTTTGACACTTCCGTGGGGTCAAGATCAACTAGAACGACACCGCAATCATTTCCGGCATCCGCCAAAACCTCGCCCCATGGCGAGATGGCCATGCTATGCCCGTAAGTTTGGCGCGGCTTGCCAGACGTTACTTGATGCTGACCAGTCTGCGCTGCTGCCAATACATATGAGCCTGTTTCAATAGCCCGCGCTCGCAGCAAAGGTTCCCAATGGGCGGCACCGGTTGGCGGCGTAAATGCGGCAGGTATCAGTAAGATCGAAGCACCCGCCTGTGCCAGTGATCGATAGAGATAGGCGAACCTCAAATCATAACAAATGGTTAATCCGACGATCCCGAATGGTGTATTTGCGACGACCGCCTTTTGCCCCGGCCTGTACCCGGATGACTCACGATGGGTCTCTGTGTCGGAAAGTGTAACATCGAACATATGAATTTTGTCATAACGCGCCGCGATCTCGCCTTTCGGATCGATCAGGAATGACCGGTTCGCAAATCGTCCATCCGGGTCGCCGGTTTTCAGGGCAAGCGATCCGATGGACAACCAGATACCAAGCTCTGAAGCCAAAGCTCGAAGACCAGCCAGGGTAAAATCTTGATCCTCGTGCTGCAATACGGCCTGCTGGTAATTACGATCAAGAGAGATGCAGTTTGTTACTTCTGGGGTCAGGACAAATTGGGCACCGCTTGAGACCGCCTGTCTGATCAGGTCGGTGGTGACGGCCAGATTGGCCCGTGGATTGTCAGACGATGTCAGTTGGACCAGTGCAGCTTTCATGCAGCCAGCATAGCATCCAACTGACCGCCACGTTCAAGGGCCATCAAATCATCGCATCCGCCAATATGCCGACCGTCGATGAAAATCTGCGGAACCGTGCTGCGGCCATTCGCGCGCTGGATCATCTCTGCACGGCGGTTGGGCTGGGCTGCAATATCCACCTCGGCAAAGCTGATCCCTTTGGATTGCAACAGCCGTTTGGCCATCATGCAAAAACCGCAGGTGGGTTTTGTATAAACTTCTACATTGCTCAACGTCAGTATCCTATTCTCAGCCCCCCAACCCATTTAGGCATCTTTGACCACGCGCGCCAGTGTCACGATAGACACATTTGCTACGCCGCCAGCTTTTGCCGCTTCAGCCGCGGCAGCAAGTGTGGCCCCGGATGTCATCACATCGTCAACCAACAGAACGGATTTGCCTGTTAGCAGCGTGCCCCGCTTCGTATTCGGTACGATGGCCCCGGACAGCGCCTGAAACCGCGCATCGCGGCTGTGCCCTTCCAGCGGGCGGGTGGCCCGAGGACGCAGCAAAGCGTCAGCACAAACCGGGCGATCTATCACTTTGCCCAGCGCATGGGCGAGCAATGCGGCCTGATTGTATCGTCTGCGCACCAGACGGACCCAATGAAGCGGAACCGGGACAATAACCGTGTCAGGCTTCACCAGCGGCGTCGCAGCACGCGCCATCCAGTTTGCCGCAGGTCGGGACAGATAGGTTCGATCCCCATGTTTCAGCTGCAACACCAACCGCCGCCCGACACCGTTGTAAACCAGTGCAGCACGTCCCCTTTCCCATGGTCGCGCGATGGTCATGCAGTCGTCACACTGAACGACCTCGTCAGTCTCGTCCCCAGACAGCGGGGCGCCGCAAGTGTCGCAGATCAACCCGCCGATAAACTGCGTGTCGCCCCAGCAGGCGCTACATAGGCCGAAATCATCCTCGGTCGGGGCGTCACAGGCCACGCATTGTGCCGGATAAATGGCCCGAATGATGCTTTGCATCTTCATCTTTGCACCCTAGATGGAGGGCATGGATAAGATGCCCCAGCTATTTGATCGTGCCGCCGTGTTGCGCAACCGCTTTCGGGCCGTACCCGAGGCGATGTTTCTGCTCGAGGCAGCTGCTGATGAAGTGCAGGAGAGACTGGAAGACATTAACAGGACGTTTACATCGCCTGCGATTGTGACGGGGTTCCCCGATTTCTGGCAGGCACGGTTTCCCGGTGCGCTAATCGTGAGCGACGACGATGTTCTGTCCTTGGAACCAGGTGCACATGATCTGATTTTGCACATGATGTCCCTGCATTGGGCGAACGATCCTGTCGGGCAGTTGGTGCAGTGCCGTCATGCTTTGCAGCCGGACGGCTTGCTTATGGCCGCGATGCTTGGCGGGCAGACGCTGCATGAATTACGTGCGGCACTGGCCGAAGCGGAAGCAATCGTTGCGGGCGGTTTGTCCCCCCGGATTGCCCCAATGGGAGAGATCCGCGACCTTGGCGCATTATTGCAGAGAGCCGGGTTTGCACTCCCCGTGGCCGACGTTTTCCCTTTGACCGCAAGCTACGACAATGCATTCCACCTGATGCATGACCTGCGGAAAATGGGTGAAGCCAATGCCATGACAGACCGCCCCCGCCACGCGACGCGGCGAAATGTCCTGACCGAGGCGGCCAGTCTATACGCACAAAACTTTGCGGGGACGGATGGGCGCGTGACAGCCACGTTTGAGGTTATAACGCTGACTGGATGGGCGCCAGCAGCAGATCAACCGCAGCCACTTCGGCCGGGGAGCGCGACAACACGGTTGGCGGACGCGCTGGACACGCAGGAAACCCCAATAAAACGGTCCAGTGATTGACCTACGCCGTATTCCATTTAACTGCATCATGAAACACGATACTAGAAGGGTATGAATATGTTCGATGCCGAAAGCCAGACAGACACCGCCCGCCCTGCCGTCTGTCCAGCCCATGCGCCCGATGATCACCCCAAGATCAAACCGGCGCGTGTTGGTATCTTGCTGGCTAATCTCGGCACGCCGGACGGAACGGACTACTGGTCTATGCGCCGCTACCTGAACGAGTTTTTGTCCGACAAGCGGGTGGTCGATTATTCGGCGTGGATCTGGCAGCCGCTTTTGCAGCTCATCATCCTCAGCAAACGCCCGTTTTCATCTGGTGCGGCATATAAATCCATCTGGAACGAAGAGGCGGATGAAAGCCCGCTTTTGACCATTACCAAACAACAAACAGCCGCGATCAAGGCGACGATGGCTGACCGCTATGGCGACGACGTGATGGTTGATTTCTGTATGCGCTATGGCAACCCATCGACCAAATCGAAGGTTCGCGAGATGGTGGATGCGGGCTGTACCAAGATCCTCTTTTTTCCACTTTATCCCCACTATGCGGGCGCGACATCGGCCACGGCCAACGATCAGTTCTTTCGCACCCTGATGGAGGAAAAGTGGCAACCGGTTGCGCGTATTGTAGAACCTTATTTTGCAGAACCTGCCTATATCGATGCTCTCGCACAGTCGATTGAGCGAGCCTATTCAGCGGCGGAAACGAAACCGGAAAAGCTGGTGTGCTCCTACCATGGCGTGCCTGAAAGGTATCTGCGCGAGGGTGATCCGTACCACTGCCAATGTCAGAAAACCACGCGCCTGTTGAAAGAACGGCTGGGGTGGGACGACACGCAGATTGTGACAACATTCCAGTCCCGGTTTGGCCCCGAAGAATGGCTGAAACCCTACACCGTGGAAGAAGTCGCGCGGCTGGCTGAAGAGGAAGGCGTCAAAAACATTGCTGTTTGTGCGCCAGCGTTTTCAGCGGACTGCATCGAGACGCTTGAAGAGATCAACGAAGAGATCAAGGAAAGCTTCGAAGAAGCGGGTGGTGAACACTTCACTTATATTCCCTGCCTCAACGACGATCCGGCGCATATTGCGGCCTTGTCGGATGTGATCAGCAAGAACCTGAGTGGTTGGATCGACTGACCGTTTCTCCGGTTACGAGAAAGTATTAACGTCACGGCCCCATGAGCCACCGTGCGGTGGTGTTGCGTCGGGGGTGTGCGTGCGAACGCAATACCATGGCATCCGAATCAAACATGAATCGCCATATTTTTTGGCAAATTGGCTGTCGGCGGCCCGTCGGTTTTATGTCGGCAAAACGTCGGACTTTTTTGTTGGCATGTCCCGGATAACCGACCGTGCGGTAAGTTCATAAAATCACCCGGTTTTTTCCGGTCGGTTTCAGATTGTGCAGTCTTGCTGATCGGCGGTTAACATTTTATTCATACCTCCGCCCCAAAAATGTCTATTTCGGCAACTATTCGCCGAAATATGAAAAACTGTTTCAACAGCCTTTACATGCTTCTGACCACGCCAGTTCCCGTTCCCTGGGGCGCGATATGGCGGGGCTTTGCTGTGTTGATGGGGTTTCTGGCGGCAGAGCCTTTTGACATCCCACTGATGTTGGCCGGGTTGAGCGCGGCAAAGGTCGCGCTGCTTTGTGGTTTCCTGTCGCTGTTCTGGCGCAACATGGGGCTATCGGCAAAATCGGATGGGACGAAAAGGTCGATCTTTTCATATGTGATCGCTTTGTTGCCGCCTTTGGTGTTGTGCGCATTCATCATCTTTGTGCCGACCTTGAAGGGCCTGCAACAGGTAATGACCTATTACTATTTGGGCTTTGGCCTGATGGTATTGACCGTATCTTTCTTCGGCGTAGGGGCTATTACGACGCTGCTGTCCAACTTTAGCCATTGGAAGTCGGGTCAGGTCAACGCCGCGCGTGTCCTTTGCCTGTCCTGCTTTGCGCAAGCGGTCCTGAACGAACTGGTTGCCGGTTACGGCACCACGCAAGAGTGGATACTGGCCGTCGCGGTTCTGCCAGTCGTGTCATATTATCTTTATGTCTGGACCGTCATCGCGACGCATCCCTACAATCCGGCTGAGAAATAAAAAAGGACGCATCCAACGATGCGTCCCCAATCTATTTTTCGCTGCAGATAGCGTTTAAATCAACAGAACCTGCGTTCCGACATTGGTTAGCGAGAAAAGCTCTGCGATTTGTTCGTTATAAAGACCAATGCATCCGTTCGAAGAGCGACGCCCGATCTTGCGCGTGTCATGGGTTCCATGAATCCGGTAATACTGCCAAGACAGATGAAGCGCATGGGTGCCAAGCGGGTTGTCGGGCCCCGGGCCAATGAAATCGGGCCATTCCGGGTTGCGTTCCTTCATTGATGGTGTCGGTGCCCAGCTTGGTCCTTCCACCTTGCGGGTAATCTCTGTCCGGCCTTTGCGGGTCAAATCTTCGGTCAGCGGTACGCTTGTTGGATAAAGTTTGTAAACGGCCTCATCCGCGGACCAGAAATGTAGTGCGCGTGACTGAATATCGATCAGTACGGCCCCATTTGCCAGAGTATTGAAATAAGGCCGCCAATCGAGTGAACGGAAGCTGGCAATATTACGCTGCACACCTTGGCTGATCTCAGATTCGATTTCTGTGCTGTTTGCGGTTTGTGCGGCCGCACCTGTTCCCAGAACTGCTGCTGTCCCAGCGAGGAAACCACGACGAGACCAGCTATTTTTATTGTTATTCAACATTTTAATTCTCCGACAAAGCGTCCGACTAATCGCCGCTTTGTTACATCGTTCCGCAAACCACATCAAATAAAACAATCGTCAGAATAGCGGGGCATTGCCGATGCGGGTTTGAAGTGTTGTGTCAATGGCGCTAAGCAGGTCTGACTGAGCAAAAAGAGTATACCATGTTTCGACGTGAATTCATTTTAGGTCTGCCTGCGTTGGGTTTGGCAGCCTGTGGGTCCGCCCCAGCAGGTCGCATCGGCCCGGACGGTCTGCCATTGCCGACCGCCTATAAAATCGCACCCGGTCAGGAGGGTGCGATTCAATTTCGCATGCTGGATAGCGTAAACGCACTACGTGCCAAGGCCGGCGTGCCCGCAGTGGAGCTGGATTCACAGTTGAACGCTGCCGCTGCCACGCATTCTCGGGATATGTCGATCCAGAACCGTCCGTGGCTTTTCGGATCTGATGGATCATCGCCGCTTGATCGTGCCCGCCGTGTGGGCTTTGCTGGTCAGGTGATTGGTGAAAATATCTCGGAAACATATGAATCTGAGCTGCAAACCCTTGCCGCCTGGATGAGCCAGACCGACACGCGCGCAGTGATCGTCGATCCTGCTGCCCGCCGCATGGGCTTTTCTTGGTTTCAAGAACCTGCGGGCAAGCTGTGGTGGACCTTGACCATGGGAACCGACCCCGGCGTAAGGCAAAACGTGCAGTCTGTCGCCACAGCGCCTGCCCAAACCACCACAGGCGGCATCACGTTCTAAGGGTAGATGTAGATTGGGGTGCCGTCCCTGACCATCGCATAGATGTCTTCCATCTCGTCATTCGTCACGGCGATGCAGCCCCATGTCCAATCTGGCCGACCAAAGGCATATTTGGGCGTGCCGTGGATAAAGATATTTCCGCCGGGTTTCACACCCATTTGCCGCGCGACGGCGACGTCGTATTCGTTGGGGTACGAAATACCAATGGATAGATGGAAGTTGCTGTTGGGGTTTCGCCGGTTAATGAAATAGGCACCTTCGGGCGTTCGACCGTCGCCTTCTTGCTGTTTGTGTCCGGCGGGGGCGAAGCCAAGTTCGAACCGGTACGCACGCAGCACTTTGTTGTGGTGCACCAGGTGCATGACCCGCTGCTGCTTGAAAACCTGAATGCGCGTGATCTCTGGGCCGTTATATTCTTTAAATCTTGTACCGCACCCAGCCAAGCCGAGCGCAGCCCCAATAATCATTAACCGTCTTGAAATCATCTATACCTGCCGTCCTACGATCTATGCCGTTTTATGATCTTCTATATGGAACCTAGCGGGTGCGTGATAACAAATTGTTGTTCGGCGCTATTTTTCTTACAAACTGCGCCACAATTTCAACATGAGGCGACCAACGGAACTGGTCTACAACCTGTACCCTCGGCAGGGCGAACCCCGCGTCTGTCAGCGTTTTGGCGTCCCTCGCAAAGGTGACGGGATTGCATGACACCATCGCGATTGTGTTGATTGCTGAATTTGCCAGTGTCTCAATCTGTGCCTCTGCCCCGGCGCGGGGCGGGTCGATGATGGCGGCGTCGTAGTGGCGCAACTCGTCCGGTTCCAGCGGGCGACGGAACAGATCGCGCGTCTCGGTTGTGACGCGCCGCAACTCGTGCCCTTCACGCCAGCCTTTATCAAGCGCCGTCAGCATCTGCTTTTCGCCTTCGATCGCGTGAACCTCTGCCCGTTTCGCCAGCGGCAGCGTGAACGTGCCGCAACCAGCAAAAAGATCAACGATCTTGTTCGCACCGGCGGTGATCTCTTCAACGGCGGTAAGGAGTGCGGTCTCTCCTTCCTTAGTGGCCTGAAGGAAGACACCCGACGGCGGGATGACCTTGACCGCGCCAAATTCCTGAACGGGCGGGTTGATTGTCACAACTGGTTCGTCGTTCCATGTCAGCCGCGACAGGCCATATCTATTTGCGAAACTGGCGACTTCGATCTGCAGCTGAGCAGTCAGCTCCTTTTCAGTCTCTACCAGCACATCCGGCCCATAAGGCGTGTCTGTCACCGTCAGGTCAATCTCGCCTTTGCGGGAGCAGGCAAGGGTTGTCAGCTCTTCCAGGGCGGGAAAGCTGGCCACCAAGGTTGGCGTCAGAAGTTGACAGTCGGGGACCGCGACCAGCGTGTCAGAGGCTTTGGCATGAAAGCCGACCATGGCCCCCTTTTTGGTTCGCCTGCCGGAAAGTTTGGCACGACGGCGCGAATTGGCGGGTGATGTCATGACGGGCCGGAATTCTGGCGACAGGCCATGCGCGGCAAGGGCCTTTTGCACGATCTCCTGCTTCCAGCTGGCCACGAAATCATCGGTTGCGTGCTGCATCGCGCAGCCACCGCAGGATTTGAAGTGTCGGCAGGGCGGGCTTACCCGGTCTGTGGACGGCGTGACGATCCGCACAGTGCCGTCTTGCGCCACATCAACCTCTTCGCCCGGCAGCACACGAGGCAAGAGCGAACGCCCGTCGCTGGCACGTCCCATGCCCAGATGGGTCAAGCTTTCGATAGTCAGCATTTATTCGGCTGCGTCTTTCACATTGATGAAACCACCCGATTGCCGGTTCCAGTAACGGGCGTAAAGCCCGCCCTTGGCCAGCAGATCGGCATGTGTTCCTTCCTCGACCACGCGGCCTGCGTCAAGAACGATAATGCGGTCCATCCGCGCGAGAGTGGACAGCCGGTGCGCAATGGCAATGACAGTTTTGTTGTCCATGATGGATTCCAATGCGTGCTGAATAGACGCCTCAACCTCGGAATCGAGCGCGCTTGTCGCCTCGTCCAGCACCAGAATGGGGGCGTCCTTCAGGATGGCGCGGGCGATGGCGATCCGTTGGCGCTGGCCGCCTGACAGTTTGACACCACGCTCGCCCAGATGGGCGTCATAGCCGGTACGATCATTGAAGTCTTTCAACGACGTGATGAAATCATGCGCTTCGGCCTGCCTTGCGGCGGCCTCAATCTCTTCCTGTGTGGCGTCTGGCTTGCCGTAGCGGATGTTGTCATGGGCGGAGCGATTGAACATCGCGGTTTCCTGCGTGACCATCCCGATTTGGCGGCGCAGACTTTCCTGGGTCACATCCGACACATTCTGTCCATCGATCAGAATGCTTCCTTGTTCGGTATCGTAAAGACGCAAAAGCAGTGCGACGAGCGTTGATTTCCCCGCCCCCGATGCGCCCACAAGACCCAGCTTTTCGCCGGGGGCAACATCAATCGACACATCGTTCAGACCACCCGGACCGCCGCCATAACTAAAGGTGACGTGGTCGAGCGTGATCGCGCCTTCCGGGACGTCCAGCGATACCGCATCCGACCCGTCCCTCAACTCGTGTTCCGGGCTTAGCGTGTGCATCGCGTCCTCGACCTCGCCCACGTTGGAATACATTCCCATCAGGGTGAAACTGACCCAGCCGGTCATTTGCGCCAGCCGCAGGGATATTGCCCCGGCAGCCGCAATATCGCCCGCCGTCGCCGCCCCCGTGGTCCAGAAATAGACAGTTGTGCCAACCAAAAGCACAGGAAGAACGCCACCCAATGCCATCATCCAGAACCGGAACATCGCCGACATCCAGCCATAAAGCACCGTCGCATCCCAGTAGGTCTGCATAGCATCGATGGCCGCGCGATCCTCGTGATCGTCATGGGCGAAAAGTTTGACCGTCTTGATATTGGTGATCGTATCGACGACCTGACCCGTGACCATGGCCCGTTTCGCCGCCCGGCGCTTTGACCGCTGCCTGATCAGTGGCATGAAGTGCTTGATCACCCAGATGTAAGCCACGACCCACAGAGCGAGTATTGCCGCAGACCTCAAATCGATGGTCAAAAGTAAAATGACAGACGCTATGACCGAGGCGAGGGCAAATGCCACAGTGTGGATCATATCCACCGCAAGCTCCGTCATTGCCCGCGCGGCCTGCATCTGCTTTTGCGAGATCCGACCGGCAAAATCATTGTCAAAGAAAGTCACCGCCTGACCAATAGTGTGGCGGTGCAAGCGCGACAGGATCAGATTGCCCAGTGATGGGGCCATCCCCACCGACTGCATCACCCCCGATACGCCGAACACCATCGGGCGCAGGACGACGAAGAACGCCATCGCGGCCAAAAGCATCAGGATATTACCTGAGAAAAACCCATCAGCAGGCGACGACAGGGCGGCATCGATGACCCAGCCAAGGATCACAGCTGTCATAACCTCCAGCGTGCCAGCTAGGGCTGACAATGCGCCTGCAAGGCCGATCACCTTGAAGCTGCCTGTCATCGCCCAGCGCATGAAAGCCAATAACGTGTGCGGCGGCGGCCCATCTGCGTGTTCAAACGGGTCGATCCAGTTTTCTGGTTTCATTCTGCTACCTGTTTTTCCTGCCCCAGAAAGCCGCCCGACTGCCGCCCCCAGAACCTTGCATATTGCCCGTTTGCCGCCAGCAGCGCGTCGTGCGTGCCGTCCTCAATGATGCGGCCCTGATCCATCACGATGATACGGTCCATCTGTGCGATGGTCGAAAGCCGGTGTGCGATGGCGATCACTGTTTTGCCCTCCATCATGCCGTAGAGCGTGCTTTGGATGGCGGCCTCGATCTCACTATCTAGGGCGCTCGTCGCCTCGTCCAGCAGAAGGATGGGTGCATCTTTCAGGATAACCCGCGCAAGGGCAATCCGTTGGCGTTGCCCACCCGAGAGTTTCACACCGCGCTCACCAACGCGCGCCTCATAGCCTTTGCGGCCTTCATTATCTTCCAGCCCCAGAATGAAGTCATGTGCTTCGGCTTTGACCGCTGCGGCGATCATCTCGTCCTCGGAGGCTTCAGGTTTGCCGTAGAGTATGTTCTCTCTGACCGACCGATGCAGCAAAGCACTATCTTGCTGCACCATCCCGATGGCACGGCGCAGACTATCCTGCGAAACATCCATGATGGCCTGACCATCGACAGCGATCACCCCGTTTTCGGCGTCGTAGAACCGCAAGAGCAACTTCACGAGGGTCGATTTGCCAGCCCCGGATTGTCCGACCAAACCGACCTTTTCACCAGGCATAACGGTCAGGTTGATACGGTCCAGACCTCCTGCCTCTTTGCCATAGTGATGCGAGAGGTCGGTCACTGCGATATGGCCCTCCCTAATCTGCAAGGGCTGTGCAGATTTATCCAGCAACTTCACCGGTTGTGCTATGGTTTGCATCCCTTCGGACACGATCCCAAGCTCTCGGAAAAAGTTACTGGTTGCCCACATGATCCAGCCGGACATGGCGTTCAGGCGCAGTGCCAATGTGGTCGCGACTGCCACAACCCCGACAGTGGCAAGCCCTAGCCCCCAAAGCCACATGGCCCAGCCGACAATGCCCACGATCAAAAGCCCGTTCAGCATCATCAGGCCCACGTCCATAATCGTATAAAGCCGCATCTCTGCCTGAAATGTGCGTCGCCCTTCCTCGATAGCTTCCTTGGCATAGTCGATTTCGCGGTTGTGATGCGCGAACATCTTGACCGAGTGAATGTTGGTATAGCTATCCACAATGCGGCCCGTCACTTTACTTCGGGCATTCGATGCAGCCTCTGACGCGGGACCGATCCGCTTTACGACCCAGCGCAGCAAGAACAGATAGGGTATGAGCCACATCAGCAGTGGGATGACCAACCGAATGTCTGCCTGGCCAAGCAGTACCGCCGCTGCAACCACATAAGCGGCCGCGAAGGTCAGCGCGTCGAACAGCTGAAACATCACCTCTGCTGCCGCAGATGGTGTTTGCATGATCCGGTTGGCGATCCGGCCGGCAAAATCATCCTCAAACCAGCCGACCGATTGGCGCAACACATGCTTGTGTGCCCGCCAGCGAACCAGCGTGGCAAAGTTCGGCATGATTGTATTGTTCAACAGCATCACCTGAAAGACGTGCAGCGCGGGGCGCAATGTCAGGATAAACAGCGCCACGAGAATGAACTCGGTGCCGAAATCTTCCCAAACTTCGGACGGGGTTCCGCCCGATAGCGTATCAACCAGCCGCCCGATATACCCAAGCAGCCAGATTTCCACTGCGGCGATCACCATTGAGGCAAGCCCGGTTAACAACAATATCCGTTTGAACGGTTCTGCATAGATACGCAGAAACGGATAGAGCCGCTTGGGCGGCGTGTCGGTCTCCTGATACGTGGTATAGGGATCGACAAGACCTTCGAAGAATCGAAACATTGGTCTGCCTTCCGGGGTTATGCAGCAGACATAACAAGGTTTGGATCAGAGGAAAACCAGAACAGAGAACCCGCCAAGGGCGAGCGCCATGATGCGCATAAAACCGCGCCATGCGGTCTGGTTGGTCAACAAGTAGGACAAAAATGTGCCGGCCATTGCCCAGAACAGGCAGACTCCCAGATTAAGCGCTGAAAAGGTGCTGGCGAGCGTTGCCGCTTGGTCTGTCGGTGTCAGGGTTGCGACATAGGCCGTGGCGCTAAGGGCGACGGCCCAGACCTTTGGGTTGATCCATTGAAACAGGACGGCCTCAATGAACGTAAAGGGCCGGTCGTGGCCATTGGTTCTCGCCGGATCGGCATGCCAGAGAGAGTAAGCCATCCAGAGAATCCAAAGGCTTGCCCCGATTTTAAGGATGATGGTCAGGGTCGGTTGGGCTGCCAGCAACGCACCAACACCCAACCCCGTAATCCCAGCGATGATCCCGACGCCAATGGCGACCCCCAGGATATGTGGCACCGTCGGGCCGAACCCGAACCTTGCGCCTGACGCGGTGAGCAGGATGACATTGGGACCGGGTGAGAACAGGCCAAAGAACACAAAGCCGATCAGAGGTATTAAATCAGCCAATCAGGTCGGCTTTCGTCAGCTTGAAATCAGATGCAATCCAGCGCGCCTCTGCCTTCTTGAGCGCTTCGCCCAGCGCCGCACCCTGCAAGGTTGGCATCAGGTCCGCGGCCTTGAGTGGAAAGGTCTGTGCCGCACCCATTTTAGCACGATTAATATCGCTAGGTGGGATTTCCTGACCAAGCGATGCGGCGCGGACGGCCAGTGCATCCTGTGCGATCTTTGCCCCGAAACGGTAGCCCAGTTCACCGGGGGATATGCCTGCGGTCATCTGCTGAAGTTGTTTCGTTTGGTCCTTTGATAACCGCAGGGCATCCGCAGGCGTGCCGCCCAACACCGCAAGACGCCGGATCGGGTCAGGCGCGAGGCCATTTTCCTGTTCGACATGCACCAACACGGCGAGAGCGTGCGACGAAGCCCCCGGCAAAATCTGTGCAAGCGCCCCTGTGGCGGCCATCGACGCTACCGCTGGGGCCGGATCGGGGGCGGCGAGGAGCTTTAATAACTCACTTGTGATCCGCTCGACCGACAGGCTTTGCAGCCCCTCGATATTCTCCGCACAAGCCGCAAGAGCATCGGGGTCCGGGCCTTCGTTGTCGTCGCCGTACCATGCGTGAAACCGAAAGAACCGCAGAATGCGCAGATAATCTTCCTTGATCCGCTGGTCGGCGTCTTCGATGAAACGAACACGGCGGGCCTTGAGATCGGGCAACCCGCCCAATGGGTCAACCACCTTGCCGTTGGCCCCGACATAGAGGGCATTCATGGTGAAATCCCGCCTGCGCGCGTCGTCGGTCATGTTATCGGCAAAGGCGACAGTCGCCCGTCGCCCATCCGTTGCGACGTCATTGCGGAAGGTCGTCACTTCAAACGGGATGTGATCGACCAGAATGGTAACGGTGCCATGGTCGATACCCGTGGGAATGACCTTGAGACCCGCGGCTTTGGCCAACTTTGTCACCTCATCGGGATGCGCATCGGTGGAAAGGTCCAGATCGGCGACCGGCTGGCCCAGAAGTTCGTTCCGCACGCAGCCGCCGACGAACCATGCCTGATGGCCCGCATCAGTGAGCAATTTGCACACGGTTTGGGCCCGGTCATCCGACAGCCAGGGAGCCGTGATCTGGGTCATGACATCCGCTCGGCCAAGGCGCGCAGAATGCGGGCAGTGGCGCCCCAGATGTAATAGGGGCCTATGGGAATGGTGTAATAGTATCGCTTGCGCCCCTGCCAGCGACGGCCCTCCACTCGGAACGTCGCAGGGTCGACCACGTGGGCAAGAGGAACTTCAAACACCTCGCTCACCTCACCCACCTCGGGGACGGGGTCGTAGTGACCGGTAACAATAGCGAGGACCGGAGTGACCTGAAATCCCGTTACGGTTTGGTGCGCTGGCAATGTCCCAATCACGTTGGTGATCGCGGTCGGGAGGCCAATTTCCTCGTCTGCTTCACGCAGCGCAGCGGCCGTTGGTGTCGGGTCGGTTGCATCCTGTTTGCCGCCCGGAAAGGCGATCTGGCCAGGGTGATGTTTCAGACGCGCCGAACGCTTGGTCAGGATGAGCGTTCGGGTCTCGGCCCGGACGGCCACAAGCACGGCGGCCGGGGTAAGTTTGACGTTCGGTGCAGACGTGTCTTTGTTCAGATCAAAATCTGATGATGCGCTGCCGGGTTTCGCCAGCGCATCAGCCATTTGATCGATAAGGTCAGGCACTGGCGTCCTTGGCCTCAAACCCCAGGACATCCGGTGAAAACACATAATGCGCCCCGCAGAACTGGCAATCCGCAGTCACTGTGCCTTCGTCGGTGACCATCGTGCCAATGTCCTTGGCCGAATAGATCGACAGGCTTTGCTTTACCTTGTCCTCGGAACAGCTGCATCCGAACTTCACAGGTTGGGCATCGAACACCCGCGGCGTTTCCTCGTGAAAGAGGCGCACAAGCAAATCCGTGGGCGTGACCGTTGGTCCGATCAGCTCAATCTCTTCGACCGTATCCAGCAAGGCATTGGCGCGGTTCCAGTTCTCGCCCTCGTCATCGGTCAGGATATCGGTTGCGTCCAGCAAACCCTCCTCGCCCGATCCACCTTCGCCAGTCACATGTGGTGATGCTTTCGGCATATGCTGCAACATCACACCGCCGGCCCGCCAATGCGTCGCTTTACCGGGCTGCGTAGATTGGCCATAGGTCAGCGCAAAGCGGGTCGGCAATTGTTCCGACTGTGCAAAGTATGTCCCGGCGCAGGCTGACAGCGACCCGCCAGCGATAGGCGTGATACCCTGATACGGGGTCATCCCCTCACCCTGATCAATCAGGATGGCGAAATACCCGTTGCCAATCTGGCTAAAGGGATCGGCCTGCTCATCGAGCGTATCGGCATCATACGATGCATAAGCACGAATGCGGGCGGGCTGACCATCCTCGGTCGGCCCATAATAATCCGTGGCAATCAGCCGAACAGGACCAGAGCCGCGAACTTGCAGCGACAGCTTCCAACGCAGTTTCACCGTCTGGCCGATCAGTGCGGTCAGCAGGGCCATCTCTGCCACCAACCCTTCAATCATCGGGGGATAGTCGTGCTGCGACAGAACCTGTTCCAGCACGCCATCCAGACGCGCCACCCGACCACGGATGTCAGAGGCGTCAAGTTGAAACGGCAGGACGGTATCGTCCCAAGCGATCCGGGCGCTGAGGCTCATGGGCTTTCCTTACATGTCAGGAGTTGGCATACCGCGCCTATATAGGCGGAGCAAGCCAACGTCCAAGGGGTAAGCTATGATCAGACGCGAAGGCGATCCGCGCAGAAACGGGCAGCGATACACATACAGACCCGGAGCCTACGCGATTTTGCCACGCGCGGGAAAGCTGTTGCTGACCTATCAGGCCGCACCACATCAAGAGATTCAGCTGCCTGGCGGCGGGATTGATCCGGGCGAAAGCCCTGTGCAGGCGCTGCATCGCGAGGTGTTCGAGGAAACCGGTTGGCGCATCGCACGCCCACGACGGTTGGGGGTGTTTCGACGGTTCGTTTACATGCCGGAATACGAGATTTTTGCCGAGAAGCTATGTCATGTCTATCTGGCGCATCCGGTGCGCCGGGTGGATGCACCAACAGAAGCGGGGCATGTACCACTGTGGCTGGACGCGCAAGACGCGGTACATGAGATCGCAAATGACGGGGATGCGGCGTTTCTGGCAGGGCTATTCTATTAGTGGCCTGTCTTCGATGAGGTGACCATAGAGCGTGGTCAGGATGCTAACACCGACCAATATGGTGATCCAATTGACAATGGCCCCTAAAAGAGCGGCGATCAGTGGCAGTGACCACAGCAAATCGTTGGTAATGAACAGGCCAATTTGATTGAGTATAACAAGCACGGAAGAAATGCCGAAAATGGTTGTGTTTATACCTGAAGACGCCGACCAAGCTTCGCGCATCGAGATCGGCTCGCTCAGCGCGATGGACGGGAGCGCGAGGGCGATGCTATACCAAATGAAGGTGAGAATTGTTCCAATAACAGCAGTGGCCAGAAACAAATCAAATGACATCGAATCTGGGTCGGCATCCAAAAGAGTATGCAAACCCACAGCACTCAGGATGACCATCAATACAACTGCGATTAAACAGAGCAAAAGGCCATAACCGATACTACGGACCAAATAGGCATTGATCAGTTTATAGTTTACCACGGGTATCCACCCCTGCCGCTCTTCTAGCAAAATGAAGCGATGCCAAGACACCGCGATCCAGCCAAGAACGAATAAGCTATATATCGCGGACGCCAAAGCCAACACAATCGATATGGTATTTATCTCAAAAATGCCATCCGACGATCCGTCGAGATAGAGGTCAGAGTCAATTTCGACCAGTCCGGGGTCGTTGAGTGCGACTGCAAAGCCAATGGCTACCATGCTGAGATAAGGAAGAGCCGAAATTCGCAAGGCTTGCCCGAAGTTGTTGAATATTATCGCGAAAGCGTGACGAATAATTCGAATGACCAACCGTAGCTCCTCTTGCTGTCACCGGCTTATGAGATTTTCTGATCTGGACTACCAGCAAAATCGCAGCTGCCACGCCCCGGTCTGCCCAGAGCGCTTGTTGTCCAGCAACAATTGCCAAGCGACGCGCATTTGGCATCGGTGACATGTGCGGAAAACCTGTAAAATGATAATCGTGGCGTCTGGTTTCAGTTTTAGGTGGCTACATCCAATCCCAAAATATCCCGCGCCTGTTCCCATGTTGCTACTGGCCGCTCATACCGTTCACATAACTCCGCCGTCCGCTTCACCAACGCCGCGTTCGACGGAGCAAGCGTTTGCCTGTCCAACCGCACGTTATCCTCGAGCCCCGTACGCGTATGGCCGCCCTTGCTGATAGCCCATTCGCTGACGGTCAGTTGTGCGGCCCCGATCCCTGCTGCGCACCACAACGCATCGGGGGCTAGCCGGTTCAGCGTTTCGATGTAGAAATCGAAAATCCGCTCATCTGCAGGCATTGCGTTCTTCACACCCATGACGAACTGCACATAAAGCGGACCCTTCAACCGCCCGTCCGCCGCCATCCGAGCTGCGTGGACGATGTGGCTGAGGTCAAATGCCTCGATCTCTGGCTTGATGTCATGGGCGATCATCTCGGACGCCAGCCAATCCACCAAATCGGGGCCGTTTTCGTAGACCCGCGTAGGAAAGTTGTTCGATCCCACCGTGAGCGACGCCATGTCAGGCCGCAAAGGCAGCATCCCGCCCCGCTCCCGTCCGGTGCCGGAGCGCCCACCGGTGGAAAGTTGCACAATCATGCCGGGGCAGTGTTTCTCGATACCTTCCTTGAGCTGGGCAAACCTGTCCGGGTCGGATGTCGGCTTTCCTTCGTCATCACGTACATGGCAGTGGGCGATGGCAGCACCTGCTTCAAACGCCTCATGCGTGCTTTCGATTTGCTCGGTGATCGTGATCGGAACGGCCGGGTTGTCAGCCTTTGTCGGGACCGAACCGGTGATGGCGACGCAGATGATGCAGGGGTTTGTCATGGTCTGCCTTTAGATATCAAAGAATACGGTTTCGTCATCGCCTTGCAGGCGAATATCGAAGCGGTACGACGTACCATCCGACTTGGCGATCAGCGTGTTGCGCCGCGCTTCCGGTATGAGGTTGAGAACCGGGTCAGAGACGTTCGCCTTCTCTTCATCCCCGAAATACATGCGGGTTTGCAATCCGATATTGATCCCACGTGCCACCAGCCAAAAACTGAGATGTGGTGCCGCCAGTTGCCCATTATGCGCTTTGACAGCGCCGGGCTTGATTGTCTGGAAACTGAATAGCCCGGTGTCGAAGTCGGGAACGACACGGCCCCAACCGCAGAAACCATTGTCTTCCTTACCCGGATATTCGCCCTGAGCATCGGCCTGCCATATCTCGATCAGTGCGTCCTTCACCGGCTCGCCGAGACCGTCAAACAGCTGACCCGTCACTGTAATCCGCTCCCCCTCAGCATCTGGTCCAACGATATCGCGGCCCAGTTCACGACGATAAACATCAATGCGGGCATCGCTTGGCGCCAAACCGATGTGGACATAGGGTCCGGCCGTCTGCGAGGGTGACTCTTTGAGATAATCCAAACGCTGCGCCATGTTCAGTTCCCCTCGGGCCGGTTTTCAAACGGCGTGGACCTGTGGCCCCTGAGAACAACATCAAACCTGTACGCTATCGCGTCCATCGGAAGCGTCGCATTCATGTCCATCACGGCCACAAGCTGATCAATCCCAGCCTGATCCGGGATCGTGCTGACGATGGGGCATTTGGCGATCAGCGGGTCGCCTTCGAAATACATCTGTGTGATCAGGCGCTGGGCGAAGGCGGTTCCGAACACCGAAAAATGGACATGGGCGGGTCGCCAACTGTTCATCCAATTGTGCCAAGGGTATGGGCCGGGTTTGATCGTCCTAAAGCTATAGCGGCCCTCGTCATCCGTCAGCGTCCGTCCGCAACCGCCAAAGTTGGGATCAATCGGGGCGAGGTAGCCGTCAGCCTGATGCCGATAGCGCCCACCCGCATTCGCCTGCCAGATTTCAACCAATGTGTTCGGCACTGGCCGTGCATTTTCGTCCAGAATCCGACCATGAAGGATGATCCGTTCGCCAATTGGATCACCGGTTTGGGCATAGTTGCGGATCAGGTCGCAATCGAGCCGATCAATGTCATCATGACCAAAGGTGGGGCCCGTCAGCTCACTTTCTGACCCCGGCAGCGACAACAGCGGCTGATGCGGGGCGCGTGTCACGCTGGATTTGTACTGCTCCGCAAGTGCGGGTGGGTGCCAGTTGCGGTCGCGCTGACAAAGCTCATCGATCATGCGTTGTCGTCTTCCATCTCGGCATAGGTGGCCTTGGCGATCTTGATCGCGTTGTTGGCGGCGGGCACACCGGCATAGATCGCAACATGCTGGAATACTTCGATCACATCCTGCTGGCTGGCCCCGGTATTGGCCGTGGCCCGGATATGCAGCGGGATTTCCGCGAAATTGCCGGTTGCCGCCAAAAGGGCGAGCGTGATCATCGACCGTTCTCGGCGACTGATCGCATCGCTGGCCCAGACAGTGCCCCATGCGCTTTCAGTGATGAGCGATTGAAAAGCCGTATCAAGATCGGTCTTGTTCGCCTCAGCCCGGTCTACATGGGCATCGCCCAATACCGCGCGGCGCACGCGCGTCCCATCTTCGTACCGTTTTGACATTGGCTTTTCCTCCCATACAGAAGTGTAGCGAGTTTCCGCAGCTTATGTCACCACGGGATAAGAACCAGCGTTATGATCGGGAAGGCCAACAGGACGGCCACACGGACCAGATCGGATGCAACAAAGAATAGCACCGCTTTGTAGGTTTCGATCATGGGGGTATCACGATCCATTGCGTTGATCACAAACAGGTTCATGCCCACAGGCGGCGTGATCAGACCGACCTCTACCACGATCAGAACAAGGATGCCGAACCAGATGGCAATTTGTTCGGTGTTGATCCGGTTTAGGGCACCTTCGGACACGCCGCGCAGTTCCAGCGCGCGGGTTTGGTCGCGGGTCAGTTCGATACCCTGCGCGAGTGTCGCTTGCGCGTCAGCCAGTAATGCCGGTGCTATGTCGGCCCCTGACGCGACAAGTTCCGCTAGTTTCACAGATTGCAGGTCAATCATGGTGACGAACCCGAAATCGAGTTCCTGAACCACGGGCCAGAAGATCGGGATGGTCAAAAGGATCATCGACAGGCTGTCCATCAGGCAACCAAGAAAAAGATAGAACACGAGGATCAGGATCAGGACGATCCACGGGCTCAGACCTTGTTCCGTGACGAATGTCGCGATTTCCTGCGGGACTTGGGTCAGTGCCAGAAACCCGTTGTAGAACGCC
This sequence comes from uncultured Paracoccaceae bacterium, assembly GCA_947496535.1. Lineage (GTDB taxonomy): Bacteria > Pseudomonadota > Alphaproteobacteria > Rhodobacterales > Rhodobacteraceae > Yoonia. Next base: position 490,165 of record CANMDE010000002.1, on the reverse strand, counting down.
GCCCCAAGGATGATGAAAAAGATCATTCCCGTCGATCTGGCGGTGACCAAAAAGCTTTCGGTCCAGGTCTCTTTTGTCAGCCCACCGCCCAGCCATGCGATCAGCCCCGTGCCAAATGCTCCAACGGCGGCTCCTTCCGTTGGGGTAAACCAGCCCGCATATATGCCGCCCACCACCAGCCCGAAGACCAACAGTACGGGCCAGACCGCATAAATGGCGCGGAACCTGTCCGCATATGGCATCCTTTCGCGCGTACCGGCGGTGCCGGGGTTCAGCCTGACATAAAGGGAAATCGCGAGCATATAGCCCAAAGCAGCAAGAATGCCGGGGATGAAGGCGGCCAAAAACAGCTTTGCGATATTCTGTTCTGTCAGGATGGCGTAGATCACTAATACGACCGACGGTGGGATCAGGATGCCCAGCGTCCCACCGGCCGCCAACGTGGCTGTGGAAAAGCCGCCTGAATAACCGTAGCGACGTAGTTCGGGCAGGGCGACCCGGCTCATCGTGGCGGCAGTGGCCAGCGATGACCCGCAGATAGCGCCAAACCCGGCACAAGCCCCGACCGCCGCCATGGCGACCCCGCCTTTGCGGTGGCCCAGCCAGCTTTCCGCGGCCTTGAACAGCGCTTGCGACATGCCGCCAAGGGTCGCGAAATGCCCCATCAGCAAAAACATCGGAATGATCGACAACGAATAGCTGGAAAACGTGGTGAAGGTTTCAGATTTCAGCCGCGCAAAGGGGATAGTGGTGTCGCCTGTCACAATGAACAGGCCGATCAGCCCTGTCAGAAACATGGCCAGCCCAATGGGCACACGCAAAAAGATCAACAGCAAAAGCGCCGGAAAGGACAGCGCGCCGATAGCCATATCGCTCAATTTTCGGCCCCCGTGCCTTCGGGCAGAATGGCCTGATTGCGAACCATCTCGATGAACCGAGCAACGGCAATGTAAACGGCAACAATGGCGGCCAGAACCGCGCCGACAAGGCTAAGCGCATAAGCCCACCAGATAGGAAATTCGAGAAGGAACGTCGTCTGCCCGGACCTTATCTTGCTTTGCATACCGGCGTATAGTTGCACCGCGATCAGCACCATGACGGCAGCAAAGATCAGGCTAATGATAGCGGCCAGAACACGGTTTGTTTTGGCTGACATGCGCGAGGTGAAGATATCCACAGTCGCATGTCCGTCGGTAAGGTGGCAAAAGGGCAGAAAGGCGAAAATTGCAAAGGCGACGCCTGCTTCGATAATCTCAAAATCGCCGTTAACGGCCCCGACGCCCAGATCCAGCAGCCATTGTGCCAGCCCCGGCGCGACGGATTGCATCGCATCATCGTGCAAAAGGCCGTTCAGCCCCCGCCCCAAAACGGAAACGCATGTGAGCAGGATCAACGCGGTCAGCATCACGCCGCCCAAAATGGCCATGACCCGCGACGCGGCCATCATGTATCGATGCATCACACCCCCTTTGGGTAATCGGTTTGGGGGGTTGCGGCCCGAAGGCCGCTAACCCGCTCAGTTTGAGGCGTTATATTCCGCCATCAATGCTTTGGCTTGGTCGATCAGGGCCTGCCCGTCAATCCCCTGACCTTCCATATCGGCAAGCCAGTTGTCATAGACCGGCTGCGCCACCGCGGCCCACTCGGCCGACTGGTCAGCATCCAGTTCAATGATCTCATTGCCCGCATCGACAGCAATTTCACGTGCCGGTGCATCGACATCTTCCATCGTCCCGCCAGCAAAGACCGAAAACTCAAGACCGGAGTTCTGATCCACAACGGCCTTCAGGTCATCCGGCAGGCTGTCATAAGCGTCATTGTTCATGGCAAGAACGAACGTGACCGTATACAGCATCGGACCGGTGAATTCGGTATGATAATCCACCAGTTCAGCGATTTTCAGCGCGCCGGTTACCTCCCACGGGATGGTTGTCCCGTCGATCACACCTTTCGATAGCGCCTCTGGAATGGCGGGAACTGGCATGCCGACCGGTTCCGCCCCAAGCACGCCCAACAGGCCGTTTACCTGACGCGAGGCACCGCGAATTTTCAAACCACTCATGTCGTCAGGTGTCTCAATTGGTTCGCTGGCATGAATGACGCCGGGGCCATGGACCCACGCGCCCAGAATATGCACGTCAGAGAACTCTTCCTGCATATGTTCTTCATACATCTTCCAATAGGCGTAAGAGGCCGCACGGGCATTATCGACAAGGAACGGCAGTTCAAAAACCTCGGTCGACGGGAACCGGCCCGGCGTGTAGCCGACCACTGTCCAGACAACATCCGCGACGCCGTCGATGGCCTGATCCATCAGCTCTGTTGGGCTTCCACCAAGTTGCATCGCGGGAAACCGGTCGATCTTGATCCGGCCATCGGAATCCGCTTCCACATTGTCGGCCCAAACATCAAGAATCTTGGCCGGTACATTAGCCTGTGCTGGCAAGAACTGGTGCAGCTTGAGCGTCACCTCTTGCGCCATGGCCCCGGCCCCCACCATGGCCAGCATCCCCGCACCCGCGAGTGCGGCCAGAATTGTTCTGCGATCTGTCAATTGTTGTCCTCCCTAATACTTTACTCAATTCGTTCGTAAACTCATCCACGATTGCGTGGCATTGTCACGCCAAAAATCACAGGTCAGCACGGGCGGCATCTAATGCGCTGCGCAGAACGGCCCTGTCGCCAATATGATTGGTCAGGATCAGGATCAGTCGGGCGTTCAACGCATCGCTTTGTGCTTTGGATAAGCCATCATGTGTGGCCAGAAGTTCTTCGTAAAAGCCATCCGGATCAGGAATATTGGGTGAAAGGTTCAAACTCATGGTTCAGGCTTTCGTCGCTATACGCAATGCAGCTTCCAGATCGGTCCCGTCGCAATCGGCCCATCGTGCTGCAACATGCTGATCAGGCCGGATCAGATAAATCGCATGTTGTGCTTCGCCCAGATAGCGCGCGGCCAAAGCACCGGTAGGATCGTTGCTCGCAGTTTGTAGCGCAAGGGTCTTGACCGAAATGCCGTAGCGGGCGGCGAAAAAGGGCGCTTCTACATTTATCGCCAACACCGCGAATGGCCCGCCAAGCTGATCCAGCAGAAACCCGTCATCCAGCGGCGCATCAGGGCAAGGTGCGCCCACACTGGAGCATTGCGGCCCATCCAATTCGTCCGGGCCATTCAGGCCAAGGTCGGTATAAACAGACGGCACCGACAAGCGGCCTGCGTTCATCAAAGGCCGCGCAAAGGCATAATCCCGTGCAAGCGTCAGAACTGCATCGCGAAATATCTGGCTTATCTCTGTTTTCGGCGTCAGAAAATCCGTCGTACGTGATGAGTTGAGGATGTTCTCTGCCGCCGCAAAAACCCGCTCCTCGCTATAGCTATCCAGTAGCGCCTCTGGCGCTTGGCCTTTGACCACCAAATCCAGCTTCCAAGCAAGGTTCTCCGCATCCTGTACCCCGGAATTGGCCCCACGCGCACCAAAGGGCGATACCTGATGTGCGCTGTCACCGGCAAACAGAACCCGGCCGTGCCGAAACGTCTCCATCCGTCGACACTGGAACGTGTAGATGGACGTCCAATCCAACTCGTAATCCGGCACCACCCCGGACTGGTGCGACAGCATCGCGTCAACACGAGCGCGGACGTTTTCTGGGCGTAGTTCCTTGTCGCGGTCAATATCCCAACCCAGCTGAAAATCGATCCGCCAGATGTCATCGGGCTGCTTGTGCAAAAGCGCCGATTGTCCTGCCTCATCAAACGGAGGGTCGAACCAGAACCACCGTTCCGTCGGGAATTCAGCTGTCATCTTGACGTCGGCGATCAGGAAGTTGTCTTCAAAAACGCGCCCCTCAAAGCCCAGTCCCAACATATCGCGCAGCGGGGAACGTGCGCCGTCACAGCCCACCAACCAGTCGGCTTGCACCTGATATGGTCCATCTGGCGTGTCGATATCGACCAACGTGTGATCATCTTGCGTGGCAATCCCCGTGACACGGTTCTTGCCTCGTATCTCTATCGGCGCGCCCTTCGATTGGGCCGCATGGATTTCATCTACAAGAAACGCTTCAAAATAGGGCTGTTGCAGGTTGATGAAGGCGGGGTGTTTATGACCCTCTTCCAGCAACAGATCAAATTCAAACACGGGACTATCGCCATGAAACACCCTGCCGATGTTCCAGACAATACCCTTATCCACCATTGCCTGACCAGCGCCGAGGCGGTCGGCAATTTCAAGCGTGCGTTTCGCAAAGCAAATCGCGCGGCTGCCCTGCCCGGCGCCTTCCTGATCGTCAAGCACCAGAACGGGCGTACCCCTTAGCCCCAGATCAAGCGCGGCGGTTAGCCCGACCGGACCCGCGCCAACGATAACGACAGGATGGTGGATGGGCGGTTGATCATAGGTCGCGATTGGCTTGTACGGATACAGTTTACGCTCGATCATCGCGATAGATCACCCTTGCAAAGCATCCCACATCTCGCGGTCGCGCTGGGCGGTCCAGATACGCGGGTGGGCGATGCCGCGTGCCTCGTCATAGGCGCGGGCGACATTGAACGGCAGGCAGTGCTCATAGATGGCGTAGTCGCTGAATTTCGGGTCACATTCTGCGCGTACCGCGTCCCACGCGTCCTTCAGGCTGCCGCCGCCAGCAGCGATGCGGGCCGCAGGACGATAGGTGCTCTGCACAAAATCGCGGGTGTTTTCGATGGCGGCGTTCACCATCTCTTTGCCGACCAGCGCATCACCACGCCCCGGCGCAATCGCGTCTACGTCAAAGGCCTTAATCGCATCCAGTGTCATGCCCCAGTCGCCAAAATATCCGTCGCCGCAGTAACAGGCAGAGTGGTATTCGACGATATCGCCGGTAAACATCACATTCTGATCTGGCACATGGATGACCGCATCACCCGCCGTGTGGGCGCGACCCAGATGTTTGATATCGACCCGGCGCTTGCCCAGATAAACGGTCATGTTGTCGCTGAAAGTGGTAGTGGGGTACGTCAAGCCGGGGATACTTTCATGGCCTTCAAAAAGACGCGGGAAGCGTTCGAATTCGCTATCCCAATCCTCTTGCCCGCGTTCTTCGACCATGCCTCTTGCGGCGTCAGACATGATAATCTGATCAACGCCATAGGCCGAAGCCCCCAAGACTCGCACAGCGTGGTAATGCGTCAGCACAAGATGGGTGATGGGTTTGTCCGTCACCTCTCGCACCTTGTTGATGACCTTTTGCGCCAGTCTCGGCGTTGCCTGCGCTTCGACTATCATCACGCTGTCATCGCCGATGATGACACCCGAATTCGGATCACCCTCAGCCGTAAAGGCCCACAGGCCGTCGCCAATCTCGTCAAACGAAATCGCCTTTTCTGTCATATCGCCCTGCGACGCGAAGGCCCTGCTCATAATGCTTCGACCGTCTGCGAGATGTTGCCAAAGATAGACTGGCCCATTTCGTCCTCCATCCAAATTTCCACGCGGTCACCAGGCTGCAGGAGCGGGGTCTTCGGCGCGCCATCAAGGATGGTTTCGACAGTGCGTTGTTCCGCGATGCAGGAATAGCCAACCCCGCCCTTATCGATCGGCAGGCCTGGGCCGCCGTCCAGCTTATTTGAAATCGTGCCCGAACCAATGATGGTTCCAGCCGTCAAGCTGCGGGTTTTTGCGGCATGGGCGATCAGGGTAGGGAAATCGAACGTCATATCGACGCCGGTATCGGCACGCCCGAAAGGTTTGCCGTTCAGATCGACCTTCATGATCCCGTGCAACTTACCATCCCGCCATCCGGGCAAGGCATCAGGTGAAACCGCAACCGGGGCACAGGCGCAGGCTGGTTTCGATTGCACAAAGCCAAAGCCCTTGGCCAATTCATCAGAGATCAGATTGCGCAGGGAAACGTCGTTCAGCAGCGTGACGAACCGGATCGCCGCCGCGGCCTCTGCATGGCTGGCCCCAATCGGGACATGTCCGATGATCACGGCCACCTCGGCCTCAAGATCAATGCCCCAATCCGTCTCGCCTCTGATCGGAGCATTATGCGCCATGAAAGCGTCCGACCCGCCTTGATACATCAACGGATCTGTCCAGAAGCTTTCCGGCATCTCAGCCCCACGCGCCTGACGGACCAGTTCGACGTGGTTCACGTAAGCTGAACCATCAAGGAACTGATAGGCACGCGGCAGCAGTGGCCCACAATCATCCGGGTTGAACGGTATGTCGTCGCCGGTCGGTCGCAGATCATCCAGATCAAGCGCATCCTGCAACCTAGGCTGCGCGGCCATCCGGTAGGTCTTCAGATCGTCCGATACAATGACCAAAGGGCCGGGCTGATAAGGCACTGCGGTATTGAGCAGAGATGCGATTTTCATTTTGTTCCCGGCGTCCCGTCGAATTTCTTCTCAAGGCTGGTCCAGCAGTCAATGTAGTCATCCTGCAAAGGTGCCCCCTTCGCGGCAAAGTTGGTAAGATGCTGCGGAAAGCGTGTCTCGAACATGAATGACATTGTGTCGTCCAGTTTGGTGGGTTGAAGATCAGCACTGCTCGCGCCTTCAAACGCATTCCGGTCAGGGCCGTGGGGCAGCATCATGTTGTGCAAAGACATGCCGCCAGGCACGAAACCCTTGGGCTTGGCATCGTATTGGCCGTAGATGTTGCCCATCAGTTCGGACATGATGTTCTTGTGATACCAGGGCGGCCGGAACGTATCCTCGGCCACCAACCAGCGTTCCCGGAATAGCACAAAATCGATATTTGCGGTGCCGGGCTGGCCGGATGGGGCCGTTAAAACTGTAAAAATCGAAGGATCCGGGTGATCGAACAGCAAAGCGCCCACAGGACAATACGTTGTCAGGTCGTATTTGACAGGAGCGTAATTCCCGTGCCACGCAACCACGTCCAGCGGGCTTTGATCAACATGCGTGACATGAAACTGCCCGCACCACTTGATGGTAACGGTTGATGGCACTTCGCGATCCTCAAAGGCGGCGACAGGTGTCTTGAAATCACGCCGGTTGGCCATGCAGTTGGCCCCTATCGGACCTCGGCCCGGCAATTCAAACTTCTGCCCGTAGTTCTCGCAAACAAAGCCACGGGCGGGGCCTTCCAATACCTCAACACGGTAAAGCAATCCACGTGGGATAATCGCGATTTCCTGCGGAGCAAGGTCAATGATCCCCAGCTCTGTCGCAAAGCGCAACCGGCCTTCCTGTGGAACGATCAGCAGCTCACTGTCGGCTGAGTAAAAGTAGTCGTCCACCATGTCGTCGGTGACAAGATAGATGTGGCTGGCCATGCCTATCTGCGTGTTCACATCGCCGGCGGTTGTCATGGTCCGCATACCCGTCAGCCAAGTAAGGCCTTCGTCGCCATGCGGCACCGGGTCCCAGCGATATTGGCCAAGGCTGGTGACGTCTTCAATAACATGCGGGGCCGACTTCCAGTAAGGCAGATCGATGCGGTCGTACCTATGCGAATGCTTGACCGATGGGCGGATGCGATAACACCAGGTCCGTTCATTCTGATGGCTGGGCGCAGTAAACGGGGTGCCGCTTAACTGTTCGCCGTAAAGACCATAGTTGCATTTTTGCGGGCTGTTCATGCCTTGCGGCAGGGCGTCGGGCAGGGCTTCGGTTTCAAAATCATTGCCGAAACCGGGCATGTAACCTTCATGCGGGCCAGGCAGCGATGGCGCGATTGTCATCCGGGTCGGTTTGGTTTGCTTGTTCATGGCGGGCTCCTCCCACTGCAGGAATGGTGTAGTGGTTGCTTTTGTAACTAACAACACATAGTTCGGCTGCATGACCGAAAAGCCTGATTTCGCACTGCCGGATTTTCTGCCCTATCTGCTCAATCAGGCAGCCGAGGCATCCAGCGCGGAGTTTCAGCAGCATTACCGCATGAAGTACGGCATGTTGCGCAACGAATGGCGGGTGCTGTTCCATCTGGGCTGTTACGGGCCGATGACCGCCAAACAGATCTGCGATCTCGCGTCGCTACACAAAACCAAGGTCAGCAGAGCGGTCGGCGCCCTGTCGGCAAAGCGTATGCTGATGCGCGAGACGGTACCAACCGACAGGCGCAACGAGATATTATCGCTCACCCGTCACGGCGCGTCTGTCTTTGCCGACCTGAGCGATGCCGCACAACGCTACGATGCAAAACTATGCGCCGCGCTGACCGTGGAAGAGGTGGTTGTCCTGCGGTCCACGCTTCGCAAGCTGGCAGGTCTGTAGCCAGCCTAAGCCCAAACCCACCTTTACAAAACTTTTTCATTTCTGACACGAAACTGTGCCGAGGCACCGCCATAGATACCCGCAAAACAGAGGATGTCTTTGTGCTTACAGTTTCGAAATTGACGAAGTCATTCGGCGCGAACACAGCGGTCGATAATGCCACTATCGTAGTCAGACAGCCCGCCATGATCGGGATCATTGGCCGGTCGGGTGCAGGCAAATCCACGCTTTTGCGAATGCTGAATCGGCTGACCGATGCGACATCTGGCGAGATCAGGTTTGATGAGTTGAACGTCACTGGCCTGACAGGTGCGGCGAAGCGTAACTGGCAATCCCAATGTGCGATGATCTTTCAGCAGTTCAATCTCGTCCCTCGCATGGATGTGGTGTCAAACGTATTACACGGCACACTGAACCGTCGGTCGACCTTCAGCACGATGTTCAATCTCTTTCCACAGGATGACATCACCCGTGCCATCGATATTCTGGATCGCCTCGGGATCGCAGAGCATGCGCCAAAACGGGCCGAAGCGCTATCGGGCGGCCAGCAGCAGCGCGTCGCCATCGCCCGCGCCTTGATGCAGGAACCAAGCATCATTCTGGCGGACGAGCCTATCGCCTCACTCGACCCGATGAATGCCCAGGTCGTGATGCAATCCCTGCGCAAAATTCACGAAGAAGACGGGCGGATGGTGATTGCGAACCTCCATACGCTCGATACTGCCCGTCGCTATTGCGACCGTGTGATTGGGATGCGCGACGGGCGCATCGTTTTTGACGGCACGCCCGAGCAACTGACCACCGGAGTTGCCCGCGACATCTACGGCGCTGACGAACATTTCTCCGAAGCCGCCACATCAACACAGATCGAAACGCTGGGCGCGACCCAGCAAGCGCCACAGCCGGTCGACGCGTAACCCTTTCAACCTTCAAAAGTGGCCCCACTGTCGGGGCAAATTATCAAAGAGAGAGCGACTATGAAAAAATTGATTGCTGCCGCATTGGCGACAACAGCATTAACAAGCGGCGCCTTTGCCCAAGACGCCATTACCGAATTTCGCATCGGTATTCTGGGCGGCGAAAACGCACAGGATCGTCTGAATTCCAACGAATGTCTGCGTGCCTATACCGAGGAAGCGCTGGGCGTTCCGACCAAACTGTTCGCTCCTGCTGACTATAACGGCGTGATTCAGGGCCTTTTGGGCGGTACGTTGGACATGGCGTGGCTGGGCGCATCGTCCTATGCAGCCGTTTATCTGCAAGACCCCGAGGCCGTTGAGCCCGTATTGGTCAAGATCAACGTCGATGGCTCTTATGCATACCATTCCATCGGCTTTGCCCGTGCTGACAGCGGCATCACGTCGCTTGACGATATGCAAGGTAAGGTCTTTGGCTTTGGTGATCCGAACTCGACCTCCGGCTACCTGATCCCCTCAATCGAGATCCCGGAGGAGAGTGACGAAATCACCATGGAAAGCGGTGAGTATTTTGGCGAGGTGAAATTCACTGGTGGTCATGAACAGACCATCGTCGCTGTGAACAATGGTGATGTTGACGGCGGTGTGAGCTGGGCTGACGGCCAAGGCAACTGGGAAGACGGCTATAACTCTGGTGCGCTGCGCAAGGCCGTTGATGCGGGTCTGGTCGATATGAACGACCTGGTTGAAATCTGGCGGTCCAAGCCGATCCCCGAAGGTCCTGTCGTATTGCGCACCGCACTGCCGGACGATGTGAAATCGACAATGACCGAACTGGTTGATGGCCTGCACGAGGCCGACGCGGATTGCGCCTATGGCGTTGCGGCTGGTGATAGCCTTGGCTTCGATCCGATCACGCACGACGCATATCTGTCGATCATCGCGGCCCGCGAATCCAAGTCGAATTAATTCAACGCATTTTCATTGCCAAAGCAGGTCCCCGACATCCGGGGATCTGCATTTTTGTAAGAGGGTAGGATGGTAGACGTAACTGGCGCAGCACCACAGTCGCGCGACATCAAGCAAGTCTATCTGGAGCAGACCCGTGCGAAGCGGGTGATGAACAGCATATTGTTGATTATTTTTGCGGCCCTGATGATTGCCGGGTTTCGCACAGCGGACGCCCGCAATGCCGGTGGTTTTTGGGACGGCTTGCCAAAACTTCTCGACTTTCCGGCCGATGTTGTGGGCGAGGCGATTGAACGCGCCCATTTGCTGCCCGGATATTTCGTCGAATATTTTCCGTCGCTGATCGAAACGGTCAATATCGCGGCGGCATCGACCCTGCTGGGTGCGATACTTGGTCTGTTTATCTCATTGCTCGTCACACGCGGCCTGACGCCGGTGCCATGGCTGGTCGGGCCGCTGCGCCGGGTACTCGACATCCTGCGCGCGATCCCAGAGATCGTCGTGGCCCTTGTCCTGATTTTCCTTCTGGGGGGTGGCCCGGTACCCGCCATGATCGCTATCGCGCTGCACACAGTCGGCGCGCTGGGCAAACTGTTTTCAGAGGTGAATGAAAACGCCTCACTGAAACCGGTTGAGGGGCTGCAATCCGTTGGCGCAAGCTGGGGGCAGCAGATGTGGCTGGGCGTGATCCCGCAAGTGGCCCCAAATTACCTCAGCTATGCGCTTTTGCGGTTTGAGATCAATATAAGGGCCTCGGCCATCCTCGGCTTCGTGGGCGCAGGCGGTATCGGCTACGACCTGCGCAACACGATGAGCTGGGGACAAGGCAAATTTGATGAGGCCGCCGCGATATTCCTTTTGCTGTTCTTGACCATTGTGGTGGTTGATCAGCTCTCAAGCAGCTTGCGCAACAGGCTGACCCACGGCGCATCAACGGCGGAGGGCGTGGTATGAGCGACACAACCCTGACCCAGAACACCATCACCCTGTTCCAGCGCAAAAAGCTGGTTTCATTCGCAATTCCAGTGCTGATCCTCGCTTACTTCACTTACATCTTCTTTGCTTTCGACATCGGGGGGCTGGCCGACCGGATCAACGTGAACAACGCCCGTACCCTGATATCGGACACCTATAGCTACAAAACCCACGTCACCCGCGATAACCGCTCTGGTGATCTTGAGATCGCAATCGAAGGGGAACGCAAAGGTCGCTATGCCGAAGGCACGGCACCCGATTGGGTCAGCCTTGGGGATGAAACGGTTGTCGATCTTGGCAACGGTCATGTTGTGACCCTTGGCGAGACGGTCCGCTATGACGTGCCAGGCTATGGAACGATAACTGCAGATCCCGGTAGCAGCGGTGCGAACGCCACGTTACCGGATGGCGACGTGCCCGACTTTATTAGTGCGTCCAAGAACCGATTGATGGTCACGACTGACGCTGGCCGCCTGACGATTACCCGTAACCGGACCGAGATATTCAACTACTCCGTCGGGTGGGAGCTGTTCTTCTTTACCCTCAACAGCCCCTATTATGGGATGGGCGTTGGCGAAGTCATAAGCCGCGCGTCTTCGGGTGAGGCTGGTGCGATCTGGCAGGATTTTTGGTCAAATAACATGTGGCGTCATGGCGATGTCGCGTGGGCCATCGGTGAGACGATCCTGATGGCGTTTCTGGGGACGTTCGGGGCGGCGATTATCGCACTACCGCTCGGCTTTCTGGCGGCAAAGAATTTCACCCCGCTGGGTAGCCTCCGCTTTGCCGCACGGCGGGTGTTCGACTTTCTGCGCGGGGTGGATGGGTTGATCTGGACGATTGTCCTCAGCCGGGCGCTTGGTCCAGGGCCGCTGACCGGTTCACTGGCGATCCTGCTGACCGATACCGGGTCCTTTGGAAAGATGTTTTCCGAGGCACTGGAAAATGTCGACGGCAAACAGATCGAGGGGATCACCTCCACCGGTGCGAACCCCATGCAGCGGTACCGATTTGGCGTGATCCCACAGATCACCCCGGTTCTGCTCAGTCAGGTTCTATATTACCTTGAATCCAACACCCGCTCGGCCACGATCATCGGGGCTATTACCGGTGGCGGGATCGGTCTACTTCTGACCCAGGCCATCATCACGCAAAAGGATTGGGAAGAAGTGACATATTACATCGTTCTCATCGTGATCATGGTGATGATGATGGACACTCTTTCCGGCTGGCTGCGCCGAAAACTGATCAAGGGTGACGCGCAGTAGAATGCCCCACCTGACCGCTGACACCCCATTCATCCACCCCGACAGCGAGATCACGGATACGCAGTTCGGGGCTTATGTCGAAATCGGTCGCGGCTCTCGCGTGGCACATTCCAATATCGGCGACTATTCCTACTGCGACCGCTATGCCGATATCGCCAACGCCAAAATCGGCAAATTCAGCAACATCGCCAGTTTCGTCCGGATCGGGGCGACCGATCATCCGATGGACAAGGCAAGCCTGCATCACTTCCACTATCGCTCAGCCGATTATTTTGACGATGCCGAGCACGACGCCGATTGGTTTGCCCACAGGCGCACCCGGCGTGCGACCATCGGACATGACACATGGATCGGGCACGGCGCACAGATCAGGCCAGAGATCACACTGGGGCATGGCAGCGTGGTGGCAGGCGGCGCAATTGTGACCAAAGACGTACCGCCCTACATGATCGTGGCGGGCATTCCGGCCACCCCACTCCGCGCACGGTTCCCGGACGACATCAGCGACCGAATGATGGCGCTGGCCTGGTGGGACTGGCCGCATGATCGACTGCGGGCTGCGCTCGATGACTTTCGCAATCTGAAGGCCGAGGCGTTTTTGGAGAAATACGGCTAGGCGGCTTTGGGTGTGATGCCGCCCGTGTAATCCCCGCTATCCGTCTCGTCCCGGCTCGTTTGGATCACTGGAGAAAAGTGCGATCTTGTTGCCTTGCGGATCACGAAGGTAGCCGACATAGAAGTGAGGTCCATAAGAAGCTCGGAAACCCGGCTGGCCCTCGTCTGAACCGCCCACGAGAAGCGCGGCGGCGTGAAGATCGCGAACCTGCTTTTGATTTCGGGCCTCGAATGCGACCATTGAACCGTTGCCAGCCGAGGCCGGACGCCCATCGAAAGTTGGTTTAACGTAAAAGTCAGGCAAAACGGGGGGCTGACCCGTTTGTACGGGTAGCGCGTAACTTAGTCCCGCGGGCCCTTCCTCCAGTTCGTAACCAAAGGCTGGTAGGAACGCGGAGTAAAACCGTTTTGCGCTCGCGATGTCATCCGCACCAACAGTGACGTAGGCAATCATGCTTCGTGTTTCTTTCTGCAAGTTTGGTCATTCAAACGAGACTACCACATTGTTGTGAACCAACATAGAATTCGGCTCAATATACGACCCCTTGTTGATCTCCAAAGCTGTAAAACGTCAGATGACTTTGACTTTTACGTCACAAACTGACCCAAAACGAGAAAAAGTAGTAAAGCAGCCGTTCGTGGGTATCGCAGCAAATGTCAGCTATTCGGCTTCTACGGCCAGTCGTCTGACCAACACCAAGATAAGTATCACTGAAATGAACAGAAACACCGCACCGACAATCCAAGCGATAGGTGTAGAGTAAATTTCAGCGACAGCTCCGGCCAACACCAGACCCAATGCGCCCCCCAACTGTTGTATTAGCGATCTCAGAGATAGCATGGTGGACCGCTGACGGTCTTCTACACAGCGATGCAGAATGCTGCTGGCCGGTGTTTCGCTGACACCAAGGATCACAGAATACAGGACGAATACCGTCACAAAGCCGATGATACTGCCTTGCAACGCCAATGCGATCTGAGCGCCTGCCAAGCAAGCAAAGGTCGCCGCCAGTGTCATGGCGTGCCGCCGCTTGAAGATCCGGCTGATGTGCGCAGACAGAGATGCGCCGAAAGCGATGGAGAAGAAATAGGTGGCAGTGACGACACCGATGACGGTGTTTGCGTAACCCTCATCCAACATGGGTTTTGCATGGGTTGGCCAGATCACTTCGACAGGGTTGGTTGCCATCAGAAAGAACGCCAACGCTGCCAGAAGTATCGACAGAGCGGGATGTTTAAGAGCCAAAAGGCTCGCGTCCTTTATCACCGCCGGGACATTAGCGAAGCCGTGCACGAGAGCAGTGACGTTCATCGGACGCGGTTTTTCGACAATGGCCAACATCGTGAAAACAAACACGCCCAACATCACACAGAAGCTTGCCACGTAGGACACATCATAGATGCTGAACCCAAGGCTTTTCGCGACCTCGCCCAGAATATCGGGCAGAAGACCTCCCAAGATGGCGCCAATGGCCAACCCTACGGCGTTAGCCCATTGCGCTTTGGCCAGTGCGGGCTGGACATCCACATTAGGCGCGAGGGCCTTGAAAGTTTCGACAAACCACGCATCAAGCGTGCCTGACCTGAGCGCGCGTCCAAAACCGATGAATGCAAATGAAAGCACCAGAACATAGAAATCACGCGTCGAGAGAAAGAGCGCGAGCGAAATCAAGCTGGCGACGACCGCCGTCAAAAAGACCGGCTTGCGGCCAATGCTGTCGGCAAGGCCACCAAACGGCAGCTCCATCGCCATCGTCGTGAGCGAGTAGACCCCGAAGAGAAGCGAGATTTGAAAGAGGTCCATGCCACGGTCGGTCAATGCCAGAGCAACAACGGCGACTGTCAGTCCCATCGCAAAACGGTCAAGGGACTGGTGTAACTGAAACACGCGAACGTGCCGTCGCGCTGACTCATTCAGTGCTGCGAAAGAGAACTCGATTTCGGTGGCCATCTTTGCAGCATCGCCGTTGGTGTCGACATGCACAATACATCAGGTGAGCCAGAACCTATGCCGCGCACCAAAGCGGCCGTTCGTGCAAGCGGGGCGAAGGTCTGGTTTGCCCGCATAGGAGAACTTTGTTCTGCTAAATTTGACCGCCAGCTTCGTAGAAAAACGGCCGCGGTATCATGTGTTTTTAATGCGGCTTGGTGTCCATCAATGCTGAGAACTGGTTAGCCGTGGGACGAACGTTTTGCCTTGCCGAAAATGTATTAGGTCATCCTTTGCATGTCAGATTAAGATCGCTCTGATGTTCGCAGATGAGTGACCAGATCCTTCGATGACCAAAGCCCTTACTACCTCTGTCTGTATCATCGGGTCCGGTCCCGCAGGTTTGCTGTTATCGCAGATGTTGTCGAATGCAGGCATCGATACCATTGTGATCGACCGCCAGAACCGCGCACATATCGAAAGTCGCATTCGTGCCGGAGTGTTGGAGCAGGGCACCGTCAAAGCGATGGAAGACGCGGGCGTCGCGGATCGTCTGCATCGCGAGGGGTTGGTGCATGATGGGTTTGACCTTGCTTTTGATGGTATTCGGCATCGGATCAATCTGCGCGCCCTGACCGGCAAGACGGTCACGGTCTATGGCCAGACCGAAGTGACCAAGGATTTGTTCGCAAAGCGAATTGCCGAAGGCGGGCGCTTTTTCTTTGATGTCGCCGATGTTGTTCCGGCTGATCTGACGACCGACCGACCGCAAGTTCATTTCATGCATGATGGTGAGCCGGTTACAGTCTTTTGTGACTATGTGGCGGGTTGTGATGGCTTTCATGGTGTATCCCGCAACGCTATTCCTGCGGACATCCTGAAAACCTATGAACGCATTTATCCATTTGGGTGGCTGGGCGTCTTGACCGAACGCCCACCGGTCAGCGATGAACTGATCTACGCCAATCATGATCGTGGCTTTGCGCTGTGTTCCATGCGGTCCGAGACCCGCAGCCGATATTACGTGCAATGCGGCATCGATGATGATGTCGCTGACTGGCCGGATGATCGTTTCTGGGAAGAACTGCGCATGCGGATCGGCCCCGAGACTGCCGCACATCTTCAGACTGGCCCCTCGTTTGAGAAGAGCATCGCGCCGCTGCGGTCTTTCGTGGCCGAGCCGATGCGCTATGGGAACCTGTTTCTGGCGGGTGATGCGGCTCATATCGTGCCGCCGACGGGTGCCAAGGGCTTGAACCTTGCCGTGGCCGATATTCGCATCCTGTCGCGCGCGTTGATCGAGCGTTACCAGCGCAATGACACCCGCTATATCAATACCTATTCACAAACGGTTTTGTCGCGGGTCTGGAAGGTTGAACGGTTCTCGTGGCAGATGTCGAACCTGATGCATCAGTTCCCTGACAACACCCCATTTGAGAAAAAGATGCAGCGCGCGGAGTTTGAGTATGTCACCCAATCCGAGGCTGCTTCCCGGGCCATTGCCGAGAATTACGTCGGGCTTCCGCTTGACCCATAGGTTTGCTGTGCTGGCGTCATGAGAAGAAAAAGATATGGTGCGTGGATGTTATGGCATTTCAATCCGATGACAGATGACTGATCCGTTTTCGCATCCTTGGCTTGGCGGGCTTTTTGATGATCCCGATATCGCTGCGGTCTTGTCTGCCGAGGCAGAGCTGGCCCGGATGAAACAGATCGAACGGGCTTGGACGCTGGCCTTGGGCGAAACCGGTTTTGCGGACGCTGAGATATGCGTGGCTGCCGCAGATTACATTGACGCCTGCCAGATTGATATCGCCGATCTGCGCGATGGCGTGGCGCGGGATGGGCTGCCTGTCCCGCAATTGGTCAGGGCGTTGCGGGATCAGGCTGATGCGGCCCAGCGGGATGTGATCCATCACGGGCTGACATCGCAGGACGTGATCGATACGGCGCTGATGCTGGCTTTGCAGCAGGTTTTTGAGATTTATCGCGCCCGTTTGAAAGACTTCGACGAAGCGTTTGCGGAATTACGAACCCATAGCGGTGACCGGGCCCTGATGGCGCATACAAGAATGCAGCCTGCTTTGTCCGTTCACGCCAGCCAAAAGGTAGATGTGTGGCAACATCCCTT
Source organism: uncultured Paracoccaceae bacterium (assembly GCA_947496535.1). Taxonomy (GTDB): domain Bacteria; phylum Pseudomonadota; class Alphaproteobacteria; order Rhodobacterales; family Rhodobacteraceae; genus Yoonia. Next base: position 473,136 of record CANMDE010000002.1, on the reverse strand, counting down.
CACCGCGCATCTGGCCGCACTTGATCGTCTGGCCGAAGAGTTGCGGGTCATTCAATGGGGCGGTCCGGTCGGCGTGCGCGACCCGGGCTATCCTGCGGCAATCGGGCCTGCTTTTGCCAAAACGCTGGGTTTGCGCGACCCGGGCCATGCCTGGCACGCGGATCGATCTGGCTTGGCCGATCTGGCAGGTTGGCTGGCGCGGGTGTCGGGCAGTTGTGGCAAGGTCGGCCAGGATATCGCCCTGCTTGCCCAATCCGGTGAGATTACTGTCTCTGGTGGTGGTACGTCCTCTGCCATGCCGCACAAAAACAACCCTGTTCTGGCCGAACTGCTTGTGACACTGGCCCGTTACAATGCGGTTCAGGTCAGTGGCATGCACCACGCCCTGATCCATGAACAGGAAAGGTCAGGAAGCGCATGGGCGCTGGAATGGATGATCCTGCCCAATATGCTCCGATGTACCGGTCGCAGCTTATCGGCGACGACCAAGGCGCTTCGTCAGATCAGTTGGGGCTGACCTTCAAGACACTTGCTGCCCGGCAGACCATGCGCCTTTGAGCACCGGCACACCATCGATCATGGCAAAGCGGATGAGGTCGGCGCGCAGGCCTGCACCCAGCCGCCCTCGGTCAGTCATGCCAACCGCTTTAGCCGGATTGGCCGTGACCGTCGCCATGCCCTTTGGCAAGTCGTCCCAGATCTGCCCAAGCTGTATGGCTGCCATCAGCAAACCCGCTGGTACATAATCAGATGACAGAATGTCCAAACGATCCCGATTGGCAAGTTCAAGCGCCGCCACGTTGCCCGAATGTGACCCGCCACGCACCAGATTAGGCGCACCCATGATGGTTGCGATCCCTTTGGCGTTGCAAGCGTCCGCCGCTTCGAGTGTGGTCGGAAACTCTGCCAGCGTGACCCCGTGTTCGTGGCTGGTTTCAACATGCCCGGTGGTGGTATCATCATGGCTGGCCAGCGTCGCGCCATAATGGTTCGCGGCGGCAACTGTGGCGGCCTGATGTTTGGAGCTATAGGTTGTCTGAAGTCCGTAGAGAAAATGCACGTAATCCTCAAAGGCAGCGGGATCGAGGCCGTGCTTCCCGCAGACATAGTCCTTGTATTTGGCCATATCGCTGAACTGACGCTGTCCCGGCGTGTGGTCCATCATCGAAACGATACCAACGCGATCCTCTGGTCCGAACTCGGCGAGTTCATCGGCGAGGGTTTCTGAACACATCTCTGCCCGCAGATGGATGTGGTGGCTGATACGCAGCGCACCGGAATCGCGCATGGACAGGATTTCATCCGCCATTTGTCGCGCGTATTTGCCGTAACGCTTGCCGCCATCCGACACGATGGACCCGACGCGGATTGCATCAAAAACAGTAGTGATGCCGGTCCCTGCGAGTTCCCGGTCATGGGCAACGATTGCTGCGCGATGCGGCCAGTTCACCTTAGGACGTGGAGAGATGTGGCGTTCGAGGTTGTCGGTATGCAACTCAACCAGTCCGGGCGCCAGATAGTCGCCGCCCAGATCGGTCGCGCCGGACGGGACGGTAGTACCGCTATCCAACGCGGTGATTATGCCGTCTTTCCAACACAGCGAGCCGGTCACAACCTCATCCGACAGGATCAGGCGTGCATTGGCGAGGATGGTTTCTTGTGTCATGTCGGTGTCACGTCTGGTTGGCAAAGGCTGATGAAAAAGGTTCGGGCCATATGTTTGAAAGATATGCGATTTTCTATACGCCGCCGCCAGGTGCCTTTGCTGATTTCGGCGCAAGTTGGCTGGGGTGGGATTCTGCTGCCGGGTGTGAGGTCGCGCATCCTGCTGGGTTGGACACGGACCTGATAAAGCAGCCGCAGAAATACGGGTTTCACGCCACCCTGAAAGCGCCGTTTTATCTTGCCGCGGTACAGGACGAGGCGGCGTTGATCGCTGCCGCCGATGATTTTGCGGCGGTGCGGGCATCTGTGGCGCTGGCGGGCCTTAGCGTGCAATCGATGGGTAGCTTTGTTGCGTTGCGTCCCGTTGAACCGTCCGCTGAACTGCAAGGGCTCGCAAAGTCGGTCGTGCAAGGTTTTGATACGTTCCGCGCGCCGCTGACTGATGGTTATATCACACGTCGACGCAGGACCGGGCTGACCCCTCGTCAGGACGCTCAGATGTTGGATTGGGGATATCCCTATGTCTTTGATGATTTTCGTTTCCACATGACCCTGTCCGGACCGGTGGACGAAGTGACCGCGACCGACTTGGCGGCACGTGTTCAACCGCTTGTGACCCCGAATTTGCCTGATCCAATGATCATCGACGCGATTTCGGTCATGGGCGAGGACGAAGACGGGATGTTCCATCTGCTTCATCGCGCCACGCTCAACGGGTAAAGCCTCGCAAGGACGGTCGTGACCGTGCGGTCAAGCGGGCCGCTGTTGTCCATAATATGTGCGCCGGGTGGCGGGCTGATGTCGCATTCGGCCCGTGCGAGCCGCTTGGTTATCTCGTCAGATGTTTCGCGACCGCGTGAGGACAGCCGAGCCGCCAATGCCTCTTTCGTGGCAGTCAGCCAGATAACCTCTATCCCCGGAAACCGGTCGGCGGCCGTGGCAAGCATTGCGCGGGACAGATTGGCGAGCATGTCTGCACCAGCGGCCAAACGGGCGTGAACCGTCGCCGGTATCCCGTATTGCAGGCCATGCGCCGTCCATGACAACGCAAAATCACCGGCCAGTTCCATCTGCGCGAATGTTTCTTGTGACACGCCGTCGAAATCCTCACCGCCTGCGTCACCGGGACGGGTGATCGTGCGCCGGACGCATTCCAGCCGGGGTTCGGCAGCGGCCAGTGCGCGCATGACGGTATCCTTGCCCACACCCGATGGGCCCACAACGGCGATGAAACGACCGCTCATGCTGCTGCCTTTGGTGTGAATTCAGTCACATCCAAGGACCGGTCGCAGATGACATCGCGCGCCGCCGCATCATGGAAAATCCCGATGATGGCGGCACCACGCGCTTTTGCCTCTTGGATCATGTCCAGCACGGTCGCGCGGTTTGTGGGATCAAGACTTGCAGTGGGTTCGTCCAGCAAAAGCGCCGGATAGGGATAGGCAAAACCCCGGGCGATATTGACCCGCTGCTGCTCTCCCCCCGAAAAAGTGGTCGGGCTAAGCGACCAGAGTCGCTTGGGGATGTTCAGCCGGGCCAGCAAAATTTCAGCCTGCGCATGTGCCTGATCCAAGGGCGTTCCGGTGGTCAACAAAGGTTCTGCCACCACATCAAGGGTCGGAACACGCGGAACAACACGCAAGAACTGACTGACATAACCCAGCGTATGCTTGCGCAGCTGCAAAATCTCGCGTGGTTGGGCCTGTGCGACATCCACGTCGCCAACCATAAGCCGCCCCGCTGCCGCAAGATAATTGCCGTAGATCATCCGCATCAGCGTCGACTTTCCAGCGCCAGATTCGCCAACCAGTGCCACACATTCGCCCGGCTGAACGGACAGCGATGCGCTTTGCATCACCGGGATCACTGCGGCCCCCTGGTTATGCAGCGTGAAGGATTTTGAGACGTTTTCGACATGGATCATGGCGTCAGACCTGCAAAACGGAAGAAACAAGAAGCTGGGTATAGGCGTGCTGCGGATCGTCGAGAACCTGATCGGTCAGCCCGGTTTCAACGACGTGGCCGTCCTTCATGACCATCAGCCGATCCGCCAGAAGACGCACCACAGCAAGGTCGTGGGTGACGATAATCGCACTCAGGTTCATCTCGCGGACCAGCCCGCGCAGCAGGTCCAGAAGCCGGGCCTGTACGCTCACATCAAGCCCGCCGGTCGGTTCGTCCATGAAGACCAAACGTGGCCCAGTCACCAGATTGCGTGCGATTTGCAGGCGCTGCTGCATCCCGCCTGAAAACGCGGTCGGGCGGTCATCGATGCGGTCGGCGCTAATTTCAACCCGGCCGAGCCAGTCGGTGGCCTTGTCACGGATATCGCCATAGTGGCGGGCATTCACAGCCATCAGCCGTTCACCTACGTTGCCGCCCGCACTGACATTCATGCGCAGCCCGTCGCATGCATGTTGATGGACAAAGGCCCAATCAGTGCGCGACAGCATCCGGCGCTCTGGTTCCGACATGGTGACAGTATCGCGCAGCCCGTCGGTGCGGGTGTCGAACTGAACCGCGCCGGTGTCCGGGGTCAGATGACCCGCAAGGCAATTGAGCAGCGTCGACTTGCCAGAGCCGCTTTCGCCGACGATGCCCATGACCTCACCGGGGTAGAGGTTAAACGACACATCCTTGCAGCCGATGCGGTGGCCGTAGAATTTGGATACATCAGAGACCTGAAGCAATGGGGTCATTGCTCACTTCCGATGGCTTGGGAAAAGTCGGTCGGATGCAACACAATGTCGTCGATCTCCAGGACAAACTCGCCGTGCGCAGCGGAAGTGGCGGCTTTGATGTCCTGCCATTCCTGATCATCCGTGAATTCGGCCCAGGCCGCTCTCATCTGCGCCTCGTCATCCCAGCTCAGCAGATAAATGAACTGTAGTTTTTCATTAGTTTCGCTGGTCCACATGGCCTGAATGCGAAACCCGTAGTTGGCCATGATCCGGGCGGCATGATCGCGAAACCGGTTCAGAAAAGGGTCGCGATTGTGAGGTGGTACATCGTAGATACGAAGTTGATTGATCATTCTGTTGCCTCCATCGGTATGCTCTGCGTTCCCGCATTGCCCGCAGCGCGGCGCCCGTTGCAATAGTCGGTGTCAGAACACATGAACATCCGACCGCCCTGATCGTCCACAATCAGCTCATCAAGATAGCTGTCCTCCGCGCCGCAAATGTCGCAAGCGTGGTCTGCTTTTGTCGGCTCAAACGGGTGGTCATCGAAATCAAGGCTGACAACCTGCGTATGAGGCGGGATTGCGTAGATGCGTTGCTCGCGCCCTGCACCAAAAAGCTGGATTGCGTCCATCTCCAATTTTGGATTGTCGAATTTCGGGATGGGTGATGGGTCCATGACATAACGTCCTTCGACCTTGACCGGATAGGCATAGGCCGTCGCTATTGCACCGTGCTGGCTGATGTCTTCGTAGAGCTTCACATGCATCAACCCGTATTCCTCAAGGCTGTGCATCTTGCGTGTCTCAATCTCTGACGGTTCCAGAAAACGCAGCGGTTCGGGGATCGGCACCTGATAGACAAGGATCTGATCCTCGCGCAGCGGTTCTTCCGGGATGCGGTGGCGGGTCTGGATGACGGTCGCGTCTGCGGTTGCTTCCGTCACCGACACGCCGGCTGTCTTTTCAAAGAACCGGCGGATGGAAACCGCGTTCGTGGTGTCATCGGCGCCCTGATCGATGACCTTGAACGTATCGTCGGGTGTCAGAACCGCGGCGGATACCTGTACGCCACCCGTCCCCCAACCATAGGGCATGGGCATTTCACGGCTGGCGAATGGCACCTGATAGCCGGGAATAGCCAACCCTTTCAGGATCGCGCGGCGGATCATCCGTTTGGTTTGTTCATCAAGATATGCGAAGTTGTAATCGTTCATGGCGTCGCCAATCTGAAAGCCCGACGCCAGACCAAACCGAAAAACGGGACGGGGGAAAAAAATTGGATAGCGTTTTGACTGATGACTGCACCGAAACCGTCAGCATTCTTTACGCCATCATATTTGGCGCGGGAGATGCTTGCATCATGATAAGTATGGGATCGATCTTTGGTGCGCTCGCGGCATTTCTCCTGATCGTTGTGACTTTGCAGTTTTTTGCGCGTAGAGCATGGGCAAAGCTGACCCGGCCCGGCCGGCATGTCGAAGCCGCCGCAGACAGCAAACCACAATATGAAAGCCCAATCAAAAAAACGCGGTTCTGAGATCATTCTGCCGCCTCCGTCTTCATCTTGGCAGATAAACTCCCGCCGGAGGCTCCTGCCGTTGTATCACAGGATGACGCCTGCGCTTCGCGACGAAGCTTTCGGATCAACTCAAGCTCAGACTGAAAGTCCACATAGTGTGGTAATTTGATATGTTCCAGAAATCCGGTCGCTTTAATGTTGTCAGAATGATATAGAACAAACTCTTCATTCTGCGCAGGGGCACCTACATTATCCTCACCCAATTCCTCCCACCGCAACGCCCGGTCCACCAGCGCCATGGAAATCGCCTTGCGTTCGCTCATCCCGAAGACCAGCCCATAGCCGCGGGTGAATTGCGGTGGTTCCGTCTTTGAGCCTTGGAATTGGTTGACAGTTTCGCATTCCGTTACGGTGATCTCACCAATCTCAACAGCGAAGCCCAGTTCGGGAATGTCCAATTCAACCGCTACCGCGCCTATCCGAAGTTCCGCGACAAAGGCATGATTGCGCGCATAGCCGCGCTGGGTGGAGTAGGCCATGCCAAGCAGAAACCCCTCATCCCCGCGTGTCAGGGCTTGCAGCCGCAATGCCCGGTCTGCGGGCAGTTCCAATGGTGTCCGCGTCAGGTCAGGGGGTGTTTCGTCGCCCGCGGGCTCTGATTGCAGCAAATCCTCACGGTCCAAAAATGACATGATGTGAGGTGTCGAGCCATCTGCGTGCTCAGCCGTCGGAACCTCTCCCACCTCGCCATCTGCGGCTAGTTTGAAGTCCAAAAGCCGGTGCGTGTAGTCAAATGTCGGCCCCAGCACCTGCCCGCCGGGCGCGTCCTTGAACGTGGCCGACACGCGCCGGTCACAGGTCATCCCCTCGGTATCGATGGGTTCGGACCCGCCAAAACGTGGCAGCGTGGTGCGGTAGGCGCGGATCAGGAAAATCGCCTCGATCAGATCGCCGCGCGATTGTTTGATGGCCAGTGCAGCCAGATCGGCATCGTAAAGCGACCCTTCGGCCATCACCCGGTTCACGGCCAGCGTCAGCTGTTCGCGGATTTGTGCAACCGACAGTTCTGCCACCGACGGATCGCCCCGCCGCTCTTCGGCGAGCCATGCGTGAGCATTATCAATCGCCCGCTCGCCGCCTTTGACAGCCACATACATCAGGACACCTTTGTACTGCGCGGCAGCCCGGCCAAGCGGTCGCCACAGGTGAACAGAAAATCCAGACCCAAAGGGAAGATGAGGGCATTGGTCTGAAAGGCGGACGGATCGGGCAAACCGAGAAACGTCTCATCCTTGATCCCCGGACCCGTCAGAACGCAACCTTCGTTGGCGAGTTTCGGCATCTCAACAATCAAGGTCGCAGAGCGATCAGGGTATTCTGGCGTTCCAATGCTGAATTCACCAATTGGCAGTTCGTCCCATGGACCAAGTGCAAAGGCCGCTTGCCCCGGTGCCGCCAAAGGCGCGCCCGTATGAAACGTGATCCAGTCGCGTACTGCCGGTGTGTCATATGAAGGGGTCAGGTAAATCGGCGTGTCAGGATCGCACAGCGTCAGTACCACCACCCCCGCCGCCACCGACAAGGGCGCTGGGGGTCTGACCCCGGCGACGCTTTGGATCTGGCCCGGACGGGCCATCGCGTTCATGACCGCGCGGAACGCATGGGCCGCATCGATGGGCCCGTCCCGAAAACCACCTTCCAGGGCTGCGACGCTCATCAGTCTTCCCCCCGTACCATGGTGAAAAAGTCGACTTTCGTGGCCGCCGTCTTGGCCGCGCGCGTAGACTTTTTGGCCGCGACCGCCTCGCGCAATGGCGTCAGTAATTGCGCCTCTACCTCCGCAGCCATATCCGTTTGCATCAAAGCGTCGATGATCGCTGCTTGTGTCGCCTTTTCCTTGGAGCGTCCCTGCACGTAGGCGTGACCGACTGTGCCGCCCGCCAGCTTTATCGAACATCGGGTCACGGTCATCTCACCCAGATTGAACGCTGCACCGACTGCCCCGGCGCGACCGCGTACCATCACGCCGCCAATTTCTGGCGCACGTAGATAATCATGGCCCGGCTTGGCTGCGAAATTGGCCCACAGGCGATCCAGCATGTCCGCCGGAGCCTTTGCCAGCAAACCCATCCATTCCTTATGCGCCGCGTTCGGATCATTCATCATATTCATCTAGACATCTTTCATCAGTTGTCTATACAACTAGACAAATACTAGATGAGTCCCTCCCAAATGCCAATCCCGCTTGTATGAAGTTTTGATGACAGCATGACCCGCACCCCGATTTGGAAAGCCATCGCAGACAGCCTGCGCCATGATATTCTGAACCAGCACTACAACCCTGGCGACAAGCTACCGACTGAGGCGGCATTGGCTGCCAAGTATGGGGTGAACCGTCATACGGTACGCCATGGGTTAAAGGCACTGGCCGAGGAAGGGCTGGTTCACCCACGCCGGGGGGCCGGTGTCTTTGTCGCCATGACCCCAACGGATTACCCGCTTGGACGGCGGGTCCGGTTTCACCAGAACCTGGCGGCGGCGGGCCGTGTCCCGGCCAAGGATATTCTGGCGCTGGAAACACGCTCTGGGAACGCCCGGGAATGTGAAGCGTTGGCTTTGGACGAGGGCACCGCCGTCCATGTTTATGAAGGTCTTTCGCTTGCCGATGGGCAACCCATCGCGCTGTTTCGCAGTGTTTTTCCAGCCGAACGCTTTCCGCACCTGCTGGACAACTTAAACGAAACCCGATCCGTCACAGAAGCCCTTCGGCGCGGCGGCGTTGCTGACTACACGCGCGCAACCACGCGATTGAACGCCAAGCTCGCCACAGCCACGCAAGCCCTGCATCTGCGCTTGGCCGAAGGCGATCCGATATTGCGCAGTATCGGAACCAATATTGATGCAAAGGGTGTGCCGGTCGAGTTTGGCCGAACATGGTTTTCTGGCGATAGGGTGACGCTGACCGTTAACAATCTCTAAATGCCGTTGTCATAACAGCGATACATCCTGAGGTTAAGTTGGCTGAAATCGAAAGAGGCAGTCGGCTATGGCACCCAGTGTCCTTCATCTTGGTCTAAGCGGCGCGACCATCCTGCGGGACGGACGGATGGAGCGCGGCGATATCGCAATCGAACACGGTCGCATCACCGATGAGGTCGTCGGCAAGCACAAGCTGGATATGCGCGGCTATGACATCCTGCCCGGCATTATCGATCTGCATGGCGACGCATTCGAACATCACATCGCGCCACGCCCTTCGGCGCCCTTTCCACTGGCTATCGGACTGGCTGCGACTGACAGGGACGCCGCAGCCAGCGGGGTGACAACCGCATGGATGGCGCAATGCTGGTCATGGGAAGGCGGCACGCGGGGCCCCGACTTTGCAGAGACATTTCTTGACGCTCTTGAAGCCCACCGATCCAGCATTCTGACCGACCTGAAAGTGCAGATCAGGTGTGAAACGCACACCGTCGATACGCAGGACCAACTGATCGCGTTGATCCGCAAATACGGCATCGACTATGTGATCTTCAATAACCATCTGGACGAGGCGCTTGAGATGGCGCGGACCAACGATCCGGGACTTGTCAAATGGGCGGCCCGGACGGGGCGCAGTGTGGATGAACACAGCGCGCTTGTAAAAGCGACCCTTGATCTGGGTTCACAGGTGCCGCGATATCTGTGCAATCTGGCGACCGCCTTTGACAATCTGGGGGTCCGCTATGGCAGCCACGACGATACCGATGGCAGCACGCGGGAATACTACGCGATGATTGGCGCGAAAATCTGCGAATTTCCAACGCATTACAGCGCTGCTTCCTCGGCCAAGGCATGGCGCGATCCGGTTGTCATGGGCGCACCGAATGTGGTTCGGGGCGGGTCACAATCGGGCAATATCCCGGCTGTGCCGCTGATCAAGGACGGGCTATGCGATGCACTGGTGTCGGATTATCACTATCCCAGCCTGCCACAGGCTGCTTTTGCGCTTTCGGATGCCGGTGTGATGACGTTTGCCGATAGCTGGGCCCTGCTTTCGGAAAACCCTGCGCGGATCATGGGGCGTGAGGACCGAGGCCGGATCGCCTGCGGGCTACGCGCCGATCTAACGATCATCAACAGCGCGACCCGCCAGATCGAAGGCACCATGGCGAACGGGCGCTGGTCTTATCTTGCCGGCGGTCTGGCCCATCGGCTGACGGAGACAGGGGCAGAGATGCGACTGGCAGCGGAGTAGGGGTTTGCCAAGCTAACGAAAATTTCACACGGAAATACAAAACGACAGTACCTATGTCACCCGAATCTGAGGGCGGCTCACAAACCCTTGTTTGAGCAGGCCGACTTTAGGTGCTCGGCCGGTAAATTCACACTTTGCGGGATGGAGCGGCCGTTAGCACTTCCAACGCCAACGCCAACGCCAACGCCAACGCCAACGCCAACGCCAACGGCTGCTTTGTGTATCTAATTGTGCTCCTGTAGATACGCGACAATTCTGTTTGAAAGTTCATCATGAATATCCGCGCGGTCCCGCCCTCCGGCATCATCACAGAGCGGATCAAGCTCGTCTTCATTGATCAAAATCTGCGCGCCCTTGGGTTTGCATTGCGCCAGAAAGCTGAAGTGGATTGCATCCCTAACAATGGAATAGGTCGCATTGGGGATCACGTCGGCTGCGCCACGGGCGTAAACCCCCGCCGGGATGGAATCCTCATCGCCTAAGTTGATGATTAGCATCGGGATATCGATCCCTGCTAAACTGTCGGCTGTCATGGTTTCAACAATCCCAGGATCGATAATGACGGCCCTCCTGATCCGAGGATCGCGCAGATCTTGCGCAGCTGGGGACAAATCTAGTGCATGTAAATCGACGCCAAAATAGGCCAAAAATGCACAATCAGACATGCCGTGATCGGTTTCATCGCAAAAGCCTTGTAACAGGTCGGAATCAACACGCGCACCGGATGTTGCCATTGCTGTGTATCCCCCCGCCGAGAACCCTAAAATCGAGATGCGATCCGTATCAATGTAAGGGTAGTCGCTCGCATTCGCAGTGATTTCATCCAGAACTGCGGATACATCGGCGGGGCGCTCCCAAACGCGAACTGCGGCTTCAGCGGAAGCGTTGCCGGTTGTGGTTCCCGGATGATTGGGCAGAACGACAACAAAACCCGCTTGCGCCAGTTCTGACGCGATCCAGCCGAATTGTCCTGCATTTCCACCCGCCCCATGAGATATGATAACCATTGGAAAGCGTCCCGCTTTGTGCGGCGCATCTCGGCCTGCTGGCGTGCCATAAAACACGCCATTCCCACCAACGGTAACGCTCTTGCCGCCGGGCAAAGCGGGGTACCAAACATTGAAATCAACATCCGTCCCACGAATGGGTGCAGCGGCTGATCCGTAAGTGATACCTGCATTCCCATCGTAAGGCGGACGCGTCAGCTCATAGGCAACCCACCCGGACAATCCGAGAACCGCAGCGAAGGCCGTTGTTCTGGCGATAGATTTTAACTTTGACATCGGGCTTCTCCTTGCGTGTCAAGTAAGTCATGCCCCCGTTTGTGACGCGAATGCCCACGGCAATCGTCCTGAAACGCGTTTGAGGTCGTCCTGAAACACGATTCAAGATAAACACGGTCAAAATCGTCCAGAAATGTCAGTCTGTTATGTTGTTTGTTCCTCTTCCTTTGTTCGCCACCTTGTTTCTGGCGCTGTTGCTGTGTCGCATCTTGTTGACCCGAGACATGGCGTTGCGCGCGCATCAACTGTTTGCCGGCCTCATAGCGCTTTATGCGGTGCAATCACTTTTGGTCTCGCTGCGGTGGGGCTACGAAATTGAGGGCGTTGCGACTTTCTTGATCATACTGGCCCCCGTGTTGCCTGCCGTGGCCTATCTGTCATATGCGGCTCTCACGGGTCGTCAAACAGCGCGGCGCCTTTGGCCCTTTGCCGTCATTGCACTGAATTGGCTTGTCTTTGCGGCATTGCCGGTCCTTCCTGATCCGCTGATTCTAATGACGTATCTGGGCTTCGGCCTTTTGCTGCTTCGGCTTTGGTGGAAGGGTGCAGATGCACTCAGCCTGTCACCAATCAGCAATACACATGAGATCCGGTTTGCATTGGGGCTGACAGGGGCAGCTTTGGTATTGTCTGGGTTGACGGACATCTATCTGATCATCGATTTCATACAAAATGACGGACGAAATGCGGGCTTGATCCTGACCTTTGTGCAAACCGCATTTGTCGTTGTGATTGGTCTCGCAGCATTTTTTGGGCGCGCGGACGAACTGTCTGAACCTGAAGAAGAAAGTGTCACGTTGGGGCCAGAGGCGACCGAACAAGACAGCGATATTGTGAACCGTCTTGAAAGCCTTTTCGTACAAGACGGACTGCACCGAAACGAAGACCTCAGCCTGCGACGCCTCGCGCGAAAACTTGGCCTGCCAGCCCGGCAGGTTTCAAATGCAATAAACAGGGCACGAGGCATGAGCGTTTCTCAGTTCGTAAATGACTTTCGCATTCGGGAAGCCCGCACTCTGTTGTGCTCAACGCAGAAGACAATCATGGAAGTATCCTTGACCGCAGGGTTCGCAACGAAATCCAACTTCAACCGTGAGTTCTTGCGCGTGACCGGCCAAACACCGTCACAATGGCGCAAGGGAAATCTGTCTGACAACGAATAAGATGCTAAGGTACCAGCATTGAAGCGGCCATTCGTGCGAAATACGGCATCAAGCAATATGGGCTCCTTGCTGTCATTGGAGCAAACGCAGCATCTCGATACCAGAGCCGTTTCGCGGTGATGAGGACGGCCCAAAGGAGACATCCAGCCGCAAGCTGCGATGCAGCGGCGGACCCATCATTGCGGAGATTCAAAAAAATCGCTTTTGAAGTGGACGCACTAATTAACAAATGCTGCGCTGGAATTCATCTTGTTCGACGCTGGGCTACAAAACAAACTTCTTGCCTACCAGCATCAAACTAGGCAAGGTTTGGAATAAATTGACGTTGGGAGAACCAGCTAAGCTGGTGCCGAAGGAGCAACCGCCCCGGAAACTCTCAGGCAACCGGACCGACGCCGATACGAAGACTCTGGAGAGTGGCATGTAATTTGTGCCCGCCGAAGGGATAGCAATCTCAGGCACAAGGACAGAGGGGGCATCACGCGTGAAGGCATTGCTTTCGCGTCATGTGGTGCCGCAGGATATCTTGATATCTGAACGGCCAATCAAAGTAGAGGCCTTCGATGTCTGACCTTTTACATACGCCGCTGCATCAGCTTCATGTGGCCCTTGGTGCCAAGATGGTACCATTTGCAGGGTATTCCATGCCTGTTCAATACCCGATGGGTGTCATGCAGGAACACTTGCATACCCGCAAAAAAGCCGGACTATTTGACGTCAGTCATATGGGGCAAGTGATCATCAAGGGCGCGGACTATCTAGCGGCAGCAACCGCGTTGGAGGCATTGATTCCAGTTGATATTGCGAGATTGGGCCGGGATCGACAGCGCTACGGCTTCTTCACCAACGAAGCTGGTGGGATCTTGGACGACCTGATGCTGGCAAATCGCGGCGACCATATTTTTATGGTCGTGAACGCTGGGTGCAAGGCCGCTGACATTACCTATTTGAAAGCCAATCTAGACGGTTTTGTTGTGATCGAGATCACTGATCGCGCCCTGCTTGCTTTGCAAGGGCCTGCCGCCGAAGCGGTACTTTCAGCATTGGACTCCAAAGCCGCAAACATGCGGTTTATGGATGTGACATCGCTGTCGCTTTTGGGTACCGAATGCTGGGTGTCACGATCAGGATATACTGGTGAAGACGGCTATGAGATTTCTGTGCCTGCCTGTCAGGCCGAAGCGCTGGCCAAAGAATTGCTTGCCCACGAAGACGTTGAGCCGGTTGGCCTCGGCGCGCGCGACAGCCTGCGGCTTGAGGCGGGTTTGTGCCTTTATGGACAGGACATGGACGATGGTTTGAATCCGGTAGAGGCATCTTTGTCATGGGCCATACAGAAGGTCCGAAGGAGCAATGGCGCACGTGCGGCTGGGTTTCCCGGGGCCGACATTATACTTACCGCGCTTGAAACCGGAACTGACCGACACCGCGTCGGGCTGAAACCCGAAGGTCGTGCGCCCATGCGTCAAGGCGTCCCATTGTTCCAATCTGAGAGTGACGCCAACCAGATCGGGTTCATCACATCTGGCGGATTTGGTCCATCTGTCGGCGGTCCAGTCGCCATGGGCATTGTCGCTGACGGTCTGCATCAACCCGGCACTGTCCTTTACGGTGAGTTGCGCGGCAAGCGTTTGCCGGTCACCGTCACCTCCCTTCCCTTCATCCCCGCAAATTTCAAACGCTAAACTGACGGAGAACACATATGAAATTCACTGAAGAACACGAATGGCTGCGCGCCGAAGATGACGTTGTCGTGGTGGGCATCACCGAACATGCGACAACCCAACTTGGCGATATTGTCTTTGTCGAATTGCCCGAAGTTGGCACAACCGTGGTCAAAGATGAAGAAATCGTCGTGATCGAAAGCGTCAAGGCTGCCTCTGATATTATGGCACCAATCGACGGCGAAATCGTTGAAGTGAATACGACCCTCGCGGATAACCCTGCGCTCGCAAATGAAGACGCGTTAGGTGCCGGCTGGTTCTTTAAGATCAAACCGTCTGACTCGTCACAAATGGACGGTTACATGGACGAAGCCGCTTACAACGCCTTGATCGCCTGAATATCGGAGTCAAACATGACCTTCACCCCCACCGACTATCTGCCCTATGACTTCGCAAACCGACGTCACATCGGACCATCGCCCGCCGAAATGGTGGAGATGTTGAAAGTTGTGGGGGCCGACGATCTTGACGCGCTGATCACAGATACGCTTCCCGCAAAAATCCGGCAGTCCAAACCGTTGGACTTTGGTAAGCCACTGTCAGAACGTGAGTTGCTTCATCACATGAAGGTCACCGCGTCTAAGAATAAGGTGCTGACATCGCTGATCGGGCAAGGATATCACGGCACGGTCACGCCGCCTGCAATCCAAAGGAATATCTTCGAAAACCCAGCTTGGTACACCGCCTATACCCCTTACCAACCTGAAATCTCACAAGGTCGGCTTGAGGCGCTTCTCAACTTCCAAACTATGGTATCCGACCTAACGGGACTTGAAATTGCGAACGCTTCTTTGCTGGACGAAGCAACAGCCTGCGCTGAGGCAATGACCATGGCGCAACGGGTTGCCAAGACAAAGGTCAAAGGCTTTTTCGTCGACGAGAACTGCCACCCGCAAAACATCGCTGTAATGAAAACCCGAGCCGCCCCCTTGGGGATTGAGATCACGGTCGGCAATCCGGACGATCTGGACGCCGCCGCCGTTTTCGGTGCGATCTTCCAGTTTCCGGGTACCTATGGGCACCTGCGTGATTTTACCCAGGAGATTGCCAAGCTACACGGCGCCAACGCCATCGGCATCATCGCGGCTGATCCCCTGTCGCTGACTTTGCTGAAGGAGCCAGGCGCGATAGGCGCAGATATTGCTATCGGCAGCACCCAACGGTTTGGCGTGCCTGTCGGGTATGGTGGTCCCCATGCCGCCTATATGGCAACCAAACAAAACTATGCCCGTTCCATGCCGGGTAGGATTGTTGGCGTATCCATCGACAGTCACGGCAACCGCGCTTACCGGTTGTCCCTGCAAACCCGCGAACAGCATATTCGTCGCGAAAAGGCGACCTCGAACGTCTGCACTGCGCAAGCGTTGTTGGCTGTGATGGCCGGTTTCTATGCGGTGTTTCATGGGCCTGAGGGTCTCAAGGCGATTGCCCAACGGATCCATCGCAAGACGGCTCGGCTCGCTGAAGGGATAAAGCAAGCCGGCTTTGACGTACGCCCCGCCACGTTTTTTGATACGATTACTGTTGAAGTCGGCCCGCGCCAAGCTGCTGTGATGAAATCAGCGGTGGATGAAGGCATTAACTTGCGCGCAGTAGGGACGACCCAAGTGGGCATTACCTTGGATGAACGAACGCGTCCTGCCACGATCGAAGCCGTCTGGCGGGCCTTTGGCATCGATCGTGCGGACAAAGACTATACACCGCACTACCATGTTCCGGAAAAGCTGATCCGTACCTCCGACTACCTTACGCATCCGGTGTTCCACATGAACCGGGCTGAGACTGAAATGATGCGTTATATGCGTCGCTTGGCCGACCGGGACCTCGCACTTGATCGCGCGATGATCCCTCTTGGCTCCTGCACGATGAAGCTAAACTCAGCTGCTGAAATGATCCCAGTGTCGTGGGACGAATTCTCGCTTTTGCACCCTTACATCCCCCGAGATCAAGCGGTGGGTTACATGGAAATGATTGACGACCTTTCGGCCAAACTATGTGATGTGACGGGGTATGCCGCGATCTCCATGCAGCCCAATTCCGGTGCACAGGGTGAATACGCGGGCCTTTTGTCGATTGCAGGCTATCATCGCGCGAATGGTCAAGGTCACCGCAATATCTGCCTGATCCCAATGTCCGCGCATGGGACCAATCCGGCCTCGGCCCAGATGGTCGGCTGGAAAGTGGTGCCGATAAAGTCGGCTGCCAATGGCGATATTGATGTCGATGACTTCCGTGCAAAGGCCCAAGAACACTCTGACAACCTTGCGGGCTGCATGATCACCTATCCGTCCACCCACGGCGTGTTCGAGGAAACCGTGATCGACGTGTGCAAAATCACGCATGACCACGGCGGCCAAGTTTACATCGACGGGGCCAATATGAATGCTATGGTCGGGTTGTCGCGACCCGGCGATTTGGGTGGCGATGTCAGCCACCTGAACTTGCACAAAACATTTTGCATCCCCCATGGCGGCGGCGGCCCCGGGATGGGTCCTATCGGCGTTAAAGATCACCTCATTGCACATCTGCCAGGCGACCCGAATTCAGGCGAGGGCGCTGTGTCGGCTGCCGCTTTCGGGTCTCCTTCATTGCTACCGATTTCATGGGCCTATTGCCTGATGATGGGCGGGGATGGGCTGACGCAGGCGACGCGTGTTGCAATCCTAAACGCCAACTACATCGCAAAGAGGCTCGAAGGGGCGTTCAGTGTTCTTTACAAGGGGCCTACGGGACGGGTCGCGCACGAATGTATCATTGATACGCGTCCCTTTGCCGATAGCGCGGGTATAACCGTGGATGATATCGCCAAACGACTGATCGATTGCGGCTTTCATGCGCCTACGATGAGCTGGCCAGTTGCTGGAACCCTAATGATCGAACCGACCGAGTCCGAAACCAAAGCAGAACTTGATCGTTTTTGTGATGCGATGCTCGCCATCCGGGCTGAGATCACAGACATCGAAAATGGGACCGCCGATCCAGAGAATAACCCCCTCAAACACGCACCCCACACGATGGAAGACCTCGTCAAGGATTGGGACCGACCATACTCGCGAGAGACAGGTTGTTTTCCCCCCGGCACATTCCGGATCGACAAATACTGGCCACCAGTCAATCGGGTCGACAATGTTTGGGGTGATCGAAACTTGACCTGCACTTGCCCTCCGATGGACGACTACTTAGATGCCGCTGAGTAATCATCTCGCCTGCCAGAAGGCGTTGGAGCGCGACCAGCCTGTATGTACCTGCTGCTGTTGGCAAGTGATTTTCTGGCATTTTCTCGGAAGTCGCTCATATGTATCCGGCCTGTTGATCGACACGCGGGTCGTGGCCTTTTTTGGGGTTACGCACGCGCCGTGATCTAATTACCGGCAAGGTCCAAAATGACCGAATGGGTCGTCAGAATCTGGGGGCGCAATTGTTCCGTTCCATGCTTTCTATCAGTCGCGAACTCCATCGGGTCGATTTGGTCTAGACGCCGATTGCGACCTCGTCTCGTGGTGGGTTGAACGCAGTTTTGTGTCTCAGAATCCTTCAGGCCATTCGTGCCGGTTTGTTCGCCCTCATCAGGAATGCACTGATCTGGTTGATCGTTGCCGTCCGGCGCGACACCAAACGAGATCGAACGCGATGGAGCGCCTGAAGGTTGAGCTGCTCCCGGCTCTGCTCAGGAACAACCGGCGGATTTGGACGCAAAGCGGATGCAGCAATTGCCTCTGCATCGTTGTAATCGTTCTTTTGGCCTTTGATGAAAGGCTTCATGTAGATCGCGAGGATGATCTGAGGCTCAAAGCCCAGCTTGCTCAGCGTCCGACTGACAAAATGGTCGCTTCACAACCAATCCGACACATGCATGCAGCGGCTCAACCGAACTGGGCCACTAGTGACTGCGAAGAGAAGCGTGACCCGGATGAGAAACAACGATCCCATTAAGAGCGAGATGATGACGATGATTTAGACTTGACCCAAACGCCCGATTAGAGCCGCGCCATTCCGTTGCGGCCGCGCCAATGGCTACTTTGTTGCTACTGGCAGGCCTGCAAGAAAAAGGTAACAATGTGGAAAAGCGCAAATTGAGGAACGTTTTTCATCCCAATACCCGTTGGCTATAATGAAGCAATTGAAACACCCAAAGCCGCTCGTTGCATTGAGGCGATGTGGTCATTTGCCGCGCGCATGCCAGGCAGCGCCGTCGTTCTGCCAGATGGGCGTTGCGACATCATCGTGCGCAACCATGCCAGCACACCGGATCAATTCGTTCCTATAATAACTGGACCCGCGACGCAGTCTTACTGCGTTGATTATAACACGGGCGACCAGTGGTTTGGTATCCGCTTGCGTCCTGAGCATGGCGCAACACTGTGGCAAGGTGATTTGAGCAAAGCGCCTAATAGCGTCTTGAGAGGAGCGGAGGCGCTGCATCGTTTGCCTGCTCTCGCTGCGCTTCATGGCACAGCTCCGACACTCGATGCTTTGGCCCGCATCGTCCCCAGCCAGTCATGGCCAGATGTCGATGCCCGACTCACCCGTGCTATTGATATACTTCACGCTTCAGGCGGACGTTTGCGCATTGATGCACTGGCAAAATTCGTAGTATGTACCGCTCGGCATTTGAACCGCCTCTTTCGCCGCAATATTGGTCTTACTGCCAAGACCTATGCTCAGCTCATTCAGTTCCACCGAGCACTCAAATTGGTCACTACTGGCAATGTGCCGATCATCGCCGCAGCGTTCGAAGGTGGGTATGCAGATCACGCACATATGGTCCGCAGCTTCCGCCGTTTCGGGGGATTCACACCAAGTACTGTGCCATCTGACTTGTCGTTGCCAGATGTCTTTTCCAAATAGGTCCGATTCATTCAAGACCCACTTGTTGGTGTGAGATAAGATCACCTTATGAAACTCGGATACACAATAATTTATGTAGCAGATGTGCCCAAAACAGTCGCATTCTACGAAGCCGCCTTTGGGCTCAAGAAACGCTTCATTCATGAAAGCAATCTTTACGGAGAAATGGAAACTGGTGAGACGATACTAGCTTTTGCAGGGACTGAAGCCGCCGAGATGAACGGTCTGGCGATCGTGCCAAATAACCCAGGTGGCCCTGCCGCCGGATGGGAAATCTGCTTTGTCACGGATGATGTAACAGTTGCTTATGACAGGGCCCTGTCAGAGGGTTGCCAGCCGGTCAGTGCACCAAATGAAAAGCCTTGGGGGCAGATAGTATCCTATGTCCGCGATCTGGATGGCTGTATCGTTGAGATTGCCTCTCCAATTATCGGTTCGGCTTGAAGTGGACGACGCAGTCAACGCGAAGATTATCGACAGTTTGGAAAAAATGGTAATCGAGCTGGCACCCGATACCAACCTATGACCGATGTATGGCGGCACTGTGTTTGAGCTTGCAATAGACAATCCAAAGAGCCGCTTTGGCGGTTTTTACGTCTATGCTGATTACGTGTCATTTGAGTTCGCCAAGGGCATACAGTTTGAAGACCCAAACGGCGTGCTGGACCTTAAACAAACAAATCAATGTTAACGGAGTAACCTTAACCTTTACGCGACAAGCTGACCCGATCAATAAAACGAGGTTAGCGGCCACTCCTGGCTCTCGAAATTAATGCCGAAAAAGAACCTTTTCCAACGGCTTAGCGCATCGCTGCAAATGTCGTCGCGTACTTGGTGGTTTCAATTTATTTTTGCGGAAACCTCACGCCCAAGTTAGTTCAGCATCCTTTCTGTCGCTTCCAGAGTTCTGCGTAGAGCCCCCCACTGCACAGCAGTGCATCATGCGTCCCGTCTTCGACAATTCGTCCCTGATCAAGTACTACGATCCGGTCCATTTGCGCTAACGTCGACAGCCGGTGCGCGATCGAAATCACCGTCTTGCCTTGCATCACCGCATAAAGCGCATCTTGGATATCCGCCTCTACATTACTGTCCAGCGCTGATGTAGCCTCGTCCAAGATCAAGATAGGCGCGTTCTTTAAGATCACCCGCGCGATCGCGATCCGCTGCCGTTGACCGCCCGAAAGCGTCACCCCGCGTTCACCAACATGCGCGTTATATCCCTTGCGCCCTTCGCTATCGCAAAGCGCTTCGATAAAGTCATGTGCCTTGGCTTGCTTTGCAGCGCGTATCATCGCCGCTTCATCCGCGTGACTATTCCCGTACAGCAGATTGTCCCGGACCGACCGATGCAACAGGGCCGTGTTCTGGCTGACCATTCCAATTTGTTGCCGCAACCCCTTTTGGGTCAAAGTGTCAATTGGCATGCCGTCGATCAATATTTGCCCTGCTTCGGCGTCATGAAACCGCATCAGTAGGTTGACCAAGCTGGACTTTCCCGCGCCGGACCGCCCGACCAGCCCCAGCTTTTGTCCGGCCGGGATTGTCATGCTGACGTTATCAAGGCCATGGCCGCGCTTGCCATAGCTATGCGTCACGTCTTCAAGCCGGATTTCGGTGGCTTGCGCGGGCAGATCAACGGCGCGTGGGGCATCGATAATCTGATGTGGCGATGCCAGCGACTGCAACCCCTCCTGGATAATCCCGCTGTTTTCAAACAGTCGGATCGTGACCCACATGATCCAATTGCTCATCCCGTTCAGCCGGATCGTCAGGGCGGCGGCTGCGGCTACTTCGCCGACTGAAACCACTCCTTCCGTCCAAAGCCAAACTGCGGGGCCCACGACAATCGCGATTAGGATCCCGTTAATCGCATTCATGCCGAAGGCCAGCATCGTCATCAACCGCAAGAACCGCTGAAACCGCAGCCGCAATCGCCGCAATGCCGACAAAGCGTAATCTTGTTCCTGTGTGTCGTGGGCGAACAGTTTAACTGTCTCGATATTACTATAAGCATCGACAACACGACCTGTGGTCAGTGACCGCGCGTCTGCCCAACGTTCGGATGCCACGCCCACTTGCAACGCGATGTAGCGGACGTAAAAAGCATAACCGATCACCCAGAGTGCCAGCGGCAGCCCCAAACGCGGATCGATCTGGCTGAGAATGAAGATCGCCCCGATGACATAGGTCAGACTGAACCACAGCGCTTCAAAGGCCATATGCACGCTGTCCTGGACCGCGGGGCCCATCTGCATCACCCGGTTGGATAAACGCCCGGCGAAATCATTTTGAAAGAAGCCAACTGATTGCCCCAATAGATGCTTATGCGCACGCCAGCGCACCTGTTCTTGCAGGTTCGAGGAGAGCGTTTGTTCCAGTAGCAGATGGTTTAACGTGACAATCGCAGGTCGGATCAAAAGCACAAAAAAGAGCGCCAAAAGCACTTCGGTCCCATGCGTCGCCCAAAAGACATCTGGCCCACTGGTCGTCATCAGATCTATCAGGCGGCCGGAATAGAAAATTAGCCCGCTTTCCATCAGTGCGGTCAGCAAACCCACCAGAGCAATCCATGGCAACCATCCTTTGTAGGGTGCCAAATGCGATCTCAGATAGCCCAAAACGCTTGCAGGCGGCGGACCTTCAATAGCGCCCGCGAACGGATCCACGCGGGATTCGAAGTAACGAAAAAGCATGGCGTGTCCCTTAGGATGCGTGCAGCAACTGCTGTGTTGCACCCGTCGACATCATTTGGTGCAAGGCTGCGCAATCGCGTTGAAGAGTTTCAAACACGTCGCCGCCAAACCACTCTAACGATACAGGTGTATCGGGCATGTCTTTCAGGTTAGCCAACAGCCCGTCATAGGACATTTCCCCCTCGAACAATGGCACGATACCCGTTCGCGATCCCGCCGCGTTATAGATATTGTCGGGCGCGAAGACGGGTAATTGGGTCCTGTCCGCAATGTTTTTGAAATGATAATTTCGGATTTTGGATCGCAAGATTTTTTGCGCCGCAACTGGGTCCTCGCCGCCTTCCCAGACATGAAGCGCATCGAAATTGATGGCAAGCGCGGGGTGGTTCACCTCTTCAACGAGTTGGATGGTCGAGGCCAGCGTGTCGGCTAAAGTGCCCGGGTGGGTTTCGATCAGTAAGTAGCACCCTTGATCTGCTATTTGCGCGCAGGCCGCGCGCAATGCGTTCGTGATTTGCGTACGATCATCCACGGAGATCGCTGCGCTGCCGGTTTTGCCTGCGAACGTTCGAATGTTGTTGCTCCCCCAGCGGCGGGCCTGATGCAAAACAGCCGTGGTTTTCGGGGTGAGCGCGTCGGGGTTCTCTAATGGCAGATAGTCACTGATCATCGGGACGCTCAACCCAAAGCCCGCCAGCCATCGCCCATCATGGCCGGAGGCAAAGGGAATGTTCTGGGCATGTGCGCCCCAAATCTCGATCCCTTGAAAGCCGTTGCGGCTGGCCCAGTCGGCGATTTGTTCGAGGCTCAGTAAATGATGCCGAAAGGTGATCGTGCAGAGAGAAATTTTCATCGGTCCGTTCCTGTCATTGCAAGGGAAAATTCGCCGGTGGCAAATGCCGACGTGTGCCATCTAATGTACCAAGCCTTCAGGCCTGCCTTGATGTGGAATTCGCGGCGGTCTAGCGCATCGAGATCGGCGAATATTTGTTGGGTGAGCGCGGTGTCCCCTGATGCCGCCAACTTGATGATTTTGTATTGCAGCGCCCGGAATCCCTGATGCAGCGCCTCGATTTCATCGCACCAATCTTCAAAATCTTGGTCCGGCAGGTCCAGCGCGCGCCAGAACACTGCGAACCCATGTTCATAAGCGTATTTACGGATTGCAATGACGGGCAGTTCGCGCAAGGCAAGGTCCAATGCGGCGATCTCCAGCGGCGTATGCGGGTCCACATGTGCCTGGATGATCTGCCGGGCGGCATCGATTAAGGGATTGCGCGTATCGTCAAAAACGGCGTCGAAATAATCACGCAGATCAGCATCCGTTGGATCAGTCGCTTTGGCGCGGTCAAAGATATACCCCCCCGCAACGGTGGGCTGTCCGATAGCATTGAGAATTGCCGCGCGTGGTAACGGTCCTTCCCAACGATAATCCGGGTCATGCATGAACCAAACATCGCGATCATCCGTCTTTTCGATCATCACGTAATGCGGAAAAGGGTTTTGATTGAACTTATTCTCGCGCTCCGGCAGGTGAAAAAGGTCCAGCATCACCATCAAATGCTCGGTCTCGCTTTTCTCGTTTAACAGCTTTTCGAACCGGGTCAGATTGGCGGCTTTACTATCGTCTTTGTTGTACCACCCGATCACATCGACACCGTAAAGGCGTCGGAACCAGTGGCGGAAATGATCGTGCTTCACAGTGGGGCCATGGTAAGAAAGTCGGAAGCTTTCATCGATGTGAAAGCCAGTGTCCCAAACCCCGAAATAGAACGGTCTGTGGTCCATACCTGGCCGCGCCTTGATCGCCGCACACAGACAGCTGACAAAGCAGTGGACCTTAATATCGATCTCTTCTTCAGGTTCGATTGCCGTGTCTTCGCCGGTCAAAAATCGTGCTAAATCACGGACGGTTTTGAAGCTGTCCTTGGAAAGTTCCCGTTCCGGCACTTCGCAAGCGTGGCTGGTTTCAAGATGCAGCAACAGATTCAGGATCAAAACGGAATCCAGATGCAGGTCTTCGTTCAAATACGCATCCGCGCCAAAACTTGCCATATGCGCGTTTTTCATCGGGCCGCGTAACGTGGCCTCGATTGCGTTGATGATCTGATCAGGGGTCATGCGGGCACCTCCGATGTGGCGAATTGGCGGGCGATGTCGCGGCGATTGATCTTGCCATTGGCCTGCCGCGGAAGCTGCGACACCTGATGGATCGCGACGGGTTGCTGGTAGGGGGCAAGCCGATCGGTCAGCCACGCCCGCAACGCATCGGGTGCGACGTCTGCCCCCTCAAAAATCAACCCGGCCCGGGCGCCCGCCAAGTCATCCTGCATCCGAAAGGCCAAAGCGTCGGCAATGCCGTCCATGGCCAAGGCCGCCTGTTCGATGTCATGGGGGTAGACGTTCAACCCCGCCACATCGATCACGTCATCCTGACGGGACACAAAAGACAGCATCCCATCCGGCCGTATGAATCCTAGGTCGCCGGTTTCGACCGTCTGGCCACCAAAGATGACATTGATTGGGGCGGGGTGCTGTGCATCTTGACCGCTAGTCAGTTGCAGATGGGGAAGCGGATATCCCACATCGCTTGGGTCCTGCAGGTCGGGGTTGATGGCGATACAGCCGGCCTCGGAACAGCCGTATTGCTGGAAAAGGTGATTTGTTTTCAAGCGTATTTGCGCGAACCATGGCTGCGACAGGATCGTGCCAGATGTCATTGCCGCATAAAGCTGCTGCCCAGCCGGCAAGAAGGACGCCAACATATGCAACATCGCAGGCGAGGTATACAGTAGCGGCTCGCGGACCTCGCGCATGCGGCGCAGGATGTATTTGGGGTTCAGCGTATCAATCACCACAGGCACATGCCCGCGTTCCATTGCCACCATCAGACCCGCGATCAGACCGTAGGAGTGTGTAATCGGACAGGCAATGACAGGCGTCATTTGGGCAGCTTGGGTGAAGAACTGAACGTAGCTGGCAACCTCGGTTTGCACATCTGTCCAAGTGCGTGTGATGACTTTGGGTGTGCCTGTGGTGCCCGAACTCATCTGCACCATCACACCACCAAGACCAGAGGTTGTTTGCGCAATTTCGGCGACACCATCCTCACTCACAAACTTGTCACACCCTGCCTGCACGGCCATCTGGCGCGCTTTGTCGACGGGGATGTCGGGATGGATGGGGAAGACACCCGCGCCTGCTTCGCGCAGCCTGCTGATATGGCGCAGCACGTCGTCGGTCTTTTGCAGATGCAGCCCATAACGATGGAGCTGCGGATCGGAAAACACTGTGTCGTCTAAGGGTAGAAAATCGACAAGTTGATCATTGAGAATAAACATCCGCTATCCTTTCGTAAGGTTCAACGGGTTCGTGACGGCGTGCCGAAACACGCCCTTTCCGCCGTTAAGTTTGAGGGTCATGAGAGACTCTGTGAAAATCTGCGGTGCAAAGGGATCAAACAGTGCCTGCCGTTCTTGCAGACCATGATCGGCGACATGCCTGTCCAAGAACCAGCGTACGCGCCGCCAAAACAGGTTCTCAGGCACCGCGTAATGTTTATGTAAAAGCGCTGCGAGTTCCGCAAGATTGTAGATAAACAGCGTGTCCATCACCAATTCGCGCAGCGCTTCGGCTGATTGCATCTGATGAAACTGATCAGGCTCCGCGTCCGCATAGGCCGGATCAATCGCTGCTAAATCGGGGGCAAGATCCGGGCGCGACAGCAGCCCGGGTACATATTCAACGCTTTCGTGAAAATCACGCGCGATTAGCCCAGTGGGCCAGCCTTCTTGATGCTCCAGCAACAGGTTCTGGCCGTGTGCCTCTAGCCCAATGCCATGCGCCACCATCAAATGCCAAACTGGCAGAACGACAACTTGCAACAGCTGGTCCAGCCAGGCATGCAGCCCGTGTTTTTGCACCCAAGGATTGATCAAGGGCAGTCCGTCCGCCTCTGTCAGCGACAACGCGTTCAGTGGCATGACCTGATCGCCCGCAAAGCCGCGTGCCTGCGGGCTTTCGCGATAGAGCACCGCCAGATGCCCCGCCAATGGCGTTTCCCGTCCTACGATCATGCCCGCGTATTCCCGCAAAATGGTCAACCGGCAATCGGAGAGAAACAGCGGGTCACTGTCCAAAACAGCCGTCATCCAATCGCTGATTGCGGGGGCAACGCAGACCGAGTGCGGCTCAATCGTGCGCAACGATGATGTGTTGCGCATGGCCATGGATGTTTTGACATGGGCGCGTTTTGGGTCACTGACGTTACTGAGGGTGCGGACCGACTGAGTTGCCTTGTATGTGTCGCCAAAGACACCCAAGGGCGTGATTTTTCCGATCTCCATCCAGGTCTGATAAAGCAGTTTGTCTTTCAGTTTCTCAGCCTGCCACGGATGGGCAGGAACAAGCATTTTCTGGGACAAATTGACCCCTGCGCGAGTCGCCCGACCACAGAGCTTGAACCTCGTCGTCTCGCAAAGCTCAGTCATCCAAAAATCGTCTGGGATCACCTGATCAACGAGGTCACGGTCGACTGCGAACCAATGCAGCTGAAACGAGGCTGCGGCTTCGGGCCCGTAGGCGAGATGATCCGCATCCGAAAACCCACTGCGGGCCTTAAAACAAGGGTGGTAAGGGTGCCCTTCATCTATCGCGGTTTCCAACTCGTCATAAGTCATCGCAATACGCGGCCTGCGTTGCGCGACCGAAGACCGGGTCAGATCTGTTAGATAAGCGGTGCGGTGCAGATCATCACTCAGTTCCGCTTTCAACCCATCCTCGGCCTGTAAGGCATCCAATACATCGATAAGGGTGGCTGGACGCCACGTATCTGCTGCCTTGATCATAATCGATCCGGGATAAATCCTTGGTCGATCAAATCCGCCGATTTCCGTCCGAGCGCGAAACAGCCCCGAACCACACCACCATTCCCCGCCCGCCGCTTCGCTAACCAGCCCTTCGAACAAGATCGCGTCGCACAACTGTCGCAACACACGGCCTTCCGTCGTCTCCGCCGTCAAGGGTTCATGCCGGGACATGTTGCGCCCCCTGCAAAAGTGGGTTGGGCAGACGCACATAGATAGCCTTTTCGTCTTCGGCTTGCAGTTCATCCACGTCGTGCACGCGCGTTAGCAGATTAGCCTTCGCGGATAGCTCCGGCGTATTCAGTAGGAAATCAATGAACGACACGGCTGGACCCGCCACGGTTTCGGCAGCCTCTTGCAAACAGTCCCTCAATTGGCTGATCAATATGCTTTCATCGGCAAACCCATCCCGGCCCAGACGGCTGATGACAGAGAATATTTGGTTAACGACTAAATAGTAGCAAAAACGCTGGTTGATCTCGGCTTCTGGAAAGCAAAGCGCGTCGGTATCGCGTAAAGAAGGTGTCAATGCAGCCAGCTTATCCAACCGGCTTTCAGCGATGTAATACCCTTGGTTATCCCGAAAGTAATAGCAACTCGGCAGGCCCGCACTCACATCCAAAAGGCTGTTTTGCTGGTGCGCCTCTAACGCGATCCCAAACTGATCATAAAGCGCCAAAGCCGGTTTGAGCGCGCAATCCAGATAGGCTGCAAACCAAAGCTTCGCGGTTTTGCTGGGCAATGTATTCTGGCGACGGGATAGATCCATGACAATTCCCGCCAACATTGACCGCTGACCTGGCAACGGGTCCGTCGTGAGTGCAGCAACATTGACGATTCCTTCCCCGTCACCGTCCATGAATGGATTGTCGCGCAGGACGACCTCAAACCCGGTTTCGCGCTGATCGGGGACCGATAAGGTGACGTAGGCTGGATCATTGATGATCCGAAACTTTGGCGGTAACGGCCCAAGCTTATCCAGCAGGCAGGCCATAACCACACCGGCTTCAAGTTCGTGAAACAGATTGATCCGATGCGAATTGGTGATTTGCACCGGCAACGAGAATTTCAGCATCCATGAGCTGTCCTTGGCGTAAACCGTGCGCACCGATGATGTAGCGGTAAACGGATCGCCGGCAGGGCCAAGGTCCCGCAAAAACCCGTCTTTGATCAGCCCTTTGACCAGAGGCCGCAATCGCAGCGCGTCAGCCTGCAAAGGGTGCATTGGGATAAGAGTTTCGTCTGGGTTCAGGACATCCAAAGTCAGACCGGGAATATCTTGCAAAATCTCATGCAGGCTACGCCCATCCGCAGAGCCGGTTTTGACGATGCTGTTATGGGCTGCGAAATAGTGCAATTGGAAAGTCGCCCCGAATTCAGGCGCGTAGGCTTGCTGGTGTAGGTCCGTCATGCCCTCACGGCTTTTGGGGGTGGGATGCAGCCAATGCCCAAAATGCAGGCTTTGTTCGGCCGATAGAAAATTGGCCTCTGGGCCTGCGCTGTCGCGGCTTGTTTTGTTGATCTGATCGTAGCTGTTCAAAACACGGCGCAGCAGCTCCAGCATTTTATCGTCAGTGGCCTCGGGTATGCGTGCAAAACAGTCAGTCACCAACATCGGGATCACTTCGCCAATCGTGGCCTGCCGCCACGCTTGCCCTGCCAGATCGTAAAGTTGCAGTGCACCAAAGTCATGCGGCCCTGTCAGCGACCAGTAACTCACCTCTACCCGCAGCCGCGTGAAACTACTGGTCAATTCAAAATCGATCTGCATCGGCGCACTGCGGTCGCTGGGGGGGATGACACCCGATGATACCTCGCGCATGTAGCAATTCAGCAGCGCCTTGAAAGTCGCACGCGCCGCGTGATCGGGCGCGTGTGGCATCATGGTCAAAGGAGGTTGCCAAGGTGAGGTCGGCAGGGGATGTGCCAAAGTTCGCATATGAGCAAGCCTTTCGGAATGGCCAAAAGGCCAAGCGGTGATTGGAAAACCCGACCAGTCCCGGGTGTGATCCGGGGATGATCCGACGAAATCGTTACGATGGGTTTTGGCTGGGCTTTTGGCCTTGCTCAGTCCGCGAGGGACATCAGCGCATAGGTGATCTGCGCTGTCGTGAAGTTCGAGACGGTGCTGTGCTTATCGGGCGCTAGTTCGACAATGTCGCAACCGACCAAGCGGCGCCCCTTAAGGGCATGCCTGCACAGGCTGAGGGCTTGGTAGTAGCCAAGCCCTCCGGGAACTGGCGTGCCTGTGGCAGGCAAGATGGATGGGTCGAGGCCATCGACATCGAAGCTGACATAGATGTCCTCTGGAAAGTCATCAGGCAGATCGACGGCGTGGATGTTTTGCGTCACCAATTCTTCAGCGTCGCGGTAGAACACTCTGCACGTATCGCGGCGCGCGACTTCTTCGGCGCAGAGTGCCCGGACACCGAATTGTGCGATGCTGATACCGTCTTCTTCCGCAAGAAGTTGCATGACCGATGCATGCGAGTGGCGTTCCCCTTGGTAGGCCTTGCGTAGATCCGCATGGGCGTCAATTTGCACGATGCCAAGGGGTCGGTCCAGCGCACGCGCGACGCCACGCACCGCCCCGTAGCTGAGCGCATGTTCACCGCCCAACGTCACGGGGATTGCGCCTGATTTGACTACGGCCTCGGTCCGGCGGGCGATGGCCTCCATCACCTCGGGCAGCGAACCGGTACAATCCACAGGCTCTTCGGTAGCAATGCCTTGCGCACAAGTCTCCGTGCCTCGGAACAGGCGCTCAAGCTCAACGCTGGCCTCAAGAATTGCGGCAGGTCCTCCCGCAGTCCCGGCCCCATATGACACGGTCCGTTCTAGCGGGACGGGGATGATCCGGAAACGCGCGGTCTGGGGGTCAAGCTCTGCCGAGCTAAGTTCACCTTCAAGGAAATGGGTCATGACAGCCGTTCCAGAAAGTCATCATAATCAAATTCGCGGATCATCTGTAGGTCGTCCGTATCCGAATTCCAAAGGGCGATGGCAGGCAGTGGCACGCCGTTGAACGTGTTCGTTTTGACCATCGAATAATGTGCCTGATCTAGGAAGGCGATGCGTTGGCCGTGCTTGAACGGCCGGGCGGTCGTGTAGTCGCCAATCACATCGCCAGCCAAACACGATGGTCCACCGATACGGGTTGTTGTCCCGGCCTCAGTCTCGCCCAGAAGATCAGGCCGATAAGGCGCTTCGATCACGTCGGGCATGTGGCATGTGGCAGAGATGTCGGTGATGGCAAGCGGCATATCATTTTCCGCCACATCAAGGATTTCGCCGACCAGAATGCCCGCGTGAAGAGCACAAGCTTCACCCGGTTCAAGGTATACCTGAACGCCATATTTTTCTTGGATATCCCGCATCAATGCGATGAGCCCGGCCCGGTCATAATCGGGCGTCGTGATGTGATGCCCACCCCCAAGATTGAGCCATTTCATGTCCGGCAACCGCGCTGCCAAACGGTCCTCAATCGCGTCCCACGTCCGCTTCAGGGGGGCAAATCCCTGTTCGCAAAGCGTGTGCATGTGCAGCCCATCGACCCCCTCCAGATCTGCGTCAGTAATTTGGCTGATTGGGGTGCCAAGCCGCGAGCAGGGCGCGGCTGGGTCGTACTTTTCGGTCCAACCTTCGGAATGTTCGGGGTTGATGCGTAACCCCATGCTGACGCGCTGGCCTGCGTCACGGGCCGCCTGCACTTGCCCGGCAAAGCGCCGGTACTGACTTGGTGTGTTGAATGTCAAATGATCGGAAAGTGCGATAATCTCGTCGAGATCCGCCGCTTTGAAGCCCGCGCAGTAAGTGCTGACCAAACCTGCAAATTTATCGCGACCTAACCGCGCTTCATAAAGACCCGACGCACAGGTACCCGATAGATATTTATCGACCAAGGGGGCCAGCGCGAACATGGAAAACGCCTTTAGGGCCAGCAAAACTTGCGCCCCTGATTGATCAGCCACATCGGCCAAAATGGACAGGTTCCGTTCCATCGCAACCTTATCCACGACAAAGCAAGGCGATGGGACGCGGGTCAGGTCAAATCGCGCAAAGCTATCTGCTGAGAGGACCTTGATATCCATTTTTAGAACTCTGGATGTCCGTCAAGTTCAACGACCTGCCACGGCAAGCCATCGGTGTTGAGCATCTCCATGAATGCATCCGGATCCAGCTGTTCGGTGTTCCACACGCCAGGTTCCAGCCAGATACCTTTCATCATCATCGCGGCACCAATCATCGCAGGCACGCCGGTCGTATAGGCCACGGCCTGGCTGCCAACCTCGGCATAACATTCCTCGTGATCGCAGATGTTATAGATGTAGTATGTTTTTTCGCTGTCCCCGGATGGCCCGGTGATGATGTCGCCAATACAGGTCTTGCCCTTGGTCAGTGCCCCCAGATCACTGGGGTCAGGCAGCACAGCCTTCAGGAACTGCAATGGGATGATTTCCTTGCCTTCATATATGACCGGATCAATCCGGGTCATACCGATGTTCTGCAACACGGTGACATGGTTGATGTAAGCGTCGCCAAAGGTCATCCAGAAGCGCGCGCGCTCGACCTCGGGGAAGTGGGTTTTGAGGCTTTCAAGTTCCTCATGATACATCAGATACATGTTCTTTTCGCCCACAGCGGGGAAATCGAACGCGACCTTGCGGGTCATGGCAGGGGTTTCGACCCAATCCCCGTTTTCCCAATGGCGGGCAGTAGCTGTCACTTCGCGGATGTTAATCTCTGGATTAAAGTTGGTCGCAAAGGCTTTGCCGTTATCGCCGCCGTTGCAATCGAGGATGTCGATTAGGCGGATGCTATCCAGCTTGTGCTTGCGGATCCATGTGGCAAAGATCGAGGTGACACCGGGATCAAAGCCAGAGCCCAAAATCGCCGTCAGCCCTGCGGCCTTGAACCGATCCTGATAAGCCCATTGCCAGTGATACTCGAATTTTGCGTTGTCTTCGGGTTCGTAATTAGCGGTATCCAGATAATGCACACCCGCTTCCAGACAGGCATCCATCAGCGCCAAGTCTTGGTACGGCAACGCCAGATTGACCACTAGCTCCGCACCGGTTTCACGGATCAAAGCCGCTGTGGCCGGCACATCCATCGCATCGATCTGCGCGGTATTGATCACAACGCCTGTCCGCTCTTTGACGTTTCTTGCGATGTCATCGCATTTGGAAACGGTGCGGCTGGCCAGAGTGATTTTTTCGAAGATTTCGGGGTGCATCGCCATTTTCACAACGGCAACGGCACCAACGCCGCCCGCACCCACAACCAGAACATTTTTCATCATGGGATCCTTTGTTTGTTCGTCAGCGCTCAGCGCCGAAATATGTCGACCCGGCCAAGCTGTCTTTGTAGGCCGTTATCATCGTGCGTCGTTCAGCGGCGTTCACCCGGCCCGCCTTGACGGCCCGTTCCACAGTTTTGCGAAATGTGGTCAGGCAATCGTTCGGGTCATATTCCACATAGGACAGGACCTGCGCGATCGTATCGCCATCCGTTTCACTTTCGATGTCAAAGCCACCTGCGTCATCAAGCGATATGGTCACGACATTAGGGTCGCCAAACAGATTGTGCAGATCACCCAGGGTTTCCTGATACGCGCCCACGAAGAACACGCCGACATAATAGTCTTCGCCAACACGCAGCGGATGTACGGGCAAGGCCTCCGATACCCCACCTTTCAAGACGAACTGATCAATTTTTCCGTCGCTGTCGCAGGTGATATCGGTCAAGACAGCGCTACGGATGGGGGGCTCATTTAATCGTTGCAAGGGCATGATCGGATGCAGCTGATCAATCGCCCAAACATCTGGTAGCGATTGAAACAGGGAGAAATTACCGTGGTAGTAGTCCACAAATCCGGTCAGCTGTTCATCGATCTGGCCTGCGTGTTCTTCTTTCGCGGCCTCGGTTTTGAGCCGGGATAGCAGATACAAGAACCCTTGTTCGGCCCGTGACAAAAGCTGCAGGTCAATTTGACCACGGCGGAACAGGGCCCGGATTTCATCGCGATAATATATCGCATCATTGAAAGCCTCTTGCAGGCGCGCACCGCAAATATAGCCTTCAACCGCCAGCAGATCGTCAAGCAAATGGTGGTCACCCGGTCCGACGTCGGGTTTTTCAGAGCTGTCGTAAAGGGTTGAATCAAGGATGTTGAACACAAAAATTGCAGATTGTGCCACAACGAAACGGCCGCTTTCGGTGACAATCGTTGGGTGGGTGATGCTAGCCTCGTCCATGGCGTAGCGGACGGTTTCGATCAGATTGGCACAATATTCATCAACCGTATAATTGACCGAGTTTTCGTCGGCCCGCCGTTCGCCAGTATAGTCCACGCCTAGGCCACCACCCAGATCAAGATATTGCAGCGGAGCGCCTAAGGCCGACAGTTCCGTATAAAACCGGCAGGCCTCTGTCGCCGCACGCCGCACGTCCATGATGTTGGGGACTTGTGACCCGAGATGGGTGTGTTGCAAAACAAGGCAATCTATCATGCCGGTGTCTTGCAGGCGTTTCATCAGATGCATCAAGTCCAGCGCGCTCAGCCCAAAGACGGATCGATCCCCTGATGAGGCCTGCCACTTCCCGGTTACGGTTTCCGTCAGCTTAATCCGCACGCCCAAAATGGGCCGTACGTCCAGATCGCGGGCGATACGGTGGACGATTTCAAACTCATGTAGGCTTTCCAACACGATGATCGTGTTGAATCCCAGCTTTTGAGACAGGATCGCCAGATGGATAAATGCAGCATCTTTGGCACCATTGCAGATCAGCAAGGCTTCAGGTGACATCGACTGGGCAAGCGCTATCAGCAGCTCTGGTTTTGATCCAACTTCGAGGCCAAAGTGGTAGGGCTTGCCAGCGTGGGTCAACCGCTCGATCACATCTGATTGCTGGTTGACCTTTACCGGAAACACGCCCCGATAGCTGCCAGTGTACTTGGTGTCCCGAAACGCGGTCTGAAATGCATTATGCAGCCTGTCTAAAGCCCGGTCTAAAAAGGGCTGCACCCGCAACTGGATCGGCGCAGAAATCCCCCGTTGTGCCAAAGCGTCCATAATCTGCGGCAATGAAACCACTGGCGTGTCACCCGCAGGATTGCACAAACACAGATCACCGTCAGAACGGACATGTAGAAGGTCATCGCTCCAGTTGTCCAACCCATAGATGTCGCTGGATCGCGCACCCGTTGCACCCCCAATGGTTGCAAGATGAACGTCAGCGTTAGCATCCGTGACCGCATTTGCTAAGGGAATATTCACATCGCACTCCACCTTGGATTGTGGCTGGGATGGACTGCTTGGACGTATAATCCGCTTAGCCTACCGGGCGACTGGTCGTTGGATAGGCCGCAATTTTCACCGATGCAAGGGGTGATATGCGCTTTCTGGCGTGGTAGCGATCATCCTCTCATCGGGTCAAATCAGAAATAATTGGGTTGCACGGCGGCATCCATTTGATAAATCTGATAAAAATAATCAGGATTGTATCATGGCCTCACTGACCGGAACTTTCGAAACTTCGAACGCGTCAAAGTACTTACAGCAACTTTGCAAACATTTCGCCCATAAGGTTGAGGTCCATTATGATAACGAACGTGGATTTGCCGCATTGGGATTCGGCCCAACTGACTTTGAGGCAGATAGCGCCAGAATACGTATCAAAGTTAAACTTAACGACGGATCGGACGCTTTATCAGCAAAACAAATGATCGACGCGCATCTGGAACGTTTTGCTTTTCGAGATGATTTTGAAGGGATGGTGTGGTCAGAAAACTAAACCACCACAAAAGTAACGCGCCAGCGCATCATTATACTTGAGTAATTCCATCGGGTATGCTTTGCGCCGGGCGAGGCAGCTATCGCATTATCGCTAAAGCCACCAGGAAATTTCTTAGCTGAAAAAGGTGGCCCCGGATGTCCCGATCGATTTGCGCCCTAATGTTATCAACCAGCGTATGCGTACCCTATGCCGCAGCGCAAACTGCCGAACCATTTGAGCTGGACCCCATTACCGTCGAGAGCGGTGATGGCTCTGCACTGGAAAGTGATGGCGGCAATACCATAGGCGTAAGCGCCGAAAGCCTCGCGTTACACAACCCAACAGATCTGCAGGATTTGTTCATAAGTGAGCCGACGATTTCTGTAGGCAGTTCCATTCCGACATCGCAAAAACTTTACGTCAACGGGGTCGAAGAAACCAACCTCGCAGTAACAATTGATGGTGCACGGCAGAACAACCGTATCTTCCACCACAATGCGACCACTTTGATCGACCCGGCGTTGCTGAAAGCGGTGAGCATTGATCCCGGCGTCGCTCCGGCAGATGCAGGCCCCGGCGCACTTGCGGGCTCTATTGCCTATGAAACAAAAGATGCCGGCGATCTGCTGGCAGAGGGCGATAACTTCGGTGGTTCTTTCGGAACCGAAATTGAATCAAATGGCGAGACCCTGACCAATAGCCTGACGCTATTTGGCCGCAGCGGCGGATTTGAGGCGCTGGGCTTTTTGAAATACGCCGAGGGTGACGAACGCGAAGACGGAAGCGGCGATACCATCATTGGTTCCGGAACGAGCTTGTTGAGTGGGTTGGGAAAACTGGCCTATGAATCGGAAACCGGCCACCGATTGGCCTTTTCATTTGAGAATGTTCAAGATGATGAAAACAGGCCGTTTCGTGCCAACATCGGATCTTTTGTCGGCAGCGAAGCAACCGTGAGAAATTACGATCTACAGCGTCAAAACTACGTTTTGACATATACAGATGAAACGCCTGAGGGGTTGTGGGACCCTAAGATATCAATCGCATATAGTGTGACTGACCTTGCTACTCCCTTTACCGATACTATTCTGGACTCTGCGACAACAGAAAGCATTAACGGGGTTTTTCAGAATAAATTCACGCTGGGGCTAGGATCAGTCACCGCAGGCTTCGACTTCTATTCCGACACGGCTTCCTTCGAAGAAGTAAACCTTGATGACAGTGCGAACAGCTATGACGCTGAGGAGAGTTCCTCAAATATTGGGGCCTTTGCGCAAGCCCGTCTCGATCTTACCGAGGTCGCACGCATTTCATTCGGCGGACGCGCTGATTTCGCCGAATTTGAAGGGGTGGATGGCAGCGCGTTTGACGACAATGGCCTGTCTGGCAATATCTCGGGTGAATACGACATCACCAATGCGATCACAGTCAGTACGGGATATTCGCGGGTTTGGGGCGGTGTTGCCTTGGCCGAAAACTTCATCATGAACCCCGCCTGGACTTATCCCGACGATGGTATTGATCCGGTTGTCGCGAATAACGTCTTTCTTGCATCCACGGCTAACTTTGGAAACTGGAACCTGAACGCAAAACTATTTAAAACTGAAATAGAAAACGCGCGCACTGCGGGCTATAGCGCAGGCGCAGATGTAACCAGCGACTTGGATGTCGAAGGGTTCGAAGTTGGTGTCGGCTATGCATGGGCCGATGGTCTGGTGCGTATCGGCTATGCCAACATTAACGCGGATGTGAACGGGAACAATGCGGACTCTTTCTCGGGAACCTATCTGACCACACCCATAGGTGAGATTATCACGATCGAGGCACAGCACAGTTTTGTCGATCTTGGGGTGACTGTCGGCGCAAACGCAGAGATCGCACTCGAATATGTTGACACCTATGACGTGGATACCGGTGACGCGGGGACGCCTCTCGATGCCTATGAGGTGGTGAACGCCTTTGTGGAATACAGTCCTGCCCAGTCACCAACTTGGACCGTCCGCGGTGAAGTCAGCAACCTATTTGATGAAAGCTACGCAAGCCGCGCCACCTACGGTCAGGAATACGCCGATTCCGTTATCCCACTGAATGAGCCCGGCCGTTCCATTACAATTAGCGCCTCCAAATCGTTCTAGAAACTGCGTGGCGCGTCATATGCTATCTATGATGCGCCACGAATACTTCATCTTCGGTCTGCACTAGGCGCACGTCAGTATCGTACAATGCACTTAAGTTTTCTGCATTGGTTACCTTTTGTGTCGCACCCTCAAAGGCAAGCGCGCCGTTTTTCATGGCCACAACGTGATCGGCCCAGGCCACTGCATAGTTCAGATCATGCAATACGATCACGATGCTTTTGTCTTGTTCCCTGGCAAGCCGGTGAAGCTCGGCCATCAACCTGCTGGCATGCCGCAGATCAAGGTTGTTGAGAGGCTCATCCAACAGTAGCCAGTCGGTGTCTTGGGCATAGGCCATCGCGACAAAGGCGCGCTGCCGCTGCCCGCCTGATACTTCGTCAAGAAATCGGTCGGCCAATGCATTTAAATCAAACCGGTCCAGGGCTTGGGCGATCATGGTGTGATCAGCCGCTGTTGGTCGGCCTTGATTATGGGGCCAGCGCCCAAAGCTGATCAAATCCCGGACCCGCAACCGGCTGGCCACGCCCACATGCTGGGCCACAACCGCCATTTTCAACGCTAGATCACGTGGACGCGTCTGGCCAATGTGCAATGCGTCCACCGACACCGTACCGGTCTGTAGCGGTTCCTGTCCCGACATCAGGTTCAAAAGTGTGGATTTTCCCGCCCCATTTGGCCCAATCAACGCCGTGATCTGGCCGCATGGAATATGCAGGCTCACGTCCTTTAGAATTTGGGCTTTGCCGATAGCGTAACTGACACCTGATATGTCGATCATTGTAGCTTCCCCCGTGCTAATAGAAACAGAAACAAAAGCCCGCCTGCGAATTCGATCACGATGGATAGGGTGGATTGCAGGTCGAGAACCTGCTCAAAAACAGTCTGCCCAAAGACCAGGATCAATGCGGCCATTGCTGCAGAGGTCGGTAACAAAAGCGCATGGCGATGGCTGCGCATCAGGCTGTAGGTCAGGCTGGACACCAACAGTCCCAGAAAGGTGATCGGGCCAACCAAAGCCGTCGCGATAGACACCAGTGCGGCAATCGCACATAGCAGGCGAAACTGCAGCCCGTCATATGGCACGCCCAGACTACGGGCGGGATCACGCCCCAGCGCCATCGTGTCCAGCACCGGACATTGCCGCCAGATCCAGACAAGCAGGGGCAGCAGCAAACAGACAGACGTCAGTAGCTCGACCCTGTTGATCCCCCCGAATTGTGCGAACATCGTCCCTTGGACAATAGCGAATTCCGACGGATCAATCAGCCGCTGCATGAAAGAGGTGAGTGACCGAAATAACAGGCCAAAAATCACACCCACAAGGATCATCAATTGGATATCGCGGCGGTTGTTATGCAAGAGCGCGCCAAATAGCGTGACCGCTGCAACCATCATCACTGCAGTATTGATCCCGAACACGACTGGGCCGGGCAGTTGCACGAAACCAAAACCACCGATGAAGAAAACCAAGCTGGTCTGGACCAGCAGGAACAGCGCATCAAATCCCATGATCGCAGGCGTCAAAATGCGGTTGCCGCTTAGGGTCTGAAACAGCATCGTGGCTATACCCACCGCTATACCAACGGTGATCAGGCCAGCGAGTTTTACCAAGCGAAGTTCCAGAATGAACCAGATGCG
Organism: uncultured Paracoccaceae bacterium; assembly: GCA_947496535.1. Classification (GTDB taxonomy): domain Bacteria; phylum Pseudomonadota; class Alphaproteobacteria; order Rhodobacterales; family Rhodobacteraceae; genus Yoonia. The sequence goes on along the minus strand of CANMDE010000002.1, from coordinate 434,901 downwards.
CGTGCTTAACCCCCACGTCAAGAACAGGGCAGAGGCCGCGACCAGAGCGCCCAACAGGATCAGAAACCACCGGTCAGGCATGGGGTTTACGCAGCAACAGCCAAAGAAAAACAACCGCCCCTAAAACGCCAAAGACGGTCCCAGCCGGAATTTCATAAGGATAACGAGCGACGCGCCCAATGATGTCGGACAGCAAAACAAAGCCAGCCCCCATACCCGCCACCACCGGCAAGGTTTGACGCAAATTATCCCCCATCAAACGGGACACGATATTGGGAACCACCAATCCGATAAAAGGTAAGATGCCCACGGTCACGATCACCAGAGATGATACGAGCGCCACGGTGACAACCCCCAAGGTCAGCACCTGACCGTAGCGCAAACCAAGTGACAGGCTGGCTTTCTGCCCCAACCCTGCAACAGTAAATTGGTCTGCGGCCAGATAGGCCAGCACGGCCAAACCGCCCGCCAACCACAGCAGTTCATAACGGCCAGCCAACACGCCAGAGAATTCACCGCTCATCCAGACGCCCAGATATTGGATCAGGTCAGCCTGAAAAGCGATAAACGTGGCCGCGGCCCCCAAGATGCCGCCATAGATCAACCCGACAAGCGGTATCATCAATGGCTGGTCGGGGGGTAGTTTCCGGATCAGGGCAAAGAACCCAGCGATCCCGATCAGGGATGCACATGCTGCGACAATCATCTTGGCCATGATCGGCCAACCAGGGGCCAGGATAGTCACGGCCAGCAGACCCAACATAGCCGCCTCAGAGGTACCCGTGGTGCCGGGCTCGACAAAACGGTTACGCACCAAGAGCTGCATGATCACCCCAGCCACAGCGATACTGGAGCCCACCAGAAGGGCGGCCAGCGTTCGGGGAATGCGGCTGATCCACAGCAATTGCAACGCCGCCGGATCATGCCAGACCGTCCCCAATGATAACTGCCCGACACCAATGAAAATGCTCACCCCCGAAAGGATGAGCAATGCAAGGCCGGTCAACAGATAAGGCCGAGTCCTAAGCACCGCCGCCGAAACCTGCGATCAACGTCTCAAACGTATCCATCATGGCCTGATAGCCGCCGCCTGCGATGTAGACATTGGCCGAATTTAGATAAATCACTTGGTCCTCTGACCATGCGGTCGTGCCTGCGACAAGCGGGTTTTCCAGCGTCGTGGTCGCTGCCTCGCCTTCCTGACCAATAGCAGCAGAGCGGTCGATCACGATCAGCCAATCCGGGTCGGCATCGGCGATGAATTCAAAGGAAATCGCCTCGCCGTGGGTTTCGTTATCAACCCCTTCTACGGCTTCAGGCAGGTTCAACGCGTTGTGTAACCAGCCAAAGCGGGACCCGGCCCCATAGGCGGACACTTTGCCGCCATTCGTCATAACAACCAGCGCATTGCCTTTACCGGCAACGGCTGCCTGAGCATCAGCTAAGCGTGCGTCGAACGCTTCGGTCAAGGCTTCGGCTTCGGCTTCTTTACCGGTCAAAACGCCAAAACCGTTCAGGCGGGACAATACCTGTTCAATATGGTTGTCGCCCCAGATGGTCATATCGATGGTTGGCGCGATCTCGGACAGCGGCTCTACCTGCGTAGACGACCGCCCACCGGCCACAATTAGATCGGGATCCAAAATCGCGAGACCTTCGAAATCGGGTTCGAACAGTGACCCGACAGTCGTGGCACCAGCGGCCACGCTACCAAGATAGTCGACATATTGTGGTGAGGGGATACCGGCAATCGGCACACCCAGGGCATCCAAGGTATCGATAGCTGCGATATCCAGAACGGCAATCGTTTGCGGATTGGCGGTGACCGAAACCTCGCCTGCATAGGTGTTGATGGACACATTTTGCGCCAGCGCAGGCGCGGCAATGCATGTCGCAGCGCTGAGCACCGCAAGTTTTGCGTAAAGGGACATGAAGCATCTCCTGTTAGAGCTTAGGCGATAGCTGGCAGGAGGCTGGCTTCTTGTCCTTCCCACATAATCCGTTGTGCGAAAGGCGTCCAGACACTAATCTGAGCAAAATAATCAGAATTAAAGACGTCCGCTTTGTTGACAAAAAACATCGGAATTCTTATGGGCGTTACAACTGTCCCTCGGGACACAGCAAGCACGACGGCAGCACACCTATGCCGGACCGCCAGCCATCCCAAGAAAACTCACAGTCCTCTGACTTTGGTATCGGGAGCCTTGCATGGCGCGTCAATTCTGTTTCGCATATCTTTTGCTCGCACTATGTGCAGCGGTCCCGGCCGCCGCACAAGACAGTGCGCCAAATATACCTACAGATCTTGCGCCCAGCTTACCGGCCCCGCCATCCACACCGGATGTCGCGACACAATCCCCAATCGTAGAGCCTACCACCGTTGATCCCGTTCAAGGGGCCGTCGATCAGGCACTCGTCTTTCTTCAAGACGGCGGACCGTCCATTTGGGCAATTGCAGGCCTATCCGTCATCACAACTGCAATCATCCTGTGGAAGATATGGCGGCTCGCGTTGATCGGGGCGTGGTCGACAGGGCGGGCCAGGCACGCTGTGAGTTTATTTGAGGAAGGCCAACTGGACTTGGCTCAAAAGGCTGTGGCAGGCCGCATGGGCGTTCGGTCAAAGACTGTTAGTGCAGCATTGCACGCCGTCTGCACCCATCCCGAAGACCGCGCACGCGAGGAGACAACCCGCGTGGCACGCCGGGAAATCGCGGATGCTGGCACAGGGCTGCGCGCCTTGGAATTGATCGCAACCATTGCGCCGCTTTTGGGGCTGCTCGGCACTGTCCTGGGCATGATTGCAGCTTTTCAGGCCCTGCAAGAGGCCGGAAACCGCGCCGACCCTGCGCTGCTCGCCGGTGGGATATGGGAGGCCTTGTTGACCACCGCTGCAGGCATGGCCGTGGCGATCCCCGCCTCGGTCGCGCTGACATGGTTTGAGGCAGTCATTGACCGCATCCGTCGCGATACCGAAGACAACGTAACGCGACTTTTTGTGGCCTATAAACCCCTAACACTTCAGATGGCCGCCGAGTAACGATGTTTGCCTCCGAACCAACGCGGCCGCGACGGCGCCCCAGCCTCACACCCATGATTGATGTGGTGTTCTTGCTTCTTGTGTTCTTTATGCTGGCGTCGCGATTTGGGGTGGATGCCGTGTTGCCCCTGCCGCTCGCGGGGGGAGGCGGGCAATACTCTGGCCCGCCACGGCTGGTCGACATCGACCCCACGTCGATCCGATTGAATGGTGTGAGCATTAGCGCCGCTCAATTAGCGGCGCAACTGACAACGATGATGCAAGGTCCCTCTGATCCGATCATCATCCGTGGTGCAGATGGGGCTACATTGCAGCGGATCATCACCGTGACCGATACGTTGCGCGGTGCTGGTTTCACAACGCTCGTCTTGGTCGAATAAGAATGGATATCACCGACCCCAGCCCACGACGACCGCGCGCCGAATCCATTGTGCCGATGATCAACGTGGTGTTCTTGCTGCTGATCTTCTTTTTGATGACATCGCAACTGACGCCCCCCGAGCCATTTGAGGTTGAAACCCCAAACGCCACCGAGGGTACCGACGCGCAGGCTGAACTGATCCTTTACATCAATGGGGTTGGCACCATGCACTTTGATGGCACTACTGGAAAAACAGCCGTTGCCAACCTCAAGGCACAGATGGATGAAACTGACGTTGCCCTGCTCCGGGCAGACGCGGCACTAGAGGCAAGCATGCTTGCCAATATTCTACAACAACTTGGTGCAGCAGGCGTCGCCCGCGTCGAAATCGCTGTGATCCCACAATGAGACGCCTCATCGAAACCCTGGTCTTCACCGGCGCGGCCCTGGCCACGCACATCATGGTCTTTATGCAACCCGCAACCGATGGAGCGCAAAGTAGTGGCCAGGGCGGCGAGACCTTGGTGTCGCTTGTCGGTGCAACAGCCCAAACACGCCAGATGGTCGCAGAATGGGAAAATCCCCCCGATGCAACGGAAACGCCGCCAGAGGTGGTGCAGCCTCCAGACTCGGATGTGCCTGATCTTCCTCAGATCCCAGCTCTTGCGCCATCGGTCGCGCCGATCGCCTTGCCAACCTTGATGACACCACCACAGCCACCGCAAGCGCCGGTCATGCAAAAGCAACCGGCGGAACGACCACCGACCGCGGCACCATCTCAGTCGCAACGACCGCAGTCCCGCCCCGCACAGACGTCGGCCAGCGCGCAGCCTGCCCAAGCCGAACAAAGGGCAGCAGGTTCGGGCGGCGGTACGCAGTCCGGATTGTCGGGTGTATCCGCTGGCAGCACCTTGGCACCTGCGCAGGCTGCTGAACTGCAGGCGATCTGGGGGGCTGATATTCGTGCGCGGATTGAACGTCGTAAACGCTTCCCAAACGGTGTGCGCGGGTCAGGACAGGTTGTGGTAACTTTGACCGTATCGCGAACCGGGCAATTACTCGCGCAGGGGATACAGCAATCGTCTGGCAACGCAGCCTTTGATCAAGCCGCCTTGCAGGCCGTTGGCCGCGCGGGACGGTTTGCACCCGCACCCGCCGAACTGGCGCAGAACAGCTATCGTTTTATGTTGCCTATTTCGTTCTCACGATGAATTCCTCACATTTAGTTGCTACATCGCCTGACGTTGGGCCGGGCCAATCAGATTTAGTCTACTGAACATGATGAGCTCTGATCAGTGTAGACATTTCAAATCCTAGGTTTGGACAGATCGGTTGGGACTTTCACCTGTCCATATCTCAATGAGATACAAAGACCGGTTCTCGTACCGCACCTCTGTGAACGACTTTTGCAGAACCTGACATACGAATGTGTTTAGAGCCGCTATCTGGATCATGAGTGACGCCTCGCCCGCGAGCATGGCAGGTTTGTCCCGGTTAGCAGACCATCATCAGGCGCTAGGGCGATGACCGCAGTGCGGACTTTGCTGCCTTTCGCTGCGGCTGCGCCAATGGCCGTTCTCGTCAACCGAGTTGTTCTCGTCTCAACCTGCTCACCTAGCGATCAATGCATAGTCGAAGTGCTCGCACAAGAAGTTTGGGCCCAGGAAAATAATCCCGTTTTGCTTGGCCCAAGACTTGAGTTGGGCAAAAGGCAAATGTTTAAGTTTCTCAGTGCCAAGCAGATGTGATTGAAACTCGGAACTCTGATCGGCATTTTCCCAAAAAGGAATGATCTGGAAACCGTCATCCAAACTCGCTGTCACCAACTCACTGTTGCCTAACGAAAAAGCGAAGACCAAATCGCCATCCCTAATACTAAGCAAGCGATCTCTTTCGCTTGGCGCAACAAAATCACCTTCAACAGGTTGATACTCCTCAAAGAAGTAGTTTGGCATCCATTCGTTGCCGTCTCGCTCTAGCGCAACGTTGATAGGCAATCCGCCAATGTCGGTCAGTTTTTCATCCAAAGACAGCAAATGACCGAGATGGATCATCCCAAGATCTCTTCCAGCCTCGAACTCCTTGCAAGTTTCACTGCAGCTGGCGGCATAGCCGTCCTGAACCCGGCATAGAAAGTTGATTGACCTCGGGTCTTCTAGAACGTGGGGGCATACCAAACAAGCAAGCGGATTGCGCTTGGCATTTCGACGTCTAGCAAGCCTGTTAAGTAGTTTAGCCAACATGACGCCATAAGAGCTTAGGAAATCGTGTTTGTAAATTGGCGCGGCAAACTCCGACAGGCATTGCTGACATCCGTTGCTTCCGCAGCATCTGTGAATTTGGGCTCGAAGCCGTCGTTCTCTGAACACGGCTTCAGAGATGCCGCCCCAGTTACTCGTCCACCTTCCCTCTGAGAGCTTTCACATCGCCCCGCGCTTTCTTATCCGCCAACCGCCGCCGGATTGACCCCTTGGTCGGTCGCGTGGGTACCCGCCGTTTGGGTTTCTCGCATGCCTTCTGGATCAGATCGGCCAGCCGTTCTCGTGCGATCTCTCTGTTGCGGGCTTGGCTGCGTGTTTCCTGCACGAAGATCACCACGGCGCCATCAAGCGTCCACCGTCGTCCCGCCAACCTGCGCAGGCGACGCTTGACTGGGTCGGGCAAGTTCGGTGATCTTTCGGCCTCAAACCGAAGTTCAACCGCTGTGGACACCTTGTTCACATTCTGCCCACCCGGACCGGATGAGCGGGTGAAGCTTTCGGTCAGCTCCCAATCCGCGATTTCGATTTGTTCGTTAATTTTTAGCATAATTACAGTGCGCCCGTGCCCGACGTTTTGCCGACGCATAGCCGACCGTTTTCGTCCCGTCAAAAAAAGGGTGCGTGTTCTCGCATGAAAAAAGGGCCAACCCGACGATGGGTTGGCCCTTTCCTGATTCACGGAGGCGGGTCGGTTAGGTTGCCCACCTTGGGTCTACTTCAGCCAAGGGCTGCCCTAGCTGCGTACCTCCCAAGCTGTCCCGACACACTTCTCCAATACCTCATGATGCACTGGATCACCTCCTTTCAAATGTTTCGCCTGATCAGGAGGGTGGCACAGATTTGGTATATTTCAAGTAAAAATATACCAGCCATACGATTTACGCGGCAGGTCGCAGTATCCGGCCCACAATGATGCGAAATGGGACCAGCGCGATCAGTGCGATGCTGAGCTTTACAGCCCAATCTGCCACGGCGAGCGACATCCACAGCGGGACCATTGGTCCGCTGTTGAGGAACGGAACAGCATCTTGCGCCCAGATGACTTCGTCCGCCGCCGATGCGCTAAGACCGTTGAAGATGGCAGCGAAAGCGATAGAAAAGAAGATCGCAGTATCGACGGTAGAGCTGACCAATGTGCTCCCCAACGGCGCTTTCCACCATGACCCCTCGCGAAGGCGGTTAAATACTGCGATATCAAGAAGTTGCGCGATCAAAAATGCTGTGGCCGAGGCGATTGCGATCCTTAGTGCAACTGCCGGGTACGTGTATCCGTCCCCCTGCAACATGATCTGCGATCCGATCAGCGAGCAGATAATACCCACCACCAGACCAGCGAATACAACCCTACGCGCCGCTGCCGACCCGTAGACCCGGTTCATGATATCAGTCACCAGAAATGCCAGCGGGTAGGTGAACGCCCCCCAGGTCAAAAGCCCATCGAGGATGAGGAATTGCACAAGAATGTTCGACGCCACAACGATGATGGCCATGGCGATAACGCCGGGAAGGATACGTGTCATGTCTGGTTTATCCGTTTTGACAAGGGTGCGGCACTTGGTCCGACGGATCATCCGGGGACGAGGCGAATTAACGCCTGATCCGTTATCCGTCAATCGTTGATGCGATATTCCACGATCTCTGTCCGCTGGAAGGTTCGGAAATTGTCATCGGACACCATCGTCAGTCTGGTATTGCCAGCTTCGTCGCTCCAGACGCTGATCCCTTCGAGGTTATCATGTTTCCCAGCCCCGGTTGTGAGCAGCGTTTCTTCCATTCCGCCGGCCGCATCGAAACGGCGTACCCGGCTGCGAAAGCCGAAGCCAACGAAATCCCGCTCAAGGATGTAAAGCCGCCCATCCGGCCCAAAGTCTGCACCCACGACGAGAAAAGCACCGCGTCGCGGGATATCAAACGGTTTCGTCCAGACCCCGCGCTGCAACCGATAGACGGGAAAGGGACGATCCGCGCGTCCTGACCGTTCGGGGATCGTATAGATTGCCCCAGTTTGATCGACCGCCAGGGCTTCCAGCGACGAGTTGGTTTGAAGCTGACGAAAGCTGCGGCTGGTTAAAAAAGCCGAGGCGGCTTCGTCGAGTTTCGTAAACTCACGAACCCCGTGATTTGCTTCGAACGAAACGAATGAATGCCCATCGAGATCGATGGCCAGCCCCTCTGAATCGGCATTATCATCTCGGAGCGGTTGGCCATCTGTATCCAGTAAAGGTGATATCTCAGTGATCTGGATGTCGGCGATGATCCCGTTTGCGCGTTCAAACATGCCGCGCACCGACATCCCCCGATCACCAATAGCAACAAATTCGGTCCCGTCTGCTGTGACCTCAATCGCGGAAAGACCACCAAAGCGGGGGTCGTCCGAACGCAGGACGAATTCACTGGCCAAAGTGGTTTCCGCAAAGGCAGGGAATGCCCCGACCAGCAGGGCAAGAACGTTGAAAAGACGTATCACGTTAGTTTGCGTTGAGTACCGCCAGACATTGTCCGGGCAGGTTGGCCATGGTGAGCTCTGCCCTGGGGGTGGGCGCCGGTGCGTCCGGGTCAGGTGGCGGCGGGTTCAGGATGTTGTTCACCCAAGCCTGCGCATCTGCACAGCCGTCGCCCGCTGGGGGCGGATCTTGATTAACGCAGTTGGTGGCGCCTGCGGGACAATTCAGTCGTACATGGAAATGGTAATGATGCCCCCACCACGGCCTGATCTTGTTCAGCCAGGATCGATCACCGGTCGCAGAGTTACACATTGCGACCTTGGCACCGGGGAATACAAAAATCCGGGCAACGCGTGGGTCAGAAGCAGCGGCTTTCAAAACCGCCTCATGCTGGGGTGTCCAGCTACTGTTGGTATAAGCCCCGCTCGCGCGTTGCATTGAGATAGACGACAAGCTTTCGCGTTCAGACACGCTCAAGTTCAGGCGCTGTGGGGGTAGCATCCAGATATCGGCATCAAGACCGGTTTGATGGCTGGCGTGGCCGGTGAGCATCGGCCCACCACGCGGCTGGCTGAGATCACCGATGTAAAGCCCTGCCCAACCCGGTTGGGATGCGGCAACGCGGCTAAGGTCCTGAAGATAATCAATCGTGATAGGTTGCGCCCAATTGCGGTTGCGGGACAGACGCATCGCCTGCCATGTCGGCCCGGTTTCAGCCAGTTGTGTCGCACCGGCCTGACAACCGCGGGAATAACTACCATAGGATTGCGAAGGCTGACTGGACCCCATTGGCATCGCACCAAACAAGGTCTTGGCGATCCGCCTGTCGTTGGCGTTCTGGGTCGATATCTCAACCGTTGGTGTACTCGCTGTCTCTGTCTGGCAAGCGGCTAGTCCAAGGGCCAGACACAATCCTAATACGATGCGGACCATTCTGCTCGATCTCCATCTTTGTTGACCCATCGTAACAAGAAAAGTCCGATGAAGAAAAGAAAGATTACAGGCAAGAACCCTAATTGTACGTTCCCGGTCATTAAAGTGAACAGGCTGATCGATGCCGGAGCCAGAAATGCAGTGGCTTTGCCCGACAAGGCGAAAAGGCCGAATGCCTCTGCCGGACGATCGGGATGCGTGTGGCGTACCATCATCGACCGGGAGGCCGAGTAGACCGCACCACCAGCGCCGCCGATACAAGCACCGCAGACGTAGAAGATGATGTCAGGCAGCGCCGACCCTTCTGCAAGCGGAATGCCGAATAACTGTTCGCGTGACATGCCCACAATGAATGAGCTGACGATGATCAGCAGGATGACGGTGCCGGTGATTACGGGCTTTGGACCAACGCGCTGATCGACCAAACCACCGACCCATGTCGCAATGGCAGCCGTGATCGCGCTGACGATCCCAAAAACACCGATCTGGATAATGCTCCAATCCAGTACCAGCCGAGCGTAAACACCGCCGTAGGCGTAAAGCGCATTCAGCGCATCCCGGTAGAACATTGATGACAAAAGAAAAACGCCGAGGCTCTTTCGAACAAACAGCGATTTGAAGGTCGTGATGAGTTCGCTCAACACCGAACCGCCGCGCATCGGTACGCTCTTCGCTCGCGGCTCATCACGAACAAAAAGAAAGAATGGCACCATGAAAATCGCAAACCAAACTGCGATAAAGGGGCCAACGGACCTGGTCCCTTCTCGCATCTCAGGATCAAGACCAAAAAGCGGTGCATTGCCCAGCAGCGTCACACCTGTTTCATTTTCGGCCATAAACAGGAGCATGACAAAGAGGGCCAAAACACCGCCCCAATAGCCAAATGCACTGGCAGAGCCGGAAATGCGTCCGATTTCGTTGTCATTGCCAAGAGACGGCAAGATGGCATTCACGAAATTCAGCGCTGACTCTGCGGCTATGAACCCTACAAAGAAAATCACCAGGATCATCATCAGCTGGCTGCCGTCAGGTGTCAGACCCCATAAGGACCATGTCGCAACAAAATAAATGACCGAGAAGAAGGCGATCCATGGAATTTTGCGGCCTGACCGGTCGGCCCATGCCCCCAGAAACGGTGCAGTGAACGCGATTACCAGTCCAGCAACGGTCTGACCTGCAGACCATATCGACTGGGCCTGCGCCTTTGCTGCTCCGCTGTCCATTCCGGTGCCGAGGTAATATTCTGCCGCCACAGCCGCAAAATATGGGCCGAAGATAAAGGTTAGGCCAAGCGTGTAAAAAGGTTGCGATGCCCAATCAAAGGCCATCCACCCCCAGATGCGTTTCTTTGCCGCTGCCATTCACCTGTCCCCGGTTTTTCTTTCCGGCGATAAGACACAGCCAGCAACAGTCTGGCAAGCAAAGGTTTATGCAGACGTTCCGTCATCCTGCGGCGGCCAGGGACGTGTGGCCTCTGCATCAATCCAGTTCTGAACCCAATCGGGCAGGGTTGGTGCCTCTCCCTCAAACCCCATAGCGGCAAATATCCGTTCTGGCGGGACGATACCGTTCGCATCCGTCACCGCCGCGCGATAGAGCGCCTGCGCCGCGCAGTGTTCACCAATCCAGATCGACTGGTCGAGATAGAAAAACCGGTGATCCCATCCGACTGCCTTGCTCACGGTGCGGAATTTTACAAACGGGCGGATGCGACGGCGATAACGCACCGAGACACCCGCCATGGTCAGCCCCCATTTGTTTTGTCGCAAGGCCTGCAAGAGCCCCACACGGCGGGCCAGCGTGGTCCGGCCAAGGTCAAGAATTGTAAGAATGCGGCCATTGTTCATTTCGATGAACACATCGATATCCTGCGGCCAGCAGCGGTGATGGGATATATGGGTACCCAGTGGCGGAAGATCGCCCGCCTTGCGGTGAACCACATACTCCTTGATCAATCGGATAATCGGATACATCAATCGGTCCTTTCCCGCTTATGCCCAAGCGTATGATGGGTGACGCAAACGTCAACTTTGACCTCGCGGCAAGCATCACCCTTGTCCGTCGGGAAAGGAACGCTTAGGTCTTGGCGAACATGAACAAAAAGGGTCAGAACATATGGGCGATCTAGTAGCAATCATCCTGCTCATCCTCGGGGTCGTGCGCTTCTTTGTGATCGCGCACTTTATCATGAGCTGGTTGATCCGGTTTGAGGTTCTCAACGTCCGGCAAGAGCTGGTGGGTCAGATATGGTACACACTCGAAAGGCTGCTTGATCCGCTTTACAGTCGGATAAGGCGGTTCATGCCCGATTTAGGTGGCGTTGACCTGTCCCCAATCGTGGTGTTGGTGGGGATTGAGATCATCCGTATCCTGATCATTTAAGTCGCTGGTTGCCTCTGGGGGTAAATTCCCCGAAACTTAGCCAAAACAAACGAAGGATCGACAAAATGGGTATCTTTAAACGCGGACTGATCGTCGCCACGGTAGCGCAATTTCTGTTGATTACCCAGTTTGTCACCGTCGCTCAGGCCGAAATGCTTGGAACCGATGCGGCGATCGCGAAATATAGCCAACATGCGGACCGGACATTTTTGCTGAACGAACTGCAGCGCGAGGATGTTCAGCAAGCGATCATCGATCAGGGCATTGATCCGGTAGAGGCTGAACGGCGGCTGGCCGCCCTTTCCGATGCCGAAGTTGCGTCAATGGTAGGACAGATCGAAGATGGTTCCGCCGGTGCAGACATTGTTGGCACATTGTTTACTGTGTTCGTCATTCTTCTGGTCACGGATATCCTTTGCCTGACACGGATCTTCAGCTTTACACGCTGCGCCCGCTAATTGGACGTTTCGTATTTGTGCTGGCGCTTTTCTGGCTAACAGCCTGCGCGCCTCCGTTTGATCCGTCTGCCAGGCTGTCCGTCGACGTGCCGACCCGCGCGGCGGTCGAAGACGTCCCTCTGATCCAGCAAGAGGCCTATTACTGTGGCCCTGCGTCCATCGCGATGGTGATGCAATGGTCGGGTCATGAGATTACACAGGATGATGTAGCGGCTCTGGCGTTCAATCCGGGTGCAGAAGGCACTTATCTTGCCGATATGGTCGGAAGCGCTCGCAGGTTGGGGCAATTGGCCGTGACCATCTCGACCTTCGATCAGCTTTTGTCCGAGGTCAGCGCAGGTCACCCTGTGATAGTGTTCCAGAACCTTGGACTGGGGATCGCCCCGGTTTGGCACTATGGCGTCGTCACAGGTTATGATTTCGCGCGGGATGAGGTCTATCTGAACTCGGGGCAGCAGGACCAGATGGTCATGCCGTTCGCCGTGTTCGAACGGACATGGGCGCGTGGCGATTTTTGGGCGCTTGTTGTCCTGCCGCCTGATCAATTGCCTGAAAGCGTGAATGAGGTGGATGTTCTCGCGGCTGCTGCTGCATTGGAGCGGGTCGCGGAATATGATGCGGCCGAGACGCTTTACCGAACAGGGGCCGTGAAATGGACGGACAACTGGCTTTGGCAATTCGGGTTGGCCAACGCAAGATACGCCAAGGGCGATCTAGGTGGTGCCCGCACTGCTTTGCTTGCAGCAGAGGGCATAGATCCCGATATTCCGGAAGTTCAAAGTAATTTAGCCCATGTGGAAAGTGAACTGCGCGGCTAGCACGCCTTGCGTTTTCAGCCCTTCCAACGCCCCCGGAAACGCCCCAATCTTTGCTTGAGGCCTGTACGGGCCGGCTGAACAGTCTGAGTCAATGCCAGCGGTTTTGGCGCTGCGTTTTTGCCAGCGGCGTTTTCCAGCGCTTGATTGATATCTTCTGACGTGACCGTCCTATCAGGCTCGGTTGGCGTTGATGCACCCAGAACCAAAGGCTTGTCTTTTGTTAGAGCGGCTTTCGGTGTCTCCAGCTTCAATGGCGCGGGTGCGGCCTTTGGCATAGGTCTTGCACTGCGTTTCCTGTCGGGTACGGTGCCGCCTTCGGTTTCAGCGTTAAACTCAGCCACCCAATCAGGCACAGCTTTCTTTGGTTGCGTAGCATTTACCTCTGCCGGTTGCTCTTTCGGCTTTTCGGGCGTCATTACGTGCTTATTGGTTTCGGTCACCAAACGGGTCAGCGTTTTTTCCAGTTGTTTGTCCACGGAACGCAACATCGGGGGTGGGCGTTGTTCTTTTGGATTGATAATTTCGGACCATTCCCGCGCGGTTTGAATGCGTTCTTTTGGAAGTACATTCATGGCCTTGTCGATGGCTTCCAGGAATTTGGGTTCATATCCCTCAACCTGACCAGCCAACGGCGCGCAAGGGTCAGGGTTCCCCGCGGCGACTTCGGCCATACGGGTCTGGCTATTGGCCGGGGCCTCGCCAGTTATTAAATGGTAGAAGGTTGCTCCCAGCGCATAAAGATCGCTGCATGGAGTTTGTTTGCTGCCGGAAAAATAGAATTCTTGAGGTGAATAGCCGTCCTTAACGACCAAAAGAGCGGACAATTCGCGATTGCCGCGGCTCGCCTCTTCACGAGCGGCACCAAAGTCGATCAGAGCGGGGCTAGCCCACTTATCCAGCAGGATATTGTCGGGTGAAATGTCCCGGTGAAGCAGATCAGCATCATGGACCAGTTCCACGGCGTCCAGCAGTTTGATCAGAATTTCCTTGATCTGCTGCGGGGTCAGTGACTGCTTTTTGTCATCGATGACCTGACGCATATCCTGACCATCGATCAGGTCGAGGGCCATGTAGGCTGTGTCATTATCTTCGAAGACGCGGTGCACACCGATGATATTGGGGTGGCGCAGTTTGGCCATGCTGCGTGCTTCACGCATGAACATATCAACAATGGATCGGTATTTTTCCCGGTTCATCTGCGACCTGACCAGCACGCTGGTTCCGTTACGTTCGCAAAAAACCTCTGGAAAGCACTCTTTGATGACAACGCTGCGTTCCAGATAGTTATCCTGAGCCAGATACGTGATACCAAAGCCACCTTTCCCAAGGCGGCGCGTTATCGTGAACTGGTCGCCCAACAATAGAGTCCCGTTAGGCAACTCTTCGTTGAGGCCGTCCATCGAATCGTCGGCTTCAATGCCGGTTTCATCGTCGGCAAGCTGATGTTGCTGTGACGTCATCGAGTACCTTCTTCAGCGCGTTGAAGTAAAATAGCTACTAAAAATTCGCTTTGTTGATCTAAGTGCTTCATAAATATGGTCGATTTGCGACCAAATTTTGAAAACCTGCCAATTAACAGCAGTCAGATTGTCTTTTGCAGCACCGAACGCAAGCCTACATGCCTTGTTTATATAGATATCATTAATTTCGCCAGCAGAACGCCGCAACACGGTAGTTTGTCGCAGAAGCTGGCATTTTGAGGATGTGTTGCCGTCGTGTGAACGGTTTTGAGCGTGGATCGGTACAGATGCATCGTGAACGATTCGAGGCCCGTTCCGCTCATCCATAAGGGAACAGCAAAAGCCCTTGAACGAAACAGGTTTCGCCAATCGGAAAGATCAGGTGGCGGAAATGCGGCGGTGAGGGTCGCGGATGACCTTTCGGTGTTTGCCGCAACGTGGTGTATTCTGTTGCAAGAAGGCGGAGATTACCCATGGCGGATCAGATTACCTTTACGCTGGATGGCCAAGCTGTGACGGCACAGCCGGGCGAGACAATTTGGGAGGTCGCCAATGGGCGTGGCCTCGTGATCCCGCATCTGTGCCATAAACCCGCCCCTGGCTACCGGTCCGACGGCAACTGCCGCGCCTGCATGGTGACGATCGAGGGCGAGCGAACTTTGGCGGCCAGTTGTATCCGCGAACCGTCCGATGGAATGATTGTCACCACCAACCAGCCGCGCGAAGTTCAGGCGCGCAAGATGGTGATGGAATTGCTTGCGGCGGACCAGCCAGAGCAGGAGGCCGCGCACGACAAATCCAGCCACCTTTGGGATATGGCTGCAGAAAATGGGATCAGCGAAAGCCGCTTTCCCGCCAAGGAAAGCGACCACATCCCGCTCCTTGACGACAGCCATGTGGCGATGTCCGTCAACCTTGATGCCTGCATTCAATGCGGTCTCTGCGTGCGGGCATGTCGCGAGGTTCAGGTCAACGACGTGATCGGCATGGCAGGTCGCGGCGCAGGTGCGTACCCAGTCTTTGATATGGATGATCCGATGGGTTCGTCATCCTGTGTGGCTTGCGGCGAATGCGTGCAGGCCTGCCCAACGGGCGCCTTGCTGCCCGCAACTGTCACAGATGAGAACCAGCAGGGCGATACCAAAGACTATGACCGCGAGGTCGAAAGCGTTTGCCCGTTCTGCGGCGTCGGCTGTCAGGTCTCGCTCAAGATCAAGGACGACAAGGTCAAATTTGTCGAAGGCATCAATGGCCCTGCGAATGAAGGTCGGCTTTGCGTCAAAGGCCGGTTCGGGTTTGACTATATCCACCACGGTCACCGCCTGACCAAACCGCTGATCCGCCGCGATGATGCACCGTCAAAAGGTCTGAATGTGGACCCAGACAACTGGCAGACGCATTTCCGCGAGGCAACATGGGACGAGGCGCTGGATGTTGCCGCCAAAGGGCTGAAAGACATCGGTGGCACAGGTGTTGCCGGGTTCGGCTCTGCCAAGTGTACCAACGAAGAGGCATACCTGTTTCAAAAACTGATCCGTCAGGGTTTTGGCCATAACAACGTCGATCACTGCACTCGGCTATGTCACGCATCGTCGGTTGCCGCTTTGATGGAAAACGTCGGCTCCGGCGCGGTGACGGCAACCTTCAATGAGATCGAAAATGCTGACGTCGCGATCGTCATTGGGGCCAACCCGGTCGAAAATCATCCCGTCGCGGCAACCTATTTCAAACAGTTCAGCAAACGCGGCGGCAAGCTGATCGTGATGGACCCGCGTGGTGTCGGCTTACGTCGTTTCGCCTCGCATATGCTGCAATTCCGGCCCGGTGCCGATGTTTCGATGCTCAATGCAATCATGCACACAATCGTTGAGGAAAAGCTCTACGATCAGCAGTATATCGAAGCCTACACCGAGAATTGGGAGGCCGAGAAAGCCCATCTTGCCGACTTTTCACCAGAAAAGATGGAAGGCATCTGCGGTGTTCCCGCCGAAACCCTGCGCGAGGTGGCCCGCACCTTTGCTGGTGCGAAGTCTGCAATGATTTTCTGGGGCATGGGCGTGTCCCAACACATCCACGGCACCGACAATTCCCGCTGCTTAATCAGCCTTGCATTGATGACAGGCCAAATCGGTCGCCCCGGCGCGGGGCTGCACCCGCTGCGTGGTCAGAACAACGTCCAAGGCGCGTCTGACGCAGGGCTGATCCCGATGTTTTTGCCCGACTACCAGCCGGTTGGCGACGATGGGGTGCGTAGTGCATTTCAAGAGATTTGGCAGGAAGGCCAGATCGACCCCAACAAAGGCCTGACGGTTACTGAAATTCTGGATGCCGTTCATGCGGGCGACATTCACGGGATGTATATTCTGGGCGAAAACCCCGCAATGTCCGACCCTGATGTTGAACACGCCCGCGATGCCCTCGCCAAGCTCAAGCATTTGGTTGTGCAGGACATATTTATCACGGAAACGGCAAACTATGCCGATGTGATCCTTCCGGCATCAGCCTTTGCAGAGAAGTCGGGGACCGTCACAAACACCAACCGTCAGGTCCAGATGGGCCGTCCCGCAGTGCCGCCCCCAGGAGATGCGAAGGAGGATTGGTGGATCGAAGTAGAACTGGCCAAACGGCTTGGGCTGCAGTGGACTTACACCCATCCGTCCGAGGTCTTCGACGAAATGACCAGATCGATGAAGTCTCTCGACAACATCACCTGGGACCGGTTGGAGGCGCAAAACGTCGTCACCTACCCATCGCTGTCGTCTGAAGATCCCGGACAGCCCATTGTCTTTGCCGATGGCTTTCCGCGGGAAAACGGGCGGGCGAAATTCACACCAGCCAGCGTGATTGCACCGGACGAAACACCCGACGAAGACTACCCCATGATCCTCACCACAGGTCGGCAGTTGGAACACTGGCACACAGGTTCCATGACGCGGCGATCAAAGGTGCTGGATGCAGTAGAGCCAGAGGCGAACTGCTCTCTTCATCCTTCAACGCTGCGCAAACTGGGTGTCGAACCAGGCGGCCTCGTCCGGCTTTCAACACGACGGGGTAGCATTGACATCATGGCGCGCTCGGACCGGGCCGTCGCGCCCGATATGGTCTTTGTGCCCTTCGCCTATGTCGAGGCCGCAGCCAATGTCCTGACCAACCCGGCAGTCGACCCATACGGCAAAATTCCGGAGTTCAAATTCGCGGCAGTGAAGGTTGAAAAGGCCGAAGGAGCGGTCGCGGCAGAGTAGAGCGATAAGAATTAACTGAACGCTTGTTCAAAAAATGATTTGACGGATCGGGGGTTGGCCAACACTATACCTTCAAGGACGTGTTGTGTGGAGGCGACTCGTCCGAACGCTGGGATAACGCCAGCGAGGGAGGATCATTGGCATGACAGCGTCCGCGACCGGCGGCCCGAAATGTATTCCTGATCTGCTCGCCCACAATGTGGCGCAGCGCGGGTCCAAGGCTGCTTACCGCGAGAAAGAGTTCGGCATCTGGCAAAGCTGGACATGGGCCGAGGCTGCCGCCGAGATTGATGCGCTGGCTATGGGACTTTTGACGCTCGGTGCCGAAGTTAATGATCACATCGCAATCGTTGGCCGGAACCGCCCTGCGCTTTATTGGTCAATGGTCGCGGCACAAAGGATCGGCTGTGTGCCGGTGCCGCTATATGCAGACGCAGCAGCGGATGAGATTGGTTACGCTCTCGACCATTGCGGCGCACGGTTTGCGGTGGTCGGGGATCAGGAGCAGGTCGACAAAGTTGCCGATATTCGCGACAGCCTGACCAATTTGGAGCATGTGATCTATCTGGATGGCCGAGGCCTGCGCAAATACGACCATACGCATATGACGTCTTTTGCGGATCTACAGGCGGCGGGCCGTTCATCCGATCTTGCCGACATAGTCACCAGCCGGACGGCGGCGCTAACCCCGGATGATACCTGCGTGATGCTCTACACATCCGGCACAACAGGCCGACCCAAAGGTGTTGTTCTGTCGAACCGAAATGTAATCGAAACATCCAAGAATTCCGCGATGTTTGACCATCTCAAAGCCGGGGACGAGGTGCTCGCTTATCTACCCATGGCATGGGTTGGTGATTTTATCTTTTCCATCGGGCAAGCGATGTGGACCGGGTTCTGCGTGAATTGCCCCGAAAGCCCCGACACCATGATGACCGACCTGCGAGAAATTGGGCCCACCTATTTCTTTGCCCCGCCGCGTGTGTTTGAGGGGCAACTGACCAGCGTGATGATCCGTATGGAGGATGCCGGGCGGTTCAAGAAATGGCTGTTCGATCATTACATGGCGATTGCCCGGCGTGTCGGCCCCGCCATTCTGGATGGTGAGCCGGTGAGCGGGATGGACAAGTTTCGGTATTGGCTGGGAAATTTGCTGGTTTATGGACCACTAAAGAACACCTTGGGTCTAAGCCGCGTGCGTGTCGGCTACACTGCGGGCGAGGCAATCGGGCCAGAGATTTTTGATTTCTATCGGGCGCTGGGCATTAACCTCAAACAGCTTTACGGCCAGACAGAAGCGACTGTCTTTATCACGCAGCAGCCAGATGGTGAGGTGCGGTCGGACACGGTGGGTGTGCCATCGCCCGGCGTGGAGTTGAAAATCGCTGAAAATGGCGAGGTCTTCTACCGCTCGCCCGGGGTGTTTGTGGAGTATTACAAAAACGCGGAAAGTACGGCAGACACCAAAGATACCGAGGGCTGGGTCGCGACCGGAGACGCCGGGTTTATCGAAGAAAATACCGGCCATTTGCGAATTATCGACAGGGCTAAGGACGTTGGTAAAATGGCTTCCGGTGCGCTTTTTGCTCCTAAATATGTTGAGAACAAACTGAAATTCTATCCCAATATTCTCGAGGCTGTCGTGTTTGGCGCTGACCGTGAGTACTGCACCGCCTTTATTAATATTGACCTGACCGCAGTCGGCAACTGGGCCGAACGAAACAACATCGCCTATTCCAGCTATCAGGAACTATCACAGCATCCGCGTGTACTGGAAATGATCGAGGGGCATGTGGCAGAGGTAAACGCCTCGGTCGCAGCAGATGAGATGCTGGCAGGCTGCCAGATTTATCGGTTCTTGGTACTGCATAAGGAACTTGACGCGGATGACGGCGAGATCACCCGCACCCGCAAGGTGCGCCGCCGGAAAGTCGAAGACAAGTATGACGATCTGATTGCGGCGCTCTATTCGACGGCAACGGAGATCTACACCGAAACAGAGGTCACCTATGAAGACGGCCGCAAAGGCAAAATCAAAGCGACACTTGAATTGCGAGATGCACCGGTCGACGGCAAGAAAGCGGCTGCATGAAGGATACGGTTGAGCCATACGTCACCGATGACGGTCGCACCATCGGTGACGTTTTGATGGATATGCGCGGTATCACGTTACGCTTTGGCGGTGTGGAGGCGATCAAGAACATCTCTTTCGACATCCGCGAGGGCGAAATCCGGGCGATCATTGGGCCAAACGGCGCGGGCAAATCCTCAATGCTCAATGTCATTTCGGGGTTTTATCATCCGCAAGACGGCGAAGTCTGGTTTCGTGGCGAGAAACGTCCGCCGATGAAACCTTATCAGGTGGCGCGTCTGGGCATTGCCCGCACATTTCAGAACATCGCCCTGTTTCAGGGGATGAGTGTCCTCGACAATGTAATGACCGGTCGTTTGATCCACATGAAAGCCGGAATGCTGGGACAGGCGATCTGGAAAGGACGCGCCGAGCGCGAAGAGGTGGCGAACCGCGAGGTAGTGGAAAAAATCATCGACTTTCTTGAAATTCAGGCGATCCGCAAAACGCCCGTAGGTCGCTTGCCATATGGTCTGAAAAAGCGCGTTGAACTGGCGCGGGCATTGGCAGCGGAACCAAAATTGCTGCTGCTTGATGAACCGATGGCCGGAATGAACGTGGAAGAGAAAGAGGACATGAGCCGCTTCATTCTGGACGTGAATGACGAATTTGGCACGACGATTGCGCTCATTGAGCATGATATGGGGGTGGTCATGGACATCTCGGACCGGGTTGTCGTTATGGACTATGGCCGCAAGATCGGGGACGGCACGCCCGATGAGGTGCGGTCAAACGAGCAGGTAATCGATGCCTATCTGGGGGTGGCGCATGATTGATCGAGACGCCATCCCTGACTTCAACCAGAACTATGAGGCCCCAGATCGGACTCAGGGTGGAAGGGGAACAGATGTCCGCTGATTTTCTTTATGGCATCGAAGTGGTCATCAACGGCCTCATGGCTGGGGTCCTCTATGCCCTTGTGGCTCTCGGCTTCGTCCTGATCTTCAAGGCATCAGGGATCTTTAACTATGCCCAAGGTGTCATGGCACTCTTCGCAGCACTAACGCTGGTGGGCATCATGGAAGGGCAAGTCCCGTTTGCCCATTTGATCAACGCAATCTTTGGCACCAAAATCCACCATTTCGGGTGGGAGGTCCCGGCCTTGCTTGCCATCCTCTTAACCCTCGGAGTGATGATCTTCTTCGCCTGGGCGGTGCAGTATTTCGTCTTCCGTCATCTGGTCGGGCAAGAGCCGATCATTCTGTTCATGGCGACCATAGGGCTGGCATATTTTCTCGAAGGAGTTGGCGACCTGATGTGGGGGTCGGACATTAAAACCCTTGCACTTGGTCTGCCGCAAGGTGGATCACCCGTGGTCGAACAATGGAGTGCGGGGCTGGGCGGCGACGACTTTTACGGGTTTTTCCTAGATGAATTGGATATGGCGGCGACCGCTGTTGCGCTGATCCTCGTGATGGGACTGATCGCCTTTGCGCAATACACCAAGCAAGGCCGCGCGATGCGGGCAGTGGCCGATGATCACCAGGCGGCGCTGAGCGTTGGTATATCGCTGAACTACATCTGGGTGCTGGTGTGGTCGCTGGCCGGTTTGGTCGCCCTCGTAGCCGGTGTGATGTGGGGCGCGAAATCGGGCGTGCAGTTTTCGCTGTCGCTGATTGCTTTGAAGGCGCTGCCGGTGCTCATGTTGGGCGGCTTCACATCAATTCCCGGCGCAATTGCGGGCGGGTTGATCATCGGAGTGGGTGAGAAGCTATTCGAATACACCATCGGTGCACCATATCTGGGAGGAGCGACCGAGAACTGGTTCGCCTACATGCTCGCGCTGATCTTCCTGGTGTTTCGACCGCAGGGGCTGTTTGGGGAGAAGATCATTGAGAGGGTATGATGCGCAAATACGCCACGATGTTGATCGCCCTGGGCGTCATGATGCTGACCGCAGCGCTTCTGCTTGCTATTTGGGTCGTCTCAGAGATCGGACTGGGAACCGTTCTGGCGGCACCGCATATTCAGGTGACGCTAGGCTGGCCGGGGCGCGCTTATGCTGTCGTGACGTTGGGCTGCCTGATTGGCGGGCTGTGGCTGCGGCGGATGGCCATGCGAGGGGGCGCAAAGTGAGCTTACAACAATATTATTTTGTCATGTCACAGAAGGCCGACCGAGATCGAGTTCGTTTACATTTCAACGCTGATCTCTTGATGTTCCGACCGCAGGGGCTGTTTGGCGAAAAGATTATCGAGAGAGTATGAT
The DNA here is from genome assembly GCA_947496535.1 of uncultured Paracoccaceae bacterium. Classification (GTDB taxonomy): domain Bacteria; phylum Pseudomonadota; class Alphaproteobacteria; order Rhodobacterales; family Rhodobacteraceae; genus Yoonia. The sequence continues at coordinate 413,164 of CANMDE010000002.1, read as the reverse complement.
GGACGACCTCGCCCAAAGACTTATTTACAAAGCACCGGTTTTGTTGTTGGCCGTCGCACTTGCATTGTTCATCGGAGGTCTGGTGAATGCATGGTCAACAATTCAGACGATCCAACAGCAAGGGCAGGAAATCAGAGCGTTCCAATATCTTTTTTCGTTTTTCCTTTCGGCGCTCTACCAGCCTGCCGTGCTGATCGGCGGCCGTGCATTATATGTCGCTGATCGCCAGAGGTTACCAAGGATGACTGCGCAAAGAACGGTAGGGGGCATATGATGCCGCAATTATTACCCTTCTTCCGGATCGTGCCGGCACTACTTTTCGTATTCGGCATCCTGATTACAGGCGCCAATATCTGGGAACTCTGGTCGACTACATCACCGGGGACACTCGGCAGTAGCTTCCAAGGGGTTGAGCGTACAATCTACCTCGCCGCGCTGGTAAGAAGCTTCTACGATCTGGTTTTCTTTTGGGGGATGGCCGCGTTGGTTACTGCCGCCAATAAGTATATCGAAGATAGAGGTGAAGCCTAATGCTCTACCGTGAAGCCGGCGATTTCAAAACTTCTTACGAGGCCGATAATCAAACCTTTCCGATTGCCTTTGATCGCTACCGCTATTGGGTTGTGCTCGCGGTTGCCTTCCTGGTCATCCCCTTCATCATCAATGACTATTGGGCCAATGCGATTTTTGTGCCCTTCCTGATCTATGCCATTGCGGCGATGGGGTTGAACATCCTGACCGGTTACTGCGGGCAGGTGAGCCTTGGGACGGGCGGGTTCATGGCTGTGGGGGCTTATGCCTGCTACAAGCTGATGACTGGCTTTCCTGACGTTTCCATCGTCATACACATCATTCTGGCGGGTGGGATCACGGCGATGGTGGGTGCCGCTTTTGGCTTGCCATCCCTGCGGATCAAGGGGTTTTATCTGGCCGTTGCGACACTCGCCGCGCAGTTCTTCCTCGTCTGGCTATTTAATAAGGTCAGCTGGTTCTACAACTACTCGGCATCCGGCCAGATCAACGCACCCGAACGGTTTGTGGCGGGTGTTGCTGTCACCGGTCCGAACACGGACCCTTGGGCGCAATACATGATCTGCCTGGTATTTTTGACCGTCTGCGCGATTATCGCGCGGAACCTTACCCGCGGCACGATGGGCCGCTCTTGGATGGCGATCCGCGATATGGATATCGCGGCCGAGATCATCGGGGTAAATCCGTTGAAAGCCAAGCTGACTGCCTTTGCGGTATCGTCCTTCTTTGTCGGTATCGCAGGAGCGCTGTTTTTTGCGGTCTATCTAGGGGCCGTCGAGGTGGGTGAGGCCTTTGGCATTCAAAAATCATTCCTTGTCCTGTTCATGATCATTATCGGCGGTCTTGGGTCGATCTTTGGCAGTTTCGCCGGGGCGGCATTTCTGGTCCTGTTGCCGGTGGCGCTCAAGGTTCTGGGCGTCGATGTCCTCGGTTGGCCAACCGATCTGGTTGCGCATCTGCAATTGGTGATCGTGGGCGCCTTGATCATGTTTTTCCTGATCAAAGAACCGCATGGACTGGCCCAGCTATGGCGGCTGGCAAAAGAGAAATTACGGCTGTGGCCGTTTCCTTATTAACAACAGAGTCGAGGTGAACCCCGACCTACATTCGGATCAATCAATGGGAGGAAAGAACCGATGAAGATGAAATCACTAACTGCAATGGCCTTGGCCGGGGCAATGTCTGCTGCCCCGGTGATGGCCGACCTTGTCATCCCTGACCTCAGCTATCGCACAGGTCCTTATGCGGCGGGGGGCACACCTTTTTCCGACGGTTATCAGGACTATTTCAACCTGTTGAATGCCCGTGACGGTGGCATCGGGGGTGAATCCGTTCGCATTGTAGAGTGCGAAACGGGCTACAATACCGAAAAAGGTGTGGAATGCTATGAAAGCACCAAAGGCGAAGGCGCACTTATTTATCAACCGCTTTCGACGGGCATTACCTATCAGTTGATCCCCAAGGCAACCGCCGATCAGATCCCGATCCACACGATGGGCTATGGCCGCACATCAGCCGCCAATGGAGAGGTGTTTAACTGGGTCTTTAACTACCCTGCGAACTATTGGGATGCAGCATCGGTTGCCGTCAACTATCTGCTGGATGAGAACGGCGGATCGCTGGATGGCAAGAAAATCGCGCTGGTCTATCACAACTCTGCCTACGGCAAAGAGCCGATCCGGACGCTGGAGCAGCTATCATCGATGCACGGGTTTGAGTTGTCCCAACTGGCCGTTGACCACCCGGGTCAGGAACAGAAATCGCAGTGGCTGCAAATCCGTCGTGAACGGCCTGACTATGTCCTGATGTGGGGCTGGGGCGTCATGAACCAGGTGGCCGTACAGGAAGCGGCAAACATCAACTTTCCAATGGAGAACTTTATCGGCAATTGGTGGGCCGGGGCAGAGCATGATGTCGGGCCAGCCGGTGCCGCCGCTGATGGATACAAGTCGCTGAACATGAACCGTGTGCAGGACTATCCTGTGCTGGATGAGATCAAGACCATGGTCCACGACGAAGGCAATGCTGCGGGCAACGGCAGCAATATGGGCTCGGTGCTTTATGTACGTGGCATGTACGCCGCGATGCTGGCGGCCGAAGCGATTGCCAAGGCGCAGGAAATCCATGGAACAGCCGACGTCACCGCCGCCATGGTGCGTGACGGAATGGAGGCATTGGACATCACCAACGCCCGTATGACCGAACTTGGCATGGAAGGGATCGGGCCGGAATTCGCGGTCAGCTGCCAGGATCATGGTGGCGCTGGTCAAGGCCTTGTCCAGCAATGGAACGCGGCTGACGGTGTCTGGGTGCCGCTGACTGACTTTATCTCTCCCGACGACGCTGTGATTGCGCCTCTGGTAGCCGAAGACTCTGCGGCCTTTGCGTCGGAAAGCGGGATCGAACCCGGCTGTCTTTGATAACAACCCGGGCGGCCCTTTGGTGGGCCGTCCGATTTTGAGTTTTTTGGCCAAGATGAAGCAGGAGCGGCGCGCCATCATGCTGGACGATCCAAAAGTCGAGACCCTGCTTGAGGTCAACAATATCGAGGTGATCTACAACCACGTCATCCTCGTGCTGAAGGGTGTGTCGCTGACCGTCCCCAAGGGCGGGATTACCGCACTGTTGGGTGGCAACGGCGCCGGGAAGACGACGACGCTGAAAGCCATCTCCAACCTGCTGCATTCTGAACGGGGCGAAGTGACAAAGGGATCGATCGTTTATCGTGGTGATCGCGTGCAGGATTTGTCGCCCGAGGCGTTGGTCAAGCGTGGTGTCATCCAGGTGATGGAAGGTCGTCATTGTTTTGAACATTTGACGGTCGAGGAAAACCTGATGACCGGGGCATATACGCGCGGTGATGGGTCAGGCGCAATCAATGCGGACCTCGACATGGTCTATACCTACTTCCCGCGCCTGAAAGAGCGTCGAAGGTCGCAGGCTGGTTACACCTCTGGCGGTGAACAGCAGATGTGTGCCATTGGCCGTGCTCTCATGTCACGGCCAGAGACGATCCTGTTGGATGAGCCCTCCATGGGGCTGGCGCCGCAATTGGTCGAAGAGATTTTCACGATTGTGAAAAATTTGAATGAGCAGGAAGGCGTGTCGTTCCTTTTGGCCGAGCAGAACACCAACGTCGCACTGAGGTTCGCGCATCAAGGCTACATCCTTGAAAGCGGACGGGTCGTGATGGAAGGCCCGGCGGATGAACTGCGTGAGAATCCAGATGTGAAGGAATTCTATTTGGGGATGTCGGAAGAGGGTCGCAAAAGCTTCCGCGACGTGCGGAGTTACCGGCGGCGGAAACGGTGGTTGGCCTAGTCTTGCGTCGAAAGGTGACGCGATGACATTTGACTATGACAAGCTCTACCGAGAGAATCCTCATGCGTTGGGCGAACCAAACGGGGCATTTGTGGATTTCTTTGCAGGCTACGAGCAAAAGAACGCGCGGATACTTGATGTTGGTTGCGGACAAGGCCGCGATGCTTTGTTCATCGCTCGTCTAGGCCACGATGTCGTTGGCGTTGATCAGTCTCCAGCGGCCATATCGGATTTGCTGAAGGATGCAGAGCGCGAGGGCCTGATAATCACGGGTGTTGTCGCTGATATCACAACATATGAGCCGACGGGCATGTTTGATGTGATTTTAATTGATCGAACCTTGCACATGCTGGAAGCAAATACGCGCCACGGCGTGTTGGAGCGTTTGACCTGTCGTGTTGCCCCCTGGGGTTACCTTCTGATTGCCGATGAGCCATCCAATATGGCGGGTTTCCAAAAGGTACTGGATACCGTGTCTGGCAACTGGGACATCTTGCGCGACACCAAAGGTATTCTGTTCCTTAAACGGATTGCATAGAGTTGGGGTCGCCGCGCTATTGAATAACAGACGCTGCGGGCCCTAGTTCTATGCCGTCCGCATCGTCCTGATGAAGATGCAGGACAGGAGACCGCAATGACGACCTACTTTGATGATCTGGAAACACGTTCGAGCGATGCCCGCGAAGCCGACCAACTGGCGCAGCTGACGGTGCTGATCGCGCGGGTGCAAGCCGAGGTTGGATCATGCTTTCCCGCGGGAGAGATCGAAAGCGTTGCGGATTTGGTCGGATTTCCCGTGCTTCGCAAATCAACCTTGCACGAATGGCAGCAGGCCCACCCACCCTTTGGCGGTGTCACCATGGGCGACTATACCCATGTTTTCCAATCACCCGGTCCGATCTATGAACCTGGCGGCTCTACCCACGATTGGTGGCGCTTTGGCCGTTTTCTGCACGCCTGTGGGATCGGCAAGGATGACATTATTCAAAACTGCTTTGGCTATCATCTGACCCCGGCGGGCACGATGTTTGAAAACGGCGCGCGTGCGGTCGGTGCCAAGGTTTTACCTGCGGGCACTGGGCAGACCGAACTGCAAGTCCGTGCCGCCGCCGATATTGGCACGACCGCTTATGCTGGTACGCCGGATTACCTCAAGGTGATCCTTGAGAAAGCCGATGAGATGGGTGAGGTGCTGAAAATCACTAAGGCCGCAGTTTCAGGGGGCGCGCTGTTTCCGCAGCTTCGCCAATATTATGCGGATCGGGGTATCGCCTGTATGCAATGTTATGGGACCGCTGATCTGGGGCATATTGCTTATGAAACGGTGTCCGGAGAGGGCATGATCGTTGATGAAGGCGTGATTGTTGAAATTGTCACCCCCGGCACCGGCGACCTCGTTGAACCGGGCGATGTTGGTGAGGTTGTTGTGACCTCACTGAACCCCGACTATCCACTGATCCGTTTCGCAACCGGCGACATGAGCGCGATGATGGAGGGCCCGAGCCCTTGTGGGCGCACCAATATGCGGATCAAGGGTTGGATGGGCCGTGCCGACCAAACCACAAAGATCAAGGGCATGTTCGTGCGACCTGAACAGGTGGCGGCTTTGGTGGCCAAAATCGGCGGGGCGACACGCGCTCGTGTGATCGCCGACCGTGTCGGAGATGCGGACGCGATGCAGGTGCAGATCGAAGGCGAAGGGCTGGACCAGAACGCTGCCGCAATTGCTGCGCAAGATGTCCTGAAACTCAAGGGTGACGTGACCTGCCACGACCCCGGTACTTTGCCGCGCGATGGCCTCGTGATCGAGGATCGTCGGACTTATGAGACCTAAAACCAAGGAGAAACGCGATGCGTCACCTTATCAATGCTGTGACCCTTGCAATCATTGCCACACCGGTCGTCGCTGATGATGCGGCCCTGTTGATCGGGGCCGAGCGGTACGAAAATCTTTCCCGCATCGCCAGCGGTGCGGATACGCTCGGCGCTGCAGATACACTGCGTGGGGCAGGTTACAATGTTGAGGTCGCAACCAACCCATCAGCCAGCGATCTTCGTCAGATTTTGACGGATTTCGCGGTAAACACCGAAGAGGCGGATAGATTGGTCGTCGGTCTATCCGGTCATTTTGCCAATGATCAGGACCGTAACTGGTTTCTCGGAACGGATGCGGAAGACCCAGCTTTGTTTGATATGGGTTCGACAGCGGTATCGCTGGAAAGCATCATGGCCGTGATGGCGCAAAAGCCCGGACAGGCGGTTTTGGTTTTGGGTGCGACGGATGATGATGACGAATACGATGGCTTCCTGTCCGAAGGATTAACCCGGATTGACCCACCGCAGGGTGTCACAGTGCTGATCACCCAACCACGCTATGTTGATGATGCACTTGTTGATGCCATTGCGGCCCCAGAGATGAACGTGATGGAGTATGTATCCGACAACCGGCGCGTCGCAGCCTATGGATACACGCCTGCAACCCTGATCATGCAGCCAGACGCGGTGCCACTGCCGCGCGCCACCCCTCTGCCTTCTATCGATGCCAGCCAAACCGCATGGAACAATGCGCAGGACGCCGACAGTGCAGACAGCTATCGCGACTTTGTTCTGCGTTATCCAGATAGCCAATTTGCCCAAGAGGCGGCGCGCCGGCTGGACGTGATTGAAAACGATCCTGTGCGGATTGCTCGCTTGGCCGAAGAGGATCTGGAACTGACCCGCACCCAGCGTCGCAGTATTCAACAACACCTGACGCTTCTGAATTTCGATACGCGTGGCGTAGACGGGATTTTTGGACCGGGCACCCGCACCGCCATTCGCAATTGGCAGCAGGTCAACGGCTATGCGCAAACGTCTTTTCTGGATGCAGAACAAATCAATCGGTTGGACGCACAAGCCAGCAGTCGCGAGGCCGAGATAGAGACGGAAGAGGAGCAAGCTCGCGAAGATGCCCTTCGACAGGACCGCGCCTATTGGGAGCAAACCGGTGCGCGTGGGGATCAGGCGGGTTATCGGGCCTATCTGAGCCGCTTTCCCTACGGGATCTACGCTGAAGAGGCGAAACGCAACCTGATCGAACCGCTTGAACGGGACGGTGGCCCACTCAGGCGCGGCTCGGATGAGGGAAGTATTGAAGATGAGCTGAACATCAATCCGATGCTTGCGCGCGTGATCGAAACGCGGCTGTCGCAACAGGGGTTCAATCCGGGGTCTGTTGACGGACAGTTCGACAATGACACGCGTCGGGCCATCCAGCTTTATCAAGATAGTAACAGCCTGCCTGCGACGGGCTTTGTGAACGAGGTCACGCTTGCGCGCCTTTTGGCAGATGCCATCTTGCGATAATGCATCCAAATTTCGGATCGTTCCGCTCCATCAGAGGTCGGATCATATCCGGCAAGCAGCAAATCTGGTGACAGAAATATGGCCTGATCACTATGGCAACGATGGTCGCGGCGATGCTTTATCCGACATGGAACGCCGCAACCGTCCAAGGGGCCTTCCGTTTGGTGCAATTGCCATCTCACCCGAAGATGAACTTGTCGGCACGGCTGCGCTGTCCGACCATTCATTTGGTGCAAGGCCAGGCGAAGGGCCGTGGTTAATCGGGCTATGTACGCGCAAAGACTGGCGGCAGCAGGGCGTGGCGGCGGGGCTGGTCGCGACATTGGAAGAGCAGGCACGGACAGATGGTTTTCGCGAAATCTTCACGACAACATCTGATGCTGTGGGGATCTTTCGCAGCGCGGGCTGGGACGAGATTCGCACATTGGACGAAGGCGAAAAGCACTGGCACATCCTGCGCCAAACGCTTTGACAGGAAAAATAGGCCCCGCCGGCGGCAGGGCCTTCAACCGGTGTTACTGCGCGCGGACATACCGCTCAAGTAGCAAGCGGATCAGGCCTGATCCTTCCTGATATTGTTTCACGCCCACGATGTACGTGCCCACATCGACGCGCGCTGCAACCAGACTGTCGTAACCCGATCCGTAGTCATCATTCTGGCCGATTTCGCGACCCAGATCATCGTAGACCACCAACCAAGGGTCGCTGTCCTGTCCGCCACCAATGGCCTCGGCCACAATCAGGCTGCTTTCCGACACCTCGAAAGAATACCATGCGGTAGATGTGTTCGCGGTCACGTCTTCTCGCAGGCGGGTCTGCAGAGCGCCTAGATCAGTGACCGGCACGCTGCCATCCAGCGGCGGGGCCGCTTCACCGCGATCATAGAGCGCCATACGTGCGGCGACCGGGTCATACTCTTCAACGCTTATTTCGATCGGCACCGATGTATCATCCAACGCCTCGACAGCGATGCAATAGGTCCCCGGTTCCAATGGATTGGAGATATCGATCTGAGAGTTCAGACCGTCGAAATCGTCGTTGTAGGCAATTTCGCTCTGGCTTTCGTCAAACAGAGTGATGACGGGATCGGCATTTTCGTTTCTGGCTGCCACCGTGACAGAGGTTGGCACATCCAAGGTAAAGCTCCAGTAAGCGGTCTCATCAACGGAAGCAGAAACAGTGCTGCCCAGTGGACCCATCGGCGTTGCCTCCGCGCAACTGCCAAGCGCACTACTGGTGTCGCCACCGCCAACATCGACGCCAGCGGTCAAGGCGTCATGTTCGGTGCGTCCGATGCGGACAAAGGCGGTCATCGGTCCGCCATCATAACTGCGCATGGACATGCAGTAGGTTCCGGCATCCAGAGTGGTTTCGGCACGTGATGCGGCGTTTCCTCCTGAATCGTCGTCCGAAATAATAATGGCACCGCTCTCATCCAGAATATCAATAATTGGATCACCGGCACCTCTGCCTTCGGCCTCAACCCGAACATCCGTCGTTTCGCTGACAGAAAACAACGAGACATATTCATTTCCACCCAGAACAAGCGCCATCTGTTCGCGATAGGCGTCTGCAGTCGTGATGTCCGAAGTTGCCTCATCACCCCCGATCCATTGGCCCCCATCGCCCGTACCGCCACATAAAGCATCCTGCGCATAGGCGGGTGCAGCAAGGCAGAGCATCGTGGCCGCAAGTGTTGATGATTTAATGGGGAAGCGTTTCATTCCGCGACGTCCTTTGTTGAAATCTTTAACCTGACGTATCGTAAGCGGGAGTTGGCCTAGATAGCCAGCGCGAACAGCCGACGAAGCCGGAAATCTGGAAGGTTGGGTGGATCGCAGACCACGTATTGGGGACAACAGTTTATGTGTGGGGTCATTGTCCAGCACGAGGGTTAGCATGCCATTCGCGTTAGTCTCGACTAGACAGATTAGATGATGGCGATGCAGAATTTGCCACCAATGAAAAAGTGACCGTCATGGTCTGCTTAAGCCACCAAGGGCAGACAAAGTAGCTGGAGCCTGTGTACCTTATTTAACTAATTGATTTATTAACTGACTTGTTTACTATGACGGCTAATATGGATGACTCGGACCAACTTGACGCGGCCTTTGCCGCATTGGCCAACCCAACGCGAAGGGCAATCCTTGCGCGATTGGCGCAGGGTGAAGCGACCGTGAATACGTTGGCAGAGCCGTTCGACATGAGCCTGCCTGCGGTGTCCAAGCATATCAAAGTTCTCGAAGATGCTGGCCTGATCACGCGGGGACGGACTGCACAGTTCCGGCCGTGCACCATAAACGCCCAACCGCTAAAAAACGTTGCGAACTGGACCGATCAATACCGTCACATCTGGGACGCCCGGTTTGACACCATGAACCACATTCTTAGCACCATGAAGGAGGAAAAAGATGAGTGACCAACAAACATGGGTCAAAATCCAGCGCGAATTTGACGCTCCAATTGATTTAGTCTGGAGCATGTGGACAGACCCCGAGATGTTTAAACAATGGTACGGGCCAATGGGAATGTCGGTGCCGACAGCCGAAATGGATGTTGCTGTCGGCGGAGCCCGCAAAATCTGCATGGAGATGACATCCCCTGAACGTACGATGTCGATGTGGTTCACTGGGGTCTACAAAGAGGTAAACCGCCCGTCGCGCCTCGTTTACACTGAAAGCATGTGCGACAAAGACGGGACAATAATCTCGCCTACGAGCATGGGAATGCCGGAAGGTCACCCTGACATTACAGAAGTCATCATCGATCTGCATGAAGCTGACGGCAAGACGTTCATGACAATGGTTCACGCCGGTGTTCCTGAAGGATCGGCAGGTGAAGGTGGCTGGAACCAGGCATTCGACAAGCTGGAAACGTTTGTGAAAACACGTACCTGACCAAGGCTTTGACACGCTAAGGGGGGTGAAAGCCTACTCCTTTGGCGCTGAAAATCCAATTAGTTCTGATGTTTATCTGGGCGAATGGTTCGGCGTAGTAGGTTTTGTAGCCACCACCTGATCAGGACTACGAAAGCGAACGTTATCTGAGTTGTGGCAATCCAATACTTTGGACCCAGAGCGGCCACCCAAACAAAAAGGCCACGCCGAGGCGTGACCTTTTCAAAACCGATGCTGTCGTTGGTTCAGCCCTGACGGGCTTTGAACCGGCGTTGCGTCTTGTTGATCACATAGACGCGGCCCTTACGGCGCACGACGCGGCAATCGCGATGGCGCTGCTTGAGCGAACGGAGAGAGTTACGTACCTTCATGGGTCGTTACCTCGTGTCGCGGCGCGCGGATTGCGCCTTGGGTTACAGTTGCAGCACCTTTCGGCGCCAGTGAATTCATGGTGGACGATACTGGGATTGAACCAGTGACCCCTTCGATGTCAACGAAGTGCTCTACCGCTGAGCTAATCGTCCGTGTCCGTCAACGCTGCGCCGCTGGTCCTACAAAGAAATAGGACGCGGGGCGAACCGCGTCAGGTTTGGCTGCTATAAAAGGAGTCGCCAGTGTGATCAAGGGGCTTTGTGAACGCGTGTGTGGTGACCAGATGTACCATATGCAACTGCGGTGTGCCTGCTGTCGTCCATGACCTCGTGTATCGCATCTTCGATCAGATCCTGATCCAGCCCGTCGGGTGAATGCTTTGCAAACAAGGTGTTCCTCATCCCAGCAATGCGGCTGAGTGTCTTGTCAGGCATATCCAGCCCCGCAAATCCGTAAAGTTTACGCGCTGTTTCCAGTCTGTCCGCCACGGCCATTTCGTAATCAAGTCTCATGTAACGCGGGCTTCCCGCCAGCGTGGACTGCATCCTTTCGTTGACATAGCGCCAGCGCCAAAGTTCGGATGCAACCAAATTCCGCAGTGTGAATTTGTCGGGCAATGGCTCGGTTTTGCCATAGAACTGGCGAATGCTGCGAACTGACGGTCTGTTGTCGGCATAGACCTGTTCAGGACCGCCAGGGTTACGCATGACATAGCGCTTCCACCAGGATTGAACGAAACCCAATGGATTGCGCACAATGTGCAGCACATGCTGTGCCGGTACTTGCGGGTGCGCGGCCGTAATCCAGCCCGGACACATCAAGATCTTGAGCACGGGCAAGGCCGCTTTTTGCGCCGGGGGATCAAAATAAGCTGCTGGGCACGGCCATTGATCGTTCCTCTCGGCGGGCAACACCATCCGGCGCAGTTTGCTTCGCGACATGATGGCTTGGCCAATGACGGCATGGGCCGCGGATCGAAAATACTTCTTGCTGGCCAAAAACCTGTCTCTGCCGCCATTGCATTGACTGGTTTCCATGATGGCGTCGTACCAGCGCTGGCTGAAATTCGCTTTGGTTTCCTGCAAAAAGAAACCCTCTTCCAAAGCGGTGATAGGCCCACTTTTCAAAGCGTTCGGTTCATTCCGGCAAAACGTATTGGGATGCTGATCGAGGATGTCGAGAACCATGTTGGTTCCAGATCGGCCCATCCCGGTGACGATGACGTATTTCCTCTGATATGTATTGCAATCAGTCATGTTATGCTCAGACATGACGAAATGTGCTGGCGAAAGTAACGGACATATTGGGTATTCCAAAAATATGCGCTAATTTCGCTTATTATCAGGAGGGCATTTGCTGAAACCCGCGTATCATCTTGCACAACCCGGTACACGCAGCACGAGCGTTGTATTCGCGTCGCCTCATAGCGGCCGCGACTACCCATCTGCCTTTCTGGAGCGGTCCCTGCTGAACGCTGACGAAATCCGTTCATCAGAAGACGCATTTGTAGATTGCCTTTTCGAGACAGCACCGGCGCATGGCGCACCTCTTTTGACGGCCCTTGCCCCGCGCGCCTATCTGGACCTCAATCGCGGCCCGGACGAATTTGACGCCGCATTGATCGAAGGTGTGCGGCGCAACGCCCACAACCCGCGCATCGCCAGTGGTCTGGGTGTGGTGCCACGGGTGGTCGCCAACGGACGCCAGATTTACCGGGGTAAAATCACGCTGGCCGAGGCGCATAACCGCGTTGCGACCTATTGGCGGCCCTATCACGACATGCTGCAGACACTTCTGGACGAAAGTGCAAAGATGTTTGGCGAGGCGATATTGATCGATTGCCACTCCATGCCGCACGAAGCGCTGGACAGTATGGCGCGCCCCGGCTCAACGCGGCCAGACGTCGTTCTGGGTGACCGTTTCGGTGCCACCGCATCCGGCGAAGTGACCGAGGCCGTCGAAGCCGCGTTTCGTGCCGCTGGCCTGCGGGTCGCTCGCAACATGCCCTTCGCAGGTGCATTCATTACCCAGCACTACGGCCGGCCGGGTCGGGGGCAGCATGCCATCCAGATCGAAATAGACCGCGCGCTCTACATGAATGAAAAGACGCTAGAGCCCAACGGGAATTTCGAGGCATTTCAAAAACTTCTTTCCAGCACAATCGCCGATATCGTCAAAATCGGCTGGGCACGAGATACCCGCGTCGCGGCAGAGTGATACTGCATCCGTATCCAGCTTTAGGACTGCTTGGAATTACCACTTGACCTGAAGCTGCTCTAGGTCGGTATCTTTCATGATGCAAACTTAGCTTCGGAGGTGGCACCCAATGAGAATTGCCGAAGAGGCTGCGAAATGCAGTCTGAGCGTCGACACAATACGATACTACGAGAAGGCGGGCATCTGCCCGTCGATCGAGCGTGGGCCGGACGGTAATCGACGCTTCTCACCAGAGAATCTGGATTGGCTCAACCTTCTCGCCGCTTTGCGCGAAACGGGAATGCCGACCAAGAAAATGAAATACTTTGCGGACCTCTATCGACAAGGGGATGCCAAAGCGGCGGAACGGAAGAAGGTGCTCAAACAGCATGAAATGCATCTGGATCTGCAACAGGCGCGGCTGACGAAGTGCAAAGCGCTCCTTAGGCATAAGCTTGCACTCTACGATCAAATCCTGGGAGTAAAGACATGAAGGTTGTTATAGTCGGAGCGGCTGGTGACGTCGGAAAAGCGGTCTGCGAAGAACTCGGGGGACGCCACGATCTGATCAGGGTTGGGCGTTCCAGCGGCGATATTCAGGTCGATATATCTGACCGCAGTTCAATCGACGAAATGTACAAACGTGTTGGACCGGTCGATGCGGTAATCTCCGCAGCTGGGGATGTGCATTTCGGACCGCTGGAGGATCACACCGAAGAAACGCTGATGCTTGGTTTGAAGCAAAAGGTTATGGGACAAATCAACCTCGTTCTGGCTGGCCTGCATGCTGTCGCCGAAGGTGGGTCCTTCACTTTGACGAGCGGTGTATTGGATCGTGATCCGATCCGGCTGGGCGTCGGCGCCGCAACCGCAAACGGCGCACTTGGCGGTTTTGTGGTTGGGTCTGCAATAGAGATGCCCCGGAGGCAGCGCATCAATGTCGTCAGCCCTGGTCTTCTCGATGTTTCAGTACCCCAATATGGTAAATGGTTCCCGGGACACGACCCGGTTTCGTCGGTGCGCGTCGGGCGGGCCTATGCCAAGAGCGTTGAGGGGGCGATCACAGGGCAGGTCATCATCGTCGAATAGAATGCGGAACCGTCCAAGTTAATGACGGCGTACCTTCTAATCATCCCAATTCAGATCGGCATCCTGCGGGTTACTATCATACCCTGCCGCATGCACCGGGCGAATGGCGCAGTAGTCGTCCTTTTCAGACGTATCGACAATCGCAGAGGCCGCATCGAGCGTCATGCAGCGTTTGACATGCATCTCACATGGCCCCTTTGCCTTGCTGATTACGAAGCGCCGCATCGACCTGCTCGACCGTGCGTGTGAAGTGTTCGTTCAGCAAACGCACTGCTAGTTCGACATCACGGGCGACTGCCGCGTCGGCGATGCCGCAGTGTCCGTCGCCTACATTGCTTCGTTCGGTCCCATAGCTAAGCCCAAGCCGTCGGTAGCGTTCGATTTCGTCAAAAAGCTGTTCGCAATATCGTACCAATCGCTGGGACCGGCAGGCCATGATCAGGCTGGAATGAAACGCCCGGTGCTGGACGTTCCAATGTTCGATGTCCTTTGTCGCCATCACATCTCCGGGCCGCCGCAGACGTGAAATGCGGATATAGCTAAGCAGGACATTCTCTTCCCAGGCGACATCACCATGTTCAATGGATTCCCGCAGACCGATTTCATTCAGCATGCAACGCGCGCGATGCAGATCCCACAATTCGTCCACGGTAACTGGCACCACCGAAAAGCCGCGCCGGTCGCTTTGGACCACCCAACCTTCGGATGATAGGCGGCTCAGCGCCTCACGAATCGGGCTCAGCCCAACCTCAAACCGGGCGGCAAGATAGCGGGTTTTCAGTTTGGTATCCGCCGCCAGAGTGCCGTTCATGATGTCACTGCGTATCCGCTCATAAATGGTCGAGGCCTGCGTGGGTTCTGTTTTCAAACCGAAAAAGCCTTTGTCTTTATGGACTATTTGGGGCCGCGTCGCCTCTTACTGCTTAAGTTGATTATTGAGCAGGTCCAGATGAAAGGCAAATCACTTTACCGATCAAAATTGTTGAGGGCTATTTTTTACCGATCATAGCGTAAGGCCAAAGAACGATTGCCCAGGGAGGAGATCGTCTTGCTGCGGGTCTAAGGCATGACCTGCTGGCGGGCGCGACGCACAGCACATGAAACTGATCACTTTCGCCGAAGATGACCGCCAGATGCTGGTTGGGTTCAAGATGACCAAACAAGTGTTCTGGTTGTCACTGATGCGACATCCAACCTGCCACAAACCATGCTGGATGTTGTGGTTGCGGGTGATCCCGCGCCCGCGCGGGGCACCGACGATGGAAGATTCCGTGCTGGGCGAGCCCAAGTTCTGACAGCCACCGTCAATGCGGGGGGCTATTGTGCCTCCAGATCAGCGCGTATCTGCCTTAGGCTATCAACTGCCTCTTGCTCATCATCGCTGATCCCGTCAGCCAGCAGATCGGATTGTTCCGTCGCATCCACCGACAGATCGTAAAGCGCCTCGGTCCCGTTCTGCAGGCTGACAAGCTTCATCTGATCTTGACGGACTGCCCAGCCATAGATGTCGCTGCTGCTTGTATCGTCTTCCAGAAACAGTTCGACATGGATGTAGTCCCGGTCGCCTTCGCCACCTTCGAGCACCGGTTTGAAACTGATGCTGTCGCTCACATCGGTAGATGCACCGGCAATCTCTGCAATCGTCGCAAAGATGTCGGTGGTATTGACGAAAGCGTCGGACCGGCCGGGCGAAATACCGGCACCCCAGGCAACCATCGGAATGTGGGTACCGCCTTCATATATGGTGCCCTTGGCATCGTGGATGCCGTAAAACCCGGGCGTCACCTGATTAGGAGATCCATTGTCACCAATGAAGATGACCACGGTGTTGTCGCGATCCTCTTCCGACATCGACCCCATCAAGCGACCGATTTCAGTATCTAGAGCTTCCAGCATGGCCTGATAGTAAGGCAGTGGATTTTCAGCAATGACATCTTCATCATCCACAAGGTCGTTAAAGCTGTGCAGGTCGGCTGGCGGTAGATGAAAGGGTGAATGTGGGGCATTATGCGCCAGCCACAGGAACCACGGCTCGTCCTGAGCCCCGATCCAGTCAATCGACCGGTCCGTGAAGGCCGTGGTCGTGTACGTATCAACCTGCACCTCCTGTCCGTTTTCCACAGCGGTCCAATTCGAATAATCGCGGGTCGTGCCCCGGAAAAGCCCGAAGTAGTCGGGCACGCCCAGTTCGGCAGGATGGTTCAGGTCACTACCCGCCCCGGCGAGATGCCATTTGCCAATCAGGTTGGCGCTGTAATCCGTGTTGGCCAACACGTCGAACAGGCTCAGCGTGTCAGCATCCAGCCCGTTCGTGCCGACGGGCGCAACTGGAGCACCAACGCCGGTGCGAAGCCCGTATTGACCCGTCATGATCGTCGCGCGTGTGGGGGAACAGACCGGTGCTGCGTAAGCATTATCAAAAACAAGGCCCTCGGCGCACATCGCTTCTACGTTTGGCATCGGGGCTTGCTGATCCCCCAGATCGTAGCAATGCGATGCATCAAGGCCCATGTCATCGGCAATGATCAGAAGAACATTTGGTTCGGCAATAGCAATACCTGGCCCAAGAAAAACCGCGGCTGCGGTAACTTTAGTCGCGGTTCTCATCTATGAACCCCTTTTGTCTTTGAAGGTGTCACAATTGACACGCATCATACGTTTTCGAGCGGTGCATCCCGCCTTGCGGTTTTTGTCCAACGATTCCGCAACAGCAGCAGCGCACCAACGGCTATAGCTCCAGCCAATACGACCCCAAGGAAGTTGGTGATCAATTGTGCGATCATTTCCAATTGGGTCGCGAACACATATCCAAGCGCTACGTATGCAGATGTCCACACCAAAGCACCGGGTATGGCCGCCAGAGCAAAACTCCGCCACGGTAACCCACCTGCGCCGCTCAAATATGTAACATAAGGACAGGTCGGGCTGAAAATGGTGTGGCTGAGAAAGACTGCGGAAGTACCCCGATTGCGGAGCAGCTCTTTGCTTCGTTGTACAACAGGGCCGATACGCTCTGACCTTCCAAGTGCAGCCACCAGACGCTTCCCCGCAACCCGTGCAATGCCATAGGCCAGTTGATCACCAAATAGAAATGCCAGAAAGGTCGTCAACAACACCCCGAGCAGGGAAAGATCGCCCGCGGCTGCAAAACTGCCCGCTGTCAGTACAAGCATCGACGCTGGAAGAGGCGCAGCCAGACAAGCAAGAAAAACAACGGCGAATATCAAGATCAGACCATAGTCGGGGACCAGCGCCAGTATGGTGTCAATCATTGCTGCGTCTCACGATACGTAGCAGAGCTTTTACGGATCATCTCCGTCAGCTCTTCCATGGTCAGATCGCGCTCCCTGGCTAAGTGCCCTAACCGTTTACCGCCATCAGCATCGGGATCGAGCCCCAATGTCTCAAAAACAAAGGGTCGCGGCAGGTCATATGTCAGAACAATAAATCGCGGGGTCATCCACGGCTGCAGATCAACATCCACATTTGCGGGATCGTTGAAATAGACAAAGTCGCGGATCGTGTGCACTGCAAAAAACAGTGCAAAACAGCTTGCGGCGGCAAACACGATGAGAAGAAGCCAGTTTTCGCGGCCAAATCTTCTTAGCTGGCTCAACATCCTAGCTCAGCACCTCAATTGGTTGCATCATTTCCAGATCCTCGTGACGCAAGATGTGACATTGGATCAGGAACCTGCGGGTCCGGTTAACAAAGCGGGTTTGTCGTCATAAATCAATGGGCCGGGTCGTCCGGCGACCGGGTGCGGGCTGGGCCATTCATTTTGCAGGTAAAGCCATCGTACAACCTGGAAGAAAACGCCTCGATTCGAAGGGTTAAGGCGGTTTCTCATTCGGGGGCTGAGTCAAATGCTCAAAAAAACGACAAAATTGATGCTGGGGTCGAACAAACTCTACAAAACCTGCACATTGTTGAGCTGGATTGGCGGATTTTTTCCGATCGGGAATTCTTAACTTTATTTAACGCAAACCTACACTTACAAAATCAAGAGGAAATTTTTACGGTTCGATTTTTGTAGTTAAGAGCTTTGAGTCGGGGGCGACGACATCGCACGCATTTATAGGGGTTCCCTGTGGACGAAGACATGATGGATATGGACGACATGGTCGTCGAGGATAACAATGCTTACCTGATGGCTATGGGCGAAGGCAGCCGGATTGAAATCCACGCTGCTGACGTGCAGAAGGAAAGCTGGACACAGTTAGAAGAGACAGCTGTCGCTGGCAGCAACACACTTCAGGTTCAGGACAACACAGGTTGGGAAGTTGGCGACAAGATCGCCATTGCCTCGACCGACGACTGGGATCAGGCCGAAGAGTTCACTATCACGGGAATTTCCGACGACGGTCAGACGATCGAACTCGACGCACCGCTTGAATTCGAGCATTTGGGTATCACGCAGTCATACGACAACGGATTGACGGGCGAAGATAATGTCTCGAGCGATGTGGAGATACGTGCCGAGGTTGCCTTGCTGTCGCGGAATGTGACCATTCAGGGCGATGAGGATAGTGAGGAAGACGGCTTTGGCGGCCATACGATGGTTATGGACGGTGCCGAACAGTATATCCAGGGTGCTGAATTTTACCGGATGGGCCAAGAGGACATACTGGGTCGCTACCCGATCCACTGGCACATGTTGGGCGAGGCTGAGGGTCAGTATGTTGAGGGCGTTTCGGTTCATCACAGTTACCAGAAGGGTTCGACGATCCATGGCACGTCGAATATCCGCTATGAAGACAATGTGATCTATGATCATGTCGGTCACGGTGTTTTTCTGGAAGACGGGTCGGAGAACAACAACCAGTTTATCGGTAACCTTGTTTTCAATACGCGCATGTCCGAAACGGGTGAGCCAATCCCAACAGATGGCGACCATGTCTCAAGCTACTGGATCGAGAACCCCAATAATGTCTTCATAGGAAACCACGCAGCTGGATCTGAAAGTAACGGCTTCTGGATTTTCGAAGGCAACATCCATGGCCTCTCAGAAGATACCTATGTTGGTGATGCAGGTGATTTGGCCGATCTGATCTTCATCGATAATACCGCGCATTCATCGCAGGGCGGTCTGGGGCGGTCTGATGAGACAAATGGGGTCATCGGTCAAAACCTCGGCATCGATGGTCGGATCTTGGACGACAGCCTGGAGTTTCGTCAGAGTACATTGACCGGCGAATTTGGCGTCGTCGAAGGGTTCACCTCGTATAACGGCAATATTTGGGCCTTGACGCATGAAGTAGCCTTCGAAGACTTGTCAGTCGTCGACGGGGTCTTCTTGGCCCGTCACGAAAACTACATCGAAGACGCGGTGTTTGATGATTCACGGATCACACTCTACCGCGACGGTGGCAACCAATATAATGGCCTCTACCTCGAGGACACGGACGTCTGGCATCTGAGCAGTGATCACGTCAACACGGCAAACGCCGTGAACAACGTGACATTAGAAGGAACGTCAGAGTTCGAATTTGTTGGCAACCTGCACTCTGGCGCAGTCAACCAGCAGGCGACAGTGGATATCGATGGGTCGGTTACTGGCGTTGCCGGGGCATTCATCACGCCGAATGGTGAGGGCGAGTCGTTCCACGCCGGGCCAGATGCATATCAGTTGGATGGTATCGAAGGCTGGGTCAGCGAAAATACGATCGCGGCGACCGAGGTTACCTCCCTTGACGGTGGGTCTGTTCGGGTTGTCCGGTCGGATGGCGAAGTCTTGGATGATGTGCCAGTCTCAGATGACTCGCGCACCGCAGGCGATGACGAAGGTGACGCGTCTGACGCCAATTACGAGTTCATGACCTCGACGGGTCTAGAGCGTGACCTGGCCTATCTGCTTGATATCGATGGGATGCCGAGCGAACTGACCCTGAACCTGACTGGTGCACAGGAAGGTGACAGCGTCGTTTACGAGATCCCAAGTATCGCTGGCAGCTATCAGGTAACTGATGGTGGTGAGCGGGTATTGAGCTTTACTGATCTGCTCGAATCCGAGAGTTCCAGCTACTATCGTCACGATGCCAGCGGGAGCGTTTTTGTTCGCCTGGTCGCGAATGACGACGAGTCGGAAGCTGACCGCCCGGTCGATGATCTGCTCGGCGACTACCGTTATGGCGCGGAGTTGACGATGACCATCACCGGCGATGACAGCAGCAACGTTCCGGCGGGCGAGCGCGAACTGACCAATGGCCTTCTCAATGCGATCGAAGCGCAACCGGCGCGTGATACGTATGAAGAGCCAATGGTTGCCGAGGCTGTTGAAGGGGCCGACTTCGAACTGGAACGCTATGAATCCACCTCCGACACAACAGTCGTCACCAGCGGCATGCCCCGCTGGTCGGAGGCGTCCACTTGGGACGGTGATGTGCCGGGTGCCGACGACATCGTTGTGATTGGCGAAGGTCAGACAGTTGTTCTGGATGCCAGCACCACCGTCAAAGGCATCATCGTCAACGGTGGTGAGTTGATCATCGAAGATGACGCCGCCCTGGAGCTTGCTTTGTCCACCGATTACCTTTTGGTGATCAATGGCGGGCTCTTCCAGGCGGGCACAGAAGATGACCTGCTTGATACGGACTTCACTTTGACTCTTGAAGGGGACGACCCGGATTTCGACCTTGAGGTATCCGCCATCCTGCGCGGTGAATACGACAACACAGTGTTCTCGGACGGGGAAACCGTGGTGGTCGACGACGAGACCGTCGACGACGATGTGACAGTCGATCCGGTGGATGACGAAGATGAAGATACTGTCGATCTGGCGGATGATGACACTGACGATGTTGATGACACTGACGATACGCCGGTTGATGATGGCTCTGACGATGACGATACGCCGACAACACCTGACGACAGCGATGCCGTCCGGGTCGGGATGGACAGAGGCGATGGCCTGGGTCTTCTGTCACGTTTGGGCGAAATGTTCGAGGAACCAGAGGAAGAGCAAACAGATCTGCCGACCATGACGCGCAATGACGGCGACATGACGGACATGCTGGGCTTTCTCGAGCAAACCATTGATGTCGGGGCCATGGCCCGCGGCGATGGGAGCATAATGAATATGCTGGGCACCCTTGCCGACGCAAATAGCAGTTCGACCATGGAGCGCACTGACGCTGATGACGGCAGCGCAGTGTTAGCAACCCTCGCGGCGCTGAATACCGAAACAGATCTGTCCGACGCGCTACTGTAGGTAAAAGCTTAGAAACTTTATCAAACCACGCTCTTTATGAGCGTGGTTTTTTGTCGACTATTGGCCGGTAAAATACTGGCTCAGTTTGCCGCCAATCGTTACGACCAACTTCCCCCCAATTCTAAAACCGCCCCAGCTGCCGCCTCGGCATCCTCCGCATCATGTGTCACCATCAAAACTGGCAGTGATCTCGCACGGGCACGATCAAAAACCATGCTGCGGATTTGTGTACGTAAGGCCGCATCAAGTCCCGAGAACGGTTCATCCAGCAGCAAGGCACAGGGCTCTGACAAAAGCATTCGCATCAACGCGACCCGTGCTTTTTGTCCACCAGACAGCGTTGCCGGGTCACGGTCGGCAAAACCGCCCAGACCAACCTCATCCAACGCCTCTGCAATCCGTTTCTGCCGGTCCGATGCTGTGCTGCCCGGTTGCAGACCAAAAGCCAGATTGGCGCCGACGGAAAGATGGGGGAACAGAAGATCATCCTGAAATAAAATACCCACGTGGCGTTTATGCGGCGGCGCATGCGTCACGTTGTGACCGTCCAGCCAGACCTCGCCAGTTGCTGTAAAACCCGCTGCAAGCGTTCCGGTAATAAATGCCAGCAAAGTTGATTTGCCCACACCGGACGGGCCCATGACGGTCAAGACTTCGCCCGGTTTGATGTCATGATGAACAGAAATTAAAGGCACGCCACCCTTTGAAATCTCTACATCTCGCAGGAACAATCCGTCATCCATGCCGCAAGCCTCTCCTGTTGCGCCAGACCATGGCCGGGATCAGCAGCGCCAGCGTAAATGGGACCAGCGCGGCCCCGGTTTGCATCAAACCGTACACACCAATCGCGCGGCGATCACCCCCCGACGCCAAAGCAACCGCCTCGGTCGTCAGCGTCGAAACTCGTCCCCCACCTATCAAAAGCGTTGGCAAGTATTGCCCGACCGACACAGCCAGCCCCACCGCCAGCGCAGTCAGGATCGGGCGCAGAAGCATGGGCAGTCGCACCCGCCACAGCACACCATCCGGACCCGCGCCCAGCGCGGCAGCGATAGTTCCAATGCGCGCATCCCAGGCGCGAAATGGATCGGCGAGTGATAGAAACACGTAAGGCAAAACAAACACCAGATGCGCCATGATAACCGGCCCGCGCCCCACATCGGCCCCCAGCCCCAGCATCATGGTCTGCAGACCCGGCAGAAAGGCCGTTTGCGGGATCAGCAGCGGCAGGTAAAGCAACCAAACCCCACGCCTGCTCAGATGCAAGTCGTAGCGATATTCGGCCTCCAGACAGCCTATCGTCAGGATTAGCGCTGTACTGGCAGCGACACTGGCGATGATCGCAGTTTCACCCAGCGCATCAAGTGTGCCGGGGCCGAAACGCATCCAGTTGCGCCATGTAAACTGATCGGGCAATGCGTCCGGGAACCCCCAGAACCCCGCAAATGACCAGATGGCTAACACTCCCAGCCCCAATAGAACGACCAATGCCGACGCCCCGCCAAGCGCCAGCCCGATACGCGCCACCACCGGGTCTGCGCGTCCACGCCCGCCCGCAGCTATCCAGCGGCGACCAAGGCGTGCAATGATTACTTCGCCCAACCGCCAAAAGGCCAATGCGCCAACCACCAATGCCAGTTGCAACAACGCACCAGCCGCACCCTCAAGCCGCATCGCCAGATCCGGATCCGACATCCATCTGACGATCTGCACTGACAAGGGCGGCGGCGTGTTCGGGCCAAGTATGACAGCCACATCCACAACCGACATCGCATAAGCCAGAACCACGTAAACCGGTGGGCGAATCTGGCCATAGACGCGCGGGAACACCGTTTTTAGCCAACCGGTCAGACGACCATAGCCAAGCGCTTGCGCGACGGTGACACTGCGCTTGGCATCCGCCTGACCCAAGGCGGCCAGCGTGATCAGCAATAGAAACGGCACCTCTTTCACGATCAAACCGGCGGTCATCGCCAGCCCCCAACTGTCCTGCACAATCAACAGGTCCGGCGGACGCTCCCAGCCAGTAAGACCGGGAGAAAAAAGGCGGGACACCCAGCCAGAGGGTGCGATCAAAAAGGCCAGACCAAAGGCCGCGGCAGCATGTGGCACCGAAAGAAGCGGGGACAGTAACCGTTCTAGAACGCGGAAGGACCGGGTGCCCGACCACCCCGCCGTCACCAGTACGACGATCAGAAGCGAAATCGCAGTGGCGAACAGGCCCGTCGATATCGACAGCAACACAGCCCTTGGCAGCCCTGCCCAAGCGAAAAGATCACGAAACGGATCAAGCGACGGACCACTAATTCCGGCAGCAGGCAAATGCCCGAAAGCGGGCAGTAAGGTCCCCCACAATCCTGCCGCCACAGGGCCAAGCATGGCCAACAAAGTCAGGGCTGGCAAAAGTGGGGGAAACCGTCGGGTCATAAAATGCCAAGCGGTCCCGGATCAAGCCCGGGACGGGTAGCTGTCCGCATCCTCAAGGATCACCGCGCCACACCGTAGCGCTCCATCCAGTCATCGCCGATCCGGGTCATCCAGCTGGGATGTGGCTCAGCCTGAACTGTTCCCAACTCTGCGGGGGACAAGGTCGCGATGCCTAGCTCCAAAACATCAAACGCTTCACGGTCCTCTGCCGGCAGTGCGTCCACATCCAGCACCGTGCCATAGCCCAAAACCTCAGGGTCTTGCGCCCGGACCTGCGCCTCGGGCGACATCAGGAAATTGGCAACCACCATCGCGCCTGCCGCAGAGCTGGAATTGTAGGGGATCGCCACAAAGGATGCGTTGCCAATCGTCCCTTTATCCAGAACAAAGGTCCGCACCGTATCGGGAAGCTGGTTATTGGCAATCGCTGCGGTTGCCTCGCCGGGGCTGAACGATACGGCCAGATCAACCTCCCCATCTGCAATAAGCTGCAATTGCGCGGGGCCGGTAGCCGGATAAGCGCGACCGCTGCGCCACAAGGTGGGAGTCAATTCATCAAGAAACGCCCAAAGCGGCGCAGTAACCTCTGCATAATTGTCATCTGTGGCTGGTTCGGCCAGCACAGAAGGATCATCCAGCAAATCAACCAAAGCTTGCTTCAAAAAGGTCGTACCCAGAAAATCGGGCGGTTGCGGATAGGTAAAACGCCCCGGATTGGCGGCGGACCATTCCAAAATCGCGTTCATGTCGCCCAATGGTTCGGCCAGATCAGCGGTGTCCTGAATGAAAACAACCTGCGCCATCGCCCAAGGGCTTTCATACCCCTCGACCGGCACTGTGAAATCAGTCTGCACCGTCTTGCCATCCACATCGACGAAGGCCCAATTGGGCAGTTGCTCGGCATAGGGGCCGAACAGCAGATCGGCATCCTTCATCGCTGCGAAATTGGCCCCGTTAATCCAGATCATGTCTATCGCGCCGTCTTCATTCTCGCCGGCCTGCTTTTCGGCCAGAACGCGCGTGACAGCATCCGCAGTATCCGTCAGTTTCACATGCTCCAGCGTGACGCCGTAGTCTTCGGCTACACGATCACCGACCCAAGCGATGAAATCATTTGTCGTGGTCGATCCACCCCAGGCGTTCCAGTACACGGTTTGACCCTCTGCTTCGGTCAGCACAGCGTCCCAGTCGGCAGGGTCCACATCGGCCAGAGCCGACACAGGGGCCAAAAGCGCGGCCATCAGGGCAAATTGTTTCATCAGTTACGATCCTTCAGTCTTTGTATATGTTCTTGGCCGCGATCAGACGCAGCGTAGCAGTCGCAAAGCATAGCGCTCCGAAAATCCAGGACAACACAGGGAAAGCTGACGGGAACAGGCAAAGCAGAACAAAAAACACGATGGTTTCCGTCCCTTCCAGAATCCCGTTCGAATAATAAAGAGACTTTTGGCCCTGCGCGTCAGTCGTATGGCCACGCTTTTCAGCCAAAATCGCGTATCCCAGAAAAGTGGTGCCATTAAAGTAGAACGAGGCGAGCAGGAACGCCCCCGCAGCCCCATTTTCGGCCGGATTATGCATGACGAACGCCATTGGGATCACGCCATAAAAAAGAAAATCAGCGGCAATATCCAGATAACCGCCGAAATCCGTTTTCTGCGTGGCGCGGGCCACCGCACCGTCCAGCCCATCGGCCAAACGGCTGGCCAGCAGCGGAAACAGCGCCAGCGTGAACCATCCCAACGCGATGCAAACCGCTGCCAAAAGGCCCAGCGGGAGCCCGATAAAGGTTACGTCATTGGCCGTAAGCCCCTGTGCTGCAACACGCCGTCCCAGTTGGTTCAGCGGTGGGTCAATCAGTTGGCGGGCATAACGGTCAAGCATTGGGGCGTCCAGAAGTTGCCCATCTATGTGACCGAAGCGGTCGCATGACGCAATCAGACTGACAGCAATGTGAGATGCGTTACGAAGGTGCCCGCGGTCAATCGGAAACCGACATCACCTTTTGCACCCGCGTCGCCACATGACGGATCGCCGCTTCGATTTTAGAGCGCTGGGCCTCAAACCGGGTGGATGGCACGGGTACTGAAATGGCATGTAAGTCGCCGGACCAATCGCGAAAGGCGATACCGGCCGCCGAAATCCCGTCGGTATGCTCATCCAGATCATAGGCGATGCCATCACGCCGGATTGTATCAAGTCGGGCGAGAAATTCACCAGGATCGCCGTTCAGCTCACGGGTGATCCATTCCTTGGTCACCAGCTTTCGCGCGTCCTCTGGCGGCAATGAGGCCAGACAGGCCCGGCCATTGGCAGATGTCGTCAGGGGAAAGACCTCGCCCACAGACGATTCAGTGCGCAGCCGGTGTGCGCCCGGCACCTGATCCAGAAACACCATCACATTGCCGCGCAAGGCTGACAGATCGGCAGTCTCGCCGGTTCGCTGGCTAAGGTCGCTGAGCAGCGGGCGGCAGTGTTCGACGATATTGTGGCGCGTGGCATCCGCCAGCGCGTGCAGTTCCGGACCAAGACGCAACCCGCGTCCGCTGGCATCGAACATCACCAGACGCTCGGTCTGCAACGCCCCAACAATCCGCTGTACCGTCGATCGAGGCAAATCCACACGTTCGGCAATCTGGCCAAGGCTCAACCCGGTCTGATTATCCTTGAGCGTTCGCAAAATAGCCGCTGCTCGGGCGATCACCTGAATGCCTGCGCGTGATTGGGTCGTATTGCTGTCGCTCATTATATATCATCCCCGTCCAAGGGGTCGTTTGCGCCAGGTTGTGCGTGCTTGTCAATACAATTCGGCCCACAATGCGATACAATTCACGGCACGTCACGTCAGTATCGCATCCAGCCCTTCCAACTGGAAAGCCTCTGCCGCGCCTGATATGCCGGACACCAAACCGCCGCAGATCAAAGGAAAGATCATGAGCGTAACAGCCAAGAAAAAGGCCCCAATGCCCGTTGATATCCGCGCCGCCAAAGGCGGGATACCGATTGTCAGCCTGACTGCCTATACCACGCCCATGGCACAGATGATGGACCCGCATTGCGATTTTGTGCTGGTCGGTGACAGTGTCGGAATGGTGCTGCACGGCCTGCCATCCACCCTTGGGGTGACGATGGAGATGATGATCATGCATGGTCAGGCCGTGTCTCGTGGCCTGTCTTCGGCGATGATGGTGATGGATATGCCCTTCGGGTCTTATGAGGCTTCGCCGCAACAGGCTTTTGGCAACGCAGCACGTCTGATGTCTGAAACCAATGCCGGGGCGGTCAAGCTCGAAGGCGGGTTGACAATGGCCGAAACCATCGCGTTTCTGGTGGGGCGTGGCATCCCCGTCATGGCGCATATCGGTCTGACACCGCAGTCCATCAACACGCTGGGTGGTAACAAGGTGCAAGGGCGGGGTGAGGCACGCGACAAGCTGCTCGCCGATGCAAAGGCAGTAGCCGATGCCGGGGCCTTTGCGGTTGTGCTGGAGAAAGTGCCGGAGTCTCTGGCAAATGACATCACCGCGGCCATCGACATCCCGACTATTGGTATTGGGGCGAGCGCTGGCTGCGACGGACAGGTTCTCGTCGTCGATGACATGCTTGGCCTTTTCACCGCATTCAAAGCCAAGTTCGTCAAGCGCTACGCCCATCTGGGCGACGACGCCGAAGCTGCCATTGCAGCTTATGCTGAGGAGGTGCGCAACCGAACCTTCCCCGGCAAAGAACACGTTTTCGCCGACCAGGCACCAAAGGCCAAAACCTGATGATCGCGCCAATCTTGCGGGACTTGTCCGCACTTCGTACGCAAACGGCTGCATGGCGCAAGGCGGGCGAAAGCATCGGGGTTGTCCCGACAATGGGGGCGTTGCACCAAGGGCATTTGTCACTGGCGCGGGCCGCCCGCGCGACTTGTGACCGGGTCATCATCACGATCTTTGTGAATCCCAAACAGTTCAACAATCCAGACGACCTGAAAAATTATCCAAGGACCGAGGAAGACGACGCGCGGAAACTGGAATCCATCGGTGTCGATCTGGTCTATGCGCCGGACGCCGATCAAATCTACCCGGACGGGTTTGCCACTAATGTCTCGGTGTCCGGTCTAACCGATATGCTCTGCGGTGCATCACGTCCCGGCCATTTCGATGGAGTGGCGACCGTGGTGTCGAAACTCTTTCTGCAGACATCGGCAGATCAGGCGTTTTTTGGTGAAAAGGACTACCAGCAGCTCCAGATCGTCCGGCGTATGGCGCGGGATCTGGACATCCCCATCACCGTGGTCGGTTGCCCCACCATCAGGGAAGAAGACGGGCTGGCCATGTCTTCACGCAACCTCCTGCTATCGGACCGGTCCCGTACCAAAGCCCCCATATTTGCGGAAGTAATGAACGACGTGAGGGAGCAACTCATCAATGGGGCTGCAATGTCCGATATCCAGGATGCGGCCAAGGAACGGATATTGGCGGGTGGCTACAACGAAATCGACTATTTTGAACTACGCGACGGAACAGCCTTGTCGCTGCTGGATCGCCCCAAATCCGGCGCAAGGCTCTTCGGCGCAGCGTGGTTGGCAGGTGTCAGGTTGATTGACAATATTGCGATCTGAACAGTGTCCAAAACAAAGCGGCCAATAAAGCTGAACTACTTTCCCATACATTTAGCCTGTTGACTCAAAGCCTTAAAGAATCAACACCTCGCTGAGGCCCATTGGCACACCCCTATATATTGCGTCAAACATGACGGGAAAGGAGGTGGAAAATGGCAAAGAGCTGTAAGACGGTCAAACGAACCGTCCGCACAACGAAAAAGCCCGGTCCAAAGACTGTACCGGTGAAGCCGCATCGTCGGTCCAAGCCCAAACAGGGCTGTTAATCCAGCAAGATTAATTTGAAACGCTGATGGGCCTCACCTGTAAGTAATAGAATCTCAATTTTGCGCTTTAGGCAACCTTAAAAGGTTCTCTTGCCTGACTATGCGGCATTCTGGTCAGCCGATAGGCAGCTCAACCTTCTGGCATAGGCATCAAAGTCTCCACCAACGTTTTTGCCATCACCTTGGCGCTGTTAACCGTATCATCCACGCCCACACATTCATCCGGCTAAGAGCCAATTCACCCCATTCTACAAGGGCACCACTCCCAATCCGAAAAGTGGCAAATCAACGAAAGGGTCGGCAAGCGGCATTCTTATGGACAAAGATGCAAAGCAGATACTGACCGGTCGCTGCCTTTGCGGGGCATGCACCTTTGAACTTACAGGCGACCATAACTTTGTCGGGCATTGCCATTGCGAAAGTTGTCGCCGGGCGACGGCCTCTCCGCTCACGACTTGGATAGGGCAGGAAAACGGTTTTTGGCGGTTCACTGGAAACGAACCAACCAACTATCAAAGCAGTCCCGGTAACACGCGTGGCTTCTGCCCGACCTGCGGCACGCCGATGTATTACCGCTCGCACCGCTTTCCAAACGAAACTCACTTCTACGCTGCCCTACTGGACGATCCGGAGGGGGTCGAACCAACAACCCACTTTCACGCGGACGAACGGATTTCCTGGGTGCATGTCTCAGATGATCTGCCCAGCCAGTAATCGCTTGGTTAAGCGCGTCACCCGCTTACTGCCGATTCCTTCATCGCCTCTTAACCCTCCAGACCGCACGCCCTGTTAACGGCGGCCATCATTAAAAACTGCCACTACGGTGCCCGACGTTTTGCCGACGCATGGCCGACCGAAAAACAGACGCTGATTTACCTTTAGAAAAGGGCGTTAACCTTCGACTCGTCGAAAACGCGGAAACCACCGTGCGGTGGGAGGTGCGCAACATCATCGACCGTTGCGCCAATAGCAAAGCCCCGGCCGATGACCGGGGCTTCGTTAATGGTTTCTGCCGGGTTTAGCTCGCGGGCAGAATTACCGCATCGATGACATGGATCACGCCGTTCGACGCCTCAACATCCGGCGTCACGACATTGGCTTCGTTCACCATCACGCCGCCCTCGGTCATGATCGTCACGTCGGCGCCATTGACTGTTGTGGCTGTCATGTCGTTGGTCAGATCGGTTGACATTACCTTACCGGGGACAACGTGGTAGGTCAGGATGGAAGCCAACATCTCTGGATCTGCCAAGAGACCTTCCACTGTGCCTTCTGGCAATGCGGCAAAGGCTTCATCTGTTGGTGCAAAGACGGTGAAAGGGCCTTCGCCCTTGAGCGTATCGACCAGACCTGCGGCCTCGACTGCAGCCACTAGCGTGGTGAATGAACCAGCATCAACGGCTGTGTCCACGATGTCCTTGACGTGACCGTCTGCAAAGGCGGATGTCGCCATGGCGGCTGTTGCGGTAAGAGCGATAAAAGTTCTGCGTAGCATTGGTAGTCTCCCAGATTTAAGGAATGCCGTTCTTTGGCATCGCAGTTTCTACGGGACTGGTTCGACCTGGATCACCGGCAAAATCCGCCAACGTTGATTGACGAAAAAGGGAAACAGCCTAAGCAAGTGCGATTTCTGATTTCAAATCACAGCTGCGTGAAGCAACGTGACCGACGGCCTTAAAATTGCAACATTTCAGTGCCTGTCTGCAACGTGAGACATCTTTCAAAACTTATGCCCTATATGATGTCAGAATCGAATTGAACGAGGAACCAAATGGCATATCGCTGGACTAACAACCTAACCCGCGCAGACATTACGCCGAAGGCTGCGTTTTTGAACCGACGCCAGATTTTGGCAGGAACGGTTGGGCTGGGTGCTATTGGTCTTGTTGGCCCCGCTGCCGCGCAAGAGGCGTTGGAGCCGAATACGCTGGAGGAGATCACCAGCTACAATAACTACTATGAGTTCGGGACAGGCAAGGAAGATCCCGCCCGCAACGCCGGCGCCTTGGAAACTTCCCCTTGGTCGATCAAGGTTGATGGTATGGTCGACAATCCCGGCGACTATGCTCTGGAGGACATACTGGCTGGTCTAACCGTCGAAGAACGCATCTACCGCTTCCGCTGTGTCGAGGCGTGGTCAATGGTTGTTCCTTGGAACGGGATCGAGCTGGCGGATATCCTTAATAAGGTGGGCGTGCAGTCGGGGGCCAAGTATGTTGCCTTTGAAACCGTCGTCCAGCCAGAGAATATGATCGGTGTCCAGCGCCGCGTGCTGGATTTCCCATATGTGGAAGGTCTGCGTCTGGATGAGGCGATGCATCCGCTGACGATTATGGCGACTGGTATATATAACGAGCCGATTGCCAATCAGAACGGTGCACCGATCCGTCTCGTCGTGCCATGGAAATATGGGTTCAAGTCGATCAAGTCGATTGTACGGATCACCCTGACTGATGAAGAACCACCGACCAGCTGGAACAAAGCGAATGCTCGCGAATACGGGTTCTATAGTAATGTGAACCCGCAGGTCGATCATCCGCGCTGGTCTCAGGCAACCGAACGCAAGATCGGTGGCGGCCTGTTTGCTGCGCGTCAGGACACCTTGATGTTTAATGGCTATCCCGAAGTTGCCAGCCTGTACGAAGGCATGGATCTGTCCGAGTTTATCTGATGGACCTTGCAACTCCGATCAACGGTACGCTGCGCAAGCTCCCAGCGTGGACTATATATATAGTAAGTGCGGCTTGGGTCACTTGGATGTTTTATCTGGGGGCCACGAACCAGTTGGGTCCAGAGCCAATCAATGTTCTGGAACGCGAATATGGTGAGCTTGGTCTCAAGCTGCTGGTGCTTGGGCTGTTGGTGACACCCCTGCGCAAATGGACTGGCGTGAACCTTATCAAGTTTCGTCGTGCTATTGGTGTCACGGCGTTCTTTGTAGTCATGGCGCATTTCCTTGTCTGGGCGCTATTGGATGTGCGTAGTTTCGAACGGGTGTGGATGGAGATCGTCAAGAGGCCCTATGTGACGGTCGGCATGCTGGCATTCACGATGATGATCCCGCTGGTCGTAACATCCAACAATCTGTCGGTTCGCAGACTTGGGGCGGCGGCTTGGCGCAAATTGCACAAGCTGACTTATCTCGTCGCGATACTAGGTGCAGTGCACTACCTATGGCTGGTGAAAGGGTTTCAGATCGAGCCGATCATCTACCTTGTAGTGATCGTCGTGCTGGTCGCTACGCGTTATGTGTCGCTGAATATCCGTAGACAGCCTGCCTGAGACCAGTGAATCGGTATGAATCGTAAGCCCGGCGCAGAAATGTGTCGGGTTTTGCGATTCATTTGGGATGATTCATGTCGATTCACCCGCATGAATCGAGTCGGGAACCGCTCACAACGGGTGAATCGGGGCGATTCAGCTGAAAATGGAGGGCTGAGCCAGAGTGAATCCCAAGGAGTCTTGTGGGGGACTCTGTGGATAACCCCAAATCTAGTGTGTTCTGTTTCCATTCTGCCTAAGAATATTGCGATTGAACCCGACGTCCGCGACCGGAAATTGTTCTAAACCCCTTAAAACATAGGGAAAATGGGGTTTGTCACAAAAAATGCAAATTTCTTGAAAAAAGGGGTTGCGGGCACCCCCCACTAACCGTAGAACCCCCCTCACCGGCGGCGCTGAGATGCACCAACGGGGCGCCAAACGGGCCACACGGCAACGAGACGCAACTAAGAAATTCAGAGGTATTCGAGGCGGGGCGCGCCAACAAGTTAGGGCGCATCTAGTCTCTTTTGTCTCTACGCTGTTTGAAATTGATATATCTGAAGAGATATGTGGGCGGTTTGGTTCAGTTCGATGGATCAACGTCTGTATATCGCACTAGTAGGGGCAACCCGATAATCTAGTGTCAGCTTCACTGTTTGGACGGCTTTCGGTTTCTATGAAACCAGAAGCACAACAAACAGAAGACTGTTCGATGATGTTTCCTAGCCGGAGCATCAGAGAACGATGTGCAGAGGTTCGAACGTCAAGGATAGCTTCGTAAGAAGCTTTCAACTTGAGAGTTTGATCCTGGCTCAGAACGAACGCTGGCGGCACGCCTAACACATGCAAGTCGAGCGCACCTTCGGGTGAGCGGCGGACGGGTTAGTAACGCGTGGGAACATACCCTTCACTACGGAATAGCCTCGGGAAACTGAGAGTAATACCGTATACGCCCTTTGGGGGAAAGATTTATCGGTGATGGATTGGCCCGCGTTAGATTAGATAGTTGGTGGGGTAATGGCCTACCAAGTCTACGATCTATAGCTGGTTTGAGAGGATGATCAGCAACACTGGGACTGAGACACGGCCCAGACTCCTACGGGAGGCAGCAGTGGGGAATCTTAGACAATGGGCGAAAGCCTGATCTAGCGATGCCGCGTGAGTGACGAAGGCCTTAGGGTCGTAAAGCTCTTTCGCCAGGGATGATAATGACAGTACCTGGTAAAGAAACCCCGGCTAACTCCGTGCCAGCAGCCGCGGTAATACGGAGGGGGTTAGCGTTGTTCGGAATTACTGGGCGTAAAGCGCACGTAGGCGGATCAGAAAGTTGGGGGTGAAATCCCGGGGCTCAACCCCGGAACTGCCTCCAAAACTATTGGTCTAGAGTTCGAGAGAGGTGAGTGGAATTCCAAGTGTAGAGGTGAAATTCGTAGATATTTGGAGGAACACCAGTGGCGAAGGCGGCTCACTGGCTCGATACTGACGCTGAGGTGCGAAAGTGTGGGGAGCAAACAGGATTAGATACCCTGGTAGTCCACACCGTAAACGATGAATGCCAGACGTCGGGGGGCTTGCCCTTCGGTGTCACACCTAACGGATTAAGCATTCCGCCTGGGGAGTACGGTCGCAAGATTAAAACTCAAAGGAATTGACGGGGGCCCGCACAAGCGGTGGAGCATGTGGTTTAATTCGAAGCAACGCGCAGAACCTTACCAACCCTTGACATCCTGGGACCGCTAGAGAGATCTAGTTTTCACTTCGGTGACTCAGTGACAGGTGCTGCATGGCTGTCGTCAGCTCGTGTCGTGAGATGTTCGGTTAAGTCCGGCAACGAGCGCAACCCACATCTTTAGTTGCCAGCAGTTCGGCTGGGCACTCTAGAGAAACTGCCCGTGATAAGCGGGAGGAAGGTGTGGATGACGTCAAGTCCTCATGGCCCTTACGGGTTGGGCTACACACGTGCTACAATGGTGCCTACAGTGGGTTAATCCCCAAAAGGCATCTCAGTTCGGATTGGGGTCTGCAACTCGACCCCATGAAGTCGGAATCGCTAGTAATCGCGTAACAGCATGACGCGGTGAATACGTTCCCGGGCCTTGTACACACCGCCCGTCACACCATGGGAGTTGGTTCTACCCGACGACGCTGTGCTAACCCTTCGGGGAGGCAGGCGGCCACGGTAGGATCAGCGACTGGGGTGAAGTCGTAACAAGGTAGCCGTAGGGGAACCTGCGGCTGGATCACCTCCTTTCTAAGGATGTTCCTAGTTATTGATGTTCGCATCAATCGTGGAACACTTAGCAAGATCGGCAATCAAAGCCGATCACATATCAGGACCGAGCCGTCCTCATATCTCTTCAGTTTCAAACACGGGCTACCGCCCGTCTTGGGTCGGTAGCTCAGGTGGTTAGAGCGCACGCCTGATAAGCGTGAGGTCGGAGGTTCAAGTCCTCCTCGACCCACCACGAATTCCCTTCAGGGAAGTTTGGGGCGTTAGCTCAGCTGGGAGAGCACCTGCTTTGCAAGCAGGGGGTCATCGGTTCGATCCCGATACGCTCCACCATTACCTTATTGATTTGATCGTTAAGTGCTTACGAGCATTTAGCCGTCCAATCGGACGAATTGACATCGTATAGAGAGATACAACATCAGAATAGATGGTTATCCGCGTGAGGATAGCCAGCAGGTTCGACCTGCAATTCTATTTTGTTCCAAGTCAAGTACACTAACCGTGTCACCGCAAGGTGACATATGTAAGTTCGGTTGCGAACCAGCGGCCGACTTACCAATTTTGTATGCATTTTGATCTCAGGTCGCCTTTTCACAAAAGGGGGCGACCATAGAAAAAGCCTTGCTTTTTCTGGATCAAATCAAGCGCGAAAAGGGCGTTTGGTGGATGCCTTGGCAGTAAGAGGCGATGAAAGACGTGATACTCTGCGATAAGTCATGGGGAGCTGAGAATAAGCTTTGATCCATGAATTTCTGAATGGGGCAACCCACCTGATACTTTGTTATTATTGTCCGCAAGGGCAGCTAATAGCGAGGTAAACCAGGTATTTATAACCTGAATACATAGGGTTATAAAAGCAAACCCGGGGAACTGAAACATCTAAGTACCCGGAGGAAAGGAAATCAATAGATACTCCCCTAGTAGCGGCGAGCGAACGGGGACCAGCCGAGCCATGAGTGTGAATAGAATGTGTTGGAATGCACAGCCATAGTGGGTGACAGCCCCGTATATGAAGCACGATTGGACGTATTAAGTAGGGCGGGACACGTGAAATCCTGTCTGAACATCGGAGGACCACCTTCGAAGGCTAAGTACTCCTTACTGACCGATAGCGAACCAGTACCGTGAGGGAAAGGTGAAAAGCACCCCGACGAGGGGAGTGAAACAGTACCTGAAACCGAACGCCTACAATCAGTTGGAGGCCCCTTGAGGGCTGACAGCGTACCTTTTGTATAATGGGTCATCGACTTAGTGTATCTAGCAAGCTTAAGCCGTTAGGTGTAGGCGCAGCGAAAGCGAGTCTTAATAGGGCGACTGAGTTAGATGCATTAGACCCGAAACCGAGTGATCTAGGCATGTCCAGGATGAAGGTTAGGTAACACTAACTGGAGGTCCGAACCCACACCTGTTGAAAAAGGTCGGGATGAGGTGTGCCTAGGGGTGAAAGGCCAATCAAACTCGGAGATAGCTGGTTCTCTGCGAAATCTATTTAGGTAGAGCGTCGGACGAATACCCTCGGGGGTAGAGCACTGGATGGGTAATGGGGACTCACCGTCTTACTGATCCTAACCAAACTCCGAATACCGAGGAGTAATATCCGGCAGACACACAGCGGGTGCTAACGTCCGTTGTGGAGAGGGAAACAACCCTGACCTACGACTAAGGCCCCTAATTCATGGCTAAGTGGGAAAGCAGGTGGGACGACCAAAACAACCAGGAGGTTGGCTTAGAAGCAGCCATCCTTTAAAGATAGCGTAACAGCTCACTGGTCTAAATAAGTTGTCCTGCGGCGAAGATGTAACGGGGCTCAAGCCATGAGCCGAAGTCTAGGATGCACGTAGTGCATGGTAGCAGAGCGTAGTGTGACATAATTCCATGCGTCCTTAGTACCTTTCGAGGTGCATTGGACGCGAGGAGTTTTCTGTGAAGCCGGCGTGTGAGCGATCCGGTGGAGAGATCACTAGTGAGAATGATGACATGAGTAGCGACAAAGAGGGTGAGAGACCCTCTCGCCGAAAGTCCAAGGGTTCCTGCTTAAAGCTAATCTGAGCAGGGTAAGCCGACCCCTAAGACGAGGCCGAAAGGCGTAGTCGATGGGAATCAGGTTAATATTCCTGAGCCAGGAGGATGTGACGGATCTCGAAGATTGTTTCCCCTTATCGGATTGGGGAGGCCGTTTAGAGGTTCCTGGAAATAGCCCTCCGCTAGATCGTACCCTAAACCGACACAGGTGGACTGGTAGAGAATACCAAGGCGCTTGAGAGAACCACATTTAAGGAACTCGGCAAAATACCTCCGTAAGTTCGCGAGAAGGAGGCCCGTTCAGAAGGCAACTTTTGGGCGGGGGCACAAACCAGGGGGTGGCGACTGTTTACTAAAAACACAGGGCTCTGCGAAGTCGCAAGACGACGTATAGGGTCTGACGCCTGCCCGGTGCCTGAAGGTTAAAAGGAGGAGTGCAAGCTCCGAATTGAAGCCCAGGTAAACGGCGGCCGTAACTATAACGGTCCTAAGGTAGCGAAATTCCTTGTCGGGTAAGTTCCGACCTGCACGAATGGCGTAACGACTTCCCCGCTGTCTCAAATGTGGACTCAGCGAAATTGAACTTCCTGTCAAGATGCAGGATACCCGCGGTTAGACGGAAAGACCCCATGCACCTTTACTACAGCTTCGCATTGGCATCAGGCACAGTATGTGCAGGATAGGTGGTGGGCTTTGAAGCGGTGACGCCAGTCATCGTGGAGCCTCCCTTGAGATACCACCCTTATTCTGCTTGATGTCTAACCGCGGTCCGTTATCCGGATCCGGGACCCTGCGTGGTGGGTAGTTTGACTGGGGCGGTCGCCTCCCAAATCGTAACGGAGGCGCGCGAAGGTTGGCTCAGAGCGGTCGGAAATCGCTCGTTGAGTGCAATGGCAGAAGCCAGCCTGACTGCGAGACTGACAAGTCGAGCAGAGTCGAAAGACGGCCATAGTGATCCGGTGGTCCCGAGTGGAAGGGCCATCGCTCAACGGATAAAAGGTACGCTGGGGATAACAGGCTGATGGTGCCCAAGAGTCCATATCGACGGCACCGTTTGGCACCTCGATGTCGGCTCATCTCATCCTGGGGCTGGAGCAGGTCCCAAGGGTACGGCTGTTCGCCGTTTAAAGAGGTACGTGAGCTGGGTTTAGAACGTCGTGAGACAGTTCGGTCCCTATCTTCCGTGGGTGTAGGATATTTGAGAAGAGTTGCCCCTAGTACGAGAGGACCGGGGTGAACGATCCACTGGTGGATCTGTTGTCGCGCCAGCGGCAGTGCAGAGTAGCTATGATCGGACAGGATAACCGCTGAAGGCATCTAAGCGGGAAGCCCCCTTCAAAACAAGATATCCCTGAGAGCCGAGGTAGACCACCTCGTCGATAGGCCAGAGATGTAAGCGGTGTAAGCCGTTCAGTTGACTGGTACTAATTGCTCGATAGGCTTGATTTGATCCAGTAATAGTAAGACTGGTGATCCAAGATACATACACACACTAACAGTCGTACGCGACTTGGAACCTGATGTTCTTTTTTTGGTTTGGTGATCATAGCGCGAGCAAAACACCCGATCCCATCCCGAACTCGGCAGTTAAGTGCCGCAGCGCTGATGGTACTGCGTCTTAAGGCGTGGGAGAGTAAGTCATCGCCAAACCTAATAAGGAACATCAGTGTATCTCTTTTACGATGTTATAAAAAATGCCGGTCCTTTTGGGCCGGCTTTTTTTATTTGTACCACCCTCTACGCCTGGGCACTCGCAGCGCGAGCATTGGCTTGATCCATGGTGATGCAAACCTGTTCAGATCAAGCGCCTCGTGTACGCCTGTGACGATCTCACCATTCAGTCGTGTTTGCACAGCAGAGCGAGAATAGAACGGTGCATCCAGCATATTAAGCGTCTGCCGCGGCGTCGTGCCCGGATCGGCGCGGGTTTCACGCATGACTTGCCAAAGCGAACGTTTGAAGCGTTTGCGGGGTGGGGCTTGTGCGATTTTCGCGTTGCCAAGATGATCGAAGGCAATGGCAGCTTCAAGTGATGTTCCATCCCGGCGCGTGGCGTCATAAATGCAGGTCGCACCGGCTTTGGTGGGGTAACGCCCCCAGGTCCAGAAGCTGAAATCCTGCTCCAGAGCGCGAGTGCCAAAATTCGCATCGAAGTAGCCATGCCCCGACCACTGCCAACCCTTTGCTTCCAGATCCACCTTGATATCCGATGATGGCGCGAATGGTCGCCATATATGGGCTCCGTCATCCGTCAGGGGAAGTTCGACCGCCGTGATCGCGCGAGGCGTCACTGTGATCCGCCCGCGGACACGGCTGACTACAGGTAAGCCACTGACTTCATTTATATCTATGATGAGAGAGTTGCCGTCCCAATGCATGCGGGACGGGCCAACGGACAGTGTGTCATTCGTCATCGTCAGCGCCGATCGCCCCCGATCCGTCATTGTGAATCGTCCGCCGGGTCCATAGGTGGCCACGTTGATGCAACAGTGATTTGCAGGATCTTTTCGTCCAGACCATGCGTACCACGGCGAAAAGACCGACCCGATAAATCCTATGACAGAGACCGCTTTCGTTCCGCAGTCACTGATCCCGTCAACGTACCACCACGCGTATCCATTTTGCGGGACGTCGATGTGGAAGCATGGTCCGTCATGATCGCCGCGGCCGCGTGCCGGGCGGAGAGTACAGCCATCGGCACCCCCGCCCCGGGATGCGCCCCGCCCCCGCAAAGATAGAGCCCCGGCACTTTGGTCCGTGCCGTCGGACGTTTGAAAGCCGCCATCATCCCATGTGGGCTGCGCCCGTAGAGGGAACCGCTGCTCGCCGGAAACAACGCCTCGAAGCCGTGTGGTGTCGTGAGCGAATCCAGCCCCGGCTGAGGGCTGAACGTTAGGCCGAAGTTTTTTAACCGATTGAAAATCAGTGTCTGACATTTGATCTTCTCCTGTTCCGGATCGCGGTGGACCGGTGGGGCATTCATGATGATTTCAAAGCGCTGATTTGCATCTGGCGCCACAGCGCCGTGATCTTGCGCACAGACATAAAGTGTGGCGTCGGTTGGCATGTCGCCATCCGCGAGGGCCGTGAACTCAGTCCTACGGTCATGGCCAAAGAACACCGTGTGATGGGCCAAATCCGGTCCGTTGGGCGATGCAGCGAAAGCGTGGACATATGCGGATAGGCTGCGCGGGTTCGTGCCCGCAGCGGGCACCGCCTCCCTTGGGGTTTCGCCCAGCAAGCCGATTTCCAAAGCACGCGGATCGCCATTGAATATGACGGTATTGGCCGGAACGTGGCCACCTTCGGTCTCCACCCCTGAAACTCTGCCGCCTTGGCGTGTAATCCGTAACGCTTTGGTATTATATCGAAAACTGGCACCGCGTTTCGCCGCGAGGCTTGCAATCGTCCGCGCCAGTTCATGCATCCCACCCTTAACGGTCCAGACACCTTTCGCCTCTGCCTGCCAGATCAGCGCAAGAATCGCAGGTGATGCATAGGGTGATCCCCCGACATAGGTTGCATAGCGGCCAAAGAGCTGGGCCAGCCTTTTGTCGCTAAACGACACGTCCAACAACCCAGCGAGCGATCGGTGCGGGGCCATATCTGCGATAATGCTCGGTTGCTTCAGAACTGCCTTGGTAACAGCAAGTGGGTCAGGTTTAGCCGTTTGCATCATGGGGCCATTGAAGGCGTCAAATAGACGTTTGGTGTGAGCGGAGAAGGACGCAAACTCGGCTCCGGCCTTGGCTCCAAAAGCCGCAGCGACGTTGACTTCGCTTTGCTCAGCGTCGGCCATCAGATCAAGTTTCGTGCCATCATCCCAGTAATGCCGCGCCAATGTTTGCAAGGGTTCCAGTGTCAGGTGATCAGACAAAACCTCGCCGACATCTGCAAACAGCTCATCAAACACCGGACGCATGGTCAGCACAGTCGGTCCTGCATCCACAGGCCCTGCCGCCGACGGCACGGTCCGCATTTTCCCGCCGGGTGCTGCGTGGATATCCAAGACCGTCACATCGCAGCCCTGATGGGACAGTCGCAAGGCAGCGGCCAACCCGGCGATCCCTGCGCCGACAATACAGATCTTTGCTGGTTGAAGGCCTGACATTTAAGGCTCATGTGTGTCTCTTTAGATTTACATTGACATATGTCACTCAAAATGGACACAATTAATGCAAAGGAGATCGCGATGAAAATCTCAGGGCGGATCGACGCAGCTATGGCTGCTGCCGTGCATACGGGTCGTGGTGGGATTGCTCCAGCCAGATTGGCAGAGGCGCTGAGCTATGCCGTGACCCCAGGCGGCGCGCGGATCAGGCCTACGATCCTGATTTCCGTCGCGATGGCCTGCGGTGACGATCGGCCAGCGCTGACGGATGCTGCAGGTGCGGCTCTGGAACTGATCCACTGCGCCAGCTTGGTCCATGACGATTTGCCTTGCTTTGACGACGCCGATCTTCGCAGGGGTAAGCCCGCTGTGCACCGCGCCTACTCAGAGCCTTTGGCGGTGTTGACGGGTGACAGTCTGATTATCCTCGCTTTTCAGATATTGGCGCGGGCTGCTGCGGATACGCCCGGACGCGCCCTGAGCATCCTGGATATTCTGGGTACCCGGTCTGGAATGCCGTATGGAATTTGTGCTGGTCAAGGATGGGAAAGCGAACCGGTAATCGACCTTTCGGCCTATCATCAGGCGAAGACCGGCGCGTTGTTTATTGCGGCCACGCAGATGGGCGCCGTAGCTGCCGGGCAAGAGGCGGAGCCATGGGAAGAGTTGGGCGCGCGCATTGGTGAGGCATTTCAGGTGGCCGATGATCTGCGCGACGCGCTGTGTGATGAAGCAACTTTGGGCAAGCCTGCGGGGCAGGACGATCTGCACGGTAGGCCCAATGCCGTAGCGGCCTTGGGTATAACGGGCGCAATCCAGCGATTCGACGACATACTCGGGGGTGCGATCGCATCGATCCCGGCCTGTCCGGGTGAGGCGGCGCTGGCACAAATGGTAAGGGCCTACGCCGACAAGCTAGTGCCGGCTGGCGCACGCAATCGGCGTACAGTGCCAGGCGAGTGATGGTCGACGCCAATCTCAGCGCCTTGTCCTACACCAAGAAAAGCCCCCAAACGCGCGCCTCGTCCCGCTTTGCTCGCCTATTCGCATCCCGCCGTTTTCAGGTCTGGGCGGCCCAGTTTCGACTGACCCGAGGCATTGTCCGACGCGAGGGAGAGGCGATGTTCGATCTCGTGGCCGGATTTTGCCATTCACAGATTTTGCAGGCGTTGGTCAAACTCAACATTCCCGAAATATTGCTGACACAAGAGATGTCATTAGATGCATTGGCAACGCAAACTGCCGTGCCGTCGGACCGATTAAAGGTTCTTTTATCTGGCGGGGCCGCGTTGGGATTGCTGAAGGAACGACGCTCAGGTCACTATGCGTTGACACGACGAGGCGCAGCTCTGGCTGGTGTGCCGGGGCTGGCTGACATGATCGCCCATCACGAGGTTCTCTACCGCGACCTGGCTGACCCCGTCGCCTTTTTTCGGGGTGATGTAAGCACAGAACTAGCCGATTTTTGGCCCTATGTTTTCGGAGCCGATGCGGCCTCTGACCCCAATATAACATCCACATATTCGCGCCTGATGGCGGATAGTCAGGTGCTGGTGGCCGAGGATACGCTTGCCGTAGCCGACCTGAATAGCGTGACGCGCCTGATGGACGTGGGCGGCGGGTCAGGTGCTTTTCTTGCAGCGGTTGCCGCTGAATATCCCGGCCTACCAATGAGCTTGTTTGACCTGCCGGATGTCGCGCCAGCGGCGACTGATCGCTTTTCTGAACTCGGCTTGCAGGATCAGCTCACCATTCATACTGGCTCGTTCAGGGATGGTGCGCTGCCGCTTGGCGCGGATATGATCAGCCTGATCAGGGTTCTATATGACCATGCGGACGAGACTGTGTCCGATCTGCTTGATTCTGTTTACGCGGCTTTACCTGCGGGCGGCCGTGTTCTGATTTCAGAGCCGATGACAGGTGGCGATACCCCCTACCGCCCCGGTGATGCTTACTTCGCGCTTTATTGTATGGCGATGCGAACGGGTAAGGCCCGATCAAAGGATGAGATCGCGCAAATGCTACAAAATGCGGGCTTTGACGGTGTGCGGGTGCTGCCGGCGCCCCGTCCCTTTGTGACCTCCGTGATTGAGGGTGTCAGATCAATCTGACACTTTCATTGTCTAAATCAATTGACAGATGGGGATGTCCGACTAGACTGACACCCAAGACAGAGTGTCGCAGTTGAGTCCTTTCCAACTGACAACACCGAGGGAGAAACCATTGGATACGAAAGCTGTTGTCCTAAACGCACCCCGCGCCCTCGCGCTGGATACGGTCGGCCTCATGGCCCCCGGCGCCGACGAAGTCGTCGTCCAAATCCAGCATACTGGGATTTCAACAGGCACGGAAAAACTGTTCTGGTCTGGTGATATGCCGCCGTTTCCCGGCATGGGCTACCCGCTGATCCCCGGATACGAAGCGGCGGGTGAAGTGGTTGAAGCCGGAGTTGAAAGCGGGTTCCGCGTTGGTGAATACGTTTTCGTTCCCGGCGCGAATTGCTTCGAGGGCGCGCACGGTTTGTTCGGTGCAGCGGCAGAGACGCTGATCACAAAAGCCGCGCGTGTAACTCGGATTGACCGTGGGTTTGGGCCTGCCGGAGCGCTTCTCGCGCTTGCTGCTACTGCGCGGCACGCCATGGCGGGGCCGGGCAAAGCCGTCCCCGATTTGATAGTGGGGCACGGCGTTTTGGGCCGGCTTCTGGCGCGATTGACAATTGCTGCTGGCGCACCTGCACCCATCGTGTGGGAGATTGACCCGGCCCGGATGGCTGGCGCCGATGGTTACAAAGTGGTCACGCCCGACACAGATGAACGGCGCGATTATATGTCCGTTTATGACGCCTCCGGTCGCGATGATCTGTTGAATGATCTGATCGGACGTATCGCCAAGGGCGGGGAAATTGTTCTGGCGGGCTTCTATACGGCCCCGCTGCAATTCGCCTTTCCGCCCGCCTTCATGAAGGAGGCGCGACTGCGCATCAGTGCCGAATGGACACCTGATGACATGACGGCAACCAAAGCATTGGTCGAAGCGGGCACCTTGGAGATGGCCGATCTGATCACCCATCAACAGCCAGCTACGGCTGCCAAACGAGCTTATGAGACTGCGTTCACTGACCCGACCTGCCTGAAAATGATCCTGAACTGGGGAACTGCATGAAAGACGAAGTGCCAAACCTGAAAGACTT
This sequence comes from uncultured Paracoccaceae bacterium, assembly GCA_947496535.1. Classification (GTDB taxonomy): domain Bacteria; phylum Pseudomonadota; class Alphaproteobacteria; order Rhodobacterales; family Rhodobacteraceae; genus Yoonia. Next base: position 370,087 of record CANMDE010000002.1, on the reverse strand, counting down.
CGACCAGCGTTTGCGGGACGAAGCCGCCGAGGATCCCACGCTTGAGGTGCCTCAGGGTGAGCCGACTTCGAAAACCCAGATCATCGCGATCTATGGCAAGGGCGGGATTGGGAAGTCATTTACGCTCGCCAATCTCAGCCACATGATGGCCGAGATGGGTAAGCGGGTTCTGCTGATTGGTTGTGATCCGAAATCCGATACAACGAGCCTTCTTTTTGGGGGCAAGGCGTGTCCAACGATCATCGAAACTTCTGCCCAGAAGAAGATCGCGGGCGAAGAGGTGAAGATTGGTGACGTCTGCTTCAAGCGCGGTGGCGTTTTCGCGATGGAGCTTGGTGGGCCAGAGGTTGGTCGCGGCTGCGGCGGTCGCGGTATCATTCACGGGTTCGAATTGCTCGAAAAGCTGGGGTTCCATGATTGGGACTTCGACTATGTGCTGTTGGATTTCTTGGGCGACGTCGTCTGTGGTGGCTTCGGGTTGCCTATTGCGCGAGACATGGCGCAGAAGGTGATCCTCGTCGCCTCGAACGATCTCCAGTCACTTTATGTAGCGAACAATGTTTGTTCGGCAGTCGAGTATTTCCGCAAGCTTGGTGGGAATGTTGGTGTTGCGGGCCTGGTTATCAACAAGGATGACGGCACCGGCGAAGCGCAAGCCTTTGCCGAGGCGGTTGATATTCCGATCCTTGCCGCGATCCCACAAGATGACGACCTGCGCAAGAAATCCGCGAATTATCAGATTGTTGGCACCCATGAAAGCCAGTGGGGCGCGATGTTTGAAGGCCTTGCCGACGCTGTGGCAGATGCCCCTCCGGTGCGACCTGCGCCGTTGGATCAGGATGGTCTTTTGGGGTTGTTCGATGCTGAAGAGACAGGCGCGAATTTCACGCTGGTCCCAGCAACCGATACGGATATGCGCGGCAAGAATGCAGCGCCAAAAGAGAGTTTGGAGGTCATTTATGACGACGCCTGACTCTCAGGGTTATGAGGTTGGCTATGATGACGCTGGCAATGTCCAGATCATCGAGGGCGAGGCTGATCTAAAGGTTCCGAGTGAGATCCAGGGCGGGGTTTCACAGACCGCGCTGGATGGGGGCTGCACAGCGGGTGCGGCGACCATGGAGGCGGCCGCACGGATGGCGGGCAAATCCGACATTCTTGATCAATACGCGAAAGATTATCCTCAAGGACCGCATGATCAACCGCAAAGCATGTGCCCGGCTTTCGGATCGTTGCGTGTAGGCTTGCGGATGAAGCGGGTAGCAACGGTTTTGTCTGGTTCGGCTTGCTGCGTATACGGGCTGACTTTTGTGTCGCATTTCTACGGTGCGCGCCGCTCGGTCGGCTATGTGCCGTTCAATTCCGAAACACTCGTCACGGGCAAGCTTTTTGAAGATATCCGCGAGAGTGTCCACAACATGGCCGACCCGGACAGGTATGATGCGATAGTGGTGACGAACCTCTGCGTGCCGACAGCCTCGGGTGTGCCACTGCGACTTTTGCCCAAAGAGATCAACGGCGTTCGGATCGTGGGCATTGATGTGCCCGGTTTTGGCATTCCAACCCATGCTGAGGCTAAGGATGTTCTGGCCGGGGCGATGCTGGCCTATGCACGCAAGGAAGTGGCTGCAGGACCAGTGCAGGCACCCATTGGCGGCAAATCGGATCGACCAACTGTTGCGCTACTTGGCGAGATGTTCCCGGCCGATCCGATGATGATAGGTGCGATGCTGGCACCGATGGGTTTGGCCGCAGGGCCCGTGGTACCAACCCGCGAATGGCGGGAGCTTTATGCCGCCTTGGACTGTGGTGCAGTGGCTGCGATCCACCCGTTCTACACTGCCTCCATCCGAGAATTTGAAGCGGCGGGACGATCTGTTATCGGATCCGCTCCAGTCGGACACAGCGGTACTGAGGCATGGCTGAAGGCTATCGGCGATACGTTTGGTGTGCCTGCCGCACAGATTGCTGCGGCTGAGAATGCGTTTTTGCCAGCCGTCAAAGAGGCGCTGCAGGCGGCGCAAATCAAAGGGACCGTTACACTTTCGGGTTACGAAGGGTCCGAGCTTTTGGTGGCCCGTCTTCTGATCGAAAGTGGTGCGGAGGTTCCCTATGTCGCGACCGCTTGCCCCAAAACGCCATGGTCCGTCGCTGATGCTGATTGGCTCGCGTCGTACGGGGTGACGGTCAAATATCGCGCTTCACTGGAAGATGATCTTGCGGCAGTTGATGCGATCAGACCTGATCTGGCGATCGGTACGACTCCTGTTGTTCAGCATGCCAAGGAACAAGGTATTCCCGCGCTTTACTTTACCAATCTGATCTCGGCCCGACCACTCATGGGGCCAGCGGGGGCGGGCTCGCTGGCCCAAGTGGTGAATGCGGCTATTGCCGGAAAAGACAGAATGGACCGGATGCGCGGCTTTTTCGAAGGCGTCGGGGCCGAGGATACGGCGGGTGTCTGGGAAGGCACACCAAATCTGCGGCCCGATTTCCGGGCGCAGCATCAGAAAAAGCTCGACAAGTTGGCGCGGGCCGCCAAGGCGGAGCAAATGATATGACGAATTTTCGAGAAAATTCGTATGTCCAAAAATCTTCGCGAAGATTTTTCGCCGGCGAACTCCGGAGGGCATCATGCTAGTGACTGATCATGACCGGGCGGGCGGCTATTGGGGCGCGGTTTACGCATTCTGCGCCGTGAAGGGTCTGCAAGTTGTGATCGATGGTCCTGTCGGATGTGAAAACCTGCCCATAACGTCGGTCTTGCACTACACCGATGGCCTGCCACCGCATGAACTCCCAATCGTTGTTACTGGTCTTGGCGAAAGCGAGATGGGCGAAGGCACCGAAGAGGCGATGAAGCGCGCTTGGGGTGTGCTTGATCCGGCCTTGCCTGCGGTCGTCGTGACCGGTTCGATTGCAGAGATGATAGGCGGCGGCGTGACCCCGCAAGGCACCAATATTCAACGCTTTCTGCCGCGCACCATTGATGAGGATCAATGGGAATGCGCGGACCGCGCGATGACCTGGATATTCACTGAGTTCGGGATGACCAAAGGCCGGATGCCGCCTGAGAAAAAGCGCGAAGAGGGTGCCAAACCGCGCGTCAATATTCTGGGGCCGATGTACGGGGCGTTCAATATGCCCTCTGATCTGGCTGAAATCCGACGGCTGGTCGAAGGCATCGGGGCTGAAGTCAACATGGTGATGCCGCTGGGCGCCCATGTGGCCGAAATGCGCAATTTGGTGAATGCCGATGTCAACATCACTATGTATCGAGAGTTTGGCCGCGGTCTTTGTGAGGTACTGGGCAAACCATATCTGCAAGCGCCGTTTGGTATCGACAGCACAACGAAATTCCTTCGTAAGTTGGGTGAACTGACGGGATTGGACCCTGAGCCGTTTATCGAGCGCGAAAAGCATTCGACGATCAAGCCGGTTTGGGATTTGTGGCGCTCGGTCACGCAGGATTTCTTTGCGACAGCAGAATTCGCCATCGTCGCGAATGAAACTTATGCCCGCGGCGTCCGTCATTTTCTTGAAAATGACCTTGGTTTTCCCTGCGCTTTTGCAGTCGCGCGCTGTCGGGGTGCGAAGACGAATAATGATGAAGTGCGCCACCTGATCCAGAGCAAACGACCCTTGGTCGTGCTGGGGTCGATCAACGAAAAGATGTATCTGGCCGAGATGAAAGCGGGGCATGGTCCGGCTCCGATCTTCATCCCTGCCAGCTTCCCCGGCGCTGCGATCCGCAGGGCCACGGGGACACCGTTCATGGGTTATGCGGGTGCGACTTACCTTTTGCAGGAAGTCTGCAATGGCCTGTTTGACGCTCTGTTCCACATACTACCGCTTGGTACCGATCTGGACGCTAGTGATGCCACCCTGACGCCGCTGCGTCGGGATTTCCCCTGGGATGCGGATGCGCAGGCCAAACTGGACGAGATCGTGGCCACACATCCGATCCTCACACGTATTTCAGCCGCCAAAACGCTGCGGGACGCAGCAGAGCGGGCGGCCCTCGACGCCGGTAATGACCGGGTCGTTCTTCAAACTGTCGAGACACTGCAATCATCTTCGGGAGAACGCATATGACTGATTTCACTACAGATGCACCAATGCTTCGCGCGCGAACCGCTCCGCCCAAACGTGAATACTACGCTTATTTCACGGTAATTTTTCTGGCGACGTTGCCCTTGGCTTGCCTGACTTGGGTGCTGATGGCCGGTCGCCAGATGGCACTGCCCGAAAAGGGACCGATTGCAAAGGCCTGGACACAGGCCCGGATCATCACACCGCAAATCTTCAGCGCGTGACGGTCCGCAACGACATATGTCCGCAAGGACAACAGAGGTTCGCCGTTCCCCCCCGGAATGGCGGATTAGGGCAGAGGAAGAGCTTCTGTCGTAACCCGGCCGCGGGGGGTGCGCGGCGTCAGAACCCAATTTTGGAGACAAAACATGGCTGACAAATCTGATCTGTCCTTCACAGGTCTGACTGATGAACAAGCGCAAGAGCTGCACTCAGTTTATATGAGCGGGTTTGCGATCTTCGCGATCGTAGCCGTCATCGCCCATTTTCTGACGTACATCAAATTGCCCTGGTTCGCGTTCTAGGAAGGGATAGCACATGGCACAGTTCTACAAGATCTGGCTGGTTTTCGACCCCCGTCGCGTTTTCGTGGCGCAGGGCGTTTTCCTGTTCCTTCTGGCAGCGATGATTCACCTCGTCCTGCTTAGCAACCCCGAGACAAACTGGTTCACGCTCGCCTTTGGCGCGGGTGAATAAACGGTCCACCGGGATAATAGAAAATGCTGCGGGCGGGCGTCTCGCCCGTAGCAAACAAGAGACATTGACGATGACAGGACAGTCCGGTTGGGGCTTGGGTGCCTGTCCTTGAACGGAGTAGAAAGATGGCGCAACTCAGCTATGAGCGAAAATACCGCGTCCGTGGCGGGACGCTGGTCGGCGGTGATCTGTTCGACTTCTGGGTGGGGCCATTTTATGTTGGCTTCTTCGGGGTCACGACATTCTTTTTCGCCGTCCTTGGCACAATTTTGATTTTCTATGGTGCCAGCCAAGGGCCAACATGGAACCCTTGGTTGATCTCAATCGATCCACCGCCGCTGGAGTACGGACTGGGACCTGCGCCCCTGCTGGAAGGCGGCCTGTGGCAGATCATCACCATCTGCGCGATCGGTGCATTCATTAGCTGGATGATGCGAGAGGTGGAGATTTGCCGCAAACTGGGCATCGGCTATCACGTGCCCTTTGCCTTTGGCGTCGCGATCTTTGCCTATCTCACTTTGGTAGTCATCCGCCCAGTATTGCTGGGCGCTTGGGGCCACGCCTTTCCCTACGGCATTTTCAGTCACCTCGATTGGGTGAACAACGTCGGCTACACCTACGGCAATTTCCACTACAACCCGGCCCATATGGTGGCGATCACCTTCTTCTTCACGACCTGTCTGGCGCTGGCCTTGCATGGATCGCTGGTCCTGTCTGCGGTCAACCCGCCAAAGGGCGAGGAAATCAAATCACCTGATCACGAAGATACCTATTTCCGCGATCTGATCGGCTATTCCATCGGGCCTTTGGGTATTCACCGCCTTGGCCTGTTTCTAGCCTTGAACGCCGGGTTCTGGAGCGCGGTCTGCATCGTGATCTCGGGCACGGTCTGGTTCGAAGAGTGGATCGTCTGGTGGGATTGGTACTACGAGCTGCCCTGGTGGGTGGATCTTTAAGGAGGACATGAACAATGGCTGAATATCAAAACATCTTCACCCAGGTTCAGGTCCAAGGACCGCCTGAAATGGGCATCAACCCGATGCCCGCCAACCCTGCATCCGAACGCCTTGGCAAAGGCGGCTTTTCAAAACTGGCCGGCTGGTTTGGTAATGCACAGTTAGGGCCGATCTATTTGGGATCGTTCGGAATGATCTCGCTCGCTTCGGGCCTCATATGGTTCGTCATGGTGGGCATGTCGTTCTGGGCGCAGGCTGACTACAACCCGGCGATTTTCCTGCGCGACCTGTTCTGGTTCTCGCTTGATCCGCCATCGCCTGGCTATGGCCTGGGGATGCCGCCGATGAATGACGGGGGCTATTTCATGATTGCCTCGTTCTTTTTGCTGGTGTCGGTTCTGGCATGGTGGGTTCGCACCTATCTGCGGGCCGAGGCGCTGGGCATGGGCAAGCACGTGGCATGGGCGTTTGCCTCTGCCATCTGGTTGTTCCTTGTGCTGGGCCTGTTCCGCCCCATCCTGATGGGGGATTGGTCCGAGATGGTACCATATGGCGTCTTCAGCCATCTGGACTGGACCAACCTGTTTTCCATCACTTACGGCAACCTGTTCTACAATCCGTTCCATGCACTGAGTATCGCGTTCCTTTATGGTTCTGCGCTGCTGTTCGCGATGCATGGTGCCACCATTCTGGCCGTCAGTCGTTTTGGCGGCGAGCGTGAGATCGAACAGATCGTGGATCGCGGCACCGCGACGGAACGGGCGGCATTGTTCTGGCGCTGGACCATGGGTTTCAACGCCACGATGGAAGGTATCCACCGCTGGGCGTGGTGGTTCGCAGTGCTGACAACGCTGACCGGTGGTATCGGCATTCTTCTGACCGGCACGGTCGTCGATAACTGGTACGTCTGGGCACAAGACCACGGCTACGCCCCACTGGATTGAGGAGTAAAACGATGAAACACGAAAATATCCTCGAATTGAGCGAAAAGGCCCGCCTGACCGCTGATATCACTCTGTTGATGCTGAAAGGGGCAGGCTACGCGGCTGCGTTTTGTCTGACGGTCTGGTTGATCATCGCGGTGATTGCCTTGATCGGTCAGGCCTTGCCACCGGAAAGCCGTGACACGCCTGACCCGATTATTCGTTCAGAGATCTTGATCACTGAGCAGGTGGCAGTGTTCACCTGACGAAGACTGGAACGGGCGACACGCGGCGTGCCACCCGTTTCGACGCTGTCGGACCTCCCTCCCGGTTGGTTCGTCTAGGGGCCTAAGGGTTCCTGTTCCCTTCCTGTTGGCTACAGGAGACTAGCGCCGCAAGCGGGTGTTGCCCCTTGCGGCGTTTTTTAACTGAAAGGTGCCGTTGTGACCGAACGCCCCGAAACACCATTTCTTGATGCTGTTGCCGGTCCCGCCGATATCAGGCGGATGAATGACACGGCACTTGCAAACCTGGCCGATGATGTTCGGGCCGAGGTGATCTCGGCTGTGTCGCATACCGGCGGGCATCTGGGGTCTTCGTTGGGCGTTGTTGAACTTACCGTCGCGATCCATGCCGTTTTCGATACGCCGCGCGACAAGCTGATTTTTGATGTGGGCCATCAATGCTATCCGCACAAGGTCCTGACTGGACGGCGTGACCGCATCCGCACCTTGCGGCAGGAAGGCGGCTTGTCCGGTTTCACCAAGCGGGCCGAGAGCGAGTACGATCCCTTTGGCGCGGCCCATTCCAGCACGTCGATCTCTGCCGCGCTGGGCTTTGCGGTGGGGCGCGACATGGGGATGCCGACAGGAGATGCGATTGCCGTCATCGGTGATGGAGCCATCAGCGCAGGCATGGCCTATGAGGCGCTCAACAATGCTGGCGCCGAAGGACGGCGGTTGTTTGTGATCCTCAATGATAATGAGATGTCGATTGCCCCGCCGGTGGGGGCGATGTCGAAATATCTTAGCGGGCTTTATGCCTCGCCCGTGGGAGAGTTGCATAAGATGGCCGAAGGGTTCGAAGCGGCCTTACCCGGCCCGATCCGAGACCACGCGCGCCGCGCCCGGCAGCTTGTAACGGGTATGCAGACAGGCGGGTCTGGGACGCTGTTTGAAGAGCTTGGGTTTTCCTACATTGGACCGATTGACGGCCATGATATGTCGCAGCTTTTGCCGGTGCTGCGGGCAGCAAAGACACGGACCACGGGGCCGGTGCTGATCCATGTGTGCACGACCAAGGGCAAGGGTTATGCCCCTGCCGAGGGGAGCGCGGATTGCGGTCATGGCGTATCGAAATTCGATGTGGCCACGGGTGCGCAGGCCAAGGCAAAGAGCAATGCGCCAAGCTACACAAAAGTTTTCGGTTCTGCCCTGACGGTCGAGGCGCAGCACGATCCCAAGGTTGTCGCCGTGACGGCGGCCATGCCGTCGGGGACTGGTGTGAACATCATGGGCGAGCGGTTCAAGGACCGTGTTTTTGACGTGGGTATTGCCGAACAGCATGGCGTTACCTTTGCAGCTGGGATGGCTGCCAGCGGGTTGCGCCCATTTTGCGCGATTTATTCGACCTTTCTGCAACGTGGCTATGATCAGGTTGTGCATGATGTTGCCTTGCAAAACTTACCAGTTCGTTTCGCGATAGACCGGGCGGGTCTGGTGGGGGCAGATGGGCCGACCCATGCCGGTGCGTTTGACATCGGGTATATGTCCGCGCTGCCCAACATGGTCGTGATGGCCGCCGGGGATGAGCTGGAGCTGATGCATATGGTTCGCACCGCTGCGGCCTATGATGATGGCCCTATTGCGTTCCGCTATCCACGCGGTGAAGGCGTGGGTCTGGAGCTGCCAGAACGCGGCGAGATCATAGAGATCGGGAAGGGCCGATTGGTGCAGGAAGGTTCTGATATTGCTATACTTTCCTTTGGTGCGCATCTGAGTGAATGCCAAAAAGCCGTGACTGCGATGGAAGCGCAGGGTGTTTCCGTGACGCTGGCCGACGCGCGTTTTGCCAAGCCGCTTGACCGTGATCTGATCCGCCAGCTTTTGCGCCATCACAAGGCACTGGTGACCGTAGAGCAAGGCGCGCGCGGTGGCTTTGGTGCAATGGTGCTGCAAGATCTGGCCAATGACGGGCTTTTGGGCGCGTCCTGTCAAGTCCGCACGATGACCTTGCCGGATCGCTACATCAATCAGGCCAGCCCAGCGGCGATGTATGCGGATGCGGGGCTGACGGCCGTGGATATTGCGGCGACAGCGTTGCAGGCGGCGGGGATCGAGGTACAGCGAACATCGGTGGATGTGGCCTAGACCCTACTGTGCGGTGGGTGTTGCGTCGGCCCTTGTGTCTGATTTCCTGCGAATCGTAGGTTAATCCCAATTTTTATTGGTTAAATGGGTGCCTGAAACCGGTCGGCTATGCGTCGGCAAAACGTCGGGCACCACCGCGCGGTGGTGCCGATTTTGGCACGTTAACGCAACGCTCGGTGGTGTTGATGAATGAAGGGTTAAAATGTTGGTGGTAAGGAGTGGGTGAGGTCCCGGATCAAGTCCGGGACGTTGTAGGCCCATGAAACGAGATGGGGCGGTACGGCCAGTGGCTTCAACTGGCCTCCAACACGCCCCTGTCTATCTGGTCCTGTTCGATGGCTTCAAACAGGGCTTTGAAGTTGCCCTCGCCAAAGCCGTCATCGCCTTTGCGTTGGATGAACTCAAAGAAGATCGGGCCGATCATGGTTTTGGAGAAAATCTGCAGCAGGATGCGCGTCTCGCCCCCATCCATGACTCCTTCGCCGTCGATCAGGATGCCGTGTTTTGCCATCTGTTCGAGCGGCTCTTCGTGGCCCGCAACGCGATCCTTGGACATGGCGTAGTAGCTTTCGGGCGGCTTGGGCATGAAGCGCAGGCCATTGGCGTGGATGGCATCGACGGCGGGATAGATATCATGTGCACCCACCGCAATATGTTGAATCCCTTCACCCTTGTAGCGTTTGAGATATTCGACAATCTGCCCCGTCTCGCCGCGGTCTTCGTTGATGGGGATGCGGATGCGGCCGCAGGGTGATGTCAGCGCACGGCTGAAAAGGCCCGAATGCTTGCCTTGAATGTCGAAAAACCGGATTTGGTGGAAGTTGAAAAGGTCGCCGTAGAATTTGAACCAGACGTCCATGTTTCCCTTGAAAACATTATGGGTCAGATGGTCGAGATAATAGAAGCCGACGCCTGTTGGATTGGCTTTGGCGATCCATTCAAACTCCGTATTGTAGGGGCTTTGCGTGCGGTAATCATCGATGAAATAGATCAGGCTGCCCCCGATGCCGATGATGGCGGGGACGTCCATGACCTTGCCCGGGCCGTCATAAGGTTTGGCCCCTTTGCCGACGGCATGGTCAAAGGCGTGCTGCGCATCCTTCACCCGCCAACACATCGAAGCCGCACAGGGGCCGTGTTCTGCCACAAACCGGGCGGCATGTGTGCCCGGTTCGGCGTTCAGAAGGTATGAGATGTCACCTTGCTTCCAAAGCTCAACCGCCCGGCTTTTGTGGTTTGCAACGTGGGTGTAGCCCATCATGATGAACTGATCGCGCAATGTTTGCGGGTCTTCATGAGCAAATTCGACAAACTCGAAACCATCAGTGCCAGCCGGGTTGTCGGCTGTGATTTCGGACGGGGCGGCGTCGTGCGGGAAAGGGCCCATGGTGAAAACCTTTCGTTTTGAGCGGATTTGGTTTGAAGGATAGCGCGAAAGTGGCACCCTTGGTGCGCATCTTGGGTGTCAAAATTTGATTATCTTGCGTGCGTCTTGCGAATTCTGATTTAATGATGCATGATTTTTGCATGACACTTGATCTGACCGATAAGCGCTTGCTGGCCTGTTTGCAGGACGATGCGCAGATGACAGCGGACAAGCTGGGCGAGCAGCTTCACTTGTCGCCCAGCCAAATCAGCCGCCGCCGTCAGCGATTGGAGCGTGAGGGCTACATCGATGGCTATGCCGCGCGGGTGCGGCCTGAAAAGGTGGGGCTTGCGGTGCAGGCGTTTATTCAGGTTGAGATGGCTGTTCATGACCCGGACGCAGCGCGGGAATTCGTGCGCGATTTAGAGCAAAACCGACAGATCAGCAGTGTTTGGACTTTGACTGGCAATGCCGACTATCTGCTGCGGGTGTACTGCACTGATCTTGCCGCGCTCAACCGATTGATCCACGAGGATTTGCTTCCCCATCAGGCCGTCGCGCGGGTTCACAGCCAGATCGTGATGGCGCAGCCGAAGCGGGACACACCGTTGGGGATTTGAGGTGAGGGTCGTTACTCCAAGTTCGATGCATGTTCGGCCGGTCATGTTTGCTTGACTGTATTGCCCAACGGCTTGCGTATGTCAGAGGCGCGAATACTTGAGGTTGGTCCGCCAGCTACTGAAACGCCTGCAGCCCGGTAATGCCGCGCCCGAGGATCAGTGCGTGAACGTCGTGTGTTCCCTCATAGGTATTAACCGCTTCAAGGTTCATGACATGCCGGATCACACCATATTCGTCGCTGATCCCGTTTCCGCCATGAATGTCCCGCGCTTCGCGTGCGATTGCGATAGCTTTGCCGCAGTTGTTCCGTTTCATCAGCGAAATCAGTTCGGCTGAGGCTGTGTGGTCGTCAAACATCCGACCCAGTTGCAGGGAGCCTTGCAGCCCCAGTGCGATGTCGGTCTGCATATCGGCCAGCTTTTTCTGGATGAGTTGGGTCTGCGCCAGCGGCTTGCCGAATTGCTTGCGGTCCATGGCGTAACGCCTTGCCGCATGGAAACACGCCTCTGCCGCGCCCATGACGCCCCAGGAAATACCGTAACGTGCCCGGTTGAGGCAGCCGAATGGTCCGGCAAGCCCGCTGACATGAGGCAGCAGGTTTTCTTCGGGGACAAAGACCTCATCCATTTGGATCATGCCCGTGATCGATGCGCGGAGCGAGAATTTGCCCTCGATCTTGGGCGCGCTCAGCCCCTCCATCCCCTTGTCGAGAATGAAGCCCTTGATCTTGCCGTCATGTGCGTCGGACTTAGCCCAGATGATGAACACATCCGCGATGGGTGAGTTGGTGATCCAGTTTTTCGCGCCCGACAGGCGATAACCGCCATCCACCTGCTTGGCACGTGTAACCATCCCCGCAGGGTCAGAGCCGTGGTCCGGTTCCGTCAGTCCAAAGCAGCCCACCATTTCGCCGGTGGCCAGTTTGGGGAGATATTTTTTGCGCTGCTCTTCGGTGCCATAGGCGAAGATTGGATGCATCACGAGAGAGCTTTGTACCGACATGGCAGACCGATAGCCGCTGTCGATCCGCTCAACCTCTCGGGCGATCAGGCCGTAGGAGACATAGTTCGCCCCGGCCCCGCCGTATTCTTCCGGGACGGTCGCGCCCAGAAAGCCAAGCGCGCCCATCTCTGTCATGATTTCGCGGTCAAACACCTCGTGCCGGTTGGCCATGAGAACCCGGCTGGCGAGGTTTTCCTGACAATAGGCGCGGGCCGCATCACGGGTCATCCGCTCTTCTTCGGTAAGCTGGTTTTCCAACAGGAAAGGGTCGTCCCAGACCAGTGCTGCGGGTTTGCTACGCGCCTGTTTCGGCGTGTTTGCATGTGCTGCGATTTGGGTCGGCGCGTTCATGATCGGACCTTTCTTGGATGGCATATGAATGGGGCCATATATCAGTTTACTACAGGTGCATAATATTGCGACCTGAAGTTTCGTGATCAGATTTTTGTACTGTTGGTTCGGCTGCGAGGCTATAGCAAGCGCGTCGATCCCGACTGGACCGGCAGCCTGGAAGTTGTGTTACCATTGGGCCGCGCCCATTTGTGACGGTTTCTTGAAGTTTTCCACGGGGGAGGGCTTGCAGTCCCCCGCGACTCCCCGTAAACGAGCCGAACTTGGCGCGGGATGGAGCAGCCCGGTAGCTCGTCAGGCTCATAACCTGAAGGTCGTAGGTTCAAATCCTACTCCCGCAACCAACGTAATCTTACTGATTTCCTGCAAAGCCTCCCTCGGGAGGTTTTTTGCACTGATAGTAAGGCTTTCATGACCGATTAGCCCGCCTGCCGAGCTGTGAATTGTCACCCCCAAACCGTCACGAGAGTCCTCGTCGGGTCTGATAAAGACTGACCCAACCAATTTACCCACGAGCCGGTTTGCTTGGACCATCTGGTCGATGTCAGCCAGCAAAGCTTCCAGTCGCCTTACCTATCCTACGTATTCTTCTTCCGACTCAACAGCATTCGGTAGCCAGAACTACTGTGAGGAAGTGTCTTTCAGTTCACATCGGTTCTTGCGAAGCGCGTCCCGCTCTGCCTCCCCCAATATTTAGCGGTCGGCTAAGCGCTTCGCTGTCCTTGTTGGTCTCAAGTCGATCAAGAAGTTGATTAATTGTTTTTTCTATTTTGGATAGTTCAGCCTCAAGCCTGCTCAGGTTTGGTGCTTCGGGTTTTGCTTGCGCCTCAATCAAGTTGGCGACCTCTTCAGCGAACCTTGGCGCCAGACCGGCGGTCAGAAGGCCCTGGCGGAGTTGAGACAGAATACGCACCTCGATCTTGTCACGAGCAATTGTCTTCCGGTTATCACAAACTGACAACACTTTCGACTTGCGATTGAAGCAACCATACCGATCATTTCGCAATGATCGTGTAACCGCCCCTGCAGGATTCGCAAGTTAAATGGCCCGACAATAGGTACGAAGCCCTGTCTAATTTGCTAAGTAGCAAATTCTTTCTGGAGTACTTTTCGTAAGTTGTGGCCAACCGATATTGAACCACGTTCCATACATCGTCCTCAATAATCTGGAGTGTTGGCCCTTCTCAATAAATGATATCGTCGCGCCCGCGGGGCGGGAAATACGGTTCCCTGTATCTGGATCGCGACGGAAGCGGTTTCTACCATACACAATTATCTCAATGTAGGCTTCGTTACGAAGCATGCCGTCACGCTTTTTTGCGTTACCGCGTTTCGTACTATCGTTCCACTTCCCTGCCGACTCCCGCATTAGTGCCAACCAAATTACCTGAAGGTAATATTCTAATTGAAGACATTAAAGGCTGTGATTCGATAGTTTGGTTGAAATGCTCAAGTTTCGAAAGAGATTTAAGTGCCTAGTGTTGATTGAATTATCCCCAAAGCCGTCATCTGAGCGCTTTATCGCCGATATATTTTCCGGAAAAATCATTCACCCCAGCGCTTGTTAAGTAGCAGAGTTTATTTGGATAAATTTATTCACTTTTATTCAATCACTGATTGAATTTGCAATTTTTGGTTCCAGGTGTGGAAGAGATCGCGCGACTTCGTACGCAGCTTGGCCGAACCCTAAAACTGATATATAAAAATACTAGTATGCCACTTTTGGCATGCGAAAGGGAGGAAGACGATGACTTGGACATATAACGACTTCGCCATTGAAAATATGAAGCTGACGCTGCCATACGATGAAGACCACGACGACACAGGTAATGAGCCACAAGACGGTGCCGCCGATGAGATCATCAATTTGGAAGGTTACGAGTTCGAAGATCTCTTTTTCTATGACCACAATCTAGAGGCTATGATTATGACGTCGCCGGTGATCGGCAGTACGACGACTGGTTCAGGTTATACGCGTATGGAATTGCGGGAGATGGATTACGAAAATCCCTTAACTGACTCCCAAGACCCCGAGGCGGTGAACTCGTCTGACTACCTTGCTGATTGGAACATCGAAGAGGGTGGAACAATGTCCGGTACGCTTGCTGTCCTGGAAATGCCGACGGAATATGAAACTGGCGTCGGGTGGGGTGAGTATCCGGGTTTTGAAGCACAAGACCAAGCACGGATGATGTTTGCGCAAATTCATGCGAATGATTTTGACGGTGGTTCAGGTGACGAACTGGTGCGATTGTATTATGACGCTGACGGCTACGTCTATTACAATAATAACAATGTCGACTACGGTGAAAACGATATCTACCCTGAGATATTCGAAGATCATTTCTATTTCGCCGATGTGGATGGTAATTTGGCTCAATTTGATCTCGGGCAATCTTTTTCATACGAGATTGACGTCAGCAATGATGAATTGAATGTCACCATTTACTCTGAAGGTGTCGAATATACGGCCCAACCGGGTGAACTGTCGGGGGCGGACCCAACAGAAATCATCGATGTGTGGGACTCTGACACATTCTATTTCAAAGCGGGTGTCTACAACGGGACACGGTCAGAAGAAGACCACTGGCACGATGGTGAAGGCCAATCCACAGTCGCTTATCTTGACTTCGATATGGGTCATGATGGTGAAGGTGGTTCGGCGTGGGATAACCGGGCTGAGTTTGATGGTGATGAATTGATTACTCTGGACGATGTCGGCGAGCCAGAGCCAGAGCCAACGGAAAGTACCGAAGGTACTTCTGGCGATGACAATCTGGTTGGCACAGATGCCATAGATGAGCTCAAGGGCCAGGAAGGGAATGATACGATCTCTGGCGGCGGCGGCAACGATATACTCTGGGGTAATGATGGTGACGACACCATTATCGGAGACGATGGTGCCGACTGGTTAAAAGGTGGGCCCGGTGCTGACACTTATGTGCTCGAAGGTTTCACGGACATTGACACAATCGCAGACTTCAGCAATCCAAATGGCGATGTGATCGACGTGACGGCCTATGGCAGTGACGATGTCACGTGGACGCAAGACGGCGCAGATACGCTTGTGTTCGTTGATGATACGCAGATTGCCATTTTACTGGACGAAGATGCGTCAGAGCTCAGCAGCAGTGACTTCGTTACCAATGATGCTGGTGATTCAGCAGCAACACTGGACGCCTCAAGCGGTTTGGACAGCACCTTTGCAGAAGTTGCGCTCTACGAGGACTTAAGCTTCTAAGGCGATCATCGCACCGGCGGGTCGAAATCCGCCCGTTGGGCTTGAATTGAGTCAGTTACGCTGCTGTGGCAGCGTAACTGCATAAGAATAGCTCGTCGGGGTCTGGCGCAAATTCAGGGCTTACGGTCAGTCCGACCAACGACCTCACTGGGTATTGAAGTGGACGTAGCCGTTCTCAGCCGGGTCCTCGCAGATAAACGAAACATCCGCGCCGTAGATGCCCTGATACTCGGCATAGACGCCCGCACAGTCTCCCTCATCATAATGCACGACCACTACAGGCTTACCTGCTGAAAGGAAGCTCGCCGCGCCATCTTGGTCCCACCAGTTCTGGTCATCGGGATAGGATTCATATGTGGCGCCGTCAAACATCTCGGCCCCGTCAACGGTGCTTTTGGCCATACACTTCATGCCAAGGCCATGCGTGTAGTCGCACAGCGCCCCATAATAGGCTTCGGCGTCCTCGGTGGTGGCCTCGAACTGATATTCGGCGCGGTATTCGTCATCCTGCGCCCAGTCCATGTTGTCGAACTCAACCCAGTCAAAACCCATCGAAGCGATCCGACCCACGCGGGCCTTCATCACATCCAACACGGCGTCATTGGGGGTCGAGACAAAGTATTCTCCTTCCCAATCACCCCATTGTTTGGTCACCAAGTAGGGCTGCAAGGCGGCAAAATCGTCGCGCCATGTCTCGCCCGTGCCGACACTGATATAGGCACCAACCTCATTGCCATTGGCCTGAATCGAAGAGATCAGGCTGCCATCCTCGGCGAGTTCGTCTGAATCCGGGTCAAGCAGCACATAGGCGTTGGACGCGTTCGTCAGAATGTCATCAAATGAATCCACCTCGGTATTTTCCTGATAGGCTTGGTTCCAAACCGAGATGGCCCGACCCACCTGAGGCGACGCAGGATCAGTAGATGTTGCACCCGAACCGTCGTCGCATGCAGCAAGACCGGCCAAAACCACAAGACCCGCCAATGGTTTTGACAGGGCAATCGATCTAATCTCCATCGTCGTATTCCTTTTTGTAAGCAGCAGACCGGCAAAGCGTTAGCGGCTCGGCCATGAAAAGGCCCAGCCATCAAGTCAAACGCCATGGAATACGGCGGTTTTGCGCCAGATCGCGTGAAAATGCAGGTAAAGATGTTGCCGATTGACGATGCTGGGCGGTTTGGGTGAGTGAATCTGATTGTTTGAAAGGAGAGCGAATTGCTGCGTTTTTTCGCCGAGCCAGACGTTTATAGGGAGCAGCTCGCCGACTAAGCAAAATGTCCCGGTGCGGTTTGCGACGTCTCGCCGCCTCGACTAGGCCGCAATTGCATGCAAGCCATGTATTCAATAGGCTCAAGAGAGACAAAACGAGGTTTTTTGACTTTGCGCAGACAAAAACTTATCGCCGCGTTGGTGGCTGGCGTCGCCCTTCCAGGAAATTTCGCTGCTGCTGAACCCGATGCGGGCGCTTATCTGGCCGCCCGACAAGCAGGCACCATGAATGATTTCGCAAGTGGGGCCCGCTTTTTTACCAAAGGTTTGATAGCTGATCCGAGCAATCTGTTTTTGCTGGATAACGCGGTGACGTCTTTTCTTGCATTGGGTCAGGTTGATCGCGCCTATCCTGTCGCGCGCGCGATTGTTGACAATGGGCTGGAAAGCCAAGTTGCCAATCTTGTCTTAAATGCCCATGCCGCCAAAAACGAAGACTGGGATTACGTTTTCACCGCCCTTGAGGCGGGTCAGAGCGTTGGCCCATTGGCCGACGGGTTGTCACAGGGTTGGGCTCATCTGGGACAAGGTGACATAGACAAGGCGCTGGCGAGTTTTGATCAGGTCGTAGAGGCAGAAGGGTTGGCCGTCTATGGATTGACCCACAAGGCCTATGCTCTGGCATCGGTTGGGGACTTTGAAGCGGCGGAAGCCGTGTTCGCGACAGCCGGCCCTGAGGTCATGAAATATAGCCGCCGCAGTGGCATCGCCCGAGCGCAAATTCTGAGCCAACTAGGGCAAAACGAGGGTGCTTTGAAGCTTTTGGATGAACTGTTTGGTCGCCAGCTCGACCCCAGTTTAGCCACGCTGCGTGCTGATCTAGAGGCCGATGTGGCCGTTCCTTATACCGCCATCACCACACCCGCCCAAGGGATCGCCGAGATTTACCATTCGATAGCTGGCGCTTTGAGGGGGGATGCCCCTGACGCCTTTACCCTGCTTTACGCCCGCGCAACGAATTACCTGTTCCCTGAGAATACCGACTCGATACTCTCCACTGCCGGGCTACTCGAAGAATTGGGCCAATATGATCTGGCCAACGATACTTACGCGATGGTTGACCGCGATGATCCGGCCTACCATGCGGCCGAGATGGGGCGCGCGGATGTACTGAGCACCGCCGGTCGGCGCGATGCGGCAGTTGAGGTACTGGATGCCTTGGCCCGCAACTACCCGGACCTGCCCGACGTGTACGCCTCCAAGGGCGATACGCTGCGGCAAATGGAAAAATATCCAGAGGCTGAGAGATCCTATTCCCGTGCGCTGGATCTTTATGCTGACGAAAGCCCCAAGCGCTGGTTCGTGCATTACACCCGCGGCATCACCCGTCATCAGTTGAATGAATGGCCCGGCGCCGAGGCAGATTTCCGTGCTGCACTGTCGTTGAATCCAGACCAACCCCAGATTCTGAACTATCTGGGCTATTCCCTTGTTGAGCGCGGCGAGAAACTGGATGAAGCGCTTGGCATGATCGAAAAGGCAGCGGCTTCCGTGCCGGACAATGGTGCGATTATTGACAGCCTTGGCTGGGTGCTGTTCCAGCTTGATCGCTATGATGAGGCTGTTGGGCATATGGAGCGCGCTGCATCGCTTGAACCTGTCGACCCGGTGATCAATGATCATTTAGGCGATGTGTATTGGGCCGTTGGCCGTCAGACAGAAGCCCACTTCCAGTGGCACCGCGCCCTTTCCTTTGATCCTAAGCCTGAAGATGCAACCCGGATCAGGGCCAAGATTGAGCGTGGCCTGGATGCTGTCTTGCATGAAGAAGGCGAAGACCCCATTCACATGGCCCGCCAAGGTGATAACTAAGGCCAGCGCACCGGCCAAGATCAATTTGACCCTTCATGTTACGGGTCAGCAGAGCGATGGCTATCACCTGTTGGACAGTCTTGTTGTCTTTGCCGGTGTCAGCGATCAGCTGACTGCGACGCTTGCGCCAGATATCAGCCTGACTGTCAGTGGCCCATTCGCGGCAGGTGTTCCAAGCGATAGCACCAACCTTGTGATGAAGGCAGCGCGGGCGTTGCAAGCCGCTCGTAGTGTTAAAAAAGGTGCTGCGATTACGCTTGAGAAAAACCTGCCACATGCCGCCGGTATTGGCGGTGGCTCGTCTGATGCAGCGGCTACCTTGGCCATGTTGTCCAAACTGTGGGGCGTGCCCCCGCTGAAGGCCACTGCGCCAGAGGTTCTCGCTCTTGGTGCTGATGTACCGGTTTGCATGCGTGCCCTTTCGCCCATTCGCATGTCTGGCATCGGCGATGTGCTGTCACCTGTGCCCGCCCTGCCGCGTTGCGCCCTTGTTTTGGCCCGTCCGCCAGTCGATGTTCCGACCGCCGCGGTATTCAAAAAGCTGAAGGCTAAAGACGGCGCACCCATGACCCGGTTTCCGACCCGCCCTGACTTCGATGCATTTGTGGGATGGTTGAATGCTAACCGGAACGATTTGCGGGTGCCTGCGGGCAAGGTAGCGCCAGAAATAGAAGCCACGATCAAGAAGCTGGAGTCCTTCCCCACGGTTGCCGCTGCTGGGATGTCCGGGTCGGGTGCCACATGTTTTGGGTTGGTCAAAGACATGGCCGCCGCCCGACAAATTGCGCGTGTTGTGCAGGTGTCCGAGATGAGCTGGTGGGTTGCCCCTGCGGAGGTGCTGTCGTCTAATAGTTAGTAGTTATGGAGAACAGGCTAACCTCAAACGCCGGACATTTCAGGGGAGTAGGTCACGATCTATCATCAATAACACCAACGTCATCGTCCAGATGTTGGTGTTTTCGCCAAATTAGCGCTGGATGCCGTTTCGAAAAATCCACACCCTAATGCGGGCGACGGCACGGTTCTCGCTTGGCAAAACAAGATTGCCAGCCTCAAACGCTGTGACGACCTGCCATTGGCTTGCAGCGCATCGAACTCCGATGTCTTTGCACTAGTATCGAGCGCTATTACGCAGGTCTAGCCGTTCAAGATTGACGATTGACGAGAGCATCAGGCGATCCTGTGTCCAGTCATTTGCCGGTTGGGACAATAGTCCACCCAGGACGACCAGTAGGAAAACGACCATCGCGAACGACGCGACCCAAAGACCTCCGCTATCCCTGCTCGTCGAGACGAACATTGCCGCGACACGGTGTTTGAGAAAGTTGGCTGAGGTGCGGCTGGCGTTCAGCTGTGCGAACGGAACGCTGGGTGTTCTGAGTTGCGCGTTTTGGCGCAGTCGCAGGCTGTTGCGGCAGACCCGCAGTAAACATTCGCAATAGTCGCGCACGCCCAGCCCCTTGTTCCGCAAAACCTGCTGATCACAGGACAGTTCGCGAAGCTTTTCGACCTCGCGCTTCAGAAAGCCAAACGCCGGGTTCCAGAAGAATATGGGTCGAGCGGCTTCCAGCAGGATCTCCCAGATCAGATCACCTTGCCGAATATGTTGCAGTTCATGTGCAACAGCGATGCGAACATGGTTGGACTGCGAAAGCAATGACGTTGGTAGCACGATGTAGTGCCGCCAAAGACCACGCGTTGAAAATGGCACGGCAACCTCGTGCGTGATCCGGATATCGACCCGTCCAACTCTTCGCATCAGATAGGATCTGCCAATTGTTCGCGCCACGCATGCCCCGGAATTGATCAGCCGCACTACACCGAATGTGGTCATCAGTAGCAGAACTGCAGCGATTGCCTGGCTAAGCGGGGAGGAAAGCGTCGCAATGCTATTGATGAATTCGGTCCGCAACATCAACAGGCTCTCAAAGCGGGCTGGAGCCATGTCGATATTACCGTCCAGGAACTGGGCAACAGCGAAATCCGCAAAGTTGGGCATCTGATCGCGTGCGATAAATCCGCTCTGAGATAGCATCTGCACACCGTTAAAGATCAGTGGACTGAGCGCTACTGAAAGCAATACGCCATATACAAGTCTTAGCTGCGGAAGGTAGGCATGTTTGAGGGGGCCCCTTGACCAAACGGATCGGGCAATCAGCCAGATTACGGCCGCGATTGCCAGCACGATGTTCATGTTGAGATAGAAACTAAGAAGATTTTCAATTGTCATTTTCGGTCAACCTCCGGTCAAGAAGCGCCCGTATTTCTGCAAGGCTTTCCTCGGAAATTCCCTGATCGTCCACCAACCGCGCCACTAGTGACGCTGGTGTTCCATCAAAAAGTTTGTCCGAAAGATCGCGCAGTGTCTTCGACTGATACTTATGTTTGGCCAAGGCGGGTTTGTAGACAAAGGTTTTGCCCAGCTTTTCGCTGGTGACAAATTCCTTTTGTTCCATGATCCGCAAAATGGTGGCGGCAGAAGTGTAGGCAAGGTTCCGTTCAGGTGCCAGGCGCGCCAGCACGTCACGCACGCTGCCGCTGCCCATGGCCCAAAGTTCGGTCATGAACTCCAGCTCGACCTCTGTCAGAAACTCACTTTTCTTTTTCTGCCGCATGGTCCGTCCCATTTTTCCAGGATTGCTCTCCCCGCATGGCAGTAAATACGAAAGCTTTCTTAAGACCAAAGGAAATCGTCTTCAGACTTTCCAAAAGCAAAACACTCCCCAGCCTATGCTGATCGCCAATGGACCCCACAGCGGCATTCCAAAGAAGAAGATCCACGCCAGAAAGATGTAAGCTGCGCCGAGCAGCGACAGGAACAGCCTGTCACCGCGGGTTGTGGTTAGCCCAAGCACACCTTTGCGCTCTGACGTACCCGGATAGCGGATTTCGATAAAGGTGATGATCGCCATCGCAGTGAAGAGCCCGCAAAAGAAAAGTATTGTCGGCCATGTCCAGGCCATCCAACCGAACATATCAGACCCTCCCCAGGGCAAAGCCCTTGGCGATGTAGTTGCGGACAAAGTAGATCACGATTGCGCCCGGAATGATGGTGAGCGTACCCGCCGCCGCGAGCAGGCCAAGTTCGTATCCGGCAGATGAAGCCGTCTTGGTCATTGTGGCCGCAATCGGTTTTGCAGCCACCGCCGTCAGGGTTTTGGCCAATAGCAGTTCAACCCACGAGAACATGAAGCAGAAAAACGCGGCCACCCCGACGCCAGCCTTGATTGACGGCAGGAAGATCGTGACGAAGAAACGCGGGAATGAATAGCCATCCACATAGGCGGTTTCGTCCAGTTCTTTCGGGACGCCGCTCATGAACCCCTCAAGAATCCAGACTGCCAAGGGAATGTTGAAAAGGCAGTGTGCCAGCGCCACGGCAAGGTGTGTGTCAAAAAGGCCCACGGCTGAGTAGAGTTGAAAGAACGGAAGCGCAAACACCGCCGCCGGGGCCATCCGGTTCGTCAGCAGCCAGAAAAACAACGTCTTGTCCCCAAGGAACCTATACCGGCTGAACGCGTAGGCGGCAGGCAGAGCGACCGCGATAGAAATCACCGTGTTCAATGAGACGTAGATGATCGAGTTGATATAACCCCAATACCAGGTCGGGTCGGTAAATATCTTCTCGTAATTGGCCAGCGTGAAGGTTTGCGGGAAAAGCGAGAAACCAGACAATATCTCGTTAGTTGTCTTGAAGCTCATCGCGACAAGCCAATAGATCGGCAGCATGAGAAACAGGATGTAGATGATCGGGATCAGGCTGCGCTTTCTCATTTTGCGTCATCCTTCGTCATGAGTGTGTAGAACAGCCAGCTTACCAGTAGCGTGATCGCAAAATAGATCAGAGACATCGCCGCAGCCGGGCCTAGGTCGAACTGACCCAACGCGATCTTCACCAGATCGATTGACAAAAGCGTGGTTGAATTGCCGGGTCCGCCGCCCGTCAACACGAACGGTTCGGTGTAGATGTTGAAGCTGTCCATGAACCGCAACAGGATTGCGATGGTCAGCACCTGCTTCATCTTGGGCAGCTGGATGTAGCGAAACACCTTGAACGGTGATGCGCCATCAATCTTGGCGGCCTGATAATACGCATCAGGTATCGAAACGAGCCCCGCGTAAGACAGCAGCACCACCAGCGACGTCCAGTGCCAGACATCCATGGTGATAATCGTCGCCCACGCAGCAAACGGGCTTTGGGTCATGTCATAGTTGATGCCTAGGGTGGTGTTCATCAGATACCCAAGCAGCCCGATGTCCGGCAGCGCAAAGATGTTCCACATTGCCCCGACCACGTTCCATGGGATCAGCATGGGCAAGGCCATCAGCACCAAGCAGACCGGAACCCAAAAGCCCTGACGCGGCATGGAGAGTGCGATGATGATCCCAAGTGGGATTTCGATGGCTAGAATGATACCTGTGAACATGAACTGCCGCCCAAGAGCCGCATGGAACCGTTCGGAGTTCAGCAACTGTTCAAACCAACGCAGCCCTTCGAAGAAGAACACGTTGTTGCCAAAGGTTTCCTGCACCGAATAGTTGACCACCGTCATCATCGGAATGAGCGCGTTGAAGGCCACCAGCAACAGGACCGGAAGGACAAAGAACCACGCCTTTTGGTTTTCGGTTTTCATGATGGGCTTCCTTGCGTAGCGATCCAGCCGTCGCGGTAAAGGCGCGTTTGATTTTGCCGGAGTTGAAGGTGGACGGCGGCACCTTGCTCTGGCGCGTCGCCTTCGACGATAGCTTTGATCGCGATGTCGCCGACCATCGCCTCGACCACATTGTGGCGTCCGACATCCGATACTCGACGCACGGTTGCCGGCAGGCCGGTATTGCCGATATCAACAAATTCCGGTCGGACGCCGATCTGTGGTGTGCCGTCTTGATGTGTGATTGCGCCCTCAAGTGTCACGTTGTGACCTTGTAGGAACGCCCCGCCATCGCGGATTTCGGCAGGCAGGACATTCATGCCCGGTGAACCAATGAAGTGGCCGACAAAAGTATGCGCGGGCCGCTCGAACAGCTCAACCGGTGTGCCGATCTGGACGATCTCACCTTCCTGCATCACCACGACCTGATCGGCAAAGGTCAATGCTTCGGTCTGATCATGGGTTACATAGATCATCGTCGCCCGCACCTTTTGATGCAGCTCTTTGAGCTTGCTGCGCAACTTCCACTTCAGATGCGGGTCAATGACGGTCAGCGGTTCATCAAACATGACGACATTTACGTCGTCACGCACCAACCCCCTGCCCATGGATATCTTCTGTTTATTGTCGGGGGACAGACCTGCCGCTTTGGTCTCAAGCATATCGGTGACTTCAAGCATTGCAGCAATCTCTGCCACGCGCTCATTTACCTTTGTCTCTGCCACGCCGCGATTGCGCAGTGGAAAGGCGAGATTATCGTAAACGGTCATCGTGTCGTAGATCACGGGAAACTGGAACACCTGCGCAATGTTGCGTTTGTCCGGGGGCAAAGCGGTGACGTCTTTGTCGTCAAACAGGATCTGCCCTTCCGATGGGGTAAGAAGACCCGAGATGATATTGAGCAACGTCGATTTACCGCAGCCCGAGGGACCGAGCAGCGCATAGGCACCGCCATCCGACCAATCGAGGTCGATCTCTTTTAGGGCGTAATCATCTGCCGATTTCGGGTTCTGCAGATAGCTATGCCGCAGCTTCGATAGTGTGATCTTGGCCATCAGACAGCTTCTCCTACGATGCGGGCACCATCGGGTGCGAAGTAAAAACAAGCGGTCGGGTCGAGGTAAAACGGATGTTGTTCGCCGATCTCGTATGGGTGAACCCCATGGGAGAGCGAGACCCAATCCGCATCCGCCATCCGAAAATGCGCAGAGCTTTCAGAACCGGAAAGTTCAGTCACCAAAACCTCACCAGACAGGGCCACGGTGTTCGTCGCCGTCTGGGTTGGGGTTACGTGATGCGGACGTATGGCAACGACATAATCGCCATCCGCCAGGCTTTCATCCGGTGCGGGCCAGGATGTTGCGCCCATAGTGATTGTGCTGCCCATCTTGCGAACGGCCGCAGAATTGATGGGCGGATCCGAAAAAACCGACGCAGCCATGAGCGATTCCGGCTTGCGGTACAGCATTGCGGTCGGTCCGAACTGGACAACCGCACCGTCATCCATAAGACCTGTGTAGCCACCAAGCAAAAGCGCCTCTTCTGGTTCGGATGTTGCATAAACAACGACGGCACCACGTCCGGCAAAGAGTTCAGGCAGCTGCTCTCGCAATTCCTCGCGCAGCTTGTAATCGAGGTTGGCCAGCGGCTCATCCAGAAAGACGGCGCGGCTTTCCTTGGCAATCGCGCGCGCCAAGGCGGTACGTTGCTGTTGACCACCCGACAACTCGTGCGGGCGCCGGTTCAGCATTGGGCGCAGTTGCAGAATGTCGGCTGCTTCCTCAACGCGACCCTGAATTTCAGACTTCGCCATTCCAGCCACCTTCAGCGGCGAGGCGATGTTGTCGTAGACGGTCATATGGGGGTAGTTGACGAAAAACTGGTGGACGAGGCTGATATTACGCTTTTGCGTGGACAGTTTGGTGACGTCCTGCCCGTCCATAATAATCTGGCCGTCAGCAATCGGATCGAGGCCTGCCATCATCTTGATCAGCGATGTTTTTCCGGCACCAGTTTTGCCGAGGAAAACATTGAAGTGACCGGTCTCAAGCGTCAGTGTTGTCGGCTTTATATGGGCCTGACCTGCCACGATTTTGGTAACGTTTTTGACTGAGAGTGTCATAAAGACCCTTGCCCGGAGATGGTTGCGTTTGTTGTGACCGGGGCCATGACTGGCCCCGGTCAGTGTCGGCACGCTACGCAACGTACCAACAGGGAGAACCGGTTACTCAGACGCCCAGCGGGCTACCAATTCATCATAGTTGACGGTCTCGCCCTGCGGCTTCTCGTTCTCAAGCGGTGGCTTCGCGCCGCCGTTTTCGTACCAGTACTCCGCTGTCTGCTCTTCGTTCAGACGTGGGCCGCAACCGCCGTAGATATCGGCTGCTTCGTCTGCTGCCTGCATCCTGGACATCGTGATATCCATTTCCTCGGCCAGACGATCCATCGCTTCCTGCGGCGTAAACGCGCCAGAGTTCACGTCACCGATCTGCTGCCACCAGATTTGGGCCAGCTTTGGATAATCGGGTACGTTGATGCCGGTCGGGGACCATGCCACTCGGTCAGGCGAGCGGTAGAATTCCACCAATCCACCCAATTTTGGCGCACGTTCGGTGAACGACTCGTGATTGACCGTGCTGTCGCGGATGAAAGTCAAACCCACATGGGATTTTTTCACATCAACCGTTTTGGACACGACGAACTGCGCGTAGAGCCATGCCGCCTTGGCACGATCCATCGGGGTGGAGTTCAGAATGGTCCAGCTTCCCACGTCCTGGTAGCCGACTTTCTGACCTTCCTGCCAGTATGGACCATGCGGTGATGGGGCCATGCGCCACAACGGGTTACCATCTGCATCCACGGTGTTGTTCCCTGCAGACTGCGGAGCAACCATGTCGGCGGTAAAGGCCGTGTACCAGAAGATCTGCTGGGCCACATTACCTTGCGCCAAAGCAGGCAGCGACTGGTAGAAGTCATAGCTTGCCGCACCCGGAGGCGCATAATTACGCAGCCACTCATCCCATTTGCGGATCGCATAGACCGCGGCTGGGCCGTTTGCAGCGCCGCCACGGGTGACAGATGCACCAACCGGGTTGCAGGTACCTGCCTCCATGCGGATGCCCCATTCGTCGATGGGAATCCCGTTGGGTTCACCCACTGAACCGGCGCCAGCCATCGACAACCATGCGTCAGTCATGCGCCAACCAAGGTCAGGCGCGCGCTTGCCATAGTCCATGTGGCCATAGATGCGAACGCCGTCGATTTCCTGCACGTCATTGCTGAAGAATTCGGCGATGTCCTCGTAAGCGGACCAGTTGACCGGCACGCCTAGTTCATAGCCATACTTCTCCTGAAACGCCGCTTTGTTCGCTTCATCGTCGAACCAGTCTTTGCGGAACCAATATAGGTTCGCAAACTGCTGGTCCGGCATCTGGTACAGATCACCGTCAGGTCCGGTCGTGAACTGGATGCCCATGAAGTCTTCCAGATCGAGTTCCGGGTTGGTGACATCCGCGCCGTCACCCGCCATGAAGTCGGTCAGGTTGACCGCCAGCTGCAAGCGCGAATGGGTGCCGATCAGGTCACTGTCGTTGACATAAGCATCATAGAGGTTCCGACCCGTCTGCATCTGGGTTTGTACCGCCTGAACGACCTCGCCTTCACCCAGGATCTGGTGGTTCACCTTGATGCCGGTGATTTCCTCAAACGCCTTGGTCAGCACTTCACTTTCGTAAGAATGTGTCGGGATGCCTTCGGACAGGACGTTGATTTCCATGCCGGAAAACGGTTCTGCGGCTTCAATAAACCACTGCATTTCAGCCATCTGTTCGTCCTTGGACAATGTGGATGGCTGGAATTCTTGATCAATCCAACGCTGTGCTGCGGCTTCATCAGCCAAAGCGCTATTGGACCCCGCAACTACGGCACAAACCGCAACTGCGGAGAGCAGATACTTGCGCATCTTTTCTCCTCCCTTGAGATATATAAGCCGGATTTCGCCGACGCTTTACTGTCATAGGCAAAGAGGAGTTTTGTCAAACTAATTTTTTAGTAGATTGGGGTGGGCGGTCTATGTATTTGAAATTAAATATATTTTTATGGCAAAACCTGATCGGGCTGATGGTGCGCGTTGGCGTCTAGTATACGAGGTCACCCTTTGATGGCGCCATCGCTCAGGCCGGAGATAA
This sequence comes from uncultured Paracoccaceae bacterium, assembly GCA_947496535.1. Lineage (GTDB taxonomy): Bacteria > Pseudomonadota > Alphaproteobacteria > Rhodobacterales > Rhodobacteraceae > Yoonia. The sequence goes on along the minus strand of CANMDE010000002.1, from coordinate 342,550 downwards.
GATATTTCTGCGCGATCAGGAAAACGACAGTTATTGGCAAACCGGACAGGATGGCTGCGGCTGCGAAATCGCCCCAGAGATACTTGAACTCATTCAGGTAAAGTCGGCTCCCGACAGCAAGTGTCATCTGATTTTCCGACCGGATCAGAACTGACGCAATTGGATAGTCGTTGATGAACCCTATGAAGGCGAGCACGAACACGACGGACATGATCGGCACCGCAAGAGGCAGAAAAATGTATCGGAACGTCTGCCACGGCGTCGCGCCATCAATGGCAGCGGCCTTGTCCAGTGCCGTGTCGATGCTGTCAAAGTAGCCTTTGATCGTCCATATGTGCAGCGTCACGCCAGCCAGATAGATCAAGATGAGCGCTACATGGCTGTTCAGGCCCAGAATTGGCGTCACTTCGCCCAGACTATCAAAAATTGCGTAGATCGCGACGAGTGCAAGCGTGGTCGGGAACATCTGGATCAAGAACAATCCGTCCAGTAACACGCCTTTGCCTTTGATCCGAATGCGGCTGAAAGCATAGGCTGATATCGTTGCGATAGTGAGAACGCCCAATCCTGCGATCAGTCCGATTTTGATCGAATTCCACATCCACAGCAGAACCGGGTAGGGCGGTTTGACAACAGTCCCATCTGGGCGCGTGTAGTCAAATCCGAAGGCAAGCCACCAATGTTCCAGTGTGGGGTTCTCGGGAATGATAGAGCCAACCGAGAAATTGCCTTCGCGGAACGAAATGGAAAGTACCATAACGAACGGGAACATGATCAAGGCGAGGAAACATATCATGAATCCGTGGGCCAGGATTTTCTTGATCAGCAAGTCGCGGGGGCGCTCAACTATCATGATTATGCCTTCCCTGACCGTTTTTCTGCCGCCCGGCGCATCGTGACGAAATTGGCGTATGAGATTGCCGCGACGACCAAAAAAATCAACAACGTGATCGCTCCGGCAAGGCCGAATTGTTGCCCTGCATTGTCGAAGGCAAGACGATAGGTAAAGGAGGCGAGGATATCGGTCTCACCCGCCGGGATGACCGTTCCTGGTATGTCGGGAAGCCCCCGTGTCAGCAGGAAGATGAGCACCAGATTGTTGAAGTTGAATGCAAAAGATGCAATCAAAAGCGGCAGAAACGGTGGTATGATTTGCGGCAGCGTGATCCGGAAAAAAACACGCAACGCAGAGGCGCCCTCGAGAGCTGCCGCCTTCTTATGATCCTCCGGCACGGCCTGCAGGAACCCCATCGCCAGCAGCATCATATAGGGATAGCCCAGCCAGGTGTTCACAATCAAAACCATCGTCCGAGCCAGTGTTCCGTCGGTGAACCAATTCGGACGGATGCCAAACAGAGATTCAAGAATGAGGTTGATCTCACCAAAGTTCTGATTGAACAGCCCACGGAAGACGAGGATCGAGATGAATGCGGGAACAGCGTAGGGTAGTATCAGAAGGATGCGATAAAGCATTTTGAACCGCAGATGCGGCCATTGAAGGATCACGGCCAAAAGCAGACCGATTGCAAATGTCAGCAACACGGATGCGGCAGCGAATACAAACGTCCATATAAAAACGGACACCATTGGTTCGCGAATGCCTTTGGATTTGAACACCCGTTCAAAGTTGTCCCATCCAACGTTGACCCGCCATCCGGGTGGAACCTTTTCACCCGCTTCATTCACAAAGAAACCGGTCTCATGGTTCGCACGCAGAACGCTGCCGTCAGCCTTTGTCAGTTCATCAGGGCCGGTTTGCACGAAATTCGGAATGACGTTTGCAAAAGTGCGTAGGCCGGCATTCTGAATTGTTCCGCCGCCGGGTGTGACAAGCGTCAGCTGCTGCAGCCCATTGCGCAGTTTGATCGCGTCGCGTCGCTCCAGCAGGTCGTTGGGCACGTCGGCTGGTGCGAGGTCTGCGGTCTGCTCGGACTGCAATGTGACCACATCCGACAAAAGACCGCTATCGGGTAACCATATGCGATAGTCTGAGCCGTCCTGCGCCACGGCAAAGGGTTGCTCGGTCGATTTGTCTACTGTTCCGCGTGAGGTCAGCACCTCAACCGTTCGTTCATAACTCAACAAGTTGAAGGACGAATAGTTCGTGAAGCCGATGTAGATGGTGTAGATCACCGGAAATGCGATGAAAATCAGGACAGCGGCAACGCCCGGAAAAATGAAACGGGCGCCGTAATAGCGATTTGTGCCAAAGATGATCGCAAAACCCGCCGCCAGCGCAAGAAGGATCGCACCAAACATCGGTTGGGATAGCTGGTACAGGTGGAATGATCCCGCCAACAACACGACGCTGATCAGCGTAACAAAGGCCAATCGCGGCATTGCCGATCTGTCAGCAGGTTGTGGATCCGCAGATATGGTCATTACTGGCCCCGAATTGTTGGACGGCAGGCCGCCCTGCCGCCCGACCTTATCTTATTCGCCCAATATCCGCGCGGCGGCGTCGTTCAACGCATCCGCAGGCGCCGCAGCACCGGACGTGATGTTGGTTAACGCCGGTGCCATCGCAGCCCAAAAGGCCCCCATTTCCGGGTTGGATGGCATGGGCACGCCGTTTGCGGCCACGTCCAGCATTTCAGTCACCAAGGGGTCATTTTGCGCCACCGCAGCCGAACTATCCGCCAAAGCGCCCAGTGCACCGTTCGCATTCCAGACGCCCAGACCTTCGTCAGTAGCCAGATAATTCTCGATCAGTTCCACGGCGAGGTCAGTGTTGGGTGTCGCCGCGTTAATGCCGAGGGTCAAAACACCAAGGAACGGAGGCGACGCGTTGCCATCTACCGTAGGGATCGGGGCGACACCGATGTTGAGGCCCGACTCTTCGAATGCAGGCCAGGACCATGGCCCGTTCAAAACCATCGCAACTTCGCCGTTATTCATGGCACCGTCCATGACACCGTAGTCCACGCCTTGTGGCATGACGCCGTCATCGAACAACGATTTCAGGACCGTCGCCCCCGCGATTGCGCCGTCGTTGTTCACACCGGTTGAGGTACCGTCATAAACGCCGTCCACCTTTTGGAACGCATAGCCTCCACCTGCCATGAGCATTGGCATCGTGAAGTAGGTGTTGTTGTAGTCCCAAAGGATTTTTTGGCCTTCAACATCCAAAGCGGCGATTTCTTCGAAGGACGCGGGCGGCGTGTCGATGAGATCTTTGTTATATATCAAAGTGACCGCTTCGACGGCCACGGGATAGCCCCAGGTATTCCCGCCAAACTGTGCGGCCTCCAGCGCTGATGGCAGGATATCTGCCGCCCAGTCGTCGGATGGCACAACGGGTTGGATCAACCCGCCATCTGCCCATTCGCCGAAACGGTCATGCGCCCAAAGCACGATATCGGGGCCGTCACCGGTCGCAGCAGCCTGCTGGTACTTTTGGGGCAGATCAGGGTCGACGATCTCGACTGCGACGTCGATGCCCAGATCGTCAGTGAAGCCTGCTACAGCCGAAATCAAGGCGTCTTTGTCCCGGTTTGAGCCAATCCAGATCGTCAGCTTGCCATCTTCAAAGGCGGCTGCAGGCATAGCTGTCGCCAGCAACAATACGGCGAGTGGAAGTGTCTTTTTCATTGTCTCTCCTCCCAGAGATTAAATTGTTATGAGGTCGCGAGGGCCAGTGCCCCGGCGTTTTCGAGGTAAGCAAACCCGTTGCCGGGCAGCGAAAGCTGTGTGCCGTCCAGTTGCGCGTTACGCGGACCGGTGAGCTTTGCATCCCCTGAAACGGATAGTTTCAGGGGTTCTTTCGATAGGTTGAACGCACAGGTGATCTGTTGGTCATCTGCGCTGCGATGAAAGGCCAGCAGTGGTTCGGGCAGGTTGATGAAATCGGTCTTCCCACTACGCAAGGCCATGCTGTCTTTGCGAAAGGCAATTGCCGAACGATAGAAGTGCAAGGTGCTATCGTTCGCGGCGTCTTGCAGATCAACGGAACGTGCAAGTTGCGGATCTTTCACTGGCAGCCATGGTCGCCCATTTGAAAACCCTGCATTGGGTTTGTCATGTTCCCACACCATCGGAGTACGACACCCGTCACGGCCCTTGATCCCTGGCCAAAAACGCAAGGCTGGTGGGTCGGTCAGTTCTTCGTAAACGAGTTCCGTTTCGGTCTGACCCAATTCCTCGCCCTGATAAATGCCAACGGTGCCCTCAAATGACATCAGCATCGCGCAAGCCAGCCGCGCCATCGCACCCTCGCTGACTGCATGGTCGGACCACCGGGTCACATGGCGTTCAACATCGTGGTTGCTGAACGACCATTTCGGATGGCCGTCCGGTGCTCCTTGCTGGAAACCCTCGATACAGCTCCGGAAATGGTCTGCAGTAAATTCCGGCCCAAGCATGGGAAAGCTGTAAGCCATGTGCAGTCGATTGGTGCCCGCAGTGTACTCTGCCATAATCTCAATCGCACGGCGACCACCGTCCCCAACTTCGCCGACCATCATGACGTCATCATATTGATCAGTCAGCGCGCGCAGCTTCTCCAGAAAGCCGGGATTTTCGGGCCGGTTCTTGTTGAATATGTTGTCCTGCATGCCGAAAAGGTCGGTTGCCATGACTTGTGGCCCCAGCTGTGCGGGAGGGTTCGAACGAAGTTCGTGATCGTGAAAGTAGTAGTTCACCGTATCAAGCCGGAACCCGTCAAGACCACGATCCAGCCAAAACTTGCAGGTATCCAGAACCGCTTCCACGACCTCCGGGTTGTGGAAATTCAGATCAGGCTGGGCTGCCAGAAAGTTGTGTTGGTAATACTGGCCCCGTTGTGCGTCATATTCCCAGGCGGGACCGCCAAAGTGGCTGTGCCAGTTTGTCGGTGGGCTACCGTCAGGCAGGGGGTCCGCCCAGACGTACCAATCCGCTTTCGGGTTATCACGATCAACGCGGCTTTCTCGAAACCAAGGGTGTTGATCAGAGGTGTGCGAGAGAACCTGATCGACAATCACCTTGAGACCCAATTCATGTGCGCGAACGATCAGCGCGTCAAAGTCGGCCAGCGTCCCAAAGACTGGATCGATGTCTTTATAGTCGGAGACGTCGTAGCCCATGTCTTTCTGCGGAGAGGTAAATATTGGCGACAGCCAGATACAATCAACGCCAAGATCAGCAATATGCGGCAAACGCTGCGTAATGCCGGGCAGATCACCTACGCCGTCGCTGTTGTCGTCCTGAAATGAGCGCGGATAAACCTGATAGATCACCGCATCACGCCACCATTCGCGCATGAACACCTCCCATTGAGTCGGGGGACATTAACAAACAAAAATAAAAATTCAAAACGTTTTAAATTTTGAAATTTGCTATTTTTTTGGCTATATGTGATCAACACTTGTAAAATTATCAAAACGCTTTTGAAAAGGCTTCGATGGCAACCCTAAAAGATATCAGCGCAGAGCTTGGACTTTCGGTGGCAACCGTCAGTCGCGCACTGAACGGGTTTCCAGAGGTCAACATCAAGACCCGCAACAAGGTGAAGGAAACCGCCGATAGGTTGGGATATCGCCCCAATCGCATCGCCCAGCGCCTTGTGACAGGACGGTCAGGTATGGTGGGCATGATTGTGAAGATCAAGCCGGACATGAGCGCCGACCAGACCTTTTTCGAAATGCTAACCGGACTCACTGCCGCTTTGGCAACGCATGAAACTGACTTGGTTCTCGCCGTCGATCAAGAGGCGGACCCGGTGCTGCCCTACACAAAGCTTTTGGAGCGCGATGTTATCGACGGCTTTATCCTGAACGCGCCGGTGCCAAACGACCCGCGCGTAAACTACCTTCAGGAACGTGGCATACCCTTTGTACTGCATGGTCAGGACAGGCGCGAACCGACTTATCCCAACTACGGTATCGACAATCTGGCAGTGTCTGCAGATGCCGTGCGCATGTTGTTCAATCTTGGGCATCGCAGGATCGCATTGATCAACGGTGAATTGCACAGCGCCTATGCGGCGGATCGGCTGGACGGATTTCGGGATGCCATGACGACGCTTGATTTATCGACCGTCAACATACGCAATGACGCCGTGTTCGAAAGCCATGGATATACCCATGCTCTGGACATGCTCGCACAGCCCTCGGCACCAACTGCTTTTGTCTGCGCAACGACCGTAATCGCGGCAGGTGTTGTTCAGGCGATCAAGGATCGGGGGTTTTGTATGCCACAGGATGTTTCGGTCATCGCACATGACGATGCGCTGCCGCTGACGCGGGCAATTAATTTTGATCCCGCGCTGACGGTTACGCGGGCACCCTTGCGGGACGCCTGCGTGCCGCTTGCCGAGATGTTGCTGGCTCACTTGAACGGAACGCCAGCGGACAAGCTTCAGGTTAAACTGAATGCAGAAATGATTGTGCGTGGGTCAACGGGCCCAACGCCGGAGAGGAAAGTAGATGGCACTTGATAGCAGCAGTACCGCTGTTCTTGAAACGATTGACCTCAGAAAAGCCTATGGCGCTGTTGAGGTGCTTCGCGACATCAACATCGAAATGGGTGAAGGTGAATTTTTGGTTCTTGTTGGCCCGTCGGGCTGTGGAAAATCGACCCTTCTGAACTGTATCGCAGGGCTTGAGGAAATATCCGAGGGCACGCTGAACATCGGCGGTCGGAACGTGACGCAAGAGCCGCCGAAGGACCGCGACATCGCGATGGTCTTCCAATCCTATGCGCTTTACCCAACCATGACTGTTGGCGAAAACATCGGTTTCGGCATGAAAATCCGTAAAGTGCCAAAGGCACAAATGGATGCCAAAATTCTTGAGGTCGCTACGCTGTTGCAGATCGATCATTTGCTGGACCGGCAACCATCGCAACTGTCCGGCGGGCAGCGGCAGCGGGTGGCCATGGGCAGGGCTTTGGTGCGCGATCCGAAACTTTTCCTGTTCGACGAACCGCTGTCCAATCTCGACGCAAAACTGCGGGTCGAGATGCGCGCAGAAATCAAACGTCTGCACCAAAACACCGACGCCAGTATCGTCTACGTGACACATGATCAGATCGAAGCCATGACATTGGCGACACGCATTGTTGTCCTGAAGGACGGCTATGTGCAGCAGGTTGGTACGCCTGCAGAAATCTACAAAAGCCCCGCTAATACGTTTGTTGCAGATTTCATGGGGTCACCGCCAATGAACTTGGTGCCTGCCACCAAGTCGAAAACAGGTCTGTTGGTTGGTGATACCTTGATCAAGATAGATACAAGCGGGATGCCAGACGAGGTCACACTTGGCTGTCGGCCTGAACACTTTGTACTTGGTCATGGCGAGGTTTGCCTGACGGTGAAGCCAACCCTTGTCGAAAACACAGGCGCCGATAGTTTTGTCGTCTTTTCATGGGGCGGCAAACCGGTCACGGCGCGGCTGCCAGCACATCTGGAGGCGGGGCACGACGGCGAGTTGGCGCTGTCACTGAAGACCAACGAACTTTGTCTCTTTGATGCTGAGACCGGAGAGCTGCTGCGGGTAAAGTGATCGGCGCCGTACCCCAATGAAGATCGAGCTTCGAAGTCATTGCTAAGCGACTTTCAGCCACTTGCCGCGCATGTCTGAAAATGTTGCCGTGTCAAAGACATTGGTTACAGCCATAACATCTGAGATCGCTCAACCGTTTCGTTCGCTGGGAACACGACATTGGCCAACATATTTGTTTTTGCTTTCGACCTTACCGAAGCCTCTCAGATCAGGCGTATCAAAAGTCTTCAGATGTTGGGGCATGATATTCGTTCTGCCGCATTTCGGCGGGCCAACATGAATGCTGATTTTGTGCCGGATTGGCCCAATATAGATTTGGGATTTGTCGAAAACGAACGCTACGGCAAGCGGATTGCAGGCATATTGCGGGGTATCTGGCGCACGATGCGACACACCAATGAGTTGCGACAGGCCGATGTAATTATCGCGCGGAATTTTGATTTATTGGTGATTGCATGGATCGTCCGATTGCTATCGGGCGCTGGGCGGGTGCCTTTGGTATATGAGTGTCTGGACATCCACGGGTTGTTTACAAAAACTGGGGCGATTGGTGCCGTAATGCGCTGGTGCGAACGCAGGCTTTTGGCGCGGGTGCAGTTATTGATCGTGTCCTCGCCTGGATTCATCACTCAGTATTTTGACGCGATACAGGCGTATCGCGGCCCACATCGTATCATCGAAAACAAGCTGTGGTTTGACGAAGAGCCTTCCCCGCGACCTGACACGCGCCCGGATAAGGCGACCGATGCTGCACTGATCATTGGCTGGGTAGGCTCAATTCGGTGTTCGCCGAGCCTGGATTTGTTGATGGCAGCAGCCGACCACTTTGATGATCGGATCGCTATCCACATCCATGGTAACGTCCATCGCCATGTTTTGCCGGACTTCGATCAGCAAATCGAAAAGCGGGAAAACGTCACCTATTTTGGGCCCTATGATTATCCAAGCGGATTGGCCGAGGTTTATGCCGGATGCGATGTGGTCTGGGCGCAGGATCTTTGGCAGCGCGGCGCGAATTCGGACTGGTTGCTTCCCAACCGTATCTACGAGGCAAGCTGGTTTGGCTGCCCTTCGATTGCTGTCGCGGACACCGAAACGGGGCGGAAGGTGGCCACGAACAAACTTGGGTTCACGGTGGATCAGCCCTTAGCTGCGGCGTTGATTGGTCTGCTGGAAAAGTTGGATCAGCGTGCGATATCAGAGATGTCCGACGGCTTGCTGGCGACAAGTGATATTGATTTCATGTTGCGCCCGGAGGACGTGCAGACAGCACTGGAACCGGTCCTGCCAGATGGCGTCAAAGCCCTGCCTTAGCCTTTAGTCGCTTCGCCACCTGTATCGTACGGCGGCGTATGACTGCGGCCGCCGCAGGGGGTGAGGCTCCGGGAATGGGCCGCCCTTCAGCCAATGCAGCACGGCTATCGCTTTCAAACCGGGTAAGCCAATCATCCTGCGCTTTCTTCTTTTGCCGCTTTGGGGTGAAGGCTGGCTCTTCGGCAGTCACGTCGTTGATATCGATCTCCAGATAACTCGCGATTTGTGTGATGGTGCCGGACATATCTGCGACAATGTCTTCGTAGAACAACTGCAATGGTTTGATGCCAACACTGCGCAAAAAACTCTGCCAGTCTGCGTTACCTCTGGAGATTGCATCGACCTTTTCTGCGATCAGCGCCCAATCGTATTCGGCTGGTGCGGTTTCCGGCATATCGGAAATCCAAGCTCCAGTTTGTTGGGCGCGTGCAAAGGAAATGGCCTGTTTGGTCAAATCGCGGCGGCAGAGATGTATAAACTTGTAATCCAGCGGAGCGGGCTCTTGCTTGAGAAACGCTAGCAAATGTTCATGGTGCAGTTTGACTGAAAACACACCGTTGGGGCCGGTGCGGACAGATTTGATATAGTCCAGCGTGTCGTCGGTGCCTGCGCGGTTTTCCCAAACATGCCAGTTGCCGGGGTTCAGATATTCCAGCGGATAGCCAAACACGCCCAGAGCGTGCATTTGGTGACCCAGAAAATGGCTGCCGCAGCGTGGGGTGGTACAAAGGGCAACCTTCTTGGTGACTGGCACTGTTGGAAAGTCGTTAGCGGCATCAAACTGACGGTGCCATAGGCCGTCTGGAATCTCGGTCTTCGGCGCGGGTTCTGTCATCATTTTGGCTTTCCGGCTATGCCTTGGTACTGCTCTTAAATTGGAATCATATGTAGCGTTTCCAAGCCAAACTACATCAAATCGTAGCCCGCATTTCGATCGAAAATGCTGCAGTGCAGATTCGGGCATAAATTGGCCCAGAAACGCTGCCCTTGAGTTTTCCAGTATCGGCGCATTTTTGATCGTAAGTGCGCGGAAACACCACAATAGCGATCACTGAATTGATAATAAACGATAATCAGTAGATTTTTTTCGGCTAATCGTTGCTGGTTTGCGCAATTACTAGGCGTAGCGATGAGGATTATCACGAAACAATTGGCAGCTTTCCGCCAAATTGTCGCAAGTGGTTGATGAAATGCTGCAATTGCGAAATTGACCGGCAAGTTATCTATAACGAAGCTTACCGACGAATTAAGGAGCGCCACGATGCCGACCATGGAAAGTGTGGGTTTTACAGCCTTGGACGAGCGACGGCTGTTGATAGCCACCACCAACGACAACCCGTTACTTTCAGATACGGCAAGCGCTGCTCTGGGTGGCAGGGTGAAGCGCACGTTCGACATCCTGGCAGCTGCATTTGCGCTGACCTTCCTGCTGCCGCTATTCGCTTTAGTGGCAGTCGCTGTTAAGTTGTCCTCTCGCGGAGACGTGCTGTATGGACATGTCCGTATTGGACACGCTGGTCGCGAATTTCGCTGCTGGAAATTTCGGACAATGGTGTCTGATGGTGATGCAGTGCTGGAACGTTATTTGGCTGATCACCCGGATGAGCGGGACGAGTGGGTCAAGAACCGCAAACTACGCAACGATCCCCGCGTTACCCGCATCGGTGCCGTGCTACGCGCCTACAGTGTTGATGAACTTCCCCAGATCATCAACGTGCTGGCAGGTGAGATGAGCCTCGTTGGCCCACGTCCTGTCGTGCAGGATGAGCTAGAGATGTACGGCCCCGCTGCATCCCACTATTTGGGAACCCGTCCAGGCATCACTGGCCTTTGGCAGGTCAGCGGTCGCAGCGATACCAGCTATGAGCAGCGGATTACGTTCGACACGAACTACGTGCTGAACTGGTCGCTCATCGGCGATTTCGCCATCATGTTTCGCACCATCCCTGCGGTTCTGTCTTCCAAAGGGTCGTATTGACCCCTCAGCGAATGGCGCTTCACGAATGACATTTTCAAGATTCAGCCTTGGGTGCCTTGTTGGCATTGTAACCCAGTTGTGCGCGACCCTCTCATGGGCCGATAGCTACCGCGTGGGCATAAATGATTTGCTCACCGTCCAGATCGCTGTCTGGGATGAGGTTAATGCGACAGTGGTAGAAATGCCTGGTATCTCGGGCAGCTATCCGGTCGGCGCAGACGGCGAAATATCCGTCCCGCTGGCGGGGTCACTGACCGCTGCTGATCTTACGACGGCGGAAATCGCACAGGCACTGGAAGCCGCGATGGCCTCTTACGTGGGGATCGGGCAAACCTCCAAGGTAGCCGTGAGCGTGGAAAGCTATGCACCGATCTACGTTGCCGGGCAGATCGAGGTACCGGGTGTTTACGATTACGCTCCCGGTCTGACCGTACTAAAGGCCGTATCACTCGCCGGCGGCTTGGGCGGTATCAAACCAACCGAAGGTGAAGAACGTAATTTCCTGACCGCGAGAGGAACCATCAGCGTTTTACAAAGCGACCTGATGTTTCTGACTGCAAAACGCGACAGGCTGATGGCTGAAATGAGCGGCTCGGCTCTGGGCGAAGCAGACTCTGAAGAGAACCAGACAGCCCGAGCTGCCGAAGCGGCCATTCTGGACGCCCGCAACGCCCGCTACGAGCAGGAATTGGCATCTTTGGCGGAAGCGCGTGCCTCTCTCGAAGAAGCGCTCGGCGTCTTGGAAGACAAGCTCTCAGGCAACCGTTCCCAGCTTGAAGCAGCGCAGGAGGAACTGGAGCGCGAAAAAGGATTGGTCGAACGCGGATTGGCCGCCTCAACCCGTATCTTTGATCGCACGACTTATGTCAGCGAGCTGGAAAGCCGCCTGCTGGATATCGAACGATCAATCCTGTTGGCGCGTCAGGAACTACAAGAGCACGAACGCGAAGAAACTCAGCTGCTCGGCCTTCGCCACGAAGAAAACGCGACCACCTTGCAGGAGGTCGAAACCAACATCGCAGAGGTCGAAGCACAGCTGGTCGGGCAATATGATCTGTTGGCCGCCTCAGCCGGCCAGCAAATTGGTCAAGCGCCGGCGGTTGATCCCCTGAGTGCCGAAGTCAGCTATGTCATCACTCGAATTCGCGGCGGTGCGGACACTTTGCCGGGTGATCCGTCAACTACATTGATGCCCGGCGATGTGGTCGAAGTAATCTTGGAAGATCCCAACGCTGTAACCCCGTCAAACTGATGGCCCGTGGATGAGCGCCCCCGCCGATATCGCGAAGCCGGAGGCGGATGACTACCATCCTCATCTGACGACGGGTCGCTCGGTCTCGGCGATTGTCGGGGTTCTGTGGTCGTCTCTCCATACCCTGATCCCGACCGTCAGCTCTGCCGTTGTGTTTTTCGTCAGCGCTTTATTTCTATCACCGGCTGATTTCGGATTGGTCGGGCTGGCCAGCAGCCTTGTCGTGTCTGTCATTGCCTTTTCGCCAGTCGCTTTTGGCGAGGCTCTGGTCCAACGTAAGACGCTTTCCAAACACCATGCCGATACAGTGTTTTGGCTCACAACAGGCTTTGGACTGCTTTGCTTCACGCCATTCGTGTTGGCGGCAGGCGCTATCGGCGGGGCCGTTGGTAATCCTGATATTGCGGCGATCCTGCCAATTCTGGCTCTTAAGATTCCATTGGATCTGGCGGCGGCCGTCCCCAATTCGATGATCATCCGGTCGATGAAGTTCAAGCTCATTGCTGTACGCACGGCCGTCGCGACAATGGTCAGCGTCATCATCTGCATGACTATGCTTTTCGCAGGCTACGGGTACTGGGCGTTGGTTGCCAGTCAGGTTTCCGCCAGCATGGTGGCCTGCGCAATGGCATTCTGGGTTTCGGGCTGGCAGCCCGGCATTGCGGTCAGATGGTCGGCGCTCAAAGACCTTCTGAACTACGGTATCTTTGCTTCGGGCAACCGGATGCTGTCCACGATCAAACTGGATCATCTGGTGCTGGGTATATTCGGTGGAACGGTGATCCTTGGTCTCTTCATCTTTGCGCAGCGGTTCTACAATATGCTGACCCAATTGGTCGGCGGGGCGCTGTCGTCGGTAACACTTTCACTGCTATCCACCCTTCAGGGCGATACTGACAAGACCGCGCAAGCCTTTGGCATTGCGTCTTTCGTATCGGCGGCTGTCAGTCTTCCAATGTTTGGCGCACTAGCCATTACTGCACCAGACCTTCTGGCGCTGCTTCTTGATGACAAATGGGCCGATGCTGCATTCCCGGTGCAGGCGTTCTGTGTTGCCGGTGTACTTGCCGGGATCGGGGTCGTGCAGGCGGCGCTGATCAAAAGCCAGGGCAAGGCGCAATGGTGGTTCTACTACCAACTTGTGCAGCAAAGCACCTCTGTTCTCGTCATCGTCCTGACTTATAGCTACGGCCTGCCAACATTGATGATCGCACTGATGATAAAGAGCGTGCTTCTCTGGCCCGTCTCGGTTCTGATGACAGCCAAGCTTCTCAAACGCAGCGCCTGGAACTACCTTGCCGGGTTCAGACATCCTGTTGTTGCAACGCTTGCCATGGGTATTGGCATGCTTGCCGTGCCGTACCTTTTGCCGAACCTCAGTCAGATCACGAAACTGGCCCTGCAGCTGACTGTAGGTGCCCTGATTTATGTCCCGGCCATCCTGCTTCTGTCGCGCGATCTGATCACCCAGCTTATTCGCTTCCTACCCTCAAAAGGAAAACCAGCTACATGAAACTGACCTATTTCCAAGGCGACCCGCCCAATTTCGGCGATGAGCTGAACGCGACCATGTGGTCCCACCTGCTACCTGCGGATTTCTTTGATGATGACCCGTCAAAGCTGTTCATCGGGATTGGCTCGGTGATCCAGCACAACTATCCCAAGGACGCGAAAAAGGTCGTCGTGGGTTCGGGTTACGGTGGATACACCAAAAAGCCAGATGTGCATGACGGGTCGTGGGAGTTCCATTTCGTCCGTGGACCGCAAACAACCGAAGCCTTGGGTTTGAACCCCGAACTTGCTGTTGCGGATGCCGCTATCCTTCTGCGTGAGACACCGCTGCCAGCACCCGCGACCGACATCAAAGTCGGCTTCATGCCGCATTACGAAAGCATCGAGCGTGGTAATTGGAAGGTGGCCTGTGATTTGGCAGGGATCACTTTCATCGACCCCTCCCATCCGCCTGATGAAGTCATCGCGCAGATCCTCGGCGCAGAGCTTGTGATTACTGAGGCGATGCACGGTGCTATCGTCTCGGATGCGCTGCGAACCCCTTGGGTCGGTGTTAGGGCCATGCACCATGTGCATCGGTTCAAGTGGCACGATTGGGCAGAGGCGTTGAATATAGACTACGATCCAGCGTTTTTGTTCCCCTCCAATCTGCGCGAAGCGTGGGCGCTGACAACCGGGCGGGCCGGTTCCGGACCACGTGCCATGGCCGTTTGCACAAGCCGACCGGCACAACCGTTTAACGCTGGCTGCAGTCACTTGGCTGCCCGTAGCCTGCAAAAGCTGGCCAAGAGCACGCCATGCCTGTCAACAGATGCCGACACCGAAAGGGCAACGGATCGCGCCATGACTGCCATTGATGGTCTGATCGCAAAATACGGACGTAAAGTCGCCTTTGCCTAGGTGCGGCGGCGGTGCGCATCCAAGCCGCGCAAGGCAAACACGAAGGCGCAGATCACGATGACTGTCCGCAGGGAAAACTGAAAGAAGATCGGGACTTCGACAAAGCTGACCATGACCACCATCATCACCAGAATGAATAGCAGCGATGCCTCCGCCCTGTGGGTTCGCAAGGCCCAAAGACCCGCGGTGATGGCCGCCCCATAGAGTACTACAATCTGTAACAGAATGCCGACGATGCCAATCTCGACCATATTCGACAGATAGGTGTTGTGGAAATTGAACCCGCTTCGGCTTTCGATACCGAACGTAAACCACAGCGCCTCTGCCGGGCCATGGCCTTGGACCCAGAATGCCTGATAGCCCATGCCGAGCAGCGGGCGTTCCGCGATCAATTCCAATGCGATCCGCCAAAGTTCGGTTCGACCGGTCAGCGTCATGTCCTTGCCCGTTGTGTCCAGCATCATTGCAACGATCGCATCGGAAAACATGATGACCAACACGATCATCAGTGCCGCCCCTAAGCTGACAAAGACCAATGTTGCTACCCGCTGAACCAATGACAACCGATAAAGGATCAGCAGCGAAAACATGATGAAAAGCGACGGTGGCACGATGACCAGCGCGCTTACAGACTGCGCGAGCAGAAGTAGCATCAGACCAACCATCAAGCCCAGAACAGCCAACAACCGGTATCGATAAGATGCCAGACTATCCAAAATCTGGGCGACGCAGATGATCACATAAGTCGCCGCCGCACCGGCCAAGGCGTTCTTGCTGCCATAAATCCCAAGCCATGCGCCGGTGTCGTTGCGAACGTCCCCAAACAAAACGCTCGCCAGCATCGCCAACGAATAAAGACCGAATAGTGTGCGACTGAACACGCGGGCTGATGTGGTTGACGCGATAGTAATCGCAATGACCACCGTCGCCATCAACTGCACACCAAACCGAAATGTAACGACAGGATATTCTGACCAGACAGACGAGAGCAGGCAAAAGACAGGAAGTGCGATGATATACCAGTACGTCGTGCAAAGGCTGACCTGAACCTGGAAACGCCGAACCAAAAGGGCAGATCCCGCCCCCAAAAATATAAGCGCGCCCAAGGTGCCAAGCACAGGCACGAATACCAACCCGGCCAAGGCGATCACGGCCAGGATCACATCCGGTTCAACCGTGATCACGTCGATACCGCGTCCGGGCAAATAGGCGCGGGCGTCACTCATCTTGGCAAACGATCGAGTCCGGGAACTGGCAATCTTCACCCAATGCGGTAAAGGCGATCCAGTCTACATCCATCACGAGGTCCGTATCAGGTTCCACAAATCGGCCCATCCAGTTGGGAAAACTATCACTACCCCAGAAACTGGCATAGATTTTCTGATCATTCGTGGGCAGTTCTGCATTCGGCGGGGTTTCATGCATCATCTCCCCATCAACATACCAGCGAATGCCATCAGGTTCCCAGACAAATGAATATGTGATGAACCCGCCATCAGCCGGTTGCGGCAAAGGCACCCGCTTGCCATTTTTAGGAGCACTTCCAACATAAGTATTCAGGCTGACGGCTGTTGTATCGCGGGTCAGCACCTCAAAATCGATCTCGTCATGTGGCTTGCCATGATGCGGACCGATGTAAGTGAAAAACGCCGCATTCAGGCCGGACCCGGTGCTAGTCCGAAATCGGGCTTCATATGTGCCATAGCCATAGATGTGCCGGGACTGAATTTCACCACAGGTATATTTTCGTTTGTCATTGGGCCGCGTGGAGAAGCCAAGCTCCAGCATACCGTCCTTAACCGAGACATTTTCGCCCGACCACATGCAGTTCTGCCAATCACCGTTCACCCAGCCGTCCGATATGCCCCAAATGCTTTCATCCAGCGTCTCAAAATCGTCGAAAAAGCTCGCACCGGCGGGTAAATCCTGTGCGAATGCGGGCAATGGAGCCGAAAGAGCGGCACACACCACAATTTGACAAATGCTTACCGTAAATTGATTGGTATTCTTTCTGAAAAGATGCATCCGAAAACTGCCTCTGTTTTGCGATTTATCCTATTTTTATCATAGCTTTAGGTGTGGACACAAAATCAGAAGCGAGGGGTCGGCGCATCGCCGCCGAAACGCCGAAAGCAGGGATAAATCAAGTGAGCACAGGCTCGAAAAATACTATTCTACGACCATAAATTGACGAGAAAAGAGACGGCTTTGGCGAACCCCATCGTTTCCGTAATCATGGCAAACTACAATGCGGCCGATTATGTCGAGGCAGCCTTGAAATCTGTGCTGGCTCAGTCCGTTTCGCAGATAGAAATACTGCTGTCCGACGATGCTTCGACGGATACCAGCGTTGCCGTGGCGCATCGGGTTGCCGCGACAGATGGGCGCTTGCAAATTATCACCTCCGATACCAACGCAGGTCCTGCCGCAGCACGCAACCGGGCATTTGATGCAGCGACTGGTGATTGGATCGCGATTGTCGATAGCGACGACATCGTTCATCCGCAGCGGTTCGCGCTTATGCTGGACGCCGCGCAAAACTTGCAAACCGACGCCGTCGCCGATGATTTGACCTATTTCATGGACAGCACGGTCCAACCGGGTGGAACGCTATTGGGCAAAACGCGCCCGACCGCGCCAGAGCAGCTCACCGCGAAAACCTTTGTGTCATCTGCACCTGACGCACCACAACTGGGCTATCTCAAACCAATGATCCAGCGAACTGCCTTGGACAACCTGCGCTACCGCGAAGACATCCGCATTGGCGAAGATCATGATTTCTACATGCGGTTTCTGTTGAATGGCGGGCGCATGCATTTGTTACCTGAATCCTACTATCTCTATCGTCGGCACGCTCAATCGCTGTCCTACCGTATGCACCCTGACGATGTGAGTGCGATGATCGCGGTTCAGGACGATCTTCTGACAAGCTACCCGGATTTACCTGCCGATCTTCTGGCTGATTTCGCCGCACGACGGGCCGCCCTGCAAGAACCGCTGGCGTTTGAAACGCTGGTACAACACATCAAGAACCGCCGGTTTGGAAGCGCATTGCAGGATGTGGTCCGCAAACCAGCGCTCATTGGCAAACTTGGCAATGTGGCCAAGGCTCATCTGACCCGCCGGTTCAAACCCACAGTTCAACAGCCGCCTGCCTTTCCAAGTGATCCAGACAAATGGACATTGCAGGACTGGGCCGAATTATCAGCGCCGAGGTCATCGTGATGTCAGAAAACCAACCGCTCGTGCATGTGCGCACCCCAACCTACAAAAGGCCCGAAGCCCTGCGCCGTTGCCTCGAAACTCTTCAGTCACAAACCTGGACCAATTGGATTTGCGAGGTATACGATGATTGCCCCGAAGGCTCCGCCGACTCGGTTGTCGCAGCGTTGAACGACCCCCGCATCCGGTTTCACCACAACCGGCCGCAGCTATTTGCGTCAAAAAACATCGACCAGTGTTTCAGTAAAAGGAACCCGCACGACGCGGCATACTTCTTTGTTCTTGAGGATGACAACTATGTCTTGCCGACTTTCATGAGCGACAATATCGCGCTGTGTGAAGAGCAAGGTGTTAACATCCTTTTCCGCAATCAATTGGTGGAGTTTGATAGCGGAACCGACACTGCCAACGTCTCAACCAACGGCATTCTCGACGACAAGCTGACTGGTGGGCTTTATGATCCTAACCTGTTCCGTCTTTGCCTGATGGCGGATATTGGCGTGTCGAACGGGGGGCTGTTCTGGTCACGCGATGCTGCAACAGATCTGGAAATTCACTATGAATGCAGCTCTACTTTGCAGGAATATATGCGGACCTTCGCGGTCTGCGAACCAATCTATGTAGCGATGGAACCATTGGCCGTCTGGGCCGAAAACGGGGAAGAGACAACACGGGATTTCGGTTCCAAAGCAGGATATTTCAAACGCGAGCTTACCCTGAAGCGTTCGGTGGGTATCCTGCAGCGCAAAGCCTGGGCGCTTGCGAGGGCTGCGGACCGCAAGCAATTTTTGACCGACCCCGTGTTTCGTTATCCAGAATGGCAAAGGGCCACCGGGCTGGTGAAATCACATACACAATTGCGCGTGGGTCAATCTCTGAAACTCGTCGAGGTAGCGAGATTAGCATTTCGGGGGGCGATGATCCGGCTGATCGGCAAAGCTGACCCATCGGTGCTACGCTTTATCAGTGCGCGTGCAGGCTAGCTATTGTTGCTCTTGGGTTTCCGCAAGTGGATCGGTAGTAGCGCGTCTATCAGCACTGGCCCGTTTTGGTTTTGGTGAAGGCAGCATAGCCACAAACAAAAGCAGCAAGAAGTAGACGGCTTGCAAAACAACCAAAACAGCAATGACCCGCAGTGCAATGATGCCCAAACTTGCACCTGCCATGTAAGAAAAAACCGCCATCACGGCAGCCGCTACCAACATAAAGCAGATGAAAACCAAAAGGCGCACAATGCTTCCTCCCAACACATCGGTTAGGTCAGCATAGGCGAAATCATTTTGTCACGCCACTCCCCTAAGTGGCTATATATTATGCAGGTTTCGGGTCGGTTTCCAGATAGCTTTCGGGCCAGCCGGGGCGGGCGTATTTCTGTAACTTGCGAACGTTGACCTTGTTAAGCGCAATACCGGCGACCTTTTGGGAGATTTCAGGTTCGTGCGCCAGATATTGAGTGACCAGCGACCTGGGCGTCTTGCCCCATTCACATACCAGAATGATCTTGTCCAACTGCGCAATCATCGCCTTTGCGTCTGACACTTTGCCCAAGGGTGGCATGTCCAGCACCACATAATCATAGTGCTTGCGCAACTCTCTCATAAGCGCCTGCATGTTGTGCTGATAAAGCACATCACCAGCCACCGATCGCTGCTGCGTGGGCCCCGACGGCAATATGTTAAGGCCAGTGTAATCCAGAACATGCATCGCGTCGGGTAGTGGTGCGCCGCCGCGTAGCACCTCAACAATTCCGGGGCCCGCCGGGATGTTGAGCGTGTTGCTCAGACTGAACCCCTGCAGATCCATATCAATCAGCAATGTACGCGCGCCCGACTTTGCCAACATATTCGCATAGTTTACGGCCAGCGTGGTTTTGCCTTCTTCCGGTAGCATTGATGTGACTGCCACCACCTTGCTGCTGCCATCGGCAGCGCCAAGATCTACTGTCGTGTGGATGTTGCGCAGCGTTTCGCTGAACATCGTTTGGGGCATCAACACCGACCAGAACAGATAGGGTGACAATTCCTTGGCCTTGCGCCGCTCCCATTCGATCTGCGCCGGGTCGCTGCGGCTCGCCTCTGGGTCCAGCGCACGTTCAACCGAAAGGGTTTGTGCGCTCAGCATGATCTCCTTGGTCTTTGGTGGTGGTCCACTGCTGAGGTCTTTTAGATTAATCCGCGGAAGATGTCCCAGAAACGCGCGTCCTGTGTAGTCGTAGACGTCCGTGCTGACCCGGAAAGATCGCTCGCGCGCCTCGCGCAATACGGCCAGCATGAAGCCGAACATCAGGCCCAGCAAAGTTGTCACCGCCAGAGTTTGCCACATCTTCGGCAAAGCAGCAGTCTTGGGGACGATCGAACGGGTCAGCACACGCCCATTGCTAACCGGGAACGATCCCTGAATTGAAATCTGTTCATAGCGGGCTGAAATCCTTTGATACAGCGCATCCAGATTTGTGGCCCGCTGCGCCAACTCGCGCAATTGCGCGATTTTGGTCGGATCGCTTTGCCGCAATGCAGCGGCTTCAGCCTGCACATCGGATGCGCTTTGCTCTAGTTCTTCCAGCCGGGTGCGCATCCACTCTGCCGTGCGTTCGGTGGATTCCACGTTGGCATTAAGCCTGTCCTCCAGATAGGCGTCGGCATAGGTATTGACGATCTCTGCGGCCAAGGCCGGATCATGACCGATATAGCTTATATCGATGGAAAAGCTGAGACCGATCCGTTCGATACTGATGTCGCGCTGCAATTTGGAAGCAGCGCCCAGAAGCTGCGCGGCTTCCTGTTGCTCTGGGTCAAGGGGCGCTGTCTCAACAACTTCCTCTTCTAGGCCAAGCAGGCCCACGACCCACGCTTTGGCATTTGAGACAATGGTGCGTGCCAGCGATGATGGCGGATAGAGAAATACATCATTTTCTTGGAGCTCAACTCGGCGTGCAACCTCTGTGGCCAGCTGCAGGGACTTCAGAACCTGCATCTCATTCAACAGCGAGGTGTCATTCCGCAAGAACGGGATGCTAGCAGTGATCTCTTCGTCCAGGTCACTGCGCCGTTCATCGACCAGAACAGTGGCCGAGGTGTAATATTGCTCGGGTGTTGTCACATGATGCACGACCCCGGCCACCAACCCGATGAAAGTGCATAAAAGCAGCGGGAGATATTGACGGCGCAACGCAGCCAGCACATCGGCTATGGTCGTGGCCTCTGTCACCGCACGTTGTTGTAGGCGTTCCGCTTCAAACTCCGCATCTCGAATGCGTAAGCCTAGATCTTTCATAATATTCTAACCACGTTGCTTATTCACTTTGCCTTTGGGTAAATTCTGGCCCGTATTGACGAAGCACCGGACCGCCAGCCAAACCTGACAATGCACCAACATGCAGCGCCCCGCGCAAGACTGCCTTGTTACGGCGATCGGTGTGCAGAACCTGCAGAATTGCTGCACCTGCACAGTAGGCCACTTTGCATAATGTAATAGCCCACAACCGGGCCGAGGCCCCGGCTTCGGCAACCAGCCGCCCATGCGTCTGGCCCATGCGGAACCTGCGGCGCAAAAGCCAGCCAAAGCTGACCCGATGGGGCGGAATTGTCTCGCGCAGCAAAGCATCGGGTGCAAACGAGATACGCCCGCCCTCTGCAACCAGTTTTGCAAAGAAAGCAGTATCTTCTCCACCAGTCTGACCCAAGGATAGATCGAAATTGCAGTTGCTCAATGCGGGGCTTTGCCGGTCGATCAGCACATTGCAGGTGTATCCGGTGATGATCTGGTCATCGACCCAGACAGGCATCGTGGCATGTATTCTGGTGCGTCGCATCCAGGCTGGAGCGCCTTCTGGATAATATGCCTCTACCGGGCCAAGCACAGCAGCCGCGCCATCCTGCGCCATTTCATCGGTAAGGTGGATCAGCCAGTCGGGCGATGCGACCTCATCATCATCGATAAAGGCCAGATAGCGCGCCTTGCTGTGGGTCAGGGCTCCGTTGCGTGCAATCGAGATATTGCCTTGTGGACAATGCACATAGCGCAAGGGCAGGGGGGCCGTTGCCGCCATGTTTTCGACGGTGTCACGCATGCTTGGCTCGTCATCATTATCAATGACAAGCACGGAAACGTGGTAGCCTTGCGGCTCCGTCAATGCCATGAGGGAGGTCAGCGTATCGACCAGTTGTGGACGACGATAGGTGCAGACGCATATTTCAAGCGTATCGTTCATTGTGCCACTCCACGACCAAATGGCAGCGCGTTTTTCAGTACTCTCTGCCAAAATCCCAGAGACCATGAAAAATGCATGATCATCGCGGCCACACCACAAAGAACCAGCATGGGGTCGCGCTCTTGCCAAGCCATGAGGGTGCCGGCCCGCAGGCAATAGAGACACCACAGCAACGCGGGCACGGCGAACAGCCAATGAATCGGGGCCAGCAGGGTCATTAGAACAGCGGGGAGAACCATCATCACTTTGGTCTGCCTCAGCCGCGGCACCACACTATGCTTGAGCAGGTTGCGTGCGCGTCCTGTCCCATAGTTGAAGTACTGACGCGCCACAGCGGCAAGTGATGGTCGTGGAAAATAAGTAATGACAGTGCCAGAGGTCAGCCATATCCGATGCCCGGCCTGACGCAGTCGGTAATCAAATTCAGCATCTTCATTATGGGCAAAGGTTGGGTCGTATCCTCCCACCGCGCGGAATGCAGCAATCTTGATCAAAGCATGATGGCCATGGTCGACATACGCGCCGCTGGGGATATTCCGATGGGCAGAGCCACCATTGCCGACAGGCGCGTTTTGGGTCGCCGCATTGATACGCTGCACGGGTGCGGTCCCTTCAGCGATCATACTGACGACAATGCTATCGGCATAGACAGACTTAGCCTGCTGCATCAGCACATCGCAAAAATCGTCCGGATAGGCACAATGGGCATCAATGCGGATCAGATGGGTTGCTGCGCCATCATCGTCGGCCACAGCCAAATTGATCGCAGCACTTTGGATACGGTCTGGATTGTGGATCAACGAAATGCGGTCATCGGCAACCGCGAAATCATGCACTATCTCCTTGGTGCCATCCGTGCTGCCACCGTCCACCACAACCACACGACCGCCCAAACGGTCGATGGTCAGTATCAGTTGGCGCAGGATTGGGCCAATATGGGTGGCCTCGTTCAAACAGGGGATAACAATCAGCGGGTCAACGGCGCTGATCGCACTAGGTTCGACGGTCGGTTGCATTGTCGGTCCTTCGTCTGAAAGCAAGAGCTGTCAAAAACCAAAACGGCGTGGGGCCACAAAAAATCGCAACATAAACTGATGCTTAACCTTAGTTCTTAGATGTAACAGAAGCACGGCATACCGATGGCCTTAGGCCATTACTCGCCAGCGAATGGGCAGTTTTTAGTCGCAAGAACCCGCTGCGCTAAGAATTTCAGCGCACTAAATGCCAAAGTTGAAGATGATTACGTTTCAAAACGGAAACAATGGTGCAAATGGCATCTGTTACATATCTTAAAATAGAGTAAATCTGCACAAATACTCTGCTTTGATAGAATTGAATCAGAAGAGGTTTCAAACAACCTATGCGTCGCGCTTATCTTGTCATCCAAAGGGTCAGCTTCGATCATATCGCTCATGTGACCCGGTTTATTCATGCTGCGCTGTCGGACAGTTTCGGGCCTGCAACAGGCTTGATTGTCTGTGAGCAGATTGATGAAGCGGATCACGTCGACGGTGCGATTATCTTTGTCATCGGCGAAGGTTTTCAACCGCACCGGCGTCGGCCTGGCTGTTTGTATGTCTACCTTAATTTCTCGATCATCGCTGTCATGGGCAATCCGCTGCATCTAAGCAAAGTGGGTTGGAGCGCGATCAGGCGAAAACGCCGGATGCTTGCGGAAAAACAATCCGGTTTTGATGTACTTCTTGACTACTTTGCACCGCAGACAGCGCGGCTGCAGCACCAACTGGATATGCCGGTTTTCGGGTTCAGTGTTGGCGTTGACCCTGCCGCCATCGATACGTCCATGCCACTGAATGAACGCCCGTATGATATCTG
Source organism: uncultured Paracoccaceae bacterium (assembly GCA_947496535.1). Lineage (GTDB taxonomy): Bacteria > Pseudomonadota > Alphaproteobacteria > Rhodobacterales > Rhodobacteraceae > Yoonia. The sequence goes on along the minus strand of CANMDE010000002.1, from coordinate 318,845 downwards.
CTTTGTCGGCGCCATGACCCCACGCAGGCGAAAGGTGATGGATGAACTGAAAGCGCTGGGTTTGCGCATGTCCCCGCATAACGGTGTGGTTTACGAGGACATTGCCGCGCAGTCCCGTTGTTGCATCAATATACATGCATACCGATCAAACCATTTAGAAACCCCGCGCATCATCGGTGCAATCGCTGCCGGGACGCCTGTGGTGACCGAACCAAGCTACGGTCTGCAAACTCTGCTCCCTCCTGATCTGGTCACAACGGCACGGCTTGGCCATCTTGCAAAAACCGTTCACACTTTGTGCTGCAATACCGAAGCACTGAACAGTAATCAGGTAAAGGCACAGAACTGGTACAAACAGGTTTATCTACCGCAGTGCCACAGCACTTGGGCAGACACCTGTGGCAAGATCTCTGATCTTGCGCAACAGGGTTTGGACGCCGCCAAAGATGGGCATGCAGCGGAGTAGTGGCTCTGTTGGCTATGCGTCCGAACGCGCTGCGCGACTATCCGATGCCTACCGCAGATGCGCCACTGATCCCACCTCAGACAACCTTGACGCTCAGATCGTTGAGGCCATCGACTGATACGACCATGTCATCACCGCGCGACACCGGTCCGACGCCGGCTGGTGTTCCTGACATGATGACGTCTCCGGCGGCGAGTTCGAAATAGTCAGAGAGGTAGGAAATCATCTCTGGCACTTTCCAGATCATTTGGTTCAGGTCGCCCTCTTGTTTGATCTCACCGTTGACCTTCAGTTCGATCCGTCCGCTGTCCAGATGTCCAACGTCTGACACGGGCTGCAGTGGGCCGACCGGGCCGGACCGTTCGAAGGCTTTGCCAATTTCCCACGGACGACCCATCTTTTTGGCCACGCCTTGAAGGTCGCGCTGGGTCATGTCCAGTGATGGCGCATAGCCCCAGACGTGATCCAACGCGTCTTCCAGCTTGATGTTCGTGCCCCCGGATTTCAGCGCGACGAGCAGTTCGACCTCGTGATGGACGTCTTTGCTTTGTGATGGGTAGGGAAACGTGCCGCTGGCGTCCAGGTTGTCCGGGTTCTTCTGAAAGAAAAAGGGCGGCTCGCGATTCGGGTCGTGCCCCATCTCGACCGCGTGGGCCGCATAATTGCGACCAATGCAATAAACGCGGCGAACTGGAAACGTCCCGCCACCGGCCACGGGAATCGCCGAAATTGGCGGGGTTGGTATAACGAAATCAGACACTTGCGCTCTCCCCAATGATCAAAAGTCCAAGCCTGTATAGCGGCGGGTATTTTGCAGATCAATCCCAATCAATCTAATTAATTGTTGATTTGCTCCCATCAATCGATAATGGTTGGTGTGATTTAACTAAAAACCATGAAAATTGGTCAACCAATCAGGGGTAGCCTTGCACATATCTAGCCGCGCACTCAAAGCTGATCCATCACTTGAGCGTCTTCGGGATTTTATCGTGGAAGGCGGATATGAGGCGGGTAACCGTCTTCCGTCTGAACGCGTTTTGACCGAACAGCTGTCAATGACCCGGACGGAACTGCGCAAGGCGCTTGATGCTCTTGAGCGCGAGGGTCTGGTCTGGAGGCATGTGGGCAAGGGGACGTTCATTGCGGATCGGGACGAGGTCGACACTGCCGACGCCTGGATTGATCTGGGTCGCAAGCTGACGCCGTTTCGGATGATGCGCGCGCGGATGGTCATTGAACCCGCCATCGCCCGAGAGGCGGCCGTTAACGCATCTGGCGAAGACCTGATGACCATGCGGCGCATCATGGCGCGCACCCGGTCGGCGACAAGTTGGGCGGAATACGAAGAGCAGGATGACCTGCTGCATCACCATATCGCCAAGAGCAGTGACAATCTGCTGCTGGCCTCGCTTTTTCAGCAACTCAACGTTGTGCGCCGCGCTGTGGCTTGGGGGAATGTTGTGCGGGACACTGCACGCCCACCGCGCACTCACACCAGCTTTGACGAGCATGAAGCCATTGTGACCGCCATCGCGGGTCGCGATTCCGAAGCGGCCTATGGGGCCATGCGCAACCATTTACAGTCGGTGTCCAACCGCCTTTTCGATGAGGTGTAGCAACCAGAAATAAGGACCGAGGACCAGCACTCAACAGCTTTACCTCGGCATTGTCTGAAACGTTGATGTTCACTGGGAGGAGAACAATGATGTATTTTGTGAAACAGCTGGCCAAGACGGCGCTGGCGGTGCCGCTGGCCATTGCGATGACCGTTTCGTCAGCGCAGGCTGAAACCCTGAAAATCGCTCTGGCCGAAACCCCCTCGGATGAGTTGGCGGCCTTTTTCGTGGCACTTGATCGCGCGAAGGCCAATGGGTTGGAATATGAGTGGACTGCCTTCTCTGATGAAGAACTCGCAATTCAGGCCATTCTGAGCGGTCAGATGGATATTGGTTTTGGCACGCCGTACTCTGCCATGCAGCGGTCACGCGCGCCTTTGCGGATCATTTTCCAGCTATCGAAGCTTAAATTCTTTCCTGTCGCAGTTGAAGAATACACCGATCTGTCGCAGCTGGATGGTCATCCCATTATGCTGCATTCGCGTGGCGGTGGTACGGATGCCATTGCAAATGTGATCGAAGAACGTATGTCCATCAGCTTTGGTGAAAGATCATACGTGCCCGGTTCTTCCAACCGTGTGGTTGCCATGCTCGCCGGACAAGCCGAAGCGACGATTTTGGATCTGTCTAACAAGAACAAGATCATCGCCGAAGCGGATGACCGTTTCAACGTGCTGCCAATGTTTGATGTTGATGCAAGTGATGAAGCACTTTTCGCAAACCTCGACTGGATCGAAGAAAACAGCGAGCAAGTCGACATCCTTGTCTCTGCGCTGGTCAGCGTCTGGCGCGATATGGCCGAAGATCCCACGATCATCAGCAGGGAAACCGACCCCGCCGGTCCCATCGGGCAGCTACCTGCCGAGATTTTGGCCGAGCTGGATACGTTCTATACCGAGGCCGTCGAAGGTGGGCTTTATGATCCAAATGGCGGCGGTCGCAACGCGGCCGTGGCCGATCTGGAATGGTACACCGCTGCCGGTCAGTTGGAAGGCGACCCTGCCGAACTGAACGTTGATGATTTCTGGTATCTCGCACCGCTCGACGCGGCAACGAAGTAGACAGAACACCGTTGGTCACCGGCGCACGGTGTTCGGTGACCACCCTTTTCAAATTGGCCGAGGCATCATGGTACAACGTTCGCTCATGCTCAAGGTTCTCTCAGCGGTGCTGGTTTTTGGTGCCTGGGAAATATCCGGGCGCATTCCGATCAGCTATGCTTTTCCAACGTTCATTGAATCCATGGCCGCCCTGATGCGCATGACATTCGATGGCAGCATTTTCACCGCATATGCAGAGACGTTGAAACCGCTGGTCATCGGCGTGGCCATTTCAACAGTGCTGGGCATTGGTCTTGGCCTTTGGATTGGGCTGAGTGAACGGTTCGAATGGCTGTTTTCCCCGATCTTTATCGTGATGCAGGCAGCCCCTCTGGCGGCGCTTATCCCCTTGTTGGTGATGGCCTATGGCATCGGGCTGACGTCCAAAGTGTTCGTGGTCTGTATCATGGCAATGCCAGTCATCGTGCTGAATACCAGCAGTGCCGTGCGCAACACCCCCGCATCCATGAAGGAAATGGCAAGGTCTTTCATGGCCAGTGACCGGGAGGTTTTGCTGAAAATCATTATTCCTGCGGCTTCGCCCGTGATCTTTTCAGGCCTAAGGCTGGGTGTCTCTGCCGGGTTCATCGGGGCGATCCTGTCAGAGCTTAAGATTACGCCGACCGGGGTTGGCGACATCATCACCTACAGCCGCTCTATCGCTGACTATCCCAGCATGTACGCGGCTATCTTCTCGATCATTCTTCTGGCCGTTCTGTTTCTGAACCTGCTTGAGAAAATCGAAAATCTACTCTTTGAAGGGAACGACCGTGGTTATGTCTCAGACTGAAAAGGCTTTCGCGGATGCAGCCCCGCTAGATCAGGAAATCGCCGTTTCGGTACGGGGTATTTCGAAAAACTATGGGGCGGTCGAGGCGCTCCGGGATATGTCTTTGGAATTTCCACGTGGTCAGTTGACCTCTCTGCTGGGGCCGTCCGGTTGTGGGAAGACAACGCTGTTGAAAATCATCGCCGGATTGCTGAAGCCGGACACAGGCGAGATTATCGTGAATGGCAAGACGGTGACTGGTCCCGGCCCCAACCGCGCGTTTGTCTTTCAGGACTTTGCCCTGCTTCCTTGGGCGAACGTATTGCGCAACGTGGCTTTCGGGTTGGAACTGCGCGGCGTCCCGAAATCAGAGCGCGAGGACAAGGCCGAAAAATATATCAAGAACGTGGGGCTTGCCGGTTTTGAAGGCAGCTTTCCCCATGAATTATCGGGCGGCATGCGCCAACGCGTCGGTCTGGCGCGGGCATTGTCGGTGGACTCACAGGTTTTGCTGCTCGACGAACCTTTCTCTGCGGTCGACGAACAAACCCGGCGCAAGTTTCAGGAAGACCTGCTGGCGCTTGTCGCCAATGAGAACAAGACGTTTATTTTCGTCACCCACTCTATCGAAGAAGCGGTCTACGTATCGGATCAAGTGGCCATCCTGCTGCCACGGCCAAGCCGCGTGTCCGAGATCATTCGCCCGTCCAGCTTTCGCACCAAAGGTGTCGAGAACATCCGCCGCGATCCTGAATATCTGGATATCGTGGATGAAATCTGGTCGTCGTTGCGCAACTACGTGGAATAGGACGCGTCATGCATATCTATGGATATAAATTACCTGCGATGTCCTCGCTTCTGCTGTGGGGCCTGTTGTGGGAAATCGTTGGGCGCACCGGGGCCACGTTCTTTGTGCCGCCGCTCACAGAGGTTTTCGCGACGCTGTTTTCGATCATCGGGACACCTGCCTTCTTACAGGCGCTGTCCGAAACCGCGCGGGCTTTTTTGTCCGGGGTTTTCTTTTCAATCGCGATCGGCATTCCGGTTGGGATTTTCATGGGCAAAAGCCGGTTGCTGGATGAACTGCTGCTGCCTTGGGTCAACATATTTGTCAGCGCCCCGCTGACGGCTTTGGTGCCGGTGTTGATGGTTCTGTTTGGTTTCGGGATGAAGTCCATCATCATCACGACCACCCTGTTCGGGATCTGGATCATTATCCTGAATACCCGTGCAGGCGTCCGTCAGATCAACCGATCACTGGTCGAAATGGCAATCAGTTTTGGGGCGACGCCAAAGGATGCATTCTTCAAGGTCTACTTCTGGGCCGCGCTGCCTGAAATTCTGGGTGGTGTGCGTATCGGAGTTATCCGGGCCGTCAAAGGCGTGATCATCGGCCAGCTTCTGATTTCCATCGTGGGCTTCGGTGCTTTGTTTGAGCTTTATGCCGCGAACTTCCTGATGAGCCACTTCTGGGCCGTTTTGATTGTCTTGTTCGCGCTGGCCTTCACTATTTCAGAGTTTCTGGGCTATCTGGAAAAGAAGGTGTCGTACTATGCGGCCAGTCGTTGACCCGGCCACGGCACCCGTCAAACTACAGGCAGGAACCGCCGGGCTTTAGGATTAAAGCCCGGCGATTTTTCGTTTAGCCAAAGATCTGATTGAGCGTCGCGGAAGGACGCATCACAGCCGCCGTCTTGGCCGCATCAGTCCGGTAATAGCCACCGGTATCGGCAGAATTGCCTTGCGGAGCCAAGAAGTCAGCCACGATGGCAGCCTCGTTTTCAGCCAATGCCTGCGCGATAGGCGCAAAATGCGCGGCCAGGTCTGCATCGTCCGTCTGAGCCGCCAATGCTTGCGCCCAATACAGCGCAAAATAGTAATGGCTGTCGCGGTTGTCTGGCTGACCAACCTTACGGCCCGGCGATTTGTCGTTATCGAGGATGCCTTGTGTCGCGACATCCACGGCATTCCCGAGTACCTTCGCCTTGGCGTTGCCTTTCACCTGAGCAAGGTACTTGAGGCTTTCGCCCAATGCGCAGAATTCGCCCAGTGAATCCCAGCGCAGATGGTTTTCTTCGACCAATTGCTGGACGTGCTTGGGGGCCGAACCACCCGCACCTGTTTCGAACAGACCACCGCCGTTCATCAGTTTCACAATCGACAGCATTTTAGCCGACGTGCCCAATTCCAGGATCGGGAACAGATCGGTCAGATAGTCACGCAGGACGTTGCCAGTGACCGCGATTGAGGTGTCACCCTTGCGGATCGTTCCAAAGGAAACCTGTGTTGCTTCGCGCGGGGCGAGGATCTGAAACTTGTCTTCTGCGCCTGCCTTCGCCAGCAGCGGTTTGACGTATTTGATCAACTCCGCATCATGGGCGCGGGTCTCGTCCAGCCAGAAAATCGCCTGACAGTTTTCAAGCGCCTGACGATCAATCGCCAACTGCACCCAGTCTTCAATCGGAGCCTGACGGGTCGAAGCAGAGCGCCAGATATCGCCTTGCTCGACCTCATGCGTATGCAGCACGTCGCCATTTGCGGCGATCATGCGAACAATGCCGTCATGTGGGATTTCAAACGTCGTCGGGTGCGACCCGTATTCTTCGGCCTTTTGCGCCATCAGACCAATGTTCTGCACTGTCCCGGCTGTTGACGGGTCCAATGCGCCATTGGCCTTACAATCCTTGACCGCAGCGTCATAGACGGCTGCGTACGAACTGTCCGGGATAACACAATTGGTGTCGGCTTCGGCCCCGTCGGGCCCCCAACCTTTACCACCAGCGCGTATCAATGCGGGGATCGATGCGTCGATGATCACGTCGGATGGCACGTGCAGGTTGGTGATGCCTTTGTCGGAATTGACCATATACATGGGCGGACGATCAGCCATGACAGCATCGATATCCGCCATGATCGCGTCTGCGTCGGGCGACGCGGCAACGCAATCAAGCAGCGCACCCAGACCAGAATTCGGGTTCACACCGGCAGCGGCCAACGCATCGCCATGTTTTTCAAAAACCGGCTTGAGGAAAGCCTTCACCGCGTGACCAAAGATGATCGGGTCAGAGACCTTCATCATCGTCGCCTTCAGATGGATCGAAAACAGAACCCCCTTAGTCTTTGTGGCTTCAATCTGTTCGTCCAGAAAAGCACCAAGCGCTTTGGCAGACATGAAGGTCGCATCAACGACTGTCCCCGCCGGGAACGTCACGCCGTCTTTCAGCACGGTCACTGACCCGTCTTTGCCGACAAGTTCGATGCGCGCCGCGCCAGCTTGCTCTGCACTCAACGTGACGGATGTTTCGTTTGACCGGAAATCATTGCCAGTCATCGATGACACATGGGTTTTGCTGTCAGCGGCCCAGACGCCCATCCGGTGCGGGTTGGCTTTGGCGTAGTTCTTGACCGCAACAGCGGCCCGGCGGTCAGAATTGCCTTCACGTAGAACCGGGTTCACCGCTGAACCCTTGATCGCGTCAAAACGCGCGCGCGTCGTCTTTTCGGCCTCTGTTTCCGGGTTCTCCGGATAATCGGGGATGGCGTAGCCCTGCGACTGCAGTTCCTTGACCGCTGCCACAAGCTGTGGAACTGAGGCAGAGATATTAGGCTGCTTGATGACATTCGCCTCTGGCGTTTTGACCAGTTCACCAAGGAAAGCCAGATCATCCGATTGGCGCTGTGCTTCGGTCAGGTTTTCGGGGAATGTCGCGATGATACGTCCAGCAAGAGAAATATCCCGCGTGCCGACCGAAACGTCGGCAGCGGCAGCGAAGTACTGGATGATTGGCAGGAACGATGCAGACGCGAGTTCCGGGGCTTCATCGACTTTGGTGTATACGATATCGGGGTTTTCCAATTGGGTCACGGTGAGCTCAACCTTCTGATGTTTTGCCAAGCACTAAACAACAGAGCGTAGTAGGTCCACATCCTGTCGGCCTATTTCTCTGCCGGTCGACCCTTCGATGTGGCTTTTGCGCGTACCGTTGTCGGGAAAATGCCCATTTGGGCCTGACGTCAGACATTCTTGCCGCAGTCAAACACCGCGCTGGTCTGCGTTAAGAAGCAGACGGACAAGAGCAGGCTGCGCCCGGATGCCTGTCTTGTCATAGATGCGTTGCAAGTGCGTTTTCGCCGTGTTCGGGCTGATGCCGAGCGCTGTGGCCGCTGCGCTGAGGTCGCGACCGTCAATCAATTCTCGCGCAAGCCGCTCCTGAGTTCGGGAAAGGCCATAGACGTCAGCGGCGCTGGCAAGCTGCCGTTCGAGCCGATCCGTATCGCCGAAGGTGATCAACAACTTGCCGTCTCGTAAAATCGCCCAGCAAATATGCGCGAGGCCAGTGTCGTCTTGACCAAGTGCAATAGCTCGCGTGACTGCATCTTCTCCGACGCATGGCGTGTGCCGGTCGCGCACTTTGGCAATCCAGGCGACTGCGTCCAGAAGTTCGCGCTGCGCTTCTGGTTCGACTGCATGCAGGCGTTCCCCACGGATACCCAGCATGGGATGCTCGGGCAGATGATCCTTCGCCGCCTCGTTCATCCACAGCAGACGTGCGGTCTCGTCGACCTCGACAAGCGGTGCGCGCACATGATCGATGCGCGTTTGGGTTCCGACAATGCAGGCGATTTTCCATGATCCGTCTATTTTGTGAAGGATTTTGAGTTCGTGATAATGCCCCGCCAATTCCTTGGGAATGCTCGACATATCGCCAGTCTGATCGTAGCTGACCCATGCCATCTCGGCGCTTATGACAACGTTGATGTTCTCTCGCTGAATGGCATCCGGGACCTGCCAGTCGTTGTTTTCCGTCAGCAGCCGGTGCATTTGTGTCCTGATTTCGGACCCTGCCACGACCGTCACGCCAGTGCCGACATGTGCGTGAATACGCCGGATTTCCGGCCCATCATGCCAACATTCCTGCCAACTGTTATAGTCGCGCCGGAGATATGCCTGTGTCTCAGCGTCGATGACAGCCAGGATGGCGGTGCGATCGTCCTCAAGATCTTTCATCCGGTCTTCGCCTTCCATTGTCCAATTCTGCGGCGTAAATTCTTAACTGTCGGTCGGCCCGAGTGTAGCAGCCACAAGGCTAACCCTGCGATCGCGCTAACGCACCAAGGGACATTGCCCGCCGATTTATAGTATTCATCTTCTTGATCAGGGTCGAACCTTGCAAGGTGACGTTCGGCCAGTTTGACAAAAGCGAGCGCTTGCGAGTCCATCGTGTTCTCCTGTTGTGAACCATGGCGGTTGTTCAACAGGATAGAAGCTATGGGTCCGGTCGCCTGTCATACGAGCGAACCACAGCAAGCAGATTTATTGTGGGAACCCCGTCCTGCCTCAACCCCTTGGCAGCGACGTCTTAGGCTGTCAGATGTTCGGGTTTCTTGCCCGCGATGATCATCGCCAGAATGTCATCGGTTGAGACCGCATCCACATCGACAACGCCGACCAGTTTGCCGTTTTTCATCACGGCTGCCCGGTCGCAGAGCATTTTCACCTGATGAACGTCGTGGTCGATCAGGAAGATGCCAAGACCCTCCCGCTTCAGCTCCTGAATTAGCTCCGCAACCATCTGGGTCTCTTGCGGGCCAAGAGCTGCCGTTGGTTCGTCCATGATCAAGATCTTGGCGTTGAAATAAACCGCCCGCGTAATGGCGACGGATTGTCTTTGACCACCCGAAAGCGCTGAAACTGGCGATGAGAATTTGCGGAAATTCGGGTTGAGCCGACCCATGATCTTGCGGGTCTCGGCCTCCATCGTCGCGTCGTCGACAAGACCCAACGGGGTTGTAATCTCGCGCCCCAGAAACAGGTTGGACGCCGCATCAAGATTGTCGGCCAGCGCAAGCGTCTGGTAGATCGTCTCGATGTTGTGGGAACGCGCGTCTCGCGGGTTGTTGATCTCGACCTTGTCGCCCCGGATACGGATTTCTCCGCTATCCATCTGATAGGCGCCTGAAAGACATTTGATCAGGGTCGACTTGCCCGCGCCGTTGTGACCGAGAAGTCCGACCACCTCGCCCGGATAAAGATCGAGGCTGACATGATCCACTGCCTTGATGCCGCCGAAAGAGATCGAGATGTCCTCAAGTTCAACGAGCGGTGTTCCACGATCTTCGGCCATCAGCCCGCCCCCAAGCGCTTGCGATAAATAATGTCGATCAGAACAGCGATCACCAGAACGCTCCCGACGACGATGTTTTGGAAGGGGGCATCGACACCCACCATGGCCATCCCCGATTGCAGGGATTGCATGATCAGCGCCCCCAGAATGGCCCCGTAAATGGTGCCAATGCCGCCTGACAATGCTGTGCCCCCGATAACCGCTGCGGCGATCACGCGCAGTTCGTCAAGCGTACCAATGTCGTTTGAATGAAATGTCAGACGGGCCGACGCGACGACGGCTGACAACGCGCAAAGGAACCCCATCAGCGCGAATATTTTCACGGTCAGAAGGCGTGTGTTGATACCCGAAAGGTCCGCCGCATCCGGGTTGCCGCCGGTTGCAAAGATGTACCGACCAAAGCGGGTCCGGCTTGCCACAACCGACATCGCAATCGCCACAAGGATAAGAAGGACAACTGAAATTGGAAGGCCGTAGCCAACTGAATAGCCTTCCGGCATGACCTCGCCCCGCGCTTCGAACATGCGTTCAAGACGGCGCGTTGGAATTTGATAGGCGTTGAGAACAGCAACGAAGCCGAGGATGGCGCTAACGACGATCGCGGAAAGCGACAGTTCCGCCCACACAGGCTTTACCGGAAACTCATGCGCGATTTTGTTGCGGCGCGACAGAAACAGAATGATCAGCGCCGCACCGGCTGCAACGAAGCCGATGATCCAGGACCATGTTTCGCCCAGCGTACCGTTGGTGCCTCCGAACAAGGCGAAGTTCTGGTCCAGCGGACCAATCGTCTGGCCTCGGGTCAGATACCAGGCTGCGTTTCGCCAAACCAACAGACCACCAAGCGTGACGATAAAGGCCGGAATTGTCAGATACCCCACAAGCCAGCCGTGGAAGGCCCCAATGGCGGCGCCAAGCGCGAGCCCAAGAACGATGGCAATGGGCGCAACGAACGGGCTGCCCAGATCGATGCCAAAGATGCCCGGTAACCATGCCGTTTGCAGCATCGCCATGAAGGCGGAGCATGTTGCGAGAAGTGAGCCAACTGACAGATCAATATGTCGGGTGACGATGACAAACACCATGCCGGTGGCCATGATCGCAACCGAAACTGTCTGGATTGTCAGGTTGAAGATGTTGCGGGGCGTGAGGAAACGCCCATCGGTCAACACGTTGAATGCTATGCACAGGATGACAAATGCGCCGATCATTCCCAGAAGGCGTGTGTCTACCTCCAGCGTTTCAAGCAAGCTGCGCTTTTTGGGCGCGTCTATCGCGGAATTGGTCGTATCGGCCATCGGCTGCTCTCTTGTTTGCGGCGATGAGGCGGAAATGCGTGGAACGCACGCGCTTGCCACGCATCGATTGTGGCGGCGCCAGCGGCGCCGCCAACGGATGGTACTTAGTTACAAGGCGCGGGACCGTTGGTCACGCCCTGGCAAAGAACATCAACTTCGATCCAGCCAGCGTCTGTGACTGTCGTCAGGTTGTCCTGCGTGATCGGCACCGGCTCAAGGAACACGGCGCTCATGGTCGTGCCAGCAGGCGACGTCCATTCCTGAGTGCCATCAACTTCGGACATCGCGGTCCCGCCCGAAAGTGCTGCTGCGATTTCGCCCGCAGCTTTGCCAAGCTCGCGCGCATCTTTCCAGACTGATACGGTCTGCGTGCCCTTGGCCACACGGTTCAGCGCGGCGTGGTCGCCATCCTGACCTGATACCGGAATACCAGCCATCCCCTGAGCTTCCAATGCAGCGACCGCTCCACCTGCAGTACCGTCGTTAGAGGCGACTACGGCATCTACTTCGTTATCCGCGGCGGTAAGGATCTGTTCCATGTTGCGCTGTGCGTTGGCAGGTATCCAACCATCGGTGTAGGATTCGCCGACAATCGTGATTGCACCTGAATCAATCGCTTCTTGCAGAACCTCCTGCTGACCACCTCGCAGGAAGTCTGCGTTCGGGTCGGTGGGCGAGCCCTTGATCATGACATAGTTGCCTTCCGGCTGTGCCTCGAGCACCGCGCGGGCCTGCATCCGGCCAACTTCGACATTGTCGAATGTCAGATAGAAGGCGCGCGGATCTTCGATCAGGCGGTCATAGGCAACAACAGGGATGCCCTCATCGGCAGCGGCCTGAACCGCAGGTCCGATCGCAGATGCGTCCTGTGCAAGAATGATCAATACATCGACGCCCTGCGCAATAAGGCTTTCAACGTCAGAAAGCTGCTTGGATGCTGACGATTGTGCGTCGGACGAAAGGTATGCTGCCCCGGCAGCATCAAGTGCCGATTTGATTGCGGCCTCGTCAGTTTTCCAGCGCTCTTCCTGAAAGTTCGACCAGCTCACACCAACGGTTGGGCTGTGGCCGTCGGCCAATACAGGTGGCGCTATCAACGTGGCGGCCGCCAGCGTAGCAATAAGCGTTCTTCTTTTCATGATATCCTCCCCTGGATGTTGCGGCCCTGTGAAGGCCCCGGAACCGAAGCTGCTGCTATTAAATTCGTTTGTCAAACAAATAAGTGCTAAAATACTAGTCTTACCGTTTGCTCACGTAAGTTTTCTATGCAAACTTCGTGAAATTGGACAGTATTTGCATGTAACAGCAGAATAAATTCTTCGGGAGAAGAAATAATGGGCGAGGCCAAACATATGAATGTCAGACCCGCCGGTGCGCTTGGATGCGGGCCGTTTTCATTTCCGTCCGCCACGCCTGACTCGCTTCGCCTTGCGATATTCGAGCGCATTCGCGCAGAGGGATCGGTGTCACGCGCTACGATTGCCAAGGACCTGGACATCAGCCCTGCCACTGTCACGACACAGGCATCGGCACTGATAGATATGGGGATTGTTCGGGAACTGTCAGCCCTGGCCGACGGATCTGAATCGAGCCGAGGGCGCCCACCCATTGCACTTGGTGTCACGCCGGATGCGCATCTTGTGGCCGGGATCAAACTGTCCGAGAATGTGCATACTGCGGTGGTCTACAACTTTGCAGGAGAGCAGGTTGCCTCCGCGACAGCGCCAGCCTCCAACGCGACCGACCAGCATAGTGTTTTGGATGCCGCAACCGCACTTATCAACCATGTCTGTGCCGCAGCCAGCATTGCGCCCTCGGCCTTGTCGGCTGTCGGGGTCGGCTTGCCGGGGTTTATCGACCATGAAAACGGGATCGTGCATTGGTCGCCAATTATCGAGCCGAACGGTCTGAATTTTGCGAACCTCATGAGTGATCGCATGGGTGTGCCTGTCACGATTGATAACGACGCCAATCTCGTCGCTCTGGCGGAACTTTGGTTCGGGGTTGGACGGCAGATATCGGATTTTGCGGTCGTCACGATTGAACAGGGCGTTGGCATGGGTCTTGTGATCAATCACAAGCTCTATCGCGGGGCGCGGGGTTTGGGGATGGAACTTGGCCACACAAAGGTTGCGCTTGATGGTGCGCTTTGCCGGTGTGGGCAGCGTGGCTGTCTGGAGGCTTATGTCTCCGACTATGCGCTCGTTCGCGAAGCGGTCGTTGCGATCAACGACCCATTGGCAGCTTCGACACCTGTGGCAGATATTCTGGAACATCTTTATCGGGATGCGAAATCCGGCAACCTTGCCGCACGTTCAATCTTTGAACGTGCTGGCAAATATCTCGCGCTCGCGCTTGGAAATGTGCTGAACCTGTTCGATCCAGAGGTCATCATCCTCGCGGGTGAACGGATGCAATACGATTATCTCTACTCGGACACCATACTGGAAGAGATGCGCCGCCATGCGCTCAATTCCAGCGTCCCGGCCCCACCGGTCGAGGTGCATGCCTGGGGCGATCTTGTCTGGGCATCGGGCGCTGCGGCGTTGGCACTTTCACACGTGACAGAGCATCAATTGACCTCGAAAGCAGCCACGCTGGCATGACATGTGTCAGGGGCGCAGTCGCTGTCATGTTGACCCTATCCGGGGCGGCCATGGCGGACCCGAAATTCGAAGACCATTCTGATGCATTCCCGGTAGAGCATGTCTATTCAGGCGGCTGGGAGCATTTCGTCGGCGGTGGCGTTGCGGTGTTCGATTGCAACGAAGACAGCTTGCCAGATGTCTACGTGGCAGGAGGCGAGGCCCCAGCGCGCCTTTTCGTCAACACCACGCCAGCAACGGGAGGGGCGGTTGACTTCACTCAAGGCAACCGCATCCCGTCTATTCAAGGTGCCACAGGCGCTTACCCGATTGACATCAACGGTGACGGGTATGTTGACCTTGCCGTGCTGCGGGTCGGTGAAAACCGCCTTTTGATGGGCGATGGGACATGTGCATTTACAGACGGAAACGAAGACTGGCGCTTTCAAAGCGGCGATCACTGGACCACGGCGTTCAGTGCGACATGGGAGGCAGGACAAAACTGGCCCACGCTCGCTTTCGGCAACTATGTTGACCGTTTCGATCCCGAAGGTCCGTTTGAACGCTGCGACGTCAATACGCTTTATCGCCCGGATACGGATGGGTACGGCACGCCAACACGGCTTGAACCCGGGTTCTGTGCGCTGTCCATGCTCTTCTCTGATTGGCAGCGTTCCGGCACAGCAGAGCTTCGGATCTCCAATGACCGGCATTACTACGTCCAGGGCGGCTACGAACAGATGTGGCAGCTTTCACCGTTAAGAGAACGCGGCGAAGAGGATGGTTGGAACCGTATCTCGATCTGGGGCATGGGTATCGCAAGCGCCGACCTTGGGCGGGACAGTTATCCCGACGTGATGCTGACCTCGATGGGTGATCAGGTCTTGCTGATGAATGCGGAGGGTCAACTGACACCTGCGCCGTTCGACCTGGGAGCAACAGCACACCGTCCGCATGTCGGAGATGACGGCCGCCCGTCAACCGGATGGCATGCCGAGTTTGGCGACATTGATAATGACGGTCAGAGCGATCTGTTTATCGCGAAAGGCAACGTTGACCAGATGCCATCAAACGCGATCAATGACCCCAACAATCTGCTGATGCAGTTGGATGATGGCAAATTCATAGAACGCTCGGTCGAGGCGGGTGTCGCCACCACAGCCCGGTCTCGCGGGGCTGGCTTGGCCGACATGAACGGCGACGGACTGCTCGATATCCTCGTTGTCAACCGCCGCGCCGCGATGGAGCTTTGGTTGAATGTGACCGCTGACAGTGGAAACTGGGCCAAGATGGATATCCGCATGGACGGCCCCAATACCTTTGCCATCGGCGCGTGGTTGGAAATCGAAACCGAAAATGGCACCGAATGGCGCGAGCGCACGATCGGCGGCGGCCACGTGTCAGGTCAGCTTTTGCCGTTTCACATTGGGATGGGTGCAGCCAAAGAGGCCCGCATCCGCGTCTGGTGGCCAGATGGCACCGCGTCCGAGTGGCAGATCATCCGAGCCGGGACCAATACAGTGGTGACCCGTCCCTAGCGGCGGAACGTCGGACGAATTTGACCTTCACGTCTGGACGCTGACCCTAATTCATAAAAAACGGCAAAACTGCCCTTCGTGTAAAACGCAGCGAAAGAGGAAAAGGAGGCCATATCTACAGAATGCTGCGCGATGCATGAATGTCTGGTCTCGGTGTCGAACAACAAGTTGCGATCAAAGTTGGCTTCGATGAAGTTTTAGATCGCGTGGCGGTCGCGACGGGACTCGAACCCGCAACACCCGGATAGACAATCCGGCGCTCTCCCATTGAGCTACGCGACCGCAATCTGCTTGGTAGGGCGTACGGGATTCGAACCCGTGTTCTCCGTTAGAAAGACGAATGTCCTGACCACTAGACGAACGCCCCAAAGCAGATAGGAGATTCATATATTAGCCGAGTAATGTTCGTCAAATTATTATTTTAAAACAATTACTTAACTCATATCCCCTCTGTTCATTGCCGAAGGTGGCAATGTTGGAACAGAGCGCTGGTGTCGTATGCGTGAAGATGAAACCAGGGAGACCGCGCAGTTGTGCAGGGCCTCCTCTGTATCGTCAGGTTCTTCCAACAGCTGATTGGACACAGCTTTGATCTCCTTGCGTTTTTGAAACAAAAAAGGCGGCCACCTGATGGTGCCGCCCTAACGGAAAGGTTCTCGCGAACCTAACCTTGGAGGATGCGCATACCTAGTCCACGCACCCCGCTAGGGCGATGGTCAAGATATCTCGTTCTGAAAACCGAATTTTCATCGTGCGCTCCAATGTGCAGGCCATTTATCAGACAAGTGCTTTGACGAACAAGGATTTTTTGCGAGACCTCACCATAACAGACCTTCGGCTTAAAGATGTGAAGGTCCGCTCCGTCCGCGCTGACGACCTTGGCCTAAGCTGTGATGTATGTCCGGTCTAGGTCAGGAATGCATGGCGTTTGGGCCAATATTGCCTGACGCGGTCAACTGATAGGATTCGTAAAATGCCGCCGCATCGGTCATAGATGCGTTACATTCCACACTAACGGTCAATCGGAAGCCGGCTTGGGACAGCGTCGGGTATTCCACGACGACCGGAGAGCGAGGCTTCATCGGTGAGCGCTTCCAGAAATGCTGTCAGCGCTGCAATATCCTCATCCGACAATGACACGGCTTGGCCGCCAAAGGCAGCCGCGATGGCGGCACGTTCGTTTTGATCCTGCATCACGGCCCAATCGTCGGCGGCATTTGGTAACTCCGATAGCTCTGCCTCGGGCGTGTAAACAGCAAGGCCAGCCAACGGGTCAGCGTGGTAGCGTAAGAAATGCGCCAGATCAGAATGCGCCCCTGCGTGACCCCAAGGCCCGGTCCGTGCGACATTGCGCAACATCGGGGTTCGGAACGCATAGGCATCTTCTGCCGCCCCCGTGACACGCATTCGACCGGTATCGCGTTGATGGGTTTCAAAACGCGCAGCCTTCCCCGGACCAAGTTGCGGGTCTGCCATCGCATGAAACGCCTGATCGCTGAGAAGTGCGCCGGAATGGCAACCAGCGCAGCCGCCATCACCGAAGAACAACTCCATACCTTTCGCGGCCTCTGGCGACAGCGCCGGACCACCGCGCAGCATGATGTCGTAAGGGGTCTGGTCTGCCCGCCATTCGGTTGCAATGAAGGCGGCGATCACGTTGGATATATCGGTAAACGCAATGGCGTCACCTGCGGTGATATCAGGGTCGAATGCCTCAAAGGCATCCCGATACGCAGGAATGGCATCGACCCGCTTTGCGATGATGTCCCACGCACCGCCGTCCCCGGTCAGCCGTCCCTGCCGCACCGCCTTTGATACATCGTTTTCCTGATAATGCCCGGCCATCTCATCCGCCGACAGAACCGGAAACATTGTCTGCGCCGATAGGATGCCGGAAAACCCGACGACCATTTCCTCTTCCAAAGGTGTGCGGAAACCAGAGGCGCGTCGGGTGTCCCGTTCAATCCGCCCATCGTGGAACATGACCAAGATATCGCGATGTCCAAGGTTGAAGAGTGCAGGAGAGTTTCGGGGCACGCGCTGTTCGGGCAGGTTATCTGCATCGGCGTGTCTGTCAGGCCCAAGCCCGATCCCTCCTTCGCCCAATCCAAGCGACAGCCCGTCGCTGGTGGCAAAACGTGGGTGGTGGCAGGTGGCGCAAGAGATATTCCGATTACCCGACAGCAAGGGATCGTAAAACAAGAGCCAACCAGCACGCACCTCAGCATCGTCAAAGCTTTCGAAGTCATTAGGTGAAAGTGCCAACGCGCCGTCATCCGCTAGCGCGGGCACCCCAAAGGCGAGCCAAAGGGAGACTGGAAATATGAAACTAAGAAACCTTTTACGCATGTATCGTCCCAGCATTTTCGACCTGCCCGAAAGAGGTTAGCGCGGTCAGGGAGAGTATGCCACAGATCATGTCACGCGATCCGCAGCTGATGCTTGGCCATGGAGCGACGACAGGACAGGACGCCTCCCGGTTTTTATGCAAGATTTTACCCTCAGCTTTGATGTCCAAAGTGTATCTGAAAAATGTAAGCGCTTGCATAAATCAAGTGTAAGCGCTTATCCTTAGGTAAGAATCAGACCGTTCAAGAGGTAAAAATGTTCCTCATCACCTCGATAATCGTATTCGTTGTCTACTTTGCCAACGTCGCGCTTGGCGCTTTTTCAAACGCCGCTTTTCTGGGGGACGTGGGCGAAATGCTGGTTTTGTTTGGCGCTTCGATTTTGTTCGTTGCGGCAATTTTGAAGAAAGAGGCTGACCGAAAAAATAAGGACAGCAGTGAACATTCCAATGGGAGGAATACGGATGGATAAGGATCGCAAAGAGCTTGCGTTGGCGGAGCGCAGGAATTTTCTGAAATTGACAGCAACTGGCGGGTTTACAGCCGCAATGGTGGCCGGTGCCGGCGGCATCCTTTGGTCATCCAAGGCCGCGGCACAGACGGCAAACGAAGAGCGTGATCGCGAGAATGCAGCCGATCATATCATGACCGTGGCCACGGCCTATGTCATGGGCGCATCGCGCAGCTATCCGATCATGCAACTGGACCTCAAGGAAAACATCCAGAACGCCACAAATGGCAAGGTCTATGTCAAGCTGGCCCCTGGTGGACAGCTCGGCGCCGGTGGTGCGCTTGTTCAGAAGGTGCAGGGCGGAACCATTCAGGCCGCTCAGCATTCCCTGTCGAACTTTGCACCCTTCGCATCGGCCGTCGATCTGATCAATATGCCGTATCTCTGCGGTTCCAACCAACGTTTCACCAACCTTGTGAATTCCGATTTCTGGAATGCTGAAGTGCATCCAAAAGTCGAGGAGAACGGGTTCAAAGCATTGTTCTACGTCAACATCGACCCGCGTGTTGTCGCGGTGCGCAAAGGTGGCGCCGGTGCGGTGCTGAGCCCGAGCGATCTGGACGGCGTGAAATTCCGTGTTCCGGGGTCCAAGATGCTCCAGCAGTATTACCGGATGGTCGGCGCGAACCCGACGCCGGTTGCCTGGGGCGAGACGCCGTCAGCCATCAAACAAGGCGTGGCCGACGCGCTTGATCCGTCTGTAGGCGCGCTTTACGTCTTTGGGTTCAAAGACATTCTGAGCCACGTGACATTCACGCAAGCCGTGCCGGACAGTCAGGTTTATTCCTGTAATCTGGAATGGTTCAACTCCATGCCCGCAGACGTGCAGGAAGGTATTATGTGGGGTTCCGAGATGACGGCCCACCAGAACCTGTCCAAAGTGCCCTCGGCACGGGCCTATGCCATGTCCGAACTGGCCAAAGCGGGTGTCGAATTCCATAGCCTCAACGAAGATCAGCTGGGCGAATGGCAAGAAGCAGGCGGCTACCAGCGACCAGAATGGGACGAGTTCAAGACAGAACTGGCCGGGTCCATGGATGCGTTCGCCAAGATGGAAGAAGCGGCAGGCACCCAAGGCAAATACTACGTTCACGATGCCTAACGAATTGTCGGGCGCCCATAAGGGTGCCCGACGCCCAAGTTTCCCGCCATACATCACGAATGCTGCGCCCATGCGCCCCGTTCTTTCTTATGGCTAACCGGTGGTTTCAAATATGGACTTATTGCGCCGCATAGACCGCAACGCCGAGCGATGGTTGCTTCTTACGTTTTACGTGATGTTGGTCATTACAATGGCCCTTGAGGTCGTCCGCCGCGAGCTGTTCTCTTACTCCTCTATCTGGGGCGAAGAGATCGTGCGCTACTCCTTCATTTACCTTGCTTGGGTAGGGGCCGCTGCGGCCGTGAAGGAACGCGCACATATCCGCATTGATGTTCTGATGCACTACCTCGGGCCGCGGCCAAAGGCGTTGTTATATATCTTCGGCGATCTGGTGATGCTCTTCGTCGCTGTCATAGCACTCTACTGGTCTTACGAGGCGGTCCATGTATCGGCCAAGTTCGGATCGGTCACGGATGGTCTTCGTATCTCGAAGGTCTGGTTCCTGATGGCTGTCCCACTTGGTTTTGCCCTCATCATCTGTCGCTTGGCGCAATCACTGCTGCGCGATTTTCACGCCTTGCGGACAGGTCAACCTGTCTACGAGGGCGATACGCTGTTCGATTGAGGGACTGACAAATGCTTTGGAATACCCTCAATCAGACGGTCGAACTCGGCTGGGATTTCTATCTGCCCGTGATCATGTTCGTTGGCCTGATCGCGTTGGCTGTGCCTGTGTGGGCTGCCATTGGTGTCGCCGCGATTGTGATGCTTTATATGTCCGGCGACCTGCCGCTAAGCCTTGTCGGGGAAAGCCTTTTCGCCGGGATTGATGCATTTGCGCTTACGGCTGTCCCGCTTTTTATCCTGACGGGGGACGTGTTGGTCCGAACCGGGTTGTCGCGCAAATTTCTGGACGTTGCAGAGGCGCTGACCTGTTTTACCAAGGGCGGTTTTGGCTCGGCGACCGTGCTTGTCTGCGGGATGTTCGCTGCGATTTCCGGCTCTGATGCAGCGGGTGCGGCGGCAGTGGGCCGTATGACGATCGCCCGCTTGGTAGAAAGTGGATATCCGCGCCCTTATGCCTGCGCCTTGGTCGCAGCCGGTGCCTGTACGGGCATCTTGATACCGCCATCCATCGCCTACATCATCATCGGCCTTGTATTGGGCATATCTGCATCAACATTGTTCCTTGCGGCGTTGATCCCAGGATTGGCTATTCTGATATCGATCCTGGTTACAAACCTCATCGTAAACCGGATCTACGCCTATGAAGGCGGCGGTCAGATGACCTTGGGCGAATGGGCCGTCAATCTTGGTGCGTCGCTCAAGTCCGGCTGGTACGCGTTTATCGTGCCGGGGATCATCTTTTACGGCATCTTCTCAGGTCGGCTGACCCCAACCGAGGCGGGCGCAACTGCCGTGGTTGTTACCATCGCAATGGGTTTCATACTCCGCACGCTGAGCTTGGCAGATTTCCCGGCCATGTTGATCAGTTCTGCCAAGGTGAACGGTGTTATCCTGCCCATTATCGCATTCTCGGCACCGCTTGCAGAGGCACTGGCCATCATGGGTGTGCCGCAAGGCTTTGTAACCTCGGTGACAGGCCTGACCAATGAACCCTGGCTTTTGATCCTCTTGATGATCGGCATTCTGATCGCGGCCGGCTGCGTCATGGAGACAACGCCAAACATCGTGATCCTGGCGCCCATCCTGAAGCCTTTGGCCGACAACATCGGCATGAATGAGATTCAATTCTGCATCATGATGATCACTGCGCTGGGGGTCGGATTTATCACTCCGCCCTTAGGTCTTAATCTTTTTGTCGTTTCTGGCATCACTGGCGAGTCAATTCTCAAGATTGCAGCCCGCGCCGTCCCATTCGTCTTGTGCATGTTCGTTGTTGTTCTCATGATTGCGTATATCCCCGCGATTTCAACAACGCTCCTGCCAGATATTTACAAATAGGATCTCCACAAACCATGACACGCGACTATTTGAAAAAAGCGACCCTTACAGCCGAGTCCGATGCGTCCGAAGTGCACGATACGGTCAAGAGCATTCTCGCCGATATTGAAGCAGGCGGTGATGCAAAGGCGCTGGAATATGCGGCCAAATTTGACCGCTACGAAGGCAACGTGCTGCTAACGCCGGAAGAGATCGAGGCGGCAATTGCGCTCGTCCCCGAAAAGCTCAAGGCCGATATTCGCTTTGCCCATGACAATGTCCGCCGTTTTGCTGAACTGCAAAAGGGAACGGCGACCGATGTGGAAATGGAAATCACCCCCGGTTTTGTGGCCGGTCAAAAGGTGATCCCCGTAGACGCCGCTGGCTGCTATGTGCCGGGCGGACGCTATAGCCACATCGCGAGTGCAATCATGACCGTGACCACCGCCAAGGTCGCCGGTTGTGGTCATATTACAGCCTGCTCACCTCCGCGACCCGAAGTGGGCGTCGCCCCCGCCATCGTCTATGCCGCCCATATTTGTGGTGCGGACAAGATTATGGCGATGGGCGGCGTCCAAGGAGTTGCGGCAATGACGTTTGGGCTATTTGGCTTGCCAAAGGCCAATATCCTTGTCGGCCCCGGCAACCAGTTCGTGGCCGAAGCCAAGCGCATCCTGTTCGGGCGCGTCGGCATCGATATGATTGCAGGCCCGACAGACAGCCTGATCCTTGCAGACAAAAGTGCCGACGCCCATGTGGTCGCGACCGATTTGGTCAGTCAGGCAGAGCATGGTTATAATTCACCGGTTTGGTTGGTCACGGATGACCGGGCGCTCGCAGAGAACGTCATGAATATGGTGCCGGGCCTGATCGATGATCTGCCCGAATTGAACCGTGAAAACGCCTTTGCTGCGTGGCGTGACTATGCAGAGGTGATCGTTTGCGCTGATCGCGAGGATATGGCCGCGTGTTCGGATGAATACGCGCCAGAGCATCTGACCGTGCAGGCCGAAGATCTTGATTGGTGGCTGGACAGGCTGACCTGTTATGGTTCGTTGTTTCTGGGCGAGGAAACCACCGTATCCTATGGCGACAAGGCCACTGGCACCAACCACGTCCTGCCAACCTCGGGCGCTGCAAGCTACACCGGCGGTCTGAGCGTCCACAAATACATGAAGATCGTAACCTGGCAACGTTCCACACGCGACGCCTCAAAAGACGTGGCCGAAGCGACCGCACGGATTTCGCGGCTCGAAGGAATGGAAGGCCACGCCCGCGCTGCAGATGTGCGCCTGGCCAAATACTTCCCCGGCGAGAATTTCGATCTCTCCGCCGATGGCTGACCCACGCGATCTTTTTGACCTCAGCGGCAAGGTTGCCTGCGTCACGGGTGCCAGCTCTGGCCTTGGGCGAAGGGCGGCGGTCGTCTTGGCCACCGCTGGCGCGCAGGTGGTCGGCGTGGCGCGTCGCGCCGATGCGCTGCAAAGCCTTTGCGCCGAAATTGGCGGTGCAGCGGCGGCGGTCGTGGCAGATGTCGCAGACCGTTCCGGGCTTGAAAAACTGGCTAGTGACATCGCGGCGCCCTTCGGCGCACCCGGTATTGTGATCCATGCGGCGGGCATCAACACACGGCAAGCCGCTGACGATGTGACCGCCGAAGGCTGGGATCAAACCGTGGCGCTTAACCTGTCTGCGCCATTCTTTTTGAGCCAAGCCCTCGTGCCAGCCATGAAAGACAAAGGCTGGGGCCGCATCGTGAATTTCGCGAGCCTTCAGACCACACGCGCCTTCCCGGGCGGTATTGCTTACGGCGCGACAAAAGCGGGCGTTGGCCAGCTGACCCGCGCGATGGCTGAGGCATGGTCATCCCACGGCATCACCGCCAATGCGATCGGGCCGGGTTTTTTCCCAACCGAACTCACACAGGCCGTGTTTGACGACCCGGACCGTGCAGCACGCAATGCGGCCCAAACCTGCGCCGGTCGCAATGGCACTTTGGAAGATATCGACGGGCCAATCCTTTTCCTGTGCTCTGACGCATCCAGCTATGTCACTGGTCAGGTGCTTATGGTCGATGGGGGATTTACCGCGAAATGAAGGCACTGGTTTATGATGGGATTGAGCAGCTTGGTTATCGGGACGTACCTGATCCCGACCCGGCAAAGGATGAACATCTGATCCGGGTCGAAGCGGTGGGCATCTGCGGTTCCGACATGCACGCCTATCTTGGACATGATGCCCGGAGGCCAGCACCTTTGATCCTTGGTCATGAGGCGGCAGGGACGGTCGTTGGCGGCCCAAAGGACGGCATGCGCGTGACCGTGAACCCACTTGTGACATGCATGACCTGCCCAGCCTGCAAAGCGGGTCGCGAGAACCTTTGCGCCACACGGCAGATCATCTCCATGCCGCCACGTGAAGGTGCCTTTGCGCAATACATTGCGATGCCAGAGGCAAATTTGGTTGCTGTTCCGGCAGATGTTCCGTTGGAAAAAGCGGCCCTGGCAGAGCCGCTCGCGGTGAGCTGGCACGCCGCACGTCTGGCTTTGGAGGCGCTGCACCCATCGATGGACAAATCGGCACTGGTATTGGGTGGCGGGGCCATTGGACTGGCCGCTGCCTTGGCCCTGAATGCAATGGGGTTTGACGATGTAACGATCACAGAACCAAATGACGCCCGCCGCGCCTACCTGTCAGAACACTGCGGACAAAACGCCGTCGCACAAGCGCAAGGCAGTTATAGCGTGGTCATCGATGCCGTCGGATACGAGGCGACAAGGGCGTCAGCCTCTGAACTGGCCCTGCCCGGTGGTGTGATTGCACATGTGGGGCTGGGCGAGGATACAGGCGGTCTGGATATCCGGCGGATGACGCTGCAAGAGATCACCTTCATCGGGACCTATACCTACACCGCCCAAGACTTTCGCGACACAGCACAAGCGATTTTTGAAGGGCGGCTCGGTTCGCTGGACTGGATAGAAGCGCGACCGCTCGCCGACGGGTTCCAAGCGTTCCGGGAACTTCGGGCGGGTGTCGTCGCCTCACCGAAAATCATTCTCGACCCTTGGGCATGAACAGCCCACACAGAAATCGGAGAGAGAGCAACGATGTATAAGAAAACCCTTGTCCCCATGGCGCTGGATCATGGTGTCTCTGCGGTGGCGCATGCTGTCGATTGCATCGTGATCGGATCCCACAAACCGGGGCTGAGCGACTATCTCCTCGGTTCTACCGCCGCCCGCGTGGTGCGCCATGCGCCCTGTGCCGTACATGTTTACCGAAGTTTCTAATTCAAACCGGCGCAGGTCACTGCGCTATAACCGAAAGGCAAAACTGACATGAACATCGACAAGAAGATCACTGACGATCTTGTTGCGAACGACGTTTCCTTTGTGACAACCGTGCCCTGCAAGCAGCTCGCCGGCGTCATCGACGAAATCGACGCGCGGGAGGAGATTTTCCACATCCCGTCCAATAAGGAAGACGAAGGCATGGGCCTTTGCGCCGGTGCCTATATGGGCGGCAAACGTCCGGCAATCATCATGCAGAACACCGCCATTGGTGTCACCATAAACACGCTGGCGACATTGATCCAATACTACCGGATGCCCTTGCCGATGCTAATCAGCTACCGGGGTGAGTTGCGTGAACCCGTGGCCTGTCAGGTTGAGATGGCGGTGCACACCAAAGCGCTGCTCGCGCAGATGAATATCCCCACATATCACTTCCACAAACAATCCGATGTGGAGGAATTCGATATGATCCTGAAATACACCTTCATGTGCAACAAACCGGTCGCGATCCTGACCGATGCCAACTTCTGGGGAGGCTATGGCGACCAATGATCCGTTCAGAAATTCTCAAAGAAATAGCCCCGATCCTGCGTGACCAGCTGATTATCTGCAATATCGGAATCCCCAGCCAAGAGCTGCATGCGATTGATGATCAGCCCACCAATTTCTACATGCTCGGAACAATGGGTCTGGCGTCGTCGATTGGTCTGGGTCTTGCACTCGCCCAGCCAAAAACAGTCATCGCCATTGATGGCGACGGCTCGGTTCTCACAAACCTCGGCACGCTTCCGACCATCGGTAACAACGCACCATCGAATTTTATCCTGATGATCATCGACAATGGGTCTTATGGCTCTACCGGCGATCAACCGACCTATACAGGAAAGAAAACCGATCTGGTTGGCATGGCTCGTGCCGCTGGCTGCGACAACGTGATCGAGGTGCAGGACGTGGACACCGGTGCCGCCCTGCGTGCCGTGATTGACAGCAATGAGGCGACAGTCATGGTCGTCAAATGCGACAGCGGCAATGCCAAGATGCCAGTGATCACAATGGACCCTGTCGTGATCAAAGACCGGTTCATGAAAGCGATCGAAGCCTAAGACATGGGGGCCGCCGCGCATATCCATTCGACCGAGGATGCGCGGCGGCTCGCCAAACTGCGCCTGCCATGGATGGTCTTTGACTACATCGATGGGTCTGCTGGCGCGGAAACTGGGGCGACCCGCAACCGTGCTGCATTGGATGCGATGACTTTGCGACCGCGCATATTGCGCGATGTCAGCGAGCGTCAGCTGTCCACATCACTCTTCGGTGAAACGGTGGAACGACCATTCGGGATCGCGCCGATGGGTATGTGCAACCTGTCCGCGCCCGGTGCAGATTTGATGCTGGCACGACTGGCAGCGCGATACAAAGTCCCGCATGGGGTCTCCACCGTGGCATCAACCCCGATGGAAAAGATCATCGAAGTGGCAGAGGGTCATGCCTGGTTCCAGCTTTATTTCAGCGGTGATGGATCGGGCAGCTTCAAGCTGGTCGAGCGGGCCAAGGCGGCCGGGTACAAGACACTTGTTCTGACAGTAGATGTGCCAGAGGTCGGGCGGCGTCCGCGCGAATTGCGTCACGGGTTCAAGATGCCATTCAAGATCGGACCGCGCCAATTCATCGACTTTGCTTTGCATCCACGCTGGTCACTGACGTCACTTGCTGCCGGCAAGCCTCAAATGGCGAATTTTCAGATGCCGGGCTACAATTTTGACCGCACAGAAAGCCGTGCGCGGGCGACATGGGACACACTCGCCCGGTTGCGCGATATGTGGCCCGGTAATCTGGTCGTCAAAGGGGTGCTTGATGTCGAAGACGCTTTGGCTCTCAAACAGGCGGGTGTTGATGCTGTCCAGGTGTCCAGCCACGGCTCCCGGCAGTTGGAAAGTGCGCCAGCGCCAGCTGTCATGCTTCCTGAAATACGCGAGGCATTGGGGCCAGATTTCCCGATTTTCTACGACAGCGGATTGCGGTCAGGCGAAGACGTACTGAAAGTTCTCAGCGCTGGCGCAGATTTCACATTCTTTGGACGCAGCCTCCAGTTCGCCATCGCTGCCGCAGGTGAACGCGGCTTGATGCAGTTGTGGTCGGTTCTGACCGATGAGTTATCGACAGCAATGGCACAGACCGGCCTTCGACATATCAGCGAGTTAGATAGCAAAACCTGATCCACGCAACGTCGACCCCATCCCGACCGGTGCTGGTCGAAACCAACCGCCCAAAAACAAAAACCCCCGTCTGATCGCTCAGACGGGGGTTTTGATAGTCACGTTAAAGGATCGCCTTACAGCAAACCTTCGCGTTGCAACTTCTTACGCGCCAGCTTGCGCTGACGGCGGATGGCTTCTGCTTTTTCGCGCGCTTTGCGCACGGACGGCTTCTCGAAATGCTGCTTGAGCTTCATTTCACGAAAAACGCCTTCACGCTGAAGTTTTTTCTTCAGAGCACGCAACGCCTGATCGACGTTGTTATCACGAACACTAACCTGCATGTGGTTTTCACCACCTCTCTAAGTTGGATTTGCAAAAATTGCAGGAACTGGGCAGATAGCAAAGGCGAACTAGTTTGTCTAGTGTTGCAAAATCGGAAGGATCACCAATGATGAACGCCCCCATTGACCCGATCAAGACGAAACTGCTCGACGCCATTTTGCCCCATGTGGCCTTTGATGGCTGGGCGCCGACGGCATTCAACGCCGCAGTGGCCGAGGTTGGGATCGACCCGGCCCATGCCAAGACGCTTTGCCCACGCGGGGCCGTCGATCTGGCGATTGCCTACCATGAACGGGGCGATGCAGAGATGGTCGCCGCTTTGGGAAAGGCCGACCTCGCCGATATGCGCTTTCGGGACAAGGTCGCCCACGCGCTGCGGCTTCGGATCAATGCGATAGACGACAAGGAAGCCGTCCGGCGGGGTACGGCGCTGTTTGCGTTGCCGCATATGGCGGGCGACGGGGCAAAGCTGATCTGGGGCACGGCGGATGCAATTTGGGAGGCGCTGGGCGATACGTCACGCGATATCAATTGGTACACTAAGCGGGCAACGCTGTCGGGTGTTTATACCTCTGTCGTTCTTTACTGGCTGGGCGATGACAGTCTGGACGCACAGGCCACGGATGATTTCATCGACCGACGGATCGAGAATGTGATGCAGTTCGAAAAGGTCAAGGCACAGGTCAACGCCAACCCGCTGCTGAAACCATTCACTGGACCGCTGGCCAAAATGATGGGTGGGATCAAAGCCCCACCAAAAGTGCCGGATGTCGATCTGCCGGGCGCGTGGCGTGATCCGAGTTAGGAGCGGTCGACGCCTCATCCTGTAAAGTCGGTGCTGAGGCTAAAGAACCCGCAACGCTTGTTTGCTCATCCACCGTCATTTATGTCAGCATTATTGACTTTTCATGAGGTCGTTCAATGGACTGCGGCAAATTCGCTGAATCGTGGGAGCAAGGTTGGAACAGCCATGATCTTGATCTGATCATGAGCCACTATAGCGATGACGTCGTGTTCCGATCCAGGAAGGCCATTCCACTTGTCGGAAAAGGTGAAATTCACGGAAAGCAATCGCTCAGAGAATACTGGGCAGCAGCCCTCGACCGTCAGCCCGATCTCAAATTCCGCGTTCAGGATGTGTTCGAAGGTTACGACATGCTGGTGATCTCGTATCTCAACCACCATGACGTTCTTGCAACCGAGACACTGTATTTTGGCCAGGACGGCAAGGTGTTCCAAGCCGCTGCATGCCATCGGCCTGCTTAAACCGAAGCATTTCCTAAGCCGCCGCTCTTCAGTCATTCAACGGCGCGTGGAACGGTCCGCATTTGACGCGCGACATCGGCATCCGCGATAGCTCTTTCCGCGTATCTGTATGTTCCGTTGTCCAATAGCTCTCGCGCCGCCCGGATCATCTCTCCAAGTGCGGCACGGGCAAGTGATCCTCCGGTGCTGATACGCTTCACGCCCGCCTGGGAAAGCTGATCCACCGTATATGTCGTGGCCGAAAGACCGACGACAACATTCACGGGGACCGACACCGCCTGACACACGTCCCGCACGCTTTCGATGTCTGGCAGGCCCGGGGCATAGACAACATCGGCGCCCGCTTTCTCAAACGCCTGCAATCGCTTGATCGTATCGTCCAGATCAGGGCGGTCATAGATGAAGTTTTCCGCGCGTGCTGTAATCAGGAATTCTGGCCGCGTCTTTGCGGCGACGGCCGCTTCGATTCTTTCGACCGCATGTCCAAAATCGTAAATAGGATTGTCCGGATCACCGGTCGCGTCTTCGATTGTTCCACCACACAGGCCGACAGCTTCGGCTTCGCTCAGGGTTTGCGCGCAATCCTCGGGTGATGGCCCAAAACCGTCCTCCAAATCCGCGGAGACCGGAAGGTTGGTTGCCTCGACGATGGACCGTGCGTTTCCAAGCACCTGATGGCGAGACAGGCTGCCGCTGGAGTCGCGCAGCCCCATCGAAAAAGCCAAACCCGCGCTTGTCGTTGCGAGGGCCGAGAATCCCAATGCCTCAAGAAGGCGCGCCGATCCGGCATCCCAGGCGTTTGGCATCACAAATGCACCCTTTGCTTGGTGAAGACGCGCAAACTGGCTCAATTTCTGTTGGGGGTCACTTGCCGACATAATTCTACCTTTCCTTGGGGTATTCCTGCGAAACCGTGTCGGCGATGAACGCCAATCCTCGACCAAAACCGCGTTGGTGGCGGGCGTAATCCGTGTCGCCTCGAACATGCATTTGGCAAGTAAACTTAGCATATTGATCACCTCCTGCTTCAGAATAGATTGCGGGGGTATATTTCCGAAACGAATTATATTGATCCTGCTGATGAGATTTTCTAATGCTAATGGTATGAAACGCGATCTGGAAATTGATCTGCTCCGATCCTTTGTCGCTGTCGCGGCGGACCGCAATTTTACGCAAGCGGCGCGGGCTATAGGGCGCACGCAATCTGCGGTCAGCCTACAGATCAAGCGACTTGAAGAGATCGTAGGAAAGCGCCTTTTCGAAAGAAGCCGACAGTCGGTGACAGTGACACAGGTGGGTGAGACGCTCTTGGTCTATGCCAATCGCATTCTGGCGGCGAACGATGCGGCGCTCTCGCATATTCAGCGCCCCGAAGCAGAAGGCCTCGTTCGGATCGGCGCGCCCGACGACTACGCGACATTTCTGCTGCCACCCATCCTGTCATCCCTCGCGGGCGAACATCCCCGGCTCCGGCTTGAGGTCACTTGCGACAACGCCTGTGATTTGCTTCCGATGCTCGACAAAGGCGATCTCGACATCGTGGTTGCAACACACTCATCCAACGCGGTCGCTGGCGAAATCGCGCGATACGAACCGCTTCACTGGGTGGCCGCGCCTGACTATTTGGACGATCCAGACAAACCGCTGTCCTTGGTCCTGTTTCCGACGGGCTGTGTCTGCCGTGACATCGCTCTTGCTGCTTTGCGACGGATTGATCGATCCTGGCATGTTTCGTATTCCACTCGAAGCATTGCATTGATGGAAAAAGCAATCCTCGAAAGCGCGGGAGTCTCCGTGATGGAAGCCTCGATCATACCGGCAAGCCTCAAGATCATCGACGGGCACAAAGGCTTCCCTGTACTTCCCGATGTTGCCATCTCGCTCCACCGGTCAAGCTCGGGTGAGGCACATATTGCGCTAGCGGCAGATTTTGTTCTTGCAGGGCTCGGACGCGCCGCCATGCACAAGGCGAGCTGACATTGGTTGAATGGCAGCTGCATCCCGCATAGTTAGGCCCTCGACAAAAGGGACAGGGCCATGCGCGCAGTAGAAATCACAAAACCCGGCGGGCCAGAGGTACTGGGGCTGACAGATCGGCCAATGCCCGAGCCTGCCCATGATCAGGTATTGATCAAAGTGGCCTATGCTGGTGTCAACCGGCCCGATGCTTTGCAACGTGCCGGACTCTACAACCCGCCGCCCGGCGCCAGTGATCTGCCGGGGCTTGAGGCCGCGGGAGAGGTCGTCGCCGTCGGGGCAGGGGTCACGACACCGAAGGTTGGCGAGCAAGTCTGCGCATTGCTGCCCGGTGGTGGCTACGCGGAATATGTGGCGACGCCAGCGGCCCACTGCCTGCCTGTCCCTGCGGGGCTGAGCCTGAAACAGGCCGCCTGCCTGCCAGAAACATTCTTCACCGTCTGGTCCAACGTCTTTATGCGCGGCGGTCTTCAGGCGGGTGAGCGGTTCCTCGTCCACGGGGGTAGTTCCGGCATCGGCACAACGGCGATTCAACTGGCCAAAGCCAAAGGGGCGCGGGTTTTCACGACCGCCGGATCAGACGAAAAATGCGCGGCTTGTCGTGATCTGGGAGCCGAGCAGGCCATCAACTACCGCGAGGCCGACTTCGTCGAAACGATGCGTGCGACAGGTGGTGCCGACGTGATCCTGGATATGGTGGGTGGGGACTACATCCCTCGAAACCTCAAGGCGCTCGCTGATGATGGACGGCTCGTCCAGATCGCATTTTTGCAAGGGCCGAAGGTCGAGGTGAATTTTGTCCAGTTGATGACACGGCGGCTGACCATGACAGGCTCTACCTTGCGGCCACAATCCGATCTGGCCAAGGCGCGGATTGCCGATGAATTGCGAACCGATGTCTGGCCGCTGATCAACGCAGGTAAAGTGGGCCCCGTGATGGATCAGGAGTTCGACCTCGCCGATGCCGCCGCCGCCCACGCGCGGATGGAAAGCAGCGCGCATATCGGAAAGATTGTGCTGAAGGTTGATGGATAGCGCCGCACTCATCACCAGGGCTGTGGATGCAATCCATATCCACACCACGCCCGACGGACGTTTGTTCGGCGACGTTGGCGCAGCTTTGATCACATCGACGGGCGCTGTTCATACTGGAGTTTGCGTTGACACGCCGGGTTGGGGGTTATGCGCGGAACGCAGCGCCATGGCGGCCATGATCACCGGGCGCGAATATGTGATTGATCGCATCGTGGCGGTCTGGCGCAACCCCGAAACGCACAAGGTTCACATACTGCCGCCTTGCGGGATATGTCGAGAATTCATGCGTGCGGTGGACCTGCGCAATCTGGATGCGCAGGTCATTCTGGGGCCGGAACACGCCCAGCCATTGCGCGATTTACTCCCTGCGCACGCCTGGCCAGAACCGATGTGATGGCAGAAATCTCCATCAGATCGTTTTCAATCGCGCTCATCGCATTGCGCGAAACGGGGCAGGGCGTTGAAGTCCTGCTTTTACGTCGAAATCACACCCTTGTTGGCGAATGGTGCCAGATCGCCGGGGGAATCGAAGAGGGCGAAACCGCGTGGGAGGCTGCGCTGCGTGAGTTGAAAGAAGAAACCGGGCTGACACCCGAAAGGTTTTATTCCGGTGACGTCTGCGAACAATTCTATGAAGCGGATCGGGATGCCATTGTGATGGCCCCTGTTTTCGTGGCGTTCATCGACCCCAATGCAGTAGTCGTACTGAACGAAGAACACAGCGACTATGGGTGGGTCAGTTTCAATGAAGCCCGTGAGATGGTCCCCTTCGCTGGTCAGCGTCGTGTGCTTCAGCAAGTTGAGGATGAGTTTATCAAAGGCGCACCATCAGCGCATTTGATGATCGAGATACCATCAGGCTGAAATATTCCGCCCGGCCGATAGGTCGGGCAGCGCCGTCCCGCCCCCATGGGGCGGCGCTTTCAGCACCACCCCGCGGGACAACACTGCCCTAGGTTCATGGCTTCGGCCCACACCACCACCGTCACACTTTAAACGGCGCCATTCCTGCCCGCGCCAGTTCATCCGCGCGCTCGTTCTCTGGATGCCCCGCGTGGCCCTTGACCCATTCCCAGGTCACATCATGCCGCGCAACAGCTGCGTCCAGCCGCCGCCACAGGTCTTCGTTCTTCACGGGTTTTTTGGCGGCTGTCTTCCACCCTTTGGCCTTCCAGCCAAAAATCCATTTGGTGATCCCGTCTTTGACGTAAGAGCTATCTGTGACAATCGTCAGCTTCGTCGCCCTGTCCAAGGTTTCAAGCGCCGTGATCGCGGCCAGCAACTCCATCCGGTTGTTGGTCGTCTCCGCCTCGCCGCCGGACAATTCACGCTCTTTGACGACCCGGTCGCCATCGCGGGCGATCAGCAGCGCGCCCCAACCACCAGGGCCGGGATTGCCGGAACAGGCACCGTCCGTATAGGCAAATAGTTCAGGCATCGGTGTCCTTTACAGCACGCATGATCACAAACGGGTCCAGCGTTCCGGCCAGCCCGCGCTCCTCGCCTTCCCGCACAAAATCCACCACCAGCCCGTTGCTTTCGAGAAGATCACGCAACCCATCCACGGTGACAAAGGTATAAAGCCGGTCAATCTTGTCCCGCTTCTCTCCGGTTCCAGTCTTCATCCCGATATGGAAAATCCCGCCCGGTTTCAACGCGCGGGACAGGGCGGCGATATGGCGGGGCAGGTCGGCTTCAGGCGCGTGCAACAGGCTGAAATTGGCCCAGATACCGTCATATGCGGCCACCGCATCAATTTCGTCAAAGGTTCCGAGCCGCGCCCCGATATCAAAAGTTTCATTGGCCAGCTCTACCATCCGCTTTGACGCATCAACCGGGTCCGGCAGCAGCCCGGCATCACGCATATGGGCCGAGGCGGCGGCAGGTCCACAACCCAGATCCAGTACTGCGCCACCCTGTGGGATCAGATCCATAAACGCCTGCAGGCTTGCCTCGGGCGTATCGACACTGGTCATTTTGATGTAATCAGCCGCTTTTGCGTCATATGTGGCGATGGTTTTGGGGTCGGGCATCAGAAAATCACCGGCAGCAGGGATATGACGACAATGGATGTCAGCAACACGCGCAGTTGCATCCACCACGGCGGCGCAAGCTGGAGCCGCCAGAAATACCAATCCAGCAGCAACAACGCCAGAAAACCGGCCACAAGATTAACGGCCGAAGTTATCGGCCCGACACCTGTCATGAAAAATGCCCAAAGGGCAGGGATGACGGACAGGGTGTAGCCAACAGTTGCGGTGGCTCCACTGGCCCTTGTTGCAAATCCCCATAGCACGCCGGACATGAAAGACAGGATCACCTGCCCATAAAACAGTTGCACGTAAGGGCCGATAAACCGTGCCCCGATATGCGTCTGCCCCCACATCCCCAGTTCTGGGCGCATAACGGTTAACGCACCCCAAAGGAATGGCAACAGACCGGCAAGGCCAAGGATCAAGGCAGAGCGTGGGATGGTGTTCATGTGATATCAGAAATCCGTTTGGGGCGGGTCTTGGTCCGTTTAGCGGTATTCACGACGCGCGGCAAACACCCTACCTCATTCCATCGTCACGACCTGGCCTTCGAATGACAAATAGTCCTTCATGCCCGTTCAAACGCCAACCTTATGCCCAGCCCAGCAAAAATGGCGGCAAAGGAGCGGTTCAACCAGCGCATCACCTTTTCACTTTGCAGAAGCCAGTCGCGGGCAAGGGCGGCAAAGACGCCGTAAAGGACGAAAACAGCGAGGGTCATCGCCATGAACACCGCACCCAATGTGACCATCTCTGCCGTAGCAGTCGCCTGATCGCCTGACAGGAAGGGCGGCAACAGAGCCAGAAAAAAGATCGATAGCTTGGGGTTCAAAATATTGATCAGCGCGCCGCGACGGGCGATGATGAAGGTCGATTGCCGGGTCGTTTTGCCCGAGATGGACAGCGCGCCATCCGATTTCAAAGCCTGCCACGCGAGATACAGCAGATACGCCACGCCCGCGAATTTGACGACCTGAAACAGCAATGCGCTGGTATGCAGAACGGCCGCCAGACCCAGCGTCGCTGCAGCTAAATGAGGCACGATCCCGAAAGTACAACCAATAGCCGCCGCCACAGCCGCGCGACGCCCTTGGCCAAGACCCAATGCCAGCGTGTAAACAACACCAGTACCGGGGGCGATAACGACAATGAAGGCGGTCAGCAGAAATTGGATGGTGATCACGTCAAAGGTTCCCCATGCAGCAGATACGTGGATAATCAGTCACTCGTTCTTCGCTGTCCACCGTCAAAAGAGCCCGGCATGACTTCGCAGGCTTTCATGACGGGGCATCAGGCAGGCATGGGCGTCAGTTATGTCGCGTCCCGATAGATTGCGCCTGCCCGGGCCAGCCTCCTCCACGGTCGGGCCTTGTTTAGCGGGATGTCGAATGCCGGTGATGTGTGATCCAGTGGCACGCTCAAAGCGGAATCCGTGCTTACGGCGTCAAACCGTCCCACGGGATGCCCATCCGGCCCAATCAATCCGCCCGGCAAGTCCCGGTTGCACGCCATCGGTGTGGCAAGGCTGATCCATAGATTGTTGCCTGCTGCATGGCCTTGTAATTCAATCCAGTCCATCGGTTCCCGGCTATAAGAAGAGACCAGCACGCAATCCACATCCAACTGCTCGTATTCTGCGAAGACGTCGGCAAAATGAACCTCGATGCAAAGCGCACAACCAAAAGTCCAGCCGTCTACGGTAAAAACACATGGATCAAAACCGGGCGAGTACCAATCGCTGATCTCTGTGTTTGAGAGATAGCGCTTGTCATATCGGGCCATAACGGCCCCTTGATCTGATATGATCACAAGGCTGTTTCTTGGGCGTCTGGCGCTGCCGAGCGGATGCGCGTTTCCCAGTACCACAAAGAGCTCAAGATCAGCGGCGAGATCGCAAATACTGTTTAGTTCCCGTTGAACGATGCGCCAATCCACATCATCCCAGCTGCGAATTTGGGCTTTGACATAGCCCGACAACGCTCCTTCAGCGAAATGGACCAGACGTGCGCCCTGATCTTTCGATTTTCGCATGGTATCGCGGATCAACGCCCCGTTTTGGGGCACGTCCTTGTCGATAGGCGTGTTCGCAATGGCTATCGAAATCGGGGCCTTGGCCATCAAACAGGTCTTACACCGGTTCCCGCAATACCCGCGGCACCTTGAACTCCACGTTCTCTTCCGCTGTCACGACCATCTCTACCGTCACGTCATAGTGATCCCGAAACGCATCCACCACCTCGTTGATCAGCACTTCGGGGGCCGACGCGCCCGCCGTGATCCCGATAGATCCGATCCCGTCCAACGCGCGCCAGTCGATATCTGTCGCCCGCTGCACCAGTTGGGAATAGCTGCAGCCCGCTCGCGCACCCACTTCAACCAACCTCTTCGAATTCGATGAATTCGGGGCGCCGACCACCAGCATCGCATCGCATTTCGGCGCCATGGCCTTCACCGCCTCCTGGCGGTTGGTTGTCGCGTAGCAGATGTCTTCTTTGTGGGGCCCGACGATCGCCGGAAACCGACGCTGCAAGGCGGCAACAATATCCGAGGTGTCATCCACCGAAAGGGTGGTCTGTGTAACAAAGGCAAGCTTTTCGGGGTCCCGGACCCCCACGCTGGCCACGTCATCGACCGTTTCAACCAGCAGCACCTCGCCATCGGGTAACTGACCCATCGTACCCACCGTCTCAGGGTGGCCCGCGTGACCGATCATGATCATCTGCAAGCCATTATCGGCGTGGCGCTGGGCCTCGATATGGACCTTGCTGACCAACGGGCAGGTGGCATCGACATAGATCATCTCGCGCGCAGCGGCGGCAGCCGGAACGGCTTTAGGCACACCATGAGCAGAGAAGATCACCGGGCGATCATTTGGGCATTCTTCCAGCTCTTCGACAAACACCGCGCCCTTGTCGCGCAGGTTATCGACCACGAATTTGTTGTGTACGATCTCGTGGCGCACATAGACGGGTGCGC
The DNA here is from genome assembly GCA_947496535.1 of uncultured Paracoccaceae bacterium. Taxonomy (GTDB): domain Bacteria; phylum Pseudomonadota; class Alphaproteobacteria; order Rhodobacterales; family Rhodobacteraceae; genus Yoonia. The sequence goes on along the minus strand of CANMDE010000002.1, from coordinate 282,323 downwards.
CCCATTTCTCCAACGCCATCTCGACGATCTTGATGGCGCGATCGACGCCCGCGCAAAAACCGCGTGGCGCGGCCATGTACAGGGTCAGCGGAGGTTTGGCGATCGGTTGCTGTAACATACCGCAAAACTAGGGACCGACGATCAGGGCGTCTAGTGGCATATGGCGCAATTTGGCCAATCGATTGCAGAATTAGGCGAAAAACCAGCGTGAGATATGGGCGGTTTGGCCAATCGTTGCGGCATCGCGTCGCAACATTTAGCGTCTGGTGGACGCAGATAATAGACATCGGACCAACGCCTGAACGGCCGATGCCAGCCACGGAACAAGAACGGAAAGACTGACCATGATCCACCCATTCAACAGCCTGATCCTTGTCCTGCCGATGACGGCCACGATGAGCCTGGGCCAATCCGTCGAAGACATCCGTGACACCGCGCTTGGCACGCCGGATGCCACAGACATCACCGATGCAATCCTGACTGATACGTCTGCCGATTGCGCCAGCTATGCCACGACATACACTTCGGATGTCACGGATGTTCAGCAAAGCAAGGGCTTTACCGGCGCGGTCATTATTGAAGCCGATGATCAAAGCTGCACGCTTCTGTCCAACAGTATTCCCAATCACGACTTTGGAGATGGCGAGCGGCAGTTTGCAAATGCCGTGGCCGAGGTGGCGCAGAACCTCACGCTTGCCCGCTCACCCCAAGCGGCCGCCGCACCGACCGCGCTTGATCACGACTACTACGATGCGATCATGCTCAACGGCGTTGTGGTCGATATCCTGTCAGCTGGCTGCTACAATCCCGCCGGTCCAAGGGTTGACGAGTATGGCAATGTGCTTGCCGGATGTTCTGATGATGACCCGTGGCTGCTCGACCCTATGTCACCGATGGCAGGTTTTGCAGAGGACACCCATAACGGACATGCGCAGCCCAACGGGATGTATCACTATCATGCCAACCCGATGGCGTTGTTTGACGAAGAACCCGGACCGGATGGATCGCCAGTTATCGGGTTCGCAGCAGACGGTTTTCCCATCTACGGCAGTTTTTTCCAGGACGAGACGGGTGAAGTCCGCAAAGCGGTATCAGGCTACGCCCTGAAGCAGGGTGAACGTCCCGAGGGCGATGAAAACCCCGAAGGTGCCTATGACGGCATGTACCGGGCGGATTATGGATTCACCAACGCCGGTGATCTTGATGAATGCAATGGTATGACGGTGAACGGCCAATACGGGTACTACGTTACCGATAGCTACCCGTGGGTTCTGGCATGCTTTACAGGCACACCAGACAGTTCTTTCCAGCGACGTCAGCGCTAGATGAACGTCAGGCGGTACAAACGACCGCCTGACAGTCCAAATCAGTTTTCTTCTTCCGCTTCTTCAGAAACTTCTGCACGCGGCGTAGCCGGAGTCTCGCGTGCCGGGCGTCCCACCACGTCACGCAATTCATCAAGCTCAATGAAGTTATCCGCCTGGCGCCGAAGCTCATCGGCGATCATCGGTGGCTGACTACGGATTGTCGATACAACCGACACCCGAACGCCCTTGCGTTGCAAAGACTCGATCAGTGGGCGAAAATCACCGTCTCCCGAGAAAAGAACGACGTGATCAACATAAGGTGCAAGCTCCATGGCATCGACGGTGAGTTCGATGTCCATGTTTCCCTTCACCTTTCGGCGACCCATGCTGTCAGTGTATTCTTTCGCCGGCTTTGTCACCATCGTGAAGCCGTTGTAGTGAAGCCAATCTACCAGAGGCCTGATTGGCGAGTATTCGTCATTCTCAAGCAAGGCGGTGTAATAAAATGCACGAAGCATTTTTCCGCGACGCATGAACTCCTGACGAAGCAGTTTGTAATCGATGTCAAATCCGAGAGATTTCGCTGCTGCATAGAGATTCGATCCATCGATGAAGAGCGCCAAGCGCTCGTCCCGATAAAACATTAAATGTCCTTCCAATGCCTTGCGGTTGTTCGCGTGTGAGTGTTGGGTTGTTGCAAGACACTCTTATTCTAGGACTTTCAAAAGCGGTGACAAGGGTAATATATGGTTAGTTCTCGCCGGTCGGCGCTTATCGCATTGGGAAGTAACAGCTTTTCTGGTTGGGGTAACATCTCCGAGACTGTCCAAAAGGCCATGATCCGCCTACTTGCGCTATCCGAAGGCCAGTCCAAAGGCAGCAACATCTATTCAACGCCAGCCTATCCAAAGGGCTCTGGCCCCGACTTTCGCAATGCAGCAGTCCGATTGATGACATCTTTGTCGCCTGAAAAGCTGTTGAAAGAACTTCATGAAATTGAGGCAGCGGCAGGCCGTACCCGGCAAGCGCGCTGGGCACCGCGCACGCTTGACCTGGACCTGATAGGCATGGATGACCTTATCTTGCCTGATCGCGACGTTCATCAAATCTGGCGGGATTTGCCGATGGACCGGCAGATGCAAGAGGAGCCGGATCAACTAATCCTGCCCCACCCGCGCGTTCAGGATCGTAGTTTTGTGCTTGTTCCCTTGGCAGATATAGCACCTGACTGGGTGCACCCGATCTTGGGCAAAAGCGTGCGACAGATGCTCTCTGAACGGCCCGCCGAGGAGGTCGCGTCGATTTTGCCTTCGAACCCGACCAGCAATTCCTGAAACGATCATTTCCTGACCCGCCGCTTGTGCGTATTCGCCCTTGCCAATATGGGGCAAAGCCACTAAAGAAACTGCTTCCAACGCCATATGATCATAGTGGAGAGCGCCAATGGCCCGCGTTACCGTCGAAGACTGCGTCGATAAAGTTCCCAACCGGTTTGAGCTTGTGATGCTTGCGGCCCATCGTGCACGCGAAATCTCGGCTGGTGCACCCCTTACGGTGAACCGCGACAACGACAAGAACCCGGTCGTTTCCTTGCGCGAAATTGCGGATGAAACCCAGCAAGCCGAAGATCTGCGCGAACGCATGATCGAGGCCAACCAGACCCAGATCGAAGTCGACGAAGCTGAAGAAGACAGCATGTCACTTCTTATGGGTGCAGAAGCCGACAAACCGGTCGAAGACGACATGTCTGAGGAAAAGCTGCTGCGTGCCCTGATGGAAGCGCAAGGTCAGCGCTAATCGTCGGACATCCGGCCCCGAGGGACGATAGGCGCGGCAGAAGATGAGCGATGCCGACGAACTTATTTGTGTTGTTCGGGCGTACAACCCTCGGCTCAACGAAGAACTGCTGCGTGATGCCTTTGCCTTTGGTGCCGAAATGCACGATGGGCAATTCAGGCATTCCGGCGAACCATACTTTACCCATCCCGTCGCCGTCGCCAACATTTTGGCTGGCCAGCAGATGGATGACGCGACGCTTGTCACCGCCCTGCTGCACGACACGATCGAAGATACGAAAGCCTCATTTGCAGAGGTCGAAAAACGGTTCGGCCGCGAAATCGCCGGATTGGTTGATGGCGTCACCAAGCTGACCAATCTGCAGCTTAGCTCGACCGAGACGAAACAGGCCGAAAACTTCCGCAAGCTCTTCATGGCGACCAGCCGCGATTTGCGCGTCACGCTGGTCAAACTCGCCGACCGGCTGCACAACATGCGCACCATCAAATCGATGCGCCCAGACAAGCAGGCGCAAAAAGCGCGCGAGACCATGGACATCTTCGCACCCTTGGCAGGGCGCATGGGTATGCAGTGGATGCGCGAGGAGCTCGAAGATCTCTCCTTCCGGGTTCTCAACTCCGAGGCCCGCAATTCCATCATCCGGCGCTTCATCACGTTGCAGCGGGAAACTGGTGACGTGGTGCAGAAGATCACCGCTGACATGCGGGTGGAACTTGAAAAGGCCAACATTCGGGCCGAGGTCGTGGGCCGCGCCAAGAAACCCTATTCGATCTGGCGCAAGATGCAGGAAAAGGATCAGGGCTTCTCACGCCTGTCCGACATCTACGGTTTTCGGATCATCACCGCGACCGAAGCTGACTGTTATCGCGCACTGGGCGCGATCCATCAACGCTGGCGGGCGGTGCCGGGACGGTTCAAGGATTATATCAGCCAACCGAAATCCAATGGATATCGGTCGATCCACACCACCGTATCGGGCCGCGACGGCAAACGGGTCGAGGTTCAGATCAGAACCCGCGAAATGCACGAAGTGGCAGAAACCGGGGTGGCGGCACATTGGTCCTACCGCAATGGCGAACGGGTCGAAAACCGCTTCGCCGTCGATCCGGTCCACTGGATCAGCGCGCTCACCGAACGGCTGGATGAAGACCAGGACCACGACGAATTCCTCGAAGCGGTCAAACTGGAAATGTACACCGATCAGGTGTTCTGCTTCACGCCCAAAGGCGATGTGATCAAACTACCCCGCGGGGCAACGCCCATCGACTTTGCCTACGCAATCCACACACGTATCGGCGCGGCCTGTGTTGGCGCAAAGGTGGACGGAATGCGGGTGCCGCTCTGGACACGGCTGAAAAACGGACAATCGGTCGATATCATCACCGCCGAAGGGCAGACACCGCAAGCAACCTGGATCGACATCGCCGTCACCGGACGAGCCAAGACCGCAATCAGACGGTCCTTGCGGGAAGAAGACCGGGAACGCTTTGTGCGGCTCGGGCGCGAACTGGCGCGGGTCGCGTTCGAAAACGTTGGAAAACGGGCGACCGAAAAGGCACTTCGCACCGCAGCCAAGGCGTTGGCTATCGACGGCGTGAACGAGTTGTTGGCGCGGCTGGGCAGTGCAGAACTGACCGGACGCGAGGTTGTGCGCATCCTTTATCCCGAACTGGAACCCAAGCGCGGCGATGAAGTCGATGAAAAACGCGCGGTTGTCGGACTGCCAAGCGATCACGTTCAACAACGCGGCGCGTGCTGCCAACCGGTACCGGGCGAACGGATCGTTGGTATCACCTTCCGGGGCCAGGGCGTGACCGTACATGCCATCGATTGCGAGGCGCTGGCAGAGTATGAAGATCAACCCGAACGGTGGATCGACCTCCATTGGCTGGAAGGAACGCACAAACCCGTCAATACCGTGACCATGGACGCGACGATAACAAACGACGCAGGCGTTCTGGGGCGCATTTGCACCTTGATCGGCGAACAGGAAGCCAACATCTCAAATCTCGAATTTCTTGATCGTAAACCGGATTATTTCAGGCTGCTGATTGATGTTGATCTTCGCGATGCCGAACACCTGCACAGGGTTATGACCGCGCTGGAGGCGGAAAATAACATCTCATCCATTTCGCGATATCGCGACCCCGCACTTGCCGGGACCAGGGCTGATCAAGGGGATGCAAACCTTGGTGTTTAAGCGCAGGGACAGGCGGCCAATCTGGCAGATCATGCGAAATGTGGTCTATCCGCGTGGCGGATGGGGACGCGCGGCGCAATATGTCAAACACCGCCTTCAGCGATTGCCGGACACCCCGGAACGTATTTCGCGTGGCATCGCGGCCGGGGTTTTCGTGACCTTCACGCCATTTTTCGGGCTGCACTTCCTCTTTGCGGCCATCATCGCTTGGGCGACACGAGGCAATATTTTGGCGTCTTTGCTGGGCACCTTTTTTGGAAATCCCTTCACCTTTCCGTTCATTGGATTCGTGTCCCTTGGTTTGGGGTACTTGCTGTTGGGTATGCCGTTTGATGCAGCGCTATTTGGTGTCGGTAAGAATATCCCGCACGAATATTGTGGTCTTGGGTGCCAGTTTCTCAACGCGGCCACGGACCTGTGGCAGAATTTCAAGGCGATCTTCACACCCGAAGTGGTTCGCTGGCGTGGACTCGTTCGGTTTTATAACGACGTTTTCTACCCTTACATGATTGGCGGCATCATCCCCGGTGCCGTTTGTGGCCTGACGACCTACTATCTTTTCGTCCCGCTGATTGGGGCGTACCAGAACCGTCGGCGCAAAGCATTGCGGGCGAAGCTTGACCAGCTCAAGAAAAAGAGCATTCCTGCAAATGAGAAAAATGGCTGACGCGATAGCCGTTGCGGTAAAGGAAAACCCATGACCGGGCACAAACTCCGCCTTGGGGTAAATATTGATCATGTGGCGACAGTGCGAAATGCGCGCGGTGGGGCCGTGCCAGATCCGGTTCGCGCCGCGATCATGGCAGAAGAGGCCGGTGCCGACGGCATCACCGCCCATCTGCGCGAAGACAGACGCCATATCTCTGACGCCGATATCGAAGGATTGATGGACGCGCTGAAAGGCCCGCTCAATTTCGAAATGGCCGCGACGGAGGAAATGCAGAAAATCGCCCTGCGCCACAAACCGCACGCGGTCTGCATCGTTCCCGAAAAGCGCGAGGAACGCACGACCGAAGGCGGCCTCGAAGTCGCGCGCGAGGAAAATTCACTGGCCCACTACATCGCGCCGCTGCGCGACGTCGGTTGCCGCGTGTCGATCTTCATCGCCGCCGACCGGCGCCAGATTGAAGCCGCCCACCGTATCGGGGCCGAAGTGATCGAACTGCACACCGGCGCCTATTGCGACGCCCACGCAGAAGGCAGGTTCAAGGAACGCGACGAAGAGTTGCAAAAACTGACCGACATGGCTGCCTTCGCCGATGATCTGGGGTTAGAGGTTCATGCGGGCCATGGCCTCACCTATGGCTGCGTCAGCCGGGTCGCGGCGCTACCGCAGGTCATGGAACTCAACATCGGTCATTTCCTGATCGGGGAAGCGATTTTCCGTGGTCTGGGCCCAGCCATTGCCGAGATGCGGCAAATCATGGATGAGGCGCGGGCGCCGGAGGCAGGATGAGCTGGTTCGAACTCGCGGTAATATGGCTTGCGTGGGTTCTCGCAGGCGGAAGCCCAGGTCCTGCGACATTGGGGATTGCGAGCACCTCCATGGCGCTGGGCAGGCGAGCCGGGGTTATTTTTGCCTTTGGCATACTGACCGGCGGAGGCATGTGGGGTGTTACCGCGGCACTCGGCATGAGTGCGGTGATGCTGGCAAACGCTTGGGTTTTTGAGGTCCTGCGCTACGCGGGGGCTGCCTATTTGATGTATCTAGCCGCAAAATCACTTCGCTCCGCCATCTCGACGAAACCCGGCCTCATGGGCAAAGTACAAACTGGCACGCCGTGGCGGATCTACGCCAAAGGGGTTTTGGTGCAACTGACCAATCCCAAAGCGATCTTGAGCTGGGGTGCGATCTACTCCGTTGCTCTACCGCCACACGCCAACGGCGCCGACCTCGCCTTCATGTTTTGCTTTCTTTATTCCGGCGGGGTTTTCGTGTTCGTCGGTTACGCCTTTTTGTTCTCATCTAGGAAGGCCGTGGAAAGCTATACGCGCATGCGTCGCTGGTTCGAAGGGGCGTTTGCATTGCTCTTTGGGGTGGCAGGGTTAAAAATCCTGACAACACGTGTCGCATCATGAAACATGTCCATCGGCGAGGGGCGAAATCATGATCCAACATATCGTTCTGTTGGCGCTTTCCTCCGACCACGAAGCGGCAGAGTTGGAAGCCATTATGCAGGAACTCGCGATGCTGGTGGATCGCCTGCCCGGGTTCACCAAATTTGAACACGGGCCTAACCGCGACTTTGAGAGCCTATCGCAAAATTATGATTATGGCTTTGTTTGCCATTTCGCAGATGAAAAAACATCACACGCCTATCTTGATGACGCGACCCACAAAGCCTTGGGTAAACGGCTTTTGATGCTGTGTGACGGCGGTGTAGAAGGCATTATGGTGATCGATCTGGAGGTCGGTCGATGAGCCTGTCACTTATCCTGATCGCATCCTTGCTCGCCAGCGCCAGTCCCGGCCCCGCAACATTGTCGATTGCGGGCATGTCCATGTCGTCGGGCCGGGGCGGTGGCCTTGCCTTGGCCGCCGGTGTAACGACCGGGTCTTTCATGTGGTCGATCAGTGCGGCGCTTGGCCTTAGCGCGTTGATGATGGCCAACGCATGGTTTCTGGAAGTGATGCGCTATGTGGGTGCTGGATACCTGCTCTTTCTTGCATGGAAATCGGCACAGTCGGCGATGAGGGCAAAGACAGCCAAGCTCCAACCGGTTGAGGCTGACACCTTGCGCGCGGCCTACCTCAAAGGTTTGGCACTTCATCTGACAAATCCCAAAGCGATCCTGTTTTTCGGCGCGCTCTATTCGGTGGCCGTACCGGCAGGGGTGGACTGGTCCTATCTTGCGATTATCATTTTGGGCGTCGGCTTGCAGAGCACAATCGTCTTTCACGGCTACGCGATTCTGTTCTCCACCCCTAAGGTGCAGGCGGGCTACGCGCGGCTCAAATGGGTGTTCGACGGATTGTTTGCATTGTTCTTCGGTGCGGCAGGTTTGAAAATTCTGACGACGCGGGTTGCGCCGTGATCCTTTCCTTAACAAACCCTTACCCTGACCGGGCGTTGATGCCCGACGTTTTGCCGACGCAAGTCCGACCAAAATCGGCGCCTTCAAATAGGTGGTTCTCATGATCCTCGGCATCGGCACGGACCTTGCCAATATCGACCGGATTGCAGGTACGCTCGACCGGTTCGGCGACCGTTTTCGCAACCGCGTTTTTACCGAGATCGAGCAGCGCAAAGCCGAACGCCGCAAGGACGTCGCAGGCACCTACGCCAAGCGCTGGGCCGCAAAAGAAGCCTGTTCCAAAGCGCTCGGCACCGGCCTGCGCATGGGCATTTCCTGGCGTGACATGGCCGTCAGTAACCTCGAGACAGGTCAACCCGTCATGGCCGTAACAGGTTGGGCAAAAGACCGGCTCGAAAGCATGACACCACCGGGCCACGAGGCCATCATTCACGTGACTTTGACCGACGATCACCCTTGGGCACAAGCCTTTGTGGTCATCGAGGCACGCCCCCTAGCTTGACAGTGCCGACCCGCGCCATCATGAAGCGCGAAACCAGATAAAGGAATGCCGAATGTCCGAAAAAACAGGGTTCTTGGGCAGCATCGTCGAAACGATAAAAACTATCGTGTACGCCTTGCTGATCGCCGGTGTGTTTCGGACCTTGTTCTTTCAACCATTCTGGATTCCGTCAGGCTCTATGAAAGACACGCTGTTGATTGGCGATTTCCTGTTCGTCAACAAAATGGTCTATGGCTATTCCTATGCGTCCTGCCCATCAATCCGCATTCCGCAGGTTGGCTTGGATATTGGCGCCGACGATTTTTGCGGCATGTTTGAAGATGCCGATGAGCGGCTTTTCGGATCTGACCCAGAGCGTGGAGATATCGTCGTCTTCCGCCATCCGGTCACCGGGCAGGACTTCATCAAACGGCTCATCGGGTTACCGGGCGACCGCATTCAGGTGCGGGATGGCTTGCTATACATAAATGACGAAGCGGTGCAGGTCGAAGATGCCGGTACATTCGTTGAGACCTTTGAGCAGCAAGGACCATTCCGCCTTACACCGCAATGCGCCAACGGCACCGTTGGTGTCCGGGCCGAATGTATAAAAGACCGTCAGATCGAAACTCTGCCAAATGGTGTTCAGCACTCAATTTTGAATGTTGGTGATCGTCAGCTTGACGATACCGGTGTCTTTACCGTGCCAGAAAGCGAGTTCTTTTTCATGGGGGACAATCGTGATAACTCAACCGACAGCCGCGTTCCGCAAAACGCCGGAGGAGTTGGTTTTGTTGAGCGTAAAGACCTGATCGGTCGTGCCGACCGCGTCATGTTTTCGTCGTCTGGCCGGTCGATGCTGGCATTTTGGACCTGGCGCAGCGACCGATATTTCAAGGCGCTTGAATGAAGCTGTCTGCCGATCTCTCAGCCTTTTCCAAAAGGCTTGGCTATCGGTTCAACTCGCCCGAGTTCCTGCTTCGCGCGGTGACGCACTCCTCCATGGTTAGCCCGCACCGGGACGATAATCAGCGGCTGGAGTTTTTGGGTGATCGGGTGCTTGGCCTTGTGATGGCTGACGCCTTGCTGAAGGCCGATCAGTCTGCCCCGGAAGGTCTGTTAGCCCCTCGCTATAACGCGCTTGTCCGGCGCGAGGCTTGTGCCGATGTCGCCCGTCAAATTGATCTTGGCGCTGTGTTAAAGCTTGGTCGGTCTGAAATGAAATCGGGCGGGCGCCGCAAAGAAGCCTTGCTTGCCGATGCAATGGAGGCGGTCATTGCTGCCGTCTATTCGGATGGTGGTTTTGAGGCTGCCCGTGAGGTTGTCCTGACGCTGTGGGGGGACCGCATTCACAATGTTGCCGACGATGCCCGTGATGCCAAAACAGCATTGCAGGAATGGGCGCAGGCGCGGGGAGAAATCCCGCCCCAATATGTTGAAGTGTCCCGGACCGGGCCGGACCACCAGCCAATTTTCACCATTGAAGTACGTCTTGCTTCTGGTCCCTCCGAACAGGCGACCGCAGGCTCAAAACGCCAAGCTGAACAGGCCGCCGCAACGGCCCTGCTGAAGAAAGTCACCGCATGAGCGAAACCCCAACGAAAGCGGGCTTCATCGCCCTTATCGGAGAGCCGAACGCAGGCAAATCCACCCTGTTGAACCGCATGGTAGGGGCCAAGGTGTCTATCGTGACACACAAAGTCCAGACCACCCGCGCCCGCATCAGGGGTGTGGCGATGGAAGGTGCAGCACAGTTGATTTTCATCGACACGCCCGGGCTTTTTAAACCACGCCGCAGGCTTGATCGCGCCATGGTCGCCGCTGCGTGGGGCGGGGCAGCCGATGCGGATGTCGTGGTCCTGATGATCGAAGCGCATCGCGGTGTGACTGACGGGGTAAAGGCTATCCTGGAAACGCTGGAAGAGCGGGCAGGCAAGACGCCCGTCGCGCTTGCCATTAACAAGATCGACAAGGTGAAGTCAGAGGTCCTGCTTGCCTTGACTAAAGAAATGAACGACGCTTTCCCCTTCGCCGAAACCTTCATGATTTCGGCCGAGCGTGGCTATGGCTGCGACATGTTGCGCGCATGGCTCGTCAAACAAATCCCCGAAGGCCCGCTTCTTTATCCCGAAGACCAGATCGCCGATCTGCCCATGCGTATGATTGCCGCCGAGATGACCCGCGAAAAGCTGACCCTGCGGCTTCATCAGGAACTGCCATACGAGCTTACAGTCGAGACTGAAAATTGGGAAGAACGCCCCGATGGCTCTGCCCGGATCGACCAGTTGATTTATGTCGCGCGAGACGGACACAAGGGGATCGTGCTGGGCAAAGGTGGCGAGACGGTGAAAGCCGTTAGCAAAGCTGCGCGGCTGGAGTTGGAAGAATTCCTTGGTCGCCGCGTCCATCTATTCGTCAAGGTAAAGGTCCGGCCAAATTGGCTAGAGGAATCCGAGCGTTACTCTGAAATGGGCCTTGATTTTAAAGATGGCAACGCCTGATCTTTACGCATGAAGTTGACCGCTGATATTTGGGTGTCTGCCTATCTGACCCGTCTGCGCCTCGCCGACATTCCTGCCTTTGTGGTCAGTCGAGGTGACGGGACGGCAGGTGCGGTATTGGTCAAACTCAACACGCTGGACGGGCAGGCTGTCTGTTATCAGCGTAGCTTTGATCTGATGACGGGCGAGCGGAAATGGATGGTCTTGACCGATGGGTCAGAGACGGATGTCGATGCCTCAATTACCAAACAACGCAGCTTTGATCCTGACCTCTGGGTGATCGAAGTGGAGGACCGCCAGGGCCGCCACTTGCTGGACGAACCTGGCCTTGAATAACTGCTAGCGGAAGCTGTCCGGCATCAGCGTGGATGGCAGCCACAAAGCGAGCTGCGGGAATAGAATGATCAGCATCAGGATCGCGAGCATTGGCATCAGGATGATCGCGACGTCACGCAGAACCTGCGACACGTTCATCCCTCCGATGGATGCCGAGATCAGCAAACATAACCCGTACGGCGGTGTCACCAAACCGAAAGCCAGCGAGACAATCCCGATGATCGCGAAAGCAACCGGGTGAATTTCGGCCGCTGTGGCGACTGGTAACAGAACAGTGCCAAGAATGATGATTGTCGGGATGGCATCAATGAAAAGGCCAAAGAACAGGAACAGGGCGGCAATCATGATGGCTGTGCCGAAAGTGCCAAACTGCATAGCTGTCATCGTGTCCACGATCAGCCGTGGAACATTGTAAAAGGCCAGCAACCAACCAAAGGCCGATGCGGTCCCGATCGCGAAAAGCGAGATGGATGCAAACCGGCCCGTATCATAAAGAATGCCTCCAAGATCGCGCACCGTAACCGTCCGGTAGACGAACATGCCGAGGATGAGCGCATAGACGGCAGCGATAATCGCGCTTTCTGTCGGTGTCACGATACCCATTACGATAGACCCGATGACAAAGATCGGGGTCAGTAGCGCCAGCGCGGCACCTTTGAACGCGGTGAAGAAGTCGGCAAAGGTGGGGCGGATTGCAACGGGGTAGTTATAGACCTTGGCGTAGCCATACACCGTAGCCATAAGTGCGGCCCCGATCAGCAGCCCGGGAACTGCACCAGCTAGGAATAGAGCACCAACTGACATATTCATCACGCCGCCCCAGACGATCATCAGGATGCTGGGTGGGATGATCACACCCATAACCGACGAGCAGGCGGTGATCGCGATGGAGAACCGTGTGTCATAACCTTCGCGCACCATGGCGGGAATCAGGATTTTGCCGCAGCCGGCAGCGTCGGCGGTTGATGACCCAGAGATGCCCGCGAACATCATCGACACTGCCACATTCACATGGCCCAGACCGCCAGGCATCCAGCCAGTTAGAACGCGGGCGAGATCGATTAGCTTATCAGTGATTTTGCCGGAGTTCATCAAGTTTGCGGCCAGCAAAAAGAACGGCACGGCCAGCAGGATGAAAGACCCATAGGATTGGAACATCCGGTCAATGACGATGAAGGGCGTCAGCCGCAGCTCCAGCATGATTAAGGGCATCGTTGCGATGCCAAGGGCGAAGGCGACGGGCACCCGTATGATGACCAGAAGAATAAACCCGCCAACAAGCAGCGAGCAGGCAAGCCCGGTAGAGACGATGATCATGAGGTGACTTTCGTTGGGGCTTGGCGGTAGGCGGTGAAGGCCTCAAACAAACGGTAAAGGGCGAATACGGCCCAAACGGTCCCGGCAATGGGGACAGAGATATAGGTAATCGCTTTGTTGGCGCGCATCATTGTCGAGTTCTGGCGCGAACCGAATTCAGCGTATTCGAGTCCATACCACATGAAGAACGCGGCAAAGACTGTAATCAGGACCAGAACGATACCTTTTTGCAGCAAGATCAAAATTGGCCGCTTGGCATCCGGAATGACATGTACGTCAAAATGTGTCCCGTCCCAGACCGCCACCATGGACCCGATCATGATCACCCATACAAAGATGAAAGTGGCTAGTTCCTCGGTCCACAAATACACTGGGATGATCCCAGTGTAGCGCGAAATGACCTGCATCGCGACGGGGATCGTCAGGGCGGCCATCAGCACACCCACAAGGATGCGCAAGCCCATGCAAAACGTCTCTAAGCTACGCCCGACCATCGATTTATCCTGAAATTGGGAAATGGGGGATGGGCCGGGCGCGATGGCGCCCAGCCCTAATGGATTAGAAGTTGCGGATTGCGTCCAGCAACTCAGTTGCGTCGAGCTCAGCCGCGTAGGAGTCTTGCACAGGGGCAACCAACTCCAGCAGCTGCTCGCGACCTTCAAACTCGCTGACTTCGATTTGACCAGCGTCGGCCATCTCTTGCAGCTTCACGCCGTCTTCGCGAGATTCCAGTTCACGACCGAATGCACCAGCCTCGGCTCCGGCAGTCATGATCGCCGCTTGAAGATCTTCCGGCAAAGTGCGGTAGGTCTTCCCGCTCATCACGATGGGGCGCACAGTGATCGTGTGCTTGGTCAACGTGATGTTCGGCGCGACTTCGTAGAACTTGAGATTCTGGATGCTGGCCGCTTCGTTTTCGAGCCCGTTCACGACGCCAGTCTGGATGGCGTTATAAACTTCGTTGTAGGCGATGGCAGATGGGGCCGCGCCAATGGCAGAGAACACTTGTGCCTGAATAGGAGCACCCATCACGCGCATTTTGTGACCCGCCAGTTCGTCCATGTTCCCGATAGGATCGCTTGAGATCAGGTTACGCGTACCGCCACCAGCATAGCCGATTACAACCAGATCAGCAGTGTCGAGCAATTCCTGCTCAAGAGGTGCAAGCACATCACTGGACAGAACTGCGTTCCAGTGGTCGAGATCACGGAACAGGAATGGCATATCCATCAGTGGAGCAGATGGGGCGAAGGTTGCCATGTTGGATGGTGCCATGATGGCAAAATCTACAGCGACGCCTTGGTTCAAGAATGTCAGGTAGTCGGCTTCGACACCCAACTCGCCATTCAGACGGATATCAAAGCCGACATCGCCGTCATAGTTTTCTTCGACCAGCTCAGAAAATTTGAAAAGTGTTTTAGTGAACGCATGCTCTTCGTCGAACATGCTCGCGCCACGCAATGTGACATCTTGGGCAGCAGCACTGGTTGCAACAACTGTGGCTGCAACGATTGCACCGCCGATGAACGATTTACTTGATTTGAATAGTGACATTACTTTCCTCCCTTGGTCCGGCATAATAAATGGTCGCCATGAATCAGCGACCGGTGGTGTGCGCGGATGCCCGCAAAGTGAGATGTTAATATTTATCACCTGTCAAGCCTAATGTGTAAATATTTGTTCTTTTGTTTGTACGGATGGGGCCGGCTTGGCGATCCAAACGAACGATATTTTAGCCCATATCAACAGCGGATTATGCGATCTACTACTGCTAAAACCATTGTCGGTAGAGAGCTTCGGCCAGCACTGCGAATCCTTGGAAAGCGTTGTAAACGAAGAAAAATCTGGTATCCAAGAACACTCTTTGCCCTTTTGAAACAATGGACTACTTGGTTTCTCTATTACAAAAATTTACAAATTATTGACAATTTGTTAGCCCCCGGCTAGCAATGCTATTCGAGAGATTGCCGGATTGGGCGGGGCGAAGGGCGTTGTCTGCATGAAAGACTTGAACGACGAAACTTTCAAAACACTTTCGCGGGTAAGTACTGCAACGCTTACAACCGCGATGTTCAAACGCGGCTTGCGAAACATCTACCTTCAGGGGCCGCAACGGCTAAGCCCCGGCAAGAACATGGTCGGACTGGCCTATACGCTTAGATACATACCAGCGCGTGAAGATCTCGACGTGCTCGAATCGTTTTGTGATCGCGAAAATGCGCAGCGCAAAGGGATCGAGGAGTGCCCGCCCGGCGCCGTCTTTGTCATCGATTCGCGTGGCGATGCCACAGCCGCATCGGCCGGCTGCATTCTGGCGACACGGCTGCAGACACGGGGCTGTGCGGGGATCGTCACGGATGGTGGATTTCGGGATACACCTGAAATCGCGGCGCTGGATATGCCTGCCTATCATTCGCGCCCCAGTGCGCCGACCAACCTGACTAAACACCATGCGGTGGCCGTTAATGACGCCATTGCTTGTGGCGGCGTTTCAATTTTTCCCGGCGACGTCATCGTCGGTGACAACGAGGGGGTGGTTTGCATCCCGGCTCACATGGCCGTGGAAGTAGCCGAAGAAGCGCTCCAAATGACGATATTTGAAGACTTTGTGCTTGAAATGGTGCAAAACGGGGCGTCTATTTTCGGTCTGTATCCCCCAACGGACGAAACAACAAAGAATAGGTTCGCAGAGTGGCGCCAACGAAACAACAGATAGAACTGGCCGTTGATGCGGAACTGCCAGAGCAGGACAGCCACTCGGGCGAAAGAACATTGGCGGATCAGGCTTACGAGCGGATTCTGTCTATGATCATGGACAACACGATTCCGATCGGTGGGAAGCTCCCGACAGAGCACATGTTGAGTGAGCAGTTGGATATGTCGCGCCCAGTGTTGCGGCAGGCGTTGAAGCAGTTACGCGAAGATGATGTGATCGTGTCCCGGCAGGGTTCAGGTTCGTATGTAAAGCGACGGCCAGACGGGGCAGTTCTGGACTTTGCGCCTGTAGGGTCCATTGCTGATATTCAACGAACCTTCGAGTTTCGGGCCGCAGTGGAAAGTGAGGCCGCTTATCTGGCGGCCATCCGTCGCACGGACGAGGATCTTGGTAAACTAGCGCTGGCGATCAAGGAGCTGGACCGCTGCGTGGCGGCAGGTGAGCTTGGCGTTGATGCTGATGAAGTTTTTCACGCTGCGATCTGTAACGCGTCCGACAACAAGTATTTTGTGGTTGCCCGCAATTCCATGAAGACGAATATCATTACGGGCATGAACCTGACACGGAACCTTTCGCTGACAAAACCGGAAGAGCGGTTGCATCTTGTGCAGCAGGAACACTACGCGATTAACGAAGCGATTTTGGCAGGGGATGGCCCAGCAGCACGCAAGGCCATGCGCGACCACATCGAAAATGCAAGAAAGCGGGTCTTTGATGGGGCCATAGCTGACAGCTAGGCGGTCAACATCTTCTACGTGCATTTGTAAATAGTTGTAAAGACAGAAGAATAAACGAGGCAATAGGTATGGCGTCCATCCTTGGCATTGGTGAATGCATGGTCGAACTCTCACCCGCGGGGCAGGAGCTTTGGCAGCAAAGCTATGCTGGCGACGTCTATAACGCGCTGTGGTATGCCCGCGCCGCTTTGCCCGAGGGGCATAATGTGTCGTTTCACACTGCTTTGGGCACGGACCAGATATCAGATGACATGCTGGCTGCTATGACCAAAGCAGGTATTGATTGCGCTGACACACCGCGCATCGACAACCGGTCGCCTGGTCTTTACGCCATCCACCTCAAAGACGGAGAGCGCAGTTTTAGCTATTGGCGCGACACCTCGGCCGCTCGGTCGATGATGAAAGATGCAGAGGCTCTATGGCGCAAGGTTGCCCAAGCCGACATGGTGTTCTTCTCAGGTATTACCCTGGCCATTCTACCGCCGGAGGACGTCGCGACTCTGCTTTCGGGTATAAGATCGCATCTTCGGCCCGGTGCCCGAATCGCGTTTGATCCAAACATTCGTCCGCGTCTTTGGGCGGATACTAAAACCATGCTCGATACCATTACCGAGGCTGCCCGGATCGCCGACATTGTTCTGCCCAGCTTCGATGATGAAACAACGGCCTTTGGGGATGCATCCCCGGATGAAACTGTAGCCCGC
Organism: uncultured Paracoccaceae bacterium; assembly: GCA_947496535.1. Lineage (GTDB taxonomy): Bacteria > Pseudomonadota > Alphaproteobacteria > Rhodobacterales > Rhodobacteraceae > Yoonia. Next base: position 265,191 of record CANMDE010000002.1, on the reverse strand, counting down.
TACAGTGATTTGGGCGTGAAGCTAGTCGTCGTCAAAGATGGTGAAGGACCGACGCTGGTCATGAATGACGGGACGAAACATGTTTTCGACGTTCCTAACGTGGCCAATGTTGTCGATACAACCGCAGCTGGTGATTCTTTCGCGGGAACCTTTCTGGCTAACCTGATGATGTCAGATGAAATCGAGATGGCGATCAGGGCCGCGCAACGCTGCGCTGGGGTGGTGATCGGACACCGTGGAGCACTTGTCGACCATGGTCTAATTGCCGATTTTGTAAAGCCGCAGCTGGCCTGACCTCAAAAGCAACGGCGACCTGACGGTAACTTCACAAATTTGTAAACATTTGTATTGCCAAATTCTTACAAATTCAATAACGATGTTACAACTTATAGGGAGGGGGCCGCCAGTTGTCACGTGTCAGCTTGCAGAACATCGTCAAATGTTATGGTGCGGTCGAGGTCGTCCACGGCATTGATCTTGAGGTTCAGCCGAAAGAATTTGTAGTGCTGGTCGGTCCATCGGGCTGCGGCAAATCGACAACCCTGAGGATGATCGCTGGACTTGAGGAAATTTCCGACGGTGCTCTCCGCATCGGTGAACGTGTCGTTAACAACATCGCACCCAAAGACCGCGATGTAGCGATGGTTTTCCAGAACTATGCGCTTTATCCACACCTAAATGTATCCGAAAATATCGCCTTTGGTTTACGCATCCGCAAAACTCCAAAGGCCGAGATCGCAGGTACGGTGGCTGAGGTCGCTGAAATCCTTGGCCTCACAGAGTATCTTGATCGCAGGCCCGCAGATTTGTCGGGCGGTCAGCGTCAGCGTGTCGCAATGGGCCGCGCGATTGTGCGCCACCCCGAGGTGTTCCTGTTTGATGAACCGCTGTCGAACCTTGATGCCAAGCTACGGACGCAGATGCGCGCCGAAATCAAGCGACTGCATAAGCGTTTGGGTGTTACCAGCATCTATGTGACTCACGATCAGGTCGAGGCGATGACGCTGGCCGACCGGATTGTCGTCATGCGCGACGGCTATATCGAGCAGGTCGGCACACCGATGGAGCTGTTCAATAACCCGGTGAATACCTTCGTAGCCGGCTTTATCGGCTCACCGCCCATGAACCAAATCACTGCGGATCTTATTGGAGGCGATGACGCCCCAGCTGCGATGATGAACGGCGCAAAGATTGCACTGCCAAAGCTTGAGGCGTTGCGCAACAGCGAAGGCCGCAAGATCGTCGTGGGTGTCCGGCCGGAACATATCTCTATCGCACCTACCGATGGCGCCAGTGCGATGTCGATTGATCTGGACTTGATCGAAACGCTGGGTTCAGAAGCATTGCTGCACACCACCGTCAGCGGGGTTCCGTTTGTCGCCAAGGCGGAAACCCATGGCAGCGTCGCGCATCTGGACGATCTGGGGCAGCTTTACATTCGCCCCGATCTGATCCGCGTCTTTGATGCCGATACCGGCATGGTCCTTGATCAAAAGCTGGCGAGCTAGAACATGACCGACGTCAACAAAACTGGTGTTGTAGTGCAGCCCTTGGCGTCAAAGACCGCCGGTCAGCTGACCCGCTGGGAACGCCTTTTGATCATACTTAAGCGGGACTGGCAGCTTTACCTTTTGCTTGCTCCGACAATCATCTGGTTGCTGGTCTTCCTGTACAAGCCGATGTACGGCCTGCAGATCGCGTTCAAGGACTATAGCATTTTCCGTGGCATTGTCGGCAGCCCTTGGGTGGGTTTTGAACACTTTGAGACCCTTTTTAACAACGATCAGTTCATACGGGCCATCCGCAACACGATTGCTATCAGTTTCATCAGTCTTTGCGTCGGCTTTCCGGTGCCGATCTTGCTGGCGATCATGTTCAACGAGATCGTCAATCAGGTCTTTAAGCGAACGGCCCAGACCATCGTTTATCTGCCGCATTTTATCTCAAGCGTGATTATCGCGGGTATCGTGATTGCTGCCTTCTCACCATCATCCGGGATCGTGAACACATTTATCAAAGCACTTGGCTTTGATCCGGTCTACTTCCTGACCCGACCGGAATGGTTCCGACCAATCTTTATTGGCACGAGCATCTGGCAAGAGGCAGGTTTCTCATCAATCGTGTTCCTTGCGGCAATCGCGGGGGTCAATCCGTCGCTCTATGAAAGTGCGGTAGTTGATGGTGCCAGTCGTTGGCAGATGATCTGGAAAATCACTATTCCATCCATTCTGCCTACGATCATTATCATGTTGATCATCCGGATCGGAAACATGCTTGAGGTCAGTTTTGAGATGATCATCCTGCTTTACCAGCCTGCGACTTATGAAAAGGCGGATGTGATCAACACGTTCATCTATCGCCAGGGTATTCAGGGCGGCCAATACGATGTCGCTGCAGCTGCTGGTCTGTTCAACGCAGTTGTGGCCTTTGTGCTGGTGATCACCGCCAATTCAATCGCGCGCCGCTATTCAAAAACGTCGCTTTGGTAGGGATGAACTGATGGCAAACATGAATCTCTACTCTCGTGGTGACAAAGTCTTTGTTGCGGCCAACATGTTCCTGGTTGGGCTGTTTACACTGTCGACGCTGTACCCGTTTATCTACATCGCAGCAGTGTCGTTCAGTTCGGGCTTTCAGGCGGCGGCGGGTAACGTCGTTATCGTTCCACTTGATTTCACTTGGGCGGCCTATGAACGGGTTCTGTCAGATAACGAATTCTGGCGCAGCTACGGCAACACGTTCATCTACACGATCGGCGGCACAATCATGAGTCTGCTGATCATCATCCCCGGTTCGTACGCGCTGTCGCGTCCGCATCTGAAGGGACGGCGGTTTTTCAACCTGATGGTGGCTTTCACCATGTGGTTCAACGCTGGCATGATCCCGTTCTTCCTGAACATGCGCGATCTGGGCCTGCTTGACAGCTATTTCGGTATCATCATCGGTTTCGCCGTCAACGGTTTCAACATCATCCTTCTGCGGAACTTCTTCGAAGGCATCCCGGAATCGTTCGAAGAAGCCGCACGCATGGATGGGGCCAATGATTTTCAGGTCTTGTGGAAAGTCTACGTACCCTTATCCAAACCGGCCATTGCGACCATCACGCTCTTCTGCCTGGTGTCGCGCTGGAACGGGTTCTTTTGGGCGATGATCCTCCTCAAGGACGAAGAAAAGCTGCCGCTGCAAGTCTATCTGCGCCGGATCATCGTGGAACTGACTGGCGACGAGGAATTCACTGCCGCGGCCATGAGTGCGGCGTTCTCTGTCCAGACAGTTACAGCAGCAATTATTGTGTGTTCGATTATTCCAGTTTTGATCGTCTATCCGTTTATCCAGAAATACTTCAACAAAGGCATCCTACTCGGGGGTGTTAAAGAATAATGCGATCGCATCCAACCAGGGAGGTAACTATGCGAAATTCCTTATTCCTAGCTGCGGCACTGACGACGACGGTGTTAACAGCACCAGCCGCCGTCATGGCGGACGGCCATCTGATGGTCGTGGACGAACCACTGACACTTGACGTGCACCTGCACGACAAGAGCTTCACATACGACAACAACTGGCCGGTCGAGCTTGAAGCTGCTCGCATGACAGGTGTGTCGCTAAATAACGTCACTATCGGGAATACTCCTGACAGCAATGAAGCGTTCAACCTGATGCTGGCGGCCGGTGATTTGCCTGACATCGTGGGTGGCAAGTCCATCAAAGACAATGTCAACCGCTACGGTCCCGAAGGCGCGTTCATTCCACTGCAGGATCTGATCGCCGAACATGCGCCGAATATCGCAGCCGTGATGGCCGAAAAGCCTGAGGTCTTTAATTCAATCCTGGCAGCGGACGGCAACATGTATTTCGTGCCATATCTGCCCGACGGGAAGTATGGCCGGGCCTATTTCGTTCGCGAAGACTGGCTGGAAAAGCTGGGCCTTGAAGTTCCACAGGACGTTGATGAGCTTTACGAAGTGCTGACCGCATTCCGTAACGGTGATCCCAACGGTAACGGTCAAAAAGACGAAGTGCCTGCGTTCTTCCGCAACTGGGAAGAGGTCCTGCGTCTTGTCACACTCTGGGATGGTCGCACATCGGGCTCCGATACATATCACGACTTCCACGTTGTCGACGGCGAAGTGCGTCACGGCTATGTGGGCGAAGGCTACAAAGTCGGTCTTGAGCACGTCGCCAAATGGTACGCTGAGGGTTTGATTGACCCAGAGGTCTTCACCCGCGGTTCCAGCGCACGCGACTTCCTTCTGTCCAACGATCTTGGTGGTTTCACCCATGATTGGTTTGCATCGACCGCCGGCTATAACGACAGCGTTGCCGAGGCGGTGCCTGGGTTCTCGTTCCAGGCCATGGTCCCGCCCGCATCGATCTCTGGCGTACGTATGGAAGAGCATCGCCGCATTCCGGTCAAACCTGAAGGTTGGGCGATCAGCTTCTCCAACGAGAACCCGGTCGAAACCATCAAATACATGGATTTCTGGTTCACTGAAGAGGGGCGTCGTCTTGCCAACTTCGGTGTGGAAGGTGAACAGTACGATCTGGTTGATGGCAAAGCTGTCTTCACCGAAGAGTTCCTGACAAACGACCGCCCGGTGAATTCACAGCTGACAGACATCGGCGCACAGGTGCGCCGTGGTTTCTATCAGGATTACAACTACGAAATCCAGTGGACCAACGAGCACGCCCTGCGTGGGATCGATCTTTATGAAAGCGGCGACTACCTGATCGACCAGTTCCTAGGCGTGACGTTCAACGAAGAAGAGCAGTCTGTATATGACAAGAACTGGTCTAGCATCCGTACCTATATGCTTGAAAAGCAGCAGGCATGGGTTCTGGGTTCCAGCGACATCAATGCTGACTGGGACGAGTATATTTCGACACTCGACAAAATGGGCTTGAACGAAGTCTTGGCAGCCATGCAATCCGCCTATGACCGGCAGTACGGTGGCTGATAAGCAAATCTGAAACCAACACCGCCCGGCAATAGTTGTCGGGCGGTGTCTTGCGATCCATTCACTTAGCAATTCACGAAAGAAATCCCCAGATGTCGGCCTCAGCCCAACCCACAATGCCTTTTCTTGATGAACCAAAGGCCGGACGTCTTAATATTCAATACGGCCCCGACGCGGAAACAGTGCTCACCGAAAATCCGCCGCGGTTCACGTGGTTGCCTGTTGTCGAAACCGAGGCGACATATGTCCTGCGTATATCAAAGGACCCTGCCTATCCTGCCAAGGCCACTCACACGTACACTGGTATCCCGCTGAACTTTTTCACCCCACCAGAAACGCTTGAGCCCGGTGATTACCATTGGTCCTATGCCGTTTGGGATGAAGCAGCGGGTGCCGCCGCCACGGATTGGAGCATTTCACGAAGTTTCCATGTGGCCGACGACCTGCCCGAAACTCCGCTTGCTGATCGGGCCAGCCGCTATGACAAGGCCGACCGGTCGCATCCCCGGTTGTGGCTCAATCAGGATCAGCTGAAAAATTTCCGGGCTGAGTTGGCGAGTGACCCATCCCATTGTACCTGGGACGTATTCTTTGAAAAGTCGGTCAAACCGTGGCTTGACCGACCCGTCATGGATGAGCCTGCCCCATATCCAAACAATCAGCGGACACCTCCGATCTGGCGGCAGACGTATATCGACTGTCAGGAACTGATCTACGCGATCCGGCACTTGGCTATCGCAGGGCATGTGCTGGAAGATACCAAGATGCGCGACCGCGCAAAGGAATGGCTGCTCGCGGCGTCTGACTGGGACCCTGCTGGCACGACATCGCGTTCTTACACCGACGAATGGGCGTTCCGCGTTACCGTTGCTCTGGCTTGGGGTTACGACTGGCTGCATGCGGAACTGACCGAAGATGAGCGAACGAAGCTGCGTGAGGCCTTGCTGACACGGACCCGCGAAGTGGCCGATCATATCATCAAACACGCCAACATTCATCTGTTCCCATTTGATAGCCACGCGGTTCGGGCCGTCTCTGCCGTTCTGATCCCTGCATCAATTGCGCTACTGGACGAGGCTGACGAGGCGCGCGAATGGCTCGACTATTCCATCGAATTTCTGTTCACGGTTTACTCGCCGTGGGGCGACGCGGAAGGCGGCTGGGCTGAGGGTCCGCACTATTGGATGACCGGTATGGCCTATCTGATCGAGGCGGCGAACCTGCTGAAATCCTATACGGGCATCAATATTTACGACCGCCCGTTTTTCCATAAAACTGGTGACTTCCCGCTTTACACCAAAGCGCCCGACACCCGTCGGGCCACCTTTGGCGATGACAGCACTATGGGTGATCTGCCTTGCTTGAAAGTCGGCTATAACCTGCGCCAATTCGCGGGCGTCACCGGCAACCCAGCCTATCAATGGTACTACGACGAGGTGAAGCGGAACGACCCCGGCACCGAAATGGCGTTCTATAACTACGGCTGGTGGGATTTGAACTTTGACGAGTTAATGTACCAGCACGACTGGCCTTCGGTCGAAGGCAAAGCACCGGGTGACGACGATCAACTGCGCTGGTTCAAGGGGATCGGCTGGTCCGCCATTCAGCATCGGATGGATGACCCTGATCAGCATATACAATTCGTCATGAAAGCCTCGCCCTATGGATCGATCAGCCACAGCCATGGTGATCAGAATGCATTTTGCCTAGCGGCCTACGGCGAAGACCTTGCGATCCAGTCGGGGCACTATGTCGCCTTCAACAGCTCCATGCACCAGACATGGCGGCGCCAGACCCGCTCCAAAAATGCGATTCTGATCAACGGCAAGGGGCAATATGCCGACAAAGACAAATCGCGGGCGATGCGTTCGGCCGGGATGATCAGTACGGCCGAGACGTGCGAAGACCACATCTACATTAGCGGTGATGCCACAGCGGCCTATCAGTCGCTGACACCGGAAGTGACCAAAGCCCAACGTGAAGTGCATTTCGTTCACGATAGCTATTTTGTCATCATCGACAGTGTGGATGCATCCGAACCGGTGACTATCGATTGGCTGCTCCACGCCAACAACCCTTATTCGCTTAGCGAAGGGGCGTTTCGGAACACCGGTGAACGATCAGGTTTCTACGGACAGGTGATCTGGTCGGAAGGTGGCAAGCCCACGCTTTCGCAGGAAACAGGCTTCTCAGGTGTCGATCCGTCTGAGGTTGAGGGGCTTCCCATCAGCACTTGCATGACTGCGCATTTCCCAGAAGCGAAACGTCACAGAATAGCCACGCTTCTTGTGCCGTATCGGCTTGATGACCCCAAACGCATCTTTCACTTCATGGACGATCAGGGTTACGACTGCGACCTATATTTCACAGATAGCGATGAGCGCACTTTCCGCGTCGTCGTCCAAAAATTGGCTAAATCATAAACGGTGACGATGGTGCACCGCGAACAGGAGAAACAATAATGAACCTAAAGGGCAAAGTGGCAATCGTATCTGGTGGCGGTCGCGATATCGGGCGTGCCTGCGTGATACGTTTGGCCGAAGCCGGGGCGGCGGTTGCGATCAACTATCACTCCAGCAGTGCCGGTGCCGATAGCGCGGTTAAGGAAATCACCGCCGCAGGTGGTCGCGCCTTTGCGATGCAGGGTGATATGACAAACGAAGCCGAAGTGCAGGCCTTCGTGGACCGTACTGTCAGTGAATTTGGCAAAATCGACATCGTCGTGCCGGTCACAGGTGGCTTGATTGAACGGGTGCCCACGGCTGAAATGTCGGTTGAGCACTTTCGGACGGTCATGGAGCTGAACCTGACATCGGCATTCATGCTGATCAAAGCGTCGTTGCCACACATCCAAGAAGGGGGGGCTATTGTGAACCTTGCGTCACAGGCCGCGCGTGACGGCGGTGGGCCCGGCGCACTGGCCTACGGTGCCTCAAAAGGCGCATTGCTGACCATGACCCGTGGTCTGGCCAAAGAACTCGGCCCCAAAATTCGTGTGAACGCGCTTAATCCTGGCATGATCGATACCGACTTCCACAACAATTTCACCAAACCCGAAGTCCGCGCGCATGTCGCAAATGTTACGCCGCTGAAACGGGAAGGCTCGCCCGAGGATGTTGCCAATCTGGTCGCATATCTCGCATCTGACGAAGCTGCATTTATCACCGGTGGTGGTTTCGATATCAACGGCGGCACGCTGTTTTCGTAAAGCTCAATGGGATGCGCCGCATACGGTGCATCCCAATCTGGCGCTACAGTGCCACGTCGGCCAGCAACTGTTCGGCTGTTGCATCGGCCTTATCCATACGACGTCTGACTTCGCCGCGCGTCATTACGACAAACCGGTCGCCAAGACCGAAAACGAAGTCGAAATTCTGTTCTACCAGCACAATCGCCATCTCGCCCTGTTCACGCAGGAGACTGATCGTATGGCCGATTTGTTGAATAATGTTTGGCTGAATTCCCTCTGTCGGCTCATCCAACAACAAAACCTTGGGTCGCGTGATCAGCGCCCGGGCAATCGCCAACTGCTGTTGCTGACCACCTGACAGGTCGCCGCCGCGCCGGTTCTGCATGTCTTTCAGTACCGGGAACAGCTCAAAAACTTGGTCGGGAATATTGTGCTGATCCTTTGGTAGACAGGCAAAGGCCGTCTCCAAATTCTCCAGCACTGACATCAGCGGAAAAATCTCACGTCCTTGTGGGACATAGGCTACACCGGCACGCGCCGCCTCAAATGCGCTGGGATGATTGAGCGCCTGACCGTCTACCTGCACCGCGCCATCCGTGTAGGGGTGCCGCCCGGAAATAGCTTTGAGCAAGCTGGTCTTACCCACCCCGTTCGTCCCCATCACCGCCGTCACTTCACCCACGGCAGCAGATAGGTCGATCCCGTTCAAAATCTGGCTTTGCCCATAATGCAGGGTCAGGTTCTTTACATCCAGCATCACGACCGCCCTAAATACACGTCAATTACGGTTTGATCGGCGGTCACATGATCCAGGGACCCTTCGGCCAGCACCGATCCTTCATGCAGTACCGTTACCTTGCAATCCAGACGGCGGACAAATTCCATATCATGCTCTACCACGACGACGGCCCGCGTCTTTGCCGCGCGCTTGAGCAAATCCGTTGTGTGTTCCCGTTCTGCCGTTGTCATCCCGGCTGCGGGTTCATCGACTAGCAAAAGGCGTGGATCTTGGGCCAGCAGCATTCCGATTTCCAGCCACTGCTTTTGGCCGTGGCTCAATTCACCCGCTTTGCGGGTCAGGTCGTCTGTCAAACCGATCTCTTCGGCAATCTCTTCGATCCGGGAACCGCCTTGCGCGGTCTTTTTGTAAAGCAGCACCGAAAACGGTCCGCGCGGATTTTTCAACGACATGGCAAGGTTTTCGCGTACAGTCTGATCCTCAAAAACAGTGGGTTTCTGAAATTTCCGTCCGATGCCTTCGCGTGCGATCTGGCTTTCTGACTTGCCCAGCAAAGAGATGTTCTTGTCGCCCCAGATAATCCGCCCCTCATCCGGTTTGGTCTTGCCGGTGATGATGTCCATGAACGTGGTCTTCCCCGCACCGTTGGGTCCGATCACGGCGCGTAGCTCCGGCTCACCGATTTGGATCGACAGGTTGTTAATCGCCTTGAACCCATCAAAGCTGACCGATACGCCGGACACTTCCAAAAGTGTACTCATTGCGGCTTCCTCACTAGATAATCAAACAGGCCGCCAATTCCTTTGGGGAAGAACAGGGTCACAGCCACGAATGAGAAACCAAGCAGCACCAGCCACCAATCGGTCCATTGAACCGTGTAGAAGCCGAGGTTGATGGGTGGGGCGCCACCTCCGGTGAACCAGCTTGAGAGAAGCGATACAAAGGCCGCACCAATGACAGCGCCGTAAAGACGACCACGGCCCCCGATGGCCACCCAAACCGCCAGATAGATCGAGGCAATTGGTGCAATCTCAGCCGGGTTGATGATACCGGCCTGCGGGTAATAAAGCGCACCGGCAATACCTGCTATAATCGCGGTCACGGTGAAAACGAACAGCTTGTAGCTTTCGACATGATACCCCAGAAACCGCACCCTTGCTTCATCGTCGCGGATGGCGCGGATCACGCTACCCATCTTGCCCGAGACGATCCAAGCGCAGAAAATATAGCCAAGCGCGAGGGCCAGTGCGGAGGCGTAGAAGAAAGCCAGCGAGATGGTCGATTGCGGCGTTCCCTGAAAGCCCGGGATGTTTTGCAGGCCGGAGAGGCCATTGTTGCCACGCAAACCGCTGTCGTTCTGAAACAGATAGAGCGACAGTGCCAGGGTCATCGCTTGCGTCAGGATCGAGAGGTACACGCCTGTCACCCGGCTGCGGAAGGCCAGCCAGCCAAACACCAGCGCCAGCAGTCCCGGCACAAGAACAACCATCAGCAATTGCAAAAATAGGCTGTCCGAAAACGCCCATAGCATTGGAAAGTCCGAACTGCCGACGACCCCGAATATCTGGTTGCCAATGGCTGCTTCAATTTCTTCGGGGGTTGCCGGGATGGTCCTGTTTGCGAGGTTTCCCGCAACGATCCCTTCGGTGCGGGCGTACATCAGCCACATACCGATTGAATAGCCGCCGATCCCAAAAAACGCGAAATGTCCAAGGGACAGGATACCGCAATATCCCCAAACCACATCCATCGCGACAGCGATAAGGCACAAGCACAATGTCTTGCCCAGCGTCTTGATGAATGAGGTTGAAAGGAAACCGATACCGGCTTCAGACATGATTGTGACAACGATGGTAAAGACCGCAAGTCCAATGAGGAACCACATGACCGACGGGTTTTGAGCTATGAATGATTTTCGCATGGTTTAGTCCGCCGCCGCGCGACCTTTGAGGGCGACAATGCCCTTGGGCCGGAACTGAATAAAGAGAATGATGAACAGGATCATGTAGGTCTGTGCCGCCAACGTATTGGATGGGTTCAGCCACTCGATCCCTTTTTGCAGGAAGCCGATTAGCGAAGCCCCGGCCAGCGTTCCCCAGACGTTTCCGACGCCGCCCACAACAACAGTCATGAATGACTGCACGATGTAGTCCGCGCCCATCTCAGATGTAACTTTGGCATAAAGTCCAATCGCCACGCCTGCGATCCCGGCGATGCCCGACCCAAGCCCAAAAGTCAGCATGTTGATCCGATCCGGATTTATACCCATCGATGCTGCCATACCCGGGTTCTGTGTAACTGCGCGCACCTCAAGCCCAAGCCGGGTGCGGCGCAGAACGTAAAGAATAACCCCCAGAAAGATCAGCGCCAGCACGAAAATTGCAACGCGGATATAGCTGATCTGGATGACGTCGCTGAATACCAACGCCCCATCCAGCCACTCGGGCGAAGTAAGCGGGCGGGCCTGAGTCCCAAAGATGTTTTTGGCCAACTGCTGAAGCGCAATGGATATACCAAAGGTCGCCAGCAGCGTTTCCAGCGGTCGATGGTACAGATGGCGGATGACCAACCGCTCCATCGCGACGCCCGCGCCGAAAGTGATTGCGAAAGCCAGCGGCAGTGCCACGATAATACTTACCGTATAATCGGGAATGAATTGCTGGACGACATAGCCAGTATAGGCACCCATCATGATGAACTCACCATGGGCCATATTGATGACGCCCATCACACCAAAGGTGATGGCAAGGCCGATAGCAGCAAGGAAATAGATCGACGCGAGCGAGAGTGCATCCAATGCCAGATCAGCCGCTTGCCCCGCAGCCACACGGCGCTCTGCCGAAGCTAAAGCGCGTTCAGCTGCGTCAGTGATCTCTGAATTTTCCTCTTCGTATTCTTCATAAAATGTGAACTTGGCAAGCATCCCATCACGATCAACATCTGTCACCAAGGGCGGTACGGTGCCGGCAGCTGCCAGTTGGGCATAGGCCAGTTCACGGTTGGCGTTGTCGTTGAGTTGCGACAGTGGGACCTCACCCACGCGGCCATCGACAATGTTCGCTTCCAAGGCCGTTCTGATGGCCGAGGCAGGCGTGCGTGCGGCGGCCAGTTCTTCATCGACCAGACGGTCATAGGCGTCATCCGCACTTAGGTTTTCGCTACCGACCGCGATGATGCGGGCAACATTGGCATCTTCTGGCGGTTCTTCGTCTTCGACAAACGCCGCGTCAGTATCAAGGATTTGGTTCAGTACTGCCCGGGCTTCAACACTTGTGTCCTCCGACAAGCTTTCGATTGCGGCGATGCGGTCCTCTGGTGCGTCCGCGAAGCTGGCCGTCAAAAAATTGGCCAGCTGAGTTTTGCGCGCCTTCAGGTTCGGGTTCGGCTCATCCTCAATCGAGGCCAGCAGTGGTTCAAGCTGTGATGCATCAGGGCGGCGGGCGATTGACTCAACAGCTGTTACGCGGCGGCGCAGGTCAGGATCGGTAAGCTGGAACTGGACCAGCGCGGTTGCGATCACCCGGCGGACACCACCATTGGGGCGCAACTGCGAAAAATCATCTTCGGATGCCTCGGTTTCGTCGCCTGTATCAACATCCGTGATAGTGAAAGGATCACCATCGTCGGCAAGAAAGAACACCCCATCCACATCGCGCTGCCATAACTGGCGATCCTGCCAACCTTCGAGAAACGGCAAAACCTGCGGCAAGCCAGAGGCGACCAGGTCATCAAGCACCACCCCAACCGAAGATCTGGATGGTTTGGCCACTTCGTCGGCGTGGGTTTGCAGAATGGATTGCAGGTCTTGGGCGGCAGAAGCCGAGGCAAGGCCCAAAAGCGTGGCAACAAGAATAAAGACGCGGCGCATAAGGGGCTTTCAGTATCTTATTGTGAAATCAGGCGCAGGAAGACCCGCGCCTGATACTTTGGTTTAGATCGAAATTAGTAGTTCGATGTCAGCTGTACGCAGGTCTCGGTTTCCGTGTTGTACATCCCGCATTCAAGCTCTTGCCAGTCAGAGACCAGAACGGCCGACTCTGGCAGGTAGTCTGTCCATGCGTCGCCTGGAACTTCCTCGGTCTGGCTGACGATGTCGAACTGACCGTCGTCGCGGATTTCGCCAATCAGCACTGGCTTGGCCAGGTGATGGTTTGGCAGCATCACGGCTGTCCCGCCTGTCAGGTTCGGGAATTCCTGACCGTACATAGCAGAGCGGACAGCGTCGACGTCTGTTGTCCCAGCGTCCTCGACAGCGTTAACCCACATGTTGAAACCGACATAATGGGCTTCCATCGGGTCATTGGTTACGCGCTCTTCACCAGCGAACTCTTTCCAGGCCGTGATGAATGCGTCATTCGCATCGCTTTCAGCAGACTGGAAGTAGTTCCAAGCCGCCAGATGACCAACCAGATCAGATGTATCCAGCCCGGAAAGCTCTTCTTCACCAACCGAGAACGCAACAACAGGAATATCGTCAGCAGAGACACCGGCTGCAGCCAGTTCCTTGTAGAAACCGATGTTGGCGTCGCCATTGATGGTTGAGATCACGCCAACTTGCTTGCCGTCCTCGCCCAGTGCCACGACATCAGCCACGATGGTCGCCCAGTCAGAATGACCGAACGGTGTGTAGTTCACAAAGATGTCTTCCTCGGCAATGCCATTATCCTTGAGATAGGCTTCAAGGATGTTGTTCGTCGTGCGTGGATAGACATAGTCGGTTCCCAAGAGAGCGAACTTTTCAACGCCTAGCTCTTCAAGAAAGTAATCCGTGGCCGGGATCGCCTGCTGGTTCGGGGCAGCGCCCGTGTAAAAGACGTTGCGCGAAGATTCTTCACCTTCGTACTGCACCGGATAGAAAAGCAGACCGTTCAGCTCTTCGATGACGGGCAGAACAGATTTGCGCGACACTGATGTCCAGTTGCCAAAGATGACGTCAACTTCAGACACTGTCAGCAACTCGCGTGCTTTTTCAGCAAAGAGTGGCCAGTCGGATGCAGGGTCAACAACCACAGCTTCCAGTTCACAGCCCAACACGCCGCCAGCGGCGTTCTGTTCTTCGATCAGCATCAACATGGTGTCTTTCAGAGTGGTCTCAGAAATCGCCATGGTGCCGGAGAGAGAGTGAAGAACACCCACTTTGATCGGATCGGCACAATCCTGTGCCATTACCATCCCTGTACTCGTGAGAAGCGCGGCAAAAGCCGATACGCCAAGCATTTTTTTGTTAATCATGGAAACAAAATCCCCGTTCGTCGTTGCGGCGCCTATTCACTCCATAATCCCAGGTGTTATGCAGTGGCCCGCAACAGTGATGTTGTAGTCGCGCAGCGGGCGTTTCTGTCAGGAAACCCGCTGTGCGGCGAAAATGTCCTTGTGGACGGCCATTTGGTATGCGCTGGCTACAACAGAGTCCCCAGCGAACAGCCCAAAATTCAGGCGAACGGGTCCGTTTGCGGGTTTCGCAGCCGCTTCTGGCCGTTCTTGCTTAAAAAACGGGCGCAGTTTTGCTGGTTTTGTAACTGGTTTAGAAATCAGCCGGCGATGAGTTTCCCATCATTGACAGCCGTTCATGCCTCAGTTCTGTTCAGTGGCCGGCGCGGCGTCTGCCGTCTTCTCCGGTATATTTCGGAGCCACTGATACATCCAGATTTCTGTCAGCTTGCGGCCGTACCCGGCAATATGTGCACTGATTTCGATCACCGGTTCGTCGCCACCATCTACGTCAATCACCAGACGCCAAAGCGATACATCTGTTTCCTCTTCAGGAACTTTGAAAAAGGTAACGTGGTCGATATCGCCAGCCGAAAGGGTAACAACAGGTTCGAACACGGCGTCCTCTGGCGATCCGGCCAGAATGCCGCCCTCAAAATCAACGACAAACTTGCGGGCATTTTTGTTGACGATCGGTACGCCGGATGGCCCGCCATGTCCTGCGCCGGTCTGTGCGACCCATGAAAGGGCCGAATCTGGATCAGGGTTCAGATCACCCCAATGCATGATGTAATGATAGGTCCGTGTTTCACCGGCCTCTGGCTGTGTTTCAGGTACCCAGAAAAGCGCGATATTATCTTCGATTTCCAACTCAGCCGGAATCTCGACCAAGCGGATGGTACCCGGCCCCCAATCGTCCAGCGTTTCAATGAGAACCGATGGCCGATCATGATAGCGCGCACCCGCGTCCTGATAATCCTCATAGCGCCGGTCGCGTTGAACAAGACCAAAGCTCGCCAACTCTTCTTCGACAAAATACGAACTTGAGACGCGCGGCGGGTTATTCAACGGCCGGTACAATGTGTCGCCGTCGTTACGCACGATTTTCAAGGCATCACTGTCATGAACTTGTGGACGGTAATCGTTGAAGCGACGCTCGGAATGTTCTGAGTAGTAAAACATCGACGTCAACGGCGCGAGGCCGAGTTGCTCGACACCTTCGCGGAAGAACAGGGTGGCCTCAACCTCAACAGT
Organism: uncultured Paracoccaceae bacterium; assembly: GCA_947496535.1. GTDB lineage: Bacteria > Pseudomonadota > Alphaproteobacteria > Rhodobacterales > Rhodobacteraceae > Yoonia. The sequence goes on along the minus strand of CANMDE010000002.1, from coordinate 249,839 downwards.
TGTGTCCGCGCCCGGTTCGATGTTGAAGCGGTATGCGCCCGTGAGTGACGGGCCCTCCAAAGCAGCATAGACCACCAGATTTGATTGCCCTTCTACGGGGCGCTCCAGCCAGAATTCGGAAAAGCGTGGGAACTCCTCTGGCCCTTCGAGCCATGTATTGATGGCGATGCCGCGGGCGGACAGACCGTAGCTGTTGCCCCGGCCAAGCGCACGGAAGTAACTGGCCCCAAGGAACACTATCAGCTCATCGAACAAATCGGCCCTATTCAGTGGGGCGTTGATCCGAAGACCCGCAATACCCGGAAGTACGGCGTTTTCAGGAACTGTGCCTTCAAGCTCGTTCATGTATTCGAAGTCTTCGGTCGTGAAATTCATCGCGCGGCTTTCGCCATTTTCGACCTGATGAATGACCACAGGTTCCTTATACAACCATCCGGGGTGGAAGGGATGGATCTGAAAGGCTAGGTTCGTGTCAGACCAGCGCGCCCTTTCGTTGGATGATCTGATATTGCGATAGGCGTCGTAGCTCAGATCCTGAAAAAACCCGTCCAGCAGCGTGGGTGACTGATGGGGTCTCGCGGCCCGCGACTCCATTTCCTGTTTCAACCAATCGTGGGAAAACGACGTTGAAGGGGGCGTGTCTGTTTTTTGTGCAAATGCGCTGTTGGATAAAAGTGCTGTCGTGCCTGCGGATGCCAACAGACCGGATAGCATGCTGCGGCGGCTCAGATATGTGTACATTATTGGCTTCTCTGCAAAGGAAATTATCAACTAAAGTCTAAGTCGCCCGGATTGGCATCGGAAGGGCTGCGCCCTAAAGCCGATCAGAGTCGGCTTTTTTCAGCCAAGCGCGCCAGTGAAAACTACCTTGTTCTGCTCATGCGAATTGCCGGGCGAATGCGCCAAACTTGCAGCGCCAAAAAATGTAGCAGGTAACCTTGCGTCAGAACCGGTGATTGAGCGGCATGTAAACCCTTCGGCTAATGCGAGCTTTGCGGTATTACTGATACAAAAGTGGAATACTGCAAAAAGGCTACAATCAACGGTTGGGGGAATAACCATGTTTAATCTGCGCTTTAACTATCTTTTCGGCTCTTTTGGTTCTGACATCATCGATGGCACACCGGGAAGCGACATTGTTTTCGCATTCGGTGGAGCTGACGAAATTTCAACAGGTGAAGGCGACGACAAAATTTTTGCGGGCTTTGGCGCAGATATCGTGGACGCAGGCGCGGGCGACGACAGCATTCTTGCTGGCCTTGGCGATGACACCGTCGTTGGCGGCGAAGGTGATGACTACATCAATGGCGGCCTGGGCTACGACACTGTGACCTATGAAGGTCGAATCACGGATTACGATATTGAGCTCAGCGATCTGTGGTATCGCCCCAATACGATCACTTCGCTATCCACTGATTACGACGATGCAGGAACAGATCGGCTTGTCGGGGTAGAGGCTGTGTTTTTCGCCCTCGACAACTACACCCTGCTGCTCAACGGCGACAACAACGCGGCACTGGCCCGCGATGATACAGCTACAACTGACGAAGACAGCAGCCTGACCATCGCGGCAGCAACGCTGCTAGACAATGATCTGGAGTTCGATGGCGACACTCTGACCATCAGCGCCTTGGATACGGCTAGCACTTCGGGCGCGACAATCAGCTTTGACGGAGACAATATCGTGTATGATCCTGGCGACATATTTGCCGACCTCAATGACGGCGAAACCGCAACTGATACATTTACCTACACTGCCGATGACGGCAATGGCGGTACCAGCACTGCGACTGTAACAGTGACCATCACCGGTAGCGACGACGCCCCCGCGCTTGAGGCGCGCATCAACGAATTCCACTATGACAACGCGGGTTCAGATGAGGGCGAATTTGTCGAGATCCGGGTGAACACTGGGGCTGATGTCTCTGGCCTGATCCTTGAGCTTTACAATGGGAATGGCGGGGCGACGTATGGTACGCTTGATGTCGCAGATTTTGCGCTCACATCAGATGAAACCTACGACTATTACGTTCTGACGGGTGCAAGCATCCAGAATGGTGGCCCCGATGGTCTGGCGCTGTCAAACGATGGCACGCTGATTGAATTCCTCAGCTATGAAGGCACATTCGACGGGGTTGGCGGTACGGCTGATGGCGTGACATCGACCGATGTTGGCGTCTCGGAGGCCGGTGACACAGAGATTGGTTTGTCACTTTCCCGCAATGACGACGGTACATGGAACGCCCCAGCCACGGCGACGGCCGGCCTGGCCAATGATGCTGACGTTCCACCGACGGCCACAACAGCCCAAATCAATGAGTTTCACTATGACACCGACGGCTCCGACACAGGTGAGTTCATCGAAATTCGCGTGGATGCGGACGAAGACGTCAGCGCGCTGACCGTTGACCTATACAACGGAAATGGCGGGAGCATTTACAACAGCTATGATTTGGCTGACGCCACGCTAACCAGTGACGGAACCTACGACTACTACGTCATCGACACTCCGGGCATTCAGAACGGGCCTGACGGGATTGCACTTTCTAATGACGGCACACTGGTCGAATTCCTCAGCTATGAAGGCGAGGTGACAGGCACCGAGGGTCCCGCAAACGGTGTCACATCCACCGATATCGGCGTGTCCGAGAACAGCGCCGATGCAGGCACATCGCTGCAGTTGCAAGATGACGGCACATGGGCTGCGTCGGCCACAGAAACACGCGGGGCTGCAAACGACACCGTGGTTGCACCAGCCATTGATGCCCTGATCAGCGAAATTCAGGGTAGCGGGGATGCCTCAACGCTCGAAGGTGAGAATGTGAACGTCACGGCCGTCGTCACGCATGTTGTATCGTCTGGCTATTACCTACAGGAGGAAGACGGTGACGCCGATGCCGATGACAGCACATCCGAAGGCATCTTTGTGTTCTCCAGCAACGTGGCTGACGTTCAGGTCGGTGATCTTGTCAGCGTCACTGGTGAGGTCGATGAATATTTCGAAAGTACGCAAATCACCAACGTCACCAGCGAGGTGATCACAGCCAGTGATGTTGACCTGCCTACAGCGGCAGAGATCATGATCTCACCCGATGCAGTGCCGGACTATGAAGCGATCGAGGGGATGCGGGTCAGTGTGTCCAGCGGCACGACCGACCCTTTGACCGTGATCGAAAACTTCAACTTTGATCGGTTCGGCCAGATTGTGATCAGCGCGGGAAGCCAGACCCAAGCCACACAACTGTATGATGCGCAAACAGAGGCGGATGAAATCGCCGCGCTGCAAGAGCAGAACGCAACAAACCGTCTGACACTCGACGACGGCGACACATCGCAAAACCCCGATGCATTCGAATTCGTACCCGGTGGGGCAGGCGATGACGGTAACGGTTTCCTCGATGTCGGCGATGACTTTGGTGATGCCGGATCAACCCTGCGCCTTGGTAGCGAGATCGTCGATACGGTCGAAGGTGTGATGAATTACTCTTTCGGCGAATACCAACTAGTTGTGACCGAAACACTTGAGATCGATGAAAGTACGAATAGCGGTGCACGGCAGGATACCCCTAACGACGTGGGTGGCGATATTCAGGTAGCCAGCGTCAACGTGCTTAACTACTTCTCAACCATCGATGTGACTGGGGCCGGAACCGGCCCAGACGGTGATCTGGACCCGCGGGGCGCCGATAGCGAAGAAGAACTCGTGCGGCAAACTGAAAAACTGGTCGCAAACATCACGGGCACCGGGGCCGAGGTCTTTGCGCTGCAAGAGATCGAAAACAATGGTTTTGGCGACGATTCAGCCCTGCAAACACTTGTCGATGCGCTGAATGTCGAAGCGACAGACACAGGGTCCGGAGCATCCTATGCATTTGTAGATCCATCAAACGGTACAGAGGATTTCATTGGTACTGACGCCATCCAAACGGCCATAATCTACGATGAAAACGCTGTAACGCTGGTCAGTTCTGATTTCATCTTCTTTGATGAGGCATCAGCGGCCACCACCTTTGCCTTGGCCGAAGTGATGAATCCCTATGTGCCAGCCTCTGCTCAAGTCGGCGACTTCCAGCGAAACCGACCCTCGGTTGCTGCGACATTCGAAGACAATGAAACTGGCGAGACCTTTACCGTGGTGTCTTCACACTTCAAATCCAAGGGCGACAGTGATCTGCAGGATCTGGCAGAGGCGGCGCAAGACTACCTCGATGGCGGCGGGACAGAATTCACGCAGGCCGATATCGATGCGCTGATTGCCGACCCGAACTACGATCAGGATGATGGGCAGGCTTATTGGAACCAGGTGCGTCTGGATGCAGCAACGGAACTGGCCGACTGGATCGCCAACGACTACAACGGTACTGGGGTTGATGACTACCTTCTGCTTGGCGACATGAATGCTTATGCCGAGGAAGACCCGGTCCAGTATCTGGACGATGAGGCCGGGTTGGTCGATCTGATCGACACCTATATTGGTCAGGATGAGGCCTACAGCTTTGTCTTCGACGGGCAGCAAGGCACGCTGGACCAAGGTTTTGCATCCGCAGGATTGGCAGACAACGTAACGGGGGCAACCGAATGGCACATCAATGCGGACGAACCCGACCTGATCAACTACGACAATTCGTTCAAGGATGATGCCTTCTACAATGACGGGGTCTATGCATCATCCGACCACGATCCACTGATTATTGGCTTGGATCTCGAACCTGATCCAATTGCATAATACTGTCATGCGCGGCGGCGGCAGTCGCCGCGCAAAACGGTCAGGATGTTACTGACTGCCAGTATTCAAGCAGCTGGCCAATCGTTTCCGGCTTGTACGACATGATCGCGATTTCTTCGCCTGAGATGGCCAGCGCCAAAGCACCTGTCTCATCCTGCGGGTGTTCAAAACACATCAAAGCGGGCGCGCCGGGATGCGGATTGGTCTTTTTGTACTTCTCCAAAAAGGCCGGAACTTGGTTTTCCCAAACAGATTGCAGCAAAACAGCATTGTCTGACATCTCAACGGCCTGACCATTCACAACGTAAAGGCTGGAAACCAGATGTTCGACGCTTTGAGCCAGGAAACGCTCTACAGGCGGCGCCGATTTGGCATCCATGTCCACATTCCAGACACGGACGAGACCGTTCACGCTCATCCCGGCATCCGATCCTTTGCCTAACCGACGGGCAGGTTCCGATTGCACCGTCACTTTTGCCTCCGCAGTGCGGTATTGCATGATCATATTGGTTGCGGCGTTCATAACGTCAGGATCTTCTTCTGAAAGGACCTGGTTCAGAAATTTATCAGCGTCTTTTGTGCCCTCAGGCAATTCCACAAAGCCCTGCAAGCGACGCCCAGCTGCAATGACCGCAAATGAAACATCACCAACCTGAAAGCTGAGCTTTCGGTCCAGAACCGTATTGTCGATTTCTCGCAGAATTGCAGTGATCGGCGGCATTGATCCAGCCGTCGCCAGCAGGCGGGCCCTACCCACAAATACAACGTCATCCGATGCGAGCTCCTGCACCTTGCTGGCCAGGGAGCTAATCTTGCTACCACGCACGAGGTGGAATTCATCGGTGCTTGCGTCCATATCAGCCTCCACCGCTTATCTGTGCAAGGCTGGGTCTCGCGTCCGCCAGAAAACCGGCAATATCAATGCTCGATGCACAGATGCAGCACAAAACGTCGTCAGGTTCATCTGGTGCCCGCATGAAAACGCGCAATTGACCACCGGACGACACATAAGCTGTCTCTGCATCAGTATCGCCAAGGCTGGGTTTGCCAGACTTTCCTAGAACCACTGTCGCCTCAGCGCAAAGCTTGTCGAGCGCTTCGCGGGGCAGGTTGGCATCAGAATTCGTGACCAAAATCATCTTTGTGGACAAGTCAGCGAAGGCAAGCGTTTCACAGCCCGCGAACTGGCTTTTCAGCCTATCCAGTTCTTCCAATACCATTGACGTTGCCCAACATAAGAGGTCCCATGAGACCCTACTTACGTCAAAATGTAGCAATGTGGAAGATACTGCGGCTAATCTCTGTACGTCATACACAGCGGCCATCACAAATTGAGGCTGACGTTAACAAATTGATGGATCGCCGAGACTATCAGCCCGAACGTGAAGTTTCAGATTGCAAAACGACCTCGGCAATGGCCAGTAGGGTCAAACTCATCACTATTAGTCTAGGATGACGGTGCCGGGGGCCGCTGACGCACAGGTCTATCGCCCGCCTCAAGTTGAAGCTCCACGCGCCGCGGCATAACCGCTGCCGGTGCTGGCGTTATCTCGGAGGAGTCAGCATAATTGTAAAGTGGTCGATCCGAGCGTGCCACGATCTCGCTAAGCGCCTGTATCACTTCAATCAAATGATCGACAAAAGGACCTGCGCCGCTAGCTTCCCAACGGTCTTGATCCTCTCCAGCCTCAAGCGCATGGGTCAGTGAGATCGGGAAAGTACCGCCAAACTGTCCACCTGTTTCGCGCTTTACGCGCGCAAATACGCGACGGCGGTCTTTGTCGGTGGTCAGTTTGTCATATCGCGTGATCAGCAGAACACTATTTTCGCGCACGAGTTGCGGGATGGTGTCCCAAACGGCGGCTTCGGATTGGCGCCAAGCCTGTGTTGCGTGGGTACACCAGATGACGGCATCCACCTCAGTCAACATGCGTTCCCACACATCGGACGACATATTGGGGTCGGAAATGCCGGGGAAATCCAGCAGATCGCACACTTCTAAGATATTGGCTTCCATGAAAAGACGGATGCAACGGGTCTCTTCCACCGGAATGCCTTCAAGCTCTTCGATGGACACCGGCTCCTTCGTGCCATTGACGTCGATACGGTAGGGGTCCTTTGTGCCGTAAGACATCCAAACTGGCGAAAGGCGGGTAGCCGTTACTTTTTCGGGTAATGGGCGGGCGCCCAGAAGAAGGTTTGAAAGCGTGCTTTTGCCAGCACTAAATTCACCCATCAGCGCAATACGCGGTTTGCGGCGCTTGCGGCCAATGGCTGCGGCATCATTCGTCATACGGCTTCCTCAGTCTCCCGCGCTGCGGCATCGCTCAGCTCTTCAAAGATGTAGTCAAACATTTCATCGCGTTCCTGTTGGGCGGTGATACCGAAGATATCCTTCAGGTCGTCTACGCCAACAGTTGATTTTTCACTAATATCGAGGAGCAACGCACGCTGTTCGCTCAGGAAATCACGAAGTTCCTGCTCGGCTCTGGCATGTATGTCGGTGGCTTGACGTACTTTCAACTCATCAACGATAGGCGATGTTTCCGCCTCGATCAGATCGTAAAATCCGCTTGCAAAGGCGCGATAGCCCTTGCGACGCTTCCACCAGCCCTTCCACCAGGATGTTTGCAAATCCAGTGCAATGGTCTTTCCCAGCGAAACAGGTGCGGGGATTTCCGGTGCCGAAGGCGGAGTAATAGTGAAATTCTCGACCGAAACGCCAAAGGCTGTCCGATATGTGTCTGCCAGATCAGCAGCTACTTTGGCATATACCTCGTCGCAGGCAGCCGTCATGTTGCGCCGCATGACCTGATAGCTTGTCCGCAACAACATCCGCAAACCGTCTGGACTATATTGCCAGACCTGATCTTCGCCGTTGATCTCCAAGTGTTGCAACAACGACTCCAACGCACGATCCAGAAAACGCCCATGCGATTGATCAATCCGGGACCCGAATTGCTGAAACACGATATCCATGCGGTCGTTCAATCGTTGCAGGCTATCATCTTCGAGCTTCTGAAGATGTTTGACCAACTGATCGTAGGGCATAACATCAACGGTGTCGCCGTCCATCCGCATCGACACCATGCTGGTCGAGGCGCGAACACCACCCACCAAGTTCAACGCACGTTTACGGGATGCGGCAAGTACTTCGGCACCGGGCCCCTCAGTGACCCGCTCTGCCAAAGCCTTATAAAGCTGAGGCACGCCCGACAGATGCCAGACCAGCTCTTTTGTATCCATGTGGGCAGTATCGTCGTTCAGTGACGCCTCTGCCCAGTTGTACATCGCGTTGGCGCTGTCATCGACAATGCCTCCAAGGTCTTCGGCCAGGGCGAGATTTGCCCAATAGGCGCTGCCAAAGATAATTTCCGGGTTTTCTGGCCCGTTATTGTCGGCAAGCGTCTTGATGATGCTGTCGCGGATTTCGGGAACCTGTTCGCCGGGGTTCGACAATTCATCGATCCGGTTGACGAATATCACCACTTCACGTGATTTCACGTTCGCGATCAGACGGATCAGACCCATATCCATAGAGCTCAGCGCCTGGTGCGCCGACAGAACTACAACGCAGATACGGCTATCGCGCAGGGCGTTAATCGTAATCTGCTCGCGCATCATAAATGTATCGTTCACACCGGGCGTGTCGCGGATACACATCGGGATCGGCAAGGCAGTTGCTTCAAGGAAAAGATCAGCCGACTTCGTGATATCGGCAAACCGGCCTTGCTGATCTTCTTCCTCAAGATCCTCGAAATCGTCGCCCATGCAGACATAGCGCTGCACAAGATCATCGTTCATCTCGGCGTAATTATGTTTTTGTCCTAGCAGCAGCTCAAACTTGCGACCCAACCGCTGTTTGGTCTTTTCGCGCATCTCGGCGATCTGCTGCCGAACCTTCTCCAATTCCTCATCAGCGCCAGCACGGGCGGACAGTTCGCCGATTCGGCCACCGTTCTCAACCAGGTGATCCCATTCGTTCTGACTGAAGAATTGGAACGATGCCAATGGCGCATCGCCGGTAACGTCAGTATTGAGATGCAGCGAGGTTACGACCGACGTCCACGGGTTAACATCCGCGGGCAACAAATCGGGGCGACCCACCATCGCATTAACCAGCGAAGTCTTACCGGACTTGATCTGACCAATCATCGTGATGCTTGGTTCAAACGAACGTAACTGCCTGATAAGCTTTACAGATTTTTTCTCGGCCTCCGGACCGCCCAGCTTGACAACATCAGCCAGGGTCAGCTCAAGGTCGTTGACCTCCTCGCGGAAGTCCTCCAGCTTTTCGAGGCCAAGCCGCATGAAAGGGTGATGCACTTCGGGGACTTTGTAGCTGTCCCCATTGTCCAACTCTTCCATTTTCATTGTTGTCCGTCCTCAATAACGTATCGGCACTATGTTTATCAGTTGTTTGCCCGGTCGCCAAATGAGGGCTTAAAGCAATACTATTGCTATTATGGAAACACAGCCAAAGAACCACAAATAATCTCAGTGACTTACTTTTTTTTGATGTGTTGCAATATGTTATGCAGCAATATCAGCCTGCAGCTCCCGTTTAAGTTGGATCATCAATGCCAAAGCTTCAACCGCAGCTTTGTCATTATTCTCCAATTGCATCAGTTGCACCAGATCAGCAGCATCCATCGCAGCATCTCTGTTGCGATGCAAGGCATCATCAGCGTCATCACCGTTTTCGAACAAATAATCGCTCAGCCATTGGATGTGGATAACGCTGCGGTCCATGATATCGGGGGCCGCCGCCTCACCGGTCTCCGTCACATCCTTCATCATCTCATTGCCTTGGTTGGTCAGGTAATCAACGGCATGCGCGAAGGCATCTCGCGTGGCTGGTCGTAGCGTAATAACTTGGCTTGGTGCCGCAACCTCTGGCGCGGCTGGTGCCAGTTCTGGCTTCGGCGCCGCAGCCGTTTCCGGTTTTTCTGGTTTGCTGGCAGTTGGTTTCGGTTCCTCTGAAGCGGGTTTTTTGGGTGCCGCTTTCGAAGTCTGCGGGGCATTTGCAGCAGCTTCAATCAGATCAGCATGCTGATGCAGAAGCATATCAGCCAAATCAACTGCAGTCTGGCGACCCAATTCCACCTGCTTCAAGACGGAAGAGATGAGTGCCGTTCCACCGCTATCCCTCAACGCGTTCTTGTCGACGGATCCGTCAGGTTGGCGCGCAGCAATCGCGTCCAACGTCGCGATTGGCAGAACTTGAAGAAATTCATCCCCAGCCGAGGCGCGGGCGGTATCGACAGTCATGTCAAAGGACCCGTTTTCCTGCAGGATATCTGCTTTTGTCAGCATCAGAAACGCGTGATCTTTGATCAGATCGGGCATCTTCGCCCACAGTGCTTGTTCTTCACGGTCATATATCTGGGAACACCAGAGCGTGACATCGGTTCGCTGGGCGGCCCATTGCATGGCGCGCTCAAGGGAGGTTGGATCAGCTGGAGCAACAACCTCCAACACCGAGATTTTACCAAGTGCCGCCAACGGCAGATGCAATTCAACAAAGACAGGAGATAACAGCGATACACGGGCAAGCTCGGCATGAGGCATCTTGGCCTCTTCGCCGTCTGGCAGTGTGCATATGCACTCCGTGGTTTCTCCATGCAGCAATTGAATGGTCGAGTGCGGGACGTTTTCGGGAATGACCTCACTCCCGACCAAGAAGTTCAGAAGCCGGGATTTCCCGGATCTGGGCGCGCCCATCACGGCGACACGAATAGGCTCTTTCATGCGGGTCAGAAGTTGCTCTGCCCGCTCTTCAAGCTCGTCGGGCAAGGCACCCGAAGCTAGAGCCTGTTCAAGCTGTTCCTGTACACGGTTTGCCACCGATTGCTTGGACATTGCTTACTTCACTTGCCTCCAGCGGCGAGTTTGGCGGGCGGATCAGCCGCCTCAACTTCCTGTTTTTCTGGTTGGTCAGTAGCAGGTTTCACTTCTGCGACCATTGGTGCAGGTGCTTCTGCCGGTTTTGGCGCCGACGGGGCTGCCGCTGCTTTCTCTTCCAAAGGCACAACCCGCGTTACGGTTGATGTATGGCTTTCCACATGGCCGATTGGTTTCGGCCGGATTGCACGCATGACAGGTTTGTTGTGGTTCAGTTTAACAACTGCAAAAGACACGTTGTCCTGATCCGGATCGCCCATCAATTCGATTGCCTCAAGCAGATAACCTGCGATCTCGGCGCTCTTGCGACGACGATAGCGGTGCAGGATTTTCTGGATGTGAGAATCTTCCAGATATTGCAGTCCATCGCTGGACACCACGACGATGTCCCCAACCTTCATTTCAAAAGGTGTGCGTGGGCAATCAGACTTTGCAACGCGGTCACCCAGAATAACCGATGTCAGGCAGTTACGGTCCGGGTGATTTCGACCCGCTTCAGGGCTGAGCAAACCAGATTTGACCATGAAATCAATCTGCGGCGCCATCGAATGGTCTTCGTTCAGCTGCTGCAACTTGCCAGCGCGCTGGTGAAACAAAGGTGAGTCGCCGATGGACATCCAGAACATCCGGTTCTCGACCATTACCAGTGCAACAAGAGTCGCACCCATCCCGCGCGTTTGCGGGTTGTCTTTGACATGGGCGCGGACGCAATTGTTGGCGTTCACAGCAGCCGATGTCAGGTAGTCTGGGATTTCGGTCTCAAAATCAGCAAAGTTCGCACTCTGGAACTTCAACTCACTAAATACTTCGGTCACAACAATTTTGCTGGCAACATCACCAGCAGCATGACCCCCCATTCCGTCGGCCAGCACTACAACGCCACTGTCCATTCCGAAAGGAAAGTCAGTGACGATTGCGTCTTCTTGGTAGTCGCGACCACCTTGGACAATAGCTGACGCTACATCAAAACGGGGTTCAGGCGATCGCCACATCTTCATCCTCCTCGGTGTCACCACCGGACCAATTGAAATCTTTGTCACACATGGCCACGAACCGCAGAACGGTTTCCCCGATGCGAATAACGTCGCCAGTTTTCAGTTCCTCATTACTGATCAATGGCTTGTCATTCAGGCGTACAATGTTTGACTTGCCGCCATGACCCAATAGGAACTCTGTTTTTTCAGGGTCATAGACGATTGCAGCGTGATTGCTGCGGGAAATGGAGTTATCTCCAAAATCAAGCCGAACAGCTTGATCATCACTGCGACCGATCTGGGACATCCCAGCAACGAGCGCAAACGATTCACCACGACCCGGACCCTCGACAACGGTGATCCAGCCCACTGGAAACTTGCTGCTTTTGGATGGGGTCGCCTTGGGCGCGTCATCGAACAAATCGACAACTTCGCCGTCTGACTTGTCAAAACCGATCAGACGAGTTTTTGCTGCACGACGACGCGAAGGTGCGCGCGCCGGCTCCGGTGCCGCAACGGCTGGTGCTGTCTCTGGCAACTCAGTCGCTGCGCTCTTGTCTATATCCCAGATATTCACGTCGCCCTGCTCAGCGGCAGGCTGCGGAGCGTTTACCTTGGAATTGACGCTGGTGAGTATGTCAGAAACAGCGGCTTCCGACCCGTTATCTTCGTCCACAATCGCGCCGATTGTGTCACGATATGACTGTTCGAGCGAGTCTGCACTGTCCATGCGGGACTGTCTGCTCTTTCTGCCAAAAAGATTGCGAAAAAAATTCATGTTACACTACCTTCCGATTTGCTGCACAGCCGCCCATAAAGGTGCGACCTTGTCGGTTTACTGCGCGGCTTCGTCCTCGTAAGTCATTGATGCAACCCACATGCTGCCCCCGCGCTCGACAGCAAACATCATTTGTCCCTGACCGTCTCCAAGTTCGCGATCAAGCATGCTCACGAAGTTTTCCTGGTCTGCGATGGTCTCGCCCGTTGTGATGAGAGAGTTCAGCACATCACCTACCTCTAAATCTCCAGCGCCACTTTCTGGCAAACTAACAATACCTGTCTCCCATTCTGCACCGTTCCGGCGGGTTTCAAAACGCAGACCATTGTTAAGTTCTGTGTAACGAACCACGGGTAACGTCCAGCTTTCGACACTTTCAACGCCGGTCGCAGGATCCAAGAGGCCAAAGGACACTTCAATCTGGTCAGCATCACCTATTTCGACTGAGTCGCGCAAGGCAGCACTGATTCCGGCAATACTGGATACAGGATTATCGTTTACGGATGTGATTTCCAGACCGCTGCGCACCCAAAGCGGCGAAACCGCGCCGACATTGCCGATTACATTGGAGTCAGGCGATGCAGGATCAAATGGAAGGATCACAAACCAACCCCAATTGATAATGCTATCCACAACTTCGTTGCCGGGTGTCACGGCTTGAATTGCAACCTCAAACCCATCGCCAATTTCTTCGACCGTATTTGGTGTCGCAGGAAGCGCAACATCGGGTGTTTCGGTTTCCACAGATGGGCGTGCGTCGGTGACGTCGGGAAGCGTTGCCTCATCGCCAGGCTCTTCTGTTGCCGGGCGCGGCGTGTCGAGCGGTTCTGGAAGTGGCTCGGGCTCCGGTGCCGGTTCAGGTTCCGCTGTTGCACCGCCATCGGCAACTATCACAGGTTCCTCGTCGACGATGACGGGAGCTGCAGAAGGTTCTTCAACAGGTGCAGCCGGAGCTGCCGGCTCTGGTGCTTCTACAACACCTTCAACTTCGGCGACGGGGGCTTCTTCAGCCACTGGTGCGGTCGCAACTTGTTCTTCAACAGGTTGAGCTGGAGCAGGCACGGCGGAAGCAACCTCTTCTGCTGGCGCTTCTTCGCCACCAGTCATGGTAACGGCGACGGCACCGACAGCCAGCAACGCGGCAATACCGACGGAGGCAAGCAACATTGGCTTTTTCGATTTTGTCTCTTGGGCAGCGCCGGCAATCTCGGTCAACGCTTCCTCTGGCGCGTCGGTTTCAGCAATGGCATTGGCGATGTTTAACGCGGTCACATTGCCGGTTTCGCCTTCCATCAGCGCCAGCCATTCCTCGGCGGACTGAACGCGATCCTTTGGCAAAACAGCCAGGGCTTTGTCGATGGCTTTCAGGAAATCATTGTCGTAGTCAGGAAAACGATCAATCAGCGGGACATATGGGTCAGCTTCACTTGATGCGATAGCGGCAAGGCGAGCTTGGCTATTCGGAGGCACATCGCCCGCGATCAAATGGAAGAACGAAGCGGCCAGCGCGTAAAGGTCACTGCTTGGGTTTTGCTGGCTACCAGCAATATAGAATTCCTGTGGCGAATAGCCGTCCTTAACGACGCGCAACGCCGATAGAACACGGCTTTGCTTGGTGGCCTCTTCACGGGCGGCACCAAAGTCAATCAGAACCGGATGATACTGCTCGTTCACCAGGATGTTGTCGGGCGAGATATCACGGTGCAGGATGCCCTGCTTGTGGATAAAGGCAACGGCGCCCAAAACTTCTTTCAGGATCGTTTTGATCTGGGCAGGGGTCATGCTGGCATTCGGATCTTCGATCATGTCAAGCATGTCGCGACCTTCGACAAAATCCAGCGCCATATAAGCGGTGTCGTTGTCTTCAAATACCTGATGCACACCCACGATGTTGGGATGATCCAGCTTGGCGAGGCTGCGGGCCTCTTGCACGAACAAGCGCACAATCGATTTCAACTCATTCTGGTGGGCACGTGAACGTGCCTGAACGACATAACGGCTCCGACGACAGAAGGCGCCCGGGAAACATTCCTTGATGACGATCTTCCGGTCGAGACTGTCTTTGGCCAGATAGGTGATGCCAAAACCGCCAGCATTCAGGAAGTTCTCGATGGTGTACTGCCCGTGCATCAACTTTGTGCCCGGCTTCAGTTCATCAACAAAGTCTTCCTTGTTGCCGCCTGTGTCTTCGATCTTTTCTTGCGCCTTAGCCATTTCACATCCAGCTTTCAAACTCTCAGGGTCGCGCGGATTTCCGCCGACCGATACCGTGTATTGTCATTCAAATTGGGCCAAAAAGTGTCCCCAACTTGTTGTTTCATGGTCCTTAATCGCGGCATTTTGGTATGATTGCTACCGGTTTTTGAAACAGTCCGCGCTCTGTTTCGCGCATTTAACAGTGTTTAAGGCCTTAATAATCCCTATTTTAGTCATGTTGATGTATGGCTCAGCACAACGCCTATCGTTTCTCTAAAAATCACTGTTCGCTTCTTCGTTATTAACCGAAAGTCGTACACTTCCTATAAGTATGAAGCGATTCTCCGCCCATCGCACGACAAACGTGACCTGATTCCCACGATCCAAGGGGGTATAAGGTGTTGTATGCCTCAAGCGAAAGCCCATCTTGCCTCGTCCTGCGCAAAAAGGCAGCAATAGACGTGACGAAAGAGGCGAAATGGCAAAAATTTTTATCAACGGGTTCGGCCGGATCGGGCGCACAACCCTGAGAGCTTGGGCGCTGGGCGAATGGCCCGGCCTAGACATCGTTGGCATCAATGACATCGCAGCTGCGGATCTTTGCGCCCATCTGTTTGAGTATGACAGCGTTTTTGGCCCTTTCCCAGGAACAACAAAGCTGACCAAGGCAGGTTTGAGGGTCAAAGATCGCGTCATTCCGATTCACCGCACTGATGATGTCAGCACGCTGGACCTCTCCGACGTAGACATAATGATGGAGTGCACCGGAAAGGCCAAAACCCGCGCTATCGCCGAGCGGGGCTTGAGGGCAGGGGCAGGACAGGTTCTGATTTCTGGCCCATCCGACGCGGCGGACCTGACCATGGTTCTGGGGGCAAATGATAACTTGCTGGCGAACCAACCAATCATATCCAATGCCTCATGCACGACGAATGCTTTGGCACCGTTGGTAAAGTTGTTGGACGACACATGGGGTTTGCATACCGGCTGGATGACAACAATCCATTGCTACACGGGCAGCCAACCCACGATCGATGCACCACGCGACGACATGCTGCGCAGCCGGGCGGCCGGACTTTCGATGGTTCCGACCACAACTTCCGCCCAAGGGCTCCTTAATCAAGTGCTGCCAGCAATCGCGGGCAGGATCGAGGCAGCAGCCGTTCGCGTCCCCACTGCATCGGTTTCTGCAATTGACCTAACCGCAACGCTGAAAAACCCGCCCAAGCTTGAAGAAGTCCACCATGTTCTTCGCAGCCAAACAGGCGTGATCGGTCATACGGACAAACCATTGGTCTCATCAGACCTGCGCGCGCGGCCAGAAAGCCTCATCGTATCGTTACCTGAAACGCGGGTTACCGCTGGGGGACTGGTGCGAGTCTTCGGTTGGTACGACAATGAGTGGGGATTCTCGTGCCGGATGCTCGACGCGGCGCGGATGATGGTCGCATAACCATAAGGGACTCAGGAATGCTCAAACTCTACAACGCTGGGGTAAGCGTCTGTTCAGTCAAAGTTCGACTGGGGCTCGCTGAAAAAGGTCTCGACTGGACGGATGTTCTGCTAGCGCTGCAAAAGGGCGATCAACATGCGCCTGAGTATCTCAAGCTCAACCCGAACGGCGTTGTCCCGACGCTGGTTCATGACGGCATGGTCGTGATGGAATCCAGTGTCATTCTGGAATATATCGACACGCTGGGCGATCAGGCGCGGCTGATGCCGCAAGACACAAGTGCCGAAGTGACCACGCGGATCTGGCTGCTCCGCTGTCTGTCTATCCACGCTGCCATCAACACGATGACCTTTGCGACAGCGAACCGCGACAAGATTCTGGCCAACCAAACGGCAGAACAGATCGCGGCTTCAATCGCCAAAATGCCCAATCCCGCAGCGGCCGCAAAGCGGCGAAATTTGCTCGACCACGGGATCGACTCAGATCATGTCGCCGGTGATTTTTTCACACTCAAGCGGATGTTTGACGACATGGAGGAGGCTTTGAGCCAAACCCGTTATCTGACTGGCGATGATTACGGATTGGCTGACGTGGCGGTGCTGGCCTATGTCGACAGACTTGACCGGCTGGGGATGGCCGGACTTTGGGAAACGTGGACACCAGCCGTTGGGGCTTGGTTAAAGGCAGGGCAGAAACGGCCCAGCTACGAACGGGCCCTCGATCAGTACATCACCGCCGAGGAAACGGCGGACACACGCGCCGCCGGAGCCCAGCACTGGCCCGCTGTGAAGAAAAGATGGGATGCGTTTCTTGACGCGTCAAAGTCTTAACGCCAACCACCGCACGGTGACTTAACCAGGCCAAGCGCCAACAAAATGCCCGACGTTTTGCCGACGCTTCGCCGATACATCGCCGACACCCCCTTTTTTCTGGAAATATTGGCATTAACTAACGTGTCCAGCTGTTGCGAGGCACGGCGTCCGTTGCGTCCCCCGCGCGAACGTACGCTCCGTTCATACTCGACTTTCACTTTTGCAAATCGCGCATTAGGCTCGGATCGTTAAATCAAAGGCCGTTCCATGTCATCCATCGTTTCTGTTCAGAACCTGCGCAAGTCTTACGCGGGCGGATTTGAGGCCCTCAAAGGGTGCAATCTTGAAATTGAAGAAGGTGAAATACTGGCCCTGCTCGGGCCGAACGGCGCCGGTAAGACAACTCTGATTTCGACAATTTGCGGGATCACTGTGCCGACCAGCGGCATCATCACCGTAGGCGGGCACGACACCCAGACCGATTTTCGGGCAGCCCGCAATCTGATTGGGTTGGTGCCGCAGGAAATCAATCTTGAGCCGTTTGAGACGGTCATGAACACCGTCCGTTTTTCACGCGGGTTATTCGGCAAACCACGCGACGATGCCTATCTTGAAAAGGTTCTGAATCAGCTGTCGCTTGGCGACAAAAAAGACAACAAGATCATGACGCTGTCCGGGGGCATGAAGCGGCGCGTTCTGATCGCGAAGGCGCTCAGCCACGAACCCCGCGTTCTCTTCCTCGACGAACCCACCGCTGGTGTCGATGTAGAGCTGCGCAAGGACATGTGGGAGGTCGTAGCAGGCCTCAAGGCATCTGGCGTCACCATCATTTTGACGACGCACTACATCGAAGAGGCAGAGGCCATAGCCGACCGCGTTGGCGTCATCAACAAGGGCGAAATCCTTCTGGTACAGGAAAAGTCGGATTTGATGGCACAGATGGGTCAAAAGCAGCTGCAGATCGATCTGACGGAACCGACCGAGGACATTCCAGCGGCGTTGAACTCTTACGCTTTGTCGCGGTCTGATGATGGGCTTAAGTTGACCTATAGCTATGATACCAAGGGCGATCGCACAGGCATTACGACGCTGTTGAACGATCTGCAAAGGGCTGGACTGCAAATGGCGGACATTCAGACCAAGCAGAACAGCCTAGAAGATATTTTTGTAGGTCTCGTGAGGGAAGAAAAATGAATATGACAGCCGTCAAATCGATATACATATTTGAAATGGCACGATTTTTCCGCACGATTACACAAAGTTTTGTCTCACCGGTGCTGTCCACCTCGCTCTACTTTGTGGTTTTCGGGGCCGCGATCGGCAGCCGTATCCAAGAGGTCGAGGGCGTCAGCTACGGCGCGTTCATCGTGCCGGGTCTGATCATGCTTTCAGTTATGACCCAAGCCACCGCAAACGCCAGCTTTGGCATCTATTTCCCAAAGTTCATCGGCACAATTTACGAACTTCTCTCTGCCCCCGTTAGCTTTCTTGAAATCGTGGCGGGCTATGTCGGGGCGGCCGCGACAAAGGCGATGTTCATTGGTGTGATCATTCTGGTGACCGCCTTCTTCTTCGTCGATATCCAGATTGCGCATCCCTTTGCCATGATCGCATTTCTCGTGCTGACCTGTGTCAGTTTCGCGCTATTGGGTTTTATTATCGGCATTTGGGCGGGCAACTTTGAGCAACTACAGCTGATCCCGCTTCTGGTTATCACACCACTCGTTTTTCTGGGTGGATCGTTCTATTCCATCACGATGCTGCCACCGATCTGGCAGACGATCACGCTGTTCAACCCGGTGGTCTACCTGATCAGTGGTTTCCGCTGGTCGTTTTTCGGGACCGCAGATGTTGGTATTGGTATATCTTTGTTCGCCATCGCACTGTTCACCGGGATCTGCCTTGCGGTGATCTGGTGGATATTCAAGACAGGTTGGCGGATACGTCAGTGACTTGTGCGCGGATGGTTAAGGTCTAAGTAGGACATCATGAAATATATCCCCTTTATCAAATCAACTCCGTTTGTTGCGGTCATCCGGCTACAAGGCGCAATTTCAAATAGTGCACGCGGGTTGGACAACCCGAGTCTTGCACCTGTCATCGAAAAAGCTTTTGGAAGGGGTAAGCCTGCAGCTGTCGCGCTGGAGATTAACTGCCCCGGCGGCTCACCCGTGCAATCCTCCCTGATCGCTGCACGTATTCGCCGGTTGGCAGACGAAAAGAAAATCCCCGTCTTCGCCTTTGTCGAGGATGTCGCCGCCTCTGGTGGTTATTGGCTGGCCTGCGCGGCGGATGAGATTTTCATCGACGAGTGCTCGATCACAGGCTCGATCGGTGTGATCAGCGCCAGTTTCGGGGCAAAGGATGCAATTGGCAAAGTCGGCCTCGAACGGCGCGTGTATACAGCCGGAAAATCCAAATCATTCTTGGATCCTTTCCGGGCCGAGAAACCTGCGGATGTCAAACGTCTGAAAGGCTGGCTTGAGGATATCCACGACACATTCATCAACTACGTCAAATCGAGTCGGGGCCAGAAACTGGCCGACAATCCCGACCTGTTCACAGGCGAGGTTTTTATCGGGCCAAAGAGTATCGATGCGGGCCTTGCCGATGGCATCGGGCATCTTGCGCCGGTGATGAAACAACGCTTTGGCGATAAGGTGAAATTCAAACGCTACGGTGCGAGGAAATCGCTCCTGACCCGCTTTGGATCGCAGATCGTGGATGATGTGGCGATGTCCATTGAAGAACGAGCAGCATTCGCAAGGTTTGGGCTGTGATCCTCAAAGCGATATTCATCTTTCTGGCCTTCATGATGGTGCTTGGCATCTTCGGAAAATGGCGTTTTCCGGGCCAGGACAGGTTGGCGCAGGCCAAATGTCCCAAATGCCAACGCTACCGCATTGGCAAAGGCCCATGTGTTTGTGAAAAGGGCCGGACATGAGGGCGCTTGTCACCGGCGGAGGTGCGCGGCTGGGGCGAGCGATGGCGCTAAATCTTGGCGACCGAGGTTATGACGTCGCCGTCCACTACGCAGCGTCCAAGGACGGGGCTGATGAAACGGTAGCGGACATCGAAAAGATGGGGCGCCGCGCCGTTGCTTTGCGGGCTGATCTGCTGGACGAGGCCGCAACCGAAACGCTTGTCGGGCAGGCCGCCAAAGCGCTGGGCGGGCCGTTGACCTGCCTCATCAACAACGCCTCTATCTTTGAATACGACACGATAAAAACCGCCACTCGTGAAAGCTGGGATAGACATTTAGAGTCAAATCTACGCGCACCCTTTGTGCTGACCCAGCATTTTGCCGCACAGGCCCCCGACCCGGTGGCAGACGACAACGATGAGCCACTAGCGCAGGCGTTGGTCATCAATATGCTTGATCAGCGTATCCATAAACTGACGCCAGAGTTCATGAGCTACACTATCGCCAAGATGGGTCTTTGGGCGATGACACGCACGACTGCACAGGCGCTTGCACCCCGGGTTCGCGTGAACGGGATAGGGCCCGGTCCAACGCTAAAGGGGTACCGCCAAAGCGAAAAGCACTTCGAAAACCAAAGGTCGGCTACGATTCTTAATCGCGGTGCTAACGCATCAGATATAACCGCGGCGCTTGGTTACTTTCTCGACGCACCGGCCGTTACGGGCCAAATGATCGCGGTTGATGGGGGACAGCATCTTGCCTGGCAAACGCCCGATGTGCTCGGGGTTGAGTAGAGGGACGGCAGAGTTGTGCACCGTGGGGTCAGCTCAGTCACGAAACCGTCACAAATTGTCTGTTTTTCAAGGTGTTAACCAGTGATCAATAAAAATACCATTTAAAATCAGCCACTTGGAAAACTGCCTAAAAATTAGGCAGTATGCCGAAACCTGCCAAAAACAAAGGAAAATTCAAGCTGGCGCGTAATAACCCACGGACTTATCCACAGAAACGGTGGATGCCTTTTCCCTTGTCACCACCGTATTACCATTGCAGCCGATGAAGAATCACCAAACTGATCACATGACAGAGCAAGCCCTAGCCGGATACGAATGCATACAAAGCTACCTGCGTTCCCTTGATGCGTCACCGGGCGTCTACCGGATGCTCGATGCAGAAAGTCGTGTGCTTTATGTTGGCAAGGCCCGCAATCTAAAGGCGAGGGTCAGCAACTACTCCCGCCCCGGTCAGCATTCCCCCCGAATTGAACGGATGATTCGGGAAACGGCGTCGATGATGTTCCTGACCACACGGACAGAGACCGAGGCGCTACTGCTTGAGCAAAATCTCATCAAGCAACTCAAGCCGCGGTACAACGTCCTGCTGCGCGACGACAAATCCTTTCCAAATATACTGGTCGCAAAGGATCATCCGTTCCCGATGATCAAGAAACATCGGGGCGCAAAGAAGCAGAAAGGTGAATACTACGGCCCCTTCGCCGGCGCGGGCGCAGTGAACCGCACGTTAAACCAACTTCAGCGTGTTTTCCTCCTGCGCAACTGCTCGGACAGCGACTTCGAAACACGTACACGGCCCTGTCTGCAATATCAGATCAAACGCTGCTCCGGTCCATGTTGCGGTTTGATCTCCGAAACAGACTATGCCGCCTCTGTCCGCGATGCAGAACAATTCCTGCAAGGTCGGACAAAGGGCATACAGGAAGCGCTTGCCCAACAGATGCAGGCCGCCAGTGCCGAGATGGAATTCGAACGTGCCGCTGCGCTGCGCGACCGGATCAAAGCGCTGACTCAGGTGCAATCGGCCCAAGGCATCAACCCGCAATCCACTGCCGAGGCGGACGTAATCGCGCTTCATACCGATGGCGGTCAGGCCTGCGTGCAGGTCTTTTTTATTCGGGCCAATCAAAACTGGGGCAATCACGATTACTATCCGCGCATCAGCGGGGACGAAGACCTGTCCGAAGTCATGGAAGCTTTCGTCGGCCAGTTCTATTCCACCCGCGAACCGCCCAAGATGTTGATACTTTCGCATGGTCTCGACAACGATGACCTAATGGCAGAAGCGCTTGCCGAAAGGGCTGGGCGCAAGGTCGATATCGTCATCCCCCAACGCGGCGAAAAGGCAGAACTGGTCCAGAACGCCCTGCGCAACGCCCGCGAAAGCCTCGCGCGTAAAATGTCAGAAACTGCGACACAGGCAAAGCTGCTCAAAGGCCTGGCTGAAGCGTTTGATCTCGGTAAAACCCCGGCACGGATCGAAGTTTACGACAACTCTCATATTCAGGGGGCACATGCGGTTGGCGCGATGATCGTTGCTGGCCCTGATGGGTTCGACAAAAACCAATATCGCAAGTTCAATATCAAAGACGAAAGCCTGACGCCCGGAGATGACTTCGGCATGATGAAAGAGGTGCTGACCCGCCGTTTTCAGCGCCTGTTGAAAGAAGACCCCGAGCGCACCCAAGGAACATGGCCTGACCTGCTGCTGATCGATGGCGGGCAGGGACAAGTCAGCGCCGTTCAGGAAATCATGGATGATCTTGGCGTCGCAGATATCCCGATGGTCGGCGTAGCGAAGGGTGAGGACAGGGATGCGGGCAAGGAAGAATTCCACCGCACGGGCAAGCCAGTCATGGCGTTGCGTCACAACGACCCGGTGCTCTATTTCATCCAACGAATGCGGGACGAGGTCCACCGCTTCGCCATCGGCACCCACCGGGCGAAGCGATCAAAAGCCATAGGCGCTACGCCACTGGACGATGTGCCGGGTGTCGGTGCGACACGAAAGCGCGCGCTATTGGCGCATTTCGGGTCGGCAAAGGCCGTGGCCCGGGCGAACCTCGCGGACCTGAAAGCCGTGGATGGCGTGTCAGCAAATATGGCGCAGACGATCTACGACTATTTTCATGAGGGTGGATAAGGAGCCGATGACTGGTTTGAGTCCGAACCATTGTGTCAATTCTGACGGCAGTTGATACAAAAAGCCATGAATAGAACATCCGACATCATCGTAACTGAACGCTTAGTCTTGCGAACTTGGCGTCAGGGCGATTTGGACGCTTTTGCAGAAATGCATGCCGATCCGAGCGTGATGGGCGATCTCGGTGGCCCGATTTCACGGGAAGAAAGTCGCGCGAAGTTGTTGCGATACATTTCGATGTATGAAGACCTTGGTTTTAGTCGATATTGCGTAGAAGATGTTGACGGTAAATTTGTTGGATATGTTGGCGTTTGCCCTCGGGATGAGGGCCAAATTATCGGGAAGCATAACGAAATTGGTTGGCGCTTATGCAAAGACGTTTGGGGCAAAGGCTATGCAACCGAAGCCAGCAGCGCATGCATCGTCGAGTTCAAGCGCGTGCATCCGGCGTCGGAGATCATCAGTTATACATCGATTGATAACAAGCGTTCTCAGAACGTGATGACCCGGCTGAACATGGATCGTGAACCTTCGCGAGATTTTCAATGGCGCGACACTGACGGTAGCAGCATTCAAATGCTAGTCTGGGTTTCAAAATAGGTTGAATAATCCGCCATGTTGATTGGCGGCAACGTCCCACAAAACCCTCAGCATTGTCCACGCATCACCTGTCCTGCAACACCGCCTCTGGCATTGCTCGCCTCTGCACGCTACCACTAGCCTCATGCGATTGAATCTGCCAAATGCCCTCACCATTCTCCGCCTTTTGGCGGCCCCCGGTGTTGTGGTCATGTTCCTCTATTTCACCCGGCCATGGGCCGATTGGTTCGCGCTCATACTCTTCGTCACGGCAGCGATCACCGATTTCCTCGATGGCTACCTTGCCCGGGCGTGGAAGCAGGAAAGCAAACTGGGCGCCATGATGGACCCGATCGCGGACAAGGCGATGGTCATCATCGCCCTTTTAGTCATCACCGGCTTTTCGGGCATGAACCCGTGGATACTCCTTCCAGCCACGTTGATCATGTTCCGTGAGGTGTTCGTCTCTGGCCTGCGCGAATTTCTGGGCGACACCGCTGGGACACTGAAAGTCACTAACCTCGCCAAATGGAAAACGACGGCGCAGATGGTCGCTATCGCGCTGCTGTTTGCCACCGGGGCTTTTGAGCACTATTTCGGCATGCAGTCCTTTGGCATGGACCCCGGCATGATCGAGGACGTTCTGGCCGGGCGCATCCCGGATGAACTGGGCCTTTGGTGGAAATATCGAGGTATGATGATTAGCTGGTGGGCAGGGATCATAGTACTGTGGATTGCAGGGTTGCTGACCATCGTCACCGGTTGGGACTACTTCCGCAAATCAGTCCCTTATCTGAAGGATGTGGGTTGATGAATGTGATGTATTTTGCCTGGGTCCGCGAACGGATTGGCATTCCGCAGGAAGAGGTTGAAACCTCTGCCGTCACCGTCAACGACCTTATCGCAGAGCTAAAATCACGCGAGGATCGCTATGCCGCCGCCTTTGCGGACACAACCGCCCTGCGCGTAGCGTTGGATCAGGAATTGTCCGAATTCGATGCGCCCCTGGCCGGTGTACGCGAAGTTGCTTTTTTCCCCCCAATGACAGGTGGCTAAATGTCAGTCCGGGTGCAGGCCGAGGGATTTGATGTTGGGATGGAACTTAACTGTTTTGCCCAAACCCGCACTGATATCGGCGCGGTAGTTAGCTTTACCGGGGTGGTGAGAGACACCTCCGGTGACCTGAAAGAAATGCAGATCGAACACTATCCCGGCATGACCGAAGCCGCGATTTCTAAGATAGCGGAGGAGGCCACCACCCGCTGGTCACTCGCTGACGTGCTGGTTATTCACCGTTATGGGTCATTGAAACCTGGCGATCCCATCATGATGGTCGCGACTGCTGCAGCGCATCGTGCTGCGGCGTTTGAAGCGGCTGATTTTCTGATGGACTACCTCAAATCACGTGCACCCTTTTGGAAAAAAGAGGTGAAAACCTCCGGTGCGGAATGGGTTGCGGCCAAGGAAGCAGACGAAGATGCGTTGACGCGGTGGTAGTCCACCCCTTCGAAAGCGGGCGGTCACAGTCGATATTTAATCAATTATTAGCAGACCGTCGGTCATGGTGCGGTGTCACCAAGGAACGGTCTTATGCAAAACGTGCCGCTCACCCGAACTGATATCAACGATCAGGCCCTGCTTGACCCATTGCACTATGCAATGGCGAGTCGGGATGCAGATGTAATGGAACTGGTCGGCGATGCGCTGGCCGCAGGCCGGGCGCGACTGGCTTTTCACCCTATCGTGACAGCAGATTCTAACCAAAGGACGGCTTTCTATGAAGGACTGGTACGCCTGATGGACGATGCCGGGCGGGTCATCCCGGCTGGCCACTTCATGCCAACAGTAGAAGAAACAGGTTTTGGTCGGCAAATTGACTGCATCACCTTGGCCCTTGCTCTGACGACGCTCAGACAGAATCCGGGCATCCGGCTTTCGGTGAACCTATCTGCCCGTTCCATTGGTGACGGTGAATGGCGCCGCACGCTTGATGATGGGTTGCGCGGCCGGGATAATCTGGGGGAACGGTTAATTTTCGAAATCAGCGAAACCTCTGCAATGATGCTGCATGAAAATGTGATCCGGTTCATGGCGGAAATGCAGCCCAAAGGCGTGTCCTTTGCGCTTGATGGTTTTGGGGCCGGAATGACGGCGTTTCGGTATCTCAAGGATTTTTTCTTTGATCTCGTCAAGATCGACAAGAGCTTCATCAAAGGTGTCCACGATGACCCCGATAATCAGGTCTTGGCCGAGGCGCTGATTACGGTCGCCCATCAATTCGAAATGTTCGTGATCGCCGACGGGGTCGAGGCCGAGGAAGACGCAGCTTTCCTTCGTAAAATCGGTACAGATTGCCTGCAAGGCTATCTCTTTGGTGTGCCCCGGTTTGATCTTTGACGAAGCGTGACGGAACTTTCGTCGGGAATCCCGTTGCTCTGCCCGAACCAAGTCAATAAAACGAGTGGTAAGCGGTGGGAGGCTGCGTGAAGAACGACCAACAGGTCAAGCACGCTCTTCCATCAAGAGAGCAAACCTGAAGGGATCAATTCATGACCAATGTCGTTATCGCATCCGCCGCCCGTACACCTGTTGGCAGTTTCATGGGCGCCTTTGCCAACACGCCAGCGCATGATCTGGGCGCTGCCGTTCTGCAGGAGGTTGTTGCCCGCGCCGGTATCGACAAATCAGAGGTGAGCGAGACAATTTTGGGCCAGGTCTTGACCGCAGCCCAAGGGCAGAACCCAGCGCGTCAAGCGCATATCAATGCAGGTTTGCCCGTGGAATCAGCTGCTTGGGGCATCAATCAGGTTTGCGGGTCCGGTCTGCGCGCTGTGGCCATTGGGGCACAGCATATCCAGCTGGGCGATGCCGATATCGTGGCTGCGGGCGGTCAGGAAAGCATGACGCTCAGCCCTCATGCCGCGACTCTGCGTGCGGGCCAAAAGATGGGCGATATGAAATATATCGACACCATGATCCGCGATGGTCTTTGGGACGCCTTCAACAACTACCACATGGGTCAAACGGCTGAAAACGTCGCTGACCAATGGCAAATCACGCGGGATATGCAGGATGAGTTCGCGGTTGCTTCTCAGAACAAGGCCGAAGCGGCCCAGAAGGACGGCAAATTCAAGGATGAGATTGTCGCCTACACTGTGAAGACCCGCAAAGGCGATGTGGTCGTAGAAAACGACGAATATATCCGCCATGGCGCAACGATTGACGCTATGCAAAAGCTGCGCCCCGCATTTGCCAAAGAAGGATCGGTGACTGCTGCCAATGCATCCGGCCTGAATGACGGTGCGGCTGGGACATTGCTGATGAGCGCCGACAATGCTGAAAAGCGCGGGATTGAGCCATTGGCACGCATTGCATCCTATGCCACTGCGGGGCTTGACCCATCCATTATGGGCGTCGGACCAGTTATGGCGAGCCGCAAGGCACTGGAAAAAGCAGGATGGAAAGTTGACGATTTGGACCTCGTCGAGGCAAACGAAGCCTTCGCCGCACAGGCTTGTGCAGTCAACAAAGACATGGGTTGGGACCCGGCAATCGTAAACGTCAATGGCGGAGCTATCGCCATCGGTCATCCTATCGGGGCATCGGGCGCGCGCGTGCTGAACACATTGCTGTTCGAGATGAAGCGGCGCGATGCAAAAAAGGGCCTCGCCACATTATGTATCGGCGGGGGTATGGGCGTCGCACTATGTGTCGAACGACCGTGATCTAAATCAAGGCGGCATCGTGGAGAGCCGCCTAAGTTATTCAGTAAAATAGGGAGGAGAAACTATGGGACGTGTCGCACTCGTCACGGGCGGCTCGCGCGGAATTGGCGCAGCAATTTCAACGGCATTAAAAGAGGCTGGCTGCAGCGTGGCCGCTACATATGCCGGCAACGACGAAAAGGCGGCAGCCTTTACCGCCGAAACCGGCATCAAAACCTACAAATGGAATGTGGGTGACTACGAGGCTTGCGCCGAAGGTATCAAACAGATTGAGGCTGATCTTGGCCCGGTCGATATCCTTGTCAACAACGCAGGTATCACCCGCGATGCGCCATTCCACAAAATGACACCGCAGCAATGGCACGAATGCGTGGATACAAACCTCAACGGCGTTTTTAACATGACGCACAATGTCTGGGGTGGCATGCGCGAGCGCAAGTTCGGGCGCGTGGTTACGATCAGCTCGATCAACGGCCAGAAGGGTCAGTTTGCCCAAGCCAACTATGCGGCCACCAAGGCGGGTGATATCGGCTTCACCAAAGCACTGGCACAAGAAGGTGCGCGGGCTGGCATTACCGTCAACGTGGTGGCGCCGGGCTACATCAACACAGAGATGATGAGCACGATCCCCGAAAAGGTGATGAACGAAGTCATCCTCCCGCAAATCCCGGTGGGTCGCTTGGGAGAGGCATCAGAGATCGCGCGCGCAGTGGTTTTCCTGGCCTCTGACGATGCGGCATTTGTCACCGGCTCCACGATGACAGTGAATGGCGGTCAATACATGACTTGATCCGGTACACACGGACATGGCAAGGGCCACGCTGATCAGGCGTGGCCCTTTTTCGTTCGGCTACCGTACGGCAGTCGTAGCGAATTTCATTTGCGGCGGGTCAGCCAGCGGACTGCGTTGCGCAACGCGGCACCCCGCTCTTCATGAGCGCGGCGAAAGCCGTTACGGACGCGGGTTTGTGTTGTTGTCTCCAGCATGGGTCAAATCCTCTAAGCTATCTGTTTTCTTGATCCCAATATGCGCTTTGATAACAATCGCGACAAACGAGACTTTCTATCCCTTCAGTTAAACTGTATTTAACTGAGGCATGAGTTATCGATTGCCACCACTGACAGCACTGCGCGCGTTTGAAGCCGCTGCACGGCACATGTCGTTTGCCAAAGCGGCTGAGGAACTCAATGTCACGCCCGCCGCTTTATCCTATCAAATCAAGGCTCTTGAGGCGGATTTGGGCCAGCCGGTCTTCCGGCGGCTTAACCGTGCGGTGGAATTGACAGAGGCCGGGCGCGCCTTGGCCCCCGGCGCGTCCGATGCCTTTCTAACGCTCTCGTCCGCGTGGCGTAGTACAAAAAGACTGAACGATACCGGCGTGCTGACGGTCACAGCCGGGCCTGCCTTCACTGCCAAATGGCTTGCTCCGCGCATGTATGATTTCGCTCAGGCGCACCCGGATATTGAATTGCGGTTCAATGCAAGCCTGCGGGTAGCCGATTTCGAAAGGGATGAGGTCGATTGCGCAATCCGCTTTGGTGTCGATGTTAGTGAAGCATTGTATGCGGAGCCGCTTAATCAGGAATGGCTGACGCCGATGATGGCACCGGAAATCGCACGCGCAATCAAAACGCCACAGGACCTTGCACAGGGGACGTTGATTCATGACGACTCGATTGCTTTTCTCAAGACTGCTTGTGATTGGGCTGCGTGGTGCCGGGCATTGGAACTTAAGGTTGATACAAGCCATGGCCCCCGCTTTTCGCAGGCCGATCACGCTTTGGACGCGGCCATTTCAGGGGCTGGTGTTGTGTTGGGTCGGATTACGTTGGCCGCAAGCGCCTTGGAAGCAGGGCAATTGGTGGCCCCGTTTCAATATGGGCTTATCGCAGGGGCTCAGTTTCGATTTGTCTGCCCAAAGGGCAATGAGCGGCGGCCCCACATAACCGCATTCAGAGACTGGGTGTTGGATCAGATACGAATGTCCCGCAAGTTCGAGGTGGGTCGTCGCTTGATCCCCGCTGGCGATCCGGACAGTTAGAATACTGGCGCAACGCGCCAGCATCCGTGGGATGGTTAGTGTGCGCTGAGCCGGTTGATTTCTTCTTTCAACTGCAGTTTCTGCTTTTTCAGTTTTGCAATTTCGAGATCATCAGTCGCAGGGCTCCGCTGGAGCATCTCCACCGATTCCGCGAGGTTTTGGTGCTTCTTCTTCAGTTCCTGCAAATGTGAACTCAAGGTCATGGTCGTCCTCCTCTGAAATGGGTTGATGCTTTGATTGCATCATATCTGTGTGGCGGAGTCACGCTGCACGGCAGCAATTCGCGTGTAGTTCAGGCTGCGCTGAGAAAGTTGCTGAAAGATTAAAGACCGAAGGACAGTTTTTTGCCGTTCCGTAAAACTCTGCGAACTTCGGCGGTGTAGCTTTCCTGGTTAACGTGATGGCTTGCCCCTTCATGCATGACTAGGGCAGGGGCCATGCGAAAGGCAGCGCGGCCTTCCTGACGGGCGCGCAGCAAAAACAATTCCGGGGCGCGGCCTTCACGCCCAGCAATGGGCAGGACAACTATCGCTCCCAACCGACCGTCCAAAGCCGTTAAAACTTCTGGAAGACGCTCAATGCGTTGAATGATTGTCAAATATCCCTTCGGTCCGACGCGGCGTGCGCCGATATCCAGCCAGTCCGCTAACGGGGTATCGCCGCTCAAGGCCATATCACGACCGCTGTCGTCGGAGGCCGTGCCGGTCCGGCGGCTGAAATAGGGTGGGTTCATAATCACGTGGTCAAAGCGCTTTTGGCGAACCTCGTAAGGCAAAGCCCGAAGATCGGCAGTGACAACATCAAACGGTATTTTGTTGGCAGCGCTGTTTTGTCTCGCCAAGTCGGCATAATCCGGCTGCACCTCGACCCCCGAAATACTGACCCCAGGAACCCGGACAGCCAAGCAGAGCGAGGCTACACCCACCCCGCAACCCAGTTCCAAAACCGACTGTCCGGCACGGGCATCCACAGATGCAGCCAGCAGCACAGGGTCAACACCAGCTCGATAGCCTTGTCTAGGCTGCAAAATCTTCAGCTTGCCACCCAAAAAAGCATCACAGGTATGATTGTCAGTCACGGCCCAGATCAATCTCACCATCGCGCATCACGGCCTCTGCCATGAATAAATCGCGGTTCATCACCATCAAGCGACGCGGCATAATTCCAATGCTTCCTTCAAGGACGCTCATATTTACGTCGAACGTGAACCAGTCTATACCCTCGGCGTCCAGGAGGGCGGTTGCAAAGGCGATGACGGTCGGGTCATTGGTGCGCAAAAGCTCTTTCATAATTCAGACCTAAGACGGCCCCTCGTCTTTGTCCATTCACATGACGGAACCGTTAATGAGTCTCGATACAGCCGTTTCAAAACCTCATGAGCAATTGGCAGCAACGCTGGCCGATGACCTGAGTGCGGTCAATGATATGATCCGAGAACGGATGGCGTCCGAACATGCGCCACGCATTCCAGAAGTGACGGCGCATCTTGTCGAAGCGGGCGGCAAACGTTTGCGGCCGATGCTAACGCTCGCAGCCGCGCGGATGTGCGGCTACGACGGCCCCCATCATGTGCATCTGGCTGCCACGGTCGAGTTTATCCACACGGCTACCTTGCTGCATGATGATGTCGTCGATGAGAGCAGCCAAAGGCGCGGGCGGCCCACGGCCAACCTGCTATGGGACAATACATCAAGCGTACTTGTCGGTGATTACCTTTTCGCCCGGGCATTCCAGCTTATGGTCGAAACCGGCTCCATGCGGGTTCTGGACATCCTCGCCAACGCGTCTGCGACCATTGCCGAAGGTGAGGTGCTGCAATTGACTGCGGCGGCGGATCTGGCCACCACCGAGGAAATCTATCTAAAGGTTGTGCGCGGCAAGACAGCGGCGCTTTTTTCTGCGGCGATGGAGGTGGGCGGCGTCATTGCGGGGCAGGATGATCCAGTTGTGCAGGCGCTTTTTGACTACGGCGACGCGCTGGGCATCGCCTTTCAAATCGTTGATGACCTGTTGGATTATGGCGGTACAAGTGCCACCGGCAAGAATATCGGTGACGACTTTCGTGAACGCAAATTGACCTTGCCGGTGATCCGGGCTGTGGCGAGGGCCGATACGTCCGAAATGGAATTCTGGACCCGCACAATCGCTAAGGGACGTCAGGAAAAAGGTGACCTGGATCGCGCCATGGCCTTGATAGCAAAATATGGAACCATGGAAATGACCCGGCTTGACGCTATCGACTGGGTGGAAAAGGCGAAAGCGGCCCTTGGCGCTGTGCCGGATCACGACATCAAATCAATGCTGATTGATTTGGCAGATTACGTCGTGGCCCGGGTGAACTGAATTTTCTCAACGCATTAGCGATCAGCTGGCTCAAAAACTAAAATTCACGGTTTGGTGATCTGAAAGAACTTCCCGACGGGAATGTTCTATTGCGACGTAACACCCAATGTATCGCGCGACTGCAAGACATGCCGAGTCTTTCCCGCCCGCGTCCGGCGGTCGGAAAAACTCGGACCATTTGAATGTCACAAGCGCATTGACCGAGTGAAGCAATTTTTCTGCATTCGAAGTCTTCGCTGGGAGCATGCCAATGGCGGTATTTAAGCAATTATTTCTGGTAACCCTGCTGCTAAGCGGGTCTTTGCTGGCTGTCGCACGATATGTACCAGATGCGCGACCAACGCTTATCGCTGCCGGTGTCCCCGCTGAACTCATTGAAAGCATTTCTGCGGATGACGCGGCTGCGGCTGAAGGCGAGGCTGCGGGCAGACCACCGGGCGGTGGATCACAAATGGCCAATGTCACAACCAAACAGGTCACAGAAGGCATCGTTGATAACCGCCTCACCGCCCTGGGCAATGGCGAGGCGCTGAAATCCGTTTCGGTCGTGCCGTTGGTCGATGGCGTCGTGACCGAGGTGCCGGTGCAGTCTGGAAATCTGATCCAACAGGGTGATGTGTTGGCCAAGTTGAATTCAGACACAGAGGAAATCGCCCGCGATCTGGCGGCTGCCTCTCTTGAATCGGCTGAAAACACACTGACCCGTTACCAAACGCTTATCGAAAGAAATGGTGCGTCACAGGTCGATTTGATCAACTTGCAGGCCGCGAGAGATGAAGCTGCATTTGCTCTGAAAGACGCGGAGCAAAACCTGTTGCTGAGAACCATTCACGCTCCGATCACCGGGACAGTCGGCATCGTGCCAATCGAAGTCGGGGACTACGCAACGACCGAGACTGAGATTGCGTTGATCGACGATCGGTCACAAATACTCGTCGATTTTTGGGTGCCGGAAAGATTTGCGGGAACCGTCACCGTCGGTCAGCCAGTATCAGCAGAGGCGCTGGCGCTGAACGATGAGATGTTCGAGGGCGAAGTCAGGGCCATTGGAAGCCGGATCGATACCGAAAGCCGCACTTTTCAGGTCCGCGCTGTACTCGACAACGATGAAGACCGCCTGCGGCCGGGCATGTCTTTCACAGTGTCGATGAAGTTTGCAGGCGACACTTATCCCGCCGTCGATCCGCTCGCCGTGCAATGGGACAGTGAAGGATCATTTGTCTGGGCCGTGCAGGATGACAAAGCCGTCCGCGTGCCTGCGCGCATCATCCAGCGTAATACAGATACGGTTCTGGTGGACGCGGACATCCAAACAGGTGCGCCTGTGATTACCGAAGGTTTGCTTGGTTTGCGCGACGGTGCCGACGTAATGGTCGGACAACCCAACGCAACGGGGTCGGCAAACGCAGCCCAAGATCGAACCGCACAGGGTGCAGCAATAGCCGCTGAAGCCGAAGGATAATCGGAATGCCCAAAGACAAAGCCGGACGTAGCCAAGCCGATGTTTCACAGGTGGCCGTCCTTTTCGTCCGTCGTCCTGTACTGGCGATTGTCGCAAGCCTATTGATTTTCGTTGGTGGTCTTGCTGCGTTGGCTGCGGTCGAAATCCGCGAATTACCAGAGGTCGATAGCCCAACAATCACCATCAGTGCGAACTATGATGGCGCATCAGCCGAAACGGTCGATCAAGAGGTCACTAGCATTATCGAATCTGCCGCCGGTCAGGTGTCCGGCATGAAGTCGATGTCCTCATCTTCGTCATATGGCGCCAGCCGGGTGACGGTCGAGTTTACGACCAGCACCGATTTGAACGTCGCAGCGTCTGATCTGCGGGACGCCATCGATGCAGTAAGCAGGCAATTACCTGACGAAGACGATGGGTTTGAAGATCCCACTATCGTCAAGGCTGATGCCGATTCTGAGCCCGTCCAGCGGCTGGCTGTGACGTCGACCACAATGGATATCGATACATTAACTGATCTGGTCGAAAATCAGGTAACCGACTACTTCTCGGCCATAGAAGGCGTCGCTGCCGTTGATATTTTTGGTGACCGCGATGCCATTTTCCGCATCGATTTCGACCAATCGACCCTCGCAACACGCGGCTTGACCGT
This sequence comes from uncultured Paracoccaceae bacterium, assembly GCA_947496535.1. Classification (GTDB taxonomy): domain Bacteria; phylum Pseudomonadota; class Alphaproteobacteria; order Rhodobacterales; family Rhodobacteraceae; genus Yoonia. The sequence continues at coordinate 216,333 of CANMDE010000002.1, read as the reverse complement.
TGCCGATCTGGTTGACGCGCTTGATGATGCATCCCTCGACGTTCCTGCAGGATCGCTTAGCAATAACACCCAGAATTTTACCGTCAGAGCCGCTGCGGGCCTTCAAACACCAGAGGCCTTTTCGAACCTCTTGATCACCGATGACATCCGGCTTGGTGATGTTGCCTATGTCAGTGTCGGGCCAGATACAGAGTCAACGACCTTGCGGGCGAATGGCCAGGCAGGCGTTGGCTTCGGTATCGTGCGCCAGGCCGGATCAAACACTTTGGACATCTCAAAAGATGTCCACGCGGTCGTCGAAAACCTTCGACCATCGCTGCCTGATGGGGTCAGCATCGATGTGACAAGCGATGACGCGGTTTTCATCGAGGGGGCCATTCGCGAAGTTTTGCGGTCCCTCCTGCTCGCCATAATGATTGTGATCGCGATAATCTATGTGTTCCTCCAGAATCTGCGGGCCACAATCATTCCCGCACTCACAATTCCTGTCGCCCTTGTTGGTACAATTGCAGGCATCTGGCTGGCAGGGTTTTCGATCAACATTCTGACCCTGTTGGCACTTGTTCTGGCGACAGGAATGGTTGTCGATGACGCCATTGTTGTGCTTGAGAATATAGTCAAAAAACGGGACGCTGGCATGCCTGTCCGCGCTGCTGCGGTGCGCGGCACCGGCGAAGTGTTTTTCGCTGTTGTGACAACGACAGCTACCTTGGCGGCTGTATTCATTCCCCTGTCGTTCCTGCCCGGTACATCGGGCGGTCTGTTTCGGGAATTCGGCTACGTGCTCGCCATAGCCGTTACGATCTCGTCCTTTGTCGCGCTGTCGCTCTGTCCCATGCTCGCGTCTCGGCTGCTCACCACAAGGGATATGAACGCACCCGAGCGTCCCTTGGGGTTAATAGGCCGCTTTGGCCGCGCCTCGGCCAATCTCTATGCCATGTTGCTAAGGTTCTGCTTGGCCGTACCGATGGTCGTATTGACCGCGGCTGCAATTTTCGCAACTGCTGCTGTATTCGTCTACGGAACACTGCAAGAAGAGCTAACCCCACCTGAAGATCGCGCGGTGGCTTTGATGCGTGTCGAAGCCCCCCAAGGTGTCAGCCTCGAATACACCGACAGTCAGCAGCGCCAGATCGAAGAAATTCTGCAGCCCTATCGGGAAAGCGGCGAGATAGAGTACGTCTTTTCGATTAGTGGAATTGGAGGCAGCGTAAACGAGGGCCGAATGGTCATGACCATGGCCCCTTGGGAAGATCGTGAACGATCCCAAGCCGAGATTGTTGCAGAGATCAACGCCAAGATCAGCGAGATCAATGGTGTCCGGGCATTTGTGATCGAACCCAACTCTCTTGGCATTCGTGGCGGGGGTAACGGTTTGCGCATGGCTATCACAGGCAATGACTATGATGAACTTGCCGAAGCGGCTGATGCGCTTATGGCAGAGCTTGGACAAGACCCAGAGATGGGGCGGCTAGAGACGTCCTATGAAACAACTCAACCACAACTTTTCCTGCAGGTTGACAGGGATCGGGCCGATGATCTGGGGATCGACATATCTGGTCTGGCAGACACCATGCAGGCGGTGCTGGACGGCAACGAAGTCACCGAGGTTTTTGTGGATGGAGAGGCGGTATCGGTCAAACTGATCTCGACCACGCACCCGGTTGATGATCCCACGGATCTTGAAAATACGTTCCTGATGGCATCCGACGGGCGGATGGTCCCGCTCTCAACCATCGTAACACTCGAGGAACGTGCTGTGGCCCCATCGCTTAATCGCGAAGAACAGCAGCGGGCGATTGTGCTGTCGGCAGAGCTGTCTGACACGCTCGCGTTAAGAGACGGGATGGAGCGTTTCGAGGCCGCGGCTAACGAAATCCTTTCCGCAGATATGGGACTGGTCCCCTTGTCCGAGGCTGCAACATTGAACGAAACATCCAGTGGTCTGGGAATGGTGTTCGGTTTTGCAATTGTCATCGTCATCTTGGTTCTGGCGGCGCAATTTGAGAGTTTTGTCAGCAGTCTGGTCATCGTTGGAACGGTTCCGCTTGGTCTTGCTTGCGCGGTTTTCGCGCTCGGGCTTACCGGAACCAGCCTGAATATCTACAGTCAGATTGGCCTCGTCCTACTTGTTGGAATTATGGCGAAAAACGGTATCTTGATCGTCGAATTTGCCAACCAACTTCGTGATGCGGGTGCGAGCGTGCGTGAGGCGGCAGAGCAGGCGGCGTTGCAGCGGCTACGACCGGTCATGATGACCATGATTTCCACGGTTCTGGGCGGTGTCCCACTTGTTCTGTCCTCCGGTGCCGGCGCCGAGGCGCGCATTGCGCTCGGCTGGGTCATCGTTGGTGGTCTTGGGCTGGCGACTATTGCTACGCTGTTCGTGACGCCGGTGGCCTACAACCTGCTCGCGCGTTTTTCAAAACCAAAGATCGAGGAATTGCAGCGATTGGACGCCGAACTGGCAATATGAGATGCCCCGACCTTTTTCCACTCCCCAAATAAACTGAGGTTTTTGCTTTGAAACAGCGTTTTTTGACCGGATTTACGGTGGCCACGTTTATGACCGCCTGCACCACAGTCGGTCCTGACTATCAGACACCGTCAATTGATCTGCCATCCCGCTTTGTCGATGGTGACGTAGCGACGTTAGGCGACGTCTCGCATCGGGAATGGTGGCGCGACCTCAACGACAACACGCTGGATACCCTGGTGGCGCGGGGCATGGCGCAGAACCTTGATGTCCGGGCTGCACTTGAACGGATCGAACAGGCCAATGCGGTGCTGCGGACAACTGGGCAGGCAGCGCAAATCACAGGCTATGTCGAAGGATCGAGCTTACGAAATGACGACGGCTATGGTGTTGATACGACTGATAGCATCAGCGGCAACGTCAGTTACGTCTTCGACATATTTGGGGGTGAAAGAAGAAGCCGCGAACAAGCTACCGCGCAGCTCGAAAGCGCGGTTTACGATGTAGGCACGGCCCGTCTTGCCTTTTTGACCGAACTCGTAAGCAACTACACAGAAGCACGCTATTACCAAGAGGTGATAGCACTTACCCGCGAAAGCATCGACACACGCCGCCAAACGGTCGAGTTGACGGAAACACAGCTGGAGGTGGGTGTATCTTCAACCTTGGACACGGCCAGCGCAGAGGCTTTACTGAACGAGGCATTGGCCGATTTACCTTCTCTCGAAGCCAGTTTTTACAGTGCCGTTTACGGAATTGCGACCTTGCTTGACGAACCAGCAGCACCTTTGGTCGCCGAACTCGAACGTGGCGCGCCGCAACCCAGGCCCGGCGGCAATAGTGCGGCTGGCGTGCCAGCAGATCTGTTGCGCAACCGCCCAGATATTCTGGCGGTCGAACGCGATCTGGCGGCGGCCACTGCTGCGATTGGAATAGCGACGGCCGATCTTTATCCTTCGCTGGATCTGGATGGCAACGTCACGGCGTCAGATCCAGAATCGTGGTACTTTGGCCCGACGCTCTCCCTGCCTATTCTTAGCCAACCAGCCCTACGTGCAGCGCGGGATCAACAGATATCGTTGGCGCGAGAATCCGAACTGACGTGGCGGGCCGCTATCGGATCGGCAGTGCAAGAGGTACAAACTGCGCAGTCATCATATCAAAGACTGCAACAGCAAGTGCAGGCGCGCGAAGCTGCGGCAGAATCCTATCGTAACGTGCTCGACATTTCGACGGCAGCTTATGAAGCGGGCACAACCTCGCTTCTCGATTTGCTTGAAGCGGTGCGCTCAAACGCTGCGGCCGAAATTTCGTTGGCCGAGGCCGTTTACAACATGGGCGATGCGTGGGTCACACTGCAAATTGCGTCCGGCAAAGGCTGGCTTGTCCAGGAAACCGGCGGATGAGCGCGGCCAAGCTTCGACCTATTGCCGATTGCTGATCCAACGACACTGATAAGGCCGCAGCGTGATATCAGCCACGCCACTTTCGATCGTTTCACCACTCAGCAGGTCGATCCAGATTTCATCATCGATGAGGTTGATGGCGACGCGGGGTATTGTGACGTCTTCATCGCTGACATTGTGCAGGGCAAAGATGGATTGATGCCTGTCCAGACTTTGCCGCCAAACACTAAAGATGCGGCTGTCCAAGGCCATAGTGAATTGCGTGGCATTGGGGTGAAATGCGGTCTGTCGGCTCCTGACCCGCAACCTGTCTGACAGGATACCTAGTACCTGCGCATGAGGTGTCGTTGGGTCCTCCAGCAAGCCGCGCAGGGTGGGGTAATCCCACCTGTGGCGGTTGATGGCGCGGTTCATGCCGCGCTTGGCGACGCTGTCATGATCATTCGGTGTGGCCAGAAGGGAATGAATGTAAAACGCCGGTATCCCCTCTAGCGACATGACGATGGTTTGCGAACAGATGAAGCGTTCAAAATGATGGTCATCCGCGCCTTTGAAGGTGCGGGCCATCGCTTCGTAGTAGGTGGTGTTCAACTCGTAAGGGGCCTCACCCCCATCAGGTAGGGTACGCATAGAGACAAGACCGCCAATGTCTTTCACGGTTTGGATCATTTGCGCCTTTTCATCCTCGGGCAATAGCCCTTCGGCTGGGCGCATCCCGATGCCGTCGTGGCTGGCCGTAAAGTTCAGATAGGCGCAACCCAACTGTGCGGGCGGCATCCCACTTTGCCACTTTTGCAGATAGTGCGCTGATCCAGACATCATCGCATGCAGGATTAACGGGGGAAGCGGAAAGTTGTATATCGCGTGGGCTTCGTTCCGGTTGCCGAAATAGCTCAGGTTTTCGGCCTTCGGCACGTTGGTCTCGGTCAGCAGGATAATCGTTTCCTGCGCGTAGTCGCACAGCATTCGCATCAACTGAATGATTGCGTGGGTTTGCGGCAGGTGGATCGATGGCGACTCCACCTCTTTCCATAGGAACGCAACCGCATCCAGACGAATGATCTGGACGCCGTTATCGACATGCAGCCTGATGATCCGCAGGAATTCCAGTAGAACTTCCGGGTTTCGGAAATCCAGATCAATCTGGTCATGGCTGAATGTACACCAAACATGGCGCGGCCCATTAACTGTCTCGACCTCTTGTAGCAACGGAGTGGTGCGCGGACGAACGACAGCGCTCAGATCGTCATCTGGCGATGCCTCAAAGAAGAACTTGTCGAATGGGGCTTTGCCCTGACGATAGTCATTGAACCAAGTACTTTGGCTGGACACATGGTTCAGCACCAGATCGGACATTAGATGGAACTCGGCACCGATCCGGTTGATATCGGCCCAATCGCCCAGTTGCGGGTTCACGGCCCGATAGTCGGACACGGCAAAGCCATCGTCTGATGTGAAAGGGAAAAACGGAAGGATATGCACCCCGTTAATGACGTCCTTAAGGTAGCGCACCAGAAAGTCATAAAGCAGGTCCAGCGGCTTATGCGCACCATCCAGAATTGAATTCCCATAGCTGATCAACAGCGCGTCATTCTGGGTCCACAATTTGTTGCCGGGGGTGCGGCCACGTTTGCGCCGCTTGCTACCTTCCGGCCAGAAGGCTTCGACAATTTGGCTTGCCAGAATGTCTGCGTCCAGATCAGGATAGATCTGACTGACAAGTGCGGACAGACGCAGGCTAAAGGATTGGGACTGTTCGGTCATTGATATGATTTGCAAAGACAACGTGTTAGGGACGTTATCGACCACCCAAGCATGTTCACCAATGGCTTGCCCAGCGAAATAAGCCCAAGGCCAATATTATGGTTGCATGATCTCCACAGTGCTAACGAAGTCAGCAAATGATCAACTTTGCCGGCGTGCAGGCGATTATCAGGTCATTCCAGTAGTATTCATTGATTTAGCTGACTGCCCTAATCGTATCGGAATTCGTCAAATTCTGTGTGCATTGCGGGCGCGTCGATGGCAGTTGTGCAAAATGATAATGACTTGGTAGTCTTGCCCCATGAATGTCTCTGCCACAATGAAAGCCGTAGTTTTCGACCGGTACGGCCCGCCAGAGTCGCTTTCGCTGGACAGTGTGCCTGTCCCCCATCCGGCTACGGGCGAGGTCAGAGTACGGGTTTATGCGACGACGGTCACTCGAACCGACACCGCCACCCTGCGGGCGCATCCATTCTTCGCACGAGCGATGACTGGCATTTTGAGACCAAAAATGCGGACGCTGGGAATGGATTTTGCCGGTGTTGTCGATGTGCTTGGTGAAGGCGTGACAGGATTTAACATTGGGGACCGCGTATTTGGCCTGTCGCCCGACGTGTTTGGTGCCCATGCCGAGTATCTCTGTGTGCCTGCGGACGGCGCAATTGCGCATATTGCCGACGAAATTCCTTTCGAGGAAGCCGTGACCGCCGAGGGTGCATGGTACGCGAACTCGACGACGAAACTGCTTTCCAAAGGTCAGCGGTGTCTAATCTACGGCGCTTCCGGCGCAATCGGGACTTCTGCGGTGCAACTTGCCAAGACCCAGGGCGCGCATGTGACGGCGGTGGTTGGAACCCGGCACTTGGAACTTGCTGAAAAGCTGGGGGCAGACAGGGTTGTGAACTACAAAACCGAGGATTTCACCGCTATTGGCGAAACCTTTGATTTGGTTTTTGATGCTGTAGGCAAGACCTCGTGGTTTGCTTGCCGTCCGCTCTTGAACAAGAGCGGGATTTTTGCAGCAACCGACCTCGGTCCAGGCTGGTCGAATGTTTTTCTTGGTACATGGTTCGGTATTACTGGAAGTAAGCGATTGCGGATACCGTTCCCCGAAGACGCTCCGGCCTTCGTCCGACAACTTGCAGCTCTTATGGCCAAAGGGAAGCTCAAAGGTGTCTTCGACCGAAGCTATGACATTGAGGATATCGTCGAAGCATTCCGGTACGTTGAAACGGGACAGAAAACTGGGGTTGTGGTGATCCGCATTCAATGAGATGGGGCGTCGGTCAGGTCGTAGACGGGGTGTGCCTTCCACAAAGCAGCGATCCAAAACTCATTCAAATTCCTTCTCATCCGCAACCGCCGCCGTGTGCAAATCCGCCAAAAACGTAGGATCGGCCGCATGGACCCGGTTCCATGTCGGGATAAAGGGGGTCTCGTGCGGGTTTTCGATAAATACCTGTCCCGCGCGCATCAGGTTCTCCGCGAACAGCTCAATAGACCGTTCTTCCTTGTGTCGGTCCACCGACAACCCGTTCATCTGTGCATCGTTGTAATAGGCTTCCAGCAGATCAAGGGCGCTGCGGTAATACGTGGCCTTGAGCGTCCGAAAGATATTGGAGGTAAAAATCGTCCCATCGGCGGCCAGTTTTCTGAAAATCGCCTTGCAAATATCCGTGGACATCCGGCTTAGGCCAGCGTCTGCGTCCTCGGCGCTCAGATCCTGATGCTTGTGATCATAAGCGTCCGAGATTTCCACCTGACAGACAGCCTTTGGCGCCAGATTACGCCAGGCTTCCGAAAGCACACCGATCTCTAAACCCCAATCGGACGGAATTCGCAGGTCCGGCAGGATAGATGTACGCATCGCGAATTCGCCCGACAGCGGATAACGAAAGCTGCGCAGATAATCTATGTAATCACGATCGCCGATGACGCGCTTGAGGGCGATCAGCAAGGGGCTCACCAAAAGACGCGTCACGCGCCCATTCAACTTGTTTTCTCCGATACGCGGATAGTAACCTTTGGCGACTTGATAGGGGAAATTCGGGTTCACCACCGGATACACCAACCGGGCGAGCATTTCGTTGTCGTAGGTGAGAATATCGCAATCGTGGATTGCCATGACCGCGCTGTCAGAACAGCTGATCAGATATCCCAATGACGACCAAACATTTTTACCCTTGCCCTGCTCAGCCGGGGCCAGCCCCATGGTCCCCAACCGGGCACCTAATTCCAGCATACGCGGGCTGTCGTTCCAGATGACGACGTGGTTTTGGTTCAGCTCCTTAAAGAAAGTTTTCGCGTGACGAAACTGCGCCTCATCCGCGCGATCCAGCCCGATAATGATCCGGTGTAGGTACCTGACCTTTGACAGTTCGCTCAGGATGTGCGGCATCGCCTCACCCTCAAGCTCGGAATAAAGGCATGGCAGGATCAACGAAATCTTTCGCGTCTGCGCGAATGTCTCCAACTCATAGTTCAGCTCGGGCGCTGATCGGGTGCGCAGGTTATGCAGGGTCGCGATGTTTCCATTCTGGTGGAAATCAGCCATGGCAAGCAGTCCTTATCCTAAATTCAGTCGTTCAATCAGTTCGAGCATCGCAGTATTCCACCCCTCGGGCCCGGGCGCGGTGGTGCGCGTGACATGTCCGGACTTTTCTCCGGCCAATGGGGGCAGGGACGGGCGATGCGGGTTGGCAACGATGATCCCGAAATACGCGGTTTCAAGCATTTCGACGTCGTTGGGGGCATCGCCCAAAGCAACGGTGTATGTAGGTTCATATGCGGCGATCAAATCAGCCATCTGATCAGCTTTTGTTTTGCCAAATGACAGGGTCAGAAACCGTCCACCTTCACGCGCCATGACGCCGTTATCGGCGAGGGCCGCCAAGAATGTCTCTTTGTTCTGATCCGACCCTTCCCACAACCCCGGCTCAGAGAACGCCCGTTGCTTTGCGCGACAGGCGGCCTCCTCGGGCAGACCAGTGATCTCGGACACACAGGCCACGTCCATGTCCCCAAATCCGCGATAACAGTGGCGCAGGTCATCGGACAAACCCGACAGGATAGTTCGTATCTGTAAGTACTCCGTCGTGTCTTCATCGGGTGTACCATGCGCTTGCAGCAATCCCGACCCGTTTTCCACAATGGCGGGCCATGCCTCTAACCCGAGTTCCTTGCGCAAATGCGAAATCTCGGCAGCTGTCTTACTGCTGGCCATAACAATTCCGGCCTTTAGCTCAGTCAATGCCGCTAATGCGGGCTTTGCCGCCGTCCAGGCATAACTGTCATGATCGATCAGAGTTCCATCAAGATCGGTGAAAACCAAAAGGTTTGGGGCAACGGTCATGCATGCCACCATGGCCGGAATTTATTCCGGCGACAACGGCAAGTTGCTGGTTGGATCAGCCGCCCGGAATGACGCGAAGGACGCCTCCATCAGAGGCATCCGTCAATACCAGAACAGACCCGTCCGACAGCACCTCTACATCACGGACGCGACCGACATCGGTCAGCAACCGTTCCTCGCCAACCACCAGACCGTCTGACATTTTCAGCCGGACCAAGGCGCCGGGGTTGAGCGAGGCAATCAATAAATCACCCTGCCAGTTGGCATACGGGCCGTCATAAAACATCATTCCACCCGGCGCGATCACCGGGTCCCAGTAATAGACTGGTTCTTCATAACCCGTTCCGCTTGCCTGACCAGAGCCAACATCCGTGCCCCGATAATTGATCCCATAGCTGATAACGGGCCAGCCATAGTTGCGACCGGCCTGTGGCTGGTTCAACTCATCCCCACCTGCGGGTCCGTGCTCAATGGTCCACAAACCACCGGGACCAATTGCTGCGCCTTGCATATTGCGGTGGCCCAGCGACCAGACAAGATCACTCCCATCACGGCCCACAAACGGATTGTCGGCAGGAACAGTGCCATCGGCATTCACTCGGATCACCTTGCCATGGGTCGTCTCGATGTTCTGGACCAGCGTACCGCTATCGCCAGCACCCCGATCCCCGGTTGTGACCCAGACGGTGCCATCACTCATTGGAATAATGCGGCTGCCAAAGTGCCGGCCCGTGTTTGACGGATTGCCCTGAACAAAGATGTCCTGCACGTCAGTCAACGAACCATCGCCACCCAGCGTCGCTCGCGCTGCGGCTGTTACCGCGCCACCGCTCACAGGTTTGGCGTAAGTCCAGAAAACAGTCCGGTCCTCAGCAAAGCGGGGTGAAATGGCAACATCCAACAACCCACCCTGACCGTCGGCGGCTATGTCTGGCAGGCCCGGAAGCGGCGCGCTGATGCTGCCATCAGCATTGATCAACCGCATCCGCCCCGGTCGTTCCGTTACCAGATACTGCCCGTTGCCGATCGCCGCGATACCCCATGGGTTTTCCAGCCCGCTCGCAAACGTCTCTACCGTGACTGGTGTGCTTGGCAACGCGGGCGCGCGGGCCTGTTCGGGAAAGGCAGGAACGAAATCTGCATTCGGCGGTCCCTGGTCCACCTGTGCCGTCGCAGCGGCTGGTAGCATCAACAAAGCAAGCATTCGGATCATGAAGGCACCTCCTTGAGCTTCAAGATAGCCCAGCGCGCCGCATCCGCCACCGCTGGATCAGCATCATCAACCAAAGTTGAAGCCGCCGCCGTCAAAGATGGATCACCGGAATTGCCAATCGCGTAAGTCACATTGCGTACAAAACGATCCCGCCCAATCCGCTTGATGGGCGAGCCTGAAAACCGTCTCCGAAACTCCCCATCGTCCAGTGCTGCGAGTTCCGCCAAAGGCGGTGCCAACAAATCCTCGCGCGCTGCCAGTCGTGTATCGCGGCCTTCGCTGGCAAATTTGTTCCACGGGCATATGGCCAGACAATCATCGCAGCCGTAAATACGATTGCCCATCTGTCCGCGCAATTCTTCGTCCACTGGCCCTTTATGTTCGATGGTCAGGTAAGAAATACAGCGACGTGCATCCAATTGGTATGGGGCCGGAAACGCATCTGTAGGGCAGATATCCAGACATGCTGTGCAAGACCCACAATGGCTGACCTCAGCATCGTCGGGCCGCAAGTCCACCGTCGTAAAAATCGCCCCAAGGAAGAACCAATTTCCTAAATCGCGGCTCAACAGGTTGGTATGCTTGCCCTGCCAGCCCAATCCGGCAGCCTGCGCAAGTGGCTTTTCCATCACCGGGGCGGTGTCCACGAAAACTTTGATTTCGGCCCCCGGCACTTGGTCGATCAACCAGCGCCCGACATTTTTCAGTCGCTTCTTAACAACATCATGATAATCGCGGCCTTGAGCATAGACACTGATCGCAGCACGGTCCGGCTGCTCTAAAACAGCCAAGGGATCGTGTTTCGGCGTATATGCCTCCGCTAGCATGATCACGGACCGCACATCGGGCCAAAGCGCCGTTGGGTCGCCCCGCCAACCCATCCGCTCGGCCATCCAATTCATCTGGCCGTGCATATCAGCATCGACAAATGCAGCCAGCCGTTCTGCGGTCTGGGGAACCGCATCCGGACGACAAATGCCAACCTTTGCAAATCCGGCCTCAAGGGCATAAGCGATAAGCCGATCTTTCACGGCCCAACTTCTTCTGTTCGGAAATACCTTGGGGGAGTCCCGCAGGGACGGGGGTGAAACCCCCTAAAAGTCCAGATCAGCATATTGCGCTGACGGTTGGAACCCCGGCACCTCATCGGCCAGCAAAGACCGGAATGCAGGTCTGGATTTGATTTTGGCATACCAATCCTTGACCACCTCATGCCTATTCCAGTCCACATCGCTGGTGTAGTCCAGACAAGACATATGTGCTGCGGCGGCAAAGTCCGCCAAGGTCATGTCATTTCCCGCAAGCCACCTGCGTTGATCCAGCAGATAGGCCATATAGTCCAGATGATACTTGATCGCCTTCGCCCCGGCTTTGACGTTGGCGCTATCAGGATATCCCGTTCCCATCACTTTGCGAAACACCCGCTCACCAATCAGCTTGTTGGTGACTTCCTGATAAAATTTGTCGTCAAACCAACCGACCAATCGCCTAGTCTCATAGCGATCCTCTGCAGTCCGCGGCAAAAGGGCAGGCGTTGGATTGGCCTCTTCAAGATATTCGCAAATCGCGTTGCTGTCAGCCATCGTCCGGCTACCCATCTTCAGCACGGGAACTTTGCCGGCGGGGTTGCGGCGCAGAAAATCGGCATCCTGCTCCCAGTATCGCTCTTCAACCAGTTCCACTTCTATCTTCTTTTCGCCCAGACACAGGCGAACTTTGCGGGAAAACGGGGACAAGGGATAATGGTAAAGCGTGTTCATCAGCGGCTCTTTCGTCGGTTTATACTTCAATGCCGCAAGGCGCGGCGTTGATCAATCCTGAAAGCAGGCAGCACGCCCATCGGCATTGATCGTCGCAGCGCCCGACATGATGGCACGGGTGCGCGAACGGACAAAATCGCTGGGGTTCGAGGCAGACCGCGTTTTTGGCGCAGGCAGAATCGCAGCGAGCCGGGCAGCCTGCAGCGCACTCAAGTCCGCAGCATCAACGCCAAAGTAATGTCGGGCGGCTGCCTGCACACCAAACACGCCTTCGTCAAACTCGGCAACATTTAGATAAATCTCCAGAATACGCCGCTTGGTCCAGACTGCTTCGGCCAGAGGTGTCCAAAGCGCCTCGATCGCCTTCCGGGCCCAGTTGCGGCCATGCCAGAGATACACGTTCTTGATGGTTTGTTGCGATATGGTCGACGCACCACCACGGCCACGATCCAGCGCCGCCTTTATGGCGTTCACGTCGAGCCCCCAGTGCAAGCAGAAATTTGCATCCTCGGCTGCCACGGCAGAGCGGGCCATGATGGGTGCAATCCGTTCCATCGGCACCCATTCCTGACGCACGCCATCCAGACGGCGGGCTTCGGAGAACATATAGTAGTTCGTCGGTGGATTGATCAGCGCGTAAAGCAAGGTCACCAATAGGACGAAACCAAGCACGCCTGCAAAACCCCAAAAGAAAACACGACGAATAAGACGTAGGGCTTTGCTGACCAGCCCGGGCTCTTTCTTTCGCGATGTCTTCTTTTTTGCTGCCGGCTTCTTGACCGGTTTCTTGGATGTTTTCGTCGCCTCTGCCATCGAACTCATAAGCCACGGTAAAGGCTACGGGGTCAAGAACTGGTGGTATTCTGCCCCCTTAATCTCAATTGATATCGCGCAACGGACACACGCTTCATGCTTGCTAGAGTCACCCAGTTACTGGCAAAGGAGATCGCGATGCGAGTCAACGAGACGCCAAGATACGATGATAGTATCAACGAAACCGGGTGCTGCCCGAAATTCAATCCCGAAGGCTGGGACAATCAGGAATTACACTTCAAAGACAAGAAGTTTGTTCGTGCAGAAACGATCAGCGCGGCCCACATCCCAATAAACATGGGCAAAGTGTTTGGCCGAGTTCATAAGCACATTGAAGCGGCCAACGCGATGAATATCGAGGATGCCTTGGTGCTCAGTCGTGACCTCTCCGCCTTCAAGGGCGAACACCTCTTCGCCGTCCATGACGACGTGGCTAAAGAGGAAATGATCACCCTAAGCGGCGATTATCTCACAAAGGTATTCGAAGGGCCCTACCGGGAGGCAAAGCATTGGCTGGGTGAAATGGAGGATTTGGCCCATGCGGCTGGCAAGTCCCCGAAAGAGATCTATTTCTTCTACACAACCTGCCCAAAATGCGCGAAAGCTTACGCAAAGAATTACGTCGTGGGCGTCGTTTCCGTCTGAAAATATCGGCCTGCCCGTACAAATGACGGACAGGCAGGTGTCATTACTCCGCAGGAATTGCCGCTTCTTCGACACTCAGCGGATGTGGCAGATGGACCAGCATCTCTTTCGGGCAGACCTGGAGGAAGTTGTGCTTCTCCGCATCCCAGTGCTGCAGGATGTCCGCGGCTTTGCGGCTCCCGGTTTCGGCCAGATGACGTTCGATCATTTCTTCCAACTGGTTCATCCAGTGGGAAACCGTGACCGGACAGGTGACAAGCGTTTCCATATTCATCATCTGCGCAGCCGCACCTTCAGGATCATAAAGATACGCCATCCCGCCGGTCATGCCCGCGCCAAAGTTGGCACCAATCGACCCGAGGATCACGGCAACGCCGCCAGTCATGTATTCACACCCGTTGGAACCGCAGCCTTCGATCACGACATTCGCGCCCGAATTCCGCACGCCAAAGCGTTCACCGGCACGTCCTGCCGCGAATAGATACCCATCGGTTGCACCATAAAGAACGGTATTGCCGATAATCGTGTTCTCAGAGGCCACCAGCGGGCTAACCATTGGCGGGCGCACAACAATCGTACCACCCGACAGGCCCTTACCCACATAGTCATTGGCATCACCCGACACTTCCAGCTTCAGCCCCGGTGCGGCAAACGCACCAAGCGATTGGCCGGCAGAGCCGCGCAGTTTTACCGTCAGATGGTCGGGCTGCAAGTCATTGCGCATTCCGAAATTCTGCACGATATGGCTGGATGTGCGTGTGCCGATAGTCCGCAACGTGTTCTGGACCGCGTAATCCAGCTGCATCTTCTCACCATCGTTCAGGAATCGGGCTGCGTCCTTCACGATCTGCGCATCCAGTGTGTCATCCACAGCATTGCGCGGGCGATAGCGGTCATATTTGATCTTATGGGCGCCATCGACGGTAATCAGTAGCGGGTTCAAATCCAGATCATCCAAACGCGCCGAGCCACGGGAAACCTGTGTCAGCAAATCGGCACGGCCAATGATGTCATCCAACGACCGGGCACCGATCGATGCCAGAATCTCGCGAACTTCGGTCGCGTAGAAGGTGATGAGGTTGACCACCTTGTCGGCTGTCCCGGTGAACTTGTCACGCAGCGCCTCGTCCTGCGTACACACGCCCACAGGGCAGGTGTTCGACTGGCATTGGCGAACCATGATGCAGCCCATCGCAATCAACGCGGCGGTACCGATCCCGTATTCCTCGGCACCCATCATCGCGGCCATGACAATGTCACGACCGGTACGCAGCCCACCATCGGTACGCAGCGTGATACGCTCACGCAGGTTGTTCATGGCCAGAACCTGATGCGCTTCGGTCAGGCCCATCTCCCACGGCAAACCTGCATATTTGATCGAAGTACCCGGCGACGCGCCCGTCCCGCCATTATGACCGGAAATCAGGATCACATCGGCCTTCGCCTTGGCGACACCTGCGGCAATGGTACCCACGCCCGAGGATGCGACCAGTTTCACAGTGACCTTACAAATCGGATTGATCTGCTTCAGGTCATAGATCAGCTGGGCCAAATCCTCGATCGAATAGATGTCGTGGTGCGGCGGGGGTGAAATTAGCGTCACCCCTTTGGTCGAATGGCGCAGCTTGGCAATCAGGTCTGTTACCTTCATGCCGGGCAGTTGACCGCCTTCACCGGGCTTGGCCCCTTGGGCGACTTTGATTTCAAGCTCTTCACAGGCCAGCAGATACTCAGCCGTTACACCAAACCGGCCTGATGCGACCTGCTTGATCTTGGCCGAAGCATTGTCGCCATTGGGCTCCGGGGTGAAGTCATCGGGGCTTTCGCCGCCTTCCCCTGAATCCGATTTCGCGCCAATACGGTTCATCGCAATCGATAGGGTTCGGTGCGCCTCGGGCGACAGCGCGCCCAGCGACATCCCCGGCGTCACAAACCGCTTGCGGATCGATGTGATGCTTTCCACCTCTTCAATCGGCACGGGCGTCCCAAGGGGTTTGATGGCCAACAGATCGCGCAAATGAATAGGCGGGTTCGATTGCATCGACTTCGAGAATTGCTGCCACAGCGCGTAGCTTGCCTGGTTACAGGCGGCCTGCATCATATGCATTGTTTGCGCTTCCCAAGCATGCTTCTCACCCGACCGGCGGGCTTTGTAGAAACCCCCGATAGGCAGAACATCCGTGCCGCCCTTCCAACCGTGGGCGTGAACCTCTTCCAGCTTGGTCTGAATGCCGCTTGTGCCGATCCCCGAAATCCGGCTGTGCATGCCGGGGAAGTACTCGGCTACCATTGCACGTGACAGACCAACCGCTTCGAAATTCAGACCACCGCGATAGGATGACAGGACCGAAATCCCCATCTTGGACATGATCTTGAGAAGGCCCGCATCAATTGCAGCACGGTAGCGACGGACTGCATCTGTCAGGTTTCCTTCAATCAATCCACGGCGCACACGGTCGGCAACGGAATCCTGCGCAAGATACGCGTTTACCGTCGTGGCACCGCAGCCAATCAACACAGCAAAATAATGCGGATCGATACACTCAGCCGACCGCACGTTCATCGAACAGAACGTGCGCAGACCCTGCTTGGTCAGGCCGGAGTGCACCGCACTTGTTGCCAAAATCATCGGCATGGCCACTTTGGTTTCCGACTGGTTTTCATCGGTCAGCACCAGATGCCCGGCACCTGAACGGACGGCATCTTCGGCCTCGGCCCTGATGCGTTCCAACCCTTTGCGCAGCGCGTCCGGCTCTGCGTTGAATGTGCAATCGATAAACGCAACGCTGTCACCGAACTGGCGCACCATCTCGTCAAACTCTGCATTTGCCACAAAGGGGCTGTTCATAACCAGAATTTCGGTCTGCGAACTGCTCTCATCCAGCACGTTCTTGAGGTTGCCAAAGCGAGTCTTCAACGACATCACCCGCGTTTCACGCAACGAGTCAATCGGCGGGTTTGTCACCTGGCTAAAGTTCTGGCGGAAGAAATGCGATAGCGGACGATACGTCGTGGAGAGTACGGCCGAGGGCGTGTCATCCCCCATCGACGCAATCATTTCCTTGCCGTCCTCCGCCATCGGCGCAAGCACCTGTTCCAGTTCTTCAATGGAATAGCCGGCCGCCATCTGGCGTTTACGCAGCTCGTCACCATTGAAAATTGGTTTTTCCGTAACATCGACAAGCAAATGGTTGAGGTCGACAACCTTGCCGACCCAATTGCCAAAGGGCTGGGCGGCAGCCAGTTGGTCCTTAATCTCAGTATCGTGGAACAGCTTGCCCTCGGCCATATCGACAGCAATCATCTGCCCGGGACCAAGCGCACCTTTTTCGACGACGGTTGCCTCATCCACCGGCACCATGCCAACTTCAGACCCCGCGACCAAAAGACCATCCCCAGTAACAACATAGCGCAACGGACGCAGACCGTTGCGGTCCAATCCTCCGCAAACCCAACGGCCATCTGTCATGGCAAGGGCAGCGGGGCCGTCCCACGGCTCCATCACGGCGTTGCAGTAGTTGTACATATCCTGCCAGGCCTGCGGCATCTCAACCGCCTGCTGTGACCAGGCCTCTGGCACCATCATGGTCTTGGCCATCGGCGCATTGCGACCGGCCCGAACCAGCACTTCAAAAACTGAATCCAGCGCTGACGAATCCGAAGCACCCGACGGAATGATCGGCTTGATCGCCTCGGCCTTTTCACCGAAAGCGGCGGATGCCATGCGAATTTCATGGCTGCGCATCCAGTTCACGTTGCCCTTCAGCGTGTTGATCTCGCCGTTATGGGCCAACATGCGGAACGGCTGGGCGAGCGACCATTGCGGGAACGTGTTGGTCGAATAGCGCTGGTGATAGATCGCAAACGCGCTTTCAAAACGCTCATCCATCAGGTCAGGATAAAAATCGGCCACCTGTTCGGCCAGCATCATGCCTTTATAAATAACAGACCGGCACGATAGCGAACACATATACATTCCGCCGATCTGTGCGGCAGCTGCGGCCTTCTCGATCCGACGGCGGATGATGTAAAGCTCGCGTTCAAACTTCTCCTGATCGAGATCCTTTTCACAGCGGATCAGGATTTGCTCAATTTCCGGCCGTGTCGCATTGGCCTTGTCGCCCAGACATTCGGTGTTCACCGGAACATGGCGCCAGCCATAAATATAGTGCCCCATGCGCAGCACTTCGGACTCCACGATAGTCCGGCAATGCTCTTGCGCGCCAAAATCCGTCCGGGGCAGGAAGACCTGACCGACAGCAATCAGCTTGCCATCGTCAGGCTCATGACCTGTACGGCGGATCTGATCCTGAAAGAACGGAACAGGGATTTGGACGTGAATACCGGCGCCATCACCGGTTTTGCCGTCGGCATCGACGGCGCCACGGTGCCAAACGGCCTTGAGGGCATCGATCCCCTTTTCCACGACGTCGCGGGACGCAGAGCCGTCAATGGCAACAACCAAACCAACACCGCAAGAGGCATGCTCATCATCAGCGCGGAAAAGGCTGTTTTCAGCCATCCACTCGCGCTTGGCTTCTTCGGCGGCGCCCCAGTTTTCATCATAGGTTGTCATGGATGGTCTCCCTCAGGCTGTTTGGCGAAATCGAAGATATGAGCAACGAACATTCACTCGTGTTTTCCTCTTGCTGAGGATCGGCATCCTCAACAAGAGCGACGTCGACGATGTCATGAATATCTTCAAGTATAGTTCTTCCGGCAAATGTGGTTGTGTCCCAATCTTTCAGTATGAGGCCGCGCTCAGTATCAATCAGGATCAAACCCTTGTCCTCGCGTATACCGCGGCCCAAATCAGTTGATACTGTCCAGTCAGCGACCAGAAAAGAAATGCCCGCATACGTGACCATCTCCCCAGTCAAACGGGCCTCCGACCACTGACGCGTGTTGTCCAGACGTCCGAAAGGTGATGGCGTTTCGATCATCATCTCTTGCCGCTCGGCCCCGTCCGCGAGAAGTTCAGAAAGCTCAAAAGGATCTATAACCTCGTTCACATTCATGACGCCCCGCGGTTCGTTGACACCACGGTTGTAAAACATCTGATAGTCTGCATCATAAAGTGCGACAGTGTTCGGTGGGTCGTTAACATTGATGGCTTCGACGAAGGTCGTCTCATCATCGCACCGATAATGGTTGGTGACGGTTTTCGTGTCGTAGGTCACAGTCATCAGCAAATGACAGCATGACCGGTATTCGTCGTATTCGTCAGCTGTGGCCACACCAGCGACCAACATAAAGATGGTCATCAAGACTCTGCTCATGACACCGCCAATCCGCAGCCATGCTTGGGCCGCGCGCTTAGAAATCCGGCCTCGCCCGGAAATATGAATTCGACAGGGCTCTCCGCCCGTTCGTGAAAGCCACCGTCAGGGGTGGTCACAGTTCCGTTGCCGGACAGGAACATGCGCCAGTCGCGGCTGATGAATTCCTTGCCTTGGCTTTTCCAGATTTCGTCCCCGGCCTCATCATAGGCGGTGATATTGTATTCTGTTTCGTCCAGCGTAATACCGTCGATTTTCACCTGACGGCCCGTCAACCGATCCCGGCCGACATAGCGCGTCACGCCGATCTGATCTGACTGTGTTTGAAAGTCATATTCATCCACGCCATTCGCAATCAGATCAGAGAGAGATGCCCGCTCTAATGGCTCTGCTTCCAAAGTCTCGCTATGCCCGGTCAGCGGATGAAAGCTGTTGATCCA
Source organism: uncultured Paracoccaceae bacterium (assembly GCA_947496535.1). Classification (GTDB taxonomy): domain Bacteria; phylum Pseudomonadota; class Alphaproteobacteria; order Rhodobacterales; family Rhodobacteraceae; genus Yoonia. The sequence goes on along the minus strand of CANMDE010000002.1, from coordinate 197,185 downwards.
CTGGGTCTCATTGTCGATCACCCCCATATAGACCATGCCCCGTTCGTCCAGACTGACGCGGCGCTGATGGCCTGAAGGGTCGCCATCACATGTGAACTGATGATCCACGGTACAGTTGGCAAGCTGGGTTGTCAGATAGGCAGTGCAACCGGCAGGCAGGCTAAACTTGGCAGGGCCTTCCTGCGCCACAGCCGGACTGGCCAACAGGCCGATCAGGGCAATGGCATATTTCATTGATCATACCCCGATTCGATCACCCCGCATTCGTACTTTGGGCGATCCACGAAAAAACCGGCCTCGCCCGGATAGATGAACTCCACCGGCGACAAATCGGTGACCTGATCCGGCGTCGCGGCATCCCAGGCTTCGCCCAGTAGGAAAAGCCTATGCTTTTCGCTCACATACTGACGACCGCCATTGGCCTCGATCTCGTTGCCCTCGGCGTCGAATGTCTTGCCTTCATACAGCGTGCGATAAAGCGTCTCGCCATCAATCTCGACCGTTTCACCGGTCAACTGGTCATAGCCTACATTACGCTGCGGGCCTTGATCAGTGATTAGAGTGAAATCAAATGTATCAACTTGATTTTGCAAAAGCTCTGACAGCGATGCAGGGTCGGGTGCGGGCTGGTCCAGCTTTTCGGAACCGGTAACCTTGTATGATTCCAACCACTGGAATTCGGCATCGACACGTTGCAGGCTGAACAGACCTGCCTCACCAATCAGGGTCATCCATTGATCGCCCTCGTCATCGGCCTCGCAGGTCCAGACATTGACGAGGACGCAACCTTTGTGTTGCACGGTCAGCTTTGCCGTACAGCCATCCGGCGTCGCAAAGGTCTGTTGGGCGGCCAGAGGCGTAGCGGCCAAGAGCATTCCGAAAATCATCAAAGGCTTCATCATTTCTTAACTCTCCATGTCAGCAAGGCTGACCTATCAACATTTGGTGCCCCGACATGTTGCCCGACACAAGTCCGACGTCTCGCCGACCAAAATTCACTTACTCTGCGGCGACCGTCGCTGCCTGACCCAGATATTCCAAAATCGCCTCGGCCGCATCGCGGCCATCACGAATGGCCCACACGACAAGCGATGCACCACGCACGATATCGCCAGCGGCATAAACGCCTTCAAGGCTCGTTGCCCCAGTGCCGAAATCAGCCTTTACAGTTCCCCATCTGGTCACTTCCAGACCCTCGACACCCCAAAGGGTCGGCAAATCTTCCGGTTCAAAACCAAGGGCCTTGATGGCGAGGTCTGCGCCTTCGACATAGTCCGCACCTTCAATAACCTCCGGTGCCTGACGACCCGTCGCATCCGGTGCACCCAACCGCATTTTCTGGACCTTCACGCCAGTTACGGCATCACCCTCAAACCCATTTGGAGCAGACAGCCAGACAAACTCGACACCTTCTTCTTCGGCGTTCTGCACCTCGCGCTGCGATCCGGGCATGTTCGCGCGGTCACGACGATAAAGGCATTTCACGCTTTCGGCGCCCTGACGGATAGCGGTACGAACGCAATCCATGGCCGTATCACCACCACCAATCACAACAACGCGCTTGCCTTCGGCGTTCAGCTCACCGCTATCAAATTCCGGCACATCATCGCCAAAGCTCTTGCGATTGCTTGCGGTCAGATAATCAATCGCATTGACGATGCCGTCGGCGTTGGAGTCCGGCAAATCCCTTGTTTTATAGACGCCGGTGGCGATCAGGATGGCGTCATGCTTTCCGCGAATGGCGTCGAACGATAAGTCTTGGCCCACATCGCAGTTCAGCACGAACTGTACGCCGCCATCTTCAAGTTGGGTCATCCGCTGCATGACCACATCTTTCTCCAGCTTAAAACCGGGGATGCCATATGTCAGCAGGCCACCGCCGCGATCATAGCGATCATAAACAGTTACCTGCACACCTTGGCGGCGCAACATGTCAGCCGCCGCAAGGCCACCGGGACCGGCACCAATGATACCGACGCTTTCGGGCCGTTCAACATGCGGGCGGATCGGCTTGACCCAGCCTTCCTCAAACGCGGTATCGGTGATATATTTTTCGACGGACCCGATCGTCACGGTTCCGTGGCCGGATTGCTCAATAACGCAGTTACCTTCACATAGACGATCCTGCGGACAGATACGGCCACAAATTTCCGGGAACGTGTTGGTCGCCTGAGAAATTTCATAAGCCTCGTGCAACCGACCCTCTGCAGTCAGCCGCAGCCAGTCCGGGATGTTGTTGTGCAATGGGCAATGGGACTGACAGTACGGCACGCCACACTGGCTGCACCGCGCAGCTTGCTCCTCAGCCTTCGCTTCGGCGTACTGTGCATAAATCTCACCGAAGTCTTCCTTGCGCAGATTAGGCGGGCGCTTTTCGGGCATGTCCCGTTCTACGGTCGTGAATTTGAGCATTTTCTGACCGGCCATACCTTAACCTCCCATAGTCTGAGCGAGTGGGCCTTTTAAAGTGGAGATTAGCAAATGAAAAGGCATAATGGCTGACCTATTATGGGATTTTTCAATATTAGTTTTGGTGCTGAAGGGAAATTTTTACAAAAATAGGTCCGATTTGATGCCTATATCATCTCTTCCCCCTGATTTTGAAAGGGTTACGTTGGCCATAACGAATCACGGAAACAGATTTCATGACCACTTTTAATTTGCTCCTGGTTGCCTTGATTCAGGGGATCACGGAATTTCTGCCCATATCGTCATCAGGGCACCTTATCCTGTTGCCGTCTTTGACGGGGCTGGACGATCAGGGGCAGATCATCGATGTCGCTGCACATATCGGCACTTTGGCGGCGGTTGTCCTGTATTTCTGGCCTGACGTGCGGCTGGCCCTTTTGGGCACCCTTCGACTGCTGCGTGGCAAGATCGACACCCAGGGCGCTTTCTTGGCTCTCTGCTTACTGATCGCCACGATTCCGGTGATCCTTTTCGGGCTGTTCCTGAAAGTGACGGGCCTTTCCGAAGCGATGCGCGGCATCGCCGTTATTGGCTGGACCATGTTGATCTTTGGTGTTGTCCTTTATTGGGCCGACCAAAAGGGGCCCATAGAAAAGACGACCGAAAACTGGACCTTAAAAGATGCGTTCAACATGGGGCTATGGCAGGCAATCGCGCTGATCCCTGGCACCTCGCGATCCGGGATCACCATTACGGCAGGCCGGATGTTGGGCTATACCCGGACAGATGCTGCGCGGCTTTCCATGCTGATGTCGATCCCGACAATCATCGCTTCGGGTGCTTTATTGAGTGTCGACGTCATTGGCGCTGCAGAAGCGTCAGACCTGCGTGACATCGCGATTGTAGTGGCCATGTCCTTCGCCGCCGCTCTGCTGGCGCTGACATTGATGATGCGGCTGCTGCGGGACGTCAGCTACACACCCTACGTGATCTACCGGATCGCGCTTGGACTCGTGCTACTTTGGATAGCCTACACTTAGGCTTTAAGGTTGCCTGCCGATTCCTTGATCGCGTCATACTGGCCGGAGGGGCGGAAACGCCACAGATAGTCCGGCAAGATCGCTTCCATCGCGGTGGGCTGAATGCCCAGATCATCAAAGCCTTTGGCACCCGCAGCAACAACATTATCGTTGGCAAGATTAAGTACCTGATCCTTTGTAACCGGCCCCTTCACGATCCCCAACGAAATGGCGCGTATCACACCAAAGACGGAAGCCATCATCCGGGCCACCCAGAATGGAATGTTCATGATGATTTTGCGGCGGCGGATGATACCAAGCATCTGTTGCATCAACTCACGGAAACTATGCACATCCGGTCCGCCCAGCTCATATACACCGCCCTTGGCTTCACCCAGAACACCTTTCACAGCGGCTGCGGCCACGTCATCTACATAAACAGGCTGGAACCGAGTCTCTGCACCAACCACTGGCAAAACCGGGCCAAGCCGGCTCATCCCGGCGAAGCGGTTGAAGAACTCATCCTCCGGCCCAAAGACGATTGAGGGGCGCAGGATGACGGCATCCGGCATATGCTCCAATACGCCCGCTTCACCAGCGGCTTTGGTCTTGGAGTATTCGCTCGCGGCTTCAGCATCCGCACCAATGGCCGAGATATGAACCATCCGCGCCACGCCCAATTCCTTGGCGATGCGCGCAATCCGTTCGGCCCCTTCGGCCTGCACGGCATCGAATGTGTTTTTGCCCACTTCGTCCAGGACACCGACGCAGTTCACGACCACTTCGGCACCGTCCGTCGCCGCCGCGACCGAGGCATCGTCACGGATGTTGCAGAACACCGGTTCGACCTGTCCCACAACGCCGTAGGGGCGGACGAACATGGCTTCGTTCACGTTGCGAACGGCAACACGGACGCGCCAGCCTTCTTTGGCCACGCGGCGGGCGATGTAGCGGCCGACGAAGCCTGAGCCGCCGAAGATCGTAACAAGCTGGGACATGACAATAAGCCTCGCGATAGGGTTGCCCCCATTTATCCGGGCGTCCGGGGTCAGACAAGGCGCAAGTGCGGTTCCGGTCAAATAGACCGCATTTTTCGCAGCGAATCCGATTGACAGTGCACCAAACCCCCAGTAAATCCCGCGCCTACGACACCTGCCCAGGTGGCGGAATTGGTAGACGCGCCAGCTTCAGGTGCTGGTGTCTGTATGGACGTGGAGGTTCGAGTCCTCTCCTGGGCACCAAGTCGACACCCATCAGATATCCGAAAACGACAGGTTGCTTTGGCAGGGTTAATGCCGTGCCGAAACGTGTCGGCCTTGCGTCGGCAAAACGTCGGGCACGGGCGCGCAGCTTTTTAACCGTCTTTTAGGAGGTGTGGTGATAGAACTGATCCGGAAATCCAGCGAGCGGCCCAAGCGGCGGGTGGTGGCGAAACCGACTTATGGGTCGGTCAACGGTGGCTCGCGGGGAAGAAAGCGCGTGGGGAGGTGAAGGCGCTGCGGGGATCGGTTAATCCCTAAGGGTGTTTTGTCAGACCGTAGTGTGTGCGATTTCCGCGCACCGCGTTAGTGAGGGGCGCTGGGTGGATGGATGCACTATGCTTGGTGGAAAAAAGATGGGTAAGTCGAAAGTCTGGTTGCAACCATAGCACGATTCATGCGATGATTACCGCGGAAAATCCCGTTTCGAGGTAACGCCATAATAATTTTAGTTCTTTCCATACCGGCGTTTATATATCTTTTTTCGCATTCGTGGGGCAGTCACCGACAAGCTTTTACGCGAGGTTTGATAGTCTGGTTTGTTACAACGTCGCCAATATTCATTGCTGCTGCTTTTCGCGATAATACCGGACAAACATCGGCGGGGTCCTATGCTGGCGAACTTATGACGTTCTTGTCAGCCAGCGAGGCATATGTTTATGCCGCGTCTTTTCTTGCACCGACCTTTCTCATAGTAGTTGATATCGTTAGTAAAATTCTAAATGACGACCCGCAGTTGAAACTTCGGGCATTCAAAACTCAAGCTGGCCGCATGCAATGGGTCTTTTACACGTCATTGTTCATAATGCTGCTTACAATTGTCAATTTCGTCTCACATCAATTGCAAGCATCTCCGCAGAGTAGATCATATATTTGGAGTTTTTTGGATGGAAAGGGTATATATCTGTACTGCTTATCATTGCTGACGTGGTACTGCACGCTGCTTTGGGACCGAGGACCAGACGGAGATTTTGAGACCATTGAAAGAGACCAGCAGAGCTCTTTCACTGCAGGCCTCACAGAACGAATGAGAGGTTCCAATGGAAAGCAATAGCGAAAAATACATTGAGCCATTCGACGTCTTAGAAGTTGAACAGAAGGGCGGAACATTCTATGTTTGCTCCCTTCCGGCAAAGACACTCGTCGACATATCCTATAGCGATGTGCGGCGACTTGCTAAGGAGGAACGTGACATTGAGAGATATCTGGGAATTCAGCGGCCAATTGATCCAAAGAGAGTCCAGCAAATTCGTGAGTACATTGATTCTCCAGATCCGTATTTTCCAACTGGTATCATTTTAGCAGTAGACGAAAGGTGTGCCTCATTTGATGAGAAAGCTTCCAAACTGGCATTGCATTCGTACACTGCCGACGAAGAGAATGATGACGATGAAAGTATCCCGCTAGAAAAGATTGCGAAAATCCTTGATGGGCAACATCGACTTGCCGGTTTCCTTGATAAGGACGGCAACTACAGGTCAGAGATCGACTTGGATGGAAACTTCGAAATGAATGTCTCGCTTTTCATTGGTGCTGACATTTCAGTGCAGGCGCACATATTTGCCAAAGTGAATCTCGCCCAAACAAAGGTTAACAGAAGCCTAGCGTATGATTTAGAGGAATTGGCGACAACACGTAGTCCATTTAAAACCTGCCACAATGTTGCCGTAGCATTAGATGAAATCGAAAATAGTCCGCTTCATGAGCGCATTAAGCGTTTAGGAGTAATAACTCCTGGTCGTACCTCAGAAACGATAACTCAGGCTGCATTTGTTGAGGCACTCGTACGGTTCATTTCAAAGAGACCATTTGAAGACAGGAATCTACTTCTGGACGGCAAGAAACCTAAACGTGCAGTCGATGAAAAGGATCTAGTTGCGACTCCATTCAGGAATCTCTTTCTTGATGGAAGAGATCTAGATATTGCCGAAAATATTATTAATTTTTTCGTTGCTGTCCGAGACAAGTGGCCCGCAGCATGGGCCGACACATCGCGAAATAGTGGCTTTCTGCCCAAAACAAACGCCTTTAGGGCGTTCATGCGTTATCTACGTGACAGCTATCCTGAGCTTTCTCGGAAGAACGGCAAGGAAATCTTGCAGCCAGAGGAATACGCAGGGCTCCTTGATCATCTAAACCTCAACGATAAAGACCTAAGCACTCGCGTTTTTGTCCCGGGCGGCTCTGGAGAGTCTATGTTTTACAAAGTTCTAAGTGGTAAGCTCGAAGCCGAGGAGTTGTTCGAGCGCTCCTAAACCACAACTTCCACCCGCTCTTGCTCACCAACCCCAAACACCCGCTTGTACCGTGCAATCTCCCCTTCCGGTCCCATGGCCTTGTTCGGGTTGTCGCTCAGCTTCACCGTGGGCCGTCCGTTGGCCGCCACTGCTTTGCACACCAATGAGAACGGCGCGAGGGCCTCGTTTTCCACCAACCCTTTGAAATCGTTGGTCAGCATTGTTCCCCAGCCGAAGGACACCCGGCATCGTCCCGCAAATTGCGCTTGCAGTTCGATTATCTTATCCACGTCCAGCCCGTCGGAGAAGATCACCAGCTTCTCGCGCGGGTCTTCTCCTCGTGATTTCCACCAGTTGATGGCGGTTTCCGCCCCGGTTGCCGGGTCTCCGCTGTCGACCCTGATCCCGGTCCAGCCGGCCAGCCAGTCGGGTGCCCCTTCGAGGAACCCTTTCGTTCCGTAGGTGTCGGGCAGGATGATCCGCAGGTTGCCGTCGTGTTCCTCGTGCCAGTCGGCCAGCACGTCGTAGGGGGATTGCCGCAGGGCGTCGTCGGTTTCCGCCAAGGCTGCGTAGACCATGGGCAGTTCGTGGGCGTTGGTGCCGATTGCCTCGATCTCTCGCATCATGGCGATGCGGCAGTTGGACGTGCCGGTGAAGTTGCGCCCCAGCCCCTCCATCATCGCCTGCACACACCAGTCCTGCCAGAGGTAGCTGTGCCGCCGTCGGGTTCCGAAATCGGCGAGGCGCAGATTGTCGATGGGCCGGAGCTTTTCGACCTTCTCCCACAGTTTGGTCATGGCGCGGGCGTAGAGCACCTGAAGCTCGAACTTGCCCATGTCCTTGAGAACCGCGCGGCCGCGTAGCTCCATCAGGACCGCAAGCGCGGGGATTTCCCAGAGCATGACTTCGGGCCAGGTGCCTTCGAAGGTGAGTTCATATTGCCCGTCGCGCTTTTCGAGGTGGTAGGGGGGGAGTTTCAGGTTCTCGAACCACTCCATGAAGGCGGGCGTGAACATCTGCCGTTTGCCGTAGAACGTGTTCCCGCGCAGCCATGTGCTTTCCCCGCGGGTCAGTGATAGCGACCGGATGTGGTCAAGCTGTTCGCGCAGCTCGCCTTCGTCGACCAGATCGGCGAGCCGGATCGATTTGGTCCGGTTGATGAGCGAGAATGTGACCTGCGTGTCCGGCTTGTTTCGAAAGATCGACTGACACATCAGCAGTTTGTAGAAATCCGTATCGATCAGCGACCGTACAATCGGATCGATCTTCCATTTGTGGTTCCAGACTCGTGTGGCGATGTCGACCATAACTATGTTCCCCGTGGCTTGGCAGGTGTTAGACCAAGCAAGCCGCAGGATGGCAATGGGGTCTCAGGCCAGTGTGACCCCGGCGTCGGTCATGGCGCTATTGGCTGCCGCGAGTGATCCGTCAAAGTCGATCGCCCGGCACAGGTTGGTTTCGACCTTGACGGTGAACCCCAGTTTGGCCGCATCCACCGCAGAGTAGTTGACGCAGAAATCGGTGGCGAGGCCGACGAGGGTCAGTGTGTCGATCCCGCGTGTCCGCAGGTACCCTTCGAGGCCGGTGGGCGTTTTGTGGTCGTTTTCGAAGAACGCCGAATAGCTGTCGATGGCGGGGTTGTACCCTTTGCGGATGATCAGGTCCGCCCGGTCGGTGTTCAGGTCGGGGTGGAATGCCGCGCCTTTGCTGCCCTGAATGCAATGGTCGGGCCAGAGAACCTGGGGGCCGTAGGGCATTTCGGTCATGCTCATCGGTTCGGCGTTGTGACTGGACGCGAAAGAGGAATGCCCGGCGGGGTGCCAGTCTTGCGTCAGGATCACGGCGCTGTGGTCGTTCATGGCTGTGTTGATCCCCTGGACGATGTCATCCCCGCCCGCCACGGCCAGCGCGCCGCCGGGGCAGAAATCGTTCTGGACGTCGATGACAAGAAGGGCGTGGGTCATTGCGGGCTCCTATTTTGCGGGCAGGTTAGCAATAAAGGCCGCGACCTGCGAGCGGGATTGCAGGTGGTGCAGCGTCTGATTGGGGTTGACGTCGATTACCTTTATCACACGCTCCCGTGTCGTTCTTCGTGTCCGCCAGACGTAGTGCCAGAACTCCAAGGTGTGGCTGTCAAAAGCTTCAACACAGCCCGGTGTCAGATCCGGGCGGGTTTGGCCATAGGTTTGGAAAGTTCGCCTTATAACCCGCCAAAGTCGCAACATGACGGGTAGATCGAGCCAGATGGGCGTGTCGGCGCGCCGCGCTCTATTTTCGTAGGTTTTTGAAAAGCCGCCTTCGAAGATCCATCTGTCTTGCGCCTCAATATCACCAACCATCTTGAGACGTTCGTCTGTCTCGCGCTGGACCCAGCCCGGTTTCCAGTGGATATGATCCATATGATAAACGGGCAGTTCCGTATGTTCGCCCATGATCCGCGCGAGTGTGCTTTTGCCGGAGCCGGGTCCACCTGTGATCATGACGCGTTTCATCGTTGTTTTTCTGGCAGATTTGAAATGAAGGCCGCGACCTCGGAACGGGATCGCAGATGGTGGACGGTCAGGTGCGGTGTGTTCTCTGCTATGGCTACCGATTTGAGCCGTGATGTATGCCTTGTGCGCCAGATGAAGCGCCAGAATGGCAAGGTCTGGTGATGGAAACCTTCAGCGCAGTCAGGGGCCATATCGGGCCGTGTTTTGCCGTTGTCACGGATTGTTCGCCAGATTACACGCCGCAATCGCAATGCAACCGGCAAGTCCAACCAGACCATCGTATCGGCCCGCGCCGCTCTTTCGGCAAAGGTGCTTGAATTGCCGCCCTCAAAAATCCATTGGTCACGCGCATGAACATCGCGGATCAGTGGCAGTTTCTCTGCCTGTGTGCGCTCTATCCAGCCCGGTTTCCAGTGAATGTGGTCCATATGAAAGACAGGCAGCCCGGTTCGTTCACCCATGATCCGCGCGAGTGTGCTTTTGCCGGAGCCCGGCCCACCTGTGATCATGACGCGCTTCATTGCGGATTGGTAGCCGCGCAACTAGCGGATGAAAAGGTGTTAGCCTTCGATGCCAGTCTCGTAGGTGCAGAACTGGGTGTACTGCAGGGTCACGTTCCCGCCGCTGATGTGCAGGACGCCGTAGTGTGGGGCTTCATGTGCTGGTACGAAGCTGTCCCAATCCCATTCCGGTCGGGGTGCGGGGGCCTGAAATGACAAGGCGCCAATCGTCGCAAATGGGATACCTCGGATGCTTCCGCAGGTCGGGCGATGCACGTGGCCCATGAAGAGATGTTTGACATTGTTGTGCTGGCTGATGAGGTCGAGGAAAGCGTCGCCGTCTTCCAGCATGATCTTGTCTTGTGGTGGTAGGCCCAGCGCCATGGGTGGGTGGTGCATGAAGATATAGGCGGGTTGCTTTGGATCGCGGCTCAGCCTTTCGCTAAGCCATTCCTGACGCGCGGTGCAGAATTGGCCTGCGGAAGAGCCGGCCTGATGGGTGTCTAGGCAGATCATCGCGCCTTCGGGCGTGTCGATGGCATATTGGATGAAGTCAGGCATAGCATCATCTGGCAACGTCAGATGCTGGTTGAACCCGTGCCGGTCATCGTTGTTGCCGACCATGGCATGCATCGGCACCGATGATTTGGCGAGATAGGTGGCCATGGCGCTGTAGTCGCCTTCGATGTCATCGCCTACCAGATCACCGGAGATAATCGCTAGATCGGCATCGTCATGGTGCGTGTTCGCATGATCGATGGCTGCGGCCAGCCGGGTGCGTGGGTTCAGCCCACCGATTGTTCCTTTGTTCTGAAAATGCGGATCTGACATCCAGATGATTTTGGTCATGGGGTGCTCCTGTTTACCCGCAGCTTCGTGGGGATGACGTCCCGGATCAAGCCCGGGATTTGTGGGGCTTGCACCGCCCACAGGTTTTTCATATCCAGCGCGTCTTTCCTTGATGAAATGGAGGTGGATATGGCGGCGCTTGGTATCGACTTTGGAACCTCTAACACAGCGGCGGGCGTGATGATCGGGAACCGTCCGCATTTGATATCGGTAGAGCAGGGGCAGCGGACGCTTCCGACCTCGGTGTTCTTTGATTATGACCGCAAGGTGACGACCTATGGCTCAGAGGCCAACGCCGCTTTGATCGACGGGCGCGAGGGGCGGTTCATGCGGGCGCTGAAATCGGTGCTGGGGACGCCATTGATGCGCGAAAAACGCAAAATCGCTTATGAACGGCTGACCCTGATCGAAGTGGTCGCCCGGTTCCTGCGAATGATCCGCGAAAGGGCCGAGGCGGAGATGCAGCAAAGTTGCGATGTGGCGCTTTCGGGCCGTCCGGTGCGGTTTCACTCGACCGATGATGTACGCAATGCGCAGGCCGAGATAGATTTGCGCGAAGCCTATATGGTTGCGGGGTTCAGCGATGTGTCGTTCATGTATGAGCCCGAGGCCGCAGCTATCGCGAGTGGGCAAATGGATGCCGGTACTCTGGGGCTTGTTGTGGATATCGGTGGTGGTACGTCGGATTTTTCCGTTTTTCAGCGTGACGGGGACGCCACCCGGATTATTGCCAGCCACGGGGTACGTGTCGGCGGTACGGATTTTGACCGGGCGCTGAGTATTGCCCATGTCATGCCGATGTTGGGATGCGGGGCGGAAATACGTAATGAGCTTGGCTCAGGCCGTCATGTCGCCCCGAACGCGGTCTACAATGATCTGGCGACATGGCAGAAAATCCCGTTTCTTTATACACCGGAGAACCGGCGCATGGCGTCGGATTTCGCCAAGCTGGGTATCGATCCCGCACCCTTTGCCCGGCTGAAAACCGTTCTGGATATGGAATTGGGCCACGATATTGCCTTTGCCGTCGAGGCAGGGAAAATTCGGATCAATGAACCGGGCGTCATGGACGCGGGAATTGATCTAGGGGCGATTGAGCGCGACCTGTTGGCCCGTTTTACGAAGGCGCAAATGGGGGCGGTTCTGGCCGACCACGCAGCCCAGATCAGGGATTGCGCGGTCGAGACCTTGCGAATGGCCGATGTCACCCCGGATCGTATCGGCAAAATCGTATTTGTTGGCGGCTCAAGCCTGCTTCACGTGGTTGAGGACGTGATGGTCGCGATGTTCCCTGAAGCCGCGTTGGAACGGGCAGAGGCATTTACAGCCGTGGCTGATGGCCTCGCGATAGCGGCGGCCCAGCACCGGGCCTAGCCATGCTTTTGCGGGACGTTCTGTCGGTCCGAACCAAATGACGCGGTGTCTACTTGCCCCGGTTGGGTGTCCAGCTTATTTGGGCGGCATGATTATTGTTGCGGCTCTTTATCACTTTACCCGATTGGACGATCCGTCGGCGCAGCGCGGTCCATTGCTCGACTTGTGCAAGGCGCGTGGAATTTCGGGTACGCTGTTGCTTGCCTCAGAAGGGATCAACGGAACCATTGCCGGGGATCGGGCGGGCATTGATGCGGTGCTTGCCCATATCCGGTCGCTACCCGGTTGCGCCGATCTTGAATGGAAGGAAAGCACCGCCTCTACGCCGCCTTTCCATCGCATGAAGGTGCGGCTGAAGCGCGAGATTGTCACCATGGGCCAACCCAATGTCGACCCAAAGGCGCGGGTTGGGCATTATGTTGATGCCGCAGACTGGAACGAATTGATCGGTGCGCCTGATGTGGCCGTCATTGATACTCGCAATGACTATGAGGTCGCGATTGGTACCTTTGACGGTGCTATCGATCCGCAGACCAAAAGTTTTGGTGAATTCCCGGCTTGGTGGGAAGACAACAAACATCGCTTTCACAACAAGCGGATTGCGATGTTTTGTACGGGTGGCATTCGGTGCGAGAAATCAACCAATTACCTGCTGGGGCAGGGGGTTGAGGATGTGTATCACCTTAAGGGTGGCATCCTGAAGTATCTTGAAGAAGTGCCGCAGGACGACAGCAAATGGGACGGTGAATGCTTTGTGTTTGATGCCCGCGTGAGCGTTGGTCACGGGCTGACCGAAGGGCCGCATCTGCTTTGCCATGCCTGTCGCCGTCCGATCCGTCCGGAAGATCGAGCGCATCCATCCTATGAGGAAGGCGTTTCCTGCCACCAATGCGTTGATCAAACGACCCAAGGTGACAAAGCCCGCTTTCGCGAGCGGCAAAAGCAGATCGCTTTGGCGAAGAAGCGAGGCAAGCACCATATTGGTGGTTTGTAAGGCGGCTTAATAGCCGTCTTTCACAACGGGCAAGCCGCGTTCCAGCCAGCCGGGGCCTGCGGATGACCCCAGCATGCCTTCGGGCACGTCAATGATTTTTGTGAAGCCCGCGTCTTTGAGGCGGTTTGACAGGCGCGAGGATCGCACGCCTCTGGCGCAGATCAGTGCTACCGGCGTGCTGAAGTCGCCGTTGGTCAATTGGGTGAGCTGATCAACAAAATCATCGCGGCGCATATCGATCCGTGTTGCGCCTTCGCCTGATCCTGTCTTGATCCACTCATCCGGTCTGCGGATGTCGATCAGGATGATGTCTCCAGCCACAGCTGCCGAATGAGCCTCTGCCGGGGTGAGTGATGCACCCGAGAAGTCTTCGGCCAGCGCTGCGTAAAGCAGGTTCTGACCGTCCAGCACAACGACGCTCGCCGCACCGATTGCGGTGATGCCGCCGCCGATAAGGAAACGCCGCCGCGTTGTCATAGCGGACCTTTGATTGGCTGACTGGTTGTCATTCGCATAAGGCATTCCATTGATAGACATTTCCTTTATCAAAATAGGATATATCATTTTGCGATCTGGCAACTCAATTCTGGGTGAAACCTGTTGGTCAGAGGGTGATCTAAAGGCCAGATATTGACGCCCGGTCGGGCTGTGTGTGAAACAACTTAAGACGGTGTTGCCCATTGAAATCACCTGATAATGTAACGTGATGACTAAAGGGGGAATCATGCCGCATATGTTCAAAAGTTCCGTGACTGTCGCATTGTGCTTCACGCTGACAGCCTGCGGGACTCCGCGCGGCGCAGGTTTCCAATCCGAGGTTTTGGCCGCATCCGAGGCACGCAATATCGATGCCGATGGCGAAGTGACTTATGATTTTGCGGTCTTCAGCGTTACCAGAAACACGCTTCCTACCGTGGCACGCTGGCCGGACGTCGATACCAAAAGCTACAGTTGGATTAACCGACAGGAGCAACCCGCATCGCTGATCATTGCGCCTGGCGACACTTTGCAACTGACCATTTGGGATGCAGAGGAAAATTCACTGCTGGCCGGAACGGGCCAGCGGGCGACGCCGTTGCAGGATATTCAGGTCAGTTCCAACGGGCGGGTCTTTGTGCCCTATATCGGTGAGCTTCGGATTGCAGGCATGTCACCCAGCACTGCGCGCGAACGCATGGAAGAGGAAATCACCAAAACCATTCCGTCTGCGCAGGTGCAGCTTTTGGTTAATCCGGGGCGGGCGAATACTGCCAATGTTGTGTCAGGTACGACGGCACCGGGCGTTTATCCCCTGGCTGACCGGAACGTGAAAATTCTGGATTTGTTGTCGCAGGCCGGTGGTGTGAATCCCGAACTGGCAAATCCTCAGGTCCGTCTGATCCGCGGTGATCAGATTTATGGTGTGTCGCTGGACAGGTTGTTGGAGGAACCCAATCTGGATACGCCGCTACAGGGTGGTGACCGGGTTATTATCCGGCAAGATGACCGCTATTTCCTTTCTTTGGGGGCGACCGGGACCGAGGCCCAGCATACATTCCCGCAGGCTGATGTGTCGGCGCTTGATGCGCTGTCTATCATTGGCGGCCTGTCGGATGAGCGGGCCAATCCCCAAGGTATTCTGATCCTGCGCAGCTATGAAACATCGGACATTAGCGCCGACGGGGCTGGCCCACCTCAGGAACGTGTGGTTTTCACGCTTGATCTGACATCGGCAGATGGTTTGTTTTCCGCACGGGAATTTGAAATTCAACCCAACGATCTTGTCTATGCAACAGAAAGTGCGCTTGGCCCAGCGCTGAGCCTTGTCAGCGCATTGTCTTCGGCGAACAGCCTTTTTAACTGACAAAGCTCAGAAGAGGTCGATATCGAGGTTCAGCGACGCAAAGTCGGTGACACCATTGATCTGCAGTACATTCCCGTCTTCAAAGTCAATGATGACGGTTTCGCCCTCGATCTCACCATAGACCGTCAAAACATCGGCGGCAGAGGTCAGGCCGGTCCATAAGACGGGATCAAACCTGATCCGGTCTTCGCCCTGGACAAAATCCACGATTTCATCCTCTCCGCCGACGAACACAAATGTATCGGCACCTGCGCCGCCCAGCATGATGTCGTTGCCAAGCCCGCCCTTCAGCTCGTCATTCCCATTGCCGCCGTCCAGCAGATCCTGCCCTCGGCCGCCGCTGAGAATGTCGGCACCCGCGCCACCCATGATGATATCCGATCCATCGCCGCCACTCAGGTCGTCGTTCCCCGCGCGCCCGATCAGCAAATCCGCATCGGCACCGCCCGCAGCCCCATCCGCGCGGGGACCCGTGATGAGGACATCAACGTTGTTGCCGCCCGTCACGCTGTTGCCAGCTTGTACCATGTCGGGTGTTGCTGCCTGCCCGGCGGCAGGCAGCAACCCGTTACGAACATCGCCCAAGCCCGCGCCCGCCATCGCCTGAAGCATTGGCAAGATGCTGTTTGGCAAAGTTTGATCGCCTATCGGATCGGTGACCTCCTCTGGCACCAATACGGGGTTAGGGGTTGCAGGGCCGGGAAAGCCGGGTTCGATCTCTTGCGGAATGCGGGTGACGGAGATGACATCGGCTGTTTCCAGCAGGCGATAGTCGATAGGTTCGCCATCGGCACTGCGCACAATCAGCACCTCATCCCCATAGGTGATTTCCATCCCGTAGGGTTTGATACTGATGGTCAATTGGCTGATATCCCGCAGCAAAGGCCACAGCCCAAGGTCGAGAGTATCTTCACCAACCCTGAAGTCAGTGATTTCATCGGTTTGACCGTCCGCAATAAGGAAAAAGACATCTGCACCGTCTCCACCGGTCAGCGTGTCGGTGCCCGTGCCGTCCCGCAAAATGTCGTCACCGTTGGTTCCCTGCAAAACACCACTTGATGACGTAGCCGACAAAACCCGACCCGCAACGTCCGTTTCAAACCGCAGTTGGGTTATACCTGTTTCGCTGCTGCTTGCCGCAAAAACATCTATCCCACTGTCGCCTGCTGATGCGGCGATGGCGCTGATGTTATCAAGGCTCATCTCGGTCGTGTCGGCCAGATGTGCACGTGGAACCAGCAACCCGTCATGGAGCAACAAAAAAGCCGAAATGCCGTCATCAGCACCGCCCGCAAAAACAAAGGTTTGGCCGTTGTAAGTCGCCACATCGATATCGGTCACACCTGCAAAGCGGGTGTCGCGGGTATCCAGAATATGGTCCCGGATGGTCATGCTGCCATTGGCACCGATCTCTATGACGCTCAGGCTGTTGCTGCCTGCTGCACCGACAATCACATATGTCCGATCCCCAATCTGGACGGTTTCAAGCGCGGTTGGTGAGGTGATCCAAAGCCCATTGTCGTTGTTCAGGATGTCCCTTTCGGTCAGATCACCGGCTGCGTCTATGGACCAGATTGTTACCGCTTGGGACGCGTCATCACCCGTAATGATGTGTTGCGCATCGTCAATTTGCACTGTTGCAATCGCCGCGATCTGACCGCTGGCGGGGGTGGTCGCGAAAGACGTGAAGACCCCGACTGCAGAGAAGTTGACCCTTGTGATGGTATCCTCGCCCGGGACGATGCCGTAGACGGTCTGTTCGCCGGATGGCAGCGTGATTGCCGCCATGGCCTGAAAACTGGACAGGCTGTTTGGAAGCGTTGTCAGAAGGGTAGGTGGGGCGAAGGTGCCATCGTCCTCCATTGTTACGATCTGCAAGTCGCCATCGGCCCCACCGCCCATAAGGACGCTCATACTGTTGCCAGTGGATATCTGCACGATGCCGACGTCATCCCCGGCCATCACCCCACCTTCGAATGGCAGGTCGTCCAAAGGCCCGTTGCCGAGGTTGGTGATATCCCAACTGAGCAGAACCCCGTCGTAAAGGGTGCTGCTGATCAATAGCTGACTGTCGCCATGGGTCAGAATTTCAAGATCGGTAATCAGCGAGTGATCCAAATCGGCGGGATGAACCCCAAGGCCAAGAAAGGAAAAGGACGACATGACGAGTCCAAAAAACCATGATCTAAATTGTGCCCGAAGATTAATAACAAGCAAGAATGAAGCCGGGCTTAAGAGTTTTTGGGTTTGGCATTGAACAGGTTACGCGGCACAAGATAGAGATGTTCCGGAGTAAACAGGTGAGGACCGAAAATCATGGCACCGAAGTTTGGAACAAGCGGCTTGCGTGGCTTGGTGACAGAATTGACGCCAGCGCTGGTTGGTGACCATGTCCGATCATTTGCTGACGCATGTCCGACCGGAACCGGCCTGTTCATTGGTTATGATTTGCGCCCGTCGTCACCCGATATTGCAAAGATGGTGACAGATGCTGCCGTTGCGTCCGGTGTGCCCGTGACAGAGTGTGGGGCTGTGCCGACGCCTGCGTTGGCGCTTGCTTCACAGCTGGCGGGGGCTTCTGCCGTCATGATCACTGGCAGTCATATCCCGGCGGATCGAAATGGTCTGAAATTTTACACCCCGGAAGGCGAGATTACCAAGGCGCATGAGGCCGCCATTCTGGGCGCTTTGGGTCAGTCACGATCTGTTGGCGATGGTGCGACGGTTACCCAAAATGATATGGCGAATGACGCTTATGTCAGCCGCTTTGCCAGTGCTTTTGGTGATGCGCTGGCGGGGCGCACGATTGGCGTCTACGCCCATAGTTCCGTTGGTCGGGATGTGTTGGCGGGCGTCTTGAAGGCATTGGGCGCGGAGGTGATTGAACTGGGCCGGTCCGAGGTCTTTATCCCTGTGGATACCGAAGCAGTTGATCCTGCAGTTCGCGCGGAACTGAAAGAATGGGCTGCGATCCACGATCTGGATGCCATTGTCTCAACCGATGGAGATGGGGATCGGCCACTTGTGACTGACGCGACAGGCGAGGTCATTCCGGGTGACATTTTGGGGCAGATCACGGCAGCGTTTTTGGGGGCTGATAGTGTTGTCACGCCGGTTTCTTCCAATACGGGCGCGGAGGCTTCGGGGCGTTTCAATGAGGTGGTCCGCACCCGCATTGGATCGCCTTATGTCATTGCAGGCATGGAAAAAACAGGCGGGCGCGTCGTGGGCTATGAAGCCAATGGTGGCTTTCTTTTGGGGTTTGAAGCTGCCGGTCCGGCAGGGCCCTTGCCGCCGCTGATGACCCGTGATGCGGTGCTGCCCATTGTTGCCCCGCTGGCGGCGATGGCGAATGAAAGTATGGCCGCACTTGTGGCCGCCCAACCGTCCCGGTTCACAGCGGCGGACCGGCTACAGAACGTCGAAACGGCCAAGTCGGCTGCCTTTGTCAGCAGCCTTGTGAGCAAAGCGGATGAGCGTGCTGCGTTCTTGAAGGATCTGGGTGGCGCGGAGGCCGGGATTGATCAGACTGACGGTTTGCGAATGACTTTGCAGGATGGGCGTATCGTTCATGTACGTCCGTCTGGCAACGCGCCCGAATTGCGGCTTTATGTTGAAGCTCATGACAAGGGGTGGGCTGAAGAGACGCTTGCCCTTGGTCTTAAGCTGATGAGGTCTGTCTTCGCTTAGTCGTAACCGTTCGGGTTGGTGGATTGCCATGCCCAAGTGCTGGCGGTCATGTCGTCCAGCGTATGGGTGGCCGACCAGCCAATCTCGGCCTTGGCGCGACTTGCATCGGCCAGCATTGACGCGATGTCGCCAGCCCGGCGGGGCGTGACCTTTGTTGGTATCTGTTTCCCACAGGCTTTTTCAAAGGCGCTGACCATTTCCTTGACGCTATAATTCTGCCCGGTGCCGATATTGAACGGGCGGGCGCCTTGGTGCGAAGCTGCATAATCAAGCGCCATGACGTGCGCGCGGGCCAGATCCACCACATGAATGTAGTCGCGCTGGCCTGTTCCATCAGGCGTATCGTAGTCGTCGCCAAAAATAGACAGGTGACTGCGTTTGCCTACGGCGACTTGCGCGATGAAGGGCATGAGATTGTTTGGGATATCGCTTGGGTCTTCTCCGATCTGTGCCGAAGGATGCGATCCGACCGGATTAAAGTAGCGCAACAGCACAGCAGTTTTCTGCGGGTTCGCCTTGGCCCAATCGGTCAGCACATTCTCGGCCATCAACTTTGTGCGCCCATAGACAGAGGTTGGTTGGGTGGGATGCGCTTCGTCGTAGGGCAGATATACGGGTTCCCCGTAGACAGTTGCCGATGAGGAGAAGATGATTTTGCCGCAACCGACACGGTCCATTGCCTTGAGTAGCCCGAGTGTTCCGCCGACATTCACGTCGTAATAGCCCAATGGGTCCTCTTCGCTTTCCCCGACGGCCTTGAGGCCCGCGAAGTGAATAACTGCATCGGGTGCGAAGTCATCCATCGCCCGATCCAAAGCGGCAGTGTGCCTGACATCGCCCTCGTGATCTGTCAGATGCCCGTTTGACAGCGTGCGCACACGGTTCAGGACCTCTTTGCTCGAATTGATGTAGCTGTCGAGAACGCAGACCTCATGGCCTTGCCCCATCAGTTCAAGAAGCGTGTGGCTGCCAATGTATCCAGCACCGCCAGTCACCAGAACACGCATGTTTGAACCTCTTCAGATCATGAAACTAAGTCGCTTTTAGGCAAACAACCCATGACCTTAAAGCAGGAAATCATCAGCCGTCATACCGGCAATTCCTTGCGCAAGGATTTCCATGTCGGCAGCGCCGTCACCGTTCAGGTCGGCGGAAATGATCAGGTCGTCGCCTGTTGTCTCAAACCTTACGTGGCCAGCGGCAGAGAAAGCATCATCGCCGATGAACGTCAGCGAGGTGTTAAGCCCAGTCAGGTCGATGACGTCCTCGCCAGAGGTGAAGTCAGTGATTGTGTCGCGGTTGCTTTCGCCCGGACCGCTATCGCTTGCATAGGCGAAGATGAACGTATCTTCACCAGCGCCACCGGTCAGATTGTCTGCGCCCCAGCCGCCATCGATCAAGTCATTGCCATTGCCACCATCAAGCGTGTCCCGCCCGCGACCGCCATTAAGGGTGTCATCCACACTGTTGCCTGATTTGGCTGTGGACGTGATGTCACCGACTATCGTGTCATCCCCGCTGCCCCCATTCAGGATATCACCAGAATCACCACCGCCGGTGATGAAGTCGCTGCCGGAGCCGCCCTCGGCCACAATGTTGCTGTCGGTGCTTCCGGTGATGATGTCATTGCCGCTGTTGCCGTAGGCCGTGATGGTGTCTTCGACCGAGGTGATCGTATCGTTGCCCGTTCCGCCATAAGCATCCGAGTCGAACCCTGTGCTGATTTCATCATCGCCTGCATGGCCGTAACTGACGTTACCCAAACCTTCAGCCGTGAGACTGTTGTCGGCATCGTTGCCATAGATGATCAGGCCGGTGGTGCCGACTGCCACGACATTTTCAATGACGACACCATTGGCAATGGTGAAACCAGCATTGGCGTCGTTGAACATGGAAACATACCCGCCGCCGCCGGGGCCATAGGTCAGCGTTGCTGCCCGAAGGTCGATAACGCCCCCTTCCAGCGCATCTGAATCGCTGTTGTCCACTTCAATCGTGTCAATGCCGCCGGTGTCCCAAATGGACAGCCATCCGCCGTTCTGGGCATCAGAGGCAGAAAGGACATAAACATCATCGCCGGAGCCGGTAGTGGTATTTGCGCCGTAGACGTCCTGCAGGGCTGCAATATCCAGCGCCATCGGCCCTATACCGTTACCGCTGTCTTCTTCCGCGTAGCCCTGATTGTTGTAACCGGCGTTGTACGACAGACTGGAGAAGATGCCTTGGTTCAGGCCATTTACGCCAAAGTCATTGAACTGGACGTCTACGCCTTCAATGGCTTCGCTGTCATTCCCAACACCGGGCTCATCTTCGTGCAAATGCTCAAATCCGATGGCATGCATGACCTCGTGGGTAACGGTGTTGAAGCCAAGGCCGCCATCTTCCAGCCCGCCGCCAGCTTCGTCGCTACTCCATCCCTGGCCTTCAGTGTTGAATACGATGTAGCCCGTGCTCGCATAGTAGCCAAGCAACGAGTCGTCGTTCAGGTCATCCAGAATGAATTCCAGATCAGCGTTAGGATCATCGGTGATGGTAAAGGTGATATTCGCTACGGCCGAGATTTGTAGCAACGCGGCTTCAACGCGCTCGCGCTCATAGGTGCTCCATTCATCTGCTGTCACTCTGTCACTGCCGAACCCCTTGGTTTCGCCAGCCGACGCGAAATACACGGTGATTTCGTTGTCGGATGATGTGTCCGTCCCAATCAATGTATCGACCACGTCGTTATCGCGCGGCCTTGATGCATAGCTCGCCTCTAGCTGATAGAAGCTGCCGGATGAAAAGGCGTATGACGTGGCTTCGATGGAGTAGACGCCTCCGGCGCCGCCCCCGAAGGTAACACTCGCGTCAAGGTCAGCACCGGAGCTGTCCTGTTCATCATCAGAGCCAACCTGGACCGTAGTTGCATCAACATATTCAGAGCCGTCTATTTGCTGATAGACACGGATCAAAGGGTCTACGACACCATCAGTACCGTAGCTGCTGTTGGTAACAGTTACCCAATCACCGGGGGCCAGTTCGATTCTGATCCAGTCAGTATCTGACCGGTTTTCCAGTTCGCCAGTGAACAATCCACCGATTGTGATTTCTGCCGTGGTGTTGATGTCGCTGCTGATGTCGGCCATTTATTCCGCTACTCGTTATGTTCAGTGCTTAATGCGTACAGATAGCTGGCGCATCAAGCAGGCTTGATCGCTATATGAGGACAAAACGCAAAAAATGTGGCAACCGTCGCGTAAAACGACCTAAAGTTGATTTTTTGACGGATTATTCGCGGGAATACACGTCCTCATAGCGTACGATATCGTCTTCGCCCAGATAACCGCCGGTTTGAACTTCGATCAGCACCATCGGAAACTTGCCGGGATTCTCCATCCGGTGAACGGCCCCGAGTGGGATGTAGACGGACTGGTTCTCTGTCACCAGCTTGACCGTTTCATCGACAGTTACTTTCGCCGTGCCTTCGACAACGATCCAATGCTCGGACCGGTGGTGGTGGCTTTGCAGGGATAAGGCTGCACCGGGGTTCACCACGATACGCTTCACCTGAAAGCGGTCCCCGACGACAAGACTTTCAAACCAGCCCCACGGTCTGTGATCCTTGGGGAATGCTTCGGCTTGTGGTGCCTTTTTCTCGCGCAGCTCGGTGACGGCTTGTTTGACCTCCTGCGTGCGGCCCATGTGGCTGATCAATACGGCGTCCGGCATGGCGACAGCGACGATGTCATCCAGACCGATGCCAACGATGGTCTGGCCGTCGACCTCTGAGCGAAGGAGCGTGTTGTTGCAATCAATGGATGTGGCGGGACCCGATGTCGCGATCCCGTCCTTGGCCGTTTCACGCCATACGGCGGCCCAGTCGCCCAAGTCGGACCAGCGACCGGTGTAGGGTACAACCGATAGGTTGCTGGCCTTTTCCATCACCGCATAGTCAATGGAGATCGGTTGCGCCTTGCCCCAAGCCTCTGGGCTTAGACGTGTGAAATCGAGGTCTTTTTTTGCATCGTCAACGGATGCCTGAACCACTGCAGTCAATTCGGGTTCATATTCCTTGAATGCGGAGATGATTGTCTTGACCGAGAACAGGAAAATCCCGGCATTCCAAAGATACCGCCCTTCCTTCAGCATTTCGACGGCGCGAGCTACCTCTGGCTTTTCGACAAATGCCTTGAGTGGAACGGGTGCTACTTCATCCGTCGGGGCCGCGTCGAGTTCGAGATATCCGTATCCTGTTTCCGGGCGATCCGGCTGGATTCCGAATGTCACAAGCTGGCCGGCTTGCGCAGCGGGCAGGGCGGCTTGAACGGCCGCGTCAAAGCTGCCGGTGTCCGGGATCACATGGTCTGAAGGAGCCACCAGCATCATCGCGTCCGGATCGACAGCGGCCAGGTGCAGTGCGGCTGCCAAAACGGCGGGTGCCGTGTCACGACCTTCTGGTTCGATCAAGACGGCGGATGGTTTGATGCCCGCGCTTTCAAGTTGTTGGACAACAATGAAACGAAAGGCATCTGCCGTGACGACGACAGGTGCATTGTAGGCTGGGCCATGGAGCCGACGGGCGCTGGCCTGAAAAAGGCTTTCATCGCCGACAAGGCTGGAAAATTGTTTGGGGTAGCTCTTGCGAGACAGCGGCCATAGCCGTGTGCCCGACCCGCCGCATAACAGAACCGGGGTAATGGTCATTGAAAATTCCTTACATCAAAACGATCTTAACGTATCACCAGTAGCAAGCTGGTTTTTGTACCATTTATATGTGTCCTCGATTCCACGGCTGAGATCAATCCGTGGCGACCAACCCATCCGGGTCAGTCGTTCGATATTCAGGAGTTTTCGAGATGTGCCGTCCGGGCGTGATGTGTCATAGACAACCCGTCCGTCGAAACCGGTAATCCTAGCGATTGTCTGCGCCAGGTCCGCGATAGATATGTCACGACCGGTTCCGACGTTGATGTGGCTTTGGTTGGGTTGTGTCCATTTCGCAACCGTCTCAGCGTCCAAGCTCAGGAAAAACAAGGTGGCTGAAGCCATGTCATCGACATGAAGAAACTCTCGGCGGGGTGTTCCTGACCCCCATATCGTGACCTGTGATTTTCCTTGCAGAACGGCGTCGTGAAAACGTTGGATCAGCGCTGGTAGGACGTGGGAATGCTCTGGGTGAAAGTTGTCTCCGGGGCCATAAAGGTTGGTAGGCATCAGTGATCGGTAATCGGTGTGAAATTGCCGATTGTAGCTTTCGCACAGCTTGATGGCAGCGATCTTGGCGATTGCATAGGGTTCGTTTGTCGGCTCCAGAGGCCCTGTCATGAGCGCGTCTTCGGAAATCGGCTGCGCTGCGTCGCGTGGATAGATGCAGGATGACCCAAGGTTGATCAATTTCTTCACCCCTGCGGCATGGGCCTGTTCAACCACATTGGTTGCAATTCGCAGGTTGTCTTGAATGAAATCCGCCGGGTAGGTGCTGTTGGCCATGATCCCGCCGACCTTTGCAGCAGCCATGATGACCGCATCGGGCCTTTGATCTCGCATGAAATGCGCAACGTCGCTTCGGGATGTCAGATCAACCTCATTACGACCTGCCGTCAGAAGTGTATGATCCGTCTGATCAAGCGCCCGAACAACAGCGCTGCCGACCATTCCCCTGTGTCCGGCAACATAGATCCGCATTCCTCAGACCTCGGCGGGGATGGGTTGGTTCAGCCCATGTTTCTTCAGCATCGCATCCCGCCGTGCTGCTTTAAGGTCTTCGGTCATCATTTCAGCGCACATCTGTCTGGCCGTGATTTGTGGCTGCCAGCCCAGCTTTGCTTTGGCTTTGCTGGGATCGCCCAATAGCGTCTCAACTTCGGCGGGCCGGAAATATCGCTGATCGATGCGCATAATGACGTCGCCTGCTTGCATACCCGGCGCATGATCGCTGCGGACATCAGTCACGGTTGCAATCTCGTTTAGCCCAACGCCGGAAAACGCGATAGAAATACCCAACTCTGCCGCGCTCCACCGGATGAAATCGCGGACAGAGTGCTGTTCCCCTGTTGCGATAACAAAATCCTCGGCCCGGTCCTGCTGCAACATCAACCATTGTGCGTGGACATAGTCCTTGGCGTGCCCCCAATCCCGCAGGGCGTCGATATTTCCCATATAAAGGCAATCGCTTAGTCCCAATGCGATGTTAGCCAGACCGCGCGTGATTTTACGGGTCACAAAGGTTTCGCCACGCCGGGGGCTTTCGTGATTGAACAAGATGCCGTTGCACGCATACATCCCATAAGCTTCGCGGTAATTTACGCAGGTCCAATAGGCATACATCTTGGACACGGCGTAGGGGCTGCGCGGGTGGAATGGGGTTTTTTCCGTCTGCGGCGTTTCGCGGATCAAGCCGTATAGCTCTGATGTTGAGGCCTGATAGAACCGAGTCTTGTTTTCCAGTTTGAGAAAGCGGATCGCTTCGAGAAGGCGAAGGGTTCCAATTGCGTCTACGTCCGCGGTGTACTCCGGGGCTTCGAAACTGACTGCAACATGGGACTGCGCACCAAGGTTATAGATTTCGTCCGGTTGTACCTCCGCAAGTATACGGGTCAGGTTCGAGCTGTCCGTCAAATCGCCATAGTGAAGATGAAACCGGCTGCCGTCGGTTTGGGGGCCTTCATAGATGTGATCGATGCGTTCGGTATTGAACGACGACGACCGGCGCTTGATCCCGTGTACCTCATATCCTTTGCCCAGCAACAACTCTGCCAGATATGATCCGTCCTGTCCGGTGATACCGGTGATAAGAGCGCGTTTTGCCATGTCGGTTTCCCTTGTTGGTTAACAAAGGGTTCAACACTGAATTCTTAAGGATCGGTTAAGTTTGATCCGGGCGCGTGTTGCATCGGGCTAAGTGCGGTGGACAAAGACATCATTTAGCACCCAGCCCGAATATTACGCGCGTTTCCAACAATACGCGGAAGGTGCGTTTTCCCATGTCTGATCAAACTCCAAACCTGTCTTTGCCATTCATCATGCCTGCCCAGGCGCAAAAGCATGTGACCCATAATGAAGCGATCGAGCTGTTGGACATGATCGTCCAACTGACGCTTGAAAGCGTCGAAGCCATCGCACCACCGGCCACGCCAGCCGAGGGGCAAGCCTGGGCGCTGGGCGTATCGGCGACCGGTGACTGGGCGGGGCAGGATAACACGATTGCCACATGGCGTGGCGGAGGGTGGTTGTTTGTCGCGCCGCGTGACGGATGGTTGGCCTGGGTGCGCGATGTGGGAGAGCTGCGAGCTTTTACGGCTGGTGCGTGGGCGGTCACTGGTGGTTTGACCAGCCTTGATAATCTGCCGGGCATTGGCGTGAACGCCACTGCGGACGACACCAATAAGCTGTCTGTCGCGAGTGACGCCATTTTGTTGAACAATGCGGGCGCAGGGCATCAGGTCAAGATCAACAAGGCCACGGTCGGCGATACGGCATCGCTTATTTATCAGACGGGGTTTTCGGGACGGGCCGAGATGGGCCTGTCCGGCAGCGACGATTTCGCGATTAAAGTCACATCTGACGGTACAAGCTGGACAACCGCAATCAATATCGTCGCAGCCACCGGTCAGGTTCAGATCAGCGAGGTGTTGCGGCTGACGCCTTCGTCGACACCAGCAAGTGGGGTGGCTGGGGATCTATATTTTGATTCCACCACGAACAAGCTGCGTTGTTACGATGGCACGGTTTGGCAGGATTTGTTCTAGCAGTTAAAAATTACGGGAATCAAAGTCGCCGGCGCGGGATCAATAATGATCCTGCGCTTTTTTGTTTTCTAAACCGAAACAATAAGATGATGCCTGTCATCCGCAGATTGTGGTCAAAACAATTGCGAGCATCATATGCACAAATGAACAACAGGATTCTTGCGCAGAGTGCTTGCGGCACCATACCACCTCTGCTACATCGCGCTGGATTTTGACGCTTCCGTGAGGACGGGGGCCCAACAAGCTGCCCCCTAGCCGCCCAAGTTCTTTGGGCACTGCCAGGCTGGGCCCAAGATATCGGAAGGCGACACGTGTCCGAAACTGCTGGTATTTCGACAGGCATTGCGCAGCGATATGCGACCGCTGTGTTTGACATCGCAAAAGAAAGCAAAGCTATCAAGGCACTCGAATCAGATGTTGCCGCTTTGGAAGCTGTAATGGGTGAGAGCCCTGATCTGCGAACACTGCTGACCTCACCGCTTTATAGCCGGGAAGAGCAGTCAGCGGCGATTGCGGCAATTGCGAAGAAAATGAAACTCTCAGACACCACAAGCAATGTACTGGCGCTGCTGGCAAGCAAGCGCCGTTTGTTTGTGATGCCCCAGCTTATTGCTGTGCTGCAGGACATGCTTGCAGAAGAGCGTGGCGAAGTGACCGCAGACGTCACGACAGCCAAGAAGCTTACCAAGGCACAAGCCGACAAGCTGGCGAAAACACTCAAGGCCCAAGTGGGCAAATCAGTCACCATCAAAGAAACCGTCGATGCATCAATCATCGGCGGTCTTATTGTAAAAGTGGGCTCCAAGATGATCGACACGTCGATCGCCTCCAAGCTCAACGCACTCCAGAACACTATGAAAGAGGTCGGATAAATGGCGATCCAAGCGTCTGAAATCTCTGCGATCCTGAAGGACCAGATCAAGAACTTCGGTCAAGAAGCCGAAGTGGCCGAGGTTGGCCGGGTACTGAGCGTGGGCGACGGTATCGCCCGTGTTTACGGCCTCGACAACGTGCAGGCCGGTGAAATGGTTGAATTCCCTGGTGGAATTCGCGGGATGGCCCTGAACCTTGAAGCTGACAACGTGGGTGTTGTTATCTTCGGTTCCGACCGTGACATCAAAGAAGGCGACACCGTCAAGC
Source organism: uncultured Paracoccaceae bacterium (assembly GCA_947496535.1). Taxonomy (GTDB): domain Bacteria; phylum Pseudomonadota; class Alphaproteobacteria; order Rhodobacterales; family Rhodobacteraceae; genus Yoonia. The sequence continues at coordinate 169,652 of CANMDE010000002.1, read as the reverse complement.
GCACCAAGTCCATCGTGGACGTACCTGTTGGTGACGAACTGCTGGGCCGTGTTGTTGATGGCCTTGGCAACCCGCTGGACGGCAAAGGTCCGATCAAGACAAAGAACCGCGCTGTTGCTGACAGCAAAGCGCCCGGCATTATCCCACGTAAGTCGGTTCACGAGCCCATGGCGACTGGCCTGAAATCAGTGGACGCGATGATCCCGATTGGCCGTGGCCAGCGTGAGCTGATCATTGGTGACCGTCAGACAGGTAAAACTGCTGTGGCGCTCGATACGATCCTGAACCAGAAATCGTATAACGACGCGGCTGGCGATGACGAAAGCCAAAAGCTGTACTGCGTTTATGTCGCTGTTGGTCAGAAGCGTTCCACCGTTGCTCAGTTGGTGAAGAAGCTCGAAGAAAGCGGCGCGATTGAGTATTCAATCGTTGTGGCTGCGACCGCATCCGACCCAGCGCCAATGCAGTTCCTTGCCCCATACGCCGCGACATCCATGGCCGAGCATTTCCGCGACAACGGTCGCCACGCGCTGATCATCTATGATGATTTGTCCAAGCAGGCTGTGTCCTATCGTCAGATGTCCCTGCTGCTGCGCCGCCCACCAGGGCGCGAAGCTTATCCTGGTGACGTTTTCTATCTTCACTCCCGCCTGCTGGAGCGTTCTTCGAAACTGAACGAAGACAACGGTTCCGGTTCTTTGACCGCACTGCCGATCATCGAAACCCAAGGTGGCGACGTGTCCGCGTTTATTCCAACCAACGTGATTTCGATCACTGATGGTCAGATCTTCCTTGAAACCGAACTGTTTTATCAAGGTATCCGTCCTGCGGTGAACACTGGTCTGTCGGTGTCTCGTGTTGGCTCAGCCGCGCAAACAAACTCGATGAAGTCGGTTGCGGGTCCGGTGAAACTGGAACTGGCGCAGTACCGCGAAATGGCCGCCTTTGCGCAGTTTGGTTCCGATCTGGACGCCGCAACACAGGCTCTGCTGAACCGTGGTGCACGTTTGACTGAGTTGATGAAACAGCCGCAGTATTCGCCACTGACAAACGCAGAAATCGTTTGTGTCATCTACGCTGGTACCAAAGGTTACTTGGACAAAGTGGACGTGAAACAGGTTGGCCGCTTCGAAGCGGGCTTGCTCAAGCACCTGCGCACAAACGCATCTGACGTGCTCGACATGATCACCAAGGACGATCCGAAGATCAAAGGTGAGGCCGAAGAGAAAATCAAGACTGCTATCGACGCATTCGCCAAAGACTTCGCCTAAATCTTTGAGACAAAGGAGACTTTGCTTTGCCAAGTCTTAAGGACCTGAAAAACAGGATCGAGTCGGTCAAATCGACCCGCAAGATCACAAAGGCCATGCAGATGGTAGCGGCCGCAAAACTGCGCCGCGCCCAAGACGCAGCCGAGGCATCGCGCCCCTACACAGAACGGTTTAACGCCGTTATGGCAGGGCTTGCGGCGTCTGTTGGTGGCTCACCTTCTGCGCCAAAATTGTTGTCCGGGACGGGCAGCGATCAGGTGCAGCTACTGATCGTCATGACAGCGGAACGCGGGCTTTGTGGCGGCTTTAACGGCAACATCGCCAAGCTGGCGAAAAGCCACGCGCAAAAGCTGGTGGCCGCGGGCAAGACGGTGAAAATCCTGACAGTTGGCAAAAAAGGCCGGGACGCGATGAAGCGCGATTTTGGCAGCCATTTTATCGGCCACGTTGACCTGACTGAATTCAAACGTGTCGGCTACGCCAACGCGCAGGGAATCGCAAAAGACGTGCTTGGCCGCTTTGACGCTGAAGAATTCGATGTAGCGACGATTTTCTTCGCACGTTTTGAAAACGTTGTGACACAGCATCCAACAGCACAGCAAATCATTCCGGCCAAATTCGATCAGGCCGACGATGCAGAAGCCACACTTTACGATTACGAGCCAAGCGAAGAAGAAATCCTTGCTGATCTTCTGCCACGTGGTGTGGCCACAGCGATTTTCAGCGCCCTGTTGGAAAATGCGGCGTCCGAGCAAGGCGCGCGGATGTCCGCCATGGACAACGCAACACGCAACGCAGGTGAGATGATCGACAAACTGACGATTCAGTACAACCGCTCGCGTCAGGCCGTGATCACCAATGAGCTGATTGAAATTATTTCGGGCGCGGAAGCGCTCTAGGACCCGGAGAAAACCACTATGGCAAACGCAAAAGGTAAGATCACGCAGATCATCGGCGCCGTCGTTGACGTGCAGTTTGATGACCACCTGCCTGAGATTCTGAACGCCTTGAAAACTGACAACAACGGCAAGGAACTGACACTTGAGGTGGCACAGCACCTTGGTGAAAACACCGTCCGCGCCATTGCGATGGACTCGACCGAAGGTCTGGTACGCGGTCAGGAAGTCATCGACCAAGGCAATACCATCACCGTTCCAGTGGGAGACGCCACACTGGGCCGCATCATGAACGTGGTCGGTGACCCCGTCGATGAAAAGGGCCCTATCGGTGAAAAGGACCGCCGGTCCATCCACGCTGATGCGCCTGCTTTTGAAGCCCAGTCCACAGCATCCGAAGTGCTGGTCACAGGTATCAAGGTTATCGACCTTCTGGCCCCTTACGCCAAGGGTGGTAAGATCGGCCTGTTCGGCGGTGCCGGCGTTGGTAAGACCGTTCTTATTCAGGAACTGATCAACAACATCGCCAAAGTGCACTCTGGCTACTCCGTGTTTGCCGGTGTGGGCGAGCGGACCCGTGAAGGGAACGACCTGTACTACGAATTCATCGAGTCTGGCGTTATCAACGCTGACGACCTGACCAAGTCCAAAGTGGCATTGGTTTACGGCCAGATGAACGAGCCTCCGGGTGCGCGTATGCGTGTTGCTTTGTCCGGTCTGACAATGGCGGAATCGTTCCGCGACCAGTCCGGTACTGACGTTCTGTTCTTCGTCGACAACATCTTCCGCTTTACGCAAGCGGGTTCCGAGGTGTCTGCGCTTCTGGGTCGTATTCCTTCTGCTGTGGGCTACCAGCCGACACTGGCCACCGACATGGGTTCGATGCAGGAACGTATTACATCCACCAAGAACGGTTCGATCACGTCTGTTCAGGCCATCTACGTGCCTGCGGACGACTTGACCGACCCTGCGCCTGCGACTTCGTTCGCGCACTTGGACGCGACGACCGTTCTGAACCGTGCGATTTCGGAAAAGGGTATCTACCCAGCTGTTGACCCGCTTGATTCGACATCACGTCTGCTGGACCCAGCGATTGTGGGTGAAGAGCATTATGCAGTGGCAGCTGACGTGCAGCAGATGTTGCAGCGTTACAAGTCGCTTCAGGATATCATCGCCATTCTGGGCATGGACGAACTGTCAGAAGAAGACAAACTGACCGTGTCCCGTGCGCGTAAGATCGAACGCTTCCTTAGCCAACCGTTTGACGTGGCCGAAGTGTTCACCGGTTCGCCCGGCGTTCAGGTTCCACTGGAAGACACAATCGCGTCGTTCAAAGCCGTTGTTGCCGGCGAATACGATCACTTCCCAGAAGGCGCCTTCTACATGGTTGGCGGCATCGAAGAAGTGAAAGCCAAAGCCGAAAAAATGGCAGCTGAAGCCGCCTAAGGAGAAGCCATCATGGCAAACCTACAATTCGATCTCGTCTCGCCCGAACGCCGTCTGGCGTCGGTCGAGGCATCGGCGGTTGAAATCCCCGGTGCTGACGGCGAAATGACTGCGATGGAAGGCCACGCGCCAACGATCACCACGTTGCGGCCCGGTATTCTTACCGTTCAGCATAGCGGTGGACAGGACCAGTACGTGGTCTCAGGCGGTTTTGCCGAAATCACGGCATCAAGCGTTTCGGTTTTGGCCGAGCAGGCGTTGCCGAAATCAGAAGTCACGCAGGAGATCTACAATCAAATGATCGCTGATGTGAAAGCGGCCTATGATAACGCCAAGAACGTGTTCAAAAATGAACCCGGTCCGGTTGATGATGCCGCCAAGCTGCTGGCTGACATGGTTGCGGTAGGCACGCATATCGGGCTTGATTCTGGAAACTAGGAATTCGGGTAACTTACCGAAATAAATGAAAAAGGCCTCGCTTTTGCGGGGCCTTTTCTGTTTCTGTGATGTGTACGGGACAGCGCTACTTCACTCGGCCGCATAAAGCCCTTCGTAAATCGGCCCAAGCGTCTTGTGGTCGAACAGTGAAGATACCGACGTCCCGTTCCACGTATTCAGGATTGCCTGCGCAAACATCGGTGCGGTCGGCACGATGCGGATATTCTTGCATCCTTTGACAGCGTCGGTGGGCGCTATGGTGTCGGTGATGACGAGGCTCTTCATCACTGATTTCGACACCCGCTCCACCGCTGGTCCAGACAGAACGCCGTGGGTGATGTAGGAATGAACTTCCTTCGCTCCATTCTCAATCAGAACCTCTGCGGCTTTGCAAAGCGTACCGGCGGTATCGACAATGTCGTCCACGATAATGCAAACCTTGTCCTTTACGTCACCGATAACGGTCATTTCGGCCACTTCGCCGGGTTTGCCGCGCCGTTTGTCGACGATGGAAAGGGGGGCCCCGATCCGCTGGGCGAGATCGCGGGCGCGGGCCACGCCGCCCACATCCGGGGACACGACCATCACGTCGTTCATTTTGCCTCGGAAGTTATGCATCGCATCAAGCGCGTAGATGGGCGAGGCATAGAGGTTATCAACCGGAATATCGAAAAAACCCTGAATCTGCGTGGCGTGCAAATCCAGGGTCAAAACGCGCTCAATGCCAGCTTCAACGATCATGTTGGCCACCAGCTTGGCCGTAATCGGTGTTCGGGCCTTTGATCGTCGATCCTGCCGGGCATAGCCGAAATAGGGGATGACCGCTGTAATGCGAGCCGCGGAAGAGCGGCGCAGGGCGTCAGCGATGATCAACAGCTCCATCAGATTGTCGTTGGCGGGGTTCGATGTGGGCTGAACGATGAACATATCTTCGCCCCGGACGTTTTCGAACACCTCAACGAAAATCTCGCCATCGTTGAACCGTTCTACCCGCGCGTCGCATAGCCCCACTTCCATACCCCGATGCATAGACATCCGGCGGGCAATACCCTTGGCCAGCGGCTGGTTTGCGTTTCCGGAAATCAGCTTCGGCTCGATCATCGTAGGCATAGGGGGTCCTTTGGCAGAAGGGATCTGTAAGTTAACAGATTCGTGACGTTGACTCCGAGTAGCACACCGTTACCGTCCCGCAAACAATTCACGCGCCATTCGGAGAACGAAATGCCCCATATTGATTATTACTTTGCGACGCTTTCCCCGTTCACCTATCTCTGTGGGACCCGGCCTGGCGAAATTGCAGCTGAGCATGGGGCGACGATTGCGTATAAACCGGTCGATATTATGGCGCTCTTCAATCGGACAGGTGGAACGCCGCCAAAGGATCGTCATCCCAACCGTCAGGAATACCGTCTGCAGGATATCCGCCGCCGGGCTGCCGTTGCCGGGCTGCCCGTGAACGTGAAACCTGCGCATTGGCCAACGAACGGTGCGCCTGCCTCTTACGCGATTATTACTGCGCAAAAGTCCGGTGCGGACGTTGGGCCTTTGATTCATGCCATCGGGGCTGCCTGCTGGGCCGACGAGCGCGACATCGCCCAAGATGACGTGATCCGTGACTGTCTGGAAAAATGCGGGTTGGACCCGGCATTGGTCGACAGCGATTTGATGGGTAGCGCGGACACGTTCGCTGCAAACCTTGAAGACGCTGTTGCCAAAGGTGTCTTTGGTGCGCCGTTCTTTATCACCGACAAGGACGAACGCCTTTGGGGGCAGGATCGTCTGGATGATCTGGAGGCTTGCCTGTCCGGCAAAATCTGATGCCACAGATAGCCCATGCGGGGCATAACGTTTGGGTGAAGACCGTGGGCGAGGGTGCGCCCACGCTTATGATCCATTGCGCCCTTTCGCGGCACGAGATGCTTCTGCCACTGGCAGAATCCATAGGCGGTCGGGTGACGCTCTTTGACATGCCGGGCCATGGTCGTAGCGCTGACTGGGATGGGCAGGCCGAGTATCAGGGTCTGATAACCGAAATCGCCGCAGGGCTTTGTGAGGGGCCGACCCATGTGATCGGCCATTCATTTGGGGCGACTGCGGCCTTGCGTTTGGCGGTGGAGCGTCCTGATCTGGTCAGTCGCCTGACACTGATCGAACCGGTTTATTTCGCAGCCGCCAAGGGCACAGATGCGCATCAGGTACATAAAGGCGTATTTCGTCCCTTTGTCGGTGCGATGCTGATGGGGGACGAGGACCGCGCGGCGGAGATATTCAACGGCCTGTGGGGCGACGCGGATTGGGCCGACCTGTCGCCAAGGCGGCGGCAGTATCTGACGGACCGCATTCACCTTGTTGTGGCTGGTGGTGGGGCGATTGAGGAAGACGCGGATGGCATTACCTCGTCCGAGCGGCTGGCAGAGGTGCAGGTGCCTGTGACGTTGATCAGAGGGGCAGACTCGCCCGCTGTTATCGCCGCCATCCACGAGGCTTTGGTATCACGTATTTCCGGTGCGTCAGATCACGTCGTTGGCAGTGCGGCACACATGCTCCCTGCGACACATGTTGACGAAGTCGCCGCGATTATTCGCGCAGCAGAGCAAGGAACTGATTGACCCCGTCTTCGGTCATGGACCAATCGGTGACGAGCCGCCCTGTCAGCATTTCATCCGGATCACCCTTTTGCGGATCGCCGTCCATAACGTAATACATGGCCCCGCCATCCAGCATTCGCGTGTGTTCGCTGCGTGGCATTTGAAAGAAGATCATGTTGGCTTCGGGTTCGAATGCGAACCGGGCCGCGTTGTGCCTGCGTATCCCTTCGGCCAGTTGCATCCCTCGCGCGTTTGCGGAACGGGCCATATCCAGCCAAAGACCATCAGCCAGATAGGCTTGCATCTGGGCAGAGAGATAGCGGTGTTTGGACAAAAGGTGCCCGCCGCGTTTCCGCCGTAGCTCGAATTCCCAGGCCAGCTCTGGATCGAAGATCACGCAGGCTTCTACACCCAGGGCACCGTTCTTTGTGCCGCCAAAGCTAACCGTGTCGATGCCCACTTTCCACGTCATCTCTGCCGGTGAGCAGTCCAGCGCCGCAAGAGCGTTGGCAAAGCGCGCGCCGTCCATGTGGGTTTTGAGGCCAAATTCGCGTGTGATGGTCGTCAGCGCATTGAGTTCATCCAGCGTGTAAAGCGTACCCTTTTCGGTCACTTGCGTCACTGACAATGGGCCACGCTGCGGGCCGTGGACGCCGCGATTGCCTTCGGCTGAGATCTTTTGGCGCAAAGCGTCCGGGGTTATCTTTGCGTTTTCGGTTGGGACAAGGGTGAGCTTCGCTTGACTGTAGAATTCTGGCGCGTTGCACTCATCCTCCTGAATGTGGGCGATATCGGCGCAGAATATGGTCTGCCACGGCTGGCACATCGTGGCGAGCAGGATGGCGTTGGCGGTGGTGCCGTTGATCACAAGATAGACTGCGGCGTCGGGTGCTTCGAAAATGTCGCGGACCTGCTTGCGCACCTCATCCATGATGGGGTCTGCGCCGTAGCTTGCGACATAGCCGTTGTTCGCTGCGACAAGTGCTTCCATGACTTTGGGATGCGCGGGACCTGCGTTGTCAGAGGCAAAATACATTAGAGAGGTTCCTCGATGATGTGGTCTTCCCAGTCATCTTCATCGACTTCGAACTCAGGTATGGTCATCCCCTGAACTGACACGCCTGCGCGGTGGACGGAGCCCGGGTCGCCGGATATCAGCGGATGCCAATCGAAAAGTGGGCGGCCTTCGTAAACGAGGCGATAGCCGCAGGTTTTTGGCAGCCAGTACAGGTTGTCGGCAATGGTTTTCGGGGTCAGCACGATGCAATCAGGGACGAAGTTGTGACGAATTTTATAGTTGCCGCACAGGCATGACTGATCGTCCAACAGCCGACATGCCACCCGCGTCATTTCGACATGGCCATCGTCGTCTTCCAGCTTGTTCAGGCAGCATTTGCCGCAACCATCGCAAAGTGCCTCCCATTCCTGCTGGTTCAGTTTGTCCATCGGTTTGGTTTCCCAAAACCGGTGTGTCAGGCCGTTGCGTTTGATCTCAGCCGACATGGGTCAGGGTTTCCCGCGCCTGAGTGCAATCGGCCTCCATCTGCGTGATGAGCGCGTCAACGCTGTCGAACTTCAGTTCCGGGCGCAGGAAATCAACCAGAGCGACCGAGAGCGTCGCGCCGTAAAGATCGCCTTGGAAATCAAACAGGTAAGTTTCGCAGTTTGGCAGGTTTTCCCCGAACATCGGTCGAACGCCAACAGAGGCCGCGCCGTCGTAAGTGCCTTTATGTGGTCCGGTGAGGACATCGACTTTTACGGCATAGACGCCGAATTTTGGCGGATGCAGTCCGGCTATAGACATGTTCGCGGTCGGATAGCCTAAATCGCGGCCGCGTTGGTCGCCGCGGATCACTTCACCTTCGATCCGGTGCCAATGCCCCAGCATTGCTGCTGCTGCTCGCGGGCTGCCGTCTGACAGGGCCTGACGGATCGCGGTTGATGAGATTTCGGCCGTGTCGATGGTGACGAGAGGGGCAATTGTGACGTCAAAATCCATCTCGGCCCCGAAGGTTTTAAGGTGATCCACCGTTCCGCTGCGCCCTTTGCCGAAGCAGAAATCAGCGCCGACAATGACGTGCTTTAGGCCCAATTGATCGGTGATGATGGTTTGGGCAAAGTCTCGCGGTGACAGCCCGGCAAGCCCTTGATTGAATGGCACTTCGTATAGTTTTTTGACGTCCAGCTTTTCCAGCCGGTTAGCTTTTGCTTCGGCATTCATCAGCCGAAATGCGGTGATATCCTTTGCAAAAAAGCTGCGCGGGTGCGGCTCAAACGTCATGATCCCCAAGGGTGCATTGGCGGTTTTTGCGATGCCACGGGCCAGGTTGATGACGGCTTGATGGCCCAGATGCACGCCGTCGAAATTACCGATGGCAGCGACAGCGCCGCGGTCAGCAGGATCAACAAATTTGGTGTCACGAATGATGCGCATAGCATTGCGTATCCCGGCGTTTGCGGGCGTGCAAGTATCGCGTGACGGTCCGTCGCCAGCCTATGCGTCGGCACGCATCAGATCAGTCGAATTTGCGCGATGGGGCCAGTACGGTTGCGTCGCCTGCCAGAACTTTCTTGTCGTTGACGATGCAGCGCGTGTCCATTTTGACGCGGCGCTTGGAGTGGTCGATATCGGTGACTTCGACTTCGGCCAGAACCATGTCGCCGGGGCGCACGGGGGCCAGAAACTTGAGATTTTGGCCAAGATACACCGTCCCATGTCCGGGAAGTTGTTCACCGATGACCGCGCTGATCAGTCCCGCTGTCAGCATACCATGGGCAATGCGACCACCAAATATGGTGTCCTGCGCATAATCATCGTCAAGATGTACGGGGTTCCGGTCGGTTGATACTTCTGCAAACAGCTCGATGTCGCGGTCGGTCACTACCTTGCGAAGCGACCGGACCATGCCGATTTCGATATCTTCGATGCAGATCGTGCCGCGCGGGGCGTTGTCTAGCATGTCGCGCTCCATCAGGTAATAAAAAGTCCAACGTGTGGCATCCGTTGAAATTTAATTACTTTGCAAGCGCAGAAAAGGCAAGCGATTCTTTAGCGGAGCTGCCCGATCGTAAATGTCGGGCTTGATTGTTCCACGGCAAGATACGCATCCAGTGCTTCTGGATCTGGTTGATCGTCCGTTTTTGTTTCTGCCGCAGCCAATCCGCCCGAAATGAACAATGCATCGATATCTTCTTGTATGGCGCCGAGGATGTCTGTCTGAATCCCGTCGCCAATGGCAATGATACGCGGATCGGATGATGCATTGCTTAACGCGGCGAGCCGACGGCGGGCGAGGTCGTAGATTGGCGGATGTGGTTTGCCGAAATAAAGGCTTTCGCCGCCCATTTCGGTGTAGAGTGCGGCGAGCGCCCCGGCGCACCATTCGCGCGTTTCGCCGCGGTCCACGACGATGTCGGGATTGGCGCAAAGCAGCTTCAAGCCCTTCTGTTTGGCGTAAAGAAATTCGGGGCGGTTCACTGCCGGATCGGCTTGGGTATCAAATGGACCACAGCAGACGATCCCTTCGGCCTCTTCCAGTGGAACACGTTGGATATCAACCGGATTTTCAATTATTTTCAATGGCTTAAAAAAGTCATCGTCACGCGGGCTTTCCCCCATGAACCAGACTTTTTCACCGACAATGCCGCGATACATGGCCGCTCTGGCGCTGTCACCGGATGTCGCGATGGCGTCCCACGCATCCTGCGGTACGCCAAGGTCAGAAATCTGGTGCGCGACGGAATCCCAAGGGCGCGGCGAGTTGGTGACAAGCACCACTACGCCGCCATCCGCACGGTATTTCTGCATGGCCGCAACTGCGTCGGGCAGGGCGTGCAGGCCGTTATGCATGCAGCCCCACAGGTCAACAAAAGCGGCGTTGTATTGCCCTGAAATCTCGGCGAATGAGGTGACGATCTGGGTCATTTTGAGGTCCTTTATTGCTGCCCGATTTTTGTCGGCCTTGTGTCGGCTAAACGTCGGACCCCAACGCGTGGCGCGTTAAGACAATTTCAAGTTCGGGATAATCTGTTTTTTGCGGCTCATGATGCCCGGCAAAATCACGCTGTCGCCATCCACCTTGGCATTAAAGGATGCTTCGGCAACGGATTTGATCGTGTCGTTGGGCACCAGCAGCGTGGCTTCTTCGTTCAGGATGTCGACGACGAAGAGAAGAACCTGATCCACGCCGTCCTCTTTCGCGACGGTGGTCATCGTTTCCATCAGGGATGCCTTGCGATCCAGAACGATTTTTGGGGCGGTTGTTTCCAGAACCGACACGCGGAATTTTGTGCCGTCTACAGCGTATTCCTTGCTGTCCATCCGCAGGAGTTCGGCGTCGGAAAACGCAGAGATGTCGGATTTTGCTTCGAACATTTCGGACGCGTAGGTGTCGATGTCGATATTCAGATCGGTGGCCAGGGTCTTGGCCAGTTCCTGATCGGTCTTGGTCGTTGTCGGAGATCGGAAAGCCAATGTATCGGACAGGATGCATGACAGCATCAGGCCGCGCACATTGTCTGGCATCATCTCGGCCACTTTTTCATCCATCATCTGCCGCATCACCGTGGCTGTGCAGGCCAATGGCCGGATGGTCATGTTGATGGGGCTTTTGGTTTCCAGCCCGCCGACCAGCTTGTGGTGGTCGATAATCGCGGTCACATCGGCGTTGTTGATATTCGCGGGCAGTTCTGCCGGGTTGTTGGTGTCCACGATGACGCAGGATTGGTCATCTTCGACATCCTCAATCACATCGGGCAGATCAAAGCCCCAGCGTTGGGCGACGAATGCAGCTTCGGTGTTCGGGGTGCCGAGCAGAACAGCAGTGGCCTCAACACCGGTTTCGTTGAGATACCATTCCCAGATGAGGGGAGCGCCGGTGCTGTCTGTGTCGGGGGATTTGTGACCAAAAACGAGGGTTGTCATGCGAATATACCTTCAAGCCAGAGGGGTTTGGCGCGTTATAGCAGCGCCCGTGGGGATGTCACGCGGTCACTTTGGGGTGCGTGATATGCGGGTGAAAAGGTGCCGGTTACGTTGAACGTCAGCTGACTTTGACCTTCACGTCATAAACTGACCCGAAATGGAAAACCGGACCGTCGCGAAGATAGCGGCGAGGGGCGGGAAGGAGGCCAGACTTACCAGAATTCTTCAATGCAGCTAGTGTTCAGTTTGAGGGTTGCTCTATTATTTTGACCGTACTAGAAGCAGCCTCATGAAACAGATGAACAAACAGCAAACGTATTATATCTAACGGACGCGAAAGCGTCCGAATGATGGGCGCTGGTTGATTGTTTCATACTCTACACACACCTCCGGACCCATCTTCTGCCTTGGTAGCTCTGCATATTGGAGCAGCACGTCAAAATCGTGTAAATTGGCGGTTCCAGTCCGCGCCAAGGCACCAACTCAGGGGAGTTGGCAGAGCGGTCAAATGCGGCGGACTGTAAATCCGTTGGGGCAACCCACCTAGGTTCGAATCCTAGACTCCCCACCATACTCTACTTGCTCAGATACCAAATGAGCTCTTAGGTTTGAACCTTGAGCAGATGCCATTCAGTTGGCCCAGACAAATGTCCGCTTCGTCCCGCAAACTGGTCCACCGTGCGCCTTGAGTGAAAGTCCGGTCTGGGTTTGAAGTGTTTGACGTTTGGGCCGGTATTGTGTGACGCGGCCTTTTGATTGGCCTCGGAAAAACGACTGCATCGCGTCAAAGGTGCGCGACTTTCCACAGGTTACTGGTCTTCGTCGAGCACAAAACCGCCTTCGAGGTATATTGCGTTGTCTTCGTCTTCGACCTCGATCATGCCCGTAAGTGTTCCACCGGCTGATATGGCATCCACGCCGTAGAAGCGCCCTTCGTATTCACCTTCGGTCAGCGTCATGCCGTCCGGCAGGCTATCGTTGTTGGCGCGCCAATTACCTTCGAACGCATTCCAGTCGATGTCAGTTTCGTCAAACACAAACTCTGCGTTCGGGATTGTCAGGCCGCCCTCGAAGGAGTCGCGGTTTGAGATGCCGAAGGCGCCGGAGACGGTGTCCTGATCAAAACTTGCTGTCAAAACGATGATACCGTCGCCCACGCCATAGGTATTCGTACCGTTATCGTCATCAAACTGCCGCGCGAGGATTTGAATGTTACCTGTATAGGTCGCTTGGCCGGTGCGTGCGTCAACCTCGTTCGGGTTGGTGTCGACGCCGTAGGTCAGATAGCCGGTATTGTCGCCTGCCCCGTTTTCGAGATCGAACACGGCCAGATAAGACGTTTCAACCGTACCCGATTCTGCGGTGCGAATGGGCGACAGCGAGACAAAGGTGGTGTCGCTTTCGGTCCGGTAGTCGAGGGTGGATTCGTTAAAGGCCAATGTATAGCGTTGTGTCCCGACGATCAGGGTGGCGGTGTCATCATCCTCGAATGTGAGTCTGACTGTTTGGCCCAACTCGTCTGGGGCAGCGGTAAGCCCGATTAGCCGATCGGTTCCGCGTATTGTGTATCTGGTGCCGGTATCAATCACATCGCCCGGACGCGCAAAACCGGTTGAGGCTTGTGGCCCCGGATACCCGCATGCCGCGAGGCCCAATGGCAGTATCACAATCATCTTTCGCGACATGTTGAGAATTGTCATAAGGTACCCCGCCACATAGAATTCGTTAACGCTCAGACGGACTTATCATAGGGTGTTTGAGAATGTGACTAAAAAAATCAGGGTAGGCGAATTTTTGACATGTTTTGTAGTGGCTTATCTGGATGGCGCGACCGATGAAAAAGCCGCGCGAGGCTGATCTTTATGCTCCTGTGAAGGGGTATTTGTCCCGACAGGGTTATGATGTGAAGGGCGAGGTCGGGGCCTGTGATGTGGTCGCCTGCCGCGGAGATGAGCCCCCTTTGATAGTTGAGTTGAAGTTGGGCTTTTCGCTGGCGCTGTTTCATCAGGGTATTGCCCGTTTGGCCGTGACAGATCTGGTCTATGTGGCTGTTCCGCATAATACCGGCAAACCGTTTCAGCGTGCCCTGGTGGATAATGTCGCTTTGGCCCGGCGGGTCGGTCTGGGCTTGATTACGGTGCGTTTGCGCGATGGTCATGTCGTGGTTCATGCCGACCCGGTTCCATATGCCCCCCGCAAGTCAAAGAAGAAGGCGCAGCGCTTACTGCGTGCCTTTGAGCGGTTGCAGGGCGATCCGAACGAGGGCGGGGCGACGCGCCACGGCATCGTTACGGGTTATCGGCAGGATGCCCTGCGCTGCGCCCGTTTTCTGGCGGTGCATGGCCCGTCACAGGGGGCGAAGGTCAAGGCCTGGGCCGAGGTGCCAACGGCCACCCGCATCATGGCTGACAATCACTATGGTTGGTTCAGTCGCGTGTCGCGCGGGATTTATGATCTGACGGATGCCGGCCGGAAGGGTTTGGCCGATTTTGGTGATTTGGGTGGCTGAGCTACTGCACGCGCTCAATCGTCCAGCCGTCATCTGCCAGGAATTGCAATAAGCCTTCCTCGCCAATCAAGTGCGCCGCGCCCACTGCCACCACGAGATTGTCGTGCGTGTCGGCGGCGTCAAAGATTATCGGCATCCAGTTGCGGTTGCGGCCCGTCAAAAGCGCCTCGGTCGCTTCTTCAAAGATGGCCTCGGCCTCTTGATCGTCACCGATGGCGATTTTCGACATTTCCCACAAGGTTGCGATGTCGCCTTCGAAGTACCGGTCAAACATGGAGACAAAGACTTTTTCCTGTTCTTCGGGTGCCATCAGATTGGCGCGTAGCATGTCGAGCTGGTCATCCACGCTGTCGCTTTGAAAAATTTCGAACAGGGTGTTGTACGGCTCTACCGCCTGCATCGAAACGCCCGCTTCGGTTGCATCCTGCATGATCATGTGATCAAGTCCCCGGTCGCCTGTGGCGATACCCTGCATCGCGCAAGGCGGTACCGACAGCAGCATCGACAAATACCAGGGCTGCATTTTGGCGGCGAGAAATCCGGGGACAGATCTGGCGCTGGCGGCTTCTGCGATCATCTCCCATGTCTCTTCATCCAGACGATCGGGGAGCGTGGGGCCATCGGTGATGAACAGGATGTCAGGCTGGGTCGTGATTAGGTCCTGAAGCTGTTTTTCTTCTTTGGCGGTTGCTTCGACCAGCAGCAGGTCTGCGTTTGTGACTTTGTCTTTCACGGCTGTGCGGATCGGTTCCAGTTGGGGGTCGTACACATGCATGGTGCCGATCAAGTGTATATTTTTATTGCCCTTGGTGGCATCCCAGATCAGTCCATTTCCGTAAGGCGTCGCCTCTGCCGAAGCCTGAAGCCGCGCGGCCGCTTGGGGTTCCAGCCCCTCAAGAAATCCATCGCCAGAACACAGGGCTGCGGCGGGTAGGCCAATGATGGAAAAGAAGGCAGTGACGGTGGCACGGAAGATCATGGTGGGTCTTTCTTTTGGGGCAAGTACTAAACTAAGCACTTTGAATGTCAGATCAATTCTGCGTCGTCGGTTGTCATTGCTACGACTGCCGGTTCCAGTCGTCGCCCATGCTGATTTGAATGAAGCGTGACCGATGAGTCGTGCGGAATGTGACCAAAATAAGGCGCACCCCCTGCCTTCTTGCGGTATTGGGGGATGCGCTATCATTACGAATTGCTGCCGTTCGGCATGTTTTTGCTGTCTGACGTTTGCTCACTCAGGGTCGTCATTGTTTCCATATCGTGATCAAACTAACAAAATAAGGGATTTTGCGTTGCTGCAGAGCGCCATTTTATGTTGCCGTTAGGGAAGTCGCAATGCTACCCTCGGTTGGTATTTAAGTAGATGTCATTTGCTGCGGCATGACTTTTTGTTTCTGGTTTGCCGCATTGCTGCCAAAAAATGATTTGAAGGTGCCTGTGTGAGTGTAGGGGGATATTGGTGTGTTTGATGGACGCGAAAACGATATTGCTATCGTTGGGATGGCCGCGCATTTGCCGGACGCGAAGGACGTCGCGGCTTTTTGGCGGAACCTGACGGCTGGTAAATCGGCGATCCGCAAATTGGACGGGGATGCATTGCTGGCGGCTGGCGAGGCACCGGACCGTATGCGCCATCGTAACTACGTCGCCGCTGCCTCTGTCCTTGATGATTTTGAGATGTTTGATGCGGATTTCTTTGGTCTGAGCCCCAAGGAAGCCGCGATCATGGACCCTCAGCACCGCCAGTTTCTGGAGGTGTGCTGGGAAGCGTTCGAGAGCGCGGGCCATCCGCCCGAGAATTTCCCCGGACCTATTGGCGTCTTTGCGGGCTGCGGGATGGGCAGCTATTTCTATTTCAATGTCTGTTCGAACCCTGATTTGGTGGACAGCACCGGCATGTTCCTGTTGCGCCATACTGGCAACGACAAGGATTTTCTGTCGACCCGCGTGAGCCATGTTTTTGATCTGCGTGGTCCGTCGATCAATATGCAAACCGCTTGTTCCACCTCTTTGGTGGCTGTCCACTATGCCTGTCAGGCATTGCTGAATGGCGAGTGTGATATGGCCCTTGCGGGTGGTGTGACCATCGAGTTGCCGCATGGACGCGGTTACATTTTTGAGGATGGTGAAATCCTGTCGCCCGACGGTGAATGCCATGCATTTGATCATCGTGCCGAGGGGACTGTCTTTGGTTCTGGTGCGGGCGCGGTGGTGCTGCGCCGTTTGGAGGATGCGGTTGCCGATGGCGATCACATATGGGCCGTCATCAAAGGTTCTGCCGTCAATAACGACGGATCGTCCAAGGCCGGGTATCTGGCCCCCAGTGTGGATGGGCAGGCGCAGGCGATTGCTGAGTGTCATGCAATGGCTGGTGTCACCGCTGACACCATCGACTATGTCGAATGCCACGGTACCGGCACTTATCTGGGTGATCCGATTGAAGTCGCGGCGCTGACATCGGCGTTTCGCGAAACCACAGAGGATACGCAGTTCTGTGGGATTGGATCGGTCAAAACGAATATCGGGCATCTGGATACGGCGGCAGGGGCCGCCAGCCTGATCAAGACGGCCATGGCATTGCATCACAAGCAAATCCCGCCGAGCCTTGGGTATGAGGCGCCGAACCCCTCGATTGATTTTGACAACAGTCCCTTTGCGGTGAACGCCAAACTGAATGACTGGACCTCGCATAAGGGGCCGCGCCGTGCTGGCGTCAATTCTCTGGGTGTTGGTGGCACCAACGCGCATGTCGTTGTTGAGGAAGCACCTGTAGTGGGTCCGGCGGAAGAGTCCGATTGGCCGTTTCAGTTGCTGGTGGTTTCTGGCCGGTCAAAGCGGGCGTTGGATGACAATGCCGCTGCCTTGGCCGCCCATCTGCAGGCCAATCCAGACTCAAACCTTGCCGATGTAGCTTATACGCTGAAAGAGGGCCGTCGCGCCTTTGAGCGTCGCCGCGTTGTTGTGGCTGATGACCCCATGCAGGCGGCTGAGTTGTTGACCGAGAACGACCCCCGTCGTGTCTTTACCCATGCCGTTCTGGACAGTCCCGAAACCGTATTCATGTTTCCCGGTGGTGGCGCGCAATATGTGAACATGGCCCGCGATCTATATGAGACGGAACCTGTGTTTCAGGATTGGATGGATCAGGGGCTGGATATTCTGCAGCCCAAGCTGGACTATGATATTCGTGCCCTTTGGCTGCCGCAGGCTGAGGAAGAGGCCACGGCGGCAGGTGTACTGACAAAGCCGTCTGCCCAATTGCCACTGATCATGATCACGGAATACGCGCTGGCGCAGTTGTGGATGTCCTGGGGTGTTGAACCGGCAGCGTTGGTTGGTCACTCCATGGGTGAAAACACCGCGGCCTGTCTGGCTGGTGTGATGTCGTTTGAAGACTGCATCGGATTGGTCCATCTGCGGGGCAGCTTGTTTGACACCGTGCCTGCGGGCGGGATGTTGAGCGTTCCGCTGTCGCTGGATGATCTGCAGCCGTTCATGGCTGATGATCTTGATGTGGCCAGTATCAACGCCCCGAACCTGACGGTGCTTTCCGGCCCACAGGATGCCTTGACCGAATTGGCAGAGAAACTGGCGTCTGAGGATATTGATTGCCAGCGTATCCCGATCGACATTGCCGCCCATTCCCGGATGCTTGAGCCGATCCTTGGCCGGTTTGGCGATTATCTGCGCTCGATCACACTGAATGCTCCGCAGGTTCCGATCATATCGAACCGTAGTGGTGATGTGTTGACCGATGCAGAGGCGATGGACCCTGAATATTGGGTTGCTCATCTGCGCAACACGGTGAATTTCGCGGATTGTATCACGACGCTGAGCGCGCAACCCAACCGCGTTTATCTTGAGGTGGGGCCGGGCAAGGCGTTGAGTTCGTTGACGCAGGCGCATGGCAAAGTGCCGGGGCAGCAGGTGATCAGCACCTTGCGCCACCCTGATCAGGACATCGCGGATGATGCCTATTTCGTCAGCGTTGTCGGTCGCCTTTGGGCGCTGGGCGTAGATGTGGATTGGGACATGATCTGGGGTGAAGCGAAGCGTCGGCGCGTCCCGCTTCCCAGCTATCAATTCCAGCGCAGCCCGTATTTTATCGAACCGGGCAAGATAGAGGCCGCCGCACCGGTCACCATGCCGATGCGGGTTGAGGATATTGACGACTGGGCCTATCGACCCGTCTGGCATGAACGGCTTGCCGAGGTTGATGTTGCCGCGGATGGAACGGTCGCCGGTATTGATCCGGAAAGCTGGCTTATCTTCATGGATGAGGCGGGCGTGGGTCAGGGATTGGCCGAACGCCTGCGCGATCAGGGCCACCGTGTGACCAAGGTGCGTTCCGGTGACAGCTTTGGCCGGACCAAGGCGGGGCATTATGTGATTGCGCCGGAGCGTGGCCGCGAAGGCTATGACCAGATGATCGCCGATATGTTGGCGCGGGGGACTGCCCCTTCCCGGATCGTGCATCTTTGGCTGGTGACAGCGGCCGAAACGTTTCGCCCGGGAGGCAGCTTTTTCCACCGCAATCAGGAGCAGGGGTTCTATAGCCTGATGTTCCTGGCGCAGGCGTTGAGCGACGAAAGCCTGCCCAAGCCGATACATATTACCACAGTGACCACCGGTGCCGCGCAGGTTCTGGATGAACCGCTGCCATATCCCGAAAAGGCAACGATTATGGGACCGGCCCGGGTCATGCCGCGCGAACTGCCGGGTGTGACTTGCGCGACCTTGGATGTGGAGCTTCCGCAGGCCGGGAAGCGCCGTATGGTCAAAGGGTTGAAAGCGGCGGTGGACAATATCGCCGATCGCTTGATGCACGATATTCTTGCGGACGGGGCCAATACGATTGCTGCCTATCGCGGTGACAAGCGGTTGGAGCTGTCGTTCCGTTCTGCCCCGTTGCCCGAAGAAGACGCCCCGGTGATCAAGGACGGTGCCGTGTGTCTGATCACTGGTGGGTTTGGCGGAATTGGTCTGACCCTGGCCGAGGACCTTATCGTCAAACACAAGGCCCGCATTGTGCTTCTTTCACGCAGCGCAATGCCTGATCGCGTCGATTGGGAAGCCCATATGCGCAAGCATGGGCCGTTTGAGGCAACGTCCCGCCGGATCGCTGCGATCCAGCGGCTGGAGGCGGCTGGGGGCGAGGTCATGGTCGCCGCTGCCGATGTCTGCAATCTGGAAGATATGCGCGATATGGTTTCTGCCGTGACGGATCGATTTGGCTCGCCCAATGTGTTGATCCATGCTGCGGGCGTCATTGCGGATGCGCCATTGCTGGCCAAGGATCAGTTTTCGGTGGAAAGCGTATTTGCGCCCAAGATTCACGGGACTTTGGTGCTGGACACACTGTTCCCGGATGGCAGTCTTGATCTGATGGTTGTGTTCTCATCTTCATCAACCGTCACGACACCGGTTGGGCAGGTCGACTATGTCGCTGCGAACGAATTCCTGAATGCCTATGCAAAGAGCCGGGCTGGCGGAGAAACGAAGGTCGTTGCGGTTAACTGGGGGATCTGGTCGCAGGTGGGGATGGCCGCAGATGCCATGGCCGAACGTCTGGGCGACAGGCCCGCTGCACCGAGCATGCCAGTGGATGCGCCGCTGTTGGATGAGACGACTTTTGATGCCGATGGCAATCGTGTCTTCACCGCGACTTATACCGTGGACCGCTGGATTCTGGATCAGCACCGCACCGGCGAGGGTGCGGCCATTCTGCCGGGTACGGGTTATCTTGAGTTGATCGCGCAAGCCCTTAAGGCACAGGGCGAGACCGAGCCTTTTGAGGTCAGTGACCTTTACTTTTTCCGCCCCTTCGAGGTGCCGGATAATCAATCCAAAAACATGCGGTTGCTTCTGACCCGATCAGATGAGGGCTATACAGTCACCATCCAGAGCGAAGTGACGGTCAGGGGCCGCACCGGGTTCCAGTTGAATGCGCAGGCCAATATAGCACTTGGTCAGACAAAGGTTCCTGCGGCCGTCGATCTGGCGGCGATTGAAGCCCGTTGCCCTGACAAGGTGGCCGATGATCCAGATGGTCATAGATCGCCGCAGGAGGCGCATCTTCAGTTTGGCCCAAGGTGGCGCGTTCTGCGCAGCATGGCTTATGGCACGGATGAGGGTCTGGCGAAGCTGGCGCTTCCCGTTGCTTTCCGCGGTGATCTTTCAGAGGGTTATCAGCTGCACCCAGCCTTGCTTGATCTGGCCACAGGTTGGGCGATGAAACTGATTTCTGGCTACAAAGGTGCCAATCTCTGGGTGCCCGTTTCTTATGGCAAGGCAGCCGTGTATCGCCCACTGCCCGGCGAAGTTTACAGCCATGTGCGTCATGCCCCCAGTAATGACATGGATAGCGGATTTGCGTCCTTTGATGTTGTGATCACCGATCTGGATGGCAACGTCTGCATGGCAGTCGAAGGTTTCACCATTCGCCGACTGGAAGGGGCATTGACTGACGCAAAGGGCGCGTCATCCGATCAGATCGAATACCTTGATGCCGATAGCCGCCGTGACAAACCGCTTTCCCCAGCCGAGGAAAAGCTGCAGCACAACATCTCGCAAGGTATTCGGCCCGCCGACGGGGCCGAGGCTTTCCGCCGCGCGCTGGCCATGGATGCGCGACAGGTGGTGATTTCATCGCTGGATTTGCCGACGCTGATCGCGCAGGCCTCGGTCACGGAAAATGCGGATGGGGCCGACGGGCAGAAATTCCAGCGCCCAGAGCTCGACAACGAATATGTGGCACCTTCGACCGATATTGAACGCACACTGGTCGGTTTCTGGGAGGAACTGCTGGGTGTCGATCAGGTGGGTGTGGCTGACAGCTTCTTTGATCTTGGTGGGCATTCTCTTATCGCCGTGCGTTTGTTTGCGATGATCAAGAAGGCGTATCGCACGGAATTCCCGATTTCAGTTCTGTTCGAGGCGCCGACCATTCAGAAATGCGCAGCATTGATTGCCGAGCGGACAGGCGGTGATACCGATACTGCGACCGATGGTGCCGGTGATGAGGTCACGCCAATTGCCAAGGCGCGCCGGTTTACGCATCTGGTCGCGATGCATAACGGGGAAGGTGGGGCGAAAACGCCGTTCTTCCTTGTCGCGGGGATGTTTGGAAATGTGCTGAACCTCCGCCATTTGGCGCATCTGATGGGCGAGGATCGTCCGTTTTATGGTTTGCAGGCCCGCGGTCTTTACGGAGATCAGGACCCACATGATAACCTTGTCGAAGCGGCCCGCGACATGATCGCTGAACTGCGCCAGATCCAGCCGCATGGCCCTTATTTACTGGGTGGGTTTTCGGGTGGTGGTCTGACGGCCTATGAAATGGCCCGTCAGTTGAGCGCTGAGGGTGAGGAAATCGGGCTTTTGGTTATGCTTGATACGCCGATACCCATGCGCCCGCGTCTTACAAATGCCGACAAGACAGCGATCAAACTGCATGAGATCAGGCAGAAAGGTCCAGCATACGTCTTTGAATGGGCGCGTAACCGCATTGAGTGGGAACGTCGCAAGCGTCAGGGGCATGAACTGATTGCCTCCAACGATGATACGCAGTTCCACGATGCCGCGATTGAGGCGGCATTCCTGGCTGCATTGCCAAAATACGACCTGCAACCATGGGCGGGCCCTTGTGTTCTGTTCCGGCCACCGCTTGACCGCCATTACAAGGTGACCGGCGGTAACTGGGTCAGTGCCGCCAAGGAATATGTCTACGAGGACAATGACTGGCGCCGCTTTATCTCTGATCTGGATGTGGTTGAGGTGCCGGGCGACCACGATTCAATGGTTTTGGAACCCAATGTGCGCGTGTTAGCGGCCAAGATGAAAGCCGCCGTTGAAAGTGTGGAAGAAGCCCCCGCGTTTGATAGTCGCTTATCGCGGGAAGCCGCTGAATGACCGGGCCGACCGTTTGGACGATCATTCTGAACTACAAGACCGCTGACATGACGCTTCAATCGGCTGAGGCTGCTTTGCGCGAAATGGAGGGTATCGCGGGCCGGATTATCATTGTCGATAATGACTCTCAGGATGGATCGTTTGAGGCCCTGACTGCTGAGGTCGCGAAAAAGGGCTGGGACCGGGTGAGTGTCATTGCGTCCGGGCATAATGGTGGTTTTGGTGCGGGCAACAATTTTGGCATTCTGGCGGGTCTGAAAGACGGTGATCCACCGGATTATGTTTACCTGCTGAACTCTGATGCGTTCCCCGATCCGGGTTCGATCAAGGCGCTGCTGGATCATCTGGAAGCCAATCCCAAGACAGGTTTTGCCGGCAGCTATATCCATGGTCCCGAGGGTGATTGGCACTGCACCTTGTTCAACTACCCGACGGTGTTCAGCGAGTTGGAAAGTGCTGCCAATACCGGACCGGTGACCAAGCTTTTGCGCAAATATGTTATCCCGCAACCACTGCCCAACGCCCCGCGTGAGGTCGATTGGTTGGCTGGGGCCAGCATGATGATGCGGTATCAGGTATTGGCTGACATCGGTCTGTTTGATGAGACGTTTTTTCTGTATTTCGAGGAAACCGATCTTTGCCGTCGCGCCAAGCAGGCGGGCTGGCCAACGGTTTATGTGCCGGAAAGCAGCGTCACGCATATTGGATCTGCGTCGACCGGAATGAAGACTGCGACACGAAAGCCAGCCTATTGGTTTGATTCGCGGTTTCACTACTTTGCCAAAAACCATGGTCGTGTTTATGCGGTTTTTGCCACATTGGCCTGTGTTATGGGCAGCGCAGTCTGGGGGTTGCGTCGTTTGATTTCACGTAAACCCAAGACCGGCCCCGATAATTTTCTGTCAGACATGATAAGTCATGATATCAAGGTGATGTTTAAGCCAGTGCAACCGTCAGTAGAGGCCAACACACCAACAGTTCCCTGACCTGCGCACTGACGGCGTTTATTTATTCGGAGCCTAGCATGACCGTTTTTTCGTGCGTCTTAATTGGAAATGAATCCCTGCTGACCCATTGCAGCGAGTTGCTGCTGTCCCGGGGGCATACCATCAACACCATCGTGACCCGTGTGCCTGATATTGAGGCTTGGGCAGAGAGCAAGGGGATCAAGACGGTCAGCCCGGGCGCTGATCTGGCTGGACGGCTTGGCTCGCAGCCTTGCGACTGGGTGTTGAGCATTGCGAACCTGTCATTGGTTCCTGACGATGTGCTCGCCCTTGCGACAAAAGGTGCAGTGAATTTCCATGATGGTCCCTTGCCGGGCTACGCGGGTTTGAATGTCCCGGTCTGGGCCATTCTGAACGACGAACTGCAGCATGGCATTACGTGGCATCTGATCGACGGTGGCGTGGACGAGGGTGCGATCCTGGAACAACGCCTGTTTGAGATTGCTCCCGATGATACGGCGCTGACGCTGAATGCGAAATGCTTTGCGGCGGCCATCGACAGCTTTGGGGCGGTGATCGACCAGTTGGAAACCGGTAATCCGCAGGGCACACCGCAGGATTTCACCAACCGTCAGGTTTTTGCGCGGGCGGACCGGCCCGCGGCGGCGGCGATGCTGGATTTCGCGAAACCCGCGGATGATCTGCTGCGGTTGGTGCGTGCGCTGGATCATGGCAATTACTGGAACCCGCTTTGCTGCCCCAAGATTGATTTGGGGGACCGGGTGTTGTTGGTGACGTCTGCCAGCGCGGCCTCTGGCGACGGGGCCTCTGGAACCGTGTTGGCCGCTGCCGACGGTGAGATGACTGTGGCCACGGCAACGTCTGTATTGAGGCTTGGGGTGGCGAACCATATGGGCGGTCCGGCAAAGGATCTGCCAGAGGTTGGAACGGTATTGCCATCGATTGACGACGCGGATGCGCTGAGTGCCAAGCTGGGACAAGTGACGCCGGGCGAATTGCACTGGCGGCGGATTTTGCACACAGCCTCTTCGGTTGAACTGGCCGATATCGGCCATCTGACGACCCCGAATGTTGCCAGCCTTCCGGTTCCTACGTCCCAGCCGCGTGATCGCGTTTTGGCCGCGTTCTCTGCGATGATGAGTCGTCTGGATAATGCTGGTGGCGGTACGCTGGCATTTTCAAACGGGGCAGCGCCGGTAGCCCCCGGTGTGCTGAGTAGCTGGGTTCCGCTTTATGTCGCGGGCGATACCATCGGGGACTTACAGACCGGTCTGGCCGCTGAAATTGCCTTTGCTGACAAGTATCCTGCCTTTGCGTTGGATCTGTTTGCAAGAGACCCGCAATTGACCGCTGCGATCCCCCATGCCGGGGTGAGTTTTGAGGCGGGGGAACTCATCGACGGTACTGCGATGACGTTGGCTTTCGATAAAGGTGAAGCGACTTTGTTTTACGACAGCACCAGCCTGTCGACGGATGTCGCAGAACGTTTTGTGGCCCGGATTGTGCATGCCGCCGAAGCGGCAGAGGCCGATGTACAAGTATCTGACCTGCCCATCCTGCCCGACAGTGAACGCGATTTGCTTCTTTACGGTTGGAATGAAACAGCGACTGATTATGATCGTCTTTGCATGCATCAGTTGTTTGAGGCGCAGGCGGCCAAGACACCTGACGCGACCGCGTTGGTGTTCGAGCAGGAGGCGCTGACCTATGCGGCATTGAACGAGGCGGCGAACCGTGTTGCGCATGTGCTTGTGGAAATGGGCGTTGGGGCCGGGACGCTTGTTGGTCTTTACACCCGCCGGTCGTCCGAGATGCTGATTGCTGCGCTAGCTATCCTCAAAGCCGGTGGTGCCTATGTGCCGATGGACCCGTCTTTTCCGACGGATCGTATTGCGCTTTATCTTGAGGATAGCGCCGCTTCCGTTGTGATTACCCAATCTGATCTGGCGCCCAATTTGCCAGCCAGCAAGGCTCAGGTGTTGGAAATTGATAGTGACGCCCGCATTGCTACCAGCCCGGATAGCAACCCTGATTTTGCCGTCTCACCTGATGATCTCGCCTATGTGATATTCACGTCCGGCTCTACCGGGCGGCCAAAGGGTGTGATGGTCGAACATGGCAATGTCGCGAATTTCTTTGTCGGTATGGATGACCGGATCGCGCATGATGAAGGTGGCGTCTGGCTGGCTGTGACGAGCCTGTCGTTCGATATTTCGGTGTTGGAGCTGTTCTATACGCTCGCCCGTGGTTTCAAGCTGGTGATCAGTGGCGATGAAAACCGTGCGCTTGTTTCGGGCGGGAGCGCGGTGGTTCCTGTGACCTCGCGGGCCATGGATTTCAGCCTTTATTATTGGGGGAGCAACGATACCGTCAGTAGTGATCGATATGATCTGCTTTTGGAAGGTGCAAAGTTCGCGGATGAGAATGGGTTTTGTGCGGTCTGGACGCCAGAGCGGCATTTCCACGCCTTTGGTGGATCATATCCCAACCCAGCCGTCACCGGTGCTGCCGTTGCCGCAGTGACCAAGAACCTAGCTGTCCGTGCGGGTAGCATCGTCGCGCCCCTGCATCATCCGGCCCGGATCGCCGAGGATTGGGCCGTGATCGACAACATGACGGGTGGCCGCGTCGGCCTTGCCATGGCATCGGGCTGGCAGCCGGACGATTTTGTGCTGCGTCCCGAAAATACGCCCCCTGACAACAAACCTGCACTGGCTGAAGCGATTGATCAGGTTCGCAGGCTTTGGGCCGGCGAAGAGGTCGAATTCCCCCGCAAGGACGGCAAGATGCATGGCGTGGTGACGCAGCCGCGTCCGCTATCGAAGACAATCCCGATGTGGGTGACGACCGCCGGTAACCCAGCGACATGGGCGCAGGCGGGTGAGGCCGGGGCCAATGTGCTGACCCATTTGCTGGGGCAAAGCGTTGAGGAGGTCGGCGAGAAGATCAAAATCTATCATGAGGCGCTGCGCAAAGCGGGACATGACCCGAAGGATTTCAAGGTCACGCTGATGCTGCATACTTTCCTGGCTGATGCCCGGGAAGTCGCGCGAGAAATAGCACGTGAGCCGATGAAGGATTATCTGCGCTCTGCTGCTGCGCTGATCAAGCAATATGCGTGGGCCTTCCCGGCCTTCAAGAAACCCGAAGGTGCCACAAATGCCTTTGACCTTGATCTGGGATCGCTGGAGCCTGATGAGCTTGAGGCGATCCTTGATTTTGCGTTCTTGCGATATTTCGATGACTCGGGGCTTTTCGGTACCGTCGATGATGCGGTTGCCCGTGTAGAAGGGCTCAAGAAAATTGGTGTGGATGAGGTCGCCTGCCTGATCGAATACGGGATCGACAACAAGACCGTGCTTGATGGTTTGCATCCGCTGGCCGAGGTGTTGCGCCGCGTGAATGGGCCGGTGGTCGAGGCTGATCCGAACGACTTTTCCATTGCCGCACAGATCAGCCGTCACAATGTGACCCATCTGCAGTGCACGCCAAGCATGGCGCGGATGATTTGCATGAACGATGAGGCGAGCCATGCGCTGTCGCATGTGCAAAACCTGATGATCGGCGGGGAGGCTTTGTCGGGGTCTTTGGTTGCCGAGATGGGTAAGTTTAGTAATGCACCTATCGAAAATATGTACGGGCCGACCGAGACGACTATTTGGTCCACGACCCAGACTGCCAGTGCCGACGATGGGATCGTCAATATCGGCACCCCTATCGCGAATACGCAAGTGTATGTGCTTGATGATGATCGCAAGCCCGTGCCGATTGGTGTCGCTGGTGAGTTGTATATTGCTGGCGACGGAGTGACGCGCGGGTATTGGCAACGCCCTGATCTGACGGAAGAGCGGTTCTTGCCCGATCCGTTTGTTGATGGGGGACGGATGTATCGCACCGGTGATCTCGTCCGCTGGCGGCATGATGGAAAGATCGATTTTCTTGGCCGCGCTGACCATCAGGTCAAGGTGCGTGGATACCGGATTGAGCTGGGCGAGATTGAGGCCCGGTTGGAAGCGGCGCCTGAGATCAAGCAGGCCGTTGTGATGGCGCGTGAGGATGTGCCGGGTGATATGCGTTTGGTCGCTTATCTGACTGTTTCGTCGCCGGTAGCAGATGACGCCTTGAAGACGCGCCTGTCTGCCGATTTGCCGAGCTACATGATCCCGTCGCATTTCGTGACGCTCGATAGCTTTCCTTTGACCCCAAACAAAAAGGTTGATCGAAAGGCGCTGCCCGCCCCGGCCAAGCCGGTTGTGGCCGCACCGCCGCTGCCCAAAGCCGCTGCTGCTGTGGGGGCGGACGTTCCTGCGCAGATTACCGAGGTTTGGTGCCGCATTCTGGGTTTGCCGCAGATTGGTCCGAACGATAACTTCTTTGATCTTGGCGGTCACTCATTGCTGGCGGTTCAGGCCCATCGAGAGATGCGGGATGCGCTTGGGATTGCCTCGCTCGCGATTACGGACATCTTTCGGTTTCCGACAGTTGCAGGTCTGGCCGCGCATCTGGGTGTTGAAGCGCAGCCGACACCGGTGGTGGCCGCTGCTGCGAACGATAGGGCACAGACACGCGCGGATGCGATGGCGCGGCGGCGCGCCATGCGGGCCAATCGCGGCCGATGACTTCGCTGCTGGAGGCGGCGCGGGAGTTGTTCGGGCCGTCGGTCGGGATCGGGGTTGCCGATCCGCGTGATCCAGCGACAGGTTTGATCGGCGCGGAGGTCGGTCCGACATCCCGGATGCGCGAGAAGCGCTTGCGCGAATTTGCAGCCGGGCGTCGTGCTGCGCGGGAAGCGATGGCTGACGCAGGGCTGGACCCGTTTGCCGTTCCGATGGGTAAGGATCGGGCACCGGTTTGGCCGCAAGGTATTGCGGGCAGCATTGCCCATCATGATACGGCTTGTTTGGCTGTTTTGTCGGCGCGGCACCGGGCTATTGGCGTTGATCTCGAACCGGCCTTGCCGCTGCCACCGGAGACTTTGACTATCGTTTGTACGGCAGTCGAACGCGAATGGCTGGGTCGTCAACAAGCCGATCAACATGGCATTTTGGCGCGACTAATTTTCAGCGCCAAGGAGTGTTTTTATAAAGCGCAGTATCCGCTGTCGGGTCAGATGTATGAATTTGACGATGTCAGTGTCGCTGTGGACTTGGAAAAGCACCGCTTTGTCGTGGCCGATTCTGTATCTGCCGGGTCAAATTTGACCGATGGGTGCTTTGCCAGGTGTGACGCTGGTTGGTTAACGATGATGATTTTGAAGTGATTTCAGTGCGATGCATCGCGCAAAAAAACGTAAACAACTCTAAATAGAATCATTTGGCTTGACGCGAAGTAGGTCCAGTTAGGGTAAAACATCCGTCCAATCACATGCTGGTGAAGTGGCATTTTGCTCAAAAATAAGCCAAATCACAGCCATTTACCTAAGGTAAGTCGGCGTAAATACGCTGATCTTTTCCTTGCCATACGAGTGAGATTGATTTGAAGTAGAAAATAACAAGGAATAATGCATCGACGAAACTTTTGTTCGTTGGGCTTCGAGGGGTAGGGAAAGGCAGTCTATGGAGGATGCAGGCGAGGAACGACTAGAGAGCCGGCGCATGTTGATGCGGGCCCTGTTTGTTGGTGTCCTTTGCGGGGCTGCTTCGGCTCTTACTGCCCTTACACTTGGGAAGTCGATTTTGATCGCGCTGGCCTATTACAGCATGTTTGGCATTTTAGGTTTGGTGATTACCTTCGTGGTTTCGATGCGCACCGAGCCCAAACCCCAAGACATGCCAGTCGCAAAGCATTCAGTGGTCGACTAACGAAAGCAATTGGGTTCGTTAGTCGGCAGGCAAGTTTTCAAGCAACTGTGCTGCCTCTTGCAGATGGGGCAGGTCGGCATTGCCGGCCAATGCAGTTGATGCGGTCAAAGCGCTTCGTGCGTCAGCGTTTCGATTGGCCGCTGCGTAAGCAACACCAAGCCGGTAGCGGATCAATGAATCATCAGGCAGTCCGGCGACCGCATTTTCAAGATAGCTGATGGCCGTTTCGTTGTCGCCCCGTAGGTGGGCGATCCAGCCATAGGTGTCCTGAAATGGCGCATCGGTTGCGTCTTGCAAGACTTCTGCAATCTCCGCTGCCCGCGCAATATCTTCGCGCGTGTTTCGGTGGGTGCTGATCAGGCTGGCCAGATTGTTGGCGATTACCAGATTGGTCGCGTCATTTGCATGAAGGGCTTCGTAAATCGCGATCGCGGCCTCGTAGTTCCCGACTGTCTCATGATGTGACGCCAACATGAATTGAAGAACCAAAGCATCGGGCCGCAGCGCCAACGCGTCTTCTACCACGGTGCGGGCATCGTCCATCCGACCCTGTTCCATGAGCATTGTGTAGAGCGCCTGCGTCGCCTTGAGCTCATCGGGGTTGGCGGCGGCGAGTTGGCGGTAGGTGGCTTCAGCGGCATCTGTATCGCCTGCGATGTCATCAAGCGCGGCTTGCAAAAGAAGCAAACGCGGTTCGTCAGGTGCGATGGCCAATTGATCCGCTATAAACGTCCGCGCTTCGCGGGCTTGTGCCGGCGTCAGCGCTTCTGCTCCTTGGCCATTCAGCAAAGACTGGATGAACCCCACAGTCTCCTGCACGGCCATCGCATCAGGTGACATTGCGTCTTTGATCTTGTTTGCGGCTGCGCTGGCCTCTTCATCATCCAGTGACAGCAAACGCCACATGATCCGTGTTGCGGTGTTGCGATCGCCTTGACCTAGCTTCACCTCAGCCAGCGTTTCCAGCAAAGGCACATCGACGGGCGCGAGTTTCAGTGCAGCCGTTAGAACAGTTTCGGCGGCGTCGAGTCGGCCCCGATTGATAAGAAATCGGGCGTAGCGCAGGGATTCGGGCGCTCCCTTGTCGGATAGATCGACGGCTGAAGCATAGCGCTCTCCAGCAATGTCGACTTCCCCCTGCTGGAGGTGCGCGTCGCCCATCATTGTCACGATCTGACCGTCATCGGGCGCTTCGGCCAATGCTGCGCGCAAAGTGATGATTGCCTCGCCGGGTAGATCATCTTCCATCTGCCATATGGCCCGCATCTTCAACGCTTCGACGTGGCTGGGATCGGTGTCCAGAACCTCATCCACTAACTGACGGGCTTTGGGTGCATCGTTGAGTTCCACCCACATACGCGCGAGTACGATCTTGAAACCGCGTGTTGGTTCGCTGTCATCGGCACCGTTCAGAATGTCGTTCATCTGGGCGATGGCTTCATCGGTTTGACCAAGTTCGAATGCGATAGTCGCATCGACAGCGCGGTAGCTGTCATTGTCGGGGTCTTCGGACATCAATCGGGCGACTTCGGCCCTTGCGGCTTCAAATCCTTTCTGTCGCTTGATGAATTCGACCATAACGAGCCACGCATCAGGTTGATCTTCGGCCTTTGCCACCAAATCGCGTAGATAGTTTTCGGCCTGATCGACCTTGCCTTGGTTGACGTACCAAGAAATCAGCAGTTGCTGCAAATCCCGTTCGTCAGGGAAAAGGCTGGTCATCTCTTCCAGTTGGGCCTCAATTGGCGCGGGCTCACCCAGTTCTCGTAGAAGGCCGAGTTTGAGCATGTGCAGATCGCCCTGTAGCGGGTCGATGCCAAGGGCGGTGTCAATCTGATTGAGGGCAGCGGGAGCGTTGCCATCCGAAATGGCGTCATCAATCAGCATTTTGCGGGCAATGATGTTGTCCGGCGTCTGCTCGATGATTGTTCCGGCGATGGTGATCTGTTCTTCCGCTGCCGCCGCGTCCTGCGCCAACGCTGCGTCGCGATAATCCAAAAGCGCGTTCACTGCGATTGCGCGGATGTCGTCGGGGGCCAAACGATAGGCTTCGCGTCCCTGTGTGACCGCCCCTTGCCAGTTTTCGGTCAGTATGGCGATTTCACCCATGGCGAGACGGGGCTGCGGCGCGTCGGGAAATTCCTCGCTCAGCCGCAGGTAATTGGCATAGGCATTGGGCAAGGCGCCACGTTCGCGTTGCAAGTCCGCCAAGGCTAGGCGAGCATCAAAATGCTGTTCGTTCAGTTTTAGTGCGTTGCGTAATTCCACAATGGCGCGGTCAACATCGCCTTCTTCAATCAGTGTGACAGCAGACTGGTAGAACCGCTCGGCGCGTTCTTCGGCGCTTTCGCAGGCCGCAAGCAGGAACAACGATAAAAGAGCAACTTTTGGAAACTGACTGAACATCAGAGATGGCTTCTTTCTTCGGCTTAAACGCAGGATTGGCGGGTAGATATACGTCAGGTCAGTTGGCGAAAACCACTATCCCGAAGAGTGTATCAATTTGATGCTTTTATGTTCATAAATCAGCTTTGGCCGCCAAATATTGTTGGCGGTCCGGGACTGTCTATCCGGAGTAGCTGTGGGGAGAGCAGGCCGCCCTGAAAGAGCGGCCCGTTTGGTTAGTATCCCGTGCCGCGCATCACCACGCTGACGGTGGCCGCAAGAATTTCGCAGTCTGTCTTCAGCGACATCTGTTCGCGATATTCTGCATCGAACTTGGCACGTGCTGCGAAGCTGCTTTCGTTACGGTCGGAGATTTGCCATGTTCCGGTGATGCCGGGGCGCATCTCATAATACTCGTCGCCTGGGTACAGCATTTGCTGGTCAGGCATCATCGGCCGGGGGCCGACGAGGCTCATATCCCCGATCAACACATTCCAGAGCTGGGGCAGTTCATCCATAGACGTCTTGCGCAGGATCTGACCGACCGGCGTGATGCGTGGATCGTTTTTCAGCTTCTGCGTAGTAGCCCATTCACAGGCCGCGTCCGCGTTGTTCCGCAAATACTCGGTCATGACCTTGTCCGCGTCGGTAACCATTGTGCGCAGCTTCCAGATGCGGAAATGGCGACCAAACCGGCCGACACGCATCTGACTATAAAGTGGGCTATGTCCGTCCGCGGCAGTAACCAGCATCAGCATGAGTACGACCGGTACTACGAAAGGCGCTGTCATCAGCACCAGAATGCAGTCCATCAAACGCTTGAAAATGTCGCCATACGGCTCAAAAGCTGCCTGTCGGCCGCGAATAAACTGGACATCATCGTTCGTGTGGGCAGTAGAATTATTATACATCAAAAACTCTCGATACCTGAACTCGGGGCAAAAAACCCCACCTTTAACCATAATAATAAAGCGAACGCCTTTGGCAGATGTTGACCTAGCCGTCTTTGACGACTGTTACAACGAGGCATCCTAACGAGTCCTGAATAGTTGTTCATTATATATTCATCAACATAATATCGGCACATTCTTTGATTTTAGACAACTTTATGCCGCTTACCGTTTCCCGATGCGCAGCAATCCGCGCTGTTCTTAAGCTTTGTAGGTCTTGGGTGACGCTTTCTTAAACAAAGTTTGTCTTTATTATGAAGATTGGCCAGTCAGGTATTCCATGCCTTTGCTTTGGCGCGACTCATCGGCGTTGAAGCGCCGACACCTACTTTTTGTAAG
Organism: uncultured Paracoccaceae bacterium; assembly: GCA_947496535.1. Classification (GTDB taxonomy): domain Bacteria; phylum Pseudomonadota; class Alphaproteobacteria; order Rhodobacterales; family Rhodobacteraceae; genus Yoonia. Next base: position 137,226 of record CANMDE010000002.1, on the reverse strand, counting down.
CATCACTTCACTTTGTACTGTTCTGTATCAATTCGCTGGGATAGCTATGAACTTGGTGAATATCTGCTGGATCATGGATTGTGGATAACACTGCGAAGCTGGGGGGCTGAGTTATGGTCGAGGCGGTTTTTCGTCAGGGCTCAATGACAGGTGGGGGCTTGTCTAAATTAAGGTACCAGGGCTGACGCATTAGTAATTGAGTTCATGAGCACAAATTTTGACATTTATTCGGCGCATTTCGGGTTGAACGAGCGCCCTTTTTCGCTGCTGCCTGATCCTGACTTCCTGTATTGGTCGGCTGCACATAAGCGTGCCTATACCATGTTGGAGTATGGGGTTCTGACCCGGGCCCCGATTACGCTGATTACTGGTGAGGTGGGTGCGGGCAAGACCACTTTGATGCAATATCTGCTGAAGAACCTGGAAGCGGACCTGACCGTGGGGCTGGTGTCCAACGCGCATGGCGGCAGGGGTGAGTTGTTGCGCTGGGTCTTGATGGTCTTGGGTCAGACGGCTGAGTCGCAATCAGATTATGTGACGCTGTTCGCCCAGTTCCAGAAGTTTCTGATTGACGAGTACGCACAAGGGCGGCGTGTGGTTCTGATCTTTGACGAGGCACAGAACCTTAGCAGGGAATCGCTGGAAGAGCTGCGAATGTTCACCAACATCAACTCCAACAAAGATGAGTTGGTGCAGCTGGTGCTGATCGGCCAGCCAGAACTGCGTGACATCATATCCCGCCCTGATCTCAAACAGTTTGCGCAGAGGGTGGCTGCCAGCTTTCATCTGCCTAACATGGATGCTGATACGGTACATGCTTATGTGGCGCATCGGCTTGAGGCGGCCGGAACCGAGGGAAATCTGTTCAGCCGTGCGGCGACGGATCGTATTTTCGATGTGACAGGCGGCGTTCCGCGTTTGGTAAACCAACTGTGTGATTTATCAATGGTTTATGCTTATACAGCCGGTGATGTTATTATTGACATAAAAGTAGTTGATGACGTTCTGTCTGATGGAGCGTTTTTTGGATATTCGGAAGATACCGAAAAGGAAAAACCGGACACATGATTTCAGAGATCAAGTTTTACCTGTCGCAATTTTGGCGTCGGATACACTATTTTCTGTTTATTTTCTTGGTCATAGCCTCGATCGGCGTGACTTTGGCTTATACTCTGCCCCCCGTCTATCGGGCAGAGGCCCGATTGCTGATCGAATCCCCCCAGATCCCGGACGATCTGGCCGCATCGACGGTTCGAACCGAGACGTTTGAGCTGTTGCAGATCATCGAACAGAAGATGCTGACACGGGCGAACCTGTTGGAGATGGCCCGGCGTTATGAAGTTTATCGCGGTGTTCCAGGGATTTCGGCCAACGCGACTGTGGACGACATGCGCGATAGGGTGCGGATCAGGTTGCCCGCATTCAACGACACATCCGGTCTTGTTACTGTGTCGTTCGAAGCGCCGTCGCCAGCTCTATCGGCACAAGTTGCCAATGAATTGGTCACGCAGATCCTGCAACAGAACCTAGAACTGCGAACCAGTGTTTCGGGCGAAACGCTGGAGTTTTTCCAGCAAGAGGTTGAACGTCTTAACGCGCAGTTGTCCGAAAAAGGTGGTGAAATACTTGAGTTCAAGCTGGCTAATGGCGACGCGCTGCCCGAAAGCCTGAGCTTTAGCCGCACGCGGCAGTCGGCCATTCAGGAACGGCTGCTGCAGATCGACCGTGAGCTTTCATCGCTCAATGACCGCCGCACGCGATTGCAAGAACTGTTCGAACAGACCGGCCGGCTTGATCTGTCAGAGCAAAGCCTGACTGCCGAGCAACAGCAGCTGCGCGAATTGAAAAGCCGCCTTGCTTCAGAAACGGTGATTTACTCGCCAACCAACCCGCGCGTTGTCAGTCTGCGGGCGCAGGTGGAAGCGCTGGAGCAAATTGTCGCGACGCAAATCTCATCGGGTTCTATTGCACAAAGTGACACAGTCACCGCGTATGAACTTCAGATTGCGGATATCGATGCGCAGATCAGCTATCTGTCAGATCAGAAGGTTCTGGTTAACGAGGAGTTGGAAGAGCTTACCGCGTCCATTGGCAAGACGCCACGAAACGCGATTACCCTTGGTGCGCTCGAACGCGACTACGACAATATACGCGAGCAGTTCAATCAGGCCACCGCTGGTCTGGCCGAAGCCCGCACTGGTGATCGGATTGAGGCGCTTTCGAAGGGGCAACGCATTGTTGTGATCGAGCAGGCGGTGGAGCCGAACAGCCCGTCCAGCCCCAACCGTCGGCTTATTCTGGCCGCTGGCATAGGTGGCGGGATGATGGCTGGCTTTGGTTTTCTGTTGGTATTGGAACTGCTGAACCGTGCAGTTCGTCGCCCCGAGGAGCTGCGTAATCGCCTGAATTTGACGCCGTTCGCAGTGCTTCCCTATGTCAGAACAAGGCGCCAGACCCGCAATCGCAGGCTGACGATAGCCTCGATTCTAGGGTCAATCGTGGTTGGCGTTCCGGTCATTCTATATACCCTACATGTCTATTATTTGCCGATGGATATGCTGGTTGAAACCGTACTTGAGACTATGGGTGTCGCTGGTTTGATGGAAAATATTGGTCTGGGGCAAGAGGTTTAGATCATGGAGCATATTCGCGCTGCAATCGAAAAGGCCCGTCAAGAGCGTCTGGAAGGGCGCCCGCCGCTGGAGCAGGTTCCGCGCCCCGTCGCCCAAGCCGAACAGGGCGAGGGCAACCAGATGCGTACAAACGATGCGCATCTCGATCAGGTCTGGACCGCATTACCCGCCTTTAATGTCAAACCTCAGCTGATGGAGGAAAATCGGCTGGTTGCGTATACGCCCGGTGCGGATGCAACACCTTACGACATCATGCGTACCAATCTTTTGCAGGAGTTCCGTGCAAAGAACTGGACCCGCATCGCTGTGACCTCGCCCACGGGCGGTTGCGGTAAGACGACGCTCGCGCTTAATCTTGGTTTCAGCTTGGCGCGTCAGCATGACATCCGCACGATGGTTGTGGAACTGGACATGCGGCGCCCAAGCATTGCTACCAAACTGGGTATTGTTCCGGAATCGTCTGTGGCCGATGTACTGGCTGGTACGGTCCTTGCCGGTGAGCACTTGTCGCGCCATGGCCGCAATTTGGCATTCGCGATTTGCAACGGCTCGGTTCAAAACCCTGCTGAGCTTTTGCAGGGTGTCGCTGCCGCAAAGATCCTTGACGAGATCGAAGCACGTTATCAGCCCAACGTCATGATTTTCGATATGCCCCCGATGTTATCGAACGACGATACCATTGCATTCGTGGATCAAGTGGATTGCGCTGTTCTGATGGGCGCAGCGGAGAAATCGACGGTTAATGAAATCAGCCGATGCCAGGCCGATTTGGCGGCGCGTACCAACGTCCTTGGTGTGGTTTTGAATAAATGTCGTTATCTTGATGATACTGAAAGGTATCAATCCGAAGGGTATTGATCAGTTTTTATGGTGTGCTGGGCGTTTCACGCCTGACGCCATGCCCTAGAAATACACATTTTTTTGAAATTATTGCATTAAAATCGATTTTAATTTTCTAGGGTTGCCAGATGCTTGCAGCCTAAGCGGCTGTTCACAACTGACATTCCAGTTTGTTGCGGGCGCGCCGACAAAAATTTCCTTACAGAAAATCGACAAAAATGTTAGACCCACAGTCATGGTCAATGAAAACTAACTGATTTTGACTGGGAGGAAAAATGAAACTCAAGACACTACTTGCAGCGACCGTCGCGCTGGGCACCGTACTAGGTGCGACTTCGGCATCATCGCAATCGGTCGAAGGACCGGACGTATTCTGGAAAATTTCGATGTGGGGGAACCCCCGTGCGTTGTCCGCTGGGATGGACGAACTTGCCCGTGTGGTCGAGGAAGAGACCGGCGGCAGTTTCAAGATGCAGATTTTCTATGGTGGTCAGCTTTCCGCAGCGCCGGAGAACCTTGATGGCCTTGCGATCAACGCTTTTGAAGGGGCTGCGATTTGCAACTTCTACCACCCCGGAAAGAACCCGGCGTGGATGGTGTTTTCGCTTCCGTTCCTGCCTTTGGGGGACCCAGCGGTCGATCGGGCTGTGCGGTCCAAATTGTTTGAACACCCTGCCATCGTCGCGGACATGGAGCGTTGGAACGCTGTTCCCTATGTCTCGGGATTGTTGCCGCAATACGAGGTTATGGGCAAAGGGGATGCCCCAACTGAACTGAGCGGCTGGGCCGGGCTGCGTGTCCGCGCCGGCGGCGGTCTTGGCGATGCAATGGAGGTGCTGGGTGCAACCAAGCAGACCTTGCCAGCGTCCGAAACATCAACTGCCTTCCAGCGCGGTGCGCTTGATGCTGCTGCATTCCCCTACACCTATGCGCATGTGTCATTCGGCATCAACGAAGAGGCGGACTGGTTTACCAGCAATATGGCCCCCGGCACGTCTGAATGTGGTTGGGTATTCAACAAGACAGCCTATGACGCCTTGCCGCCGCAGTATCAGCAACTGCTGATGGATAACCGCGACATGGTGATGGATGTCACGCAGGCGGCTTATGCAGCCGCTGATGAGAAGAACCTGCCAATGTTCCGCGAAACGCTGACAGAGGTGACATATACAGACGAGCAGCTTGCCGAATTCCGCGAAGTGGCAGGAGAGCCGGTATGGCAATCCTGGATCGAGGCCAACCAGGGCGACTTTGACGCTCAGGGCCTTTTCGATGCGGTATGGGAATACGCTGAAGAGGCGCAAGCCGCACAATAACATTCATCAAGCCGGGGCGTTCCAAAGCGGTTCGCCCCGGCCATTCTGGTCTACAGGTACAACTCATGTCCCAATCAAATGCGCGCGTGCTTCGGACGCTGAATCGTCTGCTGATTCCGGTCGAGGACGGTGCAAATATGCTGGCCGCTTTTGCGATCCTTGCATTGATGTTTCTTGGCGTTGCTCAGATCGTCTTGCGTACAGTGTTCAACGCACCGATCGGCGGCTACATCGATCTGGTTCAGCTATCGATGGCCAGCATGGCATTCCTGGGTGCTGCATATTGCCAGCGGTTGGGGTCGCATATCCGCATGGAATTGCTGGTGGGGCGGCTTAAGGGCAGGTGGCTTTGGGCGGCTGAGATTGTGGGGATCATCATTGGAATGATCATCATCGGTGTGCTGATCTACTACACGTCGCAACACTTTTGGCGGTCCTACACTCTTGGCGATACGACGATTGACGCTGAATATCCGGTCTGGCCATCAAAGCTGCTGGTTCCCGCAGCCTTCGTCATCTGGTTTTTGCGGCTTACGATCCAGTTGTGGGGCTACCTTCGCCTGCTGATCAATCCGCAGGCCGAACCGGTTGCCGTTGTGGTGATCAAGGATGTCGCCGATCAGGCGCAGGATGAAATCCACGAAATCATGGGCGACGACGTGCCAGATGTAGGTGATCCGACCAAGGGGCAAGACACATGATTTTCGGTGTCGGTTTTGAAGACCCGTTTGTCGTCGGCCTGATCTGCCTTGGCATCCTGATGACGATGATCTTCGTCGGTGTGCGGGTGGTTTATGCGTCCTCCATTGTCGGGCTGATCGGGCTTATTGAGCTTCTGGGCTGGGCCCCGGCGGCGGGGATCGTTGGTACCATCCCCCATTCCAAATCATCGACCTATGCGCTGAGCGTCCTGCCGATGTTCATTTTCATCGGTTTTATGGCGTTTCACGCAGGTATGACCAAGAAGCTCTTTGATGCGGCGCGCATGTGGCTGGGTTGGCTTCCGGGGGGGCTGGCCGTCGCGACTGTTTTTGCCACGGCTGGTTTTGCAGCGGTGTCCGGTGCGTCGACGGCTACCTCTGCCGTTTTTGCCCGGGTGGCCATCCCTGAAATGCTGAAGTTCGGTTATGATAAAAAGCTGGCAGCCGGTGTGGTGGCTGCAGGCGGCACGCTGGCCACGTTGATCCCCCCATCTGCCATCATTGTGATCTATGCGATCATTGTGGAAACTGCTGTTGGGCCGCTCTTGCTTGCCGGGTTTCTACCGGGTTTGGTGTCGGCCCTGATCTATGGCGGGATCATCATTGCCTGGGCGTTGCTCCGCCCGGAACAGGCCCCAAAGACGGCTGCATCGACCTGGCCTGAACGGTTTAAATCACTGCCCGGCGTGACGCCGATCTTTGCGGTGATCGTGATCATCGTTTCGGCCATTTACGGTGGTTGGGCCACACCGACAGAGGCGGGTGCGCTGGGGGCCGCAGTTGTCTTTGCCATCGCGATAATGAGCGGTGCCTCCTTTGCCGCCATCAAGGATTCGCTGATGGAAAGCGCAAAGCTGACCGTCATGATCTTTTCGCTGATTTGGGGTGTGCTGATCTTTGTTCGCTTTCTGGGCTTTTCCGGTCTGCCGGAGGCGTTCACGGCGTGGATTCTGACACTTGAGGTGAACCCCATGCTGATCATGATCTGCATCCTGCTGGCCTATGCGGTGCTGGGTATGTTCATGGATGCCATCGGTATGCTGCTTTTGACCTTGCCAGTGGTTTACCCCGCCGTCATCGCATTAAACGGGGGTGACGGCGTATCCGTTGCGGACAGCGCGTTTGGTGTGTCTGGCCAGATGGCCCCGATCTGGTTTGGCATTATCGTGGTCAAGATGGCAGAGGTCTGTCTGATTACACCGCCCATCGGACTGAATTGCTTTGTCGTAAATGGCGTGCGACCTGATATTTCGCTGACCCAGGTGTTCCGCGGCATCGCTCTGTTTTTTGTGGCCGACGTGATTACCATTGCCGTGTTCCTGTTCTTTCCCGAAGTGATTACGTGGTTCCCGGAACAGATGGCCAGCCGATAGCTATAAAAGGATGACCAATAGATGCGCCTGAGAACAAGTCTGCCGCTAGCCAAAGCCAATATCATCATCGCAGAGGCCCTGCGCCTTGGACGGGAAGAGGACATGCTGCCGCTTACCGTCGTTGTGCTTGATACGGGTGGCAAACTGATCGCGGTGCAAAGCGAAGACGGGTCGGGGATCGTTCGGTTTGATGTGGCATTTGGCAAGGCATGGGGCGCGCTGGGCATGGGCATTTCCAGCCGCCTGATCCGCGACCGGCTGTCAAAGCGGCCCGTGTTCCAGACTGCCTTGGCTGCCGCATCGGACGGGCGGCTTATCCCGGTGCCCGGGGGCGTCTTGGTGCGTGATGCCGAGGGTTTCACAATCGGGGCTGTGGGGATCAGCGGTGACACATCCGAAAAGGACGAATATTGCGCGATCTTTGGGATTGCTGCGGCGGGCCTGGGTTCAGAACCGGCAGAGCCGGACCCGGATTGGCGCAGCTCATCCCTGACCGACTTTTATCCCGATTAACCGAGCGTCAGAATACGATCAAGGAACCGGTGGGTGGTTTGCGGTTTGGGCTTTGTTGCATCGGCGGGGTCGAGTATTTGAATGGAGGGTTTCCCCTCGTAGTTAACCGGCAGGACCATGAAGCGGATAAAGCGGGTCAGGGGGACGTTGCCCGCAGTGGCGCGGACGGGCGTGTTTGCTGGTTCGAACCAGACATGGCCGGGTAGAGCATCTTGAACATGGTTATCAGCTTCCAGTCGTAGCCGACCTTCTACCAGATAGCGGATGCCGGGGCCGGGATGCACATGACAATATGCAACCGCGCCTGCCGGAAAGCTGACCTGATCCAGCCGAACCAGCACATCACCTGACGCGCAATTGATTTGTTCGCATGCGAGCACGGGACTTTCCGGTGGGGCCGTCTGCAGGGTGAATTGCAAGTATTTGGCGTCGGTCGCTTTGATAACGGGCGAGCCATCAAAACCCGCAGCATCGCCAGAGCGCAGCGTAGAGCCGTTCACGTCAATCGCGCCATGAGCGACCCAGATTGCGCTGAATATCGGATCAGTCTTTTGCGGAATGTCCGACAGGGTGATGTAGTACTTTTTCATCGGGCCTTTCAGTGTTTCGTATTGATTTCGGTATAGCATCTTTGCCATTTTACACTGCGGCGAGCAAAAAAGTTGCCTATTATTTGATCAAAATAAATCAACCAAAAGTTGTTATATAAAAAGATCACTTTGCCGCAGAATGTATTGTCACCAGGGTTTGTTGCCTCTGGGTCACGCTATCCATGATAGCGCTCACATTTTGCAATTAGTCTTATTGATTGTGTGAACATTTGTGGCAACACGGCGCCCATTATTTATCGGTTAATTTTTTTGTGATCGGTGCGATGAGAATACCGAACAGTACAAAAAGTGATGCCGAACCTGGGACAGCACTGCGATCAAGAAATGGTCGGCAGCTTCATTTATGAATTGCGAGGTACGATGTTACGAGCCAGACGCACTATGGATATAGCTGACCAGAAGAATTTCATCTGGTACCGGGTTAAATCTTTTTTGGCGATCTGCCTCACTTTATTCGCGACAGATGCATCTGCCCAAGATTCAGATGGAGATACCGTTCCTGACGCGCTGGGAGGCTTTGGAACACTGCCTGATGGCAAGCCGGGTGAACAGCTGAGCCATACAACACGGTTTCCTGCCAAATGTAAAACCGTACGGTTTCAAAGCCTTACTAGATTTTACACATATCGCTTTCAGCAACTTAAGGGTGTGTAAGGTGATTAAATGCAATACAAAGATGCATAAGAAAAACATCCGTCAAACATTTAATACCGCTTTCGCGGGGCTTTTTTCGTTGTCGTTGTCAGCAATTGCATTTGTTGCGTCGTCGTCTGTACCCGTTGCTGCGCAGACTCAGGGCGCCGGCAATACGGCCTATCACACGTCGACGAGTCCGACTGATTTAACATCAATTGCGCAAGCGGGTGGCGATGTCTTTGGCGCGGCAGTTGGTTTCAAAGGCATTTGGTCTCACAACGCTGAAATCGGCGAGACAGCTCTCTGGGCCGCACACTACATTCACCCCTTTCATCGGAGCGAGTTAGCAAAATGAAGATAGCGCACTGGAATTATGCCAACATCTGTTCAGCAACTTTGTCGCTGCGCTACCTAAGTTGGGTATTTGCTCTTTTTTTGCTTTGTTTGCCGCAAATTGCGAGTGCGCAAACAGTCGAGGTGACGACCACCGAACTTCTGGGGGATCCGTCTGGCAGTTATGATGGAACAAACACGGCCTCTTTTCCAGATGCCGGCGGCGGCGGTGTTGACATAACCATCAATAAAATCGGCGGATCGAGCCAGGACGCTGGCGGCGTATCCGCCCCGCTATATGCGGCGCCCTTTACAGATCCCGTTCGTGGTGTCTGGTTGGGTTCAGATGATCGTTTTCCTGCCAAGTTCACGGGCACAGCACTTGATTCCGAACAATATACGATGGTTTTTTCAGAACCAGTCACCGACTTTTCTTTTGCCGTTGCGGCGTTGAATTTCAACATTGATGGCGACGAACGTATCCAAATCGACGCAATTTTGGATTCGACCGGGGCGGATATCACCGCCGGTACAACGTTTTCTTTTACGGCCGATTCCGGCGATGTGATCTACGACACTGCATTGCGTCAAATTCGTGGTGGGACAAGCTATACTGCAGAAGGCAATGACGGTGGAACGCTGGAGGTCGCAAATTCTTCCGGGATTCTGCAGATGACGTTTAGTCGGATCGAGGTGGACAACACGGCTTCAACAAATCCAACGCCGGGTGGCGAAAACAGATCGAATGGGATTACCCTCGGCCCAATCTTTTACGAAACGCCATCTGTTACGCCGGTCGCCCGCCCACAACTGACCCCCGCATCCTGCGGCGCATCAATTTCGGAAGGGTTTTTGATCCAGCCCGGTCTTAGCATTTCCGCGGGTGGGGCGGGTAATGATACATCGACCACATTTGGTGATGGAGGTCCGCGTGATGCGCTTGAGTTTGCAGATATAGCCCGAAATATAGCCGGAGAATACGAATTCTTTATCGAAGGCGACGCAGATAGTGTTCTAACAGGGACCGCTATCGGGGACGGATTGGACGCAGAACTATCAAGCGCCTCAAATGGTTCGGCTTCTGAGCTATGGCGTTCCACCACAAGGCTGGATGGCACCCCTGGCAGTAGCGGCTCCGTCCAGATCCAATCTGGTTTCAGACAGGAATATATAGCGTACTGGGTCAAAGACCTCGCGGGCAACGTGCTTGATAGTGCTGATTTTATTATCACATCGACGAGCGATGGACCTGGCGAGAACGGCGTTGAAGACATCGATATCACATTTACTTTCCCAGCGGATGGGGCGGTTTACCTCAATTTCGCGATGTGGGACGGCGCATTGTTTCACGACGTGAGCGCGATCGGCAATTTTACATGCCCAAGCGTTTTTGCGGGTTCTGAAGATGATCGCGAGGTCGGATTTTCGGATGAAGATCAGGTCGTTGGCAATGTTCTTGATGAAGATAACGACACAATTGACGGGGACCCGGCTGTCGCTGACGACAATGTTGTTCTGACCGTCGAAGCAATTGATGATGAGCTGGAGCTCGACACGACCACAGGCGAGATCACCGTTCTGGCGGATACACCACCCGGTACTTACACAGTTGAGTATCGGATTACTGATCCGGATGATGCAGGCAATTTTGCGACAGCCACCGAGACTATAATCGTTCGGGCCTTGCCGGAAGCAGATGATGACAGCTCACTCGACAATGACATTGGCGATGACGTGACAGTCGACATTGTTGATGGCGACACAGCCACAGACGGCACTATTGAAATCGACACCGTCAATTTGATTGCGCCTACAGGTTTGACTGTCACCGAGGTTACGGATGCGGATGGTGATGTTATCGGACTTGAAGTCGATGGCGAGGGCGTGTGGTCCTACGACGATACAAGCGGCGAAATTGAATTTGTGCCCGATGGAAGCCTGATCGGTGACCCAACACCGATTACTTACACAATTGAAGATAGCAATGAACTAACTTCTGAACCCGCCACAATTACGGTGACTTATGTTGGTCCAACCGCGCGTGATCCATTAGTTCCGGCAACATGCGGTGCCTACATTGCGGAGGGCTTTATAACAGACGGTTTTGGTATCGGAACGGAAGCGGCATACGATTTAAGCCCGGGTACACCGGAAACAAACTTCTTCTTGCCGTCATTTCAACGTCTGAGCACGGGCGAGGTCGAGATTTACTTTGAAGGCACGCCAGATGCGTCATCATCGGGTGAGTTTGCCTCGGCGACCTATTCGAACTTGACTGCGGTAAGTGGCAACGCTGCTGATCAGACCGATGCGGCTGAGGTTTGGCGGACGACGGCGCGGATTGATGGTTTGCCGGGTGAGACGCTGAACTTTGACACGACAAATGGAACGCGTTTTGAGTTGCTGACCTATTGGGTTACGGACTCGAGTGGCAATATCATCACGTCCAATCCGACTAATGGCGGGGGCACCGGTTGGTGGCGTGGCTGGGCGACCGGAGACGGAACAACCTTCCCCATTTCTTACACCGTGCCAAGCGGTGGTGATGGGCTCACCTATTTGAACATTGTTGTTCTTGATCCGCAGGCCAATTGGGGACCGATCCAGACGGAAGGCTATGAGTGTCCGGAAGCGGCATTGGAGCTGACCAAATCGGCGTCTTCGACGTTGAGCACGCCCGTTGCTGTTGGCGATACGATTGATTTCACTTTTACGGTCGAGAACACGGGTACCGTTGCCTTGGATCAGGCGGCGACCTTGCCGACGGACACCATGACCTATGGAACTGACGGGACGGGTGCGGCTGTTGATGTGCCTTTGGTGATCACGCGTGCGGCAACCAGCGTGGACGACAATGACGGTATTCTGGCTGCAGGTGAGATTATCACCTATGAGGCGACTTACACGCTTGATCAGGCGGCGATTGACGCGGGCGGTGTGCATAACACGGCGACGTCTGACGGGGATCCGGTCGATGCGACGACAGGAAATCCGCTGGCTTTGGATCCTCCGGCTGTTGATACCTCAGACAACGATACGACCGGCGACGGCGTCGACGGTGTTGACGACGACAGCGACGGTGATGGTGACCCAGATACGAGCAACCCGACAGTTGTGACTCTGGACCCAACACCTGATCTGACATTGGTCAAATCCGCTGCAGCGACATTGAGCACGCCGATTACGGTGGGCGATACGATTGATTTCACCTTCACGGTTGAGAACACGGGCAACTTGGCTCTGGATCAGGCGGCGACCCTGCCAACAGACACCATGACCTATGGGACTGATGGGACGGGTGCGGCTGTTGATGTACCTCTTGTGATCACGCGTGCGGCGACTAGCGCGGATGACAATGACGGCATTTTGGCAATCGGCGAGATCATCACCTACGAGGGCACTTACACGCTTGACCAGGCGGCGATTGACGCGGGCGGTGTGCATAACACGGCGGTCTCTGCCGGCGATCCGGTTGATAGTGTCACGGGTGATCCGCTGACCGGTGTGGATTCAGTTGAAGATACGTCTGACAACGACGCGGCTGGCGATGGCACAGACGGTGTTGATGACGACAGCGATGGCGATGGTGACCCAGATACGAGCAACCCGACGGTTGTGACTCTGGACCCAACACCTGATCTGACATTGGTCAAATCCGCGGCTGCCACATTGAGCACGCCGATTGCCGTGGGTGACACGATTGATTTCACCTTCACGGTTGAGAACACGGGCAACTTGGCTCTGGATCAGGCGGCGACCTTGCCGACGGACACCATGACCTATGGGACTGATGGGACGGGTGCGGCTGTTGATGTGCCTCTGGTGATCACGCGTGCGGCGACCAGCGCGGATGATAATGACGGCATTTTGGCGATCGATGAGATCATCACCTACGAGGGCACTTACACGCTTGACCAGGCGGCGATTGACGCGGGCGGGGTGCATAACACGGCGACCTCAGCCGGCGATCCGGTTGACAGCGTCACGGGTGATCCGTTGACAGGTGTGGATTCAGTTGAAGACACGTCCGACAACGATGCGACCGGCGACGGTACGGACGGTGTTGACGATGACAGCGACGGTGATGGTGACCCAGATACGAGCAACCCGACGGTTGTTACTCTGGACCCAACACCTGATCTGACATTGGTCAAATCCGCGGCTGCCACATTGAGCACGCCGATTGCCGTGGGTGACACGATTGATTTCACCTTCACGGTTGAGAACACGGGCAACTTGGCTCTGGATCAGGCGGCGACCTTGCCGACGGACACCATGACCTATGGGACTGATGGGACGGGTGCGGCTGTTGATGTGCCTCTGGTGATCACGCGTGCGGCGACTAGCGCGGATGACAATGACGGCATTTTGGCAATCGGCGAGATCATCACCTACGAGGGCACTTACACGCTTGACCAGGCGGCGATTGACGCGGGCGGTGTGCATAACACGGCAGTCTCTGCTGGCGATCCAGTGGACAGCGTGACCGGGGATCCGCTCGCGGATGTTCCTTCCGTAGAAGCCACATCTGACAATGATACGACCGGCGATGGCATAGACGGTGTGGATGACAACAGCGATGGTGATGATGATCCAACCACGAGCAACCCGACAGTTGTCGCGTTGGATCAGGTCTCATCTTTGCAGCTGACGAAGACGGTTGATGAAATTGTCGACGTCAATGGCAACGGCTTCACCGATGAAGGCGATGAAGTGACCTGGACGTTCCGTGTTGAGAACACCGGCAACGTGTCTCTGACTGGCATTGAGATCACCGATAGCATTGCGACTGTGTCCGGCGGTCCGATTGATCTGGACGCGGGTGATTTTGACGACACGACCTTTACCGCGAGCTATACGATTGATGCCGATGACGTTGCTGCTGGTGGTGTGGAAAACACGGCCGAGGCTGAAGGGTTTGATCCATCTGGCGACCCAGTGACAGATGTTTCCGACACTGGTGACGGCGATGAAACAACCAATGATGACGATCTCGGTGAACCGGGTGATCCGAACGGAACGGGTGATGATGACGGTGATCCGACAAACGACCCGACTGTGGCCTTGTTTGCGCCTGTTGCCGATCTGTCCGTGATCAAGTCGGTGTCCAACGTCGATGATACGAACGGCAATGGTCAGATCGACGAGGGTGATGTCATCACATATGCCTTTGTGGTCAGCAATACCGGGAATGTGGCGCTGGAAGGCGTCAGCCTGACTGATAATGATGCGACAGTGTCTGGTGGTCCGATTGATCTTGCGATTGGCGCAAGTGACAGCACGACCTTCACAGCGACCCATGCGCTCACGGATGTGGACGTCGCCAATGGCGGTTTCGAGAATACAGCGCGTGCGACTGGTACAGCGGTAGACGCGAGTGGCGATCCGATCGACCTTGGTGGTTCACCTTTGACGGCCACCGACGATTCCGATGCGGGCACCGAGGCGCAGTTGGATAGTGACGGCAACCCTGTTGCTGTGACCGACCCTGAGGATACCGAGACCGAGGATCTGTCTGGTGGGACCAACGGCACGACTGATGACGATCCAACCGTCTTCTTTATTCCAACTCCGGAAATCACCTTTGTCAAAACCGTTGGCCGCGTGCTCGACAGTAATGGTGACGGAGTGTTTGGTGATGAAGGCGACGAGATCGAGTATGAATTCGTCGTCAGTAATACCGGCAATACAGATCTGACCGGGATTACGATTGATGATGATCTGATTGATGTGGATGGCGGACCGATTGATCTGGCCATTGGTGAAAGTGACAGTGTGACCTTCACTGGCACATATGTGGTGACTGCGGACGATATTGACGCAGGCTATGTTGAAAATACTGCCAGCGCGTCGGGTGAGGCGGCCCTTGATGGCGATCCGATCTTTGGCCCTGATGGTGAGCCGATCACGACGACGGATGTATCGGACAGCGGCACCAATGCGGATGGTTCTGACGTCACGGACCCCGAGACAACAGAGACGTCTGATGGCGAAGGCGACATTGATGGTGATCCGACAAATGACCCCACGGTGATCAGTGTTCCGGCGACGGCTCTTCCGGCGCTTGAGGTGGTCAAGTCGATCACTGCGATTGTGGATGAAGATGGGTCAGACACACTGACGACGGGCGATACCCTGACCTACACCTTCACGGTGACCAACACGGGCAACGTGGATCTGGTTGACGTGACCGTGAGCGATGATCGGGTCGCGGTGGCTGGCAGCCTGTCATTGGCCGTGGGTGAAAGCGGGACGTTGACCGCCTCCACAACGATTACGGCGGCTGAAGTGGAGCAGGGCTATGTCGAAAACACGGCCACTGCAGAAGGTTTGGCGGTTAATAGTGCAGGCGATCCGATCCTTGATCCGGACAGCGGCGAACAACTGAGTGCGTCGGATACTTCGGATGCTGGTACGGATGCGACTGTGGATGCGGGCGGTACGCCAACGGCCATCAGCGATCCGGCAGCAACGGAAACGCCGGATGGTGATGGTGTCACGAATGGCGATGCCACGGACGACCCGACGGTTCTGTTGATCCCGGCCCCCGGCATCAGCGTTGTCAAATCGGTGGAAACCGTGGCTGATACGAATGGCGATGGCCTGTTTGGTGGTGAAGATGATGTGATCACCTATACGTTCGTCGTGACGAATACAGGCAATACGCCGCTATCAAATGTGTCTGTAACGGACCCGACTGCGACGGTATCGGGTGGTCCGATTGATCTGGCTGTAGGTGAGACGAATACCTCTGCCTTTACGGCGACGAAGACGGTCACAGACGATGATATCACAGCCGGTTACGTCGAAAATGAGGCTACTGCTGAAGGCGATGCTGTTGATGAGGATGGCAATCCGATCCTCAATCTGGCGGGTGATCCGCTGAGCGTCACGGACGATTCTGACGCTGGTACGGACGAAACAGGTGCCGACATCACCGACCCTGAAGGCACAGAGACGCCGGACGGTGAGGGCAACACAGATGGGCAAACTGACAATGACCCGACAGTGGTCAGTGTTCCTGCGAATGCGGAGCCTGAGGTCAGTCTGATCAAATCCGTCTTTGATGTGCTGGATGCCAATGATGATGGTGTGCTGGGCAATGCCGACGATGTGGTGACCTATACCTTTACGGTCACAAACACAGGCAATGTCGATCTGGCGGATGTGGAAGTCACAGATACTCTTTTGGGAGGCGTCATCGCGACCCTGCCGACATTGGCTGTTGGTGAGACCACGACCCTTGTTGACACTTACACGCTGACCGATGTCGAGGAAGATCAGGGCTATGTTGAAAACACGGCCAGTGTCGAAGGTCAGGCCGTTAACTCATCTGGTGGACCGTTGCTTGATCCTGATACGGGCGCGCCCATCACGGCGACAGACACGTCGGACAGTGGGACAAGCTCTGATGCGACAGATCTGGCGGACCCCGAGGCGGTGGAAACACCTGACGGGTCAGGCGAAACCGATGGTGATCCAACGAATGACCCCACGGTGTTTGTGCTGCAACCGTCTGATGCCGCGATCTCTGGTCTGGTGTTTGTGGACAACAATCCAGCAGACTCTGAGTCCGAGGACAGCGACGGCGCGGATAGCGACCCAGAATTTGTTCCGGGTGTGGATTCTGGCCTGTCTGGTTATATCGTCACGCTGACGAATGCTGATGGCGAGGAACTGGCCACGACAACGTCAGCCGCCGATGGCACTTACCTGTTGGAAGGCTTCCCGATCGGAACTGGCTACACGCTGACCTTCACGGATCCTGAGAGTGGCGAAGAGATAGGCAGTATTGAGGATCTGAATTTTGAAGACAACCTGACCTATGCGGAGGTCGACCTTGCAGTCGCGCGCGACATTGTTCCCGGTCTGTCACTGACCAAAGTGGCTTTGGTGGATGATGTGATCATTGGCCAGACGGTGCCTTACGAGATCGAAGCGATCAGCACCGATGGCACCGCGTACGGTCCCGTCGACGTTGTTGATACCCTGCCATCTGGCTTGGTTTACACGCCTGGTACTGCAACAGTTGATGGTGATGTGGTTGAGCCTGATGTGTCTGGCAATACGCTGCGTTTTGCGGATCTGACCGTGCCGGCTGATGGGTCTATCCTCATCACGCTCAACGCGCGCGTTGCTGGTTCTGCGACGGTTGGTGAGCTCACCAATAGCGCCGAAATCCTGGATGAAAACGGTGTGGCCTTGACCGAAACCGCGACGGCGACGGTGACATTGACCCCAGAGGCGGTGTTCGATTGCTCAGCCGTCATTGGTAAGGTCTTTGATGACCGGAACATGAACGGATATCAGGACCAGTACGGTGAAAACGCGGTCAGTACGCGTGGTGTGTTGACGGACCAGAATGTCTTCACCGGGAAGATTGGCAATGAGATCGCCGTAGTTGATCAAGGTGAGCCTGGCATTCCCGGCGTTCGTCTTGTGACACCCACCGGGACGATCATCACCACCGATGAATATGGTCGTTATAGCGTTCCTTGCGCGGAGCTGCCGGACAGCACCGGGATCAACTTCTCACTCAAGCTGGACACGCGGTCTTTGCCCACGGGGTACCGTGTGACGACGGAAAACCCGCGCACGATGCGCCTGACGGCCGGTATCTTCACGGAGATGAACTTTGCTGCCTCCATTGGCCGGGTCGTGGACGTGGACCTGACGGCGGCAGCCTTTTTGCCGGGCACGGCGACGCCGGTTGACCGGTTGGATACGGGGCTGGGCCGCTTGCTGGAGCAGGTGAAGGACACACCATCGCTGATGCGCCTGTCTTACTTTGAGACGGGCGGGGAAGATCAGGCCTTGGTGCGACAGCGGATGAATGCGGTCGAGGACCTGATCCGAGAGAGGTGGCGCGGCATCGGACGATACCGGCTTGTGATCGAACGTACATCAATGCGGCTTCAGTAGGGGATAACGGATATGAAAATGTTGACTAAACCTACTGTTCGGGCAGGTCTGTTGAGTGCAACTGCGCTGGCTTGCCTGATGACGCCCAGCTTGGCGCAAGACGTGAACGACTGTGTCGAACGTTTGGGCGAGCCTTTGCCACAAGACTGTGAGCAGCCCAATGCGGGCAATGTGGTGGCTGTACCCATTGCGCCGAATACAGAACCTGATGCCGCACCACTGGCGAACAATTCTGGTTTTGTGCTTGCCGTTGATGGAGAGCCGATAGATGCGGATCCCACGATTGAGGAAAGCGTTCGTCGTACTGATATCGCGCTGGCTGATGCGAATGTGCAGGTCCGCTTTGATGGGCTGGACCCGACACCGCGGTTGAATGTGGAAACTGTTGGTGCGCCCCGGTCTTACCTGCCTGGTGAAACCGTCCAGCTGCGTAGCGAAACAAACTATCCGGCGTTCATCACGCGCGGTGAGATGCGGATTATTGACCGTGGCGCTGCCGGCGGGCCGCGCCTGTTGTCTACCGTCCCGGTGAACGCCAATGGCACGGCAGCCATTACCTTGCCCGAAGGCAGTGACGTTGTTGTGGTCCACCGCGTCTATGACGCAGGTGGGCGCTATGATGAAACCCAAGCTCTGCCTCTGAGCGTGGCGGATGATCGTGGGCTGACGGCCAATGATGACGGTTTTGACTTCACCGCAGAGCGCAACATGCGCATCAACGGGGGCACAGTCACTGTTGCTGCCGATAGCGTGGCATCGGGTGCAACCCTATCGACGCTGGGTGAAGTTGTACGCCCTGATCGCAATGGGCGCTTGGTGATCCAGCGTATCCTGCCAGCGGGTGATTATGAGGTGGATGTGGCCGTCAGTGGCAGTGGACAGAACACCGATCTGACGCGCGATATCTCGATCCCGGCGTCTGACTGGTTCATCTTTGGGGTGGCTGATCTGACATTCTCGGCCAACCGAAGCGAATTGACAGATGAGACGACGACAACCGGCACTGGGCGATTGCAATATTATGTGGATGGCAAAACCCAGGGCGGGGTCGAGATCACATCGTCGATTGATACAGGCGAGGAAGAGTTCCGCGATCTGTTCCGCCGTTTGGATGAAAAAGACCCACGGTCGGTCATAGAACAGCTGGAAGATGCGGACAGCTATCTGACCTATGGTGATGATAGTGAGATTGTCGATAACACGCCAACATCGGGGAAATTCTATCTCCGGGTTGAGAGAGACGGAAATTTTGCTCTTTGGGGTGATTATCAGGCGACAGTCGACGGATCTGGTTATTTGCGCAATGAACGGACACTTTATGGTGCGCAAGGGTACTACGCCACTGATGCCACAACGACCGAGGGCGAGGCGCGGGCCAGCGTTGATGTCTATGTCTCACAACCTGATCAGCTTGTCGGACGCGACGTGTTCGAAGGCACCGGCGGGTCTGTTTACTTCTTGCAGCGCCAAGCGATCACAACAGGGACAGAAACCTTGGTGGTCGAAATCCGTGATAGCGATACGGGCCGTGTCGTCGATCAGCAGACGCTGGTGCTGGGGCTGGATTACGACATCAACTATACACAAGGTGTGATCACACTATACAGCCCGCTGTCTTCGACGACGGGTGGCAACCTGATCGAGACCAATCCGGGCGGTGATTACACCGTCAATCTGGTCGCGCAATATGAATATACGCCGACCGCGGCGGATGTGGACGGGCTGTCTGCGGGGGGCCGTGTTGAGGGATGGGCCACGGATAGAGTCCGTCTGGGCGTTACCGCACTCAGCGACGAAACAGGTACCGCTGATCAAACCGCTGTGGCGGCAGATGTGCGCTATCAATGGGGCGATAACAGCTTTGTTCAGCTTGATATCGCACAAAGTGACGGGCCGGGATATGGGTCGTCCTTTTCCACTGATGGTGGTCTGATTGTCGAGAATGAGGACGCCGTGTCCGGCGATGGCCGTGCGGTCAAGATCGAAGGGCAGGCGGATCTCGCTGATCTAGGTTCTGACAGGGTTGGCGTCGTCGGCGGCTACTATGAAGCTCGGACGGAAGGCTTTTCGACGCTCGATTATCAGGTCATTGATACGACCGGGGACGAGACATTGTTTGGTGCCTACGTTCGGGTCGAACCGGATACGCGGTTGGGCTATGCACTCTATCTGGATCGGTATGAGAACGATCTGGATGAAGAAAAGACGGAAGTTGGGGCAGAGCTGTCTGGTAATATCACCCGGCAACTTAGCTACACCGTTGGCGTGGAATATCTTGATGAGGTGACAGCCCTCACTGACGGTAGCCGCTATGCGGCCGGTGCCCGGCTGACCTATGCACCAAGTCAGACGTTGGCTTATAGTGTCTTTGGACAAAAGACGTTCGAAAATGATGGGCTGGACGAATACGACCGCCTTGGTGTCGGTGTCGCGCGTGTTGTCGGCAATGGCTGGACATTGGCAGGTGAGCTGTCGGACGGAACCGGAGGTGTTGGGGGACGTGTTCAGGCGGAACAACGACGCGACGCCAATAACAGCACCTATTTTGGCTATGAGCTTGATCCGGGGCGCGCGATTGATGCCGATATCGCGCAGGTCGACAATGGTGGAAAGTATATTATGGGCGGGCGCCGCCAAGTTACGGATGATGTGCGTGTCTTCGGTGAAAACACCTATGATATCTTTGGTACATCACGCAGCCTGACCTCTGGCTATGGCGTGGAATACCTCGCCAACGACTTCCTCACCTACGAGGCCGCGCTGGAAATCGGCCAGATCGACGATAGCACCAATGGCGACTTTGACCGTAATGCCGTGTCGCTTGGTGTGCGCTATGAAGATGAAAGCACCACAGCACGGGCGCGGATCGAATATCGCCAGGAGCGCGCAGAGGACATCACACTGCGTTCCGACGCCGATACGATCATCATCACCAGTGATCTGAGTTACGAGATCGATCCGTCGCAGCGTATCCTGTTCAGCCTTGATCTGGCAGACACGGAAACGGATGAGGAATCTCTGCTGAACGGCTCCATCATCGACGGGCGCTTGGGCTATGCCTACCGGCCCATTCTGAACGAACGTGTGAATGTTTTAGCTGGCTATCGCTACCTTTACGATATGTACGGGCAAGAGGTGGATGGTGAGGACGGTACAGGGCCAGTGCAGGAAAGCCATGTCGTTGATGTGGCCGCGAATTACGACATCAACCGCCACTGGACTTTGGGTGGCAAAGTAGGCGCACGCTTCTCCGAAAGCGCGGAGGACAGCACAGCAGAGCTGGTCAGCAACGACGCATGGCTCGCCGTCATCAACGCCCGCTACAATGTCGTCCACAACTGGGACATTCTGTTGGAGGCACGCCAGTTGGAAGCCACAGACGCCGAAACCAGCGATACAGGGTTCCTTGGTGCAGTCTACCGGCACTTCGGTAACAACGCCAAAGTCGGCGTCGGCTACAACTTCGGATCATTCTCCGATGACCTCACTGACCTCACATACAACGACCAAGGCGCTTTCCTCAATATCATCGCAAAGTTCTAGGCTCGCCGTATCTTAAGAACAGCAAAGGCGGTGGCATGATGCCACCGCCTTTTTTCTTCGTTAGTTTATAGGATATTCGGCATGACTTTAGCCTTAAAGTCCGAACCAGATTGTTGAACCGGAATCGCCAAATGTAGCCTGGCCCAAACCAGTCATCGCTGGCCTTTCCAGATGACGGTATCGTTGTCAGAATTTCATTTTGTCCCGTCCGGCGAACGAGATTTCAAATCGATGCTGCCAAAGGAGTTTTACCTGTTTGGTAAAACAGGATGCGGTCGCGGGGATCTGATTGAAAAGGCGGCCTTTGGCCCAATACGCCGGATGTGTTCCAAGCCGGAGTTTAACCCCACACCGCTATCAGGCTTGTCTGAAACGGTGTGGGTCTGAGTGAGAGGTTTGAGTGTGGTAGTGGTGGTGAGAGATTTGAGTTGGTTTAGGCCGCGCGGCTTTCGTCTGCGGCAGATTTTGGATGCGTCCAGATAACGGCGCCGGTCACGTCTGTCATGGTTTCGATTGAGATGTCGTCCATGGCGGATGACTCCTCTAATGCGACGAGTGCCTGAAAGATATCATGCATCTCGTCCCCGATAACGTTTTTCTGGCTGCCGTCGAACATTGTGATTTGAGAGTGAGTATTCAAAGACATTGAGTTTAGTTCCTTCGTCGCTTCTGAGTGGTGCCTGAAGTATAGGCGAAGTTCCGCTAGCGTAAAATTGAATCATGTCGCGTTTGTGGCGAGCTGTTGTTGAAATGTTGTGGAAATACAGCAATTTAAGACTTAACGTTACGTCAACTTGGCGGTGGCCATGATCGCCGCGCCCAATTTTCGCCATATTTCGGGGTGCGGTACAGTTTGAGATCACTGCAGACGGAATGCGGCAGAATCGCCTGCCCCCTGGTCAACTGTGAAGCGAACCATATCGTTGTCCTTAACTTCGACAAGCTGGCAGTTATAGGGGATGGGTCGGCTGCCCCATTGCATCTCACGGCAAAAGTAGCCGTCTTGCCAGCTCCATGAGCCGACGATTTGTCGGCCGATCGCAGCACCCTGGATCTGTCCGTTTTCAGAGACATTCAATCGAACCCCGTAAAGCCGATTGCGTAGCTCTTTTCCACTCACCAGTGACAGGAACGTGGCCTGATCATAGACCGGTACATAGCTTTCTGCGGCGGCGGCATCCGCGCCGAAGATAGCAGCAATAATAGCGAGTTTTTTCATAGCGCACCTCCAACCATATTGGATTTTTTACGCTGGAAGGTGCGATTTGGTTCACTTTATTGGCGATTATAGGCCGAGAACGTCCATCATGTCGTATTCGCCCGGTGCCTTATCCTGCCCCCAAAGAGCCGCCTTCAGTGCCCCGCGGGCGAATATTCCACGATCTGTTGCGATGTGCCTGAGCATGATCCGTTCCCCGGGTGCGGCGAACAGAACGTCATGCTCACCCACGATGTCACCGCCGCGGATGGCGCTAAAACCGATATGCCCCCGTTCGCGGGCGCCCGTGATCCCGTCGCGCCCGCTGTCGCTGACATCCTTGAGATTGACACCGCGCCCCTCTGCGGCGGCTTCGCCCAGCATCAATGCAGTACCAGAGGGTGCATCGACCTTTTGGTTGTGGTGGGCCTCGATCACCTCGATATCGAAATCTTCGTCCAGCGCCGCGGCCACCTTTTTGGTTAGTTGGACAAGCAGGTTCACACCAAGCGACATATTCCCGGCCCGAACGATTGCTGCGTGACGGGCCGCTGCGTTGATGGCTTTGAGATCACCTTCGGCCAAACCAGTTGTGCCGATCACATGCACCGCGCGAGCTTGGGCGGCGAGTTCGGAAAATCCCACCGTGGCCGCAGGGGTAGTAAAGTCGATCACGGCTTGCGCCTTTGCAAACACTTCAACCGCGTCGTGGGTGACGGAGACACCAACCGAAGCGCCACCCATGGCCGTGCCAATATCCTGGCCGATCCAATCGTGCCCCTCACGCACCAACACGCCGACCAACCGGCATTTGTCTGACGCCAGCACCGTCTTGATGAGCATCTGCCCCATTTTTCCCGATCCGCCGGTGATCACGATGCCTGGTAATTCGGTCATTTTGTCGGTCCTTATCACTTGTTCCGTCTTAGCGGGGCTTTGCGCTATGCGAAACCCTTGCTTGGCATTGGCGGCCGCAAGGCGTACATCGGGGACATGGCAAAGACTTCAAATCGCGATGGCAAAGCTCCTACCCAGCGCATGTTGCGGGTTGGTGAACAATTCCGGCGTATCCTGTCCGAGATTCTACAGAGAGGCGATGTCCACGATCCCGATCTGGCACGCATGTCCATCACCGTGGGTGAGGTCCGTATGAGCCCGGATTTACGCATCGCCACTGCCTTTGTCCTGCCCTTGGGTGGGCATGACAAGGAAGGGGCATTGGAGGCGCTGCGCCGCAACAAACACGAGCTGCGGCATCTTGTGGTCAAAGGCGGTTCCATGAAGTTCGCACCGGAATTGCGGTTCGAAATTGATGGAACTTTTGACCAGATGGATGCCACACGCGCCTTGCTGGACAGCGGCCACGTCAAGCAGGATCTCGACGATTGATGCGTTGGCGGCTGACTGTATTGTTCATCGGACTGGCTGGTCCAGCCTTTGCTGTGACCTGCGAAGACATTGCGTATGAAGACCGGAGTTACACGGCCTGTACCGTTGATGCAGAAAGTGAGGCGCTGCGCCTGTTTCATACCGACGACGACGGCAAATTATATGGCAGCTTCGCCGCCATTGAGGCGACGCTGGATGTCGAAACTCTGTCTTTTGCCATGAATGCGGGGATGTATCATCAGGACCGCGCGCCGGTCGGCTACTATCTGGAAGACGGCGTTGAGGCCATGCGCGTCGTGACAAATGAGGGTCCGGGCAATTTTGGTCTGCTGCCAAATGGGATCCTTTGTATCAGCGATGACACTGCGCAGGTTTATGAGACGCTGAACTTTGTCGAAACTGCACCTGATTGCCGTGACGCCACCCAATCCGGCCCGATGCTTGTTATCGATGGCGAATTGCATCCTCGGTTTCTGGTCGACAGCACATCCCGATTTATCCGTAATGGGGTTGGAACGACGGAAGATGGCAAAACGGCCGTGTTCGCGATTTCCAACGATCCCGTCACGTTTCATGAATTTGGCAGCTTCTTCCGGGATTATCTTGGTCTGCCGAACGCGCTTTACTTTGATGGGAAAGTCTCGCGCATACATGCGCCTGAGTTGGAGCGTTCCGACGCAGGGTTTCCTTTGGGACCGATCGTGGGTGTGATTGATTAAGCCAAAAGGCCGCTGGCAACCTCATATACATCAGCGCTGGTCTGTGTTTTCGCGATCTCGGCCAAAGTAAACCATCCAGCATCACTGACATCGTCTGCGGCGACCGGGTCGCCACTGACGTAATCACATATCACGACAGCAAGCAGGCAATGGAATGTTACTACGCCTGCATCATCGCGATGAACGATATCAAGATTGTTGAGGTAACGGTTCGGCGTGGCGGTGACGCCGGTTTCCTCTTGCAGCTCGCGTGCCGCGGCAGCGAGGGCCGTTTCGCCCAACTCCACATGACCACCGGGAAAGCCCCACAGCCCCGCATCCGGTTCATTCTTGCGGCGCACAAGCAAGACGCAGTTTTCATGCGCAACGACGGCAATAGCGCCAAGTTTGGGGTGCATCAGGGCCTCATTCAATCACTGCGCCAAACGCTAGGCCGAACGTCCTGACAGGTAAACCCAGCATTCCCCCTTGGCCTTTGACGGCGGAGCGCACATATATGGCCCAACTGATACGATGTGGAGGCGACAATGCTGGAACTGGACGCAACCCCGAAACCTGCCGAGGACCTGATCAAGGACGGCACGGATGCGACCTTTGGCCCTGACGTGATCGAGGCATCGCAGACGGTGCCGGTTATCGTTGATTTCTGGGCGCCATGGTGTGGGCCGTGCAAAACGCTCGGACCCGCGATTGAGGCTGCCGTGACCAAGGCGGGCGGTCGTGTCAAACTGGTAAAGATCGATGTGGACGCCAACCCGACCTATGCGGGTCAGCTGCGTGTGCAATCCATCCCCACGGTCTATGCCTTTTTCCAGGGGCAACCGGTTGATGGTTTTCAAGGTGCTTTGCCGCCATCCGAGATTGATGCGTTTGTCGAAAAGATCGCAGCACTTGGCGGTGATCCCGAAGCCGAGGGGCTTGCCGCCGCCATCGAAGCGGCAGAGCAAATGCTGAACGAGGGGGCTGCAGCGGATGCGGCCGAAACCTTTGCCGCGATCTTGCAGGAAGAGCCTGCCAACGCGCCCGCTTATGCCGGGTTGGTACGGTCTTATCTGGCGTTGGATGACATCGATCAGGCGGAGGCAATCCTTAATGGTGCCCCTGCCGAAATTTCGACTGATCCGGCGCTTGAGGCCGTTCATGCCCAGATCACATTAGCCCGCGAGGCCGCCAATGCTGGCCCCGTCGCCGAGTTGCAGGCCGCCGTCGAGGCCGAACCCGGCAACCATCAGGCGCGTTTTGATCTGGCCACGGCACTACATGCCAATGGCAAAGTGGAGGAAGCGGTGGCCGAATTGCTCGAACTTTTCCGCCGGGATCGGGAGTGGAACGACGGGGCAGCCAAGACCCAGCTTTTCACCATTTTCGACGCGCGCGAGGCAAACGATCCCATCGTGCTGAACGGGCGGCGCAAGCTGTCGTCGTTGATATTTGCCTGATAGTTCAATCGGGCTAGTTTAACATCATGATTTCACCAACTGATCTGCCCGACACGATCCCAGTGTTTCCGTTGCCCGGCGCACTGCTATTGCCGCGTTCCCGGCTGCCGCTTCATTTGTTTGAGCCGCGCTATCTTGCGATGCTGGACGATGTACTGAAGACATCGAACCGGCTGATTGGCATGGTGCAACCTTATGAATCCCAGGGGAAGGAAAGCCAGCTTCACAGCATTGGTTGCGCTGGCAAGTTGACGGCCTTTTCCGAAACCGAAGACGGGCGGTATATGATCACTCTATCCGGTGCGTCGCGTTTTCGGATCGTGGAAGAGATAGAAGGCTTCACCCCCTATCGCCGATGCAAGGTAAGTTGGCAGGGTTTCGAACGCGATATGGGTGCCACCGAAAAAGACCCGAGTTTCGACCGGGCCGCATTTATGGATGCGCTCAGCCGCTTTTTCGAAGATCAGGGGCTTTCCACGGATTGGGATAGTCTTGATGAAGCCGAGGATGAGTTGCTGATCAATTCGCTTTCAATGCTGTGCCCGTTTGAGCCAGAAGACAAACAGGCGCTGTTGGAGGCCCCATCGCTAACAACACGTCGCGAGACGTTGATGACCCTGATTGAATTCGCCCTGCGTGGCGGCAATGGTGAAGAGATGATGCAATGAGCGACCACAGCTTTGACCCCAAGATGCTCGAGGCACTGGTTTGTCCGATGACGCAAGCGACACTGAGCTATGACGCGGAAAAGCAGGAGCTGATTTCGAAACCTGCCAACGTGGCCTTTCCGATCCGTGACGGTATTCCGGTCATGCTGATGGATGAGGCGCGGACGCTAGATTAGCAGCCAGCTTTGCGTCAGATGCGTTAGCCCGCAGAGCAACCGTGAATATCTATCGCCTCATTGTTCCCTAAAACCGTTATTCTGACCTTGGAACGATCAAGGGCAAAACTATCGCCGTCGCCGTGGATCATATCAACGCTGGCATATAGTTTTTTACCGTCGCGGGTAACATTTGCAGGTGACACCCAAACCGCATCGTTTCCTGCCTCGATTACCACGAATTCCTTTGCAGCGAAGCGATCAACGTTGACCACAGTCGTCAATCGCAGCCCGTACTCTGAGGGGTCAATCACGCAGGTCACTGTGCCGACATTGGCCTCTTCCGCTGAATAGGGTTGATTAACCATTGCGGCAGTGATCGCAGCGTCCCGTTCTCCGGTAACCGGCAAGATCATGTCGAAGCTGAATGTCTTGGGGATACAGATTTCTTCGCAGATGCCGATGTCGATCTGGCCGCGCAGCTGGATAGGTTCACCCGGGTTTTGGGGGGTCAGCATAATCGGAAACACGACACTGTCATCATATCCGATTGAGGAAACACCATTTTGGTCGAACACTTCTGGGACCGGCCAGTGTGGTTTGGCAAAAGCGATATTGGTTGACCCATCAAAGATGAATTGCGGGGGAATTCCGGCATCACCGGGCGCGCGCCAGTATGTTTTCCAACCGGGTGCCAGCGAGATACGCAAGCCTGCGACGTGCCCCTGATCGGCGGTCCGCCAACCGGGCAGAATTTCTACCGACGCAACCTCATCATACGGACCTGCAGCAAGTGGCGCAGGCATAAGAAGCATGAAGAGCAAGATGAGACGCGTTTTGAACATTGCTGTTTTTTGGCCGATTAGGTCTGCAATGAAAAGTAACGTTGTGGCGAGATGGTCGTGCATCCGCGCGTATCATAGAGTTTGCGCATCACTGCTTGATAAATAGATAACGCGGCCACATCATACCAGCATGCAGGCAGAAACCCCAGATTTGACCGGAAAGTTGCTCATCGCGATGCCGGGTATGAACAACCCGCGCTTCGCCCGTAGTGTGGTTTATATGTGCTCTCATTCTGAGGAGGGCGGGATGGGTCTGATCGTGAACAAGCCTCAGACCAAGGTCAAATTCTGCGATTTGCTTGATCAGCTCAAAATTGCCCGATCGCCTGTCGCGCGGGATATCAGCATCCACTTTGGCGGCCCTGTCGAGCACGCTCGCGGCTTTGTTTTGCACTCCAGCGACTACAAGTCCTCAGGTACCTTGCGGGTTGATGACAATATCGGCCTGACGGCCACGCGGGACGTGCTGGAGGGGTTGGCCAAGGGTGCGGGCCCCAAAATATCACTACTGGCACTGGGTTATTCCGGGTGGGGTCCGGGGCAACTAGAGGCCGAGATCAAGCGCAACGGCTGGCTGACATGCGAGCCGAAGTCGGAGATTGTGTTTGGTGATGCAAATGAAGAAAAGTGGACCAAGGCAATGAATGTCTTGGGTATTGATCCGATAACGCTATCGGGTACGGCAGGACACGCCTGATTGTCAGGTCGGACTGCCAAGCAATGCTTCGATAACTGCAAACGCACTATCGCTTGACCAATCAGCATCGCCTTGCATGCGTGCAATCTCATTGCCGTCGGGGTCAATGATGATGGTCACAGGCAAACCAAGCACACCCATTGCCCGCGACAAAGTCTGCCTGCGATCCGAATGAAGAGGCAGGTTATCAACGCCAATTTCTTGGAAAAAACGCTCAACAGCCGGGCGTGGGTTGCGCCCTGTCGCTATCGTTACGACGCTGAGACCTTTATCGCCGTACTGAGTTTGAAGTTCTGATAGTTGCGGCATTTCGTGGCGGCAGGGTGCGCACCATGTGGCCCAGAAGTTCAGGACAACATATTCGCCCTTCAGCGCGGCAAGGGTCATGTCCTCGCCATCTTCCCCGCGGAAGACCTCATCAGTTACGGGGCGCGGATCGCTATGGAAATTCAGCTTGCGCATGTCGCCTTCGCGCAAGGCCGAGACTGCAGACATATCGGCCATGGCGATGTTTGCAACAAGCGCAAGGGCCGTATAAAGCAATCCCAATCTCAAGTTTCGCATAGGTACTCCTGTCATGACCAAATCCGCAAACACGATGTGGGGAGGGCGCTTTGCCGCCGGACCCGACGCGATTATGGAGGCGATTAACGCCTCAATCGGGTTCGACAAGCGGCTTGCGGCCCAGGACATCGCCGGTTCACAGGCCCATGCCGCCATGTTGGCGGCGTGTGGCATCATCAGCGATAAAGATGCCGACGCCATTGGGGAAGGCCTCATCACTGTTTTGTCAGAGATACAGGCGGGAGAGTTCTCATTCTCCACGGCGTTGGAAGACATTCATATGAATGTAGAAGCACGCCTGCGCGAGCTGATTGGCGAACCAGCGGGCCGTTTGCACACCGCAAGATCCCGCAATGATCAGGTAGCAGTGGATTTCCGACTTTGGGTGCGCGATCAATGTGACGCAGTTGATGCGTCATTGGCAGCACTTTGCAAAGCTCTTGTCGCGCAGGCCGAGGCGGGTGCCGACTGGATCATGCCGGGGTTCACGCATTTGCAGACGGCGCAACCTGTCACTTGGGGCCATCACATGCTGGCCTATGTCGAGATGTTTGCTCGAGACCGGTCACGCTTTGCAGATGCGCGCAAGCGGATGAATACCTCTCCCCTCGGCGCCGCCGCATTGGCAGGGACCTCTTTTCCCATAGACCGCGAGATGACGGCCAAGGCGCTCGGGTTTGATCGCCCGATGTCAAATTCGCTCGACGCTGTATCAGATCGCGATTTCGCTTTGGAATTCCTGGCGGCGTCAAGCATCTGCGCCATGCACCTGAGCCGCCTGGCAGAAGAGCTGGTTATCTGGTCGTCGGCTCAGTTCCGTTTCGTCAAGATGTCGGACAAATGGTCCACCGGCTCATCCATCATGCCGCAAAAGCGTAACCCGGACGCCGCAGAGCTGATCCGCGCGAAAATTGGCAGGATCTTCGGGGCCAATGTGGCGTTGATGACGGTGATGAAAGGGCTTCCGCTTACATACTCCAAGGATATGCAGGAAGATAAAGAGCAGGTTTTCGATGCAGCAGATAACCTGTTGCTGGCTTTGGCTGCGATGACGGGTATGGTCACAGACATGGCCGCGCAGAAAGATGCATTGCATAGCGCGGCCTCTAGCGGTTTTTCAACTGCGACTGATTTGGCGGACTGGCTGGTGCGAAAGCTGAATCTGCCGTTTCGGGACGCGCATCATGTCACAGGCACGCTGGTTGCGTTGGCTGAGAAAAAGGGGTGTGATCTGTCTGATCTGACCCTGGATGAGATGCAAAAAACCCACAGTGGCATCCAATCGGATATTTTTGACGTGCTGGGTGTCGAGAATTCGGTAGCCTCACGCACGAGTTTTGGCGGCACGGCACCCGCAAGGGTCCGCGAACAGGTCGCGCACTGGAACGAGGTATTGTGATGAAACGTCTAATGTTTCTTGTAATCTTGGCCGCTGCCGGATGTGGCGCGGATGGTGATCCGGTTCGGCCCACGGCGAATGTCGGTCTCAGCGTCGGTTCGGGCGGCGTTGATACCTATACGTCGGTTGGTGCAACGAATGGAATTGTTTCGGTTGGGGTGGGGATCTGATGCGGTTTGTTTACTTGATTTTGGCCATCTGGGGCGCTGCCCATCCGATGTATTACTTTTCATCATGGTTCGCCGCTGAGGGCGTCGACCTGATGAAAATGGTTGATGCATGGCATGTGAATGCCGCAACCAGCGGGCTGGTCTGGGATCTGACCATTGCGGCGATCGCGTTGACGGTCTGGATCATTGCCGAGGTGTCGCGCACGAAAAATTGGTACGGATTGGTCGCCATACCTGCCACTTTTGCCATAGGCGTCAGTTGCGGTCTGCCCCTATATCTCTATTTCCGGGCACGGATCGTTTACAAACGAGATCGGCATAGCGTGGCACCGCTGTAAAAAGCTTCAAAACCTTCTACGCGCCAAATAAACTTTGGCTTGGCGTCAACCTATGATCTGCTATGTCCGTCGGCGAGTTTGAACAAGGATCGCGCAGGTGGACCATTTTCTTTACCGCGACGGCATGTTGCATGCCGAAGATGTACCCGTAGCGGATATCGCTGCGGCTGTTGGTACGCCATTCTACGTCTATTCCACAGCAACACTGCTTCGGCATTTTCAGCTATTTGACGATGCGCTGTCCTGGACGGATCATCTGGTGTGTTTCGCCATGAAATCCCTGTCCAATCAGGCGGTTTTACGTGTTCTCGCACAGGCTGGTGCCGGGATGGATGTCGTGTCGCAGGGCGAATATCTTCGCGCAAAAGCCGCTGGCGTTCCTGGCGACCGCATCGTGTTTTCCGGCGTCGGCAAAACGGCAGAAGAGATGCGCACAGCGCTTGAGGGTGGCATCCGGCAGTTCAACGTTGAAAGCGAGCCTGAAATGGAGCGGTTGGATCAGGTTGCGCGGTCGCTCGGCTGCGTCGCGCCGATCACCATTCGGGTCAATCCTGACGTGGACGCCAAAACGCACGCTAAAATTGCGACAGGCAAGTCGGAGAATAAATTCGGTATTCCTATTTCGCGTGCACGCGAGGTTTACGCAATGGCTGCGCGGCTGCCCGGTTTGCGGGTCATTGGGATTGACGTCCATATCGGATCGCAACTCACTGAATTGGCACCTTTTGAAGCGGCCTATAAGAAGGTCGCCGAATTGACCGAACAGCTACGGGCCGATGGGCACGAGATTTCGAGGCTTGATCTGGGCGGCGGTCTTGGCATCCCCTACACCCGGTCCAACGAAGCACCGCCGGTTCCAACCGACTATGGCGCGCTTATTCAGCGCACGGTTGGCCACTTGGGTTGCGAGATTGAGATTGAACCGGGCCGCCTGATTTCAGGCAATGCTGGGCTGATGGTGGCCAAGGTCATCTATGTAAAATCCGGCGAGGACCGCGATTTTCTTATTCTGGATGGGGCGATGAACGATCTTATTCGTCCGGCAATGTACGAAGCCTGGCATGACATCGTGCCGGTGATTGAGCCGCAGCCGGGCGTTGAGCCTACAAAATACGATATTGTTGGGCCGGTTTGTGAAAGTGGCGACACCTTTGCCAAAGGCCGCGAAATGCCGCGCCTGAAACCCGACGATCTGGTCGCGTTTCGTTCCGCTGGCGCCTATGGTGCTGTCATGTCGTCAGAATACAACTCTCGGCTGATGATTCCCGAAGTTCTGGTACATGGGGATCACCTTGCAGTTATCCGCCGACGACCTACCTATGAAGATATGATCGCTCGCGATACAGTGCCAGAATGGTTGGCATAAGGATTTGACAAGGAGAGGTCCGCTGACGGATCAGCCTAATCAAATGAAGCATCTGCGTTGGCCCGTTTTGTTGACGCGGATAGGCATGATTGCTGAACAGGTCGTAAGATCGTTCTGGCCTTTGTGGACCGCTATTTTTGTGGTCATGGCCCCATTGATGATGGGGTGGCAAGATGACGTGCGGCTAGAGATTTTCTGGGCCTTCACCGTCATATCGATTGTGGCCGTTCTTGGCGCGTTGGTTTGGGGTGTTCGAAGGTTCCGTATCCCGCATTCCTCTGACGCGCTCGAGCGTGTTGATGCCGCGATGCCGGGCCGACCGATTGCTGCGGTCACGGATATCCAGGCGACGGGTGCCGGTGATCCGGCGTCCGAGGCCGTTTGGCGTGCCCATGTCGAACGGATGGCGCTGAAAACACGCGACGCCAAAGCGGTAGAGCCGAACCTGCGCATTTCCGATCGCGACCCATATGGTTTGCGCTTTGTCGCGTTGCTGTTCTTTGTCATCGCGTTGTTTTTCGGCTCATTGTTCAGGGTTGGCACCGTTGGCGAAATGGGAACGGTGCCGGGTCAAAGCCTTGCTGCCGGTCCGGTGTGGGAAGGTTGGGTTGAGCCGCCGGCCTATACTGGGAAGCCGTCTATTTACCTTAACGATGTGCCCGAGGGGCCATTACGGATCGCCGAAGGCAGCACAGTCACGCTTCGCCTTTATGGTGAGGTAGGCGCATTGACGGTCTCTGAAACCGTTTCGGGCCGCGTGGGCGAAGTTGCGTCTGCCTCGGATGCCCAGCAACAGTTTGATATTACGCAATCCGGCACGCTTTCGATTGACGGCGAAAATGGCATCACATGGGACGTGACCGTTGTTCCGGATGGACCGCCAATGGTCGAATTGGCAGGCCCGGTCGAGGCTGACGCCGCAGGCGAAATGTCACAACCATTTGCGGCCTCGGATGATTATGGCGTTGTGTCCGGGACCGCGACAATTGCGCTGGATCTGGATGCTGTCGATCGTCGTCATGGGTTGGCCATAGATCCTGACCCAATAGAGCCGCTCGTCCTTGATCTGCCTATGCCGTTTAATGGCGACAGGTCCGATTTCGACGAATTCCTGATCGAAAACCTGAGCGAGCACCCGCTCGCCAATCTGCCAGTAACGATCACACTGGAAGTCACTGATGCCAATCGTCAGGTCGGTAAATCACTCACCGAACCTATGACGCTTCCCGGTAGACGCTTTTTCCAGCCCTTTGCCCGCTCGATTATTGAACAGCGACGGGATTTGATGTGGGCCAAGGACAATGCCCGACGCGTTGTGCAGATCATGCGGGCAACGTCTCACCGGCCCGAAGGCTTGTTTTCGAACGAAACCACGTTCCTGCGGATGCGTACCATCATCCGTCGGCTGGATACTATGGCGACAGACGGCCTGAACGACGAGGGTCAGACCGAGATCGTTAAAGCCCTTTGGGATTTGGCGGTACAGCTTGAAGATGGCACTTTGGCCGATGCCCGTGAGCGTCTGGAACGGGCGCAAGAGCGTCTGGAGCAGGCCATGCGCGATGGTGCATCCGACGAAGAAATTGCGGAACTGATGCAGGAACTGCGCGAGGCGACAGACGACTATATGCGCATGTTGGCTGAACAGGCTGAACCCGGTGATGACGGTACCGACGAACCCAGCGACAATCAGCAAAGCGGCAATCGGGTGACGCAGGATGAAATCCAGGCGTTGATGGACCGTATTCAGGAGCTGATGGAAGAAGGCCGGATGGCCGAAGCGCAAGAGTTGATGGAGCAGCTTAACCAACTGATGGAAAACCTGCGTGTGACCCAAGGGGAAGGAGGCAACGGCCCGCCTTCGCCGGGACAGCAGTCCATGGAAGGATTGGCGGACACGTTGCGTGATCAGGAAGACCTGTCTGACGAATCATTCCGCGAACTGCAGGAACGCTCTCAACAAGGAGAAGGACAGCAGCAGGGCGAGCAACAGCCCGGCGGTCAGCAGCCTGGACAGCAAGGCCAGCAGCCCGGTGGCCAGCAACCCGGACAACAGGGTCAACAAGGTCAGCAGGGACAACAGCCTGGTGGTCAGCAGGGTGAAGGTCAAAGCCCCGGTGAAAACGGGCAAGCCGGTCGTCAGGATGATGGCGGTGCCGGTGGCGAAGGCCAGAATCCCGGAACCTTGGCAGAACGGCAGCAGGCGCTTCGTGACGAGCTTGGCCGCCAGCGCGGTAATTTGCCCGGTCTGGACGGAGAGGCGGGTGATATAGCCCGTCAGTCACTTGATCGGGCCGAAGGCGCAATGGACGGTGCCGAAGAGGCGCTGCGCGGCGGGGATTTGGCCGAAGCGATTGACCGTCAGGCCGAAGCGATGGACGCCCTACGAAACGGGATGCGCGCCCTTGGTGACGCGCTGGCGCAGAATGAACAAGACGAACCCGGTCAAGGCAATGCGAACGATCAGGCCAACGGACGTCCCGTGCCGGGCCAACGTGATCCTCTGGGTCGCGAAACCAGCAATGAAGGGCATCTGGGTACGGACCGCAACATGCTTAATGGTGAGGACGTGAACCGCCGCGCCGAAGAATTGCTGAACGAGTTGCGCCGCCGTTCGGCGGAGCAGGACCGGCCCCAAGTGGAACGCGATTACCTGCGTCGGCTACTCGACCGTTTCTAAAGCCGACCCCAAGGCTATATTAGTTTCCGTCGGTTGGCGCTTGTTCGGTTTCGGCTGGTGGTGTTGGTGCCGGTTCATCCACGGGTGTCTCTGCAGCGGGCGCTTCATCTGATGGTATCATTCCCATCAAGTTCTGCGCTTGTTCGTTCAGCCATAAACGACCCTGATCGATCGTTTCCACATAACCGGTCAAATATGGCCCCACTGATGGCAGGTTTTCGATCAGCTGTGGCGCGAAGACATATGGCGCAACAAATATGAAGACCAACAGTATGATCGTGAAGAAGCTGCGCCTGAAACCACGGCGTTCGACCGCTTCAATTTGCTCGATCGGATTCATACCAGACCGGTCGCTTGCTTCGGCCCGGGCGCGGAGTGTCGCGTTGATTTCATCAATGCTTGGCATTGAGCGCTGGGTACCACCTACCGCCCCGACGGATGCGGCCGCAACTTCGGCGGGCGAGGCGAATTGATCGCCATCCTTTGCCATCTGCGCAATCCGCTGCCGGGTTTGTTCTGCCAATTCAGAATCGGACGACTCAGGATCAACCTCGGCGGCGTCTCCGCCCTGCTGAAGCGATTTTTCCCGCTCGGCCTCTTCTTTCAAGATATCGGCAATAGAAGAATCCAGCGGTTTACGCTCTGGCGCTTCTAAGGGGGTGTCGTCATCCTCAAACGCTGCGGTTTCTTTGTCCTGAAACCACGTATGTGCGCAACTTGAACACTGAACGTCGCGCCCACCTTCAGGAATGACGTCATCGCCGATGTCGTATTGCGCATCACAACTAGGGCATATTAGCCGCATTTTCTTGTCCTTCTGCCCGCAAAACCCGCAACCGTCGCTACGGTGCTTTGCGGCAATCTAGCAACCAAAGACACAAACGAAAAGGATTTGCACCTCGTGGAACGGCCAGATCATTGAAACCTGTTGCAGATTTGGGCAGAACATATGGAAAGGTGAGGGGACATTGCGTGATCGAGCTAGAACAGGTTGCATACGGCTATGCCGGTACACCCCTTTTTTCTCAGCTATCTTTGGACCTCGCTGAAGGGTCGTTTCATTTTTTGACTGGCCCGTCCGGTGCAGGCAAAACCACATTGATGCGTCTATGTTATGCTGATTTGCAGGCAGATCGCGGTGAAGTACGCCTTTTCGGCCAGAATACACGCGCCCTGGACCGCGATGGCGTGGCCATGATGCGCCGTCGGATTGGGGTCGTGCATCAGGATTGCCAGTTTCTGGATCATCTTTCGATTGCCGAAAACATTGCGCTTCCGCTGACTGTCGCGGGACGCGCCGACGAAGTGGCGGGCAACCTGAACGAACTTCTCGACTGGGTGGGTTTGCGCGCACAGGCCAATCAATTGCCGCCGGAGCTGTCAGGCGGAGAACGACAGCGCGCTGCTTTGGCCCGTGCTGTCATCATGTCACCCGATGTGATCCTCGCGGATGAGCCGACCGGCAACGTCGATTGGGAGATGTCGCAGCGATTGCTTACATTGCTGGCGGAGTTGAACCGTATGGGCAAAGCCATCCTGATCGCGACCCACGACCTGAACATGATCCGGACGGTCAAGGGGGATGTGAACGCCCGTGTCTTGCGCTTGAAAGACGGCGAGTTGACCCACGCGGGGGCAGAGCTGTGAAGATTGACTTGCAGGCCCTCCGTGATCTTGTTGTGGGTGATGCGCAGGCGGATCGTTCCATTCCGCCAACCGGGATCACCGCGCGACTGACTGTGTTTGTATCTGCAGCCATGGCGACCCTGGCGGTTTTTGCATTGGCTTTGTCTTTGTCCGCTGGCCGCGTTGCCGATCGTTGGTCAGAAGAATTGGCGCAAGCGGCGACCCTGCGATTGCCAGCCTCACCGATACAGGCGGATGCGATGTTATCGGCAGCGATCAATGTTTTGGACACAACGCCGGGCATAGCATCCGTTCATGTGCTAACCGCCGAAGAACAACGTGCCCTGCTCGAGCCATGGTTCGGGGCGGACCTGCCTGTCGAAACTCTGCCGATCCCGCAACTGATCGAGATTGTGACAGATGATGAATACGACCAAGCGGGGCTTCAGGCTCGGCTTGAGGCCGAGGTGCCGGGCGCGGTGCTGGATGATCACACCCGGTGGCGCGAACCGTTGATCGCAGCCGCCAGCAGGTTGCGCGCGATGGGGGCAGTCGTTCTTTTGCTGATCGGAGCAGCCGTTGCGGCGATGATCACGTTGGCTGTGCAGGCTTCGCTCGCCGCCAACCAACGGGTGATTGCAGTTCTTCGGCTGGTCGGTGCAACTGACATCTATATTGCTCGCGCTTTTGTGCGACGGTTCACCTTGCGGGCCATCGTGGGCGCCGTCGCTGGTGCGTTTGTCGGTTTGATCGCCGTGATGCTGCTTCCCAATGGTGATGTAGCGGGTGGTTTTTTGACCGGGTTGGGCTTTGCTGGCGCACAATGGCTTTGGCCCATTGTGATCCCGCCACTGTCCGGACTGGTGGCGTTTTTCGCCACACGCACGGCAGCACTGAGTCGCTTGAAGGAACAAACATGACCTATGCCATCCAGTGGCTGCGCTGCCTGATCTTCAACGGGCAGATGTATCTTGCGATGCCGGTTGTTGGGCTGATCTACCTGCCAGCTGCTATTGCATCCCCAGACGGGGCGATTGCAGGGTGCCATGCATATGCGCGTTGGGTCCGCTGGACAGCCACATGGATGATTGGGCTGAAGTGCGAAATCCGGGGTGAGCCGCCAACGGATCAGGTCATGGTGGCAGCCAAACACCAGTCCTTCCTTGACGTGCTGATCATCTACGGGGCGATCCCACGCGGCAAATTCATCATGAAAAGTATCCTGAAATACGCGCCCGTCATCGGCCAATTTGGCCTGCGTATCGGGTGCATCCCGGTGGACCGGGGTAAGCGGGGGCAGGCCATCAAGAAGATGGTAGCAGATGTGAAGGCAGGCCGCGCCCTCCCGGGGCAGTTAATCATTTATCCGCAGGGCACGCGGACGCCGCCTGGTGACAAACGACCATACAAGATCGGAACCGGTGCGCTTTACAAGGAACTGGATCAGCCAGTCGTGCCAGTTGCCACGAATGTCGGGGTCTACTGGCCCAAACGCGGTGTTTATCGCAAACCGGGGGTCGCCGTTTTCGAATTTCTGCCAAGGATCGAACCGGGGCTGGAGGTCGAGGATTTCATGCAAAGGCTGGAAACCGTCATCGAAACCAAGTGCGACGAACTGAACGCCGAGGCAGGGTTTTTTCCCAATGACAGTTGAAACAGTTACCGACATCGCGGCGCTAGAGGAACTCTACGGTACACCCGGTGAAGCATCGGTTATCAAAGTGGCTGACCGGCTGATCCCTGCATATCAGCAATGGATTGAAAGGTCGCGCTTCTGCGTCCTCAGCACGATTGGGCCGGAGGGAACCGATGGCAGCCCGCGCGGTGATGACGGGCCGGTCGTGACGGTCGAGGATGACAAGACCCTGCTGATGCCCGATTGGCGTGGCAATAACCGCATGGATTCACTGCGCAATATCGTTCGCGACGGGCGGATTAGTCTGATGTTCATGGTGCCCGGTTCGAACAATGTGATCCGCATCAACGGAAGCGCGGTGCTCAGCGGCGCTCCCGAAATGACGGAACGGTTTGAACAGAACGGAAAGCACCCGCGCAGCGTCATCATCATCACGATTGCAGAGGTTTACAGCCAATGCGCCCGCGCCCTGATGCGCTCAGAGCTTTGGACGGCAGGCGATCAAAGCGCCGGGCTTCCTACCGTTGGCGACATGTTGAAAGCGATGAAAGCTGGGTTCGACGGACCGCAATATGACGCGGATTGGGGTGCACGGGCGGCCAACACGATGTGGTAGCCTTAGGCCGCCAAACCTTTCGCGCCCAGATCAAGATATTTGCGACGCCGGTCCGCGCGAACATCGTCGGCGGACTTGCCGTCAAGGTCAGCCAACATTTCGCCCAACGCCTTGCCCACAGATTTGATAGCCGTTTTCGGGTCGCGATGTGCACCACCGGTCGGTTCTGAAATGACCCAGTCACAAACGCCCAGTTCTGCCAGGTCGGTCGAGGTCAGACGTAGGGCCTCTGCCGCTTCGCGCATCTTTTCAGCATCTTTCCAAAGGATCGAGGCGCAGCCTTCTGGGCTGATGACTGAATAGATTGAGTTCTCCAGCATCGCGACACGATTGGCCGTGGCAAAGGCAACAGCCCCGCCGGACCCACCTTCGCCAATGACGATGCTGATCAGCGGAGTGCGCAGGTTCAGGCATGTCTCGGTCGATCGGGCAATGGCTTCTGACTGCCCACGCTCTTCCGCCCCTTTGCCGGGGTAGGCGCCGGGTGTGTCGACAAGCGTAACAACCGGCAAGCCGAACCTGTCGGCAAGGTTCATTAGCCGAATTGCCTTACGGTAGCCTTCCGGGCGGGCCATGCCGAAATTCCGCTCGATCCGGGATTTTGTGTCATTTCCCTTTTCATGGCCAATCACCATCACCGGCTTACCGTCGAAGCGGGCCATCCCGCCCATAACCGCGTGATCATCCGCAAAGTTCCGATCCCCGGCCAGTGGCGTGTATTCGGTGAACAACCCGTTGATATAATCCATGCAATGCGGCCGTTCTGGATGCCGCGCCACCTGGCACTTTTGCCAAGCCGTCAGGCTGCCATAGATCTTGTCCAGCATTTTGGTGGCGGTGCTATCCAGCTCTGCCGCCTGCTTTTCAACATCCATATCCGGGTTGTCGCGGGAAAGCGCGCGCAGTTCCTCTGCTTTGCCTTCAATGTCAGCAAGGGATTTTTCGAAATCAAGGTATTGGGTCATGATGATCCTCGCGCTTTGTCAGTTTGATATACGCTGTGATGATCGACTATTGCAATGCTGCAAGACACTGTGCGAGACAGCGCGCGGGGGCGCTATTAGGACCGAGAAAAGTGAAATCGATATTCCCCCTGACGGCAGTACTTTTGACTGCCCTTGCAAGCCCGCTTTATGCATTTGATGTCAATTTTGGCGACGATAGCGGTGAGTGGTCAAATGACGACGAATGTGATGATCCGCGCTTTGCTGGTCCCGGTATGACGTCGACCGACCTGCTGGTAGACGATGTATTGCGCGACGCGACCGATTGCCAGACGGCTTACCAAGCTGGCCAGCTTGTTTTGCGCGGAGTAGACGCCGATGGCACTATTGATTTTGGCGACGATAGCGGCGAATGGGCAAACGATGATGAGTGTGATGATCTGCGTTTTACAGGGGCTGGGATGACCGGAACCGTACTTCTTAGCGAAGACGTGATGCATGATGCCACTGATTGTCGGAGCGCTTTCGAAGCCGGAAATTTGACGTTGGCAGGGCAGTAGCCCCAACGACCTAACGGGCTGCAATCATCTCTGACTGGCGGACAATCACCTCGGCCTGCTTGATCGAGGCGATATCCACCAAACGGCCCTTGTAGACAGTTGCCCCCTCGCCGCGCGCTTTTGCGTCTTCCATAGCGGCGAGGATTTCGCGGGCTTCGGCCACGGCCTCGTCTGAAGGTGTGAAAACTTCATTGGCGAGCGCGATCTGTTTGGGGTGGATAGCCCACTTGCCGACCATGCCTAATGTCGCCGAACGGCGGGCCTGAGCGCGGTAACCTTCGTCATCGCTGAAATCGCCGAACGGGCCATCGACCGGCAAAACGCCATGTGTACGGCAGGCCGCGACGATGGCGGTCTGTGCCCAATGCCAAGGGTCGGAATAGTGGCGGGTGTCGCCGTGGAGCATGTAGTAGTTTTCCTGCGTCCCGCCGATCCCGGTGGTTTGCATCCCCATGGAGGCCGCGAAATCGGCCGCACCCAATGACATCGCCGCCATTCGGGGTGAACTGGCTGCAATCTCCTC
Source organism: uncultured Paracoccaceae bacterium (assembly GCA_947496535.1). GTDB lineage: Bacteria > Pseudomonadota > Alphaproteobacteria > Rhodobacterales > Rhodobacteraceae > Yoonia. Next base: position 96,273 of record CANMDE010000002.1, on the reverse strand, counting down.
AACACGGGCGATACCAGCGGCGGATTCGATGATAACTTCAAAGCTGATAGGTTTCGTGCGGCCCTTGGCGGTCTCAATCGCCGTTACTAGGGCGTCAACGGCGTAGACATCGGCGGCACATCCAACCTTCGGGATCATGATCTGATCCAACCGGTCGCCCGCCTGTTCCAGCACGTCCACGACATCACGATACCAGTATGGCGTGTCGAGCCCATTGATGCGGACGCTCAGATACTTCGTGTTCCAGTCCACTTCATTGATGGCCTGAATGACATTTGCGCGGGCCGCGTCCTTGTCGGATGGCGAAACGCTGTCCTCAAGATCGAGGTTGATCACATCTGCCGCCGAGGCCGCCATTTTTTCAAACAGCTTGGTGTTTGAGCCAGGGCCAAACAACTGACACCGGTTTGGACGGGCAGGGGGTGTGGGTTGCAGGCGGAATGACATCGGCGATCCTGTGAGCATGAAAATTACGTTTCAGTTGCCTGAGTCGGTATAATGTTACGTAAGCATCTGCAAGCGCCATTTTGCACCTGCAGCAAGAGCGTCCAAAATTTTCAACAGAAAATTTTGCGGCCCACGAATTTTCGCGAAAATTCGTTCCTACAACCGCGCCGGAAAACCGGGTGCGCGCAGATCGGTGCCCAACGCATCCTCAAGCAGTTTCACAATCTGGGTTGATTGCGCATCGCCGCCATAAGCTGCCTTACCTTCCTTGAAGATGTCGTGCACCAGATCGGCGATAGCCAATGGCGTCTCGGTCTCTGCCGAAAAACCGGCGGCAAAACCAAGATCTTTCAGCGCCAGATCCATCGTAAAGGCCACATCGTAGCTGCCATTGAGAACCAACTGGCCTTCGGTTTCATGTACGAAGGAATTGCCGGAAGAAGCCGCAATCGCCTCCCAAGACTTTGTCAGGTCCAAACCTGCCCGTTTGGCCAGCATCATCGCCTCACCCCCCGCAACAAGATGAATGAAGGCCAGCATATTGGTGATCACCTTGATGACGGCGGCCGAACCAAGCGGCCCCATATGGATGATTTTGCCACCCATGGCCTGTAGCGCGGGGCGGTGCAGATCAAACAGGTCCTGATCACCACCGACAAGCACCGTAATCTCACCCGAACTGGCCAAATGGACGCCGCCTGTTACGGGGCATTCAATGCAACGCACCCCTTTTTCGGCTGCCTTTGCCGACAGCCGCAAAATGTCATCGCGACCAAGGGTCGACATTTCGATCCACGTCGCCCCCGGTTTTGCGGTACTTAGCACCTCGTCCAGCACGGCCTCGGATACGGTTGGCGATGGCAGGCAGGTGACGATGGCGTCGCAGTCGCGGGCAAGTGATGCCGGACTGTCTGCCAGCGCAGCGCCCATATCCGTCAGCCGCAAGCAGTTCTCGATATCCTGATCGTAAACGATGAGGTCAAACCCCTCGCGCCCGAGGCTCGCCGCAAGATGGCCGCCCAGATTACCGAGGCCAATCACACCGTACTTCATGTCAGAGATGTATCCTGAATGCCGACCGGATCGCCTGATCCGTCGCGGGGTCAATCTGATGTTGTGCCGCTTCAAGAATGGCATTCTTGCGTGCAATTGCGTTTTCCAGAAGGTCTGGTTTGTCGTTCTCGGCCCATTCCTTGGGACTCATCCGGTTGCCGATAGTGGGGTACACATATTCTGTCTGCATCAAGTTGAGGGTCTGGTCGCTGCCCAGATAGTGGCCGGGACCGTCGATACAAACTTCACGCATCACCTCGATCGAGGTGTTGTCCTCGGTCACATCGATCCCGCGGACACAGCGCATCACCTGCCCCAGAATGTCATCGCCCAGCACCAAACTTTCAAAGCAAAACCCGAGCAGTGATGCATGCATCCCCGCTGCTTCATAGACCATGTTCAACCCCGATAACCCTGCGAGCGTGTTGGTGATCCCCTGTTCCCAACCGGCCTGCATATCCGGCATCTTGCTGTCCGAGATGCCCGCCGCAGCACCGCCGGGCAATCCATAAAACCGGTGCATCTGGGCGCAGCCAGCCGTGAGCAACCCTTGCTCGGCAGAGCCGCCGGACATCGCCCCGGTTCGCAGATCGGACACGAACGGCCAAGTGCCGAACACAGCCGTGTGGCCTGGTGCTATGGAATTGACGTAGACCACACCGGCCAAACATTCCGCCACCGCCTGCACGATTGCCAAAGCAATCGGCGCCGGGGCTGTTGCACCCGCCTGACCCGCTGACAAAAGCAGCACGGGCATGCCGCCCCTGATACAGGCCTCCATCACCAGGCAGCTTTCGGTGGCGAACTTCATTGGTGGGACGACAAAGCAGTTGCTGTTGGAAACGAAAGGCCGCGCACGCCATGCATTTTCGCCGCCAGCGATCATGTGGGCCAGCGTCAGGCAATCAGGAACGGTGCTTTCCTCAACAAATGACGTGCCCACATGCTTTTTCGTACCCGCACAGCTCGCGTAAAACGTATTGATATCGAGTTCCAGATTGTCGGTGATGTCACGCGCAACCATGGCCCGTTGGAAAAAATGCACGTTATCAAGGTTCTGGGTCAGCCGCGCCGCATCATAAAGGTCGCGCAATGTGGATTCGCGATAGCTGTTGTCAGTCGGATCGACCATATGCACCGCCGCACCTGCCGTCCCGAAATGCACATTGGTTCCGGACAGATGCAGGTCGTATTGTGGGTCACGCCCATGCAATGTGATGTCGCGTGCCGCTATGGCAAGCATGTCTTCGACCAGCGCACGCGGAAACCGCAACCGGCCATCATCGCCTTGTATGGCGCCCGCCTTGACCATTGCGTCAACACCCGATTGTGGTGCCTGCGACAGACCGATTTCTTCCAGAGCCTTCAATGCGGCTTCATGAATGCGGGTCACATCCGCGCTGCTTAGCGGATTATAAAGCCCCCCAGCCATGCCGGGGCGGATGGGGCGCATATGTTCTGCAAGGGGTGCGGCGCGCAGCGCTACTCTGGCTGCCCGGCCCCCAGCGCGACGTCCACGTGGCGGATCCGGGGGAAGTTGGATGGGTTCGGCCATGGCACCACCTTTAACGTTGTTGATGATCAACGCTAAATGTGATGTTTGCGACCTGTCTATCGTATTTGCGTCACCATCAGACGCCGGCGGCAACAATCGCCTTCGCCAAAACCGGCACTGTTTCGGCGTTCAACCCGGCAATATTCATGCGGCTGTCGCCCACCATGTAAATTCCATGCTCGGCGCGCAGTTTTTCAACCTTGTCCGGTGTGGTGCCAAGGCGGCTGAACATCCCCCGATGGTCGGCGAGAAAATCAAAGCGGTCAGAATTGGTCAGTCGCCGCAGCTCATCCGCCAATTGCTGCCGCAGATCGAGCATCCCGTTGCGCACATCTTCCAACTCTGCTTCCCAATCGGCGCGGAGTTCGGGGTCATTCAGAATTGTCGTCACAACCCGCGCCCCGTGATCAGGTGGGAAAGAAAAGTTCTGGCGGTTCAGATAAGCCAGGTTCTGTTGCGTAACAGCCTTTTGATCCGCGTCCTTGGCCACGGCCATCAGAATACCTGTGCGCTCTCGGTAGACGCCGAAATTCTTCGAACAGCTTGCCGCTATCAGGCAGTTATCAAAGCTAGACGCGATATGGCGCGTCACTTGCGCATCTGCATCCAGCCCGTCCCCAAAGCCTTGATACGCGATGTCCACAAGCGGAATGGCCCGCTTCTTTTGCATCAGAGTAATGACCTGATTTATCTGATCCAGTGTCAGGTTCGCCCCGGTCGGGTTGTGACAGCATCCATGCAGCAGGACGATGTCGCCTTCGGCCACTTTGTCCAGGTCGGCCAGCATGCCAGCAAAATCTACACCGCGGGTCTCGCTATCGAAATAGCGATATTCAGCCATCTTCATACCAAGATATTTGATGATCGACGGATGGTTCGGCCATGTTGGATTGGATAGCCAGATCGTGGCCTTTGGACTTGCGATCTTGATCAGCTCCAGCGCTTGCCGGATTGCCCCGGTGCCGCCGGGTGTGGCAACGGCGGCCACACGCTCTGCCGGGACGCTTTCAGCCAGCACCAGTTTGCGCATTGCATCACCAAAGGCCGGATCACCCGCCAGTCCTGTGTAGGCCTTGGTGTTCTGATCCGCGAGGATAAGCCTCTCTGCCTCTTTCACCGCGCGCATGACCGGTGTGTTCCCGGTGGCATCCTTGTAGACACCCACACCCAGATCGACCTTTTCGCTGCGCGGGTCTTCCCGATATGCAGCCATCAGGGCAAGGATCTTATCGGCGGGTTGAGGGGTGAGGTTTTCCAGCATCAGGCGGCTCCGGTAGCGATAGGAAGATCGGCGTACATGCCCCATTCGGACCATGAGCCATCGTAAAGCGAATGATCGGTCTTGCCGATCCGCTCAAGGGCAAGCGAAAGGATGGCGGCGGTCACGCCCGATCCACAGGTGGTAATCGCGGGTTTTTGCAGATCGATGCCCGCGTCGTTGAAAACGGTACGCAGCGCGTTGGGCGGCTTCATGGTGCCATCATTATTCAGAAGATCCTGATAAAACAGGTTTTTTGCCCCCGGAATATGGCCGGCCCGCAATCCTTCACGCGGTTCTGGCGCGTCCCCGCGAAAACGGGCGGGCGCGCGGGCATCGATGATGCTGTGATCGCCCAGCTTGGCCGCGCGGGCGACCTCTGTCACGTCACGGACAAGATCGCGCCGAGGTTCAACAGTCATATGCCTGTCACGGATAGTGGGTGGCGCGGATGTGGTTTTATGCCCATCGGCCAACCACTTGGGCATGCCCCCGTCAAGAACAGCAACATCCGTTTTGCCCATCAGCCGAAACAGCCACCAAACACGCGCCGCAGAGAAAACGCCGGTTCCGTCGTAAACGACAACCTGATGTCCGTCACCCACGCCCATCGCCCGCATGCGGGACATGAACTTCTCAATCGGTGGGGCCATATGCGGCAGCTCTGACCGGTTATCGGCGATTTCGTCGATGTCAAAGAAACGGGCACCTTGAATGTGCTTCTTTTCGTACTCCGCCTTGGCGTCGCGGTCTGCGTCCGGCAGAGACCAGGACGCATCAAAAATCCGTATGTCGGGGTCTTTGAGATGCGCGGCAAGCCAGTCTGAACTGACCAGTGTCTTTGGGTCATCTGCGGCGGTTATGATCATGGGCTTCGGCCTTGGCTTTGCTAATCCTGTCACTATCGCGGGTAGGCGGATGAAACAAGATGCGACTGGGCCCAAGTGGTGTGCGATACCAGCCTAGATCGTATTTCGGAATACGACCTAAAGCTTTGACGTCAGATCGTGCGTATTTGCTACTGCCTATCAGCCCGTAGCGACTGCCATGAGCTCATCAAAAGCCTTGCACACGGCTTCTTCGTCTTCCGACGCGGCGGCTTCATTCACCTTGGCCTGAAAATCCAAAACCAGTTGCTGCGCCCGTTCGGGATCGCGGGCGGCCAAATCTTCAATCGCGGCGATAAGCTCGCCTTGCTGGGCCTGGATCGACTCTGGCGTACACTCTTCGGCGACCGCCGCCGTTGATGTCAAAACAAGTGCCGCAATGGCTGCAAGGGTGCGAAACGTCATACTGGTCTCCGGTCGCGTATACATTCAAACCCGTTATCATAGGCGGATCAGCCATGGTCAACCAAGTAGGCGGCGATCTGCTAACGGTACCGACAACATCACGGACGCATGGACTCCAAAGCTGATGCTGGCAAACTACAAAATACGCGTTGTGCGGCAGATCTGATGTGCGAACCGCAACACGACGGAGAGCTGCGACATGGTCTATTCCCTCAAACGCTTGTTCCTGATCGCGGCGATGATCCTATCAGGTCCGTCCGCTGCTCACGAAGGCGCAGCGCTCCAGCTCATGGTTCGTATCGATAACCAGCAGATCACAGTATCGCTCATCGGTGGCTCCGCCCCGTTTGTTGGATTATTTGGCGATCATGATGCGGCAAAGGATAACCGGACCGATCAACAACTATTCAAGGCTTTCTTTGACACCGTCACCGTACAGGATGACCAAGGGCGCTGTGCGGTGGAAGAGCCGTTTACGATGCCTGCGGACGAGGTGCCGGAAGTTCGGCAAACCTATCGGTGCAAAAAGGCAGACGTTGTCTACATGACCGTCAACATACCTGCACTTGATGAGGGTGGTTATCATCTGGTTCAGGTCCAATTGGAAAATCGGGTATCAGTTCAACCGCTGACTACCAAAACAATTGTAGTGCCAGCTGCACTGTTGCGTGACCGCTGGGCGGGATAGGGCCGATCACAAGGTTGTCGACCCACCCTTGTTTCAAGCCGCTGCCTTGGTCCACGCATTCGGCGCAAAGGCGGCATCCACAGGCGTTTTGGCGATATGGTTGGTGTAGTTAGACATAACCTTGAACGCAGTGGCCAGCACGACATTCATAACTGCCTCTTCTGTGTAGCCCGCACTCAGGAAATCCTGAACATCTGATTTTTCAGGCCAGCCGCGTGTTTCATTCACGATGGCGGCGAATTTACGCAGTGCTTCCAGCTTGGGGTCTGCAATGGCACTTCCTGTGCGCAGGGCCTCAATGATGCCTGCATCCACCTTTGCCATTTGTGACAGGGTCGTGTGGGCCGCCATGCAATAGTCGCATCCGTTCAGCCGGCTGTTGGTCATCATCACGATCTGCCGTTCGGTTTCAGCAAACGATGATTTCCCAAGGATACCAACGACGGCCATATACGCCTCCAGCAATTGGGGCGATGTTGCCATGGTCGCCAGCAGGTTGGGAACAAAACCATAGGCGCTTTGTGCTTTTGCCAGCAAAGGCTTTGCATCTTCGGGGGCTGTATCGGTCGTGTGCGTTTTGAAGTCGGCCATTTGTATGCTCTTGATCTACGAGTGATAGTTTATACCGTTCGGTATAAATTTAGCTAGATTGTATAGACCAATCGGTCAATACAGTGAATCGGCCGCTCTCGTTATGTTGAACAAACGGTATAAACAGCCTACTGTCCGGGTAGTTTCATGCTGATGAGGCGCGGGCGATGCCTTGGGAAAAAGAGTTCGACATGGATGTGGCGGTGGACCGGGCGATGGATGTCTTCCGGGCCAAGGGCTATGCCGCGACGTCGATCAGCGATTTGCAGACGGGCATGGGGATCAACAAAGGCTCGCTCTATAATGCGTTCAAAAGCAAGGCGAACCTGTTTGCGGTGGCCTTGGACAAATATGATCGCGACAACAGACAACAACTCTTGCGCGATCTGGATGGGTTTGATGACCCGGTCGCTGCAATCAGCGCCTTGTTTGATGCGCTGATTGATCAAAGTATGCAGGACAAACAGTTCGCAGGTTGCCTGCTTATCAACACAGCGCTCGACCTGCCCAACCAGCCTGACAGTGTCAGGGCATTTGTGACCGATGCGATGGCCGATTTTGAGGCGTTCTTTCATCGCAAGATCGTTGCGGGGCAAAGACTGGGCACCATATCGCCCGCTATCGATCCGACGCAGACAGCTAAGTCATTGCTTTCACTTGTTGTAGGCCTGCGTGTGTTGTCTCGCGGCGTCTTTGATCGTGATGGTTTGACCGCGATCCGCGATCAGGCCCTGCGTTTGCTTCATGATTGAATGGTCCGATGATGCGGTCGTGCTGGCTGCACGCCCTTTTGGTGAGTCCTCGGCCATAGTCGATGTGTTCGCAGCCACGCGGGGGCGGCAGGCCGGTGTGGTGCGCGGCGGGGCGAGCCGCAAGATGACGCCGGTGCTACAGCCCGGGGCGCAGGTTTCCGTCGCGTGGAAGGCACGGCTGGACGAACATTTGGGAGCGTTCACGGTCGAACCGGTGCGCAGCCGCGCCGCTGCGGCCATGGGCGACCGGCTGGCGCTGGCAGGCCTGAATGCCGTATGCGGACTGCTCACCATGGTCCTGCCGGAACGCGAGGCGCATGATCCGCTTTATGACAGAACGGTCGCGCTGCTTGATCTGTTGGGACAGTCCGACATCTGGCCGCTCGCTTATCTGCGTTGGGAACAGGCACTGCTGGAAGAGATGGGGTTTGGGCTGGACCTGTCCGCTTGTGCGGTACGGGGCGTGAACGAGGATCTGGTCTATGTCTCGCCCAAGTCGGGCCGCGCGGTTAGTCGGCAGGCAGCGGGCGAGTGGGCGGACCGTATGTTGCCGCTACCGCCAGTACTGGTCGGGCAGGGGGAAGCGACCTCCGTCAATGTCGTTGATGCGCTGGGGACAACGGGATATTTCGTTGAACATCGGCTTGTCAAAAGCCTTGGCGATAGAGCGGTGCCAATCGCGCGACAACGGCTGATTGACGCCATCAAGCGCTATGGGGATGACTGAAACGCCTCTTTAGGCAGATCGTCAGGTCGGGAACATGAAAATGCGGCGAGGATCTCATTTCATCATTGGGCCACGATTGCCCCGCCGCAGCACGCCGTTACCCTAGCAAACGGCGTGCTATCACTTGGGCCTGAATTTCGGCAGCGCCTTCAAAGATATTCAGGATACGCGCATCGCACAGGATGCGGCTGATCTTGTATTCCAGCGCGAAGCCGTTTCCGCCGTGGATTTGCAGCGCATTATCCGCGCAAGCCCAGGCAATCCGGGCGCCCAGCAGCTTTGCCATCCCGGCCTCAAGATCACAACGGCGGTCGTTGTCTTTCTCCGCCGCGCTGAAATAGGTCAGCTGGCGCGCGATCATGATTTCCACCGCCATCATGGCAAGTTTGCCGGACACGCGGGGGAAGTTGATCAGGGCCTTGCCAAACTGCTTACGCTCTTCAGCGTATTGCATCCCCACATCAAGCGCGGATTGAGCAACACCCACGGCACGGGCGGCAGTCTGGATACGGGCGGATTCAAACGTCTGCATCAACTGCTTGAAGCCCTTGCCGGTCTCTCCACCTAACAGGTTCTCGTCCTTCACTTTGAACCCGTCAAAGGCCAGTTCGTATTCTTTCATACCGCGATAACCAAGAACCTCGATCTCGCCACCGGTCATCCCTTCGGTCGGGAAGGGGTTCTCGTCATCGCCGGGGGTCTTTTCGGCGAGGAACATCGACAGACCTTTATAATCGGTCGTTTCTGGGTCGGTCCGGGCCAGCAAAGTCATCACATGAGTTCGCCCGGCATGGGTGATCCACGTTTTATTGCCCGTAACTTGCCAAGTTTCGCCGTCTTTGACTGCGCGGGTGCGCAGGCTGCCAAGGTCCGATCCGGTGTTGGGTTCGGTAAACACAGCCGTCGGCAAAATCTCGGCCGACGCAATGCCCGGCAACCAATGCTGCTTTTGCTCCTCGGTACCGCCGCAAAGGATCAGTTCTGCGGCGATCTCGCTCCGCGTTCCCAGTGAGCCGACACCGATATATCCGCGCGAAAGCTCTTCGCTGACCACGCACATTGAGGCCTTGGACAGCCCGAAACCACCATATTCCTCTGGGATAGTCAGACCGAACACACCCATCTCGGCCATCTCGCTGATGATGTCCAAGGGGATCAGTTCGTCGTTCAGGTGCCAGTCATGTGCATGCGGCTCGACCTTATCAAGACTAAAGCGGCGGAACTGCTCGCGGATCATTTCCAGCTCGTCATCAAGACCAGATGTCCCGACAGTAATATTGGCTGCTTGTTCCTGCATCAGCGTACACAGGCGGGCGCGGATGGCCTGAGTATTGCCGGACTGGGTCAGCGTCATCACGGCAGGTGACATTAGTTCACGCATGTCGTCCTGAGACAGCCCGATGTCCTGCAGGCGGATCACTTCGCCCTGATTCATCTGGATGCCGCCGTAAATCTGCCAGAGGTATTCACCAAAAGCGATCTGATGGATCAGTTGTTCGACTTCGCCAAACTTGCCTTCCACGTCCAGCTTCACCGCCCAGTTCTGCATCTGGTGCAGCGCCTGCGCATAGGTCGCCAGCCAAGCCAGCCCATGGGCGGCGGTTTGGTTTTCTTCAATCAATGCACCAGAGATGCGGTCGCCATCTGTCACCAGCGCCCGCAAGCTTTCGGTGGCGCGGGCCAGCACAGTGTCTACAGCGGGTAAGGCAGCGCCCGTTTGGACCAGCAATTCAGGTATGATCATGCTTTGCGCTTTTATCATATCTTGTCCGTCATGTGGCATCTGGCGACTCCCTCCATTGTGCAGCTGCAGAGATAACGTTTCTGCGGTTGCAGCGCAATCTTAATTCTTTGTAATACGTATTATTGAACAAATATTACGTCACGGATTTTTGCGTGTCATGCCGCGATGCAGCGGTTATGAGGCTATATGTTTGATTTATTTGATCAGATCAGCCCCGCCTTATTCGGCTTCGCTGTCGCCGTGACCTTGATTGGTGGCTTTGTCAAAGGTGCCGTCGGCTTTGGCATGCCGCTGGTGATGATCGCCGGTATGGGCATTTTGATCGAGCCCCAGTTGGTTGTCGCGGGAATCGTTGTACCTATTGTTCTGACGAACATCATGCAGGTGGCCCGCGCCGGCTTGGGTCCGGCGCGCGATGCTGTGAAAGAGCACTGGCGTTTCATCAGCGTGGCGTGCCTGATGATCTTGGTTTCAGCCCAATTTCTAAGGGCAATTCCAAGCGACGTGATGTTCATTGTCCTGGGCATCCCTGTGGTGATCCTTTGCGCGGTACAGCTGGCCGGTTGGCGGCCACAGCTTGGTCCGCGCATGCGCCGCCCCTTCGAATGGGTTGCTGGCTTTCTCGCTGGTGTGCTTGGTGGGCTGTCTGGCACATGGGGGCCGCCAACCGTGCTTTATCTGCTGGCGCTGGACACACCACGGGTCAAACAGATGGCTGTGCAGGGCGTTATCTTCGGGCTTGGATCTGTGATGCTGTTTTTCGGTCATCTCGGATCGGGCATCCTGAATTGGCAGACACTGCCTTTCTCGCTCGCCCTTGTTGTCCCTGCCATTGCTGGCATGTGGGTTGGCTTTCGTCTTGGTGATAAGTTCGATCAGGACAGGTTTCGGCGCGTGACGCTGCTTGTCCTGATCGTTGCGGGCGCAAACCTTATCCGACGTGGACTGTTTGGTTAAGAAAACAGGTTCTGGAACCCACAGGCAGAGGCAAGCTCGGGCATATTCAGCGGGTTTGTGACCTCAAAAGAAACGTCATAAAGGATTTCGCCGTCTTTGGTCGCCAAAATGTGCCATTGGCCAGCAACCAGTTCGTAGTCATAGTCGAACTGATAAAACGTCAGTGAACGTGAACGACCGCTTATGCTGCTGACAAAACTCTGCTTTGTGATCTTGTCCGGGCCCATGGGTGGATGTGTGACAACGACCTTTACCCCGGTGATCCCGAATGAATCATTGGCCAGCGACTTAACCCCGAAACCTACACCCACAACAGCAGGCACCCGATATTGGGTCGAGATGAAAGGCGGTTCGGCGTCAATGATATTGGTCGTGCCCGCAATTGTATTGGGTGCAGCACGTTTGTCGACGCTGTCCGGGGCGCAGATAACACCCGCTTCGAACGACGAAAGTTGAGATGAAATTTCACCAAGTGAAATAGGTATCTCTGCGGAAACTGCGACAGGGATACATGTGAGGATACCAATTACTAAATGTTTGAACATGCTACAAGTCTAGCAAATCAATGCGACTTGTCCATAGGTTGCAAGGCGGGAAAATCCCGCCTTACCAACGAATTTAGCCGATCACAGCTGCCTTCACGTCATCGTCGATGAAAGGCACATATTTTTCGAAGTTATCAACGAACATGCCCACCAATTTTTGGGCCTGTGCGTCGTAGCCTTCTGGGTCGGCCCAAGTGCCTCGCGGGTTAAGAAGCTTGTCATCAACACCATCGACCGAGACCGGAACATCAAACCCGAAATTAGGGTCTTTGTGAAAGGTGCTTTCAATCAAGGTGCCGTCAAGTGCGGCGGACAGAAGCGCCCGTGTTGCCTTGATCGGCATCCGGTTGCCGGTGCCATAGGCGCCACCCGTCCAACCGGTATTGACCAACCAGCAGGTAGCCCCGTGGCTTGCGATCTTTTCGCGCAACAGGTTGCCGTAAACCTCTGGCCGACGCGGCATGAAGGGGGCACCAAAGCATGTGCTGAACGTCGGTTCTGGTTCGGTCACACCCCGCTCCGTTCCAGCAACCTTGGAGGTGAAGCCAGACAGAAAGTGATACATCGCCTGCGCTGGTGTCAGTCTAGCGATGGGCGGGATGACCCCGAACGCATCGCAGGTCAGCATGATGATGTTCTTGGGATGCCCGCCAAGCGCGGTTTCGGACGCATTCGAGATGTAATGCATCGGATAGGCGCAGCGCATATTGGCAGTCAGGCTGTCATCCTCGAAATCGAGCTCAAGCGTATCTTTGTCATAGACCATGTTCTCAATGACGGTGTGTTCCATCGAACAGGTGGCGTAAATCTCGGGCTCTGCCTTTGGATCAAGACCGATGGTCTTGGCGTAGCACCCACCTTCAAAGTTGAACGTCCCGCGGTCAGACCAGCCATGTTCATCATCGCCGATCAGGGTCCGGGATGGGTCCGCCGACAGGGTGGTTTTCCCGGTGCCCGACAATCCGAAGAAAATCGCGGTATCCACAGGGTTCCCCGGCGCATGGTTGGCCGAGCAATGCATCGGCATGATCCCTTTTTCGGGCAGCAGATAGTTGAGCAGGGTGAAAACGGATTTTTTATTCTCTCCGGCATATTCGGTGCCTGCGATCAGGATCAGCTTGGCGTCAAAGTTCATGGCAATGACGGTATCGGACCGGCAACCATGCTTTTCGGGGTCCGCCTTGAAGGTTGGACAGTTGATGATTGTGAAGTCAGGTGAGAAGCTCTCCAACTCTGACGCATCCGGGCGGCGAAGCAGATGTCGGATGAAAAGGCCATGCCATGCCAGTTCCGTCACCACACGTACATCTAACCGGTGTGCCGGATCAGCCCCGCCGAAAAGGTCCTGCACATTGTATGTGCCGCCTTTCATGTGCTCGAGCATGTCTGCATAAAGCACATCGAATTTTGCAGACTCCATGGGCGGGTTGTTTTCCCACCAAATCGTGTTTTCGACGGACGGCGTCCGCACCACGAATTTGTCCTTGGGGGACCGACCTGTGTGCTTGCCAGTGCTGACAAGGAATGTTCCGCCCTTGCCGTTCACACCTTCTCCAGCGGCCACGGCCGCCTCCTGCAGTTCAGCTTCAGACCGGTTATAGTAGACATAACCCAGCCCTTTGATGCCTTGATCCTCAAGTTTCATCTGCGGGTTGACCGTTCCATGGTCCATGGGAATGCTCCTGATTTTTCCGGGCCACAGCGGCCCGATGGCAACTCTTAACATCATGATTTCGGCCACGGATAGTGCGCTTTGTCACAGTTAGCGCAACCAAATCCGTGTTAGCGCAACCAAGTTACCCCCAGCATCACGACTGCGGCATTTTCGCCATGCCTGCTTCGAAATAAGGCGCAATTAACGCGCTGATTGGCAAACTCTGGTTATTGGGATTGATTCGGCCCCCCAAAAGATGAAAAGTGTTTCACCAAATGCCTGTAAACGCCTAAGCCTTTGAGGGAGGTGACAAATGTCCAGAATTGCGTTGGTCGATGACGATAGAAACATTCTGACTTCAGTTTCGATGACACTGGAGGCAGAGGGCTTTGAGGTCGAGACTTATAATGACGGACAAGCCGCATTGGATGCTTTCAACAAGCGCATGCCCGATATGGCGGTGCTTGATATCAAGATGCCCCGTATGGATGGCATGGATCTGTTGCAACGGCTGCGTCAGAAAACGGCGATGCCTATTATCTTTCTAACATCAAAGGATGATGAGATTGATGAGGTGCTCGGACTGCGTATGGGTGCCGACGACTACGTCAAAAAGCCTTTCTCGCAGCGCCTGCTGGTTGAACGTATTCGCACACTTCTGCGTCGGCAGGATGCGATAGCCGGTGAAGAGATCGAAGAGACCGAAGAAACCAAGGTGATGATCCGCGGTGAATTGGTAATGGACCCCCTGCGTCACGCGGTAAAGTGGAAGGGCGGAGACGTCTCGTTGACCGTGACCGAATTTTTGTTACTACAGGCCTTGGCCCAACGGCCGGGTTTCGTAAAGAGTCGTGATCAGTTGATGGATGTCGCATATGATGATCAGGTTTATGTAGATGACCGCACCATCGACAGCCATATCAAGCGCCTGCGTAAGAAAATGCGGAATGCGGATGACGAATTTTCCGCGATCGAGACGCTTTACGGCATCGGATACCGTTACAACGAAGAGTAGGCCATGACCGCCGCCCCCAAGATCGACGTGCGCGACCTGGAGTCGGTCCGCAAGGCCGCACGGACGCCCGATCTTGTGTTCGGCGATGATTGGGTCGCCCCGGGGGCGATTGAGGGTTTCGGCGAACGGCCGCGCCAATCCCGCCGCGGATTTTTCGCGCTTCGCAGCTCGCCCATTGCTCGCAAGATTATCACATTCAACCTGATTGCGATGATCTTGCTGATCGCCGGTGTGCTTTACCTCAACCCATCGCGTGACAGTCTGGCCTATCAGCGCGCCAAAGGGTTGGTGAACGAAGCGCAGCTGATCGCCGATGTGTTTGAGGCGCAGTTGCCACGCTTTGCACCGGTGAACCTTGTGACCGCAGACGGAGTTAATCCAGCCCGCACATTGTCAGGCATGAGCCTTCGGGGTGGTGTGGAGGTGTCCGTATATTCTCCCGATGCGACCTTGGTGGCAACGGCTACAGGCAGCCTCGAAGCTGCCGCTGTTGCTGAATTGCAGGAGCGTGTGGAAGGTACCTTTATCACTGATTCCTTGGGCCGGCTTTGGTCGGGGACCGTCGGATTGTTTGGTTTGGGCGACGACCGGACCCCGGCGCAAAGATTGATCGAGTTGTCTCAGGAAAACGTCAAGCGTGCGTTGACCGGCGGTACAATGCTTGAGTCAACCGATGTTGGCGGTACCACGACCTTTATCGTCACAACGCCCATTCTGCGTGGTGAGACCGTTGTTGGCGTGATCGCTGCAACAACTGCTGCGGGCGAAGTTGACAGTCTGGTCCGCCGAGAGCGGGAGCAGGTACTTCGATTATTCATTGTGGGTATGTTTATCAGCGTCGGTCTGAGCCTTGTTTTAGCCTCGACCATTGCGAATCCCTTGGCCGAGCTCGCAGCCGCAGCAGAGACGGGTCAGGACAAAAACGCTCGCAAGATGTCCCCCGTCAAGGTCCGTATCCCTGATTTGACAGCCCGCCCTGATGAGATCGGCCGGTTGTCTGGTGCGCTACGGGGAATGGTATCGGCGCTCTACGAGCGGATCGAGGGGAACGAACAATTTGCTGCCGACGTGGCACATGAGATTAAAAACCCCCTCGCGTCGCTCCGATCGGCTGTCGGCACCATGCGTGTCGCCAAGCGGGATGACCAACGCGAACGGTTGCTGGAAGTGATCGAACACGATGTGCGGCGTTTGGACAGACTGGTCAGTGACATCTCAAATGCATCCCGACTTGATAGTGAGCTGGTCAAAGAAGAGGAAGAGCCGTTCGATCTGCTGAAAATGCTCAATAACCTGAATGAGTTTTTGGGCAAAGAAGCCAAAGACAAGGGCATCGACTATATTGCGGACCTGCCCAACGATGAGATCGTTCTTCAGGGCCTGGAGGGTCGCATCGCGCAGGTTTTCGTGAACCTGATCACCAACGCTATTTCCTTCTGTGAAAACGGCGATGCCGTCCGTGTCTGGGCGCGCAAGCGCCAGAACCGCGCACTGGTGGTGGTCGAAGATACTGGCCCCGGTATACCGGCTGAGGCGCTAACCAAGATTTTCCAGCGGTTCTATTCGGAAAGACCCGAAGGGCAGTTCGGTAACAACTCGGGTCTGGGTCTCGCTATCTCGAAACAGATCGTAGAGGCCCATGGCGGTGTTATCTGGGCTGAAAACATCATGCCGACGGATGCTGATGCGACCTCTGAACCATTGGGTGCGCGCTTTGTCGTAGGTTTCCCGCTTTAGACGCAGCCCAAGGAGAGATCAGTGGATCAGATCGACGTCCACGCAACCTGTGTCGCCTGGCAGAAACGGGCCGTTTTGATCACGGGCGCTTCGGGCACTGGAAAGTCGGGGCTTGCACTGAACTTGATGGGGATGGGTTGCAAGCTGGTGGCTGATGATAAGGTAATCTTGACGTCTGACGGGGCGGCGGTGACGGCCACCTGCCCACCAGTTGGCAATGGCATGATCGAGGCGCGGGGCATTGGGGTATTGCGTGCCGACACAGCCGGTGACGCATCGGTGCTATTGGTCGTCGATCTTGACCAAGAAGAGACAAAACGCTTGCCCGCTCAACGCCACGTCACGATGTTGGGATGTGACCTTCCCTTGATATACAAGGTTTCCGGTCCACATTTTGCGGCGGCAATCCTGCAGTTTCTGAAAGCCGGACGAGTTGAGGCATGATACATCCATCAGATCAATCCATACCGACGATTGTTCTCGTGACCGGCCCATCCGGCGCCGGGCGATCCACGGCAATCAATGTCCTGGAAGACCTCGGCTATGAAGTAATCGACAACTTGCCACTGTCTTTGTTGCCAAGGCTACTGGAAGGCCCACCGCTAAGCCGCCCGCTTGCGCTGGGCCTGGATGTGCGTAACCGCGACTTCGGTACCAATGCATTGATAGAGACCATTGACCAACTTGCCGCCCGAACCGATCAGCAGGCGCAGGTACTTTATCTGGACGCGGAAGAGGAAGAGCTTGTCCGCCGTTATTCAGAAACGCGCCGCCGCCATCCACTCGCTCCGGCCGGTCCGCCCTTGGCCGGCATTTCGCGTGAACGAGAGCTTCTGGCACCTGTCAGGGCAAGGGCCGAGACACTGATAGATACAACGGGGCTAAGTCCTCATGACCTGCGGGCGGAAATCGAACGCTGGTATGCACGGGGGGAGGGTCGTCCGCTGGGCGTAACAATCCATTCATTTTCCTACAAACGGGGCCTGCCCCGCGGGATGGATATTGTGATGGATTGCCGGTTCTTGCGAAACCCGCATTGGGAGGAAAAGCTGCGGCCCCTGGACGGTCGTGACCCGGCTGTCGATGCCTACGTGGCAGAAGATCCGCGCTTTGATCCTTTCTTCGAACGGGTGAAATCTCTGATCGATTTACTGCTGCCCGCACATAAGGATGAAGGCAAGGCACATCTGTCCATCGGCTTTGGGTGTACCGGAGGGCAACACCGATCGGTGGCAGTTGCAGAGCGCCTTGCGTCAGCACTTGCGCAAGACGGGTGGCGTGTGTCTAAACGGCATCGAGAAATGGAACGGCGCAGCACGCAAGCGCCCGCGAGCAAGGAAACCCAAGTTTGATTGGCATCGTCATCGTCGCACATGGGGGATTGGCCAGCGAATACTTGGCAGCCGTGGAACATGTCGTTGGCGAACAGCAAGGTATGCAAAGCATCGCCATCGGGCCAGAGGATGACCGCGCAACCAAACAGGATGAGATTTGTAGAGCCGCCGATGCCGTCGACACCGGCGATGGTGTGGTGATTGTGACGGACATGTTTGGCGGTTCGCCTTCAAACCTGTCCCTGCGGGCCTGTTCCCCGGAAGACCGGCGCATCCTATACGGCGCCAATCTTCCAATGCTGATAAAGCTGGCCAAATCGCGACAGCGCAGTGTAACTGATGCTGTCGATGCTGCGATTGCGGCGGCCCACAAGTATATTGATAGTCATAGCGGTACCCCAACTTGATGAACACGACGACCTCCCGCCTTAAAATCGAAAATATCAAAGGGCTACATGCCCGCGCCTCTGCCCGTCTGGTTGAGGTTGTCGAAGGCTTTGACGCCACTGCAACGATCCGCAAAGACGGGCTGAGCGCCGGTGGCGACAGCATCATGGGGCTTTTAATGTTGGCAGCATCAAATGGAACCTTTATTGACGTAGAGACATCGGGGCCAGAAGCTCAACCGTTGTTGGACGCTATCGCAGCACTGGTTGCTGATAAATTCGGGGAAGGCGACTGACGCTTTTCCGATCATATGGGACATCCCGATTGACTGACACGACCCGAAATATTGGAGTAGCCCAGGCACCGACCGATGATGCCCCGCGTGTCTATGACCGAAAAACCCTCAGCTACGCCAATACGTTCGACACGCCACTGACAAATCACATCATCCGCACGATTGAGTGGTTCACCGGTAAGATCACAATTGTTCGCATGATCCGCACGTTTGAACGACGCGGGAAGGTGCAAGGTCAGGCGTTCTGGCGCACGGCGTTGGACGTCATGGGAATTGACCTGCTGACCCCGGCAGAGGAGCGGGCAAACATCCCAGCCACCGGCCCGGTCGTGTTCGTGGCAAATCATCCGCATGGCATGGTCGATGGTATGATCCTGGCTGATCTGATTGGCAGTGTCCGAAGCGACTACCGTATCCTGACCCGGTCCATCCTGACCGGAATTGATGAGGAAGCCGGAAGCTACATGATCCCGGTCCCGTTCCCGCATGAGCCGGACGCGCAGAAAAAGATGGTCGAGATGCGCCGCAGCGCGATGGAGCATCTATCGAATGGCGGACTTGTGGCCCTGTTCCCGTCGGGTGTGGTTGCGTCTTCCGAGACCATGTTCGGCCCCGTGCAAGAGGCGGAGTGGAACGTCTTTACCGCAAAGATGATCCGTATGTCCGGTGCGCAGGTCGTGCCTTGCTTTTTCAGCGGATCGAACTCGCGCTGGTATCAGATCGCCAACCGGGTATCCGCCACCTTGCGCCAGGGTCTTTTGCTGCATGAGATCGTGTACGCATGCAACAAACCGCAGCGCCCGGTTGTAGGCAAACCAGTACCACAGGATGAAGTAATCGAGCGCGGCAAAGACCCACGCGCCTTCATGGCATGGCTGCGCGCCCGCACATTAGAGTTGAAAGACCAATCCGGCGCTTAACGCGTCGGAACAGGCGTATCCCCCCGGTAATCATAAAAACCACGTTCGCTTTTGCGGCCCAACCAGCCTGCTTCGACGTATTTTGTCAGCAAAGGACACGGTCGGTACTTGGTATCCGCCAGCCCCTCATGCAACACATTCATGATCGCAAGGCATGTATCCAACCCGATGAAATCGGCCAACTCCAACGGCCCCATCGGATGATTTGCCCCCAGTTTCAGCGACGTATCAATTGATTGAACCGATCCGACGCCTTCGTACAGCGTATAGATCGCTTCGTTGATCATAGGCATCAGAATCCGGTTGACGATAAAGGCGGGAAAATCTTCGGCGGTGGCCGACGTCTTGCCCAGACGCTCGACAACCTCATAGCAGCTCTTGAAGGTCGGCTCATCCGTGGCAATACCGCGGATCAGTTCAACCAATTGCATGATCGGGACCGGATTCATGAAGTGGAACCCCATGAATTTCTCGGGGCGGTCCGTGCGCGAGGCAAGGCGCGTGATCGAGATGGAAGAGGTATTGGACGTCAGGATCGTATCGGGCTTCAGATGCGGGACAAGATCTTCGAAAATGGCGGTCTTGATTGCCTCGCGCTCTGTCGCGGCCTCGATGATCAGGTCGGTCGGCCCAAGATCAATAAGGGTCTGCGTTGTACTGATCCGGGCCAGCGCTTCTTCCTTGGCGTCGGCGCTGATGAGTTCCTTGTTCACCTGCCGGTCGAGGTTGTGCGTGATGATGTCGATTGCCGCTTTCAACGCCTCTGCGCTGATATCGGTCATCAGTACATCATAGCCGGCCAGTGCAAAGACATGCGCAATGCCATTGCCCATCTGCCCAGCACCGACAATGCCCACTTTTTCTATCGCCATGGTGTTTCCCATCAGAGTTTCCAACGCACCATAGGCGCGCGTCAGGGGCGGCTCAAGTTCGGATTATCCGGTGAAAATTGTCTCAAATTTGCAGGTTAGACATTTCGTAAAGGATTTCCCCGAGTTTCAGCCTCGGGTGAATTTAGGAGTGTAGGTGGGAAATGAAACACCAAACCATTGAAGTGGGCGAATTATCATATGCGCCATGCCGTTATGGCAATTCCAGAATGCTGTTCAGGGGACCAAGGCGACGGTTGGACCGGCCCTATCTGGCGTTTATCGGCGGGACCGAGACTTACGGAAAATTTATTGAAAAACCGTTTCCGACACTTGTTGAAAAATCGATGCGGCAAACCTGCGTCAATATGGGCTGCGTGAACGGCGGTATTGACGCCTTCGTCAATGACCCCGCGGTGATGGAGATTTGCCAAGAGGCCGACCTGACTGTTGTGCAGATCATGGGTGCGAATTTCCTATCCAACCGGTTTTACTCGGTTCATCCGCGCCGCAATGACAGGTTTGTCCGTGCCTCTACCGTGCTGCAGGCGATTTATAGTGAGGTGGATTTTTCACAATTTTCCTTCACACGGCACATGTTGGGCGCACTCTACGAAATTTCACCTGAACGGTTCGACATCGTCGTGACAGAACTGCGCGAAGCATGGATTGCACGCATGAAAAACATGCTGGGCCAGATTGGGCCGAACAACCTGCTCTTCTGGTTTTCCGAGGAACCCGTCTCAGACGACCACTGGTCCGCACGTGAAAGCCGACTGCAATCCGACCCGCTATTCATCACGGCGAAAATGCTGGGTGATTTGCGGTCCCTGACCAAAGATGTCGTTGTCGTTCGCCCATCTGAGACTGCATTGAACCGGGGAACCACCGGCATGATGTTTTCAGAATCTCAGGAACCCTCGGCGTCAGAAATGCTCAGTATCGCCTGCCATGCCGAGGCGGGCGCCGGTCTGATCCCAAAGTTGCGCAAATATCTTTACGACGTTGAAAGTGCCTAAAGAAAAAGCCCGCCGGATTGCGGCGGGCTTTTCAACTTTATTGGTTTTCGTTCAGAGCTTTTCAGTCAGCTCAGGTACGACATCAAATAGATCAGCAACCAAACCGTAATCGGCAACCTGGAAAATCGGCGCTTCTTCGTCTTTGTTGATGGCTACGATGATCTTACTGTCTTTCATACCTGCCAGGTGCTGGATCGCGCCTGAGATACCAACAGCAACGTATAGATCAGGGGCAACCACCTTGCCTGTTTGCCCAACCTGCCAGTCGTTCGGGGCATAACCGCTGTCCACAGCCGCACGCGATGCACCTACAGCCGCGTTCAGCTTGTCGGCCAGCTTTTCGATGATGGCAAAGTCTTCCTCAGACCCGACACCACGACCACCGGATACAACAACACCAGCAGAAGTCAGTTCAGGACGGTCAGATGCGGCAACCTTATCCTCAACCCATTCGGAAAGGCCGGGGTTGCCAGCAGCATCGATGCTTTCCACAGAGGCAGAACCGCCCATACCAGCAGCATCAAAGCCAGCTGTACGGATGGTCATGACCTTCTTGTCATCTGTGGACTTCACGGTTTGAACTGCGTTGCCCGCATAGATGGGGCGCTCAAACGTGTCGGCATCGACAACGGCGGTCACTTCGGAAATCACCATTGCGTCAAGCAATGCTGCCACACGAGGCATAATGTTCTTTGCGTCGGTCGTGCCTGGTGCGGCGATGTGGCTATAATCGCCAGCCAGCGACACGATCAGGTCGGCAGTCGGTTCTGCCAAGCGATGACCCAGCGCCGCATCTTCGGCGCAAAGTACCTTGGCGACACCATCGATTTTTGCGGCTTCATCTGCGGCCGTTTTTGCCGACGCACCGGCGCAAAGCACCGTCACATCACCCAAAGCCTTCGCAGCGGTTACGGCCTTTGCGGTTGCATCAACGGACAATTCGCCGTCGCTGACTTCGCCAATCAAAAGAACAGCCATTACACAGCCCCCGCTTCTTTGAGTTTCTCGACAAGTTCATCAACAGAACCAACGATGATCCCGGCCTTGCGGGCTTCGGGCTCAACCGTGCTGACAACCGTCAGGCGCGGGGTGACATCGACGCCGTAATCGGCAGGCGTCTTTTCATCCAGCGGCTTTTTCTTGGCCTTCATGATGTTGGGCAAAGACGCATAGCGTGGTTCGTTCAGGCGCAGATCAACACTGATGATAGTGGGCATCTTCACCTTGATGGTCTGCAAACCGCCGTCCACTTCGCGTGTGACTGTGGCGCTATCGCCATCCAGATCAACTTCGGATGCAAAGGTGGCCTGTGACCAACCCAGCAGGGCAGAGAGCATCTGGCCCGTCGCGTTCATGTCGTTGTCGATGGCCTGCTTGCCGCAGATCACCAGATCAGGGCTTTCTTCCTTGACCACAGCGGCAAGAATTTTTGCAACGGCGAGCGGTTCAATATCCGTATGCACATCATCAGCGGCAACAACCAAAATCGCGCGGTCGGCGCCCATGGCCAGAGCCGTGCGTAGCGTTTCCTGCGCCTGTTTCACACCGATGGATACTGCGATGACTTCTTCGACCTTGCCAGCTTCGCGTAGGCGAATGGCTTCTTCGACAGCAATTTCGTCGAACGGGTTCATCGACATTTTTACATTGGCGAGATCAACACCGGAACCATCCGCTTTGACGCGAACCTTCACGTTGTAATCGATCACGCGCTTGACGGGTACAATGACCTTCATGAGCGTTACTCTCCCAAAAGAATCTAATTCATATCTTTCTCGTGGTGTTACTATCGTGCGCGGACAACCGACAACAGGGCAAAATCGACGCGGCAGAGGTCGCGGACGTCACGTTTCGAAAGACGACGGTTCACCAAGGTAGGCAAGTTGGATTAATGCGCACCCAACTACCTATTTGCACCCGGCACCCACAGCACATCATCTTTACCATCATTGTTGGCAATCCGCGACGCCTGAAAAAACCAGTCTGACAGCCGGTTGAGGTATTTTACAGATGCGGGGTTCACCGACTCCATCGTGGCAAGCTCAACTGTCAGCCGCTCGGCCCGGCGCGAGATTGTCCGGCAAAGGTGAAGATGCGCCGCCAGCGCTGATCCGCCCGGCAGAATGAAGCTGCGAAGGGGGTCAACCTTGCCTGTCATCGCGTCAATCTCGTCCTCAAGCCGTAAAACCTGCGCGTCCGAAATGCGCAGCACGGGGTATTCTGCCTCGCCGTCTTTTTCCATATCCGGGCGGCAAAGGTCAGCGCCAAGATCGAACAGATCGTTCTGTATCATCGCCAACTGCGCATCCATCGCGCCTTCGGCATGCAGGCGGGCCAGTCCAACGGTCGCGTTCGTTTCATCGACGGTGCCGTAGGATGTCACCCGCAGCGAATGCTTGGCGACTCGGCTGCCATTGCCAAGGGCGGTTTCGCCCGCATCGCCCGTTTTGGTGTAAATTTTATTCAGAACAACCATTCGTCAGGCTCCCATTCGCCGGATGAAAACAAAAAGCAGGATCAGCAAAACAGCCACAAACTGGGCCCCGATCCGCCAACGCATGATTTTGTTAGCATGTTTACGATTGAAATCGCCGCCCTTTGCGAAAGTCCCAATCCCCAGCAAAAGAATGCCAAGCACGATCAGAACAGCAACAGCGACTACCCAAAAAAGCGGATCATCAGCCATGTTTTCGGTTCCCCATTAATCTGCATCCGGATGTAGCAGACGAAGGTCGGAAGGAAACCCTCAGGCTCGCAAAATCACCGCATCCAGCAGCCGCGTTGGCAATATACGCCGCAAAAACCCCATCAGATAGGTGGGGAACGTCACATAATAACGCGGCTTGGGCTTGGGTGACGTCAGCGCATGCAGCAGCTTTTTCGTCACGGCAGCGGCGGGTAATTCAAACTGATCTGGCCCGCTATCGGTATAAAGCCGGTCTCGCACTTCACTATACTCATCGCGCCGTGCGGAATTTTCCCAGTCGACCCATTTTTCAAAATGCGGGATCGCGTTTTGGCGGATGTCTGACGTAATCGGCCCGGGTTCGATCAGGATCACCTTGATCCCCGTGTCCGCCATCTCGAGCCGCAAGACATCAGTCAGCCCCTCGAGCGCGAACTTAGTGGATACATACGCACCGCGCCATTTCATCCCAATCAGTCCAAGCACCGATGAACAGTTGATGATCCGCCCTTGCCCCTGTGCACGCATCACAGGAATGACCAGTCGTGTCAGTTCATGATAGCCAAAGACGTTTGTCTCAAAAATCTCACGCAGGGCACCTACGGGCAGATCCTCTGCCGCACCGGGGCAGGCATAGGCCCCGTTGTTATAGAGCGCATCAAGCGTACCGCCCGTCGCCTCAAGAACTTCGGCAAGACCGGTCACGATGGTTTCTGGATTGGCGTAGTCGATCAGCGGACTGTCAAAGCCGGAACTTCGCAGCCTTTCGCAATCCTCGGCCTTGCGGCAACTGGCAAATACGCGCCAGCCAGCGGCGCGTATTCCATAGGCGGCGTCAAGTCCTATACCGGACGAACACCCTGTAATCAGTATCGTTTTTTGTGTCATGCCGCCATCAGTGCCAGCAGCTGTTCGCTCTTGCAAGCGCTGTCAGCCGTCGGCAAGCAGCCGTTCCGCCATCCAGCCAACCTGACCGGTATCGACAAGCCGGATTTGCGCCCAGCCATTATCGCTCAGCTCGATCACTTCGGCTTTGGTCCCGCGCGCAATGGTGTCGAGCACATAGTAATCGGTACTCGGCCCTTCGCGCATGTTAACGCGATCACCAGAGACGTAGCGAAGGCTCGATTGATCGAAATCGTCGAGGTTCGGCTCGGCAGCAGCCTCAACAATGACCGCGGCTTCTTGTACCGCAGGTTCAATAATTGGGTCTGTGATGAAAGACGCAGGCACGACATCCGTGATGTCTTCTCGGCGTAGTGTGGCAGATTGCAACGGTGCAGCGCGGGTTGCCTGGATAGATGTTTCCTCAACCTCGGAGGGCAGCTCCGCAAGGTCTTGTGAGGTAGGTTCAAAATTTGCGCCGCCCGACATTTCGTAAAACGCCCAGAACAACAAAAAACAAGTTCCAATAATAAATGTTCTCAAGGTCCATTCCCCTAAACCATTGATGAGAATCAGTAATACCACGTTCCCACTACCCGCTAATATGCGGGTATCTACCTATATGGACGCTACATAAGGGGCTAAATTGAGGCGAAACCCTTCTCATTCGTGGCGAAATGCGTGCTTCGCTGCCTTTACGACCGGATTCCCGCCCGCTAAACCGAATCCATGAATGATAAGAGCAGCGCAGCAGAACCCAACGAAGTGACAGAGGCCCTGCGGACCGCCATCGGCGACCGCTACCTGACCTATGCGCTTTCCACGATCATGCACCGTGCGCTGCCCGACGCGCGCGATGGCCTGAAGCCGGTTCATCGCCGCATTCTCTATGCGATGTCTCGTCTGCGGCTTGCACCGACCGGTGGGTTTTTGAAGTCTGCCAAGATCAGCGGCGACACGATGGGGGATTTCCACCCTCACGGCGACGCGGCAATCTACGACGCGATGGCCCGTTTGGCCCAAGACTTCAACGTCCGCTACCCGCTGGTGGACGGGCAGGGGAACTTTGGCAATATCGACGGTGATAACCCCGCCGCGTCGCGGTACACAGAGGCACGGATGACAGCCGCCGCAGAGGCGCTGCTTGAGGGGCTGAACGAAAACGCGGTCGATTTCCGGGACAACTACGATGGCCGATTGACCGAACCCGCGGTCCTGCCCGCGACCTTCCCCAACCTTCTGGCCAATGGATCATCGGGTATCGCCGTCGGCATGGCCACCAACATCCCGCCGCATAACCTGCATGAACTGATCGATGCCTGCCTGCATCTGATCAAAACATCGGACGCGCGGGATGATACGCTCCTCAACTATATCCCCGGCCCTGATTTCCCGACCGGCGGCACAATTGTCGAACCGCCCGAAAACATCGCCGAGGCCTACCGCACGGGACGCGGATCGTTCCGCCTGCGTGCGAAATGGGAGGTCGAGGATCTGGGCCGTGGTACATGGCAAATCGTCGTCACCGAAATCCCCTATCAGGTCCAGAAATCCAAACTGATCGAAAAGCTGGCCGAGGTGATCCAGACCAAAAAGGTGCCGCTGCTCGCCGATGTCCGCGACGAATCCGCAGAGGACATCCGCGTTGTCCTTGAACCGCGTGCCAAGACCGTCGATCCAGAGGTTATGATGGGGATGCTTTTCCGCAACTCCGACCTCGAAACCCGTTTCAGCCTCAACATGAACGTCCTGATCGATGGCGTGACACCCAAGGTCTGCTCGCTCAAGGAAGTCCTTCGTGCTTTTCTCGATCACCGCCGCAATGTGCTGATCCGGCGCAGCCAATACCGGCTGGACAAGATCGACCACCGGCTAGAAGTGCTCGAAGGGTTCATCATCGCCTTTTTGCATCTCGACCGCGTGATCGATATCATCCGCTACGATGACGATCCCAAGCAGGCCCTGATGATCGAGGATTGGTCAATTGATCACACTCGAGCGACCTCGGAGAAGGACTACGTCTCGCCTGTGGATGACGATCCCGAGGTGTCACTGTCCGAAACTCAGGCCGAAGCGATCCTGAACATGCGCCTGCGGTCCTTGCGGCGGCTGGAAGAACTGGAACTGATCGCCGAACGCGACGACCTGATGAAAGAACGCGCCGACATCGAAGACCTTCTGGAAAGCGAAGACCTGCAATGGGCCAAGATTGCCGAACAGCTCCGCGAAACGCGCAAAGTGTTTGGTCGCGACAGCGAAGGCGGCGCGCGGCGCACGCAATTCGCCGAAGCTGCCGAAGTGGTCGAGGTGCCGTTGGAGGCGATGATCGACCGCGAACCGATCACCGTGGTCTGTTCCCAAATGGGTTGGGTCCGTGCGATGACCGGCCATATCGACCTGACCCGCGAACTGAAGTTCAAGGACGGTGACGGCCCGCGCTTCATTTTCCACGCCGAAACCACCGACCGGCTGCTGGTTTTCGGGGCGAACGGGCGGTTCTACACCGTCAGCGCGGCGAACTTGCCAGGCGGCCGCGGCATGGGCGAACCACTCCGGCTGATGATCGACCTGCCCAACGACGTGGAAATAGTGGATTTCCTCATCCACAAACCGGGCGCCAAACTGATCGTCGCCTCAGCCGAAGGTAACGGCTTCGTCGTGCCAGAAGAAGAGGTCGTCGCGCAGACCCGCGCCGGAAAACAGGTCCTGAACGTCAAGGACACAATCGCCAAGGTGTGTCACCGCGTCGCTGGCGACCACATCGCAGTTGCCTCCGAGAACGCCAAATTCCTGGTCTTCCCGGTCGATGAATTGCCCGAGATGAACCGTGGCAAAGGCGTGCGCATCCAGAAATACAAGAAGGCCACCGGGCGTCAGGGTATGCTGGAACTCGACGGCGGACTGTCTGACCTGACGACCTTCAACTGGGAAGACGGCCTGTCCTGGCCCATGGGAGGCGGAAAGACGCGGACCGAGGCCGACATGACCGAATGGAAAGGCGCCCGCGCCGGCGTCGGCAAACGCCCCCCTTATGGCTTCCCCAGAAACAATCGGTTCAATTGACCAAAAATCGCTGATGATTTCAGGCATACTAGCGGAATCTGGCGGTCGGTCTGGCCCCCGTTCGACGTCGGATTGAGTAGCGCCTCGCCATTCGCTAACTCGGCAGGGCGGGACAAGAGACATGCCCCGTTGTCGACGGAAACAATTCTGTAGGACGTAAAAGCCCCATGGGAAGTCCGTTAAGGAAAGCCGTTCCCCGGAGCCATGCTTTTCGTTTTGGACCTTCCTCGCATGGGTCATATGCATATTGGCCGACTGACAACTCGAGGGAGTTAAGATGCGCTTTAAATACCAAACTCTTCCATCAACCTTACTTTTGGCGCTGGCGGCGACGTCTTTGTTGCCGAAACCAGCCCTAGCGCATGACGAAGAGAGCCATTGCGCGGCAGTAACGGCATCGGTCGAAGACGCCGGGTTTTCGGATACGGTCACGGTGGCGTGCCAAGATGGTAGCGCAGTGATCAGCTCGGATACCTACCCCGACCATACGCTGATGACTGGCATCGTAGGCACCAACGAACAGGTACCGGTTCCTGCCTTTGGATATGAAGCACCCATTCCGCTGGCCCCCGAGCTTGGCGACACCCCGCAAACCCGCGATGCCGCTTTGGGTATTGCCGTCAACGGTGTGCCGATCTTTGACTACACCGGTGGTGGCGAGATGTCTCAGGAGGACCTGTCTGAACACCAGGTGGAGCATGACACATTACTGACCCAGCAGCTTGACGTCTGCGGTGGGCATGCCGGGCGTGGTGATGATTATCACTACCATATGAAGCCGACCTGCATGATCGATCAAATGGCCAATGCCGGGGATGATGCAATCATCGGGTGGGGCTTCGATGGCTTCCCCATCTATGGCGACAACAACCCCGATGGCTCTGCCATAGCTGAAGATGTGCTTGATGTGTGCAACGGGCAGGCGGATGAAACGTTCGGCTATCGCTATCACACGTCCGACGACGCCCCCTACATTGTGCAATGCCTGATGGGTGAAGTTGCAGACATGGATAACCTGCCCCGTACCCAACCGCTATCACCAGCCGGTGGCGGCGGGGGTATTGATCCTGGCGTACCGCCACGTGGTGGGGTTGAGGATCTTGTCTTTACGGAAGACGAGGACGGAAATCGCAGCATGGATTACACCTACGAGGGTGAGGCCTATTACATGCGCTACAGCGATACAGACACACCGAACTGCTATGCGTTCGAGACAAAGACAGTCACGAACGCCGGTGAGGTCGTC
Organism: uncultured Paracoccaceae bacterium; assembly: GCA_947496535.1. Taxonomy (GTDB): domain Bacteria; phylum Pseudomonadota; class Alphaproteobacteria; order Rhodobacterales; family Rhodobacteraceae; genus Yoonia. The sequence continues at coordinate 67,554 of CANMDE010000002.1, read as the reverse complement.
ACCGCAGAGTATTGCCGATGACCTGTCCTTTATCCCGCATTGCCCTGCCGGTCTTGCTGTCCCTTGTGGCGGCGGGTCCGGTAGCGGCGCAAGTTGACTTCACGCTGACCAGCCCCGTTATGACAGATGGCGGTATTTTGCCAGCCGATCTCAAATGTACCCGTGATGGCGGCGACGGTCTTTCGCCCCCATTGGAATGGGATGCTGTGCCAGACGGCACCGAAAGCCTTGCGCTTATCATGCATCACTATCCCCACGGCACGGTCGAGGGTGAGGATACGCCCAGCCACTATTGGCTATTGTGGAACATTCCGGCGGATACAACAGAAATACCGCGCGGGAATCCCGCATCTTTGGGTGATGAGGGTGCGGACAAAGATATGCAGCGTATCGGTTACACGCCGCCCTGCTCGCCGGGCGAAGAGCAGCATGAATACACGATCACGCTCTATGCGCTCAACGCTCCGGTCGATGCGCTACCCACCCAGGATGACCCGACCGTTGATTGGACCGCAATGGTGAAAGCGATCGACGGCAAGGCGATTGCAGAAAGTTCAATCTCGTTCCTGAACTAGTCAAACTCCACGGCAAGAGGTCGCGCGCCAACGCTCATCCACAGCGCGCGACCCAAATAAAGCTCAGAAAAGGAAAACCAATGCGCAATACACTCTTCGCAGCACTCATCCTGACCGCCGGACCGGCCATTGCAGACACCACGTCTGTCACGACCGAGGTTTGGGTCGACAACTGGTTCGAAATGTACGTGAACGGCGAAAAGGTCCTCGAAGACAGCGTACCGATCACAACCGAGCGTTCATTCAACGCTGAGACCGCAACATTCACAGCCGAGACACCGATGACCGTCGCGATCATGGCTATGGATTTCAAGGAAAATGACAGCGGCCTTGAATATATCGGCACGGATAGGCAACAGACGGGCGATGGGGGCATGATTGCACAATTCCGCGACGCCACGAGCGGAGAGGTCATCGCGGCGACCGACACCGACATGCGATGCCTTGTTGTACATCACGCGCCTGTGGATTTGTCATGTGCGGATGAAAGTAATCCGGTCGCTGGCGAAGGTGCCTGTGATTTTGAGGAAACAGAGATTCCGGCGGATTGGACCTCCGCTGACTTTGACGACAGCGATTGGCCTGCGGCCGTTGCACATAGCGAAAGCGATGTGAGCCCGAAAGAAGGGTATGACGAAATATCCTGGGACAGCTCAGCCAGTCTGGTGTGGAGCGAAGACCTTGTTCAGGATAACACGGTCCTGTGTCGCATGACGATTGGCGAATAGTCGATCTTTTGACCTTTGCGCGTCAGCAAGACGAAACGCGCATGAAACGTGTCTTCTTTTCGGCGCGATGATCGACATTTTGCCGCACCCGCTGCTTTGTCACAAAACTGCAAAACCCGGTCCTTAACTTCGCGCTGTGGAATACGCCAGCAAGGAGCCAGTGCGATGAAAGACGAAAAAATCTCTCACTTATCTTGGGACGAATGGGACGAACTTCAGCGTCCAGCAGCCGAAACAGTAGAATTTGACGCAGTCGTCGAAGCAGCGATATCGCGTCGCGGTTTCTTGGGTGGGGTGGTGGCCTTCGGCTCGGGTGCTGCGGTGATGGGCACCGGCATACTGTCTGGCACATCTGCCGAAGCGCAGACCGCCAGCCGCTTTGGTTTTAACCCGATCCCGATCCAGACCGACGGCACCGTCCATGTACCGGAAGGCTACAGCTGGCAGCCCGTGGCCCGTTGGGGCGACCCGCTCTTTTCCGACGCAGAAGAGCTCAGCCAGGAAACTGCGGTCAGCGTGGGCAGTTCTGACCGGGTCTTTGGCGAAAACACCGACGGCATGGAAACCTTTATCGTTAACGGTCGCCAGGTCATCACCGTGAACCATGAATACGTGAACACCGATGAGAACCTGCCACAAAACCCCGAAGACGAAATCCTCAGCGCGGATGACGTGCTGACCCTGCAGAACATGCAAGGTGTCACCGTGATGGAAGTTGCCGAAGGGCCGGACGGCTGGGGCATCGTCGTGGACAGTGACCTGAACCGCCGCATCACGCAGAACACGCCGATGACCGTTGCCGGTCCGGCGGCTGGCCATGATCTGCTGAAAACCACCGCCGATCCTGAGGGCACCACCGTCCTGGGTACGATGAACAACTGCGGCTCGGGCAAAACGCCATGGGGCACCTACCTGACCTGCGAAGAAAACTTCAACGGCTACTTCGGCTCCACCGATGCGGCGCTGGAATTGTCCGATGACTTCGAACGCTATGGGCTCGGCCTCGAAGGCCGCTATGCCTACGAAAAATTCGACGCGCGCTTCGATCTGGCAGAAAACCCGAACGAGCCCTACCGGTTCGGCTACATCGTCGAAATCGATCCATCTGATCCGACCTCAACACCCATCAAACATACAGCGCTCGGTCGGTTCAAACACGAAAACGCCGAGGTCGTGATCGCCCCCGACGGGCGTGTCGTTGTCTACATGGGCGACGACGAACGTGGCGAGTTCATGTACAAATTCGTATCCACCAGCGTCTACACACCCGGCGGGCCAACATCGGAGCTCTTGGACGATGGTCAGCTCTACGCGGCCAAGTTCAACGCCGATATGACCGGCGAATGGGTCGCCCTGACACCCGAAGCGACCGGCATGGAAGCAGCGGAAATTGCGATCATGACCCGCGTCGCAGCATCCGCCGTGGGGGCCACAACGATGGACCGTCCCGAATGGGTGGCGGTGAACCCGGTCGCGGTTGAAGGCTACTGCGCGCTCACCAACAACTCTGACCGCGGCGAAGGTGCGGCCAACGAAGGCGGGGACGCGATGGTCGCCGTCGCCGACACACCCAACCCGCGCAACGCCAACGAATACGGTCAGATCGTGCGCTGGCGTCCAGCCGATGGTGATCACGCGTCCGACACATTCGACTGGGACCTTTACGTAATGGCTGGCAACCCGACCGTGCATGACGACCTTTACGGCGGGTCCGAGAACATCAAGGAAGGCAACCTCTTCAATTCCCCCGACGGGATGGCCTTTGACAGCACGGGCCTGCTTTGGATCCAGACAGACGGTGACGACGACAACGAAGGCGACTTCGCCGGCATGGGCAACAACCAGATGCTGGTGGGCGATCCGGCAACAGGCCAGATCGAACGGTTCCTGACAGGGCCAAAAGGGTCCGAGGTCACAGGCCTGACATGGTCCGCCGACCGCAAAACCATGTTCGTCGGCATCCAGCACCCCGACGCACCATTCCCCGACGGCGAAGGCATGCTGCCACGCTCAACAGTAATCGCAGTCAAGCGCGACGACGGCGGGCTAGTGGGGTAGGCACCCTTTCAGAAACATTAAGAAAAGAACCTCCCCCGATGATGATGTCGGGGGAGGTTTTTTGTGGCACGTGGTAGGTTTACACGAGCAAAGAGACGGCAGCGACATTGAAGACAAGAATAAATCAACTGAAGAAGTTTGTCCTTCTTACCAGCGTGAACAGCAAAGAGAGTAAATGGGTGCCTTGGGAGCGTGGGCTGGCTGATGGTTACAAGAAGCTGGATAATATGGCTTTGTTTCCTGCTGTTGACGACAAGCGCCAAACTAGTTGGACGCTCTGGGAGTATCTGGGCTTGTACAATCGTATCGTTTTCGGCTCGCTGATAGGTTATGAGAAGTCAGTTCGGATGGTTCTTGATGAGAGAAAGAACACGGCGATAGAGCTCTCTTGCTGGCTGCGCGCGTACTGAGATCAAAGACTACTCGCCTTTTTCTGAAAGTGGTCGTTTGGTTGTGTGATCCGAATGACAGCAATGTCCCACAAACCAGCCCATCCCCTCACCAATGCTGATCCACCAGCACCGGGTTCCCGTCCGGGTCCATCAGCACAGATTATGCTTTCCATCGTTCCAAGTTTCACTTTCAGTCATTGGGTACAGTAGGGGTTCTCGATCTGGCCATAGCTATTGGCAGGCTAGTTCGCGGCAAGCCGGTCCTGGTGCAAGGCATTGATAGCGGTCAGAATTGAAACAACCTGACGACCTGTCGCAGCCTCAATGGCACTTTTGTAGGGTGGCATGTTCGTGCATTCGAGTACGATCACATCTGTTTTGGGATGGGCCGTGACCAGCTTCAACGCCCCGTCGACCAGCTCGCGTTGTGATAAACTGGGATCCAGTTTCGTCTGGTTCCCCAGAATGGCAGTCGCGAAATGGCCGCCGTCCACACCCTGTATCGGGGTTTCCAACGGTACCTTGGCCGCCACCAGATGTCTGTCGGTCAGGGCCGCCGCTGAAATAGTCAGGATGCCTGGTTGCCCTCCGGTGGCGATCAGATCGGGTATCAATTCCAACGCGGATGACACGACGGGCACGCCTGTTTCTTGTTCCATACGGTCGCGCAGCGGTGTCAGGAACCCGCAGGTTGTCGTGAGACTTGTGCACCCGGCAGCCACTAGATTCTGCCCCTCCGCAATGAACGCATCCACCCATGGCGTGACATCGCCGCACACGATCGCTTGCGGTGTAGCCCCTGGGACGACAGCATAGGTTACGGGGTAACCGAAGCTTTGCGGATTGCCGACGTCCCCCAAGAAACGGGGGAAAGCCGTATCGAGCATGAGAATTCCAATCATGCGCGAACCAAGCCTGACCACCCCCGGCTTTGCAAGCCGCTTAATAGGTCGTCGCGGCGCGCGCGGCTTGATCATATTGTCCGCTCATCAAGCGGAGCAGGGCTGCGAGCCTGCTGACGTCGCCCGGTTCAAGTTCGAGCGTTTTGAGTGTTTTGAGCAAGAGTCTTTCGCGCATCTGGCGGTAGTCGTCGCAAGCCTGCGCACCAAGGTCACTGACCTGCACCGTCTTTTCCTTGCCAACCCGCCCCTCTGTGACCAGCCCAGCCGCTTTCAACTTTCGTAGCGCGTAGTTGACGTTGTGCGTATCTTCAATGTGCAGCACGAGGCAGATGTCGGCGAGTTTCTTAGGTTTGTTACGGTTGTAGACCGTGTGAAGTACCAAAATTTCCATTGGCGAAAGGTCGGGATAACCCGCCGTCGCCATACAACGTGTCATCCAACGATGAAACGCGTTGTTGGCAAGAGTCAGGCCGAACTCCACCTCACTAATCTCCGGAAAACTGCCGGTGGCGAGATGCGAGGAGCTTACAACGGGGTCAAGAAATTCATCAGTCATGCGCCTATAGATGCGATTTGCTGATAAATTGTCAATAAATTGTTGACGTATTGCTTTTCTTGATCATGCTGAGCCGGAAGAATCGGAGGACAGATGTCACAACATGTCATCGTAATTGGCGCAGGGATTGTCGGTGCAAGCACCGCACTTTGGCTGCTACGCGCGGGTCAGCGGGTGACTGTAATTGATCGTGCTGGCTGGGGCGCAGGGACAAGCCACGGGAATGGCGGGGTTCTTGCAGCGGCGGCGATGTTGCCCGTGACGGGTCCTGGGTTAGTACGCAAGGCGCCGGCAATGGTTCTTGATCCGAACTATCCGTTGTTCTTGCGTTGGGGGTATCTGCCCCGCTTACTTCCGTGGCTTCGGAAGTATTTGTCCCACGCGAACGATGTTGATACCAGGCGTATCGCTGAAGGATTAGCACCGATTGTTTCGGACACGGTTACCCAGCATCATGCGTTGGCGGAAGGGACTGCTGCCGCAGACTGGTTGGAGAACAGTGACTACTCCTATGCCTATGCGACGCGTGCTGCCTTTGAGGCCGATGCTTATGCGTGGGGCCTGCGCGCGCAGCACGGGTTTGTCCCAGAAATCCGGGAGGGAGATGCTGCCCACGCTTATGTCCCGAACTTGGCAAGAGACATCACCTGCGTCGCCACGCTGAAAGATCATGGATACGTGCGTGATCCGGGTGGGTATGTCCGCGCCCTCGGGCAGGAGATCCAAGCCAATGGCGGGACTTTTGTTCAGGCTGACGTCACAGATTTCGATATTGCCGAGGATACGTTCCGCGCCGTGGTCACAAATCAGGGATCTTTCGCAGGGGATGCGGCCGTGCTGACGGCAGGCGTTTGGTCGAAGCCGCTGATGCGGCGTCTTGGCATCAACGTGCCGCTCGAGTCCGAGGGTGGCTATCATATTGTCTTCAGGGGCGCGAAAGACGGGCCGGATCATCCGATGATGCTGGCCTCTGGCAAGTTTGTCGCCACGCCTATGGATGAGGGCGTACGCTGCGCTGGCATTCTGGAGTTCGGCGGTTTGGAGGCTGGGCCCTCGAAAGCGCCGTTTGATTTTTTGCGCCGCCACACGAAGGCGGCGTTTCCGAACATGACATGGAAGGATGAGGTCGAATGGCATGGACACCGCCCGGCCCCTGCAGATTCTTTGCCGCTGATCGGCGAGGTTCGCAAATCTCGGATCTTCACCGGATTTGGACACCATCACATCGGCCTCACAGGCGGGCCGAAAACTGGCCGTTTGCTGTCACAATTGATCACCGGCACCATGCCTAATCTGGACATGACGCCATATGCGCCGACACGCTTTGCTTAAGAGATAACAATAAACCAAAACCAATAGGGAGTTCCTAATGACCTTGAAACCAACATTAACCGCCATTGCAATGGCCTCAGTGGCCTTGCCCGCTGTTGCCCAAGAAAGCTGGGATATGCCGCTGGCCTATTCCGCTTCAAACTACCATTCCGAAACCGCGGCAGAATTTGCGCAATGTGTGACCGATGGCACTAGTGGTGCGATCTCGATCACGACGCATCCGGGCGGATCACTGTTCGGTGGCGCGGACATCAAACGGGCGATTCAAACTGGGCAGGTGCCAATTGGCGAGCGTCTGCTATCGGCGCATGCCAATGAAAACGCTGTTTTCTCTTACGACAACGTCCCATTCCTTGCGACGTCCTTCGACGCGGCTGAGAAGTTGGCCGAGATTGCCCGCCCCACCATCGAAGAGGTGCTGGCCGAACAGAACCTGACTCTGCTGTATTCCGTACCGTGGCCACCGCAGGGCCTCTACTTCAACAAAGAGGTGAATGCAGTTGCGGATATGGAAGGTGTGAAATTCCGTTCTTACAACACTACCACTGCGCGTCTGGCGGAGCTGACTGGAATGTTGCCGGTAAGCATCGAAGCGGCCGAGATCAGCCAGGCCTTCGCTACCGGCGTGGCGGAGTCTATGGTGTCGTCCGGTGCCACAGGTTACGACCGGAAGGTATGGGAAAGCCTGTCACACTTCTACGAAGTGAACGCTTGGTTGCCCCGCAACTCTGTTATGGTGAACTCTGAAGTCTGGGCCGATGTGTCCGACGAGAATAAGTCATTGATTACAGGCTGCGCGGACGCGGCAGCTGCGTCAGGGCTGGAGAAAGCGATCTCTTATACGCAGTTCACGATGGACGGTCTGGCTGAGGGTGGCATGACAGTGGGTCCAGCCGGTGATGCGCTGGTCGAAGAGCTGAAAGTCATTGGCGAGACGATGGCCGCCGAGTGGCTCGAAACAGCAGGCGAACAAGGGGCTGCGATCATCGACGCCTATACCGCTGCGAACTAATCGCGCAACGGCGGCCTTGGGCATCTCCGAGGCCGTCACAACCTTTCCACGCAATGACCCGGGGGGCACGCCATGGCGACGCTGCGCCGTTTTCTTGACTTTCTTTATGGCCTAAGCGGTATCTGTGCAGCCCTCTGCCTGATCACGATCCTTGGGCTGATCGTGCTGCAAATGCTCGCCCGTTGGACTGGAGAGGTCTTTCCTGGCGCGCCGAACTATGCAGGCTACGCAATGGCGGCAGCCTCGTTCTTTGCATTTGCAAGCGCCCTTGGGCGCGGCGCGCATATCAGGGTGTCGATCCTGCTTAATGCGGTTCCAGCCAAGATCAAATATGTGATGGAGCTTTGGTGTTTCGGGATTGGCAGCACCATCACCGCCTATTTCACCTATTACGCTTACGAGTTCGTCTATTTCTCGTGGCGCTTTAACGAAGTCAGTCAGGGACAGGATGCCATACGCCTCTGGATTCCCCAGTCGGTTATGGTCATCGGTGGCGCGCTTCTGACGATTTGCCTCTTTGACAACCTCTTGCATCTCATCTTGCGCGGCGAACATCGTGTCGTTCGAGACATAGTCGAAAGCCATGCAGAATGACGATTGTCACCATCACTTTGTTGCTCATTGCGGTCCTGTTCCTTCTATTGGGGTCGGGCCTGTGGGTAGGTTTGTCATTGATCGGCACCGCCTGGTTCGCGTCCGAATTTCTGGCCGCCAAGAACCTGCAGACAGGCACCAATATGGTGTCCGAGATTTGGGCGTCATCCTCCAGTTGGACCCTGACCGCATTGCCTATGTTTATATGGATGGGGGAGATTCTGTTCCGCACACGCCTATCCGAAGACATGTTCCGTGGGTTGTCACCTTGGCTTGCTCGGTTGCCGGGTGGGTTGGTTCACACAAACATTGTCGGTTGCACCGTATTCGCCGCCGTGTCGGGGTCGTCCGCTGCGACGCTGACAACAGTCGGCAAGATGTCGATCCCGGAATTGCGGGCGCGCAATTACCCCGAGCATATGGTGATTGGAACTTTGGCTGGGGCCGCAACACTTGGACTGATGATCCCGCCGTCGCTGGCCCTGATCGTCTACGGCGTGACAGTGAATGAAAGCATTACGAAACTGTTCTTTGCGGGGGTGTTTCCGGGGCTGATCCTTGCGCTCATGTTCATGACTTATGTTGCGGTGGTCTCAAAGACGTCCGACAAGTGGAATCCGCAGATGGAAACCGATATGAGCTTGGGTGAGAAGCTCAAGAATTCAAGGTTCTTAATCCCGGTGTTTGCACTGATCCTGACGGTGATTGGGTCGATGTATCTCGGTTATGCAACCGCAACCGAGGCGTCGGCCATTGGTGTAATTGGTGCGCTGTTGCTGGCCGCGTCGCAGCGGTCGCTGACTTGGGAGAGTTTTAAGGCATCTTTGATGGGCGCGATGCGGACATCTGCCATGATAGCATTGATCCTGGCCGGGGCGGCCTTTCTGAAACAATCGATGGGCTTTACAGGCATCCCGCGTGCGCTGGCTGACTGGATTGCGGTGTTGGAGCTAAGTCGGTTCCAACTGCTGATGGCGCTTTTGGTCTTTTACATTATCCTTGGCATGTTCCTCGATGGCATCTCCGCGGTCGTTCTGACCATGGCGGTGGTTGAGCCGATGGTGCGTGAGGCCGGGATTGACCTGATCTGGTTCGGAATCTTCGTCGTGGTTGTCGTCGAAATGGCGCAGATCACGCCGCCGATTGGATTTAACCTGTTCGTGCTACAAGGCATGACCGACCACGAAATGGGCTACATCACCAAGGCAGCTTTGCCGATGTTCCTGATCATGGTTCTGATGGTCTTCGTGTTGATCGCCGTGCCCGAGATCGCGACATGGCTCCCGGAAAACATACGCCAGAGCCCATAGGTGATATGGTGCCTGTTGAAATGTGCAGACCATTCGCGTGTACTGCTAATTGCCGGACTAGCCATTGGGATCGGCCTGCCGGCCTTGGCCGCCACCATGGCCCCCTGGTTGCCCCATATGGTGGCGATCCTGTTGATCATAACGGCTTTTCGCATCGGCATGCGCGACGCCTTTGGGGCCTTGACCGACCTGCGGTGGAGCCTTCCCGCAGTGCTAGTCTTGCAGGTAGGTTTGCCACTTGCGCTGGCGGGGTTGCTTTGGCTGGCGGGTGCGCTGCAGACGCCGCTGGCGCTTGCCCTCATTCTTGCGGCGTCGGCCCCAACCATCTCGGGCGGGACGTCGCTTGCGATCATTCTGGGCCAAAATCCGGCGAGGGTGATGCAGATACTCGTACTTGGAACCGCCGCCTTTCCACTGACAGTGTTGGTCGTTCTTCAGTACGTACCGCTGCTCGAGGACACCAGCGCGCTGGTGGAGGTAGGGCTGCGCAGCCTCCTGACAATCGCAGGGGCCGCCGCGACAGGATTTGCCCTGCGGCGGCTTTTTCTCACCCGACCCACACCGAAACAGGTCAAGGCAATGGACGGGGCGGCCGTGCTCTTCTTTGCGATCATCGTCATCGGGTTGATGGCGGCTTTGGGTCCTGCCCTGCAGACGAATCCTCGGGCGGCTTTTTACTGGACAGTCGCTGCATTCGGGCTGAGCTTCGGCGCGCAGGCACTGGCCGTTTTTGTGTTGGCGAAAGGACCGTTGGCGCAGGTTGCGGGGCCATTGGCGCTGGCCGCAGGCAATCGCAACATTGCTCTATTTCTAGTGGCCCTGCCGCCCGAGGTCGTGGCCCCGATTATGATCTTTATCGCCTGCTGGCAATTGCCCATGTATCTCACACCAATTATTCTCAAGCGCCTTTACCGTCGAACGCTGCCGCATGACTGACGCCCCGCAAATCGCCCGTGTGGGAGTGTCCGGCGTGCTCGTCACCTTCGGCGACACCCTGACGGAGCAAGCAAACCTCGCCGCTGTGGCCTTCCGCGCAGAGGTAGACGCTCAGGGCTGGCCAGAGGTTCAGGAAACTGCGTCGACATTGGTATCCACCTTTCTGGTGGTCGATCTTATTGTGGTGGAATACCAAGATATCTTCGCGCGGCTCAGCGCGTTGTTGGATAGCTATGACTGGCGAACCGCCGCCTTGCCGGCTGGTCGCAAGCTTTGGACCCTTCCGGTGTGTTTCGACCCGGACGTCGCTCCGCAACTTGAGGATGCCGCGCGCGTCGCGGGTGTCACCGTGAAAGAGGCGCTGGCGCACTTTGAGGCCGCGCGCACCCGCGTTATCACTTTGGGTTTTGCGCCAGGACAACCTTATTTGGGCATGTTGCCAGACCAGTGGGACCTTCCCCGTCAGGCAAATCTCATACCACGAGTGCCTATCGGCGCGCTCGTCATCGCTGTCCGGCAATTCGTTCTTTTCGCCACTTCGGCGCCTACCGGTTGGCGACATGTCGGGCAAACGGCTTTCCGGCCTTTTGATCCTGCCCGCGACGTGCCAGTCGTATTGAGCCCCGGCGACGAGGTACGCTTTGCCCGGATCACTGCATCCGAATTGGCGGAGCTTGAGGCCAAGGACAGCCTTGGCGGTGCCGAGTGGTCGCTGTTGCCATGACGCCCGCGCTGGAAATCCTCGATGCCGGACCGGCTATGACCCTGCAAGACCTTGGGCGTGCGGGCCAACTTGCGAGTGGGCTGACGCGTGGCGGTGCCATGGACCGGCTGGCGCTTCACGAAGCAGCCGCATTGCTGTCGCAGCCGATCAAGGCCGCGCTGGAAATGGTCGGGTTAGGTGGCACTTTCAAAGCGAGTGCCGACACCCGCATCGCCCTCACTGGCGCGCCCATGGCTGCGACGATCGACAAAGAACCCGTAAGTTGGCACGGCTCCCATCTGTTGCCTGCAGGCAGCGTTCTGATGATCGGAGGCGTCAAATCAGGCGCAATTGGCTATCTCAGCGTCGGTGGAGGGTTTGCTTCGCCCGAGACAATGGGTGCCCGGTCTGCACATTTGGTAGCTGGTATCGGAAGCACCTGTGTTGCGGGTCAGACTTTGCTTTTAGGTCGGGATATGGGCGGGAACACGGATATGGTGCTTCACCCGGATAACCGCTTTACAGGAGGCGAGATTGGTATCACCACCTCGATCCAGACCCACCTCTTTGGCGAACCGGAGCTGGAGCGGTTCGTTAAGACCACCTTTGTCCGAGATGCCCGCGCGAACCGTCAAGGGATCCGCATGAACCCCGACTGCACAGGTTTCTCAGCCGCGGGTGCCCTGAAAGTGGTGTCAGAGATTATCGTCCCCGGAGACATCCAGATCACCGGCGACGGCGCGCCTTACGTGCTGATGTGCGAAAGCCAATCGACCGGCGGCTACCCCCGGATCGCCACCGTTCTACCCAGTGACATCCCGCGTGTGGCACAGACACCGCTCGGCGCGGGTTTGCGCTTTCGGCTCTACAGTTTCCAAGAGGCCGTTGCCCGTGAAGCTAAAGCACGGGCCGAGGTTGCCAGACTTCGGACACGGGTCGTATCTCGGGTGCGGGAGCCCCATACCATCGCTGATCTCTTGGCCTACACGCTTGTCAGCGGCGTCGTAAGCGCAACCGACGACCCCTTTGAAGGAAAAGCCTGATGGCGGCGATCGATCTTAACGCCGATATGGGTGAGAGTTTTGGCAACTGGCGAATGGGCAATGACGCAGAACTGATGAAGATCATATCCTCGGCCAATATTGCTTGCGGGGGCCACGCCGGTGACCCTGATGTGATGGCGGCGACCTTCGAGATGGCCGCAAAAAACGATGTGGGTATCGGGGTCCATCCGGGGTTTGCCGATATTGCTGGTTTCGGGCGTTTCAGGATGCAACTGCCCAGAGGCACGCTTCAGAACATGATCCGGTACCAGGTTGCGGCACATGTGGGCATGGCGCGCGCCTTCGGTCATGAGGTACGACACCTGAAGTTGCACGGCGCGCTGGCCAACATGTGTTCTGAAGATGCAGGGCTGGCAGAGGCGGCTTACGACGCGGCCTTGTCCGTTGCACCCGACCTGATCGTGATGGTGCTGGCCTGCACGGCTCAACAGGAGGCCGTTGAAAAACTTGGCTGCACTTGGGCTGGCGAGATCTTTGCCGACCGCGCCTATAACGACGACGCGACCCTTGTGGACCGTTCAAAGCCCGGTGCGGTTATCCATGACGCCGCGGTGGCGGGACCGCGGATCGCGGCAATGGTGCGCGAACGTGCGATCATCACCGAAAGCGGCGCACGAATTGCGGCTCAGATCGACACGATTTGCGTGCACGGCGACACCCCGGAGGCAATCGCAATTGCACGCTCCGTCAGAACTGCATTGGAAGCCGACAGTATGTCGATCCAGCCCTTCTCTGGAAGGCGTTAAGGAAATGTAAGCGTTGCAACCACCCCCCGGAATAGGGTCTTCCGGCATCGACAACAGAGGCCCATATTGGCGGCACGCCAATGCGGAAGCATATATTTGTGCATTTTCCGGCCCTTTGCGGACCTTCGACCTATCTTCAAGATGCTGCGGTCGCAGCCCGCTTACCGGACATTCGCTGCATGAGTGAAGCCGTGGGCCGTTCGAACTCACACTGTGCAAACAAACCGGACTTGTGCAGGTGCCGCTATTGCTGCCGCAGAAAACCCTTGCACCTGCGGCACCACCTAATCCGCCATCTTGCCATAGTCACGGAACCGGACATTGCCCAGGATAGCGAGGTGGAATGGAATCCGTTCTTCTGCTGCATCTTGCTCAGTACTCGGATATCGATCCGCATCGGTGATGCGCACACATCTTGAATTCCGACGCCCATATCTGGGACTACTGCATTTATCGTTGCGTAAGGGCTGCCACTTGCGCGTTACCACACTTCGATTTGAGGCCATTGGCGACCTTGGACACCTGCCATCTTTTTTCTTCACCGTTGTAATTCCGACGCCAAGCGGCTAGGTAAAGGATACAAGGGTTGCTACTCTCTTCGGCTCAGGCAGACCGCCTGCTACTGCGAGTTGCAATCTTCCACCATCAAAATTCAGCTGCTGTGACCCTATTGGGATCTGATGTTAGAGAAAGTGCCGATGTTATCGTGCGCCACAACATCATTTTTGGCCTTTGTTCATCCTTTGATGGTGGTCCGGTATATCGGTGAGTTGCCGCCGGGTAGCTATGGGTATTTTGCAGAAGATGAGGTTCTGCAATGCCGAAGCTTCACCCCTCTCGATGCACAGAGACACATCTGTTGATCAGATAGCTCGCTGGCGGGTTCAAACTGCGGTCCGTCGATAGACGCGACTTGGAAGCAGTCCTGGCGCAAGATCAGTACAATAAGAACATACGTTAAAACAGTGTGGCGGCGCTTTCTCCGTCAAAGGATCAAAAAATGACTTTCCCAGAATGGACGAAACCCGGTGCTTACGGTGCCGTGGGTGGAGCAATTGTTGTCAGTGTACTGGGGTTTACCTGGGGTGGTTGGACAACCGCGGGTGGTGCGCAGGACATCGCACGGACCTTTGCCACGCAGGAAGTAACGACAGCCATGGTTCCGGTCTGTTTGAATGCCTCTGCGGCAGATCCAGAGCGTACCACGAAGCTGGCGACGATTCAGGATGCCTCGTCTTTCGGGCGCAGTCGTGCGGTGATGGCGACAGGCTGGGCGACATTTCCCGGTGCTGACCAACCCAACCGTGATCTTGCAGTCGCTTGTCTAGAAGGGCTTGAATTGGATGGATCATAAATCAGGATTGCACCGGGCTTTGCCACAATCGTCTTGCGGGTTACGTTCGCTGGCAGAAACGCAAACGTTGATGCGGCTGCTCGCAGGGTCGATTTGTGTCTTGCTGTGGGCAGCACTACCCGTGCACGCCCAAATCGCATTGCAACCGATACCAGAAAACGCCAGCCCGCAAAGTTATGGTGATGGCTGGAAGTGCGATATCGGATACCGGCCTGATGCGGGGAGTTGCGCAGCGGTTATCATACCTAAGAATGCCTATGAGACCAACCGTACGTCCGGTCGTGGATGGGAATGCTTTCATGGCTTTCGTGCTGATGGTGACGCCGACTGTGTAGCCGTTGCGGTTCCGGACGGTGGTTTCCTGGATCCATCAGGCGAACGGTGGCATTGCCTGCGTGGATTTATCAAGCTCGATGATATTTGTCAGGAGATCAACCTGCCTGCAAACGCCTATCTGGCAGACACATCATATGGATCGCCATGGGTTTGCGACCGCGGCTTTGAAGCTGAAGATAACACTTGCGTCGCCATAGCGGTTCCCGTCAACGCATATCTCAACACGTCACGCTACGGCCAGCCTTGGACATGTGAGCGTGGTTTCCTTGAGCGGGATGGTTCCTGCGCGGCAGTGATGATCCCGGAAAACGCATATCTCGATGACGCAACCTACGGGATTGGATGGAAGTGTGAGCGTGGATATGCGGCCTCTGGACAAAGATGCGAAGCGATAGACATCCCCGAGAACGCCCACCTGGACAGATCGGGAAATCGCTGGGAGTGCAATAGAAACTTCCGAAAATCCAAGGGCTTGTGTCTTCTCAATAACTAGAGCGACAGCGCAGTAACATCGGCTTCAACATACGGAGATGAAGACACTTTTGCCATCCGTGCCGACCGAAAAAAGGAACTACCATGGAAACCGAACTTAAAGCGGCAGATACCATCCGACGTCCCGTCAGGGGTGCACAGGCGCCACCGTTGATCCCCGATGAACCCATACGTGCGACTGCAAACACTCTTTTGTCCTCACCGCCATCGGCAATTGTCTACTGTGAGGGCAACTTTGCCAAAGTTGATGGTAAGACCGCAAACGGCCTGGTTCGTCATTCAGAGGCGTATCGTATCCTGTCCATCATCGACAGTACCCAAAGCGGACAGGACTGTGGCCTCGTTCTTGATGATGTGGCGAACAACATACCGATCTTCGAAAGTCTTGATGCCGCTATTGCCCATACGGCCGCTATTCCGGACACACTGATCTATGGGATGGCTCCGTCAACGGGGCGACTGTCACTGACGGATCGCGGCGTCGTCCTGTATGCGATCTCGCAAGGTATGAATATCGTAAGCGGTCTGCATGAGTATCTGAGCGACGATGCAGAAATTGCCAATGCAGCGTCTGAGTACAAGGTCACTATCCGCGATATACGCAAACCCAAGCCCAGCAAAGACATGAAGCTGTTTGACGGCAGCGTAGCTGGTGTGGACGCGCTGCGCATTGCAGTCCTTGGAACCGACTGCGCGATCGGAAAGCGGACAACAGCAACTGTTCTGGCGGGTGCCCTGAACGCGAAGGGCATCAAGACCGTGCTGGTTGGCACTGGTCAGACGGGTCTGATGCAAGGCGCGAAATACGGCGTTGCGATGGACGCCGTGCCGCCCCAGTTCTGCTGTGGTGAACTAGAAGGCGCGATTGTTGCAGCATCTGAAACTGAACACCCAGATGTCATCTTGATCGAGGGTCAAGGTGCGCTGAGCCATCCAGCCTTTTGCACATCCGCCTTCATTCTACGCGGCAGCCAACCGGATGCCGTCATCCTTCAGCACGCGCCCAAACGCGCCCATCGCTGCGATTTTCCAAATATGCCGATGCCGACACCAGAGAGCGAGATATCCCTCATTGAGGCATTCGCCGATACGAAAGTCATTGGCGTCACGCTAAACCACGAGGGGATGTCAGAGGCCGAAATAACGGAAACCATTGCATCACAATCGCAAAAGCTGGGATTACCAGTGACTGATGCGTTGAGCCGACCGGCCGCCCATTTGCTTGCTATGATCGTTGCGGCCTATCCCGGATTGCGACAAAGCGTACCTGCAGCCGCGATATGACATCGCCTCGCATCGAAGTGGATCTGACGAAGATACGTCACAACACTCAGGCGGTTGTTGGACGGCTGAAAGAACGCGGAATTGGTGTTACCGGCGTGACCAAAGCGGTCTGCGGGCATCCCGCCATCGCGCAGGCGATGCTGGATGGTGGATGTGTCGGTCTGGCCGAGGCTCGGGTAAGCAATGTGCAACGATTGCGCACAGCAGGCATGACCGGCTCAATCACGCTGATCCGCACGCCGATGCTCAGCCAGGTGGATGGAGTCGTCCAATTGTGTGAAGCCAGTTACAACACAGAAATCGTCGTGATTGCGGGCTTAGCCGCGGCCGCGATCCGGAAGAAAATAGTTCACGACATATTCTTAGTAGTAGAGATGGGCGACTTGCGCGAAGGAATACTACCCAAGAACTTGGATTCCATTGCGCAACAAGTTGTGAATATGCCGGGCGTCGCTTTGAAAGGCATCGCTGCAAACTTTGCCTGCTTGAGCGGAATAGCCCCAACTGCCGCAAAAATGGCAGCCCTCTCCAGCCTTTCAACCGAAATAGAGGGGCTGTGTGGCCCCTACGTTGAAACTGTGTCTGGAGGCAACTCGGCAAACTTGCCTTGGGCGCTTGGAAAACAGCCAATAGGTCACGTGAACAATCTCAGACTGGGGGAGGCCATACTTCTCGGTGTCGACCCAATTACTGGCGAACAAATTGACGGTATGTATACGGACGCCTTTGCACTCATCGCCGAGGTCATTGAGACGGATGCAGAGCCTACGCCGCCGCCCATTGCTTTGGTCAGCCCGGATTTGGCAAAGCTTCGTCTGGTTTCAAACGATGCTGGCGCCCGGCGTTTGATCCTCGCCATCGGGCAGCAGGATACAGACATACAGGGACTTACCATGCCTCCGGGAACGACATTGATTGGTGCAACAAGCGATCATCTTGTCGTTGGCACGAACCAGTCAGCGTTGAGGGTGGGAACCGAAATGAGGTTTCGGATGAACTACAAAGCGTTGATGCGCGCAATGGCGGCACCCGATATCCAAACAGAGCTGCGCGATGACCGAAACCCAAGGCGGTCGCCATCGCGAATCAAAGCCAAACATCTGGCTTTGATTTGACGAACCTAGTTCGGACGTGCGGCCCGAAAAACCTACGAGGAGACCGACCAATGGCAAAACTAACAAAGACGTCTGTATTCAAATCATATGACACCAAACCAGAAACACCGATGGACAAGACGACGCGCGTCGTCCGGAAAATGGTCGATGACGACGCAGAAGAACGCCAAGCTAAGATCACGCGATTGCGGAACGCCCGCCTAGAAAGAGAAGCGAATACGCCCCGCAAAACGACTGCGACAGAACATAAAGCACGCCAATCTAGTGCAGTCACAAAACGATGATATGTTCATCACCGACTCAATTCGACCCATGGCCCCGTACATCATGACCTCACACCAGAACACAGAAAAAGTTCACTACATTTGCCAGACGTATGTGGAAACCAAAGCTGCGGGTGACGGTCAACCCAATCTGAAGATTGACAAGCAATTTCAATACTCCACGGCATCGCAAGCACAAGACCGCGCGGAACGGGAAGCACGTTCTGAAGGCTGCGTTGGCGCTGATGCTTACATGGTCAGCGAGGATTTAACATCCGGCGAAGTTGGATCGCCTAACTTCCTTGTAAGGCTTGGCAATGTCCCCGATTTTGAAGCATCTTGAGCTCGGGTTGTTCAGCAATCGAACGGGTAAGACCAGATTGGACTCACGGCAGCAATCGCTTTGAAAGGAACATAAAAGGCGGCGATATTTGCAGGACACCTTTTGGAAGGTCCCACTGACCATGACACCGCCGACTTTCCCCCAAATGGTTCGACTTTTTGTCGTTACATGATCACCGAAGCATAGTAGGTGTTCATTGACTTCGGCAACGGCGGCCCGTCGCGGTTCGGCTACAAATGTCGCGCGGCCTCGCCGGGAGCAAAGCACCATGGAAAATATCCAGCTCATCTATGCATCACAGCCGTTCGGGTTTGATGAAGCTATCCTGAGCGGCATTCTGCTTGATGCAAGACGATGCAACAAACGCGATGGCATTACCGGCGCGCTTGTCTGTCGCCATGACATCTATCTTCAACTACTCGAAGGGTCGAATGCGCAGGTCCAAGCGACTTATGCGCGGATTGTGCAGGACGATAGGCATGTCAGTATTCAACAATTGATTTGCCAACCGATATCCACGCGCCTGTTTGCTGAATGGGACATGCTTCACGACCCGGCTCAATCCTGGCATTGGACACCTCAAGAAATCGCAGACGGATCACTGGACTGCGCAGACGAGGATGAAGTAATGAAGGTCTTCACAGAACTGGCTGTTCGGGTGAAGACTGGGCTGATCGAATAACCTGCCGATCGTCTGGCAGTGCTTGGGTCAGCAGGA
The DNA here is from genome assembly GCA_947496535.1 of uncultured Paracoccaceae bacterium. Lineage (GTDB taxonomy): Bacteria > Pseudomonadota > Alphaproteobacteria > Rhodobacterales > Rhodobacteraceae > Yoonia. The sequence goes on along the minus strand of CANMDE010000002.1, from coordinate 48,741 downwards.
AGCGGTCACGGGCAAGCGGGCTACGCAGAACTGCTTTCTCCAAGGCCCGCTTGCCTAGCCCTACACGCCCGCAGTGGCTCGCCAGAACGACCGGTTTCTCTGCGTCTCAGGTGCTCAGCGCATTGTGCAATTGAAGCATTTTAGCGCTGCGAGCGCACGCAGCAAAAAACCAGTACGTCCGGGTTGGGTTCACTGCCGATCTCGGATACAGCGCAGCATCATGTGATACATAGGCCCGGTCAACGTCGGGTTGTCGTTGTGGGAGGGCATGGCGGATCGGAGGATCAGTCATGGAAACACCAAACCTACCAGCCATTCGCGCACTTCGACCCGCCTGGAACAAGGGTCGCATCGTTGGTCAGAAACGGCCTTTGAAGCCCAAACACGTTTGGGCAATCCGAGTTCGGCTTGAACTGGCAGAGAACCATCGAGACCTCGCGCTGTTCAATATGGCAATCGACAGCAAGCTGCGCGGCTGTGACCTTGTGAAGATGAAAGTCGTCGACGTCATGGCGTCTGGTCAAATCAAGGAACGGGCATCGGTGCTACAAAGCAAGACACAGAAACCTGTGCGATTTGAGATATCCGAAGGCACACGCGCCTCGGTCGAAAAGTGGATGGAAGATGAGCTCATCGTCGGCTCGGAGGACCTTTGGCCGGGTCGGTTCCATGAACGCCTGCACATCTCGACGCGCCAGTATGCGCGGATCGTCCGCGATTGGGTCACGTCGATCGGTCTAGAAGCGAGCGCATATGGCACGCATTCGATGAGGCGAACAAAGGTGACCCAGATCTACAAGAAGACCGGCAACTTGCGGGCGGTTCAGCTTCTGCTCGGTCATACCAAGATGGACAGCACAGTCCGGTACCTAGGCGTCGAACTTGAAGACGCTCTAGCAATTGCCGAGGCCATTGAAATCTAGCAACTTTAGGGTCGTCTTCGCGGGCGGCCCATAGCTGACCTTGGACGGCACTGGGGACGCTGCGATGCATCTTCCTGAAAGCGGTCATTAACTGGTCTTCTAATTTTCCATCCACAAGTGGCTCTCTATGCGTAGTTGCACGAGCCGCACACTGCATGTTAGCCGAGCCATAGCCATTCCTGGGTATGCTGCTCAGGTGTCGGTTAGGGCTGGCTCGGTGATTGCACATCTTGCCAGCCTGAACAGGGACGGCCCTAACCAGACATTGACCAACCCTCGGCCATGCTGCGATCGCAGCCCGCATTGCCGACATTCGCTGCACCGCAAAATCTGGTGGTGGGCTAATTCACACTTCGCGGACGTTTCTGCCCTTCACTCTCGACAGTCCAATGTCCGCATTTACGGTTTCTGGTGCTCGCCGTCGCACAAATTGTGGTCAGCCAATGATGCCAAGACGTAGCAATCTTCTGAGACCCCTTCACCGTTGCAGCCTTTCGATATCCGGCTGAGTTCTTTTTCAAGCGTCTTGAGCCGTTTGATCTTTGTCCGCACATCCGAAAGCTGCGATGACGCAATATCCGTTGCAGCCTCGCACGACCGGTCTGGATGATCTTGCAGTTCGATCAATGACGAAATCGCTTCAATGGAGAACCCAAGATCACGGGCGTGTCGGATGAAACTCAGCCGCTCCAACCCTGCTTTGTCGTATCGCCGTTGGTTGCCTGAAGTGCGCTCAGCTTCGGGCAAAAGCCCCATTTCTTCATAGTAGCGTATGGTCGGAACCTTGACCTTTGTGCGTTTTGAAAGCTCTCCGATAGAAATCATAAATAAACCTCTTGAACCTCTAGTTGCTAGAGATTTTATATGAGTTGGGACGACAAAAGAAGAGTTCAAAATGTCCCACGATTATCTATCTGAAACGCCGCTCCTCGACTATCAAAACCCCGCCATAAAAGAGCTCATCGCGCAACGCGGATGGGCAGAACTGGCAGAAGGCGACCGTATCGGCGCAGCTTATGACTTTGTCCGCGACGAAATTCTGTTCGGCTACAATTCTGACGATGCCTTGCCCGCCTCAAAGGTGCTCGCTGATGGCTATGGCCAGTGCAACACCAAGGGCACGCTTCTCATGGCGCTGCTGCGCGCCTTAGGCATCGCTTGCCGATTTCACGGCTTTACCATCGATAAGGGGTTGCAACGTGGCGTGGTGCCAGAGCTGGTTTATCCGCTTGCACCGCGCAACATCATCCACTCTTGGGTTGAAGTGCAGTATCGTGGAGAATGGCTAGAGCTTGAGGGCTTCATTCTGGATCAAGACGTTTTGACGGCGCTTCAAGCCGCGTTTCCAGGCCGCACGTCGCTTTGTGCTTACGGGGCAGGAACCGATTGCCTGCAAGCGCCTAACGTCGCTTGGGTTGGTCAAAGCACCTACATTCAAAAGACTGGGATCAACCGGGATATCGGTGTCTTTAATAGCCCGGATGCCTTCTATGTAAATCATCGGCAACTTACGGGATTTCGCGGGTTAGCCTATCGGCTGTTGATTCGACATTGGATGAACAGACGGGTTGCGCAGATGCGTTCGGGACGTGTCCCGACGATACCTGGTGGGGATAACAATCTTCTGCCTGCCAAGTCCATTTCGCTGGAAAAGGAGGCAGTGTGATGGCTGGTTGCTGCGGACACGACGCCAAGTTCGATGGCGTTTCAGATGACTACAAAAGACGGCTTTGGATCGTCATCGCGCTCAACGCGACAATGTTCTTGGTCGAGATGACAGCAGGCCATCTGGCCAAGTCACAAGCGTTGCAAGCTGACGCCCTCGACTTTGCAGGCGATGCGCTGACTTATGGCATTTCGTTAGCAGTTATCGGGGCCTCTCTACGCGCGCGAACGAATGCGGCGCTGTTCAAAGGCGTCAGTGGCCAAAGAAGATGCGCGTGTCCGCTTGTTGCGCACGATACCCGGTGTCGGCGCGGTGACGGCCTCTGTGATCATCGCCAGCATCGGCGACGGGCATCAGTTCCGTAATGGCCGGGAGTTCGCCGCCTGGCTGGGCTTAACACCCGCGAATAAATCCAGTGGAGGGAAGGAAAAGCTGGGGCGGATCACCAAAATGGGCGATCAATATTTGCGATCGTTGCTTGTCGTCGGCATGACATCACTGGTCCGACAAACACGGTCCCACCCCGAACGTGCCAGCAAGTGGCTGACGTCACTGCTCGAACGCAAACCTGCGCGTGTTGCAACCGTTGCCATGGCCAACAAGACAGCCCGGATCGTCTGGGCTGTCCTGACCCGCAATGAACCCTACAGCCCCCGTGCGGCAGCCTGAGAAGAAAGGAACAACGAGTTAGCAAGACCCGCGAGATGATGGTGCATAAGTCTGCCGCCAAAACCAGGACACCCCGCCGAATGTCCCGGGCGTCATAGCCCGTATTCCGGTAAGGGACCTGGTTTGCGGAACCCATCAGGGCCGGCGGTCAAAGCCGCGCAAACAGGCCGGACACATGACTGCTTCTGACAAACGCACAAATCAGATCAAAAATGTCTTGCTATGCAGGAGCCAATGGTATGGACCCCGCCACCCTCGGGCAGCGACGATTGCGCATTTGCAAAGTAAGGAGACATGTCATGGAAATTGTTCGTATTGGTTTGGATTTGGCAAAGAACGTCTTTGAGGTCCACGGCGTAGATGCTCAGGACCAAGCGGTGTTGAAGAAGACTTTGCGACGAGTTGCTGTTGCGCAGTTCTTTGCGGTTTTGCCGCCCTGTCTTGTTGGAATGGAAGCCTGCAGCGGGTCGCATTACTGGGCAAAGGTATTTGCAGATCTTGGGCACGAGGTTCGCTTGGTCTCACCACAATTTGTGACGCCATATGTGAAGTCCAACAAGAACGACCGGAACGATGCTGAGGCAATTTGCGAAGCCATCGGCAGACCTTCAATGCGCTTTGTACCGGTCAAGTCCGCGGAACAGCTTGAGATTCAGGCTGTTCATCGAATACGCCAAAGACTGGTGTCGGATCGAACCCGCTTGGTGAACCAGATCCGCGGGCTGTTATCCGAGCATGGCTTGGTCGTCGCCCGAGACATCTCAAGAATCCGTCATGCGTTGTCGCAGATTGCCAACGGCATTGATCACATGCTTGGCGCGATGCTGGTCGAATTGGTATGCGACGTGCGCGAAGAACTCAACGAATTGGATCAGCGCATTGCGGCCTACAAAAAGCGTATACGAGACCTCTTTCGGTCCAACGAGATGTGCCAGCGTATTGGGAAGGTTGAGGGGATCGGGCCAATCACAGCTACAGCACTGGTTGCCGCTGTTGGTGATCGAGCGTGATTTCAGAACGGTCGACAATTTGCGGCCTGGCTTGGGCTGGTTCCCAAACAGCGATCCAGTGGCGGCAAATCCCACCTGTTTGGGATCAGCAAACGCGGAGACCGATATTTGCGCACCCTGTTGATCCACGGCGCTCGTGCGGTTTTGAGAAAGGCGGATGGGAAAACCGATGCCAGAAGTCTGTGGCTTACACGTATGCGTGACCGTCGGCACCCAAATGTGGTCGCTGTCGCGCTTGCCAATAAGAATGCCAGGATCGTTTGGGCAGTCTTGTCAGGTCGCACCGAGTATCAACCAGCCTTCACCAATTGAGAGGACACCTATAAATCAAAGGGACTATCTGAATATTGCAGCAACTTGGCACGGGATGGTGACAACGACACGAACCGTTGCTTGTTGAACCTGGTGTGTGGATCGGCGCAGCAAAGCTGATGCCTTGGAGCCAATGAGGGGGAAGCAAGCGGAAATCCATCGGGGCTCGCGGTGACAATGAATTGGGCCGCTCACAGAAGCCGGATATACGTCAGCAATCGTGATCCTGAACCAGACCTAAACAGACTGTTGCAATAAGGCGGGGTCCATATACATCCACACAAGACTTTCGCTGCATGTGCAAAACTTGGCTTTGTACGAACTGAATGATCGCGGACAATGTTGTCGTTTGTGTCTATCGAACGAACGTGCACTCGGAGGTGACCTTCTACATCAAAAGCACATATGTCATGGGAGACCGTAACAACGCCTATCTCGCTACCGGCAGTTCTTTGGTCGCGATGTTCAACTGTTGGTGTCACTATACCCTAATTAAACAGAATCTATGGATTAGACGCCTTTTCGGCGGTTTTTGTACCCCTAATTGCAATATATCCACAGGGCTTAGCGTCAGTGCCTGACGCGGCTCTGGCGCATCCAGATAACTTCGGCTCGAGCCAAGAGCGCTTGACGGTCTGCATCGGGCCCAAGCTCAGAGATGGCGTGGCGGGCTGCCTTGCAGGCGTCGGCTAGTTCTGCGATCCGTCCAGCCCCAAAACGCACGGCTGTCGGGTAGGACCAATTTGCTGATAGCGTCATTGTTTCAATATCCTTGATAGGCTGGGATTATTGTGCCGTTTCGGCCTTTTGACGCTAAAACGCATCTTCATAGCGGCCCTTCACACGCAGTTTTTCCGGGTCGACATGTGGGAACGGGACGATCCGGGCTTTGAGCCGCTTTTGATGACCATCCAGTTGGCCAATCTCAACCTCTGTACCCTTCGCACTGTGGGTTGTTGTCACGCGTCCAAGTGCGATGACCTTGCCAAGAAGAGGTGACTTCACGGCTGATGTCACCGCGCCAATTTGGGCGCGACCCATTCGAATGCAATCACCCGGCGATGGCACCACGCCGCTTTCGATCTCAAACCCAACAAGTTTGCGATGCGGATGAGCTTGGCGTTGGGCAAGGGCTGCCCGACCGATAAAATCATCCTGTTTCGACTTCAGAGGGACCGTAAAGCCGATCCCTGCTTCGAACGGGTCGGTCTGGTCGTCAAATTCGGAGCCTGCAAAGATTAGCCCTGCTTCTATGCGCATCATGTCGAGTGCTGCGAGGCCAAGTGGTTTCATCCCCAGCGGCGCGCCGATTTCCCAGACCCGGTCGAAAATCTCGGTCGCGTCCTTGGGGTGGCAGAAAATTTCGTACCCCAGTTCGCCCGAATAGCCGGTACGCGAAATCACGACTGAAGTACCATTAAAGTCATCCAGTCGCGCGATGGTGAAGCGAAACCACGGTAGGTCTGCAACGCTTGGCTGGGTTGGCGGTGTCCAGAACAGCTTCGACAGGATATCTCGGCTCAGCCGCCCCTGCACGGCGATATTGTGTAGCTGGTCCGTGGCGTTCCGCACCCATGCGTTTAGCCCGCATTTCTCCGCCTGTTCGCGCAGCCAGAGGCCGGATGTATCATTGCCCCCGATCCAGCGGAAATTGGTCTCGCCCAGACGGTAGACGGTGCCATCATCGATCATCCCCCCATGTTTGTAGCACATAGCGGTGTAACTGACCTGACCCGTGGCAAGCTTCTTCATGTTTCGAGTCACGCAAAGTTGCATCAGAGCTTCCGCGTCCGGTCCCGTGACTTCGTATTTGCGTAAGGGCGACAGATCCATGATCGCGGCTTTCTCACGTACGGCCCAGTATTCGCCGATGGTGCCAATGGACGGAAAGGAATTGGGCAACCAATAGCCGTTATATTCGACAAAATCGTTGGTGTGCCGCGCAAAACAGGGGTGGAATGCGGTGTCTTTGGTCGGTTCCATATCGGCCTCGGCTGTTTTTCTGTAGGCAAGGGTGCGTTTGAAATCCTCGTCTGCTTTGTAGGTGCGCACCTGAATATCCGTGGGTTCCCACCCATTGGCCGGGTCCACATCGCAAGGGCAGGCGGTGGATACGCACACCAGATCGCTGAGCGCGCGGAGCAGCACATAATCGCCGGGCCGCGACCATGGATCATCCATGATGATGGCGTTTGTGGCATCGACCATCGTATTAAAAAAGAAGTTGATTGCAGGCCAGCCACCACGCGGGCGAATGCCATAGTACCCCAGATCGGCGTTCATATTGTCCGAACAATTGACGTGGCCAGGATAGCCGAGGTCTTCATAGTACCGCGCGGTGCAGGCCAGCCCGAATGTATCATGCCGCCCGCATGTGTCCTGCACGATTTCGACCAGTGGTTCGTGATCGACCGACCAGTATTTCGAAAAGATGCCAGGGGTCGGGTAGACTGACCCTGTAAGAGCGCGCGTCGTCGTCGGGTCGATCTCACGTTCCAGCCCCTGATCCAGCGCGCGCAGGGAAAAAGCCTGAAAATCGCTGCACTCGCGGCCTTTTACATCCAGGATTTGGATGAATTCGCCTGCCTTGACTTCATAACTTTTGGCTTGCCCCGGTTGGATGTTGATGTCTGACAACGGGTCGGCCAGTGGATCAGGTGGAGCCAATGCGGCTTTTACTGCCTTCGGGTCTGCTCGCCGGATATAGAGGACGATTTCTGTCGCTGGCAGTTGAGTTTCTGGTGCCATCGGGCCGCCGGGGGTTGCACAAATCAGCAGCCCATCGCAGGCGGCAGTCAGCGTTTCGGTGTCCCCCGGCCTGCTCCCTGCATCAAACAGATGGATTGCATCGCCCGTGTCAATATCGAAACCGGACGCTTCCAGCGCCTTCAGAACCCGTTTGCCAGACACCCCACCATTGGCCAGCGTGCGGATCATCCGGGTTGGGCGCCCGTGGCCCTGACGTCCCAGAAACCCGGCATCCGACCGTCCATCTGGTGCAAACATGACCAGTTCTGCCGGTTGTAACCCTTCCTTATCCAGCACATTGATATCGTCGCCTGCAAAGATCGGAATGGCACGTGATCCACCACCGGGCACAGGATGACGCTCGATTCCTTTTGGCAAAATCGGCAACCCCGGCGCGACGATACCGCGCCGTTCCCATGGATGTTCGATAAAGCCTTGGCCGCTTGTTTCGGCCAATTCGGTCACCATTCCTATGTTCCTTTCGGGCGCGGATAGCGCCGCAGAATGAGTGGGTCTAGATTTGCAGATAATCCTCCAGACTGTCATCAAGCGCGTCTACCCAAAGGGTATGATGCGCGGGCGCCTGTGTGCCGGTCATCGGGCTAGTATAGCCGTAATCCCGGAACCCCATGATCCCTTTCTTCTTGTGCTTTTTCCACGCGTAAAATGCCTGGTTGGCCGCCTCTACATCGAAGGACGGATAATCGGTTTCGTCAATCAGTTCCTGCGTATAAGCGCCCTGATAGGCGATGCAGGCATAGTCATCGGCAAGCGCGTTTTCATCCGCTTGACGCTTTTGCCAATCAGTCTCCATCGTTGCGGCGTCAGGCAAGGCAATCCGCCCCATGATCACGTCACGCACCCACCAGGCTTGCGAGTCGAACATGTTGAAGGTGAACCACTGATCCTGCATGCCAAGATAAAACAGGTCTGTATTGCCGGTGAAGACAACGCCTTTGTAAAGATCGTTGGCCGCCAGACGATTGGCTGTTTTCAGGCGCAGATCATCGGGCAGGAAAGGGAAGTGGTGCTTGTAGCCGGTGCAAAGGATGATCGCATCCACATCCTTAGTTGTGCTATCGATGAAGTGAACAGTCTTGCCGACTACCTTTTCCAGTGCTGGCACCTCTTGCCAATTGTCGGGCCAATCATAGCCCATGGGCGCTGTCCGATGCGCCACAGTCACGGATTTGCAGCCGTATTTCCAGCATTGCGAACCGATATCCTCGGCCGAATAGGACGTACCGAGGATCAGGATATCCTTGCCTTCAAATTCGCGCGCATCACGGAAATCATGGGCATGCAGGATGCGCCCGTTGAAGCTTTCGAAACCGGGATAATGCGGCACGTTGGGCACAGAGAAATGTCCAGTGGCCACGATCACATGATCGAAAATCTCGCGTGTTTCGGTGTCGGCGACGCTGTCGCGCGCAGTGACTTCAAAGCCGTCTGGCACCGCACGCACATCGCGCACGATGGTGTCGAACTTGATCCAGTCGCGCACGCCCGCCTGTTTCACCCGGCCTTCGATATAGTCAAAAAGGACGGCCCGGGGTGGATAGGATGCGATGGGTTTGCCGAAATGCTCTTCAAATGTGTAGTCGGCGAACTCAAGCCCCTCTTTCGGGCCGTTGGACCACAGATAGCGGTACATCGATCCGTGACAGGGATTACCGTATTCATCGACTCCGGTGCGCCACGTATAGCGCCAAAGACCACCCCAGTCGGGTTGCTTTTCATAGCAGACGATTTCGGGGATGTCTGCGCCGGTTTCCGCGGCGGATTTGAAGGCGCGCAATTGTGCAAGCCCGGATGGCCCTGCGCCAATGACACAAATACGTTTGCCCACGGTGTGAGTTCTCCCTTTTTCTTTACCGGTTGCTGATGGCGGCTGCGATCAGATCCGCGCCTTTGGTCCCGATCATGATTGCCGTTGCATTGGTGTTCCCACTGACCAGTTGTGGCATGGCCGATGCATCCGCCACGTAAAGGTTATCAATTCCGCGCACGGCCATGGTGCTGCTGTCGACAGGGGCCTCTGGGTCAGACCCCATGCGCAGCGTTCCGACGGGGTGATAAATAGACTCCGCCGTGTCGCGGATATAGGCGTCGAGATCCGCATCGGTCGTGATCTCTGACCCTGGTCGCATTTCGGGTTCGGAGATGTCCGCGAGGGGGGATTGTTCGCACAATGCCCGCAAGAGTTTCAGCCCGTCACGCATTTGCACCCTGTCTTTTTCCTCGGCCAGATAGTTGGGATCAATAAGTGGTGGCTCTGCCGGATCGGCGCTCGCCAATCGCAGAGTGCCGCGGCTTTCAGGCCGTGTCTGCGTGACGTCTATGGCGTATCCATGGCCCCGATCATCTGGGGTGGCCCCGTCAAACGCGAGCGCGTTGACAAAATGCAACTGCGTATCGGGTGCCGGTGCCGCCTTGTCGATGGTGCAGAACCCCCCAGCCTCTAACCCCTGTTGGCGACCCGCGCCCGTCCCAGTCAGAACGTATTGCGCCCCGGTTTTGAGGTAGTTGGGGAATTTCGCGTGCGACCACATGGAATAGGGCTTGGTCATGCGGTGTTTGACCTTGACCTCAAGATGATCCTGAAGATTCTCGCCGACGCCCGTTGTATCGACACGCGGATCGATCCCCACCGACTTCAGATGCGCGGCAGGTCCAATGCCAGAAAGCATTAGGATTTGTGGGCTGCCGATTGACCCCGCTGATAAGATTACGTCTGTTGCGTAGATCGTTTCGTCAGCAAGCCGCACGCCTGTCACGTGATTGCCTTTGATTGCCAACTCCAACACCTGCGCCCCGGTACGTACTGATAGATTTGGACGTTTCAGAGCTGGTTTGAGGAAGGCGTCTGCAGCAGACCAACGCCGCCCGTTGTCGATGTTGAGTTGGAACGGCCCGATCCCTTCCTGTGCGGCGCCGTTCAGGTCCGGGTTATATGGGAGCCCAAGCGCAACACCGGCATCAATGAAGGCCTGATAGGCCGGGTTGCCGGATTCGGGGTGTGATATTTTCAAAGGGCCATTGCCGCCGTGATAGTCGCCGTCCCCGTGCGCATTGCCTTCGACCTCGCGGAAGTATGGCAGGACGTCGGCATAGGACCAGCCATGGCAGCCTAGGGCGGCCCAATTATCAAAGTCCCATGCGTTGCCCCGAATATAGACCATCGCGTTGATGGAGGACGACCCGCCGAGGGTTCTGCCGCGCGGTGTTGTCAGGCGCCGGTCATTCATGTGCTTTTGTGGCGTCGTCCAATAATGCCAGTTGAACTTCTTTGATCCGATGGCCTTGGCCACCCCAGCGGGCATGCGGATAAAAATGTGTTTGTCCGGCGGGCCTGCCTCGATCACCAGAACTTGCCGCGCGGGATCGCGCGACAGGCGTTCAGCGAGCACGCAGCCCGCCGATCCGGCCCCGACGATGATCAGATCAGGTGTCATGCGGGCAAGAGTTCCTTAAGGGCCGCATCGACAAAAGCCGTATCCTCCGGGGTTTTGCCGCCTGCGGCGTAATGTGCCCAGATTGACTGGATTTCGCGCACCTCGGCATTGGGCATCAGAGCTGCTTCGGCCTCATTATCAGCGGTGGGAAAATAAAGATCGGTGCTGCCCGGCAAAAGGATCGTTTTCGCCGTGATCGCGCGATATGCGGCTTCGGTATCGCCTTTGTAGACCGGGTTGTTACCCAGATCGCAGGCCTGCCAGGTCGCAATCAACGAAAGCATGTCGTTGGCGTCACGGTGGTAATAGATTTTGTCCCATTCGCCCGTCAGGTAGTCTTCGACGGAGTCATATCCCATCTCGGCCCATCTGCGTGCGCGGTACCACTCCTGCGTCAGCGCCCAGGACGACCAGATGCGCCCCTTCGCCGTTAGCCCTGCCCAAGGTTGTTCGGTGTAGTCGCCCTTGTTCCACACAGGGTCGTTGATGATGCCTTGTTTGACTCCTTCAAGAAACGCATAGGTGTGCGGCGCGGTGGTGCCTTGTCCGCACATGCAAGACATTGCCGCGACCTGATCTGGAAAGAGCGAGGCCCATTGGAATGCCTGCTGTCCGCCCATGGACCAACCGACGGCAAGCGCGACTTTTTCTATGCCGAAAACGTCGCGCAGCATTTGCGCCTGCAAGGTGACATTGTCGTATTGTGTGATCTTTGGAAAGCGCGGGCCTTCAAAAGGCGCGGGCGTGTTGGACGGGGAGGACGACAACCCGCTGCCCATCATGTTCAGGCAAACGATAAAGTACTTCGTGGGGTCCAGCGCCATATCTTCGCCGATGAGATAGGTCTGATCTGCGTGGGTGCCTGCATAGCGCGAGGGATAGACGATGACATTGTCTTTTTTGTCCGACAGCGTGCCGTGGGTCTTGTATGCTAGGCGGGCCATCGGCAGCACCGCATCACTTTGAAGTGCGAAATTTTTGGCTTCGAATACCTCGTAATCCAACGGCGCATACCCCCTTCATTTATTTCAGAAAGCGTCACACTGAATTCGAAATGCAGCAAGACAAATTTTACCTTGGCGAAATAATCATTCTTTTTAAGAAAATGCGGGGTGTGGTTTTGCTTAAAAAATGCGCGGGTGTCGTAGATTGTGGGGGCACCCTTGGTGAGAAGCGCCATGAACGGGTTGAGGCTCAATTAAGCATCTGCATCTGACGAACGTGAATTTTTCACAACAGTAACATTTTTTTCTGGACAGTAGTTGTGAACTCACGACTATGAGCGTGTGTGATAGACTTGAAGGATATTGCGATGGACATTGAGAGTTTTGTTGAAGCGACGGGGCGCGAAGAGAAAATTAAAGAAGTCCGTCAGATGATCGACCGGTTGGGGATTGAATATCTGTACCTGCAATTTGTATCTGTGACCGGTAAAATCATGGGTAAGGGCATCCCTGCAGATCATTGGGAAAGCGTTGCAAAGAAGGGCTTTCAGCTTGTCTATGGCGCAACGATGAACTTGTTTACTGATCGGGCGGGCAATTATATGGGCTATGGGCCCGAGGCCGCCGAATTGGTCGGTATCCCCGAGCCTGAAACCTTTATGCAATTGCCTTGGGCGCCTGAGATTGGTCGCTTTTACTGCACACTATTCCGCAATCGCGAGGAAAAGGTTGATCCAGGCGCTTACCTCACCGCCGATTGCCGTGGCAACCTGCGTCGTCTGCATGCGGAATTTCAGAAAAAGCATAATTTGCAACTCCGTATGGGCACGGAGCCAGAGATGATGTGGTTAAAATTCGATGAGGATGGCAAGCCGAAAGACGGTTTCTCAAAGCCTTATTGCTATCACATCGACCAGTTTGAAAGCCTTCGCCCTGTGTCGATGCAGGTGATCAGATACGCCCGCAAGATGGGTTTGGATATGATCCAAGGCGACCACGAAGATGCGCCCGGCCAGTTGGAATTGAACTGGACGTTTGATGATGTGTTGCGCAACGCGGATCGCCTTACGACATATCGTCAGCTTTGCGCGCAAGTCGCCCGCGAAAACGGGATCTTTGCGTGTTTTATGACCAAGCCATTTATGGGTGTTTCCGCCTCGGGCTGTCACCACAACATGTCGCTCTGGACTGCGGGCGATGATGTGTTCAAGAAGGTGGGTAATGATCCTGACGCGCTGCCCGGGATGAAAGAGAATTACATGTATGTCGCGAGCGGGGACAATACGTTCATGCCGGACACGGATGACCCGCAAATGCCCGGTGCACTGGGTCTTAAGGCGATTGGTGGAGTTGTGGCCCATCTTCAAGCGCTTACGGCCATTGGGTGTTCGACTGTCAATTCGTATCGCAGGCTATGGGATACCGGGTTCTGGGCGCCGGTCTTTTCTGACTGGGGTTTTCAGAACCGCACGACGGGATTGCGGGTGTCTGCCCCCGGGCGGTTTGAATATCGGTCGGTTGATTCTATGGTAAACCCTTATCTGATGGGGGCCACATTGCTGGCGGCTATGGATGATGGGATTGACAATGACCTTGATCCAGGCGCGCCCGAAGAGCGCAATATCTATGAGGCGATTGCCGAGGGCAAAAAGGTCAAGAAGCTGCCCATGTCGCTGGGCGAGGCGTTGGCCCATCTGGAACATGACGAGGTGATCCAGCGCGGTCTTCCTGGCGAAATGTACCGACTTTATCATGAGTATAAGAGCGACGAATATGCGCGCTTTATGTCGACCGTGACCAATTGGGACAATGACACCTATATGGAGTGCCTGCCTTAAGGCACGGTCTCTTTGCACGTGATAAAGGACAGATCCGATGGACGCCGCCCCCTTTATTGATCTTGCCGATCCGAAATGTTCCGTCCGGTCGGCACCGGTCAGGGCGGCCCGGGAAAAGTCATGGTACGCGCGCACCCCTTACGGATTGGCGGTTCTGCGTTACGCTGAAATGGGCAAACTGTTGGTTCACCCAAGCCTACGCCAAGGCAGCCACACGTGGCCCGAACATAATGGCGTCGGGTCGGGTCATTTCGCTGACTGGTGGCGCAAGACGATATTAGTGACTGAAGGCGCCGACCATCGTCGTTTGCGCAAGTTTGTGAACCCAGCCTTTTCACCGAAAGTCGTCGATGCGCTTATGCCGGAGTTTGAAAAAGTGACGCACGAGCTGATTGATCAGTTCGTCGATAAAGGTGCCTGTGATTTCATGAAGGATTTCGCCAACCCGTATGCCGGGCGCGTCTTGACGATGCTGTTGGGCATGCCGGCCTCTGCCGCGGATGAGATTTTGCGATTGGCCGCCGATATGGGGCTTGCGCTGGGCGTCACCTATAAGCAAAGCTTACCGCTGATCGAAAAGGCGACTGAAGAGATGTATGCGCTAGTGGCTGATCTGATCGGTGCGCGGCAGGTAGCGCCGAGTGATGACTTGCTGTCCTTACTGGTGAACGTGGCCGATGGTGAGGACCGGCTGACGCATGATGAACTGATGAATATGGGGGTGATGCTTGTTTTTGCGGGTGTGGATACAACGCGGAATCAATTGGGCCTGGGGATGTCAATGTTCCTCGATCATCCCGATCAATGGGAAACACTGGCCGCGCGGCCTGATCTTGATATGGCTGCGTCCAACGAATGTATGCGCCTGCGTCCGACGATTACATGGGTGACACGCGAAGCGGTTGAGGATTTTGCGTTTCAAGGTGTAGAAATCAAGGCTGGGACGACCTTGCATCTTTTGTCCGAAAGCGCGGGGACTGATCCGGACGCTTTTGTCGACGCGCCTTTTGATATCTCTGCGCCACGGCAGCGGAACTATGGTTTTGGCGGCGGCATTCATGTGTGTCTTGGCCGTGTGGTAGCCAAGAACGACATGGCGGTGGCTTATCGGCTTTTGTCCAGCCGGATTACCGATATCAAGCCCGCCAGCGGTGCGGAATGGCTGCCTGACAGTGGTAATACCGGGCCGACTGCTTTGCCCATAAACTTTACAGCACGCGTTCCTGCAGCTTAGACATCACTCTGTCACAAAGACTCATCAAGCGAAGTTTGCGTGCATCTATTCGAGTTGCATGCTCGTGTTTAACTGCAGCGCAAAAGTTGAATAGCGGTCTTTTGCAAGCCCATCAGACCAGCACTTGCGCAAAGCTTGGGCGATTTACCAAAAATAAACATTTTTTCCTGTCAGTATGTTCTTTCTTGATCGCTGACTGAACTTTCTCGCTACACTTCCACAAAGGTCTGGACTGAGGGGACTTCTATGGAAGAACAAATTGCAGAACTCACAGCAAAAGTGGCCGAACTGGAAGGCGCCGGCTTTGCTTCGAATACAATCGTTGCCGAACTATACTATTATCTCACAATTCCGCTGATGATTATCATTCATGCGGGCTTTTTGGCCTATGAGATGGGGGCATCACGCCAGAAGAATGTGCTGGCGTCGGGCATCAAAAACATCCTGGCATTCGCCTTTATGGTGCCGACATTCTTTTTCTTCGGCTGGTGGATTTATTGGGCATTTCCGACCGGTTTCAGCGGCTCTGCCGGTGGATGGGGCATTTCGGGATTTGAATATGCTGCATTTGCCTTGCCGTGGTCCGAATTCATGGGGCCAAACCTTGCCGACAACTCGACCGGCGTTTTCTGGGGTGCCTTTACTTTGTTCGCGGCGACAACCGCGTCGATCTTTTCGGGCGCCGTGATTGAGCGTATTCAACTTGTCGGCTTTGTTATTCTTGCCATTGTACTGGGATCCTTCGCGTGGATCCTCGGGGCGGCCTGGGGTTGGCACGCTGACGGCTGGCTGGTGACTGCGCTGGGTTATCACGACTTTGGTGCCGCTGGTGTTGTCCATATGATCGCGGGTTTTTTCGCGCTGGGCGTTCTGATTAATCTGGGGCCACGGGTCGGGAAGTATAATCCCGATGGATCGGCTAATGATCTGTCCGGCCACAATATGCCCTTCACGATCACAGGTCTGATGCTGATCATCGTTGGGTTCTGGGGCTTCCTGATGGGTTGTGTGATTATCCCCGGCGAAGGCTGGAGCTGGTCGGTAGGTGATTGGAATACCATTTACGGGACACCAATGACCCTTTCAGGCATGTCTTTTAACATCCTGATGGGTTTTGCCGGCGGGATTATCGGGGCCTGGGTGATCACCCGCGATCCATTCTGGATGATGTCCGGCGCGCTTGGCGGAATCATCTCTTGTGCAGCCGGGCTTGATCTGTGGTGGCCACCTGCGGCCTTTGCGATCGGCTTCATCGGCGGCGCGGTCATGAAGCCAGCGGCTGGGTTGCTTGACCGGTTCAAGCTGGACGATGCCGTGGGTGCGGTCACCGTACATGGCACGCTTGGTCTATGGGGCGTCTTGTCTGTTGGTATCTTCGCGAGTGGATATCCCGCGTTGCAAGTCGCTGAAGGACAAGAGATGGCCTATATCTCGTTCGGCGGTCAGCTTGTGGGGGCTATTGTGATGCTTCTTCTCGGCTTCGTTCCCGGCTACGTGTTGTCGCTTGTACTGAAAATGTGCGGCTTGCTGCGTGTCAGCGAAGAGGCCGAAATTGCAGGGCTTGATATGACCAAAGTACCAGCGCAGGCCTACCCTGAAGGTATCGCTGTTTCATCTACACCTGCAGAATAAGGAGCATATAGCATGGGTACATCAATCACCGATTGGACCGCAGTTGAGGGCGCTTATTACGCAGGGGCCGGTGGCGGAGAATGGTTATGGTTGTTTATTGCCATTGCCCTAACCGTTATCCCGCTTTTTATGGGTGCCAAACACGAGCTGCAGGCTTACGAAAAAATCAAAAAATAGGACTGGACCGCAAGGTTTGGGGCAACGACGCCGGGGGAACCTGGCGTCGTTGTTGATTGTGTTGAACATGCGCGGCTGTCGCGAGACGCTGGTGTGCGGAAAGGACTGATCATGGCAACGGTAGAAGAACTCAAAACGCAGTTAGACAGTGCCGGAGTTTCGACGTGCATTGCGTCGTATGTAGATATGCATGGCATCTCAAAATCGAAATTCGTGCCGATGTCCCATTTCGATCAGATGATGGGTGGGTCTGAGATGTTCACCGGCGCTGCGCTAGACGGTGTCCCGCAAGAAATACATGACGAAGAAGTCGCCTGTCTGCCCGATCCTGGTGCTGCGATGATCCTGCCATGGCAGCCCGATGTTGCCCTGATCCCGTCTGATCTGTGGTGTGCGGGCGCCCCTTTTGAGGCCTGTTCCCGCAACATACTTGGCAGGCAAGTTGCCCGCGCCGCTGATATGGGGTTCACAATGAACCTTGGGATGGAAGCCGAATTTTTCGTTTTCCGTGAAGCACATGAGCCGCGTGGCGCAGAGGCCGGGCGCGATCCGGTTTCACCGAAACAGCATCTGGAAAAGCCCGCATATGACACCGCCCGGTTGCTGGACAATCTGCCTTGGTTGTCCGAGCTGGTCGATGCCATGAACACCCTTGGCTGGGATGTGTATTCGTTCGACCACGAAGATGGGATCGGACAGGTCGAGATTGATTTTGCGTATGCAGACGTCAAAACCATGGCGGATCGTTTCGTGTTCCTGCGGTTGATGGCGAGCGCAATTGCGGGCAAGCACGATGCCTATGCGTCGTTTATGCCAAAACCCTTTGGCGAGAGGACGGGTTCAGGCGCGCATTTCAACATGTCGCTGGCCGATGCCAACACCGGCGCAAACCTATTCAAATCGGATGATGACCCGCGCGGCTGCGGTTTGTCCAAGCTGGGCTATCAGTTCCTCGCCGGTATTCTGCGCCATTTGCCTGCGATTATGGCAACGGTCGCGCCGCAGGTGAACAGTTACAAGCGACTGGTCAAACAGGGGTCGATGTCCGGTTTCACCTGGGCTCCGATCTTTGCCTGCTATGGCAATAACAACCGTACCAACGCCATGCGCATCCCAAAAGGCGGTGGCCGGGTGGAGCTGCGCGCCGCTGATAGCGCCTGCAATCCATATCTCGGGGCGGCGATGTGTCTGGCTGCTGGTCTTTCAGGGATTCAAGACGATCTTGATCCGGGTGAACCCAATACCGACAACATGTATTTGACCACGCAAGAGGAGCTGGAGCGGCGCAATATCTCAGTCCTGCCGCGCACTTTGGATGAGGCGGTAACAGCTTTTGAGGCTGATCCGTTGTCCAAGGCTGTGTTCGGCGATGCGATGTTTGATGCGTGGATCAGATATAAGCGGGACGAATGGCTGAGCTATCTCAACCATGTGTCCGATTGGGAACGGGAACGGTATTTGCGGTTCTTTTAAGTGACGTTGCGATAGGACGTCTCAACCGCATGGGCAAATGACGCGGCGGATGAGCTGGCCGAGAGCACCTGAAAGCAGTCGTCGTCCAGCCGGATGATCAGCGCGCCCAGATGGTCCATCATTGTGCGGGCCGATGCACCTATGGGGAACGCCGCAAGGGCAAGATTGATCGGGCAAATTCGCGCGAATGCGGCAACTGTATCGGGGCCGCTGACCTCTAGGCAGACCCAGGCACTTGTCTGATTGGTGGTATAGCCTGTTCCATTAAGTTTTGCGGCTATCTCGGCTTCTGTCGTGGGCCTATCACCCTGACCGATCAGCATGATCTGATCCGCCGTCATGCTAACGGCGCGCCAGTCATCACATGTGGATGTCTGGGTAGGTTCAGGTGACGCCAGCCCCCAATGATCTTGCAGGCGTTGGGCCAAGACATCATCACCACCCAGCGGGATCGCAATAGAGACGAGGGCAAGGTCAACCTGTTCAATCACCCTGTTGTGGCCAATCTGCAAATCCAGCCCGCCCAGTGGCGCTATCGGTTCCAGTGTGATGCTAGCCACGCTGCCGTTCTCCTTTGGGGTCGATGTGATGGGGCGAACATACCTCGACCAATATATCGCCGCCGCGCACGGGCGAATGGGCGACAATGGTTTCGCCGATACGGTCCGCACCACGCTTAAGGAAGCCCAGACCAACCGCATGGCCCAAACTCGGCGAATAGGCGACCGAGCTCATCCAGCCCTGATCATTGGCCATGCTGGCATCAGCACCCTGTGTGAGGAAATGCGCGCCCGCGATCAGCGTGTCGCCCCCGTCCACTGGCCTAAAGCCCATCAGACGCAGATCATCATCACGGATCATCTCAGGGCGTTGTGACAGGCGCGTGCCGATGGCGTCTTTTTTCTGAGATACCATTGCGCCCATACTCAGCATATGCGCGGTGGTCTGGCCGTTTAGTTCATTGCCAGCCGCATGGCCCTTTTCAATGCGCATCACGCTGAGTGCTTCGGTCCCATAGGGGACCGCGTCAAAGTCGTGCCCGACTTTAATCAGCGCAGCCATCATCGCATTGCCGTAACGGGATGGAACGGCGACCTCATAAGCCAGTTCGCCCGAGAATGAGATACGGAATAGCCGCGCTAGCGTGCCGCCAAAAACGGTGCAATCGGTACAGGCCATGAAGGGGAAGGCTGCATTCGACAGGTCCAGATCGTCCACAACCTTCGACAAAAGCGCCCTTGCATTAGGGCCGGCTACCGCGAATTGCGCCCAGGCGTCGGTGACTGAATTCAGATGCACGTCCAGATCGGGCCAAAGGCATTGTCGGGCAAATTCAAGGTTGCGGAAGACTGTAACGGCATTGGCCGTTGTGGTGGTCATGATAAAATGCGTCTCTGACAGCCGCGCGGTCGTGCCGTCATCATACGCGACGCCGTCTTCGCGCAGCATCAGCCCATAGCGGACCTTGCCGACGGGGACTTTCAGGAAAGGGTTGGCATAAATCCGGTTGAGAAACTCTGCCGCATTGCGGCCCTGAATGTCGATCTTGCCCAAGGTTGTGACATCGCAGATGCCAACCGATGCGCGCGTCATCCTTACCTCGCGATCGACACTGTCGCGCCAGCCCTTTTCGCCAGGACGCTTATACCATTGGGGGCGTATCCATGTGCCGACCTCCACAAAGTCAGCGCCATTCTCGCGGGCCCATTGATGGGATGGTGTCAGGCGTTTGGGCCGAAAATTCTGGCCGCGCGCGCGCCCGGCCAACGCACCGATAGAGACAGGCGTATAGGGTGGGCGGAAAATGGTGGTGCCGGTTTCCGCTATGGTTTGGTTTTGCAAATTTGCCATAACGGCCAGTCCGAGCACGTTGGCGGTTTTGCCCTGATCGGTAGCCATGCCGAGCGTTGTATAGCGCTTCATATGTTCGGCGGCGGTGAAGCCTTCGGCTTGCGCTATGGCGATGTCCTTGGTCGTGACATCATTTTGTAGATCGACCCAGGCGCGCCCTTTGCTTGCGGCAAGATCAAAGATGGGCGCAGTGCCAACTGCCTCATTCGAAGTGTCCGGCAAGTCAATCTTGGCGTGGCACCCTAGATCGGTGGCAATATCGCCCGCGACGCGGGCCCCGCTTTCAAGAACAGCCGCAAGGCCAAATACGCCCTTGGCCGCGCCGCACACCACCATGCCGGGCGACTGGTCGGCGCCTGGGATAAAACCTGCGATATCACCGTCCCAAACAGGGCGGCCGCGTTGGTGGCTGGACAGGTGCACATTCGGCGACCAGCCGCCCGACACGGCCAGACAATCCACCGCAAGGCTGGTGTCATCCTGCAATATGATGCCGCTGACACGCCGCCGCCCGAAGGTGTTTTTGACGGCCTCGCCCTTGCGTGCATCCAGAACAGCGGTGACGGTAATGCCCTTGGCCCGCAAATCCTCGGCCGTGCGCAGCCCGTCGTCGTTATTGGTCAGCACTGCCACATGCCGCCCCGGTCCCACGCCATACCGGTTGACATAGGACCGCACGGCGCCCGCCTGCATGATGCCGGGACGGTCATTATTCGCAAAAATCATGGACCGTTCGGTCGCCCCAGACGCAAGGATGGTGCGTTTGGTATAGATGCGCCAGACGATCTGGCGCGGTTTGGTGCTGTCGCTGCCCGGCTGGGCGACCTCTAATGCGCCGTAGATCCCGTGATCAAAGGCCCCATAAACTGTTGTCCGCGACATCAAGCGCACGTTGTCCATCTGGGCAAGCTCAGCGACTTGTTCTGCGGCCCACGCAGCCCCGGGCATGGCGTCTATCTGATACATTTCAGCGTTCAACCGGCCACCGGGCAGGAAGTCTTCATCTGCGACAATGACTTGCAAGCCAGCCCGTGCCGCTGTCAGCGCGGCCATAAGACCCGCCGGACCAGCCCCGATAATCAGCAAATCGCAATGCAGAAATCCATGGTCATAGCTGCTGTCGTCAGCGATACCGCTCAGGCTGCCTAAACCGGCAGAAGCCCGGATGACAGGTTCATAGACCTTCTCCCAAAACGACCTGGGCCACATGAATGTCTTGTAGTAAAAACCCGCACCTATAAAGGAGGATAAAAGATCGTTTACCGTCATAAGATCCCAGCCCAGCGGGCCGCGATGGTTCTGGCTCTGAGCGGTGATCTGGTCAGCGAGTTCAACCATCGTCGCGCGGGTGTTCGGCTCTTGCGCCGCTCCGCTGCCTAGAGTGACAAGAGCGTTAGGTTCTTCCGATCCGGCAGAAAAGATGCCGCGTGGTCGATGATACTTGAAGGACCGCCCCACAAGATGCTGCCCATTGGCCAAAAGCGCCGAGGCGAGTGTGTCGCCTTCGAAGCCGCTCAGCGAGGTGCCGTTCCACGTAAATGTCAGCTTTTGCGAGCGGTTGATGAGCCCGCCTGCAATGCGTTCACTTTGGGTCATGATGTGGCCTTATCGGCTGGTGGTCGGGCCAGTGCCACGTCCAGTATCTCATGCGTGACCGTATCGCGGGTCACGATTAACCAGGACCGATCACCCTGCTCATGATACCATAGTTCGCGATGCGCCCCGGCCGTGTTGTCGCGCAGATAGGCGTAATCATGCATTTGCTCTATCGACGTATCGGTGCCAAAGGGCCGCTCTATCAGGCCTGCGTCCCCTTTATAGACGAATTCGGCGCTATCTCTGGGGCCAAGGCGGGGGTGGTTGATAATCATGGTTAACTCAATGCAGGTTGGGTTGGGCGCCTTGCCCTTTTTCGTCAATCGCCGCCCCGCCCAGGAACCGGTCCAGCCGGTAGTTCTGAGCGACCTCATGAGGTCTGCCGGTCGCAATCAAATGTGCGTAGCAAAAGCCGCTGGCTGGCGTGGCCTTGAAGCCGCCGTAGCACCAGCCCCCGTTGAAGAACAGCCCATCGGTTTGCGTCTTGTCGATGAAGGGTGAGCCATCCATCGACATATCCATAATGCCCCCCCACATGCGTAGCACGCGTGCGCGCCCGATCATTGGCATGATCGCCATGCCGCCTTCGCACACATCGTGCAACACCGGCAGATTGCCGCGCTGGGCGTAGGAGTTATAGCCGTCGATATCGCCACCAAAGACCAGCCCGCCCTTATCCGACTGGCTGACATAGAAATGGCCTGCGCCAAAGGTGATCACACCGGGGATAATGGGCTTTAGCCCTTCAGATACAAACGCCTGCAATACATGACTTTCGATTGGCAGACGCTGACCAGCCATTGCCATTACCTTGCTGGATGATCCTGCTACACAAGCGGCTGTTTTGGCCGCGCGGATGGTGCCGCGGGTGGTCTCGACGCCAAGGCAGTGCCCGTTTTCCATGATGAAGCCGGTGACCTCGCAGTTTTCGATGATGTCGACACCGCGCCGGTCGGCCGCACGGGCGTAACCCCAGGCGACGGCGTCATGCCGGACGGTGCCGCCGCGCGGTTGCCGTATGCCACCTTTAATCGGGAACCGTGCATTGTCGTAGTCGAGATAGGGGCATATGTCGCGAATGGCGGCGGCATCCAATATCTGTGCATCAGCCCCCGACAGGCGCATCGCATTGCCGCGCCTGACGAAAGCATCGCGTTGCCCGTCCGAATGGAACAGGTTCAGTACCCCACGCTGGCTGATCATTGCGTTATAGTTAAAATCCTGTTCCAGTCCTTCCCATAGCTTCATCGATAGTTCGTAGAACGGCTGATTGCCCGGCAGCAGGTAATTGGACCGGATGATCGTCGTGTTGCGCCCGATATTGCCACCGCCCAGCCAACCCTTTTCAAGCACGGCGATGTTGGTGATGCCATGCTCTTTTGCGAGGTAGTAAGCTGTTGCAAGGCCGTGGCCACCACCGCCAATAATGATCACGTCATATTGCGTGCGCGGATCGGGTTTGCGCCATGCAGGTTTCCAGCCCTTGTTCCCGGTCAGTCCTTCTTTGATGATCCGTAAGGCTGAATGCATGGCGGCCCTGCCTCTGTTGACAAAATCACCCTAGATTGGGACGTTGCTGTAGCGTAGACATTTTCCAGACATTTACATGCAAAAAATAGACAAACCGTATCGTGTCGGCCTCTGGCCAGTTCCGGGCTATGCCATGATGTCCTGCGCCAGCGTGATCGAACCTTTGCGCGCAGCCAATCTGCTCGCCGGTAAGACCGTCTATGACATCACCATCTTTGCACCGGAGGAGGGAGCCGCCAGTTCTGGCGGAGCGGTATTGCCCGGAACCCACCGACCTGGCGATATGCCAGATTTGAACCTGATGTTGGTCATTGCTGGCGGCGACCCATTTGCTTTTGATGATTCAGCTTCACTGCGTTGGCTGCGCGGCATGGCGGAAAAGGTGCCGGTCTTGGGCGGTGTTTCTGGGGGGCCGGTTTTGTTGGCACAGGCGGGGTTGCTTGTTGGGCGCCAATGCACGGTGCATTGGGAGCATGCAGAGGCGTTTTCCAAGCAGTTCCCAGATGTCGTTATAAAAAGGCGGTTGTTTTTTATGGAGCGCGACCGGGTCACATGCGGCGGTGGTACTGCGCCAATGGATCTGATGCACGCGATGATTGCTCGTCACTATGGCAAGGCCTTCGCCCGGCAGGTGAGTGATTGGTTTTTGCACACTGATATCAGGGCAGCCAGTGCGCCCCAAAAGGGGCGGTTTACTGATCAATTAGGCCATGCGCCTCAGGCTGTTTTCGAAGCAGTTGCCGTTATGGAGGATCATATCGGCGATCCTGTATCCTTGTCTCAGCTAGGATTGATTACAGGAACATCTCCGCGACATCTCAACCGTCTTTTTGATCAGGTTTTTCAAACACCCGTCATGGCATTCTATCGCAAGATGCGGCTTAAGGTGGGGAAATCCCTTTTGCAAAAGACGGACCTTAGCGTTGCCGATATCGCCGATGCCACTGGCTTTTTCTCGGCGAGCCATTTTTCGCAGCAGTTTGTATTGGCTTTTGGGATGCGACCAGCAGTGATGCGGGAGAATAAGGAACAACGTCTAGTGGTCGATATTGATAAATCCGTATGACAAGCGCAGTGGGCTATGTCATCTAATGCATATCTTTTTGTCTTTGATGGCGTTCTTACATGATCGATACCCCCCTCAACCAAGACCCTCATCGTGTCTCTGATTTCCGGGAGAAAAATCTTGAAGTGGCGATCGGTCGCGAGGTGCGGTCCTACCGTCGTCAACAGGGGATGACCGTGGCCGATTTGGCTGACAAGACCGGGTTGTCCATCGGTATGTTGTCCAAGATTGAAAATGGGAATACCTCGGCCTCGCTGACGACCTTGCAAACCATTTCATCGAGCCTTGGCGTGCCGATCACGTCACTTTTTAGGCGGTATGAAGAGGCCCGGGAGGCGGTCCATGTCAAAAGTGGTGATGGTGTTGAGACAGAGCGGGCGGGCACCCGTGCGGGTCACCAATACAACTTGCTGGGGCATCTCGGTTCGAACACCTCTGGCGTGATGATGGAACCCTATTTGATCAGCTTGACCGACACATCAGATGTGTTTCCCACATTTCAACATGACGGGATCGAAATTCTTTATATGCTGGAAGGGGTCGTTGTTTATCGGCATGGTGATCAGCGGTTTGAGTTGAACCCCGGAGACTCGCTTTTGTTCGACGCAGATTCGCCGCATGGACCGGATGAATTGGTGCAATTGCCTGCCCGATTTCTAAGCATAATATGCTATCCACAATAGACCGATACACTTTCCCGCTGAAATGAAAAAAATATAACTAGCAAGAAACTTTTTTTCCTTTAGATATACATACATCTATTCACCACCTCGGAAAAGAAAATGTGCGGGATCGTCGGTTTATTTATCAAAGACAAGGCTTTAGAGGTGAGTCTTGGCGATATGCTTAGCGATATGTTGGTCACCATGACAGATCGCGGTCCTGATTCTGCCGGGATTGCTATCTACGGGAGTGGTGCTGCGGACCATGTGAAAATTTCTGTGCAGTCTGCCGACCCAGACACGGTGTTTGACCAGCTTTCCGAAAAGCTTGCCGGTGCACTTACGTTACCATTTGAGGTGGAGCGTAAGAGCACCCACGCAATTTGCACCGTCGCTGACCAAGACGTTGCAGTTTTTGATGACATCATCAAAGAGGATTTTCCGGGGCTAAGCATCATGAGCCGTGGTGAAACAATGGAGATTTTCAAGGAAGTCGGCCTGCCAAAAGATGTTATTGCGCGTTTCGGGATAAATGCGATGTCAGGGACGCATGGCATTGGACATACGCGTATGGCGACAGAGTCAGCCGTCGTGACCAATGGTGCGCACCCTTTTTCAACAGGTGCTGATCAGTGTCTGGTTCATAATGGATCGCTGTCCAACCATAACAATCTGCGGCGTGATCTGGCGCATAATGGCATCACGCTCGAGACCCAGAACGACAGCGAAGTTGCGGCTGGTTATCTAACCTGGCAGATGCAGAACGGCGCCAATCTGGGCGAAGCGTTAGAGGCGAGCCTATCCGATCTTGACGGCTTCTTCACATTTGTCGTTGGTACGAAAGACGGTTTTGGCGTCCTGCGCGATCCGATTGCGTGCAAACCTGCCGTGCTAGCCGAAACTGACCAATATGTCGCTTTCGGGTCAGAGTATCGTGCGCTGGTTGGCCTTCCCGGTATTGCCGACGCGCAAATCTGGGAGCCTGAACCGGGCAAAGTTTACTTTTGGAAGCACTGAATAATGCAACGGATTGATCTGGACGACGTCGCCTTGCGTGAATTGAATGAAATACTTCAAGCGCAAGGGGATGACACCAATCAGACTAGCTGGGAGATTATCAATCCCAAGGGAAGTCATGCGCTTGCTGTTGGTCTTGATGCGCCTATCGAAGTTACCATCAAAGGGTCAACCGGCTATTATTGCGGTGGCATGAACAAGCAGGCTACCATCACAGTCGATGGCAGTGTGGGGCCGGGTGTGGGCGAAAACATGATGTCCGGTATGTTGAAGATCGCAGGCGACGCAAGCCAGTATGCAGGTGCCACCGGGCGCGGCGGCTTGTTGGCGATCAAGGGTAACGCTGCCTCTCGATGTGGTATCTCTATGAAAGGTATCGATATCGTCGTGCATGGCAATATCGGGCATATGTCGGCTTTTATGGCCCAAAAGGGTAATTTGGTGGTTTTGGGTGACGCAGGGGACGCGCTGGGCGACAGCATATACGAGGCGAATTTATTTGTGCGCGGCAATGTGAGGTCGCTTGGTGCGGATTGCGTCGAAAAGGACATGACACCGGATCATTTGGCGCAGCTGGCGGGGCTTCTGGAAGCCGCCGAGGCAGATGCTGACCCTGCATCATTCCGGCGCTATGGATCGGCCCGCAAACTGTATCATTTCGACATCGACAACGCAGCACAGTATTAGGGCACCGGTCATGAAAGATCAAAAACGCGAAGGTCTAAGCCGGACCGTTCCACGCCAAAGCTGGACATTTTCGCCTGAGGTGAATGCGGAAATCAGACGTGCTGCCGAGACCGGCATCTACGACATTCGCGGCGGTGGTGCGAAACGGCGGGTGCCGCATTTCGATGACCTGTTGTTTCTGGGCGCGTCGATGTCCCGCTATCCTTTGGAAGGGTACCGCGAAACCTGCGGGACATCGGTGCAATTGGGCACACGCTTTGCAAAAAACCCGATCACGCTGGATATCCCCGTCACCATCGCAGGGATGAGCTTTGGATCACTGTCCGGTCCTGCAAAAGAGGCGCTGGGCCGTGGCGCATCCGCCGCGGGCACCTCGACCACCACAGGTGATGGTGGCATGACCGAGGAAGAGCGTGGTCATTCAACCAAGCTAGTATATCAGTATTTGCCGTCACGATACGGGATGAACCCAGACGATCTGCGCCGGGCTGATGCCATTGAGCTTGTCGTAGGGCAGGGGGCCAAACCAGGTGGCGGGGGCATGCTTTTGGGCCAGAAGATCAACGAACGCGTTGCCCGTATGCGTGATTTGCCCGAGGGGATTGATCAGCGGTCGGCCTGTCGCCACCCTGATTGGACGGGGCCGGACGATCTTGAGATCAAAATTCTTGAATTGCGTGAGATTACCGGATGGAAGGTACCAATTTACGTCAAAGTGGGCGGCGCCCGTCCGTTCTATGATACGGCCCTTGCCGTCAAAGCGGGTGCGGATGTCGTTGTGCTTGATGGGATGCAAGGCGGGACGGCGGCGACGCAAGATATCTTTATCGAACATGTCGGCCAGCCGACGCTTGCTTGCATTCGCCCCGCCGTTCAGGCTTTGCAGGATCTGGGCATGCACCGCAAGGTGCAGCTTGTCGTGTCGGGCGGTATTCGTACTGGTGCCGATGTGGCCAAGGCGCTTGCATTAGGGGCCGATGCAATATCGATTGGGACGGCGGCCCTTGTTGCACTTGGCGATAACGATCCCAAATGGGAGGCCGAATATCAAAAACTGGGAACAACGGCGGGTGCTTATGATGATTGGCATGAAGGGCGCGATCCGGCTGGTATTTCGACGCAAGACCCCGAGCTGATGGCGCGCCTTGATCCTGTCGAAGGCGGGCGGCGATTGTCGAATTACCTGAAGGTTCTGACCCTTGAATGCCAGACACTCGCGCGGGCCTGTGGCCACAATCACGTGAATAACCTGGAACCCGAGGATCTTTGTGCCCTGACGGTTGAGGCTGCAGCGATGGCGCAGGTTCCCCTAGCGGGCACCGGCTGGGTTCCCGGCAAAACGAACTAGAGGAGAAACTGCATGGCGACGGACCTTGGCGAGTGGGCGCAAGAGAATGGCGTGCGCTATTTCATGATATCGTTCACCGACCTTTTCGGCGCGCAGCGGGCTAAGCTGGTCCCGGCGCAGGCGATCGCCGAAATGCAGGAAGACGGGGCGGGTTTTGCAGGCTTTGCGGCGTGGCTGGATATGACCCCGGCGCATCCCGATATGTTGGCTGTCCCCGACGCTGACGCCGTTATTCAACTGCCTTGGAAGCCAGAGGTCGCTTGGTTGCCTGCGAACCTTGTAATGGAAGAAGCGCCTGTTGCCCAAGCCCCTCGCAATGTTCTGATCGACTTAATTGCTAAGGCGAAAGACAAAGGTTTGCGGGTAAAGACTGGCATTGAGGCAGAATACTTCCTTCTGAATCCCGATGGCTGCGCCATCTCTGATGCTTATGATACAGCCGAAAAGCCCTGCTATGATCAGGCCGCATTGATGCGGCGTTATGATGTGATTTCAGAGATTTGCGACTACATGTTGCAGCTTGGATGGGCCCCCTACCAGAACGACCATGAAGACGCCAATGGCCAGTTTGAGATGAACTGGGATTTTGATGATGCGTTGGCGACGGCGGATAAGCATTCCTTTTTCAAGTTCATGGTCAAGTCGGTCGCAGAAAAACACGGGTTTCGCGCGACATTTATGCCCAAGCCGATTGCTGGTTTGACCGGGAACGGTTGTCATGCCCATATATCCGTCTGGGATCTGGAGGGCGCGACAAACGCTTTTGCTGATGAGGGCAAAGAACTTGGCCTTTCCGATGACGGACTCCACTTCCTCGGTGGAATCGTCGCCCACGCCGAAGCCATGTGTGCCATCACCAATCCGACAGTAAACAGTTACAAACGAATCAACGCCCCCGTGACCCAGTCAGGGGCCACATGGGCACCTAATACCGTCACATGGACGGGCAATAATCGTACCCATATGGTGCGTGTACCGGGGCCCGGTCGGTTTGAATTACGGCTTCCAGACGGCGCGACAAACCCGTATTTGCTGCAAGCGGCCATTGTTGCCGCGGGTCTGTTGGGGCTTTCTGCGAAGGCGGATCCGGGGCCGCGCCTTGATATCGATATGTATGCGATGGGCCATACTGTGAAAGATGCACCGCGCCTGCCATTGAACCTGCTTGATGCAATCCGCGCCTTCGAGGCTGATACCGCCTTTACTGATATGATAGGCGCTGAAATGACCGCTGCTTTCGCCAAGTTGAAAAAACAGGAATGGGATAGCTATATGGCCCATTTTTCAGAGTGGGAGCGGGCAAACTGCCTCGATATCTAACGATTGTTATCAACGAAAAAGCCCCGCCGGACATTTTGTCGGGCGGGGCTTAGCTCTATGGTGGTGAGTGCCGCGTTACTCGCGGTTTCCGAACAGCTATGGGACTTATCTCACACAGCAGACCGTAAGAATTAGAAAATACAATTTTACATCAATTACTTAAGTCACTCCACTTGCACTGCCTTTAAGATTGAGTTCCATCTCGAAGTGTAAACAAAACCGGTCGATTACTTTTAAAATCAGTGCTTTAGATGGTTTGGTTGTCCTATCTCAGCGGCTTCTCAGGTTTGTCCAACTCAATGGTATTGTTGGGGTAAGCATATCTGCTGAGGCACTCTATAACGTAGGCGTTGTATCCGCCCCCCAGAATAGGATCTTCCGGCATCGACAACCAAGGCCTATATTAGCGTTACGCCATTACGGAATCCTAAATTTATGCATTTTCCGGCCCATCCCTGCCGTTCGACGCATCTCGATGTTTCTGCGGTTGCAGCCCGCATAGTGGACATGGAGCACACCTGAGCGATTTTCACCTCGTCGGATGACCAGAAGGCGGATGGAGCTGCCGTTGCTCCAACGTCCGCTGTATGGAGACGCAGGTAATCCTAAAAGCATGTATATTAGAGGGATAGCCAACCTGTGCGGCGATCCCGGTCAGGGACGCCAAGCGGGCGACATGGTTCTCAGAAAGCCAACTACCTCGTACAAGTCCTGATCGTGCTGTTCAAACATGCACGACTGATAGGTTTTCTGAAGAAAGAGCACAGCAATCCTGCCAAGGGCTAGGCTGGTGTACGAACTCAATATTGGCCTTGGACAAGGACGGCCCAAAGCCGACCTCCAACCTTAGATCGCGACGCTGCGGTGCGGCCCGTCAGAGCCGCCGTTCGCTGCAAGCGCAAAGTCTGGACATGTGCCAACTCACAGATCGCGGACCGACCGGACGTTTGGGCTATGCGCTTAGAAGTTTGCTTCGCGAACCTTGCGATCAGAACAAAAGGCAATTCTCATCTTTCATACGTCAGCAATACATTTAGGGTTAAAAGCTAAACTCGGCCGCAAAGTGAATCCGTGTCAAACATCCCGCCTTCAAATCAACCCCAAAAGTTCATGCTCCAAGGAGAGTTGCAAAGCCCATCGTTCCTGCCCTGGGTTGCCCGCCATAGTCGTAGGCTTGGATTGACTTGCGAAATTCTTCACGCGGACGCCAGAAAGGTTGTCTTCAAGGTCGACGGGCAAGCCGATTTGATCGATGCATTTGAGGTTGGCTGCCTTCTTGGGCCGTTCGATGTATGGGTCGAGACGATCACTCGCGGCCCCGCCACATCTGATGACTGATGGATTTTTTGGCGCGTCGATGAAAAGAGAAGCGCAATTTCGCTCTGGTTGTGGGGATCTGCGCGGAAACGGCCCGCACAGGCCCGCGGGACTTTACACGCAACAACTTGGCGCGTTCCCTCAATCCGGTTTGAAGCAGAGACAGAAGACGTGAGCTAGCACGGTCTGCGCGCACCACTGGGTAATTCGTAAGGGGATGGGAGGTACAAGGATATGGCTGCCGATACCGATGCGCGATGGGTGCCAATCGCGGTGTCAGCTGACATTCCAAACGGAACCGTCGTGCCAGCGCGGCTGCCAACACGCATGATCGCGGTGTGGCGCGCGGCCTCGGGTGATCTTTACGCGAACGCAGACCGCTGCCCGCATCGCGGTATGCGCCTGTCGCACGGGTTTGTGCGTGGTCAGACGTTGTCCTGCATCTATCATGGTTGGCGTTTTGGAAGCGATGGCGCCTGCCAAAAAATCCCGGCGCATCCGGCAGTCG
The DNA here is from genome assembly GCA_947496535.1 of uncultured Paracoccaceae bacterium. Classification (GTDB taxonomy): domain Bacteria; phylum Pseudomonadota; class Alphaproteobacteria; order Rhodobacterales; family Rhodobacteraceae; genus Yoonia. The sequence goes on along the minus strand of CANMDE010000002.1, from coordinate 17,758 downwards.
AACCGCCCAACACCATCAATTGCGGCCCTTTACCCATGACAGAAGCAAATGGTGTTGTCTGGGGGGCTGCGGTTTCACCGGCTGTGGCGCCCGACCAGTTCACAGGCCACAACGCATTGCGCAGCCTTGTGATTGCCGCGTCAGTCGACGCGATATCATCCGCCTGCAAGGGGCGGAGGGTTGATGGTACGATCAGAGCGCAGCTTGGCGGGCAGAACACCATCTTACTCATGAACGACTATGGGTCAGGCGAGGTACAGGTGATTGCCCTTGTCCCAAGCGGGATCAGCGCGCCAAATGGGATGAAAGTCTCTACTGCGCTTGAGGTTTTGCGGCGCACCGCTGAAGGCATGGGGGACGCCGCATGACAACTGCTGCCGTGCGCAACGCATGGTACCCTGTCGGTCTTTTGTCTGGCCTGAGCCTGGATGGAAAAAGCAGCCTACTCCTGGGCGAAGAAATCACCGTATTTGGGTCGAGAGACGGCGTACCGGAGGTCGAAAGCGGCGGGCGCGCTCTACCCGTTGTCCAGCGCTTTGGTCATCTTTGGACGAGCCTTGGATATCCGGGAAAGGACCTATTCACCATACCCGAAGCCGACCACCCAGATCGGACGTTGGTGGATGTTGGCGTGGTGCGGGTCAAATGCTCGCCGCTGCGCGCGGTCGAGAATTTCCTCGATATCGCCCACTTTCCCTTCGTGCATACGGACATTCTTGGTGCCGAGTCCCACCCTGAGGTGCGCGATTACAAAGTCGAAATCCGCGATGAGGTTGATGAAGTGTGGGCCACCAAGGTGGAGTTCTATCAACCCCAGGCTGCCAAGTCGGCTGGTGGCGGGATCACCACGGAATATATGTACCGCGTGCCTGCGCCGACTTGTTGCGTCCTTTACAAGACTTGCCCCCCGCGCCCCGGCGAATGGGACGTCATTGCCCTTTTCGTACAGCCGCTGACCGAGGACCTATGTGATGTCTGGCCCTGGATGGCGCTATTTGATGAAGACAGCACGCTCACGGAGTTGATTCACTTTCAGCAGCTGATCTTTGTGCAGGATCGCTCAATCCTTGAAAATCAGATTCCAAAGAGGCTGCCTCTCGATCCCGCGATGGAGACGCCCACCCGTGCGGACCTAACATCGGTTGCCTACCGGCGCTGGCTGAAGCGTCAGAGCTATACCTACGGTGCGCAATTGGTGGCTGAATGATCCTCTACGATTATATCCTGTCGGCCAGCTGCTATAAGGTGCGGCTCTTGGCATCGTTATTGGGCGTAGAGTTGCAGCTGCGACCTGTCGATTTCCATCCGGGGCGCGAGCATCAGGGCGCGGAGTTGCTGGCCCTGAACCCGGCGGGCAGTATTCCGATCTTCGTAGATGGTGATCTGGTTCTAACCGAAAGCGCGGCGATGCTTACCTATCTGGCAGCCCGTCACGGCCCTGACTGGCTGGCTGACGCTGATGCGCGAGCAACAGCGCTCCAACAGCAATGGTTGGCGTTTTCGCACCGGCTAACCGCAGAATTGGGCGGCGCAAGACTGGTTGAGATGCTGCACTTCAACGGCGACCTGAAAGCGCTTCAATCCAACGGCATCGCCGCCTTGCGAGAGTTGGAAGCGGCCTTGTTCGCGCGCCGGGTAGCAGGTGGCACATTCCTTGTGGGTGACGGGCCCTCAATTGGTGACATCGCCTGCTTTCCCTACGTCGCACTGGCCCCTGACGGAAGCATTTCTCTTGATCCCTATCCTTCGATCCGGATCTGGATGCGTGCCTTGCGCGCCATTCCCGGCTTTATCGAAATGCCGGGGATTCACCGGCTGCACGAACTGGCCCCCGACCCGTTCGCGGAGGCGCCATCGTGACCGGCGTGCTCTTCAAAAACTGCGCAGCAGTTCTTGTTGACCATGGCAATGGGTCAAAGGTTCTGCGAGATGTGGACCTGCTGACCGAAGGCCCCGCCATCAAAGCAATCGGTCCCAACCTCGGCGCATCTGGGGTCACAACCAAAGATGCCACCGGCTGGTTTATCTATCCGGGTCTTGTGAACACCCATCATCACTTCTTCCAAACCTTCGTGCGCAACCGTGCTGACCTGGACTGGACGAAACTGTCGGTAATCGATTGGCTCGATTTGATCTACCCGATCTTTTCGCGATTGAATGAGGATTGTTTCTATCACTCGTCCCTGACTGCCATGGCTGAACTGATCAAACATGGCTGCACGACGGCAATGGACCAGCAGTATTGCTTTCCTCGCCATGCGGGAAAGCGGCTGATCGACCGGCAGTTTGAGGCGGCGGACCTGCTTGGATTGCGCTTTCATGCAGGACGCGGCGGGAACACCCTGCCTAAGTCAGAAGGGTCCACGATCCCGGATGAGATGCTGGAAACCACCGATGAGTTCATCACTGATTGTGAGCGGGTCATCGACACCTATCACGATCCGGGGCGGTTCAGCATGCGTCAGGTCGTTGTGGCGCCGTGCCAGCCCGTGAATTGCTATAGGGATACGATGGTGCAATCTGTGGCGCTTGCCCGGGACAAGGGCGCTGTGCTGCATACCCATGTGGGTGAAGGCGAAAGCGCGGTGATGGAGGCGCGGACCGGCCAGCGCACGGTCGCGTACCTTGAGGAGATGGGCTTTGCCGGGAGCGATACGTTCTACGCCCATTGTTGGGAACTGACCCATGATGAAATAATGCAGCTTGCCGCGACAGGCACCGGCGTGTCGCACTGCCCGGAACCCGTCTATCTGGTGGGGGCTGAGATCACGGATATTCCCGCGATGGAGGCCCTGGGGGTGCGCATCAGCCTTGGAGCTGATGGGGCCGCGTCGAATGACAATTCAAACCTGATGCACTGCGTCCACTCGGCCTATATGCTGCAGTGCCTCGCGGCGAGCACGCGCAAGTACCCGGTGCCAGAGCCAAAGACCTTCCTAAATTTCGCGACCCAAGGCGGCGCTTCTGCCCTCGGCCGCGAAGACATCGGTCGACTGGCGCCAGGAATGGCGGCAGACCTTTTCGCAATTGATACACGCCGCATGGATTACGTCGGCACCCGCCACGATCCGCTTAGCCTGATCCCGAAGGTTGGTATCGGCAGCCCAACAGACCTGACCATGATCAACGGCAAAATCGTGTGGGAAAGCGGGGCATTCACGACTGTGAACGAAAAAGACCTGTTCGAAGACGCGGAACGGGCACTTGCAAAACTTGATGAATAAACCTGGATGAATGAGGACAAACACCATGACGAACACGCTCAACCGTAGAAACTTTATTGGCGGTGCCTCGGCCGCGACGATGGTCGCAACGCTCGGCGCACGTGCAAAAGCTGCCACACCGGACGATCCCCTTGTCGTTACCTTGGTAATTCCGTCGCCGGTCGCAGATGTGGGTTGGGGCCATGCGCTGTTCGAGGCGCTGGAAACCGTCAAAGCCGATTACGGCGACGCGATGCAGCTGACCGTGATAGAGAATATTTATGAAGGCCCCGACGCCGACCGCATCATGAACAAAGCCATTGCCGATGGCACCCAGTTCCTTGTTGCCGGTTCCTTCGGTTATCAGAACGGTGCGATGCAGATCGCCCGGCGGAACCCTGATGTGACGGTGCTGCACGCCTCAGGCTTCATGGTTGCACCCAACTTTTCGCCCTTCGCAGCGCAGTATAGCCAAGGCACGTATCTGTTGGGCATGGCAGCCGCCGCGCTGTCGAAGACTGGCAAGTTGGGCTCTGTTTCCGCGTTTGCCATTCCTGAACTGATCACATCGATCAACGCGTTCACGCTAGGCGCGCAGCGGATCAACCCCGATATCGAACTTTCGGTCGTCTGGCTGAATTCCTGGTTTGATCCGGCAAAGGCCCAGGAAGCAACCGAAGCACTGGTCGCGCAAGACTGCGACGTTCTGTTCTCGAACGCGCAGGATACGCCATCGGTGGTCTCTAAAGCCGAAGAGTTGGGCGTTTACTCGTTCAACCTCAACTCCTCGATGAAGGCCTATGCAGCGAAAACCTATCTCGGTTGCGTTTTGACCGATTGGTCACCCTTCTTCCGCGCATCGATCGAGGCGCATCTGGCCGGCAGCTTCGAGGGAGCCTCTGCCTTCCTTGGCGTTGCGGATGATGTCGTCAAAGTTGTAGATTGGAGCCCGGACATCCCAGAAGATGTGATGGCCGAGATTCTGCAAGTTGAAGCGGCAATTGCCGATGGATCCTTTTCGCCCTTTACCGGCCCGATTATGAAAGCTGACGGGTCAGAAGGTGTTGCCGACGGTGTCACCATGACCGACGAAGAGGTGATCGGCATGGATTGGCACGTCAAAGGCGTGACCACGCCGCTTCCCAGCTAAACCAGCGTGCAGCCGCTTCTTTCTCTGCGTGGCGTCACCAAGCGCTACGGTCCGGTCCACGCCAATGCGAGCGTGGATCTTGACGTCATGCCCGGTGCAATCCACGCGATTTTGGGAGAAAACGGCGCAGGTAAATCGACGCTGATGAAACTGATCTACGGGGTTGAAACGCCTGACGAAGGCACGATCACCTGGATGGGCGAGGCAACACAGATTGCCTCGCCCGCCGCCGCGAGGCGTTTGGGCATCGGGATGGTGTTCCAGCATTTTTCGCTTTTTGAGACACTGACAGTTGTGGAAAATGTCTCGCTTCTTGTGCCCGGCAACAAGAAGGATCTGGCCGAGCGTATACTGAAGCTTGGACGGGAGTTTGGCCTTGAAGTCGACCCGCTGGCACATGTGTACGCGCTGTCTGTGGGTGAGCGCCAACGGGTCGAGATCATCCGCTGTCTGATGGTCGATCCAAAACTCCTGATCCTAGATGAGCCGACATCGGTGCTGCCGCCGCAGGCGGTCAACCAACTTTTTGAGACGCTGCGTCGGTTGTCGAAGCGCGGGGTGTCGATCCTCTTCATCTCGCACAAGCTTGAGGAGATCCGTTCGGTCTGTACACATGCCACGATCCTGCGCAGCGGAAAGATCACTGGCAATGTGACGCCCAAAGATTTTGATGCCCATGTCTTGGCGACAATGATGATCGGGCGGGACATGCCGCATCTTTCGCCAGCCGAACCGGTCAAGCGCGGCGAGAAGCAGCTGGAACTGACCGGTCTGTCGCTTGCGGCGGATGATCCGTTTGGCGTGTCGCTTGAAGATATCTCACTGCATGTACACGCTGGCGAGATCCTGGGGATTGCCGGTGTCTCGGGGAATGGGCAGGCAGAGCTTGCCGCTGTCATCTCTGGCGAAACACCTTTACCTAAAATGATGCAAGGCCGCATAGCGATGCATCGGCACGAAGTGGGCGCGCTCAACCCGGCAGCACGGCGCAAACTGGGCTTTGCCTTTGTCCCGGAGGATCGCCTAGGCCAAGGAGCCGTGCCCGAACTGTCGCTCGTCAAAAATGCGATCCTCACCGCCTATCTTCAAGGCATGGTGCAAAGGGGTATGATCCGTCGTGGTCGGGCGGAAACGTTCGCCCGTGACTGTATCGCTGAAAACGATGTGCGCACGCCTGGGCCCGAGGCAGAGGCAGGCTCACTCTCAGGGGGGAACCTGCAGAAATTCATCATCGGACGCGAGCTTATGCTTGAGCCCAAGCTTTTATTTCTTAACCAACCGACCTGGGGCGTTGACATCGGTGCTGCGACGGCGATCCGCAGACGGTTGATTGCGCTGCGCAATGCAGGGTGCGCGATCCTGGTGATCTCGGAAGACATGGAAGACCTGTTCGCTCTGACAGATTACATGCAAGTGCTCAGCAAAGGACGCCTCAGCGCGCGTTTCACAACCAGCGAAACGGCACCAGAAGACATCGGACGCGCAATGATTGGCGCAAGTGGGGACGCAGCATAGTGGCACTACCAAAGCTTGTTCGGCGCGAACACGCGTCGCTGCCGGTTCTGATCGCGGCCCCATTTGTGGCTTTGGCCATCGCCGGGCTCAGCAATTTGGTCCTGTATGCCGCTATTGGCGTCGATCCCTTGGCCGTGTTCAAGGCGATGCTGATCGACCCCTTCACAAGCTATTTTTCATTCTCTGAAATCCTGCTGAAAGCGGGGCCATTGCTGCTGATTGCACAGGGGCTGGCGATTGGATTTCGGGCCAAAGTCTTCAACATTGGCGCCGAGGGGCAGTTCGTTCTGGGCGCAATCTTCGCCTCTGCGATCCCGGTTTATATGCCCCAAGCCAGCGGCGCCTGGATTTGGCCGACGATGCTGGTGCTGGGCATGCTGGGCGGCCTGGCCTGGGCGGCGATCACGGCCTTCTGGCGTGTGCACCTGAATGCCAATGAGATCCTTGTTTCGTTGATGCTGTCATTCGTGGCCATTCAGATTTTGAACTATCTTCTGCTCGGTCCGTGGAAGGATCCGATGGGCTTTAACTTTCCGCAGTCGGTCATGTTCCAGTTCGATGCCCTGTTGCCAATCTTGCTTCCGGGGACGCGGGTCAACATTTCGTTGGTCATCGTGCTTATCCTTACAATTGTTGCCTGGTTCTTTGTGCAGCGCAGCTTTGCGGGATACCGGCTAGAGGTTGGCGGGCTGGCGCCCAATGCCGCGCGCTATGCGGGGTTCTCGCAAAGCGGCGCAATCTGGCTATCGCTCCTGATTGGTGGGGCGGCGGCAGGGCTGTCGGGCGCGGCAGAAGTCGCAGGGCCGGTTGGGCAGCTGCAACGCGCAATCGCGACAGGTTATGGCTATGCGGCCATTATCGTGGCCTACCTAGGCGGGCTGCATCCGATCGGCATTATTTTCTCGGCCTTCTTGATAGCAACGCTCTATATCGGTGGCGACAATGCGATGGTCTCGGCTGGCTTGCCCATTGCGGCAGTGAACGTCTTTCAGGGCACCCTGCTGCTGGCCTATCTGGCGGCCGCGACCTTTGTGCGCCACAAACTGGTCTGGCCGCCAGGAGCGCGCGCATGACCGCCATCGAGTATATTCTGGCTGGGATGCTCGCCGCCGCGACGCCATTCCTTCTGGCTGCCTTGGGAGAGCTTGTGGCCGAACGCTCTGGCGTCCTGAACCTCGGTGTCGAGGGTATAATGGCACTGGGTGCCGCGGTCGGCTTCATCACCGTCTATTCCGGCGGCGGCCATGCGATGGGTTTTGTGTTCGGGGGGCTAAGCGGAGCTGCCTTGTCACTTGTCTTTGCTTTCGTCGTATTGGGTTTGCATGCCAATCAGGTTGCGACTGGTTTGGCTATTGGCATCATGGGCCTCGGGCTTTCTGCGTATTTAGGCAAACCATTTGAAAGCTTTACTGTCACCGGTGTTGGCAAGATCGTGGTCCCCGGCGTTGTTGACTTACCCCTTGTCGGCGGCCTTTTCCGGCAGGATATCGTGGTGTGGCTGTCGCTGATCTTCACTCCCGCGCTTTGGTATGTGTTGAAGCATACCAAGCTGGGACTGTTGCTGAGGGCCGTCGGCGAGAACCCGCATGCGGCGAGCGCCATTGGCTATCCCGTCCTTCTCATCCGTCTTTGTGCAGTGGCATTTGGCGGCTTGATGGCGGGCATTGCCGGAGCCTACGCCTCGACGATCTACACACCCCTTTGGGCCGATGGCATGATCGCTGGACGCGGATGGATTGCAGTGGCGCTCGTGGTATTCGGGACTTGGATGGTGGGGCGTGTCTTCCTTGGGGCGTGCCTGTTCGGAGCGGTGTCGCTTGGCGGTATCGCCGCGCAAACTGTCGGCCTTGCAATACCATCGCAGCTATTGGCAAGCATGCCCTATGTTGTGACGATTATCGTTTTAGGCATCATATCGTCCAACCGACGTTTGGTGAAACTGAACGGAATCGCGTCTTTGGGCGAGCCATTCGAAAAGTAACGCACCTCGGACGCATTCCTTAACCTCCGCAGCCAGCCAATGTCTTTTCATAAAACTTCGCCGTAATTCAGGCGGTGCGCAGCATTCGTAGAATTGGCTCATTGCTGCCACAGGGGCGCTTGCAGCATCCTGTGATATGTTGCTTCGGTCAACGTCGGGTTGTCGTTTTGGGAGGGAATGGCGGATCGGAGGATCAGTCATGGAAACACCAAACTTACCCGCCATTCGTGCGCTTCGCCCTGCTTGGAATAAGGGCCGGATCGTCGGTCAGAAACGACCTTTGAAGCCAAAGCATGTCTGGGCTATCCGCGTCCGGCTGGAATTGGCCGAGAACCACCGCGATCTTGCTCTGTTCAACATGGCGATCGACAGCAAGCTTCGCGGTTGTGATCTGGTGAAGATGAAAGTCGTTGACGTTATGGCATCCGGCCAGATCAAGGAACGGGCGTCCGTGTTGCAGAGCAAGACCCAGAAACCAGTTCGGTTCGAGATATCAGAGGGGACACGCGCGTCTGTCGAGAAGTGGATGGAGGACGAGCTCATGGTCGGCTCTGAATATCTATGGCCGGGCAGATTCCACGAGCACCTGCACATCTCAACGCGCCAATACGCAAGAATTGTCCGTGACTGGATCACTTCGATAGGCCTCGAAGCAAGCGCCTACGGGACGCATTCAATGAGAAGAACCAAGGTCACTCAGATCTACAAGAAAACCGGAAACTTGCGGGCAGTTCAGCTGTTGCTTGGTCACACAAAGATGGACAGCACGGTTCGGTACCTCGGAGTCGAGCTTGAAGATGCTCTGGCCATTGCGGAAGCCATCGAAATATAGCGCCGTTGGGCCGTGTTCGCAGGCGACCCATTGCTGTCGTTCCCCCTGTCATCTCGATGCTGCGGTTGCAGCCCGCCTACCAGGCGTTCACCATCGGCGCAAAATCTGTTGCGGGGCGAACTCACAGAATGCGCAGACATAACCACCGTTCAAGCACTACCAATCGCAACATGGTGGTCGTCGCTCCATCGTCGCGGCGATTGTCCATACATGCGTTTAAACTCGCGACTGAATTGAGACGGGCTGACGTATCCCACGCCAATTGCCGCCTCGTTTACTGTCATCCCCCCGGCAATTTTCATGGCGGCGTTGTTGAGGCGCATTGATTTCACGAACTGGATAGGGGCCATTGTTGTGACCTGTTTGAACTTGCGATGAAAAACGGCGCGGCTCATGCCTGCACGGGCCGCCATCTCATCAATAGAGATTGGCGCATCCAAATGGGACGACACATGCGCAATGGACCGTGCAATGGCGTTACCTGCACCAAAGGCCTGCCGTGCAAATATGCCTGCCTCGCCTTGCAGGATCGCATAGTACAGCTCGCGCAACCGGGAGTCCGCAAGAACCTCGGCGTCCATTGGATTTGCCCCAAGCAGCAGCAACCTCAGCAGCGCATCGGTGAAACCCTCATCCCACTTTGCCATCCTGATCCCCTGCGCGCGCAATCCGCCTTTGACCACAGGAAGAGCGCCCCCGATGTTTTCCATCTCTAAGGCCAATTCCGTCATGACTCGCTGATTCAGCGAAATGAAAACACCATAGAGAGGATCATCAATGGATGCGTTAGGTGTCCGGCCTTCACAGGCATCGACATCGGGCAGCACAAGTACTGTCTGTCGTCGTAAACGAATCTGCGGCCATCCAGAACGGCCTCCTTGGATCCGCTCACGATGGCCACGACGCTGGGTTCATACACGGCCGGAACACAGGGGATCGCCTGTCTCGCCCGAAACAGACGCACCCCCTGAATGCCGGTTTCCGTCAAACCGTCTTGGTCAGTGCGGTCTTCGATAAGCTGTTTGATACGTTGTTTGCTCATGCGGTCAATTTAGTGTCGCGGAATCTGCGCTGGCAACCCAACTGAGACAATCAGGCAAGTATTCGCGACGATCCCGTCTATTTCTAGGGATCAGCGAGAGCTATCTACACTTTCAAGACACCAACATGCACCGCGCGGTTGATGTGCCAACGTCATAAGGAGCAACACGATGGCAGATACGACATTCGGACCGAAAGGCTGGACGCCAAAGCGCCTCGGATCACTCGCAGGAAAAACCTACGTCATCACAGGTGCTAACGCAGGTGCTGGTTTCCAGGCCGCACGTACCTTTCTGTCCAAGGATGCCAAGGTGGTGATGCTGAACCGCAGCGCGGAGAAATCAACCGTCGCTGTCAAAGAGCTGAAAGAGGAGTTTGGTGCGGAGGCCGATGTAAGCTTTGTACGTATGGACCTGTCTGATTTAGCAAGCGTACGCACCGCCGCAGAAGAGGTGATGAAAACGGTTCCCCAAATCGACGCGCTGATCTGCAACGCGGCCATCGCGCAAGTACCGACACAGAAGTTGACCGCCGATGGTTTTGAAAGCCAACTTGGCACAAACCACTACGGTCATTTTGTGCTGTGTGGGATGTTGTTTGATAGGATCGAAGCCAGTAACGGCCGCATCGTCGTTGTCGCCAGCCTCGGCTACAACATGGGGCTCAAAACCATCCAGTTCGATGATATGAATTGGGACAAGAACTACAGCGCCAATCCTGTTTACAGCCAGAGCAAGCTGGCCCAGATGATGTTTGCCTATGAGTTGCAGGATCGCCTGAAGGGGACAGGCTCGAACGTTCAGGTCTACGTCTGCCACCCCGGTGCCTCCGCGACATCACTGATCAGCACGAGTGGAGGTCTCATGACGCGGTTGACGTGGTGGCTGATGAGTAAGACGCCGATGGTTCAAACCGCCGAGAAAGGTGCTTACCCCGAGATCATGTGCGCGACCGAGGACGGGTTGGAGCAACGTGCGCTTTACGGTCCGACGGGGTTGATGCAAACGGGCGGACCGGTTGGCACGGGCACGCTGAATCCCCACGCTTATGACAAAGGGGTCATGGAAGAGCTGTGGAAAGTGTCGGAAGAGGCTACGGGATTCAGCTGGGCCTTCTGATTGCGTCACTGGCGCGTTGTGCTTAACACTCCTCGCAGCCGCGGACATTTATCCATCTCGCAGCATCCAGATCAGCCCAGAAGTCTCGATCATCAAGGACGGCCCTTATCCCGGATTGGGATCACAAACATTGCCAGCGCCATCAGCCCCAAGCCATGCAGGATGCGTTGGCCCAGCATCTTGCTATTCGATGGGACACAAAGTTGACAATCCGTTGATCTGCGGAGCAGTCACTGCAACGCAGTCGGTAACAGAAACGAAACTTGATAAGGAGCCCTCAGAAAGCAGTTGTTCGCTCGTAACGGGGCATCGATACCTCAGACTCACGGCAGCCGCTCCCCGCAAAACAGAAACTGGATCAAACTTAATCTATACCGTGTCGTTTCGGGTCTAGACCGGAAGCCAACCAAATGTTCAAACTTCACGGTGTAGCAAGGCCAATGCGCTCGGGATTTCGTTTCACGATAAACTCTCACGGAACGGTGCACAAATTATTTGATCGGGTCCATATCTCCGACGTTCCTAAATCACTGATCCGCGCGCGGCGATGCCGCCATCAATTGTGACAATAGTACCTGTGATGTATCCGGCGCGCTCCGACGCCAGAAAAAGGCAAAGGTCTGCAACTTCCTCGACGGTCGCTGGCCGCTTACCCGGGTATTTGTCGTTCAATTCCTGCCATCGAGCTTCGTCGCCGAGCATATCGATTGCCTTGCGCTTCATGATCTTGATCATCCGGTCCGTGGCAACGGGTCCCGGGTTCACGCCCACAACGCGAATGCCTTCGTTCAAACTGCGCCCGCCGAGTGCCTTCGTGAAGGACATAAGGGCTGCATTCCCAGTTGAGCCTGCAAAATATGCCGCGTCCCAGTTTTCGCCGGAGTTGCCAATGACATTGACAATTACGCCATCACGCCCCTTGCGTCGCATCCAGAAGGCCCGCGAAAGGGTTATGTAGCCAAAGACCTTGAGGTCAAAGCCAGTCTTGATGTCTTCATCAGAGACATCTTCGATGCTCCCCGCGGGAATGTCGCCTGCATTGTTGAACAATATGTCATAGTCGCCGGCAGCGGCGTCAAGCTCGACCATTGCGGCACTCGAGCCCAAATCAGCTTCATGCACATGCACGTCAACGCCAAAGCCCGACCTAAGCTCCTCAGCGAGGCTCGTCATGGCCGGACCGTTGCGGGCAGCGAGGTGCAAGTGACATCCCTCTGCCGCCAAAGCGCGCGCCAACCCTGCCCCAATGCCCTTGGACGCGCCAGTTACAAGCGCCACCTTTCCTGCTAGACGTAGATCCATGCCCTTACCTTTGTTATGCATTAAATTGTCTTACAGTATACAATACATCGATCTGTGCATGTTTGACTAGACATTCGGCGCAATACGGCAGAGAAAGAACTGCAGTGATTAATCTGGAGGCAGGATGAACCAACAATCCCCTACACGCGTCGTTGGCACGCGAACCGACCTGCTCTGCAACACACTTGAAGAGATGATAATCGACGGGCGCATTGCATCCGGCGAGCGGCTTGACGAAACCGAGCTGGCAAAAAGGTTTGGGGTATCGCGCACGCCGGTGCGAGAGGCCATACGCGCGCTTGTGGCCATTGGTTTGGTGGAAGCCGGAGGGCGGCAGGGCGCAATTGTGGCTCGGGTTTCCGCGTCGATGTTGATCGAGATGTTTGACTTGATGGCCGTCCTTGAAGGTATGTGTGCTGAGTTGGCCGCGCGACGTGCCACGAAGGACGAACGCGCCCGTTTACACGCAACCCATAAGCGTTTGATCGCAACGCTTGAAGCGTCTGATCCGGATGAGTTCTACCGTGTAAATATAGAATTTCACGACCAGCTCTATGAGTTCGCACACACCAAATTCCTTGCCGATCAAGCCATACGGTTGCGCCGGCGCTTGGCACCTTACCGTATGCGCGTAACTTACCAGCCGGGACGGATGCGAGACACCATAGATGAACACCAAGCAATCCTACTCGCTATTGATCAAAGCAATGGGCAATCCGCAAAGGAAGCGGCCAGCGCGCACCTTAAACTGTTAGGCAATGACCTAACCGATTTGCTTGCGGTTCTTCCTGAGATGGCAGTGTAAATATCTGAAATGGTTGTTAGATTGGCAATGTTGACACCTTCGTCCAACACCGTGGTCGAACCATGGTGTATGCGTATGGCGCAATCACGGCCTGACACAAATCTGCATTTTGGACGTGTCGAAGTTCTTCAAATCGACGATGACGATAGAACAGACCTTCAGTTTCAAGACGACATAATGATGAACGCCTTTGAGCTTTTGTCACATGTCCGGCCCGACGTGATTGCGTGGAACGGTACTGCGGCAGCCTGGCTGGGCGTGCAGCGAGATCGCACGCTTGTCGATCGAATTCAAAAGAGAACCGGTTACCCGGCGGTGACCTCGATGCTCGCGATCTTGGAGGCGTTGGCGAAGCTCGACGTCACTCGTATTGGTTTGGTCACGCCATACAAGAACGGTATGCAACAGCGGATTATAAAGAACCTCGCGGATGAAGGGCATAGCTGCGTCGCAGAGCGGCACTTCGACATCACCGACAACTTCGCGTTTGGAGAGGTCGTGCCAGAATGCATCGCCCAGTCCGCGCGTGCCGTTGCATCGGATGGGGCGGAGGCGGTGGTGATCCTGTGCACAAACCTAGCGGGAGCGGCGATCGCTCAGCAGGTCGAACTTGAAACGAAGATCCCGGTCCTCGACTCAGTCACGTTGACCTTTTGGGGGTGCCTTCGGGCGATTGGCGCAGAGACCGGTTCCCTTGCCCCGTGGGGCCCTTCCGTAGCCAATCTAGACTGACGCATACGAGTGTCGTCGCCCTAAAGGCGCGACAATTTTGGGCACGGGCCTCAGATTCGGACCCTTGATTGAGCAGAAAAATCGAACTGCAAAGGTGCCTCATAGCCTCTTTTGATAGATGAAAAGACATTTTATACAATTAAAACAAATTTCTAAAGCATCAGCGCGTGCATCCAGCCGACCTGCGCATGAACGCGAGCACCCTCCAATCTTTGCACAAATTTCTTGATTGAAAATACACATTGTCATTCAATGAATGCATAAAAGCTGTTTTTGGATACATTAACTTGATCCCCAAGGGCAGTTCGTTCTTAAAAATGACAGGGAAATGTTATGTGGCATGAAACACGACAAATGGTGTCTGTCGCAACGTTCGCGGGCTCAATGGCTCTGGCTAGCGTTGCATTGGCCGACGAAGTCATCACTTTCGCAGAGGCTGACACGATCACCGGTGAAAGCTTGATCCATCTTATCGCCTTTGAGCGCGCGAGCGAGCGTGGGGTCGAGGCCGAAGTGATCTCCTTGCAGTCAGACGATCTGGTGTTTCAAGCGGTCCTGAACGGGCAAGTCGAGGTTGGCGTCGGATCGGCCTACCCTGCCATGCAAACGCTGGGCGCGGAGTCGCCCGTGCGCAACTTCTACCAGTTGCGGCGTTTGGCCTTCTTCCCGGTTGTTGCGACAGCCGAGGTGACTTCCTGGAAGGACCTCGACGGTCAGCCCATCACCGTGCACGCACGAGGTTCGGGCACAGAAGCCATCTCTCGGTACATGGAGTATATCCACGACATTGAATTCTCCGAGCTTAGCTTCGTACCTGGTTCAGAGGTACGCGCGGTAGCGATGCGGCAGGGGACGATCAACGCCACGTTTCTCGACATAACCAACACACGTTTGTTGTTGGCGGAAGACCCTGATCGTTTCGGCCTTTTGGAACTGGGTGATGTCGATGGCTCAGACAGTTTGCTTTTCGCACGCACCGACTTTCTCGAAGAACGCGCCGAGCATGTTCAGATCCTTGTGGAGGAGCTAAAGAGGTCGGCTGCGGAGATCAATGCGGATCCGACCTTGCCTGCACGGCTGCGGGAAGAGATGGGGCTTCTGCCTGACCTTCCACAGGAACTGGTTGATGAAATCACGCCATACTACGAGACCGCCGTAAGCTCTGGGCTCTTCTCTGAAGATGGTGGCGGTTTGCCGGCTGCCTTGGGTGATTTTGACTTTCTGACCCAATCTGGTGGTTTGCAAGGTGATGCATCTGACCTCATCCCCGAGAATTTCTGGACATTCAAATTTATCGAAGCCGCTCAATAACGCGCACAAAATGACAGATCAGATGTGGCGGCCAATGCGGTCGCCACATTTGGTGCAAACGCTCCCGGCGAGGCAATGGCAGACACACTTAAAACGCATTCAACTCCGACCATTCTGAACTGGCAGACGCTGGCTAACAGCACTTTGGCATGGCGCACCTTGTCCTTCTTGCTGGTCTTTGCAATCTGGGAGCTTGGAAGCCTCACAGGCTTCAGCATCGCATTCCCACGCGCGAGCGAAGTCAGCTTGGCGATCTGGCACATGCTGATGAGCGGTGAGCTTGCCATCGCCTATGCCGATAGTCTGCCTCCGCTGCTCACCGGGCTGACGATTACGGTCTTTGGCGGCGTGATCATTGGCGTATCAATTGGGTTGGCCCGCGGGGCAGAGTGGTTCTTGATGCCGCTTTTGGTCATTCTTCAGACGGCGCCAGTCTCTGCGATCATTCCAATGCTCACTTACGTCTATGGGATCAGCGACACGTCGAAAGTTGTGGCCATCGTCATTCTCGGCCTGCCATTGGTCGCGTTGAATTCCTACAAAGGAATCCAAGCCACAAACAAATCCCTGCTCGAAATGTCGCGAAGTTTTTTGCTGTCTCGTGCGGATACGATCCGCTTGGTGATCCTGCCATCAGCGCGCAAGATGATATTTGCAGGACTCCGACTGGGCGTTTCAGGCGCTTTCATTGGGATCGTGCTGGCCGAATTGCTGATAACGCCTACAGGCATCGGTGATTTGATCACCTACAACCGATCCATCGCACGCTATGACAAAATGTTCGCGGCCATCGTGTCTATCCTCGCGTTGGCAGCCATCACCTTGAGCCTTCTGCAATGGGTCGAAGACCGGTTGTTTGGCGTGGGGTCAAAGGAATGAAAGATGCAACAATGACGCCCTCCACTCTCCATGATCTCGATGTCATATTGAAGACCGAGGACATTGGCGTGGAATACGAGAATGGCACAGTCGCATTGGATGGCGTCTCCCTCGATATCCCTGAAGGTCAATTGACCGCACTGCTCGGCCCGAGCGGATGCGGCAAGACCACACTTTTGAAGGTTATCGCGGGTCTTGTGACGCCCAACCGAGGCACTGTTACGGTTCGGGACACAGCCATCGACGGGCCTGGCAGGGACCGGGCTTTGGTGTTCCAGGATTTCGCCTTGCTGCCTTGGGCGACAGTGCTCGACAATGTTGCCTTTGGCTTACGCGCCAGCGGTGTCCCTCGCAAGGTACGCCATGAAACTGCCAGGCATTACATCTCTGAAGTCGGTCTTTCAGGGTTTGAAGACAAATACCCGCACGAGTTGTCCGGCGGCATGCGGCAAAGAACGGGTCTGGCGCGCGCGCTCTGCGTTCAATCCGATATCCTGATGATGGATGAACCGTTCTCAGCGGTCGACGAGCAAATGCGCCGCAAACTTCAGGAGGATCTTCTTGAGCTGTTGAAGGTCGAACGGAAGACCGTGATTTTCGTCACCCATTCCATCGAAGAAGCCGTTTATCTGGCCGATCAGGTGGTCATCCTGTCCGGCCGACCCGGCAAGATTGCCAGCATCGTGCGGCCCGATATCGACCGGAAGGGCGATGTGGACGTGATCCGCCGACAGCCGCATTATGTCGAGTTGGTTGATGAGATTTGGGGAAGTTTGAGACGCTATGTCGAGTAATCCTTCCGCAAAATATCCGTACAAGAGGTTGCTTGCAACTTCGCCTTTCTGGTCCCTGATCTTTTGGGCAGGCCTTTGGGAATTGACTGGCCAAATGGGGTGGATGACGCTTCTCCCTCCGCTTTCAGGTATCTGGACCGCATTCTTGGAGCTGTTGTCTCAAGCTGTGTTTTGGGACGCATTCGCCATGACGGCGCGCACCTTCCTCATCGGCCTGGGCCTGTCAGTAGGTGTTGGTATTCCAATTGGTATCCTGATGGGGTTAAGCAAACGCGCCGACAAGCTATTGTCGATTTGGGTAAATATCTTCCTTTCGGCGCCCATAACCGCTGTTATCCCAGCCTTGATGCCTATTTTTGGGATCGGAGACGCGACCGTCATCGCGACGGTGGTCCTTTTTGCAATTTGGGTGGTCATCATCGACACACAGGCTGGCGTCACCCGCGTCTCGCCCTCACTGGTGGAAATGGGACGTGTGTTTGGCTGTTCCAAGGTGCAGGCCATCTTCTGGATCGTCATCCCCGCCGCATTGCCCGAGATCATCACTGGTGTTCGTTTGGCTGTCGTGCGCGCGGTGAAAGGCGTCATCGTCGGCCAAATCGTGATCGCTCTGATAGGCTTTGGCGGGCTCTTCAGCACATATCTCTCCATGTTCCTCATGGAGCGCTTTTGGGCACTGATCCTCGTTGTCTTTGCGTTGGCCTTCACAATCATAGGGTTTGTGGAGTATCTAGAGCGTCGCATCGCATTTTACGCCAACACCAGGTGACCGGTACATGAAAAAGCACCCCCGTATGTGTTGATTGCATTTGGAGGCTCAATCATAGAGCGAGCGATTTGTTTCCCGAAACACAGAAATTTAACTAATCCAACTGCAACAACAAGAAGCATAGGAACATTCGCTAACCAATGGCCAAGTCTACGGGTTCGCCGGAGATCGTTTTTATCTGCAGGAAAGGTCCGCTCTAGGGATTAAACAATACTATTTTGCATTCGCAGCGAATGACCGGTTTCCGCTGATTCTGTGGAAAAACAGACGTTTGCGAGCGCAGAAAGTGCGGCATCAAACGGAGCGCGAGCGCCTTTCTGATCAGG
>CANMDE010000001.1 GCA_947496535.1 uncultured Paracoccaceae bacterium | reverse complement strand
TATTCCCTTACTCATATCCGTCTCTCCTTGGTTCCAAAATTACCAAGCAAAGCGTCTACAAATCTAGGGGCACCTCATGATTTTGATGGTGGGGACGGTCTAATCCCTCAAGTGTGTGCGGAGTTTTCTAACTACTGAGAGGTTCCGCAAAAGCTCTTAGAGCCCTCTGATCGGCAATATTTTGCTCTACTGGGCGGTTCTATTTCTCACCCACACAAATCAAGGATATCAAGTCGTCATTAACATCGACCGATTTTAGTTACTTAATTTATATGAGGTTACAATGCCGACATCCGATACTGACATTCTTTTTGTTGGACACAGTTTATTTTCGCAAAAGTCACCAGACTACATGAGAAACGTGGTCAATAGCTTCGATGATGAAAGCACCATTTGGTCACAGATCATCAATGGTTCATCTATCAAGTGGAGTTGGGACAATTCGCATACACGATCCAACGACTCCCAGGTGCTGCTTGAGTCTGGCGACGTAGATGTATTGATCTTAACCGAGGCTGTCGTGGTACAAAATCACATCCGGTTTTCTGATACATTCGAATACGCGCAGCGATATTATGACCTTGCTGTTTCAAACAATCCGGATGCTAAAGTATTCATCCACGAAACGTGGACGCGGATTACGGAACCGAGTACGTGGCGGGAAAGTTTGGATACGGACTTAGAAGTCTGGCAGTCCATCGTAGATAGCGTCAATGCAACGCTTGAACCTGGCCAGCCAGAAGTCCAGGTCATTCCGATGGGCTCTGCAATGGCACGGCTTTACGACGAGATTGAACTTGGTCTGGTTCCGGGAATCGATGATATTCGCGATATTTTTGCCGATGCAATACACCTTAACGATATTGGTCATTACTTCATGACGATGGTTCAATACGCGACTATTCATGAAGAAAGTCCGGTAGGGTTACCGATCCACTTCGAAAATATCTATGGCGTAGACTACACAACGCCGTCGCAAGAGCTGGCAACCTATTTTCAAGAATTAGCCTGGGAAGTTGTGACGACTGACGACAGATTAGATATCTCTGACGACAGCACTGTCGATGATGACGACAGCAATGGGCTACCGGTCGCCGAGAATGATGAGGCAGAAACGGACGAGGATGTTGCAGTAACCATCAGCGTATTAGCGAACGACAGTGATCCGGATGATGACGTTTTGTCTGTATCGGCTATCGGTGATGCAGACAGCGGCACAGTTTCGATAAATACCGACGGTACGATTGATTATGTTCCAGATGCAGGTTTTTTCGGCACGGATACCTTCGACTACACCATCTCTGATGGTAATGGAGGCACGGCGACCGGGAGTGTTGATGTAACAGTCAATGAGATCGTTGATCCATTGACACCCACTGACGATGATTTGACGATCATCAATGCGACCAGCGAACAAGAACGCTTTACGGGAAGCGACGCAGAAGAGCGCTTTGTTTTCGAGCCTGGAGATTCCAACGATTCGGGATCGATGGATCAGATTTTCAATTTCGGAAACGGTGATTTGATCGATGTGAGCGCTTTCGACTTTACCGGCGTACGATCGACGGATGACGCCCAAGATGCTTCGAAACTCACGGTTGGGCAGTTCGGTGATTCAGTGGTCATGTGGGGCGGCAGTTGGGGCGGTGCTGGTGACAACACCTTCATGCTGCGAGTTGAAGACGTCGACGTGGAAGATGTGCTCGCGTCATTGATTATCGATGCGACAGATATCGGTTCACCCGATGATCAAAGCTTTGGAGAAGTTGGTTCGGTCAACTTTGCCCAAGCAAACAGCGATCAATGGCACACCGTAAGCTTTACGGAAACCATCGAAGATGCTGTCATTGTTATGGGCCCCCCCACTTCAAATGGGGGTGATCCAGCGACCATCCGCATTCAAAACGTAACAGAGGATGGCTTCGAATTTCAGCTGGATGAATGGGATTATCTTGGCGGGGCGCATATTGCCGAAACGATAAGTTGGATGGCTGTATCGCGCGGAACACATGAGTTGGAAGACGGAACAACCTTGGTCGCCGACAGTGCCCAAGTCGGAACAACGGCAAGCGTTCAGAGTTTTGGCACCGATTTGGACGATGCGATCGTCTTTGCCGATGTGAACGGAGTCAACGACAGCAGCGCCGTGACGACCCGGATCAATTCGGTTACCTCCGACGGATTTTCTGTTTCGCTTCAGGAAGAAGAAGCAGCGGATGGTGTTCACGCAATTGAAACCGTAGACTGGATTGCAATTGAAACGGGTAGCGGTGACGGTTTCGAAGCCAATGTGACCGGAGCACAAACCGACGAGGTGATCGATACTTTCGTGTTCGCCGAAGCCTATGATGAAAGTCCTGCTTTGTTCGCTGATATGCAAACAATGAGAGGTCCGGACACGGCCACGACACGGTTAGACAACTTAGATGAAGAAGGCTTTTCAGCCTATATCCAAGAAGAAAAATCGCGCAATCGGGAAGTCAATCATGCAGACGAAGTACTGGGTTGGCTGGCTATCGAAGAAGGCATCTTGATGTAGATGTCTTTTTTGGTGGCTGAGTAATATTTGCAGGACGATCGCAATAACTGGTTTCGCCGTGGATTCTCAGTATTTCGGGCGCCATCGTCTTCCTGCAACCATCATTCTATACGCGGTGCGTATGTATCTGAGATATCCAGTGTCTTACCAAGGCGTGGCGGATTTGCTTGGCGAACGCAGTCTGATGTTGGATCGGTCAACTGTCTATCGTTGGGTGTAGGAGTTTGGTCCAGAGATAGCCCAGCGCAGAGAAAATCACCTCTATCGTGCCAGTCTCAACTGGCACTTGGATGAAACCTATCTTCACGTGTGTGAGAGATTGTGCTACGTATGGCGCGCAATCGATGCAAACAGCCAATTACCGGGCTTTAGATTGACGGCAACGCGGCATGCCAAGGCTGCCAAAGCTTTCTTAAACAGGTCAATTGAACGGGTCCGGCTGCACCGTCCAGTTTCGATCTGCACGGACAAAGCACCGACCTATCGAAAGGTGATCCAGGAAATCAATCATCGGTACGATCCGCATTTCGACTATGTCATACATACCAATCACAAGTATCTGAACAACCTGATCGAAGGGGATCATGCTGCCCTGAAGCGATTGCTCGGATATCGGCAGAGCTTTAGATCACACCGATAGGTGAAAGCGACATTGCGGTGCACGGAGAAGATACGAACAATCAAGAACGGGCACATCCACAACAGGCCGCAAGGTGTCGAAAGCGAGATCTCCTTTATCAGAAGCCTGTTCGGCTTTGCTGTCTAATCGTATAGATGGCAACCTGTCTGCTGTCCGTCCCACTTCATGCAAAAGTCCCTTTGAGACAATCACTTCGGGTATAGCTCTAAATTACAGCGTTTAGTGCGCGCGCCAGACTGTCCACCGCACCGTCCAACTCGGCCTCAGTTGCGATATAGGGCGGCGCGAAAAGAACGTGGTCGCCAATGGATCCATCCCGCGTTCCGGACATCGGATAACAGATCAATCCCTCTTTGAAGGTGGCTTTCTTGATCTTGCCGGCAAGACCGTGACTTGGGTCAAATGGCGTCTTGGATGCGCGGTCTTCGACAAACTCGATCCCCCAAAACAGACCACGACCGCGAATGTCCCCGACATGGGGATGTTGGCCGAACCGTTGGCGGAGCTGCGTTGCGAAATAGGCGCCGCTGTCACGCACTTGCTCCACAAGATCGCGTTCAATTATTTCCCTGACCACAGCACAGGCCGCTGCCGCTGCAACCGGATGGCCAACATACGTATGCCCATGCTGGAAATAGCCAGACCCGCCTGAAATCACATCATAGATTTTCTTGGTGCACAGCATAGCGCCGATAGGCTGATATCCCGCCCCAAGACCCTTAGCGATGCACAGAATATCCGGTGCCACATCTTCGGCTGAACAGGCAAATAAATGGCCGGTGCGTCCCATTCCGCACATGACCTCGTCCAAAATCAACAACACGCCGTATTGGTCACAAATCTCGCGAATACGGGTGAAGTACCCGTCCACCGCTGCCACCGCGCCCAGCGTCGCCCCAACAACCGGTTCAGCAAGAAATGCGATTACCCTGTCCGCACCAAGGCGCAGGATTTCTTCTTCAAGTTCATTGGCAACCCGCTGACCGTAGGCCCGCATGGTCTCGTTCTCACTGCGTTCGGCGTATTCATAGCAGGGTGCAATATGGCTCATCCCCACAAGAAGCGGCGCGAATTGCTTACGCCGCATCGCGTTCCCCCCAGCCGACAGCGCACCCAGCGTGTTACCATGGTAGCTTTGGCGCCGTGCGATCACGTGCTCGCGCTGTGGCTCTCCGTTTTCTAGATGAAACTGGCGAGCAAGCTTGATCGCTGCCTCGACCGCCTCTGATCCACCCGACACGAAGTAGACGCGGTCCAGATCGCCGGGAGCGTGTTCGATCAAAAGCTCTGCCAGCTCTTCGGCGGGATCGGACGTGAAGAACCCGGTGTGGGCAAAGGCCAGCTTATCAACCTGATCCTTGATTGCCTGCGTCACCCGCGCATTGGAATGGCCCAGACACGACACTGCTGCACCCCCGGACCCATCAAAGTAACGTTTGCCGGTGTGATCAATCAAAAAGCAACCGTCCCCCGCCACGGCGACGGGGAGGTCGGAATGACAATGGCGCGGAAAAACATGGGACATATCAGATGCCTTTTACAGGAAGGATGAATTGTTTGCTAAAGCCAGAGAAGCCGTTGGTTTCGTAAAAGCGATGCGCATCGCGCCGCTTCAATCCACTGCAAAGCCGGACGTGATCGCACTCTGCGTCCTGTGCGATGGTCTTTGCCTCATCCAGCAGCATGCTGCCATGCCCACCGCCACGCAGCTCAGGCAACACGACGAGATCATCAACATAAAGCGTTTTGCCCCAGCACAGATCAAACGTGAAACGATACCCTAACACTGCAAATAGCCTATCGCCGTCCTCTACAGCCAGAATGCAGTAACCATTGGCAAGCGCGTTTTTCAGCCGCGCGTGATAGGTTTCATCATCCAAACCGCTGCGCAGTGTTCTGAGCAGCTCTTCCGCGCGATTTGGCTCCGACAGTGCGATGACATGGGTCATGATGCATCCTTTAACGCCTGCGACAGCGCCCGAACGGAAGCCGTGTTGTCTTTGAATTGCACGCCATTCTCTGACTGAAGACTATTCTCAAAACCAACTCGAACATCGCCCCCTCTCCGGGCGGCAGCAAGCAGACAGGCATGTTCGTTTTGACCAAATGCACAGACCATCCATTTGCCGTCACCCGCGAATGCATCCACGAATGGCACCAAGTCCGATGGATCGGACATTTGGCCCTTTGTGTAGCACCCAAGCACGAAAATCGCATCCTCTTGTCCTGGCCGCACGATCCCACGTGATTGCCAGTCCGCCAACAACGCTAAATCGGTGAGATCATAGAGGATATGCTGCACCCGCGTTTCGTTTTGCGCGCAGGTACCATAGACGCCATCAGCAAGCGTCGGGTCGCGGGCGATTTCCTTAATTGATATCGAAGCCCAGGCAGGTTTGACGCCCTCAAGGCAAGCAAGTTGGGTCGGCACATCAAATACGCCCGCCGCTTCGGTCGTGATTTGCAGATCCATGTCGGGAACATTTTTGCCAAGCTCTAACAGCGTCTCGCGGTATATCCCGGGATCCAGCGTATGTTGCCCAGCGGCATCGCGCACGTGAAGGTGCAAACCCTGCGCCCCTGCTGCGAAACAGGCTTTGGCTGTCTGGACGATCTCGTCCATATGGATCGGCAATTGCGCATGATCACTCTTGCTACGTCTGGCCCCTGTTGGGGCGACCAATATGTAGGGGTTGCGCATCCCTCAACCGCGCATACGTGAACCATCCGGGTCAAAAAGAGGCCCGATGATCACCTTCGCCGTAAACATTTTGCCCGCGATATCGACCCGAACTTCGGTTTCGCTGTCAACAAACCTATTCACCAGTCCCAAGGCCACCGGCCGCCCAACACGAAAACCAAAAGCAGTCGACGTGGTTTGCCCAATAATCGTGTCCCCCTGATAGATCGGTTCGTGTCCGAGCGGCACAGCAGTTTCATCTTCAATCAGCAATGAGATGACGCGGCTCTGCGCACCGTTTGCTTTTTGTTGGGCCAGCACCCCTGCCCCAACAAAGCCGCCCGATTTGCGGGTCGCGAAGTCGAGGCCTGTGTCGATCGGCGTGACATCTCCGTCCAATTCGTGGCCCATCGCGCAAAACCCCTTTTCAATCCGCATGGATGTCTGGGCGAACAGGCCCGCAGGTCTTGCACCGGCAGTAGTCAAGGCGGCGTAGATCGCGCTGGCGTTCTCCGCCTTGCAGGTAATTTCCCAACCCGCTTCGCCGACATAAGACATCCGCGCCGCACGGACATGTTTGCCCGCGATATGCGCTGGTCCTACTTTGAAAAAGCCAAGGTCGTTTAATTCGGGTGCACCGCAATCCGTGACGATCCGCGCGGCCTCTGGCCCCATCAGGCCCAATACGGCATAGGCCTCGGTCGTGTCTTCAAGCTGGACGTCAAAATCACCGCTTGCCCGCAGGAAGTGGGCGAAGTCGTGTTTGATCGCATTGGTGCCCACAAACAAACGATAGTGGTCGGGGGCGATGCGCTGGGCGGTGATGTCAGATTCGAATGTGCCGCGCTCGTTCAGCACGGCGGTGTAGATCACCGACCCCGGCGCGCGGCCCAGATAGCCTGCGCAGCACTGCAACAGGAAGGCTTCGGCGTCCGGTCCTTTCACATCGATCTTGCCAAAGGGGGAGGCATCAAAAATGGCCGCCTTGGTATGGGCAGCGTTCACTTCTGCGGCGACATTGTCGTGCCACTCAGGCCGGTCAAATGTCATCACCGGTTCGGATGTTTTGCCAAAATAGAGCGGGCGTTCCCATCCGTAAAACTGCCCCATATGCGCCCCCGCCGCACGGTATTCAGCATCCAGAGGCAGCAGGCCCAGATTGCGCGCTGTCTTTAACTGTCTTCCCGGATAGGCGATTTCATAATGGGTCCCCAAAATCTCGGGTGCACGCGCCATAAGATGATCGACAGAATTAAAGATCGGCGCAAAGCGCTTGGCGTCGGCTTCGCCCAGATCGTAGGCCGTGTGCCCATGCACGATGCAATGCGCGAGATTCATGCCCGCGCCACCACCCGATGCAATGCCAACGGAATTCATCCCACAACCAAGGAACAACCCCTTTGTTTCCGCCGTCTCGCCCAACATAAACGTCCCGTCCGGCGTAAAGCTTTCTGGGCCATTGAGCAGCATTTTGACCTCAGCGGTTTCCAAAACAGGCAAGCGGTTGAGCGCCAGCTCCATAATCGGCTCAAAGTGATCCCAATCCTCGCCCAGCAGACCGAACTCAAATGTATGGTCCAGAATATCCGGCGCAATCGGCTTGCCCATCGGCTCGAAGCAGCCCACCAGAAGCCCGCCACTGTCGTCGCGGATATAGAGGTGGCTGTCGTGATCAGACAGCGTCGGCATATTGCCGGTGATCCCCTCAATAGGTTTGGTCAGCAGGTAGAAATGCTCACACGCCAGCGCCGGAACGTCGGCCCCCGCCATCGCCCCGATCTCACGCGACCAAAGACCCGTGCACACAGCAATGGCGTCACACATCACCGTGCCTTGTGATGTCTCAACCCCGGTGACACGACCGTTTTTCGTCAGGATGCCTGTCACGCCGGTATTCTCGAACAGCTTTGCACCCAATCCCTTGGCCGCCTTGACCAAGGCCGCGCAGACGTCTGAAGGAGACACCCGCCCGTCATCGGGCGACCAGACCGCGCCAAGGACATCATCGGCGTTCATCAGCGGCCAGCGTTCTTTGGCCTCACCCACGGATACCGACCGCGCGTCAATGCCATATGCATGCGCCAGCGATTCCTGCCGTTTGATATGGGTCAGCCGGTCCGGCGTGGTTGCGATGGATAATGACCCCTTCTGGATCCAGCCCACCGATTGTCCGGTTTCCTGTTCCAGTTGCGCATAGAGATCGACAGAGTATTGGATCATTCGCGTCAGGTTGTGAGAATGGCGCAGCGCCCGCACCTGCGCCGCGGAATGCCATGTCGTGCCACTGGTCAGCTTGTTACGCTCAAGCAGAATGGCATCGGAGACCCCCATTTTCGCGAGGTGATACAAGGTAGAGCACCCCATGATACCGCCACCAATGACAACAACAGAGGCGTGTTCGGGAAGATCGGGCATTCTTTACTCTATCTAATTGGTTCGGAGCTTTGTCGTCAAAATGTCCGAATTACAGAATCTGTCAATCATTACAAAAAATAACTAATGTTTTTCTACAATTTTAGAAAAATAGAGTGATTCGAATGGACCCGACCCTAAAAGCTAAAACAATATCAATGCTTAAGGCCGAACTTCCCAACCTGACACCCAGTTTGCGGACGGTCGCAAAGTATATCGTCGACCACTCTGCTGACTTCGGGCTAGACCCAATTCGGCAAACCGCACGAAAGTGCGGGGTGTCGACCTACACCTTGGTGCGTATGGCAAAAGTGCTTGGGTTCACTGGATTCGATGAGCTGCGGGAACCCTTCCGCCACGCGCTCGTGTTCTCAAGTGAAATGGTCGAAATCCCGGACTGGATCGAAGACCTCCGCGATACCGGCGAAGCGGGGCGTGCGCAGGCCGATGCCGCAGCCAACACCATGGCTGTCGTCCGAGGGTCCTTGGAACGGCAATCGCCGGAACAAATGCAACGGGTGGTGGACATAATGTTGGGTGCGCGCAACGTTTATCTCACGGCTGTTCGTGCAAGCTACGGCATCGCATATTACTTTCACTATGTGGGCCGTATGGCCTTGCCTTCATTGCAATTAGTTCCGCGACACATGGGCAGCGCGATTGATGAATTGAACGAGGCCAGCCCGGATGACGTGCTGATCGCCATTACATTCACGCCCTATTCACGGGAAACAATTGAGGCATGTAAATTTGCGCAAAATCGCGGTGTGAAACTCATTATGGTGACAGACAGCGACGTCATTTCAACCGAATTCACGCCTGAGGAAATCCTTGTTGTGTCGGTCGTATCGACGCATCATTTTGGCTGTTATGCAGGTGCTACGGCAGTTATGGAAAACCTTCTGGCGCTGCTGGTTCAGGTGGGCGGACAAGACGCTAGAACGCGCATAAAAACATATGAAGATGTCCGCCTCGAAAACAACGCCTACTGGGGCGTGCGAAAAAAACATTAGTTTTCAGGTGACAAAAAAATCCGCATTGGTGACGCTGCGTGGATTAGGCGCGTGTTGACGCGCAGTGCAATGCACGCACCAACCAGGCGGCGTGACACAAAAGTCAGGGAGATTATACATGACGATCAAACAAACACTCTGGGGCGCGGTGACAGTCGCAGCATTCGGATTTGCTGGCGCTGCAACTGCGCAAGACCAGCAGTTCATCACAATCGGCACCGGTGGTGTCACTGGTGTTTATTATCCAACCGGTGGCGCAATCTGCCGTCTGGTAAACATCGCTCGTGCAGATCATGGTATTCGCTGCTCTGTCGAATCCACCGGCGGATCTGTCTACAACACCCGCACCATTCGTCAGGGCGAACTTGATTTCGGCATTGTCCAGTCGGACGTTCAAGCAGATGGCCTGAATGGCGCGGGCGCCTTCGAAGAAGACGGTCCATATGAAGGTTTGCGGGCTCTTTTCTCTGTCCATCCAGAACCGATGCACCTGATGGTACGTGCAGACAGTGGTATTGAGTCTGTTGAAGGCCTGCGTGGCATGAAAGTGAATATCGCAAATCCAGGGTCCGGCACACGCGTTCTGGCCGAGACGGTTCTGCAGTATCACGGCGTATCGCCTGACGAATTCGCAGTGGCCGCAGAGCTGAAATCGTCTGAGCAGTCCGCGGCACTTTGTGACGGCAACATTGATGCGACGATCTGGGCTGCTGGTCTTCCAAACGGATCAAGCCAAGAAGCCACATCAACATGTGACGTAAAAATCCTCGCCCTCGAAGGGGACGCCATCGAAACGCTTTTGGCCGAAAACACGGCCTATGCAGCGGCAACAATCCCTGGCGGCATGTATCCCGGCAACCCCGATGACATCGCAAGCTGGGGACCAAAGGCAACCTTCGTGACCTCCGCCGATACACCTGACGACGTGGTCTATGCGGTCGTGGCTGGCGTCTTCAACAACTTCGAAGACTTCAAGCGCTTGCACCCAGCTTTCGCACGCCTCACGCATGAAGAGATGATCAGCGAAGGTCTGACAGCCGAACTGCACCCCGGTGCCGCGCAATACTACCGCGAGCAAGGCTGGATCGAGTGATCCTTTGACCGCAGGCGACACGACCGCACTGCATCAACACTAATGCTGCCGCCTCCGCGGGAATATGGGGGCGGCAGCGGCACAATCGGTGGATCAAACCGCGGGGTTTGATAAGTCAGAGGGACGAAAATGTCAGAAAGAACAGCCGACAACAGCGTCAATGTCGATGATATCATCGCCGACAGCGACACCGGAGGCCGCGCCCCGATAGGAGCGTTTTCCCGTCGTCTTCTTTGGATCGTTCCACTGATCTGGGCCATCTTTCAGCTTTGGATTGCATCGCCGTTGCGTTTTGATGTGGTCCTGCTTTGGAACAACAGCTTCCTTGGCGATATCTACAAACTGGTCATCCTTAACGACACGCAGACCCGCGCAATTCACCTCTCGTTTGCTGTGTTCCTTGCCTACATCGCCTTCCCGACGTTCAAATCATCGCCGCGCCGTCATATTCCGATCCAGGACTGGGCCTTGGGTTTACTGGCAGCAGCCACATCCAGCTACATCTGGTTTGCATATTCTGGCATCGCCGCCCGAACAGGCGCGCCGTCATCGCTTGACGTGGCAGTTGCTGTCGTTGGCATCCTGCTGCTGATGGAGGCCGCACGACGGTCCCTTGGTATCCCACTGATGGCCGTGGCATTATTTTTCCTGGCCTACGTATTTTTTGGCAGTTGGAACGGCCTGCCCGAGATGATCCGCTGGCAAGGGGCCAGCCTGAACAAAGCCATGAGTCATATGTGGCTGACCACCGAGGGCGTCTTTGGTGTGGCCATCGGAGTTTCGTCGTCATTCGTATTCCTGTTTGTGCTGTTCGGCGCGCTGCTGAACCAAGCCGGTGCAGGTAATTATTTCCTGAAACTGGCCTTTGCGGCATTAGGCCATCTGCGGGGCGGCCCGGCCAAGGCCGCCGTCATCGCCTCAGCGGCAACGGGCCTCATTTCGGGTTCATCTATCGCCAACGTGGTGACCACAGGCACGTTCACCATCCCACTGATGAAGCGCGTTGGCTTTCCAGCCACCAAGGCAGGCGCAATTGAGGTGTCATCTTCGATCAACGGCGTTCTGACCCCACCTGTAATGGGCGCTGTGGCGTTCTTGATGACCGAATATGTTGGCGTGTCTTACGTCGAAGTCGTGCGCACAGCGATTGTACCAGCCGCGATCTCCTATATCGCGCTGGTCTATATTGTTCATCTTGAAGCATTGAAAATGGGCATGACCGGGACCAGCCGCATGCATCCAGTCAAATTCATGCTTGGCGCCGTTTTCATCATCGCCATCTCGATCATCATCGCAGGTGGATCGCTGATGATCGCCAGTTACGTCGTGGGCTTTTTGGGGACAGCCCTTGGCGCGGCGTCTTTCTGGGTAATTCTATTACTCATCGGCGTGGGCTATATTGCTGCGGTCCGGTTTGCGGCCAAGGGACCAGATCTTGAGGTCAGCATTGAATCGATGCAGAATCTGCCCCCGGTGCGTGAAATTTTAAAGACCGGTCTGCATTATCTGATGCCCATCTTCCTGCTGATGTATCTATTGATGATCGAGCGGAAATCGCCGGGGCTGTCCGCCTTCTGGTCGAGCATTTTCATGCTGGTCATCCTCGCAACGCAGAACCCTCTCAAGTCTTTCTTCCGCAGACAAAACGACATCGGCGCGCAGGTCAAAGCAGGCTTTAATGATATCGCAGAAGGTATGATCGCTGGCGCGCGCAACATGATTGGTCTTGCCGCCGCTATGGGTGTGGCGGGTATCATTGTGGGCGCTGTAACTCTGACCGGGATCGGGCAGGTGATGGCTGAATTCGTTGAATTCCTGTCTGGCGGGAATCTTTTGGCAATGTTGTTCTTCGTCGCCGTGATTTCGATCATTCTGGGCATGGGTCTTCCGACAACGGCAAACTACATCGTTGTTAGCTCTCTGATGGCAGGTGTTGTCGTCGAACTCGGTGCGCAAAACGGTCTGATCGTGCCCCTGATCGCTGTGCACATGTTCGTGTTCTATTTCGGGATCATGGCGGATGTGACGCCCCCCGTCGGTCTGGCGAGTTTCGCAGCCGCCGCCATTTCCAAAGGCGACCCCCTCAAAACAGGCTTTCAGGCGTTTTTCTACTCCATCCGGACAGCGCTATTGCCATTCCTGTTCATCTTCAACACCGACCTGCTGCTGATCGATGTCGGACCTTATCAAGCGATCTTTGTCTTCTTGGTTGCGATGGTGGCGATGCTGCTCTTTGCCGCCGGGACGATGAATTACTTTATGGTTAAATCGCGGCTATGGGAAAGTGCGGCTTTACTGTTGATCGCCTTTACGCTGTTCCAACCCGGGTTCTTCCTCAACAGGATCGCGCCTGAATTTGAACAACGTGCAGGGACTGAACTCTTTACCATGGCTGAAGCCGCCCCGGCTGGAGACACTCTGCGGGTCCGTATGGTCGGTGAAGACCTCAACGGAGATGCGGTCGATGGGCGTTATCTTCTTCCCGTCGGGAACGCCGGAGCAGATGGCGCGGCGCGGCTTGACGCCAGTGCCGGTATCAGCTTCCGCGAAGAGGACGGCAAAATCTTAGTCGATTTCATCCAGTTCGGCGGCCCTGCCGAACAGCTAGGTATCGATTTTGACTGGGAAGTGGTCGAGCTTGAAGTGCCGGCAGATCGTCCCCCCAAAGAGCTGTTTTACATTCCGGCACTCCTGCTTTTGGCGCTTGTATACTTTTTGCAAATGCGCCGCAAAGAACCTGAACTAGAAGCGGTGGCTATCTGATGGAACGTATTCTATGCGCAATTGATCTATCTCATGTGGACGAAGCAAAAAAGCTTCTTGGAGAAGCGGAAAAGTTAGCAGGGCTCTATGAAACGTCGCTTAGCGTAATGACCGTCCTGCCTGACTACGGGTCGTCTTGGGTGGGGTCTTTTTTCAAAGAAGGTACTTTGAAGCAGGCAACAAAAGCCGCGATGACAGCGCTTTATGACGTTGCAGGTAGCACCACGGCCCAAGGACAACCCATCCAACACATTGTCGAAGTGGGCGTGACCTACGAAGAGATCCTCGCCACAGCGAAGAAGGTTAAGGCGGATATGATCGTGGTGGGGGCGCATAAACCGGATCTAGCTGACCGCCTCATCGGGCCCAACGCGGCACGTGTGGCGCGCCACGCCAATGTCTCTGTCCTGATTGTTCGATTCTAACAGCTCCTACAATTCAGTACTCTGCGGCGCATGCCACCGAGCCCAAATTTTTGTTCTCTCTTTGGCGGTTCCAGATAAACAGCACTGGGAGACTCGCTTGACGCAGCGACGGTCTACCAATGAGTGCAAAAAATCAGACCGGAGGTCCGCAAGCGGACCAATCGTCGGTATCAATCTTGGCATGGCCTGCAATGACATGTTCGATCTCGGCAGATTGCTTCGCAATCGCCTGCCGGGTAATGGATAAGATATATGTGCAAGACAGATAAATTAGAGCAACAGAACCGTTCATAAGCAGGAGGCTTCGTGTTAAATTCCAACCGCCTTTTCCCGTCCGATCCGACCGAGCGTGAAGTTGCACAGCGACTTTACGACGACGTGCGCGACATGCCCTTAATCTGTCCCCACGGGCATACAGACCCCGCTTGGTTCGCGACGAATGAGGCGTTTGCCAACCCCACTGAATTGCTGATTTTGCCCGATCACTATGTGCGGCGGATGTTGGTGTCCCAAGGTATTCAGGTGTTAGAGATGCTGGATGCAGACAGAACGCCAGACAATCGGGCCATCTGGCAGGTCTTTGCAAAAAATTATCACCTGTTTCGCAGCACCCCTACCCGCCTGTGGCTCGATCATACATTCAGCGATCTTTTTGGGCTGACCGACCGCTTGTCCGAACAGACCGCGGATTCGTATTATGACCATATCAGCGCATGCCTGTCCCAAGATGGCTTTCGCCCCCGTGCCATGGCGGAGCGGTTCAATATTGAAGTGATTACAACCACCGAAGGGCCATGTGATCCACTCGATCATCACCGCGCGATTGCACAAAGCGGCTGGGGCGTACGTGTCATCACGTCCTACCGACCTGATGCGGTGATCGATGCAGATGCGCCGGGTTTCGTAGCCAATCTGGAAGCCTTTGCGACCTGCACAGGCGAAGACACGAAAACATGGGCTGGATACCTGTCAGCGCACCGCAATCGGCGTGCGTTCTTTAAGGCGATGGGGGCGACATCCACTGATCATGGCCACCCCACGGCCCAGACCTTGGACTTGGCCGATGAAGCCGCCGCGGCATTGTTCGATAAAATCCGGCACGGGACAGGCACGCCCGAACAAAACGAGATGTTTCGCGCCCAGATGCTAACCGAGATGGCCAGGATGAGCCTTGACGACGGCTTGGTGATGCAACTGCATGTGGGTTCTTACCGTAATCACAGCCCGGATGTTTTGGCCAAATTCGGGACCGATCAGGGCTTTGATATCCCGCAGCCGACGGAATACGTCACCGCGCTCAAGCCTTTGTTGGATCGGTTCGGCATGGATCCGCGCCTTTCAATTATCCTGTTTACGCTAGATGAAACGGCCTATAGCCGCGAACTTGCACCGCTTGCAGGGGCCTATCCAAGCATCAAGCTGGGTCCGGCATGGTGGTTCTTCGACAGCCCTGCGGGGATGATGCGCTATCGTGAGACGATCACGGAAACCGCTGGCTTTTATAACACTGTGGGGTTCAACGATGACACACGTGCATTGCCATCGATTGCAGCGCGCCATGATGTGGCCCGCCGTGTAGATTGTGCGTATTTGGCACAACAGGTGGCGCAGCATGTGCTGGATGAAGATGAGGCGGCAGAGCTCGCACGCGATTTGGCCTATGGTCTGGCCAAGAAGGCATACAATTTATGAGACTTGGCAATCTGACGCTGCCAAAGGTGACGGCCCAAACTCCCAATTATGACCGCGCCCACATCCAAACCGGTATCGTGCACCTTGGGGTTGGCGCCTTTCAACGCGCGCATCAGGCGGTCTATATCGACGATCTTTTGGCGAATGATCCGCATTGGGGAATTGTCGGGGCGTCACTGCGGTCCAGGGCAACAGCGGACGCTCTCAATCCGCAGAATGGGCTTTATTCGGTTACGACAAAATCCGGCAAGACCCAAAGCTGTCGCGTCGTCGGAAGCCTGCAAAAGGTCATCACCGCACCGCTCGATCCAGAGGCGCTAATTGCACATATGGCGGATCCAAATGTGCGGATTGTGTCCCTGACGGTGACGGAAAAGGGCTATTGCTACGATCCATCCAGTGGCGGGTTAGACACACAGAACCATGATATACAGCATGATGTGCGTCATCCACACACACCCAAGACAGCGCCCGGTTTCCTGGTGGCCGCGCTGCGACGGCGGATGGACATGAAAGTGGCCCCCTTCACGGTTCTAAGCTGTGACAACCTTCCGAATAACGGCGACGTTGCGCAAAAGGTGGTGACGGGGTTGGCGCGCTTGATAGACCCGAACTTGGCCGATTGGATCGAGGACGGCGTCACTTTTCCGGCCACCATGGTCGACCGTATCGTGCCAGCCACAACACCGGCCGACAAAGCCAAGGCAGCAGCGGTTTTGGGTGTCACGGACGCTTGGCCCATTGTGACAGAACCCTTTGGCCAGTGGGTCATCGAGGACAATTTCTGCGCTGACCGACCAGACTTTGCTTCTGTCGGGGCGATCATGACAAACGATGTGCACCCCTTTGAAACAATGAAACTGCGCTTGCTGAACGGCAGCCATTCGGCACTTGCCTATCGCGGGCTATTGGCAGGGTACGAAACGGTTGCGCAAGCAATAGCGGACCCTACGATCCGCGCCTTCATTGCAGACATGATGGCGCATGAAGTGGCCCCAAGCCTGACCGCGCCTTCAGGCATCGATCTTGTTGGCTATCAGTCGGACCTGCTTGAACGCTTTGCCAATCCGTCACTAAATCATTCGCTCTTGCAGATTGCAGCAGACGGATCGCAAAAACTGCCACAACGTATTCTTGACCCGATCCGTGACAGACTGGCGCGCGGGGAACCATTTGAGCGTTTATCGCAAGTCGTTGCGTTCTGGTTGCGGTTTGTGACGATGCGACAGGAAAACGGTTATCAGTTTCCGCTCGATGATCCCATGGCGGCCGACCTTCGACCTACTGACGAAATGAACGGCGCACATATGACTTCCCTACTCCAAAACCGACGCATATTTGGTCCAGACCTGACTAAGTCAGAAACATTTCTGACCGCAGTACAGACTGCTCTGAAGGCATTGCCACAGGAACGATAGCACCGGCATTGCCAAGTGAAGCTGCCGCGTTTTGATGTCGCTTCAAGAAATCACGCCAAAACAACATGGCCATTGTGGTGCGCCAACAACTTATCACGTTTGACCGCCTCTCTTTCGCACCCGCCGAAGTGTTACGCAAAAAGACACTGGTGAAATTCAATGATCCGCCTACCCCGACCTCAAAAAAAGCGGGATTCACAGATCGCTTACACAGGCCATCCTTTAGGCTGGTATGCTAGTCAATATTAGTGATATGCCTCATGTTGAAAACAAGTCACTCGCTTAGGAATTAAGATATGAAAAATCCCGTTGTCGGTTTTATTGGTCTCGGTCTCATGGGCGGGAATATGGTTGAGTGTCTGCAGAAAAACGGGTTTGAACCGGTCGTCATGGATCTGAACAAAGACGCCGTGGCCGCGGTCGTTGACCGGGGTGCCCGTGAAGCGTCTTCTGCCAAAGAACTCGCATCGTCCTGTGACATCATCATGCTTTGCCTGACAACTTCGGACGTTGTCGAAGGGCTGATGTACGGAGCTGATGGTATTCTGGCCGGGATCAAAAGTGGTGCTGTGGTGATCGATTTCGGTACGTCAATTCCCGCCTCCACCCGAAAAATTGGTGCCGATCTTGCGGCCAAGGGTGCCGGGATGATTGACGCACCGCTTGGCCGGACACCGGCACATGCAAAAGATGGTCTGCTCAACATCATGGCAGCGGGCGACAAAGACACCTTTGACAAGGTGCAACCCGTTCTGGACATCCTGGGCGAAAACGTCTTTTACCTCGGCGCACTCGGGGCCGGGCATACAACAAAACTTATTAATAATTTCATGGGCATGACCACCGTCAGCGCCATGAGCCAGGCCTTCGCTGTCGCCGAACGTGCTGGCGTTGATCGTCAGCAACTCTACGACATCATGTCCACTGGTCCGTCCAACTCTCCGTTCATGGGGTTTTGCAAGAACTACGCGGTCGATGATGTGAGCGACCTGGGATTTTCCATCGCCAACGCCAACAAGGACCTCGGCTATTTTCTGAAAATGGTCGAAGATATGGGCACGCGATCCGAGATTGCAGAAGGCACATCAAACAACCTTCAGGCGGCTGTTGATGACGGTATGAGCCAAGGCAACGTCCCGGAAATCTTCGACTACTTCATGAAGCTTAAGGACTAGGGCTGATTTGGAACGGCTAATAGCCGTTCCTCAATCTTACAGTTTCTCCAAAGCCTGAACTCCGGCTTCCGCGACAACCAAGTCCTGCGCGGGGCTGCCGGAACTGACCCCTATTCCGCCAATTATTTCGCCATCCGCGAAGATCGGCAAACCACCAGCGATAACCACCATTCGTCCACCCACCGCAGAGGTGAGGCCGTAGACCGGATTTCCCGGCATACTTGGCTCGGCAAGGTCATGCGTGGCCTTGCGCGTGCCCGCGGCTGTAAAGCTCTTATCGATCGCAATAGTGATACTGGGGATTTTGCCACCGTCCATCCGCGTGAACGCCAGCAAATTGCAGCTTTCATCAGTGACGGCGATACACATCGGCACACCGATTTCGTCAGCCTTTGCCTGGGCAGCTTCTATAATTCGGGCGGCATCGGCAGCGTCGAGCCTGCGGAGTGTTAGCATGAAGTCAATCCTGTCTGTCTGAGTTGTACAAAAACGGTGACGATAAAGGCCCGTATCATCTACAATTCATATTGGATAAGCATCTAGCATGCTAGTAGCGTAGGCAGATACCGTAAAAAAGATACTGTTCTCATTCCAATTTGCTCAGGAGCCCAAGTTGCCCACACCTAAACCAATCCCCGGACGCATCCTGAACCCAATGACGTTTCCCAATATCAACGGCGGAGACATAACCGTCGGTGGCCAAAGGGAAAACTGGACCCTTCTTGTCGTTTATCGCGGAAAACACTGCCCGCGCTGCAAGAAATACCTCAATATCCTCAACAAGATGCGGACTGAATGGACAGATGCCGGTTTTGACATCGCTGTAGTCTCAGCAGATTCGCATGAAAAAGCGCTGGCAGATCAAGCCGAATTCGGCTGGGAGTTCGATTTGGGCTATGATCTGAGCGAAGATCAGATGGCAACGCTCGGCGTCTACGTGACCGAGCCTTTGTCGCCCCAAGAGGCTGATCGTCGTTTTGCAGAGCCTGGGGTATTTGTGTTGCGCGAGGATGGCAGCCTCATTGTTGTTGCGCTTTCCAATGGTCCCGCAGCCCGTCCGGAGCTTGCTGAATTGCTGGACGGAATGATTTTCAACAAGAAAAACGACCGCCCGCATCGCGGCACTGTCTAACCCAAACTTCGGGTACCAGCGGAGTTCGGATGGACCAAAAGGTTTGCCGATAGGTTTGATTGACTCCCCTGCTGCAAATTAATACTAGTATTCTGGTTAGTATGTACGCTTGATTTACCCGAATGCGGGCGGTCATATAAGCTATCATCAGTATCTGGGAGGATCACATGACAAAAAGTTTTACACTTCGCAGCGCCCTGTTCGGCAGCTGTCTTGCAATGGCTGCTTCATCTGTAGCGGCGCAAGAACTTCGCGGCTGGAACATCCACGTCGAAGACTACCCCGTTTCCATCGCAATGGAATCTTTTGCAGAAGAGATCGCCGAACGCACGAACGGCGAACTGACAGCCGAAGTATTCCATAATGGCGTTCTGGGCGACCAGCCCGATGCAATTGAACAGATCCGCCTTGGCGTGATTGATTTTGGAGAATTCAGCCTTGGGCCGATGGGCACATCTGTTCCCGAAACAAATGTTGTGTCTTTGCCCTTCATCTTCTCTTCCATTCCACAGATGTACGAACTGATGGACGGCGAAGTTGGTGAAGCTATCGGGGCTGGCATGATCGAACGCGGGATCGTTCCACTGGGTTGGTACGACGCTGGCGCGCGCTCTTTCTACAATTCTGTGCGTCCGATCAACACACCAGAAGATGTGGAAGGCCTGAAAATCCGCGTGATGAGCAATGATCTGTTCGTTCAGATGGTTGAGTCCATGGATGGCAACGCAACACCGATGGCCTTCGCCGAAGTGTATCAGTCAATCCAGACCGGCGTCGTGGACGGTGCAGAGAACAACCCACCATCCTACGAATCCACCTCCCACTATGAGGTTGCATCCTTCTACTCTTTGACTGAGCACCTGATCATTCCTGAGTGCCTGTGCATGTCCAAAATTTCTTGGGACAAGCTGACACCAGAGCAGCAGGAAATCGTTATGTCCGCAGGTCGCGCAAGCGCCGACTTGCAGCGTGAACTGTGGCAGGCCCGTGAAGCGGCCTCTATGGAGACCGTGCAGGCAGGCGGTACAGTTGTGAATACAATTGCTGACAAAGGCCCGTTTCAGGATGCAATGGCCCCTGTCTACGAAGGGTTCCTTGCAGCTAACCCTGACCTCGCTGATCTGGTTAACATGATCCGCGACGCAGGCTAAATCTCAAAACCCGAACGGCCCATGTTCCACTTTGGAGCATGGGCCGTTTTCGTGCCCCACACAAAATTCAAACGAGGCAATAATGAGCGGACGCAATACCCTGCTTAATCTCTGCGAGGATGTCCTCGCAGGCATTCAATTGCTCTGTATTTTCACTGCCTCAGCGGCCCTTGCCATTCTGATTGTGACGTTCGGATGGCTGGTCTTCGGCCGCTACGTGTTGAACGTCACGCCAACCTGGGTCGAACAACTCGCTCTTATGCTTATTTGCTACATTGCGTTCTTGGGCGCCGCCGCTGGCGTGCGCGAAGACACCCACCTTGGTGTCACCTTGTTTCGAGATGCTTTGCCGATCCCGCTCCAGAAAATCATTATCGTCGGGATCGATTTTATCCTCGCGGCCTTTGGCGCCATCATGTTTTTCGCCGGTGTTGAGCTGATGAAATTTGGTTGGGATTCATTTTTGCCAATGCTTGAAATTCCTGAAAGTTTCCGAACCCTTGCGATAACTCTGTGCGGCTTCCTGATCTTGCTGCACGCTGGATCACGGGGGCTGATCCGTGTCCTGACATTCAGAACATGGACCCCTACCCCTCAAATGCTGGAGTCCTAAGATGGGTCTCGCAATACTAATGCTCGTCTTTGGTGCGGGCGTCGTGATCGGCATGCCAGTTGCTTTCGCCATGGGTATCGCTGCCGCCTCCGCCTTTTGGTACGAAGGCTTTCCGATGCTCATCACCTTCCAGCGCGCGACCGCTGGGGTGTCAGTCTTCTCTCTCCTCGCCATTCCGTTCTTCGTCCTTGCGGGCGAAATCATGCTGCACGGCGGGATCGCTGTGCGGCTGGTAAGACTGGCCTCAGCACTTGTCGGACACCTCAAGGGCGGGCTTGCGATGGTCAACATTTTCTCGTCAATGCTGTTTGGCGGGATTTCCGGATCAGCAGTGGCCGACATCTCGGCCCTTGGATCAATCCTGGTGCCCGTGATGAAAGAGCGCGGCTACCGTCCTGATTTCGCGGTAAACGTCACTGTGACATCATCAATCGCGGGTATCGTCATCCCGCCCAGCCACAACATGATTATTTTCGCGGTGGCCGCGGGCGGCGGCATTTCCGTGTCTGGCCTGTTCCTTGCTGGCGTGGTCCCTGGCATCATCATGTGTGTCAGCCTTGCGATTGCAGCCTATTTCTTGTCGGTCAAACACAACTATCCGTCTGAGCCCTTCCCGGGCTGGAAAGAGGTCGGTCGCACCGCAGGCGATGCGATCCCAGGATTCTTGACGGCCGTCATTATCGTCGGTGGTACCTTGTCCGGCGTCTTCACGGTCACAGAATCTGGCGCCTTTGGTGCAATCTACGCGATATTGCTGACAACGTTCTATTACCGCAGCCTGACGTTGAAGTCGTTTATCACTGCTCTCACGTCAACCGTGCGCACGACGTCGATGGTAATGATCCTGATCGCGTTTGCGAGTTCGTTTGCGTACCTGTTGGCCCTGTATCAAGTGCCAGAACGGCTCAGCAATGCGCTCGTCCTGATCTCGGACAATCCGATCATTATCTTGCTGATGATCAACGTTATCCTGTTGATCCTAGGCATGATTATGGACATGGCAGCACTGATATTGATCTGTACGCCGATCTTTCTACCGATTGCCAAAGGCCTTGGCATGGACCCAACACATTTCGGCATTATGATGTTGATGAACCTGGGCCTTGGCCTGTGCACACCACCGGTTGGCACCTGCTTATTCGTCGGGTGTGCTGTCGGGAAGATCAAGATAGAAGAAGCCCTCAAATCGATCTGGCCGTTTTATCTGGCAATCCTCGGCGCTCTCATCCTGGTGACATATGTGCCCGCAGTCTCGCTATGGCTTCCGTCGCTGTTCTAAGGGGCTACAGGGTATCGCAAAGTTTTCGTCAAACGGCTGTACAATTGTCGTCGTGGAAGTTTAAGCAGCGGTTTCGCTGTTTATTTAGGCCCTCAGCTTGAAGGCCGTCCAGAACGATTCTGATCATCAATTCAGCAGAATATTATTTTCGGGGTGGACGACGAGTATCCTTTAAGATCATACCGCACAAACCGTTGATTGAGTTGGTCTTTGGATTACCAAGGCGCAAGCCGGGAAAGCCTCAATGCGCGATCATGATGTGTCTGACCGCCATGTAGTCTTCGAGTGCAAACATCGACATGTCCTTGCCATATCCTGACTGCTTCAAGCCACCATGGGGCATTTCGTTGGTCAGCATGAAATGCGTGTTCACCCAGGTGCATCCGTATTGCAGTGCTGCGCAAACATCCATTGCCCGCCCGATATTGCCGGTCCAGACAGAGCTCGCCAGACCGTATGGACTGTCATTGGCCCAATCGACCACCGGATCATCGCTCGAAAAGCGCGTGACTGATACGACCGGCCCGAATACCTCCCGCTGTACGATTTCGTCCCCTTGCAAGGCGCCAGCGACGACTGTGGGTTTGTAGTAAAATCCGGTCCCGTCTGCTGCAGCACCCCCGGTGACGATTTCAATGTGCTTTTGCTCGGACGCGCGTTCGACAAAGCTCGCGACCCGATCCCGCTGGCGTGGTGAGATAAGCGGTGGAATTTCGTTTTGAGTGTCATCTGCGTTGTTATAAACGATGCTTGCAGCGGCAGCACTAAGTTCAGCAACAAGTTTGTCGTGAATGCCATCCTCGGCATAAATCCGACAGGCCGCCGTACAGTCTTGACCCGCGTTGTAAAATCCGAACGCTTTCAGACCTTCAACCACCGCAGACAGATCAGCATCATTGTAGACGATCACGGGTGCTTTGCCGCCCAGTTCCAGATGGGTTCGTTTCACAGTTTTGGATGCGGCAACCAGCACTTTCTTTCCGGTCGCAATATCGCCGGTGATCGACACCAT
Source organism: uncultured Paracoccaceae bacterium (assembly GCA_947496535.1). Lineage (GTDB taxonomy): Bacteria > Pseudomonadota > Alphaproteobacteria > Rhodobacterales > Rhodobacteraceae > Yoonia. The sequence goes on along the minus strand of CANMDE010000001.1, from coordinate 1,026,702 downwards.
ATCGACGCTGTCATGGTTGATCAGTGTGTTGCCGACTGATCCGCCCTGCCCTGTGACCACATTGACCACACCTTCGGGCAGGATGTCGGCCAATATACGGGCAAATGCGAGCGCTGTGAGCGGCGTCTGCTCTGACGGTTTCAGAACCACTGTATTCCCGCCAGCCAAGGCGGGGGCCAGCTTCCATGCCATCATCATGATCGGATAGTTCCAGGGCGCGATAGAGGCGACAACACCAATCGGATCACGGCGGATCATCGATGTATGCCCTTCAAGATAGGTGCCGCCTACCGGTGCCTGCATTGTGCGGATCGCACCGGCAAAGAAACGAAAACAGTCCGCGACAGCGGGGATTTCCTCGTTCCGCACCTCATTGATTGGCTTGCCACAGTTCAACGCTTCAAGCGCGGCAAGGTCTTCCAGTTTGCTTTCCACGGCATCTGCAATGGCCAAAAGAAGCGCTGATCTTTCACCCGGAGTGGTGCGTGACCACGTCTTGAAGGCACGGCGCGCTGCCGCGACTGCACGGTCAATCTGATCCGGTGACGCCTCTGGCAGACCGAGGATGACCTCGCCAGTTCTGGGATTGAGAATGGATTCTTCGGCCTCTGTTCCGGCCTCAAAGCCCGCACCGATCAGCATATTGGTTTCCATATTTCTATCTCCCTTTTATTTGCTCTGACCGGCCACGGTGTCCGTTCCGCGCGTCAGATAGTAGGCACCGAGGATCGGTAAAAATGTTACAAGAACAACGACCATCGCCACCACATTGGTCACAGGCCGCTGACGAGGGCGAACAAGTTCTTCAAGCATCCAGATTGGCAGGGTTTGTTGTTGCCCCGCAGTGAACGTCGTCACGATCACCTCATCAAAGCTCAGCGCGAATGCCAGCATCCCACCGGCGAGAAGTGCGGTCGCGATGTTTGGCAGGATGATGAAGCGAAACGTTTGAAAATAGGTGGCACCGAGGTCGAGTGAGGCTTCAACAAGTGAACCCGAAGTCCTGCGGAAGCGGGCCACAGCGTTGTTGTAAACAACGACGATGCAGAAGGTCGCGTGGCCCAGAACAATCGTCCAGAAACTGAACGGAATATCGGCGAGGTTGAAAGCAGACCGCAGCGAAATGCCGGTGATGATCCCGGGCAACGCAATCGGCAGGATCACCAGGAGTGACACTGTCTCGCGCCCGAAAAAGCTGGAACGGGCGACGGCAGCGGCGCAAAGTGTGCCCAGCACCATCGCAATAACGGTCGAAATTGACGCAACCTTCAGAGAGAGGGTCAGCGCCTCCCACACATCGGACCGGTTCCATGTGACAGCGAACCATTTCAACGTCAGCCCGGGGGGCGGCCACTGATAGGATTTGTCTTCGGTGGTGAAGGCGTAGACGAAGATCAACAGGATTGGCAGGTGAAGGAATAACAGCCCTGCTCCTGCCGCGACTTTCAATCCAAGAGGCGCTTTAGAGTGCATCGAACGCCCCCATACGCTTGGATATCGTCAGATAAACACCCATCACCACAATCGGAACAACAGCAAATGCCGCAGCAAGGGGGATATTTCCGGCCGTGCCCTGGAATTGATAGACGGCCTGCCCGATCATGCGCGCCGACGTACCGACGATCTGAGGAATGATGTAATCCCCCAAGGTCAGCGAGAACGTAAAGATCGAGCCCGCAACAATACCGGGCAAAGCAAGGGGAAACAGGACGTACCGAAAGGTCTGGCCCGGTCGTGCACCCATATCGCTTGATGCCTCAAGCATGGTGGCTGGAACACGTTCAAGCGATGCCTGTACCGGCAAGATCATGAACGGCAACCACACATAGAGAAACACAAGAAATGTTCCTGTCCAGCTTACCGATAAGGAATTGCCGCCAATGCCAGGCACGCTCAGATAGGCCTGAAGGAGCCATGACAAATGCAGGGTTTCAAAGAGCCAATTCAGAATGCCCTCTTTTGCAAGGATCAGCTTCCATGAATAGACCTTGACCAGATAGCTTGACCAAAGCGGCAGCATGACACCCAGATAAAACACCGCCTTCCAGCGCCCTTTGGCATAGCGGGCGGCGTAATATGCAATGGGGAACGCAACAATCGCAGCGGCAACGGTCACAGCACTGGCCATGGCAACGGTCCGCAGCAGAATGTCCATATTCGACGGGCGGAACAGCTCTTTATAAGTCTTGAGCGTCAATTCGTAGTTGATCAGCCCCGAAAATTCGTCGATCGAAAAGAAGCTTTGCGCCAACAGGGCGAATAACGAACCAAGATAAACGATCCCCAACCAAAGCACGGGCGGAACCAGCAAAAGCGCCAGCAGGAACCTTGGCCTGCGCCAAAGCGTGTCCGAAGCGCGACCGCTGAGGGAAACCGCTTCACTCATTGTCACCCGCCATCACATGAAGATCTGCAGCATCCCAGGACAGATTGACGTGATCCCCATCATTTGGGATCTGGGCGCCCTTTGGCAGTAAGACCGAAATCTGTGTACGACTGACATCCACCTTCAGGCGTGTATTCGCGCCAAGAAATGAATGCTCGGCTACAACACCTTCCAGCCCCGTGTCCGACAGCGAAATCGCTTCAGGTCGCAAGCTCGCCTGCACAGACCTGCCCGTCAGCCGCGCAACCATATCAGGCGGCAAGACATTTGATGAGCCGACGAAATCTGCAACAAAGGCGGTCTGGGGTTTGTAATACAGCACCTGCGGCGCATCCAACTGCTGGATTTTTCCATCGTTAAACACAGCGACACGATCCGCCATCGAAAGGGCTTCACCCTGATCATGGGTAACAAAAACGAAAGTCACTCCCAATTGGCGTTGGAGCGCCTTCAGCTCACTTTGCATTTGTTCGCGCAACTTCAGATCAAGCGCACCAAGCGGCTCATCCAGCAGCAAAACCCGCGGTTTATTGACAAGCGCACGCGCGAGCGCGACACGCTGGCGCTGACCGCCAGACAACTCCGACGGTTTGCGTTTGGAATGGCCACCCAACGCAACCATCTCCAAAATCTCATCTGCGGCGCGGTGGCGCTCAGCCTTCCCAACACCTGATATTTTCAGCCCATAAGCCACATTGTCCTGAACATTCAGATGGGGGAACAAGGCATAATCCTGGAACACCGTATTCACGGGGCGGCGATATGGCGGAATGTTCGTAGAGTTTTGGCCGAATATGTTAACATCACCGCTTGTGGGACGCTCAAAGCCAGCAATCAATCTCAGGCAAGTTGTCTTGCCCGAACCCGACGGCCCAAGCATGGCAAAAAACTCGCCTTCGTGGACATCCAGCGTAACACTGTCGACCGCGCGCACATCGCCAAAGATGCGAGAGACCGCATCGAACCTAACTGCCGTTTCCATAAATCTGTCCTTATCCCACGCCGCAATCCTGCGACGCGGGAAATGTTTTCACAATTACCGACCGCCGATGACGCCGATATAGTCAGAGACCCAGCGATAATAGGGCACACATTCGCCCTGGCTTTCGCATTGTGTAACGGGCGTCTGCCAGAAACTGATGCGCTCAAAGTCATCAAGCCCGTTCGTGGTGCAACCCTCTGCGGTCTGCATACCGCGCCCGTCAGTACAGGCCGCCAAAACAGCAGGGTTCGCACCGAACCAGACACTCAGATCGCTCATCAGGTTCGAGCTAAGCGTGTGTTCCATCCACATATAGGAACAGTTGGGGTTGGCGGCATCGACATGCATCATTGTGGTGTCGGCCCAACCTGTTGCGCCCTCCACAGGAATGGTGCTTGCGACAGGTTGATCGTCACCCTGCAACAGGTTCACCTGAAACGGCCATGATCCGGATGCTGCCATACCTTCGTTCTTGAAATCATCTATTTGGATGAACGCGTCATGCCAATAGCGACCCACCAGTTCACGTTGCCCACGCAGCAGATCAAGGGCCGCATCATACTGCTCTTGGTTAAGCTCATAAGGCGTTTCGATGCCCAATTCCGGCTGGTGTGTCATCAGATAAAGGGCCGCATCCGCAATATGAATAGGCCCGTCATAAGCCTGAACCCGACCCTTGTTGGACGATCCATCTGGCAGGGTCGTTTCCTCAAAAACAACGGACCATGATTCAGGTGCAGCGTCCCCGAAAACCTCGGTATTATACATCAGAACATTGGGCCCCCACATATAGGGTACGCCATACTGCGTATCATCGACGTAGTGCCATGGGGCTTGCTTCAGACGGTCATCAATTTCGTTCCAACTGGGGATCAGATCGATATTCACCGGCTGCACACGATTACCCGCAATCATCCGCAAAGAGGCATCACCAGATGCGGTGACCAGATCAAAGCCCCCTTCGTTCATCAGGGCAACCATCTCATCGGATGTGTTGGCGGTCTTCACTTTGACCATGCACCCTGTGGCCTCTTCAAAACCCGTCACCCAGTCAAAATCCGGCACAGTTTCTCCGCGCTCAATGTAGCCCGGCCATGCAACGATGTTCAGTTCACCTTCGCCATCACCCAGTTCGGTCAGCATCTGCGCCGCAACCGGCTGGATCGTCACTGCAAGCGCCAGCCCAAATGCTGATGTTGATTTTAAAATATTCTTCATCTTGTCCCTCTCGGCATACATCCCATCTACGAGAAGACTGCGCTTGGGCGAGAAAATTCGCAAATTCAAAAATCAACCGAGTGATATCGGATTTTCCGATACCAGGCGTCTACCGGTGCCGGATCGAGTGGTAGCTTTGTGCAACGTCCAGGAAGGCCTTGGTCGCCGTTGATTGCTTTGCACCGCGCCGCCATACCAACCCAAATTGGACCACAGGCAGCTTACCGGACACGTCCCGGCTTTCTATTCTGTCACCGTCAAGAGACCAGGGCCGGTAGACCAGATCGGGCAACAGCGCGACACCCGCATTGCTCGCGACAAGCGATCTCACGGCCTCTACCGACCGCGTTCGAAACGCGATTCTGGTCTGATTGCCCAAAGCGCTCAACAGTCGCTGCCCCTGTGTTTGCATTTCGTCCACATCAAGCAGGATCTGCGGCTCGCGCGCGACATCTTCCAGCGAGATACTTTCCGCGTGGGTCAGAGGATGACCGACAGGCAGCCATAGCCGGTATGGCGAGACTGTCAGAATGTCTGAGTGCAGCGCCTGCGGATTCTTCAAATCCGACACGACCATGACGGCGGCGTCCAGCTCTCCACCGACGAGCAGATGTTCAATGTATTCTGACGTATCTTCGACAGCCGTTACATCAACGCCCGGCCAGGCCCGCCTGAACCGGGACAAAATATCGGACAAAACATAACCCGCCGTGAGCGAGGTAACCCCAATATTCAGCGCCCCTTTGACTTCGTTGGCGGCTCCACCCAAACTTGTTTCAGCATTCGCCACTTCTGACAAAATAGCCTTCGCATGCCGCAAGAAGATGTGTCCATGATGCGTCGTTTCCAGCCCACGGTGATGCCGGTCAAACAGCTTCACGCCAAGCCGTGCTTCAAGGTCCTTGATCGCCTCGGTGACAGCGCTTTGCGAAATCGACAATTCGACCGATGCCCGGCTCACGGAACCAAATTCCGCCACGCTAACAAAATAGCGAACCTGCTTAAGAGTGAACGACATGACGGCCAGTCATAATTACCTCCACGACAAAAAACCAGCGCAGCAGATGAAATGCGTGCTTTGATTGGGCCAAGGACCGCAAGTGAGAGCCTCTTTCGGCTCAATGCGGGCCAAAACCACACCTCAGCAAAAATATTGCGTTGGGTAGCTCCGGTCGTGAACCCACCCCAAAAGTAATAAGTTTTGAGCAAGGTCAATACCCCTCTCAAACTCCCAGATACATATTCTCTCAACCAAACATCAAAAGCGAGCGCCGTTCATCTGGACCGCGTAGAAACGGGGCGTGCAAAAGACCGTGACGATTGAAGCGACCGCAACCGAAGGATATTCCCAGGTCGCCGCATTTTACGCGGTCATAGGCGCTGTTTTCCTCGTCGGACTCGCTCTGGACGCCTTTGGCCGTCGGGTCCATGTGCCACGCGTCACGCTCCTGATGATCCTTGGCCTTCTGCTTGGCCCAAGCCTTCTGGATGTTCTGCCGACAGTCGTGCTCGATCTTGGCGATACGGTCACGCCGCTTGCATTGACGATGATCGCGTTTCTGCTGGGCGGCAGTCTTGAGCGCGAAACACTTCGCACGCATGGGCGCGAAATCCTCTCATTGTCCGCATCGGTCGTGATTGTAACCGTCATGATCGTGACAGCTGGGCTCTGGCTGGTAGGTGTCCCCATCGCAATTGCACTTGTGCTGGGGGCCATTTCAGCTGCAACGGACCCGGCGGCAACGCTCGACGTGATAAAGCAATCCAGGCGGTCGGGTCGGTTCGTCACAAACCTGCAAGGTATTGTTGCCATCGACGATGCATGGGGCCTAATCGTGTTCTCGTTGGTGTTAACCGTCGTTGGCGCTGTCCTCGGACACGGGTCAGAAATCCTTTGGTTCGGCCTGCGCGAATTCGTCGGTTCTATCCTGCTCGGCGCTACTGTTGGATGGCCTGCAGCCGCTTTGACCGGGCGCCTCAAGCCGGGTGAACCAACACTGCTTGAGGCACTGGGACTTGTGTTTCTCATCGCGGGCGCAGCTCTATGGCTTGATCTTTCGTTTCTGCTGGCGGGCATGGTTGCAGGCGTCATCATCGTTAATCTGGCGCAACATCACGAACGCCCCTTTCACGAAATCGAACGGATCGAATGGCCTTTCCTGCTGTTGTTCTTCGTTCTGGCGGGGGCGAGCCTTGATATCGGGCAGCTGGGCACGGTTGGTCTCATGGGGATCGCCTATATCGCGCTTAGGATCGCGGCACGGATCATCGGCGGCCTGGTTGGTGGCCCACCGGCAGGCATGACACCACGCGAGGGCTGGCTGACCGGTCTGGCGCTGATGCCACAGGCAGGCGTTGCCATCGGAATGGCACTGGTCGTGGCCGAGCGCTTTCCGGCATTCGGCCAGCAAATCCTGACCATCACAGTCGCATCGACAGTGATATTTGAGCTTCTGGGTCCGGTCCTGACACAATACGCGCTCGCTCATGCCGACAAGGACGACTGATCAGACCATCAGGTCACACAACCTCTGGGTGTTTGATTTCACTCAATTTTGTTTGGTAGAATTTTGATATTCCAAAACGATCTTCAAGCGCGCAGTCGTGGCTTTTTGACGCTGCGTGCGCCTTCAAAAAGACGTGGGTCGGAAGATGTGGCAAAAAATGTTTGATGTGATGCTGCGGACAATGCTTTCAAGCGGAGCATTGACCGTCGTGATGCCTGATGGCGAGGTCCAGACCTTCGGCGATGGGACAGGCAAGCCGATTACGGTGCGCCTGAACGACTCCGCAACAGTTCGGTCTTTGGTCATCAATCCCGAACTTGCACTTGGCGAATCCTACATGACTGGCCGCCTCACGATCGAAAACAACGACATCGGCGGCTTTCTGGGTCTGATCGTGCAGAACATGCAAACCATGCCAAAGGTCTGGTGGCAGCGACCGGCGAATAAGCTCAGGGTCGCCTTGAGGCGCTTTGCACAAAACAACATCGCAACCCGCGCCCGGCGCAACGTAGCCCACCACTATGATCTGTCGGGCCAGCTTTACGATATGTTTCTCGACACGGATCGGCAGTATTCCTGCGCCTACTTCAAAAGCGCAACCGACACGCTGGAACAGGCACAGGCGCAGAAAAAGGCCCATATCGCGCACAAACTCTTGCTCGAGCCTGATATGCGCGTTCTGGATGTCGGCTGCGGCTGGGGTGGCATGGCGCTCGAACTGGCCCGCAACCACGGCGCAAAGGTACTCGGCATTACACTGTCCGAAGAGCAGCTTGCGGTAGCGACCGAACGTGCAGCGCAAGAGGGGCTGAGCGACCGTGTTCAATTCCGTTTATGCGATTATCGCGACCTTGATGAAAACTTCGACAGGATCGTTTCGGTCGGCATGTTCGAACATGTCGGCCTGCCCCATTACGACACCTTCTTTCAAACATTGCACGACCGGCTTTCACCGGATGGAATCGCCCTGATCCACACCATCGGCTGGTCAGGGAAGCCGCAAGCAACCAATCCATGGATCGCCAAATACATTTTCCCCGGCGGCTATATTCCGGCAATGTCAGAAGTTTTGACTGCCATTGAAAAGTCCGGTCTCTGGACGGCAGATGTAGAATGCTGGCGACTTCACTACGCCTACACGCTTCAGCACTGGCTTGATAGGTTCGACGCCCACCATGACGAGGTGCGCGCACTTTATGATGACCAGTTCGTGCGGATGTGGCGGTTTTATCTGTCGGCCAGTGAACAGACTTTCCGGCACGCCCATCAGGCCGTCTTTCAGTTCCAACTCTCGCGCCGGATCGACGCGGTGCCGCTGACGCGCGATTATCTCTATAGGCCGCTTCACAAGGACGAGGCTTTGAAAGCCGCTGAATAGGTTCTCAGACAAAACTAGTCCAACAAGAAATAATGAACGGATCGCAGCAAATAGATACTTTTCGATCATATTTTTGCCACTTTCGTCAAATATCACGAAGTATACGATCACAACTAATACGGGAAAAATCTTCTAAGTAATTGACGCAATAGTGTTTTTATGACAGTGATCTAAATGTAGTGTTTGAAGGTAAAATGATGACTAGTATACGTGTTTACAAGCCGCTTGCTGCGGCGCTCCTCTTGTCGATGATGCCACTTACGGCAAATGCAGCGCCCATCACCCTGACATTGAAAGATAGCCTGATATCGATCACAGGTGATTTCGTTGGCTTCAACGCAAACGCCTACGTTGTGGCCACATCATCGGGCACGATCAATGTACCCGCTGACTACGCGGATTGCAGCGGCCCTGACTGCATCAGCTTCTTCGCGTCGGACAACAACTGATAGCGCTCATCCCGCGCAACGCAGCCCTGTCCCCTCGGTCAAACTGACGGACTGTCCTATCTGCGCGCTTTCCTGTGCAGCAAGGGCAATCTCAATGGCCTTGTGACCATCAGTTAAACTCACCTCAACGCGGCCTTCACCCCGAATGACCGCGTTGAACCGCTGATGCTGATAAAAGGTCGAACCATTATGATCTCCGGCCTCCAACACGGCCGGATCAACCGGGATTTCTGACACGAACGGCCCCTTGGGTGCACGCGGGCTGATCACCAGTTGCGGCACCGGCGCATCACCCAACAACTTGGGCCAGAACCGACCGGGGCCAGGGACAAAGGCTTCGATCTTGCCATTTGGCCCCACGGCACTGATCTCTTCTTGATATCTCGACCCTTCTGCGAACATGCACAGTTCCAGCATGGCCCGGGCACCCTTCGCAAAATCCACGATGACATAGCCATGATCCCAGATGTCGGGGACCTGCCCGCCATAAACCTCATCCTTGTGGTTTACGGCCTGCCCGGCACTTGCCATCACCCGCACGGGTTCATCCTGCAATATCAACCGCATCAGATCAAAGAAGTGACAGCATTTCTCAACCAGTGTGCCACCGGTCTTTGCGTTGAACCTGTTCCAGTCATCCACTTTCTGCAAAAATGGAAAGCGGTGCTCGCGGATGGTCAACATCTTGATGCCGCCAGTCGCCGCCTCGGCCTGCGCAATAAGCGCGGCCACCGGGGGCATGTAGCGATATTCCATCGCCACCCAGACCGGGTGCGGATAATCTTTGAAAAGCGCGTCCAGCACAGCCGCATCCGCCGGATCGGTATAAAGCGGCTTCTCGCACAAGATCGGCAAGGGCCGTGTTTCCACAATCTGGCGCAGTTGGGCGACATGCAGATGGTTCGGGCTGACGATCACGACAGCATCCAGCGCGCCAAACGACAGCAGTTCCTCGACTGACCCGGCAACATGCGCATCACCAGCCAAATCCGCCGCCGCTTCAGCAAGATCAGCAACAGGATCGTAAACAACCGATACCCGCCCGTTGGGTAACAGGTTGATATTCTGAATATGTTCGCGGCCCATCATGCCGCAGCCAATCAAGCCGTAATTTACGATTTCCAAGTCGTTCAACCCTTACCCATCCGTGAAACATAAGCCGCGCGCGCCGGATCAAACCAGGTGCGCGAAAATTCCGCCGGTTCCTTCGTCGCGGTCCGGCTCACCCGCTCGATATAGCCTGCTGGCTGTCCCGGCTTCAGGTGAAACGCATCCGGTGTCCAATCCGGCATATCCGCCACCCCGATCCGATCCTCAACCGCTGCGATCACCAGCCCCAATTTGTGGCGATAGAAGTGATAAAGCGATTCTGACAAGTCATCCCGTGCAATGACGTCACGTTGACCGCCGTCCAGCCAGATTTCCTCCAGCGCAATCAACGTCCCATCAAGAAACCGGAACCGCCGAATGCGATGACCCTCCGCATCCGGCGCAAAGCGCGGAAAGCCGTCAGGCTTGACCAAGCGTTCCACCGACAAAACCTCTGCCGTCGGCAAACCGCCCCCACGCAACAGCTCCAGCCGAAAAAAGGCATACACGGAATCGACCACCGGCTTATGCCGCACATAATTGCCAGACCCCTGCACGCGCTCCAAAAGACCCTTGGCCTCGACATCCGCCAACGCCTTGCGCAGCGTCCCGACAGCCAGCCCCAGATCATCAGCCATATCACGTTCAGGCGGAAGCCGGACACCATCCGCCAGATGCCCAGCAGCAATCTCGCGGATCAGCATTTCGCTCACTTGTATGTATTTCGGCAAGGCAGAGGTTTTCGCCATGGCGACCCCTCCTCCGGCTGCCACAAGAAATTGATATACTATTGTTGCATCATAAATCACGTGTTACGCAAGTGGAAACGCAAACCTTGGGAGGGGGGAATCAATGACCATCGTGCCGGTCACAAGCGCGGACCTTGACGCAGCCGAAGTCAGCTGGTTTTCCGCACTCTGCTCGGACGATTACCAATTCCTTGGTGTGCCAGACGGGGACCTGCGCAGTTCATGGGAACACTGCCGCGACATCGCGCTGACTGCCGAGAAACAAGGTTTCCGCAACATCCTCGCGCCGTCCTCTTATCAGGTTGGCCAGGACACGCTCAGCTTTGTCGCTGGCATGGCACCACTGACAACCAAGATGAATTTCCTCGCCGCCATCCGCTGCGGTGAGATGCAACCAATCATGCTGGCCCGGACAGTCGCCACCCTCGACCACATGCTCAAAGGCCGGCTAACCCTGAACGTCATCAGCTCCGACTTCCCCGGCGAGGTCGCCGACAGCGCCTATCGCTACAAACGCTCCCATGAAGTTGTCGAAATCCTGCGCCAGGCGTGGACACAGGACGAGATCAACCACGACGGCGAGATCTACCAATTCAAAAACGTCCCCACCGATCCCGCGCGGCCCTACCAGCAAAACGGTGGCCCCCTGCTCTACTTCGGTGGCTATTCACCCGCGGCTCTGGAACTCTGCGGCGCGCAATGCGACGTCTACCTGATGTGGCCCGAAACCACCGACATGCTCGAACAACGTATGAAAGACGTGCACGCAAGGGCAGAAGCGCACGGACGCACACTCGACTACGGCCTGCGCGTCCACATGATCGTGCGGGACACCGAAGCAGAAGCCAAGGAATACGCGGACTACATCGCGTCCAAACTGGACGACGAATACGGCAAACTGATCCGCGACCGGGCGCATGACAGCATCAGCCTCGGCGTGGCCCATCAGGCCCGCGCCCGCGAACTGGCTGACAAATTCGGCTACACCGAACCGGGCCTCTGGACCGGCATCGGGCGCGCCCGCTCGGGCTGTGGGGCAGCGCTTGTCGGATCGACCGATCAGATCATGACGAAAATCGAAGGCTATCAAAAGATGGGCATCCGTGCTTTCATCTTCTCGGGCTACCCGCATATCGACGAAGCACAGCACTTCGGCAAACGTGTCATGCCCAACCTGAAAACCTGCTCTCTGCCCCATGAATACGGGCGTGTGCCAACCGAAACACCAGCGACGCCACTTGGCACAGGACCACGACATTGAACCGCACCCAGATCACAGATGACCTCTCGTTCAGCCGCATCGTCTACGGTATGTGGCGGCTTGGCGACGACACAGACACATCGCCCGCGCATGTACAGGCCAAGATCGAGGCATGCCTCGAACAAGGCATCACCACCATGGATCAGGCCGACATCTATGGCGGCTATGAGGCCGAAGAGGTTCTGGGCAAAGCACTCGCAACAGCACCACATCTCAAAGACAAGATCGAAATCGTCACCAAATGCGATATCGTGGCACCAATGGGTCGCTACAGCGACGCCACCATCAAATACTACGACACCAGCCGCGCCCACATCATTGCTTCGGTCGACCACTCCCTGCGACTGATGGGCATCGACAAGATCGATACACTGCTGATCCACCGCCCGGACCCAATGATGAACCATCACGAAACGGGTGCGGCATTGGACGAAGTGGTGGCATCCGGCAAGGTCCGTTCGGTCGGCGTGTCCAACTTCAAACTGCACGACTGGACGCTGCTGCAATCGGCAATGAAGACCAAGCTGATCACCAACCAGATCGAATTGTCTCTAACAGCACATGAAGGCTTTACGAACGGAGACGTCGCCTACCTGCAGGAACGCAACATCCCCATCATGGCATGGTCGCCACTGGGCGGCGGCGGCCTGATGACAGGAACCGGCGAAGTTCAAGACACCATGAGCAAGATTGCCACCAAAAACGGCGTCGACGCAGCAGCCGTTGCAGTCGCTTGGTTGCTGGCGCATCCTGCCAACATCATCCCTGTAATGGGAACGAATAATTTAAATCGTATCAAAGCCCTATCAGACGCTTTGAAAGTAAACATGGACCGACCGACCTGGTTCGAACTCTACTCAGCCGCCCTCGGGCAAGAGGTACCATAATGGACGCAGGCACCATCGCGACATTCGACCCCAGCACCGACGCGGACAGTTTTCGGGGCGCGCTCGGCACCTTCGTTACCGGCGTCACGGTGGTCACCACAGACAGCCCCGAAGGCCCCGTCGCGATTGTGGCGAACAGTTTCGCCTCCGTGTCGCTGGACCCGCCGCTGGTGCTGTGGTCGCCCGCAAAGTCATCGCACCGGTTTGAACATTTCGCAGGCTCGCGCCGCTTTGCAGTACACGTCCTTGGTGCGGATCAACGCGACATCTGCGCGGCCATCATCAAGTCAAAAACCGCCATAAATGATGTGCCCACTCATCTGTCGCATTGCGGCATGCCAATCATCGAAGGGTCACTGGCCAGCTTCGAATGCAATCTCGAAGCCACCCATGATGCAGGCGATCACGTCATTGTCGTGGGACGTGTCACCAAAGCGCATCACAGGGGCGGTGACCCGCTCGTCTTTCATGCCGGAAAATACGGCGCGTTCGCAGAAGGGAGCTAACCCCAAAGCTTCTTTTGTTCATAAGTACCTTGGGGGAGGCCCGGACAAAGTCCGGGACGGGGGCAAAGCCCCCAAAACATAAACGGGGGAGGAGCCGATGTCGGTCCTGTTTGGCCTATTATGGCCGCTTGAACGGTTCAACACCGGCGTACTGGCCGTTGGCCGCGCTATCGCAGTTATAGCACTCGCGATCATGGTTATCCTGATCCTTGGTCAGGTCTTCTTCCGCTACGCCCTGAACGACGCCCCCAACTGGACAGAAGAAGGCGCACGGTTCGGGATGCTCTGGATGACAGGTCTGATGGCACCGCTGGCCTACCGGATGGGTGGGTTTGTCTCCATCGACATGCTCGAACGCGCCCTGCCCCGGATCGTCGCGGGGATCCTGTCGCTGCTGTTGCTGCTCATCGCAATTTGGGTGCTGATCATCGCCTGGGAACGCGGGCTCAACAACCACGTCGACACGCTTTCGGGTCGTGGCTGTTCCTCAAGCCTGCGCTGGCCCTTCGGGATCGAGATCGGCAAATGCGGGGCCAAATTTCAGAACAACTACCAATACGCCTCACTTTGGGTCGGGATAAACCTGCTGCTCCTTGTGAATGTCGAACTAATCATCCGTCAGATCATCAAAATCGCGGGCCAGGGCGACCGCCTGAACCCACTCCACTCCAACGATGTGCAGGGGGCCGAATAATGCTGCTCTGGTTCCTGCCGCTCTTTCTCCTGCTGATCATGATCGGCCTGCCGGTCGTCTTCGCCCTGCTCGCCTCACCCTTTGCGCTGATCATGATCGAAGGCGACGCCCGCAATGTGGTCGCAGGCCTCTACCGCAACCTCTATAACGGGATGGACAGCTTCCCGCTTATGGCGCTCCCCTTCTTCATGCTGGCCGGTGAAATCATGAACCGGGGCGGCATCACCCTGCGCCTTGTTGAGTTCTCCCAAGCCTTCATGGGCCACCTTCGCGGCGGTCTGGCACATGTGAACATCCTGTCATCTATCCTCTTTGCGGGGCTGTCAGGCTCGGCCGTCGCTGATACCTCCGCGCTCGGCTCCACCCTGATCCCCGCAATGGAGAAAAACGGCTACTCCCGCAAATTCGCAGCCGCCGTCACAGCGGCGTCCTCAGTCATCGGCCCGATCATCCCACCATCGGGGATCATGATCATCTACGCCTATGTCATGGGCGAAAGCGTCGCCGCGCTCTTCCTTGCCGGTATCGTACCGGGCGTGCTCGTCGGCGTCGGCCTCATGGTCATGGTGCGGCTCATGGCGGATCGGTATGACCTGCCCAAGGCGGAACGGATCGTCAGCAAGGACCAAACCATAACCCCCACCGAATACTGGGTCAGCTTCGCGCTGCTGCGGATCAACGTGGCAGGCCTGCTGATGGCGATATACAGCGGGCTGGCCACCACCGTCGGACTGGCCGAGATCAACGAGGCTGGCAACAAGGTCCACACCCTCAACCTCTGGATCGTCTTTGCAGCCCTGCTGGCCATCGCGCATTTCATGCTGATGGGCTACCGAAGCCGGGTCACGCATGACTTCCGGATCGTCTGCAAAAAAGCAATTGCGCCTTTGCAGACGCCCATCATCATCCTCGGCGGTATCCTCGTCGGCGTTTTTACCCCGACCGAAGCATCCGCCGTCGCCGTCGCCTACGCCATCATCGTCAGCTTCTTCGTTCTGCGCTCGATGAAACTCAAAGACCTCGGCGCGGTCCTGTCCCGCTCTGCACTCGCAACATCCGCGGTTCTGTTTCTGGTCGGGGCTGCGGTTGCTTTCAAAACTGTCGTTTCCCTATCCTACGCACCACAAATCCTCAGCGATTACATCCTCTCACTATCAGAAAACCCGCTGATCCTGCTGTTCCTGATCAACCTGCTTCTGTTCATCGTCGGCATGTTTCTGGACGCAGGCCCAGCGATCATCATCCTTGGCCCAATCCTTGGGCCAATATTCGTGGATATGGGCGTTCACCCCGTCCACTTCGCCATCATCATGAGCGTGAACCTGACCGTGGGGCTGGCAACGCCACCCATGGGGCTGGTCCTTTTCGTGGCATCGACAGTTTCAGGCGAAAAGGTCGAAACCATCGCGAAAGCGATCCTGCCATTCCTCGCCGTCGAAATCGCGGTCATTTTCCTGATCACCTACGTACCGGCCATTTCCATGACCGTCCCCTACCTGACCGGTTTTCTCGGCTGCGGGCCAGAGGTCGGCTTTTCAGCTTGCATCAGCCCGTCACCGGGCATCAACTAACAGCATCAAAAGGGAGAGAGATTAATGCTGAAACAGTTTACCAAAATCGCGGCCACCGCCGCCCTTATGGCGACACCGCTTGCCACATGGGCGCAGGATTTCACGATCCGTGCGACGGCCAACTCAAACGAAAACGACGAAGACTATGACGGCCTCGTCGTGTTCAAAAACTACGTCGAAGCAGCCTCGAACGGGCGCATCGCGGTTGAGCTTTTCATCGGCACGCAGCTTTGCGAGACCGGCGCGGAATGCCTTGAAGGCGTCGCCGAAGGCTCCATCGACGTCTACATCTCAACCTCCGGCGGGGCCGCTGGCATCTTCCCTTACATCCAAGTGCTCGACCTGCCCTACCTGATGTCCGATGACCGCGTGGCCGAGGCCGTGCTGTCTGGCGACTTCATGCGCACACTGCGGGACAAAGCACTGGAAGACAGCGGCGACACGATCCGCCTGATGACCATCGGCAACACCGGCGGCTGGCGCAACTTTGCCAACACCGAACGCCGTGTACAGACACCAGCCGATATGGCTGGGCTGAAAATGCGGACTGTGGTCGCCGACCTGCCCGTGCAACTGGTCGAAGCGATGGGCGCATCCGCTACACCAATCCCGTGGCCAGAGCTGTTCACATCGCTGCAAACCGGCGTTGTCGAAGGCACCGCCAACGGGATCACCGACATCATGGGCATGAAATTCCCTGATGCGGGCCTGCAATACCTGACACTCGATGGGCATTCCTACATGGGTGCGCTCTGGTGGATGAGCAACGAAAACTACATGGCCATGCCAGAGGATCTGCGCCGCGTCGTGGTTGACGGCTTTGCACAACTGCAACAGGCCACATTCGCATCACCCAAACGCAAATCGATCGAAGCCTACGAAGCCTTCGTCGCAGGCGGCGGTGAGGTTTACGTGCCAACACCAGAAGAAAAAGCAGCCTTCGCTGAAGCCGCAGCACCAGTGCAAGCATGGTTCCGCGAAAACGTCGATGGAGGCTCCGACATGCTGGACGCGCTACTTGCATCTGTTGAAGAAGTCGAAGCAGAGATCGCAACGGAGTATGAGAGCGATTTGAACTAGACTTCGCTAGCTTACAAAATGCAAATGGGCCGCTATATCAGGCGGCCCTTTTTTATGGGCTGATCAATTCTGGCTGCAGGCCCCTGCGACGAACGCGAAGGATTAAACAAGTGGCGGCTTCACTTAGGGCTCCAAGGCTCTTTCATGGTCTGCAATCGCGAAAGCAAAGCGCCACGCATCATAACTACTTGCGCCTTTCGTTACTACGCAACCTGCTCAATGTAACGGGTGTGATCCCTAAGAACGATGCAATGAGCGAATGGGTGAAAATCCCCTCATAACCAGAATAGTTTTCTCGAAACCAAGCGAGACGACCAGAGCCACCGAGAGCTGCGAGGCACCACTCTCGATCGGCTTTCCTACCGAGCTCTTCCCTCAGTACACCATTGGCCCAAGCACGAATTGGCGCCGAGGAAATCATCAAATCCGAAAGAGTGTCACTGTTTAGCTGTGCAACCAGGACATCAGTTGTCGCCTCGATTGAAACGAGCGAAATGCCACTCCGCGTGCGTGCAATGTTCGGCGTGACGATAGTGTTTTCAACATAAAGCCCTACGCAGACCTCGTTCCCCTCGGGGTCACAGATGCAACTTGCGAGGCACCCATCCAAAACGATGAATTCATTGGTATCGGGCTCTTCTTGCCGAACGATGAGTGTCCCTTTCCTGACGCGCTTGAGTGCCCACTTTGAAGCGAAACGTTCCGCGCAAGCTATTTCTGGGAACTCGGAGAACTGCATCAGAAATGTTATCAAACTCATTCTCGGCAACCCTTATCAAATGATAATGCGCAGACCTTCATCTGGGCGCATATCGTGCACAGTTCAAGGAGATAAGGTGATGATAAAGCTTTGGCCCAAGCACCTCGGGTTGGCAGCGATTGGCTTTGGATTGGCGGGGGCCACAGTGTATATGCTGATGATTGGCGTAACACTCGCCCATATCGAAGCTGTTTCCGGTCAGGTTCCCCTAGACTTACGCCCGCTTGGGTACAACTCCGAGGAGGTCGCAGACCTATTCAGCGGGTTGGGTGAAGACGGGCGACATTACTATTTGAGTCGCCAATTACCCTTGGACACGCTCTATCCTGCCTTGCTGGCGCTGACTTTGGCGTGCACCATGCGTTGGCTTGGGCTAAGCCTTCCAAGCAGCAAAATTATACGGATCGGTATTGCAACTTCGGTTGGCGCAGCTCTTTTCGACTACTGCGAAAACCTTGGTATCATGGCGATGATCTTGAGTTGGCCGAACCTTTCGGAATTCCTGGTGCATTTGACCAGTGCAGCCTCAGTTGCGAAATCTGTTCTGACCATTTTGGCCCTTTTGCTGCTCGTTCTCATCGGGGCCACATGGGCACTCCAACCCAAGTCAAGCCGTCGTCACTAGGTTCAGCACGATAGTTTTGCTTGTGCAAAACCAACATCACCGAAACGGATACATCCACACCTGATAGTCATCCACCAGCACCTCGGCTCGCGCACGTTCATCTGCCGTCAGCCGCGGTGTGATTTCCTCTAGTGAGATCAGCGCGTCAGGATCACCGCCTATTGCCGACAGCGCATACCAAAGATACGCTCTGACAAGGTCGGGCGCAGGAAGACCCCGGCCCACTTCATAGTACCAACCCAAGCCGGATTGCGCCCCAGGATGCCCTTTCATCGACGCTCGAAGATACCAGTCGAACGCCCGCTCATCGTCGCGGTCGACCCCAAGGCCCATGGCATACATGACGCCGATCAATTCTTCAGCATCAGCATTGCCGGACCGGGCATAAACCTCAAACATCTCGCGGGCTTCTTCAAACTCTCCCGCCTCCATCAGATCACGCGCCGTCTCCATGTCCGCCTGCGCGGGCGGCGCAAAGGTCAACAGAACACTAACAGCCAGAACAGCCGTGCCCGACGTTTTGCCGACGTTTGGCATACCGGAATATTCCTCCTGTTAACTACAAGTAACGCCACCTCGGCGCAGACGATTTCGCCGGATGATTACATCCCCGCAGACCCGGATCAAGCCCGCATCGGGCAATTGCTTTTCTACGATAAGATACTGTCAGGAAACAAAAATATCTCGTGTGGCACCTGCCATCATCACGATCAAGCAGGCGCTGACGGGCTATCGTTAGGTATCGGTGAAGGCGGCATCGGCGTCGGGCCTACCAGAAGTCCGGGAACGGGTGATGCGCGCATCGCCAAACGCATTCCACGGAATGCCCTAAGCCTATGGAATCTGGGCCATAATTCCGTGGATACACTGCTCCATGATGGTCGCCTCAGCATCTCGGACCTCTATGGCAACGGTTTTGACAGCCCCGCCGAAGAATGGCTGCCCCAAGGCCTCGACAATATCCTCGCCGCCCAATCCCTTTTACCCATGGCATCACAGTTTGAAATGGCCGGAAACCCCGGCGAAAACGATATCATCGGGGCCGTGCGAAACCGCATCGACAGGGGCTGGCCGATCATCGCAAAGCGGGTACGCACGATCCCGGAATACGGCGATATGTTCGTTCAAGCCTTTGACCACATTGAAGAACCCGGCGACGTCACCATTGTCGAAATCGGCAATGCCCTTGGTGCTTTCGTCGCCAGCGAATGGCAATCCTATGACAGCCCTTACGATAAATGGCTCACCGGCACCCCCCTCCCCGCCGATGCCGAACGGGGCCGTCAGCTTTTCTTTAACCTTCGCTGCGCATCCTGTCATTCGGGCCCGCTTTTCACCGATCAATCGTTCCACGCGCTCGGACTGCCCGCATTCGGCCCCGGCCGCACGCGCCTTTTTGATCCGATGCCGCGCGATGTGGGGCGGATGGGCGAAACCAACTTGCTAGAGGACGCATACAAATTCCGCACGCCATCCCTACGCAATGTCGCCCTCACCGCGCCTTATGGCCACAACGGCGCCTTCCCCACGCTTACAGAGACGATCCGCCACCATGCTGACCCGGCAACCTCTCGAACCGACTGGCAACCTGCCATGGCGAACTTACCAGAGGCGCCTTGGCTTTCCGCAGTGGATTTTTCCATTCAGTCGGATGTCCGCGAAATGCAACGGCAAAGCCAAGTTACAGAGCATCAGCCGTTCGAAGTAAGTGAAAGCGAAGTCAAAGAGTTAATAGCCTTTCTGAATGCGCTTACCGGTGAAACAGTACTGGAACGGCCTCTGGGCCGCCCCACATCAGTTCCCAGCGGATTGCCTGTAGATTAACCTCTGATTAACACACCCAAATCCGCCACGTTCGTCCCGGTCGCTCCGGTGATCAAAAGATCACCTGCCATATTCAACGCTTTGTAGCTGTCATTATTGGCAAGCAATGCGCTTACCTCGCCGCCAGCGGTCCTGATACGTGACAAGGTCCCCTCGTCAACCACCCCACCTGCAGCGTCCGTCGGCCCATCGCGACCGTCGCTGCCGGCCTGCAGGCAAGCCCAATCCTGCCAACCCCGTCTGTCCGCCTCCAAGGCAATCCGCAAAGCCAGTTCCTGGTTGCGGCCCCCTGCACCATCGCCACGCAGGACAACGGTCGTCTCTCCGCCCCAGAGCGTGACACCGGGCCCAGCCTGATCGCAAATGAACCTGGCGGCATCGGCCACATCACCCTCGACCGGGCTTGCAATCACTTTGGCATTCGGAACCGCAGCAGCCATGGCCTCCACGCTCTGCCCGTTAGAGCCGACAAGCACGTTGCGCGCCAAAGGCAAATCTCCCGGCACCGGTGCTTCAGTCAAATGTGTACGTACTTTCTCAGGAACCCGATCCCAAAGCCCCGCATTCCTCAGCAAGCCCGCAGCATCAGCGGCAGTTCCAATAGGATGAACAGTCGGCCCGCTGGCAATCACGGCCAGATCGTCGTCAACCACATCGGACAGGATCAAGGCAGTTACCGGTTGCGGTGCCGCTGCACGCAACATGCCTCCACCCTTGAGGTCCGACAATTGCTGGCGGACAAGGTTCATAGACCGGATATCCAGCCCAGCGCCCAGCAGAAATTCATTCACAGCCGACTTGTCCTGCAAACCGAGCGCCCCGGCGGGTGCAGGCAAAAGCGCCGACCCACCGCCAGAGATCAGCGCAAGAACAGGTCCGCCAGCGCTGTGCAATGCGTCGATGACTGCCCGTGCCGCCACGGCTCCGTTCTCATCCGGAACCGGGTGGCCAGCTGCGAAAACTTCCGCTCCCGGAACGGCCTCCGCGTTTTCATAGTTGGTTACGATAATCGTTCGCACACCGGAATAAATGTCCATGGCAGCGCGGGCCATTTGCCCCGCGGCCTTCCCAACCGCTACGATCAAATGCGGTGCTTGCTCGATGTAATCATGCGCTTCACAGACAGCGCGATAGGGATCAGCCGCCGCAACACCAGCGTCAAATATCTGGCGAAGTTGGTGACGTCGATCAAGCATTACGCCTCCTTTGTCTTGGCCATCAATGCGGCCATACGTTGCACGACGTCTAGCTCTAGTTCCACCTGCGGCGATAGCCCCAACGAAGGAATAGCCAACGCGATCAAGACAAACGGCGCATCATCCACTAGAATAATATGCGTCGCAGCATAGCGATCAAACAAGTGTTTGATATGGTCTTCTGCAGCCGCATTCAGCACGGGTGGTTCAGCAGCACGCAAGACGGGTGCTGCGTTAAATATATGCGCTAGAACAGCTTGATCAAAATCAGCCAAAGCCGCGCCGTCCACCATCACCGCGCCATCCACAAGCGGATGCGCCCGCAGATCACGTAGAAACACCATTGGATCCGTGGTGTCTGCCTTTGCCAAATGTCGCAAAAGCCCGATGCTATTCTGCTCGACCCGTAAAGAACGGGCATCCGCATAGATAACGATAAGAAAAACGGTGGCCATGATCGCCGCAATGGCCATCAACGTCCCATCACGTCCAAGCCCGCCCAATATGCCCAAAAACAGGCCCACGGCGATGGCGGCACCAGTCATAATTGCAAAGTTGAGCAATGTCGCTCTGTGTCCATCAGACGAACGGGCAAGACCAACGGCCAACCAGCATAAAAACAAAACAGCCAGTGCGGAAAACTGCAAAGGCAGGTCAAAATAAAGAATTAGAAAATCTGCGAGGGAAACCGGGATGAAAAACAGCAGTGACACACCCAGCCGCCCCACCATGCGATTTTCGGCCTGTGAGAGCGATGCCCGGTCCCTGAAAAGCACCAACCAGCCCGACAAGACGAAACCGATCACCTGAAACGCCAAAAGACCGATCAGGCGGTAGGGATCAATACTGTCCGACCACCAGAATGCAGTAATGCCAAAAAGGGTCGCGCCGCCCGCCATCACGCCTTTCATCCACGCGGGTGCATGACGCCGCAACAGCCCCTCGGTAAGCAAAAAGACAGCCAACGGGATCAGCCCAGCCGCGAGAAGAACAAAGAACCGGAACTCTTCCATACCCGTAACAATCGCCAGGGCACGCCCGGCAAAGAGTAACATCGTCAGCCGAACACCAAAGATGAAACGCCTGTTGATCGGGTTCCACCGGTCCTGCCGCGTCAGGACCGCATGCAAAAGCCCCAAGCCGATCAGAGCGGCGCATGACAGGAAAAGGACCATCAAAATATTCGCCGCCGCGATCATGTGTCTACCCGCTTCTCGCGGTTGGTCGCGGGCCTTAGGGTCGACCACTGTTGCCCACTGTCAGCCCAGTAAAGCACCGGCAGAACCAGCCGCCGCAATGCCACAAGCCCACCAGCCAGAAGCAACCCTAAAACAGCGGAACGCGGGACTTCACGCATAAGATAACCGCGCATCGCGGCCAAATCCATGCGACCCAGCTGGATCACATCATCACCGCGCTCATAGTTGAGCGTTTCAGCGCAATAGGCATTGAACTGTTCTTTGCGATGCTTTGGTGCGGCATCCCAGGTCTTCTTCAAATCGTCCGAGCCGCCGGTATAGGCGTCTTGGATAACAAATCGATTTTCGTCAAAAACCGCGTCATCGCCTACGCCAAAGACCTCACGTTGATCCGCCATAATACGGCGGGCCAACATCAAATGATCTAGACTGCGGCGATTTTGGCTGGGTCCAGGCCACACATCCGAAAACAACTCTGATACCATCCCCACCACGGCCGGAACTTGCGTCACATTGGAAATCCAAATGGGACGGAATTGCCTGCGAAAGAGGATCAGAAAACAGGTCAGCCCGTACAATATCCACGAAAGGTTCTTTGACCTTTCGTCCGGATCAACCATCACCAAACCCAGATGCAAAACCTCTGCGGGCTGGGGTTTGGCTTCCAACGTCATGATTGCAAGCGCATTGAACGCAATTGGTGTCCCATCGTCGCGACAGACCAGCGTAATGATCGTCTCATTCAAACGTGACACATCATCCGACAACACCCCGTAAGTCAGTTGCCCCGCATCCAAAGTACGCGAGGCAATCTGGCGCAGGTCTGCGCGCAACCGTGCAAGCTCATCCTTTGTCATCCAGAGGCCGGGCCGTTCGACGATCCGGACGCGGTAGCCCGAGCGCGTTCGCAATGACACATCAAGATGTTTGCGGCGCAGCGCTTTCAGAACGGGGGCAATCACGGGTGTTCTGTACTCAATTCAATTGCTTCAAGCATTTATAAGCCGCCTGATAACGCTCATGGGCCTCGGCAAAAGGCGCAATTAAGCCGGGTTCCGGCTCGACCCTGCGGGCCATCCGAGGAGGTGTCGCCATTTCGACCCCAGCCCCGGTATGGGCCATCATGGCAAGCCGGGCGGCACCAAAAGCACCGCCAAAATCACCCGCAACCGGCACATCAACCGGTATCTCCAGCGAGGTCGCAATCGCGCGTAGCCAGTAATCTGATCGGGAGCCGCCGCCTACTGCGGTCAAGCGTTCAATCCGTGTCCCCGTTGATCGCAACGCATCATAGCAATCGCGGATCGCGTGGGTAACACCCTCCAACACAGCCCGCGTCAACGCAGATGTATCAGCCTCATGACCTAAATTCAGAAAAGCGCCCCTGATATCGGCGTCATTATGTGGCGTCCGTTCACCACCCAGATAAGGCAGAAAAATCGTACTGCCGGGCAGTTGAAGATCGCCCAACTCTCCGGTGAGTTCAGCGGCGGATTTGCCTACTGTATCTGCAAACCAGTTCATCGCATCGGTAGCGGATAAGATAACACCCATCTGATGCCAGGTTTGCGGTAGCGCATGGCAAAAAGTATGAACCGCCGTCGCCGGATCAGGGCTGTAGGCTTCGGTTGCGGCGAACAAGACGCCAGATGTTCCAAGCGACACAAAAGCATCCCCCGGCTGGACGACACCCACGCCCACAGCACTGGCCGCGTTATCCCCGCCCCCGCCCGCAACTACCACCCCCTCAGGCAGGCCCCAGTCCCGGGCCAACTCCGATCGCAGTTCACCTGAAACCTGTGACCCTTCAACCAATCTCGGCATGTGATCGCGACCAAGACCCGTCGCAGCAAGCAAATCATCCGACCAGTCCCGGCGTGCAACATCCAGCCAACTTGTCCCCGCTGAGTCCGACATTTCACTAACGGCCTCACCGGTGAGCCACAGGCGCAGATAATCCTTGGGTAACAGCACCCGTTTGACTCGATCAAAAATATCGGGTTCGTGACGCGCCACCCAAAGCAGTTTTGGGGCCGTGAAGCCCGGAAAAACAATGTTCCCCGTTATCGCGCGAAACTGCGGATCAGCGTCCATCTCGGCCGCCTCATCAGCAGCGCGGGTGTCATTCCACAAAATGCACGGACGCAGGACCTGATCCGCTGCATCAAGCAATGTAGCACCGTGCATCTGCCCCGACAGACCGATCGCTTTGACCGAACTCAGATCCTGCTTTACCGCCAGCGCGCGCATGACCTGCTGTGCCGCGTTCAACCAAGCCTCTGGATCTTGCTCCGACCAACCCGGAGCGGGCCGTTCGACGGTCAGCGGGGAAATAGCGTCGGCCAAAACCACTTGATCCGAACCAATCAGCACCCCCTTCACCCCAGAGGTGCCCAAATCAAGACCAATATACATGAATGTATTCTCCCGCCGTCCAGCTTCCGGAACAAGCTATCCCGATCCGGCAGCAAGAGGCCAGTACCAAGGAACGAAACTAATCGCGTCTTGACCTTTTACCGATTGGCTCTCGCCAAC
The DNA here is from genome assembly GCA_947496535.1 of uncultured Paracoccaceae bacterium. GTDB lineage: Bacteria > Pseudomonadota > Alphaproteobacteria > Rhodobacterales > Rhodobacteraceae > Yoonia. Next base: position 1,001,806 of record CANMDE010000001.1, on the reverse strand, counting down.
AGTGCTACCGCACAAAGCCCGACAAGCGTGATCATCAGCGCTGCCGGGGCCGCGTCGGTGATATTTTCCAAGGATGCTTTTGCGTGAACGCGCGTCGCGAGCGTTTCATAGCTGAACGGACGCAAAAGCAATGTCGCCGGCAGCTCCTTCACGCAATCCACAAAGACCAAAAGCAATGCAGATCCAAGCGAAGCGCGGACCAGCGGCATATGAACCGCCCAAAGTGTCCCGCCAGAACTGCGACCCAATGAACGCGCGGCCATCGGCAAACTTGGCGACACCCGCCCCAAAGCCGCATCCGCTGCGCCCTGCCCAATGGCAAAGAAACGCACCACATAAGCCAGCGTCAAAGCGCCAGCGCTTCCCGTCATGATCAGCCCCGGATCAGCCCCACCAAACCACACAACGAGGTCGGCCACCTGATTATCCAACGCAGCCAAGGGCACAAGAATACCTAGGCCCAGCACGGCGCCGGGCGCGGCATAACCGATGGCCGTGACCGGCATCAAAAGCCGAGGCAGTTTTTTTCGCGACAACCGCACACCGTAAACCATGAACACGCCTGCTGCGACGGTCAGTGCTGCGGCAACGCCGCCAACAGTTATGGTATGAAAAATCGCGCGCCATAGTCCGGTATCAACCCATTGGGCGGCGTTGAAAGCGTGACGAAACAGCACCGCCACCGGCAAAACAAAGCCGACCAGAAAGGGGAATAGACATAGCGCCGTGCTCAACCAGGCCACCCAGCCCTGCATCTCTACCGGGGTCACGGGTCGCGCCCCGCGGCCTGTATTGAAAAATCGGCTACGGCGACGCCCCAATTTCTCCAAGGTGACCAGAATGACAATCAACCCAAGCACACAAGTCGCCAATTGGGCCGCTCCACCCAGATTTCCGCCCTGCAGCCAGACAGAAAAGATACCTGTGGTCAGGGTCTGCACTGCAAAATAGTCAACGGTACCAAAGTCATTGACGGTCTCCATCATGACAACAGCGACACCGGCAGCAATAGCTGGACGGGCCAAGGGAAGACCAACGCGCCAGAACCGGGCAAACGGTCCAGCCCCTAAGGCTCGTGCCACCTCGTAGGCCGTGCCGGATTGTTCACGAAAGGCCGCGCGGGCCAGAATATAGACATAGGGGTAAAGGGCCGCAGTCAGAACAACCACCGCTGCCTCTCGGGTGCGAATATTCGGGAACCAGTAATCCCGAGAAGTCTGCCAACCGAACACCTCACGCAAGCTCGTCTGCACAGGCCCCGCATATTCCAGAAAATCCACCAGAGCATAAGCCCCGACATAGGCAGGCACAGCCAGCGGCATCAGCAACGCCCATTGCAACCAGCCTCGCCCCGGAAATCGGTACATCACCACCAACCAAGCAGAGCCCGTTCCGATGGCAGCAGTAAAAAACCCAACAAGCACCATCAGAAACGCGGTATTGCTCAGGTAACGCGGCAACGTTGTGCGCATCAGATGGGGCCAGATATTTTCGGTGGGGGTCAGGGCAAACCAGATAACCGCCAAAATCGGCAACAACACCAAGGCCGCGATGGCTGCAGCGCCAACCGACCAAGGGTCAAATCGTAACTTGCTGGCCCGGGGCGGGAATATCTGACTAGTTTGCTCGGACATGTCGGACCCGGTTATCGGAAAGCGGTTTAACTGTCCAGAAATCCACATATGATAAAGCAACCAAAACAAGGGGCAGACGTCACAATGCAGATTGCTTTTCACATTGGCGCAAACTGCACAGATGAAGACAGGCTGCTAAAATCCTTGTTAAAAAATGGCGATACCTTCCGCAAACACGGGATCGCGGTACCGGGCCCGGGACGCTATCGCAGCCTGATCAGGGAAACCATTCAGGGACTGGGCGGCATACCACCCCACGCAGATACAAGAGACATCCTGCTTGATGCGATCGTGGAAAGCGGCGACATCCATCGTGTCCTGCTCAGCAACGAAAACTTCATCTGCATCCCGAACAGAGTGTTCGAAAATGCCACTTTCTACGAACAGGCGACATCAAAGACCCACGGCCTTCATCAGCTTTTCCCCGACGATGATATCGAGCTGTTTATCGGCATCCGCAATCCCGCCACCTTTGCGCAGGAAACCTTCAGGAAATCGAAATCCGCGACCATTCAGGAACATCTCGGCCTGCTCAGCCTACGGGATCTGCACTGGTCAAAGGTCATCGGTCGCATCAAGGCCGGCGCGCCCGACACGCCAATCACCGTCTGGTGCAACGAAGACGCGCCGCTGCTCTTTGAACAGCTGATCCGCGCCATGTCCAACATCGCGCCAGACGTCACCGTTGATGGCGGTCTGGACATGCTTGCCCCTCTGATCGGGAATGACGGGATCAAGGCGATTGAGGCGGAACTATCCAAAAACCCGCCAACCAGCCATGCCGAGCGGCACGAGGTGATCGCGAAGGTTTGGGAGCAACATGTCATAACAGACAAAGTCGAGGACGTGATTGAAATATCGGGCCTGACCAACGATCAAATCGCGGACGCCACGCAAGCCTACGACGACGATCTGGCACGCATCGCCGCAATCTCGGGTGTTAAGCTATTGCTACCCTTCACCTAAAGCGGTTCGACTTTGGTTTGAGCCACCAAACATCACCAATCGCCTTTGAGCCGAAGGCGAAAGACAGCGATCAGTGGTTCAGGTTTAAGTCGAAATGCCATAAAGGCAATTACATACCCAAAGCAGCCTTATACATATCCAAAACGGCCTCTTCCTCGGCCAGGTCATTGGCGTCGCGCTTTCGGATGGCAATGACCTTCCGCAGAACCTTGGTGTCGTAACCGCGCCCTTTCGCCTCGGCCATCACCTCTTTCTGGGCATCAGCAATATCTTTCTTTTCCGCCTCAAGCCGTTCAAACCGTTCAACAAACTGGCGCAATTCCTGCCCGGCGACGGTGGATGACGTGTCAGTGACGGAATCGTTCATGAAGGCTCTCCTGCGATAGAACTCCTAGCTAGCGTTTGGCCAACCGCGCCGCAACCCTTGCGAAGCCCACATTCGCAAGATAGGCCAGCGGCAAAGGAGGAGTGGCAGATGAACTACGTGATTTGGGGCGGTGCAGCGCTGTCACTGATCGGTTTGGTCGGGATCATCTATAGCATTTGGGCAGTTTCAAAGGCCAAACGTGCCGGCCTCGATGACGAACAACTGCGCCAACGGATCACGCGCATTCTGCCTATCAATCTCGGCGCACTTCTGGTTTCGGTCATTGGGCTTATGGCCGTCATCATCGGTGTTATTCTATCCTAGGTGGCGTCTGGACGCCGATTGGCTGGCGGTTTAGACACACCGACATGGATATTCGACAGATCACACCCAATTACGCCGTCTCACCGCAAATCGCGGTCGAGGATATGCCCGCAATCGCCGCTGCTGGTTTCACCAAGATCATCTGCAACCGGCCCGATGCGGAAATTCCGCCCAGCCATCACGCCACGACCATCGCCGATGCAGCCGAAAAGGCGGGACTGGAATTTACCTTCATCCCGGTGACCCATCAGGATCTGAACATGCAAATGGTGGCGGATCAAAAGGCGGCTATCGACACCTCGAAAGGGCCGGTTCTGGCCTATTGCGCCTCTGGCACCCGTTCGTCAATTGTCTGGTCTCTTGGTCAGGCGGGCGAAATGGCAACCGACGACATCATCAAGGCGACCGCGGCGGTTGGCTACGATCTGGCCGGTTTGCGGCCAAGGCTGGATGCGCTTGCCGGAAACGCGGGCTGAAACCACGGGTTTCAGTCTTTCGGATAAGTGTTGAACGTCAGATGACTTTGACCTTAACGTCACGGTACAGACCCAGATTCCCGAAAAGTGGCGAAGCTGCATTTCATGCGGACCGCAGCAAAGGTCTGGAGTGGGGTCAAGGTGGCATTATGTGGGGTGAATTATCTATATGATAACATCGCTAACTGACCGCCGTAGCGACATCGGCAAAGCGGGCGCGCGACCAAACCGCACAATCAAATCAGGGCGCACCCCCGGCATTCCCAACCATCGTGCGAACTCCAGCCTAAGAGCCCCGACTTCGATGGGTTGATTGATATGCGCGTTGCGAATGCCGAGTACGGTGGACTGCAAAGCGAATCTCTGGAAACTTCGCCCAACCTTGATCCAGTGCTCAGGGTCTTCCTTGTCGCCGACAAAGACCACCGTCCCAGAAGATGAACGGATATGGTCACGGTATTTGTCGTTTTCACCATCTTTCCGGAAGAATGCGCCAAACATTCGTTCAGCTATCCAGGCGGGCACGACGGGGTTCCCGGAAGTCGCGGCAAACAACCCATCATGCGTCGCCAGCGCTTGGTCCGGTGTGAACCTGATCCAACGACGCAACTCAGCGACAAAGGCAGGATCGTCCATTTGTGCGCTGTTGCCTTCGACCACGAATTCGAGAACCGCTTCTCGGTCGGAAGCCTCGGTAAATATCAAAACCGAGACACCCTCCTCTCGTGCGGCAGCTTCCAACAAGGTGATTTCGGGAGCAGAAATTGGCTGACCGTCAAATTCGGAGCGCGTCGATTGGCGCAAAGGGATAGCCTGATATAGTGGCGTCTCGTTCATCGGCCCTGTCTCAAGGGCGATCTCGAGTTTCGTCTCCGGTCCACTTTCGATTGAGAGGTTGGCTGCCCGACCACTGGCCCTTGCGGCAATCATGAGATTTTCAGCAGCACATCCCAAACTGACAAAAAGGTGGTGGTCGTCGGGATCAACTACCTCTGTGCGCCGTTCGAAATCCGGAAGAATGGCAATCTTGGCCTCCTCCAACCCGAACTTCCAAGGCTGAGTGTTATGGCCATTGGCGGCCAGCGTTGCCATGCGCACCAACTCCGCAAAAGTTGGATCAGAGTTCAGAAGGCGCCTTTGGCGAGTGACTTCCTCTCGGTAATCGCTCATTCGCGGCCACAAACCGTAGCCAGCAGCTCCCAGAGCAGCCACGGATAGTCCAGACGCCAAAAGGGGTCGACGTGAAAACATACGCTTCTCAACCGCTGTTTCGCCAATTTCTCAAACATCTTGTTATTGGGAATAGCGCATTTTCAGTTGATCTGCCTCAAGCGATAAAAAGAAGACTGCGACGGTCCCAAACAGAAAATCCGCGTCATCGATTCAATCATCTGCGACATTCAACAATAAGGCCGTTCGATCCCCCAAGCACCCGACAGCTTTGCCCATGTCACTTCTTCAAAACGGTCGGGCCAGTTGATACCCCGTTCAGCGGCCAAACGACGGGCACGGGGCAGATAAGCGGCCGCATAAGCAAGATGTGTCGCAATCAAAGCGTCCCGCTCCGGCACCGGAGGCGGCAGGTCGTGGAGCATCTCTTTCTGCGGATCAGTGATCAGCCGATTAAGATGCAACGCACCACCTCTGTGCGGCGCATCCGTTTCGTTTATCAGCAGGTCCACTAGCAAGTTGCGAAGGTGAAAAATACCCGCAACACCATTCAGATATTCTTCGCGTCCCAGCACAAGATCGAGCAGGCCCAAAATGCGAATGAACTCATCAAACTGATATGCCATTTGCGCAGAGTTTGGTGGCTGTTGGACAACGCCACTTTTCAAGCCACCGTAGATATCATCATGATCAAACAGCGGTTTCAGACCGTCCCGTGTGTGCGCTCCCATCTGATCGGGCTTCAGGATCACAACATCCACCCGCGTCCAATCGGCACAAACAGCGTTTATCAACGCGGGGCGTACAATCCGGTCCCGCCAAAGAACAATCTCATCAATGTGGCCAACCGCATCGCGCCACATGGTTGATATGGCGTCGGTCGCACCGGGCGTTGCGACCATCAGAAAGTCGATATCGCTATAATCGTCAGCCTGTCCATTGGCATGGCTGCCGCTCAGAAACAGCGCACGAATATCAGCTTCATCGCGCAAGTTTGACGCAATCAATGCAATGGCAGCTTCCTGATCCAATGTGGCCTCCAATAAGCGAGTTCATCACAGGATAAACGGCCCCTGTCTGGTATCAAGTGGTACATCAACCGTCGCCGGTCGGAACCTTAGCCGCCGCCTCGGCCATCACCGGCTTATCGCTGTCAACTCCCGCACTAATCAAACTGCCAACATCTGTATCGACCGGCACCGCTGCGGAAGCCCCGCCATTGGCCATCGAATGACTAGCTCCCGATCCCGACGGTAACATCGCGCCGGCACCGATAACCGCATCCGTGGCCAAATCAACCAGTTCCAAACCAGGTTGCTTTTCGATCCGAACGGCCCGCATTCCACCCGCTTGGCCCAGTTTTGCCTGAACGACGGTGCGGCCATCGGGTGCCATTAGCTTGACCGAATTGACCGTGCAGCCATGCAGCGACAACACCTGCCCCGCCCTCAACTCTTGCGCATCGGCAAGAGGAAGTGAAAATCGATGCAAAACCGCATCAAGCTGCGCCGGGGCCGCTTGAAGCATTTCCTGCCACTGGTCCCCCCAACTCAGCTCGCCCCTTGGTTGAACCAGTTCCGTCGCAGTGTCCTCGGCCACAAAGGGCAGCGCGACCAGAATTTCGCCCTCCCGATCGGTTGTCCCCAAATCGATACTCAGACGGACTAGGCGATACTGAATGTCCTGCAGTTCCAACCCGGCGGTACGGGCATCCGAAAAGCGTTTAGCCAGTTGGATGTCATCGACCCATCCTTCAAGTCTGGTACCAACAGTTGCGTTGGGTAATGCTTCAACAAACGCCGCAAGAACCCTTTCACACATGACTTTGTCTGTATTTGTCGGCGGTCGATCCTCTGCCCGCATTGCGACCACCTGACCGATGGTTTGGACTTCAATAGCAGCGGCACGTAGCTGTGAATCAATCGCTACCAACCCCCGCAGATCTTCACCTTCGCGCAAAGCCACCAGCATCTGGTTATCATCCAATGCGGCCAGTAAATCATCAAGTGACAGCATTTCTTCCGCCATGCTGAGAACACACAGCGTTAAGCCAATCGTGTCATTGGCCACTTTGACCAATGCCATCCGCAAAGCGCGCGACGACGTGAGCGGTTCACCCGTCTCAGGTGGTTGCTGGCGGGTCATTCGCCGCAAAATCGCGCTATGCGTATTGTCCGTCATCTACCCGCCACAGGTCATCCGAACACCACCATAAACAACAAGAAGTTACAGTTCCGCTAACGCGGTCTCGGCGACAGCTTCGGGTGGCAGCGTCACGCGGAAACCCGTGCCCACATGTTCGGCCAGATAACGCACATCGCCGCCCAATCGCCTCATCACTTCAAGACAGATAGCAAGACCAAGACCAGCACCCCCCGCCTTTGATTGGTCCCCGACACGGGAAAATTTTTCAAAGATAAGTTGTTGATTTTCGGCATCTATCCCGGCCCCATTGTCGATAAAATCAACATAGCAACCCTCGTCACTTTGCCTGACGGATATTCTCAAACGCGGGTGTTCAGCGTCGCAATATTTCAACGCGTTGGCGATCAGATTGATAAAGACCTGAGCCAGACGATCCAGATCCGTCGTCAGGTCAAAACGCTCCGATTCCTGGTTGCGCAAAATCTCCAACCGGCTGTCGGTTACACCGGCAGCACGCACTGCACGGTCCAGAAGACCGGTCAACGATCCGGTTTGCTCATGCAGAATCACCTGCCCGTTTTCCAGAACGGATAAATCCAGCAGATCATCCAGCAGTCGGGTCAGACGGATCGCCTCATCATGAATGATGCCAGCATACCGCGCCTGATCGGCTGGGGGCATATCACCGTCGCGCAGAATTTCCGAAAACGACCTTATCGACGTCATGGGCGTGCGTAATTCATGACTGATCTGGCTGAGAAATGCGTCCTTTTGGATGGACAGGGCCGTCAGCTTTTCATTTGCGTCACGCAATGCCTTCGCCGTGCGCTCCTGCTCGGCCGATTTCGCCTCGAGCTTGTTGGAATACTCCAGAATTTGCGCAGCTTCATCGGCGACCGCCATCAGGTCTTCGACCGACACACCGCTGCCGCCAACCAACTGGCCAATCATTGCATGGGCGGTGGCGGCGCCCACTGATCCGGTCAAATCGCGTTGCAGGCTGTTGATAAACCCGGGGGTCACATCCGGCAGATAGCCCACTTTCCCCTGTCTCGCAGCCTCTCGCTGAAAAATGGCCTGCGCTTCGGTCGCACCAATAATGCGCTGCGACATGATCAGCAAATCTTCGGCGCCCGCGGTGGCAGTTGTCCATGCGCCAGAGCCAGTGGAATGGTCAAACACATTCACGAACTGCGCGCCTTGCAATCGTTCCAACGGGTTGGGAAAGCTCACCAAAGACCCAGCCAGAAACGCGCCCATATTCAGCAGCATTGACCAAAGCACCGCATGTACAATCGGATCAAGCCCCTCAATCCCGAACAATGCCTGTGGGCGCAGCAAGGACAGGCCGAACGGTCCGTGCTGCATAACAGCCTCGCTGATTACCGCGCCGGCCCCAAAACTCGGCAGAAAAAGGCTCCATATCCAAACAGAAAAGCCCATGATCAGGCCAAGTGCCGCTCCGACACGGGTCGCACCACGCCAAAAGATACCGCCGATCATCGCCGGTAAAATCTGGATTGCCCCCACAAATGACACGAGCCCGATCGCAGCAAGAGCTGTACCACCGCCCGACAACCGAAAATACACATAGCCCAGCGCCAGAATGGCCGCGATGGACAGGCGACGCGCAAGGATGATGACATCTCGCACATCCCCGGAAATCATGGCGCCCTCCCCCGCCTGCAATCTAAGCCACAAGGGAACCACAATATGGTTCGAAACCATCGTGGCCAGCGCGATGGTTGATACGATGACCATCGAAGTGGCCGACGAAAAACCACCCAAAAACGAAAACATGGCCAGCGTGTCGTGCCTTTGGCTGAGTGGCAAGGTTAGCACGAAAAGGTCGGGGTTACTGCCTTCGGGCATCATGTCCAGCCCAACAACTGCGATGGGAATGACGAAAAGGCTGATCAGAAAAAGATAAAGCGGAAAGGCCCAACTGGCCATGTTCAAATGCCGCTCATCCGCGTTTTCGACCACAAGAACCTGAAACATGCGCGGCAGGCAAAGGAACGCCCCGGCAGATAGAAAGATCAGCGCCAGCCAGCGGCCATTGTCGGGCGTCCACATCGGCATGTCAGAGGCATCAATGCGCGCCAACGTATCAGCGGCACCACCGCCAAGCCCCCAAACTACAAAAACCCCGACCGCCAGCAAAGCACATAGCTTCACAATGGCCTCTACCGCGATGGCCATTACGATACCGCTATGTCGTTCATTCGCGTCCAGTTTGCGCGTTCCGAACAGAACGGTGAAAATCGCAAGTCCAATCGCAACCCAAAGCGCGGTGGCATTCAACTCATCATTTCCCCATTGTTCTCCGCCAGCACGGGCAAAAACGGAAACGGACAGGGTGACGGATTGAAGTTGCAACGCGATATATGGCGTCGTGGCGATGACCGCGATGACCGTGACGATCACCCCCAGTTGCGCCGATTTACCAAAGCGGGACGAGATCAGATCAGCGATTGAGGTAATTCGCTGCGTCCGCCCAATTCGAACTAGACGGCGCAGAAGCCACCACCAGCCAATCATCACTAAGGTCGGACCAAGATAGATCGTTGCAAATTCGAGGCCCGACCGGGTTGCATACCCGACTGCGCCATAAAACGTCCAAGCAGTGCAGTAGATGCTGAGCGACAAGGTATAGATTAGCGGCGACTGTAGCCAACGGGCACGACCAGCAGCGGCACTGCGCTCGGCCCAGAAAGCCACAAGGAACAACATGGCCACATAAGTCAGGGCAACAGCGATAAGGCTGTTAAACGACACCATCAGTCGCGCGTTTCATCGGAACGCAGAAAGCGGGCAATCAATGTAGAGGCGACAATCAGAGTGACCCAGACGCCAAATATGTAGATAACCATGCGGCTATTGGATGGACCGACTGCCTGATCTGTCCGCCAGAGCAGCGGAATGGTCCACAAAACAATTCCCAATATGGGCAAAAGGCGGGAGGCGTCCCGCAGGCGACGTTGCCGATAGTTGGCACGTTCAAGAAAAACCGCATTTTTTTGTGGGCCACTCATGCTTCGATCAGATTGCGAACATGGTCACGCACCTCAGCGTTGGAAAAGGGCTTTGTCATAAACTGATTGGCCCCCAAACGCTCTGCAAGATCGCGATCCTTTTCCTGCCCTCTCGCGGTCAGCATCATGACGGGAATACCATCTGTCACCGGGTTGGCCCGCAAATCACGTAAAATATCAAACCCGCTGCGACCGGGTAGCATCACATCAAGAATGATCAGATCAGGCGGCAGGGCCAACACCTTGTCCATTGCTGTTGTACCGTCTTCGTGTGTGTGCACAGTCCAGCCATCACGCGACAGAATAAAGCTGATTGCCTCAATGATGTTTGGCTCATCCTCAATCAGCAGAACACGTTTTGCCACTGCAGTCTCCCTCATCTGCGCTGCCAAAGGTGTGCAGCGCCTTCTCCCCGTCACGAACTATCAGCGCAATATCGTTTATTGTCAAAGCCCTCTGACCCACCTCACATCCACTCATACACCGCAGGCAATCGTCGGGCGGTGCAGTCCTGTCGCGGACATATCGAGCAGCTGGGCCCCGCATCTATAATCTGCGCATTTACATCTGGTGGATCAGGAAACACCAGCATCGTACTGTAGAAATTGGTCGGTAAATCATAGCTTTCCGGGGTACTTTTGACCGCAATGGCGTAACACAAGAAACGATTGGTCGCCGGACTTGGTGTTTCGACATTCAGGCGTAAAAGCCTGCCAGGCTGCGAGAACGCCCCAAACACCGGCCAAAGCGGGCAACGTTCGGCATTACGAAACCAGCGAAACCCAGACACCGGCTTATGCATCACCAAGGCACCGGACGGATCGCAGATCGCCAAACCCATTGGCGGATGCTTCGCGCCCTCGGGCAGTGACGCGAGACGACGCAAAACGCGATCAACTGGCGCATCAAACTCCTTCACCAAGGACAGCGGATCATAGGCTGCTTCCACGGCCACCGCAGCAAAGTTCGCCAACGGCAGCGCACGTGCATCTTCGACATATTGAACACACCAGTTCCGCAAAAGCTGTTCAGCTTCCGGGCTGTCCGGATCAGCTTCGGCAACCACCTCATCGGTGGATGCTGGGTCGGCTTCCAAAGCCGCCAAATGAAATCCGGTCTTAGCAAGATAGGTTTCCACCTCATCAATGGCAGACGCAGATTGAGACACGGTTTCAGGCGCGGTCAAACGGTCGATAAACGCCTCACTTTGATCAGCCAACCGTAAGCTGTCTTCATGGATGTTTTGATGAAATCGTCGCTGCCAATCCGCGTCGACCTGCTCCTGCCCGACCAAAATTGATGCCGATGATCGAATGGCGGTGACAGACGAAATCATCTCGTGCAGCACGTCGGCCAATTTGGGATCATGGGTGAAACGGTCAGACAGCCCTTGAATACGGGTCTCCAGATCAGCAAGACGACGGGCCTGTTGCGTGATCAGGGTGCCCCAACCCGGATATCGGGCGGCCAGTTCATCAATCTTGTCAACCTCCGCAAGACCATCATAGGTCATGGCAGCCACGCGCAATTGCTCAATCAAATCCGCGTTGGCCCCTTCGGTCAACTGCGCCGCGTCAACCTCAAGAACACGAGCCAGATCAGCCAACAGCTTGCCGCCGATTCTGCGCCTGTTGTGCTCGATCAGGTTGAGATATGATGGCGACACACCAACCGCTTCTGCAACAGCGGCCTGACGCAATCCCCGATCCAGACGACGTTCGCGAATGCGTGTGCCTGTCAGAAGGCGTGACATGGAAAGAATTCCTCGAACAGTTTCAGATGCTTTCTGCGGATGCGCGATAATATATTTACAATAATTATCCGACCTATGTAGATCAATTTACAAATTCCGAAAATTGTGTCGAAGTTGTGTTGCTCGATTACCCCCTCAGCCGCCAAGCTAACCTCGACGCATTATTGCGTTGCCCCCCAGACCGGACAGTCTGGTCGGGCATCAAAAATTTCCAGGGAGGAAAAGAATGTCCAAATCCAACTTCTCACGCCGCGGCGTGCTCAAGACAGGGGCGATTGCAGGCGCAGGGCTTGCGCTGCCAACCTATCTTCGCGCTGACGCGCATACCGGTTTCACCAACGCACCGGGCGACAGCGAAGTAATACTCGGCTTCAACGTGCCCCAAACAGGCCCCTACGCCGACGAGGGTCTCGACGAACTGCGCGCCTACCAACTGGCTGTAGAGCACCTGAACGGTGGCGGTGACGGCGGCATGCTGAATACGTTCTCCTCGAAAGAATTGGACGGGACAGGTATTCTTGGCCGCGAAGTAAAATACGTAACCGGCGATACACAGACCAAATCTGACGCGGCCCGCGCATCGGCTCGGTCGATGATCGAAAAAGACGGCGCGATCATGATCACTGGTGGGTCATCATCCGGTGTGGCTGTTGCCGTTCAGGCGCTTTGCCAAGAGGCAGGCGTAATCTTCATGGCCGGCCTGACACACTCCAACGACACAACGGGTAAAGACAAGCGGGCCAACGGTTTCCGTCACTTCTTTAACTCGTATATGTCCGGTGCAGCTTTGGCACCTGTGCTTGCAGCGAACTATGGCACCGATCGTAAGGCCTATCACCTGACCGCCGACTATAACTGGGGTTACACCACAGAAGAAGCGGTGAAATCCTCGACCGAGGCTTTGGGTTGGGAAACTGTATCAGCTGTCAAAACTCCGCTGACGCAAACGGACTTCTCGTCCTACATCGCTCCGGTTCTGAACTCCGGCGCCGACGTGCTGGTTCTGAACCACTACGGCGGGAACATGGTGAACTCGCTGACCAACGCGGTTCAATTCGGTCTGCGTGATGCAGAAGTGAACGGCAAAAACTTCGAAATCATCGTTCCGCTCTACTCTCGTCTGATGGCGAAAGGTGCGGGTGCCAACGTGAAGGGCATCTTCGGTTCCACGAACTGGCACTGGTCGCTGCAGGACGAAGGCTCCAAAGCATTCGTACAGTCCTTCGGCACCAAATATGGATTCCCACCATCGCAGGCGGCGCACACAACCTATGTGCAAACGCTGCTCTATGCGGATGCGGTCACGCGGGCTGGCTCGTTCAACCCATGTGCGGTCGCTGAAGCGCTCGAAGGGTTCGAATTCGACGGTCTGGGCAACGGCAAGACATTGTACCGCGCCGACGACCACCAGTGCTTCAAAGACGTGCTGGTCGTGAAAGGGAAAGAAAACCCTGAAAACGAATTCGACCTTCTCGAAATCGTTGAAGTCACACCTGTTGATCAGGTCACTTATGAGCCGGATCACCCGCAGTTCGCCGGTGGTTCACTGGGTACATGTAACCCAGGCGCATAATACAAACGGGCCATCACATCATCCGGTGTGATGGCCGCCTTTTAAAAACGACACGCTGAATGCATCTGCCAGATCGGCAAATGAGGCTAGGCATTTTTTGCCTGCTTTTCGGCATATCCAGAGGTCACCCAAATGGACCAGATAATTCTTCAAATTCTGAATGGCCTCGACAAAGGTTCAGCCTACGCGCTGATTGCGTTGGGGCTTACACTGATCTTCGGCACGCTCGGTGTTGTGAATTTTGCCCATGGTGCGTTGTTCATGATGGGCGCGTTCTGCGCTGTGACCGTCAGCAAGCTTCTCACCCTGAGCCATCAGGTTGTTGATGAAACCAGAACCGACTTTCTGGGCAACCCGATGCAGGTTAATGTCCCCTACGTCTACGACTGGTTCGGCGAAAACTTCGGCAACGCCCTGATCGACTGGGCCGTTCCGGTCTCGATCCTGTTCGCCATTCCGATCATGATCGCTATCGGTTTCATTATGGAACGCGGGCTGATCAAGCATTTCTACAAACGGCCCCATGCAGATCAGATTCTGGTAACGTTTGGCCTCGCCATCGTTATGCAAGAAATCATCAAGTATTTTTACGGAGCAAACCCCATTCCAACGCCGGCACCCGATGTATTCCGAGGCAGCTTCGATTTTGGCGTGGCATTCGGTTTCGATCCAAACGCGATCATCTATCCCTACTGGCGTTTGGTCTATTTCTTCTTCTCTGTCACGGTCATCGGTGGCGTTTTTGCCTTCCTACAGTTCACAACATTCGGGATGGTCGTTCGGGCCGGAATGGCGGACCGTGAAACCGTCGGACTTTTAGGCATTAATATCGACAAGCGCTTCACCGTAATGTTCGGGATCGCCGCCGCGGTCGCAGGACTTGCCGGGGTCATGTACGTTCCCATCAATCCGCCCAACTATCACATGGGGATGGATTTCCTCGTTCTCAGCTTTGTTGTGGTTGTCGTGGGCGGCATGGGATCGCTGCCAGGGGCGGTAGCTGCCGGTTTCCTACTGGGAATTCTGGAAAGCTTTGCATCCATGGGGGCAGTGATCGAGGTCTTGCCCGGTATCAACCAGATCATCATCTACCTTGTCGCAATCATCATCTTGCTGACCCGCCCACGTGGCCTGATGGGTCGCAAGGGCGTGATGGAGGAGTAAGCCAATGTTCGGACTTGAAAAGAAAGATTTACGGCTTCTGCTGATCGTAGTTGCGCTGGTGGTGCTGGCACCATTTATTCTTAACCCATTCCCGGTCGGCTCGGACTTGGCCCAGTTCAACGCGGGCTATCCGGATCTGATGCAGCGCTTTGTCATTTTCGGGATTTTCGCCATCGGCTTCAACATTCTGTTTGGACTGACGGGGTACCTGTCATTCGGTCATGCCGCATTCCTGGGTGTGGGGTCCTATGCGGCCGTGTGGATGTTTAAACTGCTCAGCATGAACGTCCTTCCGGCGATCTTTCTGGCTGTCGTTATCGCTGGTATCTTCTCGCTCGCGATTGGCTATATCGCGCTGCGGCGGTCGGGCATCTACTTCTCGATCCTGACACTCGCTTTCGCGCAGATGATGTTTGCCATCGCCTATTCCGATCTTATCGGGAATTTCCTGCGGACAAGCATCACTGGCGGTGAAACCGGTCTGCAGCCAAAAGTAAGCGATCCGCGGATTTTGGACGCTGTCGTATCATCAGGACAAACACCAACCGCAGGACTTTTCGGCGTCGAAATGCGGGACAGTTACGTCTGGAACCTTGGCGACTGGGTATTCACCTTCAACTTCGGTTACTACTTCGCCGGGTTGATAATGGTCATCTCGTTTTATCTGTCGATCCGTATCTTCCGGTCACCATTCGGGATGATGTTGCGCGCGATCAAGTCCAACCAAACCCGGATGAGCTATACTGGTCTGAACGCCAAACCTTACACGCTGGCAGCCTTTGTGATCTCAGGCATGTACGCGGGTCTGGCCGGTGGGTTGTTGGTGGCGATGGACACACAGGCCGGGGCAGAACGCATGTTCTGGACCGCATCGGGCGAAGTCGTTCTGATGACAATCCTGGGCGGCGCGGGCACACTGATCGGCCCGGTCTTGGGTGCTGGTTTCATCAAGTACTTCGAAAACATCATTTCCAAGATCAACAGCACCATACTGCACCAGTGGTTCGCATGGCTGCCGGACGGGCTGGAAGACTTCATCGTCGCCGTGATCTATCCATTCGTTGGTAAAGGTTGGCACCTGACACTGGGTCTGGTCTTCATGCTTGTCGTCATCTTCCTGCCCGGTGGGCTGGTGCAGGGCGGTCAAAAATTTGCTGGCCTGTTCCGGCGCAAGAAATCAAAAGACGCCAAAGATGGCGCAACAACGCCTGCGGAATAGGGAGAACATCAATGGGAATCCTTGAAGTCAAAGGCATCAACAAGCGCTTCGGCGGGTTGCAGGCACTGGGTGACGTGAACCTCAGTGTCGCCGAAAACACCACCCACGCGATTATCGGCCCCAACGGGGCCGGTAAATCCACGCTGCTGAACGTACTGGTCGGCAAACTGATCCCCGATAGCGGGTCTGTCATGTTTGACGGCCAATCCGTGCTGGGACGCAAACCGCACGAGATCAACCAGATGGGCATTAGCCGGGTTTTCCAAACCCCTGAAATCTTCGGCGACCTCAGCGTTCTTGAAAACGTCATGATCCCCTGCTTTGCAAAGCGGGACGGGGCATTCAGGATGCACGCGATTGAAAGCGTGTTCGCCGAACGAGGCATCCGGCAACAGGCCGAAGAAATATTGGCAGACGTCAATATGCTCGAGAAAAACCAAATGATCGCGTCCAGCCTTTCAAGGGGCGACAAGCGGCGGCTGGAAATGGCCATGTGTCTGGTGCAGGACCCCAAACTTCTGCTTCTGGACGAACCCACCGCTGGCATGGCCCGAGCGGACACAGAAAACACCATCAATCTGCTCAAGGAAATCCGCGAACAGCGCGGGATTACCATGGCAATTATCGAACACGACATGAATGTCGTCTTCTCGCTGGCAGAACGGATCACCGTTCTGGCGCAGGGAACGCCATTGGTCGAAGACATTCCCGACAACATCAAAGGACACCCCAAGGTCCGCGAAGCCTATCTGGGCGAAGCGCAGGTCTAGCCACCAAATTTTTCGAGAAAAATTTGCCAAGGAATTTTCTTCACGAAGAAAATTGGGCGTCAGGAGAACGAAATGAACGCACCATTCAACAAAAACGCAAACAACGCGGCCACTCACCCCGCCTTTCTCTCCGTGTGGGAGATCGAAGCCTATTATGGGGAAAGCTACATCGTTCAGAATGTCAGCTTTAACATCCACGAAGGCGAGATCCTCGCGCTTTTGGGTCGCAACGGCGCTGGCAAAACGTCTACTCTGCGCACCATCGCACGGCTCGATGATCCGGCTCTCACCCATGGCGAAATCTGGCTCGATCATGAGCCTTTGCATGAAATGAAGAGCTATCAGGCGGCGGGTGCCGGTATTGCCCTTGTGCCAGAAGACCGACGGATCATTCAGGGGCTGACGGTTGAAGAAAACCTCCAGCTGGCGCAGATCGCACCTCCTAAAGGCTGGTCGCTTGACCGCATCTACGACCTGTTCCCCCGCCTTGGGGAACGTCGCAAACAGGATGGCGTAACGCTTTCAGGGGGCGAACAGCAAATGCTGGCCATTGCGCGGGCGCTGGCCCGCGATATCAAGGTTCTGTTGCTGGACGAACCGTATGAGGGATTGGCGCCTGTCATCGTTCAGGAAATTGCCAAGACGCTTAACATTATCCGCGATCAGGGGATCACGACTGTTATTGTCGAACAAAACGCCATGGCCGCGCTGAAACTGGCAGATCGGGCCGTGATCTTGGACACCGGCACCGTGGTCTTCGATGGCTCCGCACAAGAAGTTCTGGATGATGAACAGCTTCGCGCGCAATATCTGGCGATTTGAGACTGGCGGCTTAATAAAAGTTTAAGGACAACGAAGGCTCGGATTTACCAACTGGTAATATCTGAGGGCGATTCTCCGTTCGCAGATTTCTCTGCCTTTCGGAGCCTTCAAAATGGACACGACCCTAAGACCACAAATTAACGCACCACTTGTTATGGGCCAGGCGCCGGCACAGTTTCCAACAGTGCCTGCCCCACCACCAGAGACATCGGACAACGTGGGCGGATCAACTATCCTCCCGAACGACCAATCCCTTATGGGACAGGCCGTTTCTGCCCAGCTCACAGACCGCAATCCCCCTGAGCGACCGGCAACAATCGCGCCAGAGGACCGGGTTCTCAAGCCTTACGATCTGCCCATGCTTCCGGCGCAAAGGGAAACTGACCGAACCTGAGACCGCTAACATTTTCCCAGATCACCCATCTTTTCACCTCCTTCGCCTTGGCCTATAAGCGGATCAGCATGTGTGACGTAGCGTCGCAAAAAGGCTGGCAAATATAACAACGGGCCGAGGATCGGATGGGCAAAAATACCTCTCAGGACAGTGACGTAAGTTTTATTCAGGCACTGGCAGAGCTATTGCGGGAAAACGATCTGACTGAACTGCAAGTCAAACGGGACTATGGCGAAAACGACAGCCTCAACGTTCGGGTCAGCCGCCAGACACTACCGGCCCCCGCCCCGCAAATGCAGGCTGCCATGCCAATGCAGGCACCAGCCCCGGCACAGCCAGTGGCAGCGGCACCCGCAGCGCCGACCAGCGACCCGGCAAGCGATCCGGGCGCGGTAACATCACCGATGGTTGGTACAATCTACACAAGCGCCGAACCAGGGGCGCCACCCTTTGTGAGCGTAGGTTCTACTGTGAGCGAAGGCGACACGCTGGTCATTGTCGAAGCGATGAAAACGATGAACCATATTCCCGCCCCCCGCGCCGGAACCATCAAGCGTATTCTGGTCGAAGACGGCGCACCGGTTGAATTCGGCGCGCCTCTTGTGATCATCGAATAAAGCTGTGCAGATGTTCGATAAAGTTCTGATCGCAAACCGTGGCGAAATCGCATTGCGTGTGGTTCGGGCCTGCCGCGAAATGGGAATTCATTCGGTCGCCGTTCATTCAACAGCCGACGCCGATGCAATGCATGTGCGCATGGCGGACGAAGCGATCTGCATCGGTCCGCCGTCCTCTGCGCAAAGTTACCTGTCCTTTCCTGCGATCATCTCGGCTTGTGAAATCACGGGGGCGCAAGCCATTCATCCAGGCTATGGGTTCCTGTCCGAAAATGCAGAATTTGTTCAGGTCGTTGAGGATCATGACCTGACCTTCATCGGTCCCACAGCCGAACATATCCGTGTCATGGGTGACAAAATCACCGCCAAGGACACGATGAAAGAACTTGGCGTTCCTTGCGTGCCCGGCTCTGACGGCGGTGTGCCCACATTGGAAGACGCCAAGCGCGTGGGCGAGGAAGTCGGCTATCCGGTCATCATCAAAGCCACCGCCGGGGGCGGCGGGCGCGGGATGAAAGTTGCGAAAACTGCCGCCGACATGGAACAGGCGTTCATGTCCGCCCGTGCCGAAGGAAAGGCCGCATTCGGAAACGACGAAGTCTATATTGAAAAGTACCTGACCACGCCGCGCCATATAGAAATCCAGGTCTTCGGAGACGGCAAAGGCAACGCCGTGCATCTTGGCGAACGGGATTGCTCGCTCCAGCGACGTCACCAAAAAGTCTTTGAAGAGGCACCCGGCCCCTGCATTACCCCTGAACTTCGCGCCAGGATCGGCAAGGTCTGCGCAGATGCCGTTGCCAAGATAAACTATATCGGTGCGGGCACTATCGAATTCCTTTTCGAAAACGATGAGTTCTACTTTATCGAGATGAACACACGGCTTCAGGTGGAACACCCCGTGACAGAAGGTATCTTTGGCGTCGATCTGGTGCGTGAACAGCTGCAAGTCGCGGCCGGGATGCCCATGTCGTTCACACAGGACGACCTTCATATCAATGGCCACTCCATCGAGGTACGGATTAACGCAGAGAAACTGCCGGATTTCGCGCCTTGCCCTGGCACTATCAGCCAATATCACGCCCCCGGCGGGCTGGGCGTGCGGATGGATTCAGCGCTCTATGACGGCTACAGTATCCCCCCATATTACGACAGCCTGATCGGCAAGCTCATCGTCCATGGACGCGACCGGCCAGAGGCGCTCGCCCGCCTCGCACGTGCACTGGGGGAACTGATCGTCGATGGGGTCGACACGACAATTCCACTTTTTCATGCGCTCTTGGCTGAAAAGGACGTGCAGACCGGGAATTACAACATCCACTGGTTGGAAAAGTGGTTGGAAGAGAACCTCAACACCTGATCTTTAGGCCGCGCAAGCTGATAACCCGCGTCCAATCAGTCCATTTGGGCTCATTTTGATCTGTCACGGCAGATCAGATTATCCTAGCCTTTAATCAGAAATCGCTGATTGACCTTGTCCACGCATGTCAGAAACACAAACCTTGACCCCCGACCTGCTCATCGATGCGTATCGCTCGGGCGTGTTCCCCATGTCGGAAGGGCGCGACAATCCAGAGGTGTTCTGGGTCGACCCTCGTATGCGCGGCATTTTTCCGTTAGGCGGGTTTCGGATATCACGCAGCCTTGCCCGTACAATGCGTCGGGGACATTTTAAAGTGACACTTGATGGGGCATTCGACGATGTCGTGCGCGGCTGCGCAGACCGGGATGAAACCTGGATCAACGGGACAATTTTCGAACTCTATCGCGTGCTGTTTCAGCGAGGCGAGGCCCATTCGATCGAAGTTTGGGAGAACGGCACACTTGTTGGTGGGGTATACGGCGTCACTGTGGGTGCTGCATTTTTCGGTGAAAGCATGTTCAGCCGTGCGACAGATGCGTCAAAAGTGGCGTTGGCCTATCTTGTCGACCATCTTCAGCGCTGCGGATACGTGCTGTTTGATACGCAATTCCTTACCCCGCATTTGGCCAGTCTTGGTGCGGTAGAAATTCCACGCGACCAGTATCACAAACTGCTGAAAAAAGCGATTTCACAAACCGCTGACTTTCAAACGGGGCATGCGCTACCCGCGGCTCAGGAGGTAATACAACTCAATGGCCAAACGTCATAGCGCGGATGATCCATCGCGTTCAAAGCAGGCGCAGAGGCAAGCATCCACCCCGAAAACACCGGCTCTTCCTGATCGCGATAATTGATCGTTATTGACGCATAAGCATCGCCCGATGGGTTGGCGGATGGATAACGGCATTCATTCAGCTTAACGCGCAGATAGCCCCACCGCGCCGTCTCACCATTCAAAAGAGACACATCTTCGATACTGCCAGTGAGCTTATCCAGAATACGCAACTCACTGCCACTGGCGGTACTCACCTCTTGTTGCTGCGCATGCGCCAATCCAGCAATCAGAACGGTGATCAAAGATACAAAACGGATCATGATGCTATTCCGGTGACCAGGCCTCATAGTCCGAACGCGCTTCGGGAGCAGCTTTACGGATCGAGCCTGCGGGCGCATAGGCAGCCATGGTTCCTGTCAGATTTTCCTGATGCTCTTTTTCCCAAGGCTTGCGAGGCAATTCAGCTTCGGTCGGGGGCTGATCCCAAGTGCGATGCAGCCAGCCATGCCATTCAGGGCTAACGCGGGACGCCTCAGGCTCACCGTTATAAATCACCCAGCGGCGGCTATCGTCGGCATTGCGGTAAAAGACATTGCCCTGCGCATCCTCACCAACACGCTCGCCTTTGCGCCATGTCCATAGCTGGGTGCCAATGGTTTCGCCGTCCCACCATGTAAAAATACGCTTGATCGTGTTCATTACGCTCATCTGGGCATGCTCCAATCGCTTGGCCTTTCATGCATCAAGATCGATCAAAGGTCCAGCACCGCATCGTCCAATTTCTCAAGCCTGCTATCAGCTTGGCAAGACAGCAGTGACCTCAATTTCAATTTTGTATTTCGGGTTAATCAAACCGCATTCGATCATCGTCGCAGCGGGAGGGTTGGCGCCAAATGTCTCCGACAATACGGGCCAACATGGGGCGAAATCATTCCGATTGGGCAGTACATAAGTCACGCGGACGACATCCGCGAAACTTACACCAGCCTCGTGCAACGCCTTTTCAATGATCGCCAGGGCCGACCGGCATTGCTCAACCACATCGTCGGATACAGGCTCCGCCGCGCAGGTCCCCGCCACATGCACAAAGCCGTTCGCCACAACAGCGCGGCAATATCCAATCTTGGCTTCGAATGGTCCACCAGAACCGATACGACGCACTGACATCAGCTTGCTGTCGCGGGTTCTTTCTTCTTGCCTTCATCATGGATCATCAGCGGCGCCATGTCGGAAGTAACAGCCTCTTCATTCACGACAACCTCGGCAACCGTATCCATGCCCGGCAAATCAAACATCGTATCAAGCAAGATATCTTCCATGATAGACCTCAGCCCGCGTGCACCAGTTTTACGCTCGATCGCCCGCTTGGCGATGGCTGCCAGCGCCTCATCAGTAAAGGTCAGCTTTGTATCTTCCAGTTCGAACAGGCGTTGGTACTGCTTGACCAGTGCATTTTTCGGCTGCGTCAGGATGATGATCAGGGCATCCTCATCCAGATCGGTCAACGTCGCGATGACGGGCAGACGACCAACAAATTCAGGGATAAGACCAAATTTCAAAAGATCTTCCGGCTCCAGATCATTGAAAATCTCGCCGACGCCCCGCTCATCAACTTCGCGCACATCAGCGCCAAAACCCATGCCAGAGCCTTTGCCACGGTGAGCAATGATCTTGTCCAAACCGGCAAACGCACCGCCGCAAATGAACAAAATATTGGTCGTATCAACCTGAAGGAATTCCTGCTGCGGATGCTTACGCCCGCCTTGTGGTGGAACCGAAGCGACCGTGCCTTCCATGATCTTCAAAAGCGCCTGCTGCACGCCCTCACCCGATACATCGCGGGTGATTGACGGATTGTCAGACTTGCGGGTGATCTTATCAACTTCGTCGATGTAGACGATACCACGCTGCGCCCGCTCAACATTGTATTCGGATGCCTGCAGCAGCTTGAGGATGATGTTCTCAACATCCTCACCAACATAACCCGCTTCGGTCAGCGTCGTGGCGTCGGCCATGGTGAACGGCACATCCAGAATACGGGCCAATGTTTGCGCAAGAAGCGTTTTACCACAACCGGTAGGCCCGATCAGCATGATGTTGGACTTGGCCAGTTCAATATCCGATTTATCGGCATGGTTCAGACGTTTGTAGTGGTTATGTACTGCCACCGACAGGACGCGCTTGGCATGTGCCTGACCTATCACGTAGTCGTCCAGAACTTGGCAAATTTCTGTCGGGGTCGGCACACCGTCGCCGGACTTCAGCCCGGCAGACTTTGTTTCCTCACGGATGATATCCATGCACAGTTCAACACATTCATCACAGATGAAGACAGTAGGGCCAGCAATCAGCTTGCGAACCTCATGCTGGCTTTTGCCGCAAAAGCTGCAATAGAGCGTGTTTTTACTGTCCGTACTGGATGTGTTCGCCATCTCAAACCTCTTGGCCGGGTCCGCCATAAATGTGTTTTAGAGTGTCTTCGTGCCACCCTAAGCCAGCACGATACGCTCCACAACGGCAAAATGATTTAACGTACGGACAGTTTACCGCCTATTTACTCGTCCGACTTGTCGTGACTTTCCACGATTTCATCGATCAGACCCCAGCTCTTTGCCTCGTCTGGTGACATGAAGTTGTCACGCTCCAGCGCAGCTTCAACCTTTTTCAGCGTCTGGCCGGTATGCTTGACGTAGATTTCGTTCAGCCGGTCCTTCAACTTCTGGGTTTCCTGGGCGTGGATCATGATATCCGTGGCCTGCCCCTGATAGCCGCCCGATGGCTGATGAACCATAACCCGGCTGTTGGGCAGCGAAAAGCGCATGCCATGCTGACCAGCGGTCAACAGCAACGATCCCATCGATGCCGCCTGCCCGATCACCAGCGTACTGACCTTGGGCCGGATGTATTGCATGGTGTCATAGATCGACAAACCAGATGTCACCACTCCACCCGGGGAGTTGATATACATGCTGATTTCCTTCTTGGGGTTTTCAGCCTCAAGATGCAGCAATTGCGCAACAACAAGCTGGCTCATCCCGTCATGAACCGGGCCATTGACGAAAACGATCCGCTCTTTCAGCAGGCGCGAGAAGATATCATAGGCGCGCTCACCCCGTGCGGTCTGCTCAACGACCATGGGAACAAGGTTCATGTAGGTTTCGACGGGGTCTTGCATATAATCTGCCTCACTGCTGGGACGAGTGCCGTCCTACTTCTAAAATCCTGACAGAGTCTTAGTGTCCGCCGTCAGGGGCTTCAAGGGCACTACGAAACGATTGACGAATCGTAAGTTTTGACTTACGGTAAGATATGACTTACGAAACTGCAATAGCCGCACTTGCCGATCCGACCCGCCGAACGATCATCGACAGGTTACGCGGCGGCGCGCTGCCCGTGGGGGCCATCGCAGACGGGATGCCCATCAGCCGACCCGCCGTTAGCCAGCATCTGCGGGTGCTATCAGATGCGGGACTACTTTCCGTCACTCCCTCTGGCAATCGTCGGCTCTATGCTATCGCACCCGAGGGCGTCGATGAGCTGCGCAGCTACCTTGACACATTATGGGACGACGCGCTTGCCGCATTCAAACGAGCTGCCGAAGATCAAGCAAAAGGAACTTCTGAATGACTGACCCGATCAACAAATCCGTCACCGTTCCGCTAAGCCCGGATGAGGCATTCAACCTCTTTACCAAGGGCATCGACACTTGGTGGCCGGGCGAGACGCATTCCGTCTCTGCGCATAACGAAAAGGCCCCACGAAAAATCAGTTTTGCGGCCCACAAGGATGGCGACATTACCGAACTCACGGACGATGGCGAAACGTTGATCTGGGGTAAAGTTATGGCCTACGACCCCGGCAAATTTCTGGCTTTCACGTGGTTCCCAGGCAAAACAGAGGCCGAGGCAACTGTAGTCACCGTCGCGTTCAAGCAAACAGAAGACGGTACACAATGCGACCTGACCCATGGTGGCTTCGACATTCTGGGCGGGCTCGCCGACGCGGTCAGCGCCAGCTACCTGACCGGCTGGGACATGGTTCTGGGTTGCTTCTGTGCTGCGGCAAAACCAAAAGTTTTCGCCTAGAGCCCAGACTCCGCGCGTGAATACCAGTCCTGAACCGTATCATGGACAAGGCAACGCATGAGGCTTTCATGAGACGGCTGATCTTTGGTCTGGTAACAATCTCGCTGGGCGTCACCGGGGCGTCTGCACAAACCCTCAGTGACGTGGCCTATCGGTCCGACAAGAAACAAACTTTCGACGTCTACCAGCCACACGACAGCAGCAATGCTCCCATCATCGTCATGCTGCATGGCGGTGCATGGCAAGCTGGTGACAAAACCAATCCGGGGGTCTGGGAAAACAAAGTCGATTACTGGGGCGACAAAGGCTTCATATTTGTTTCGGTAAACACGCGGCTGCTACCCGATGCCACACCCCTCGAACAGGCCGAGGATCTGGCGATAGCCATGGCAACGGTCCAGACACGCGCGGCAGAGTTTGGCGGCGACGCCAAACAGATCACCTTGATGGGTCATTCCGCCGGTGGGCATGTAGCCGCATTGCTTGCCACCCGTCAGGACATGCAACAAGAGGCCGGCGTGCGTCCGTGGAAGGGCACAGTCCTGCTGGACACAGCAGCGCTTGATGTGACCTCACTCATGGAGCGCACCAACCTGAAAATGTTTGAAAGCGCCTTTGGCGACGACCACATCTACTGGACTGCAGCATCACCCAACACCCATCTGGACGCCAATGACGGCCCGTTTCTTGTTGTCTGTTCCAGCAGCAGGTACATTTCCTGCCCCGCCGCCCGCGAGTTTCAGCAAGCCGCAGCCTCATCAGACAATACTGTCACGATCCTGCCAGTCCCCCTCAAACATGGTGAACTCAACGCGCTACTGGGCGAGCCTTCAGAATACACCAGCGCTGTGGATGCATGGATCAAGGCACTGAAATGACGCGCCCCGCTTGAAACGCTAACCGGCGGTGTTAACTGCGATCTATGTTTGATCCGACTTACGTCACAGCATTACAAAAACTGCAAGCTTTCGCTCCTCGCTCGGGACGAGACTACGCGGCCAAGCGAAACTATGATGACAGCGCCCACGTCTCCATGCTGTCGCCCTACATCCGCCACCGGATTATCACGGAAGAGGACGTGTTACGCACCGCCCTCACCCGTCATTCGGCCCGAGCGGCGGAGAAATTTATTCAGGAAGTTTATTGGCGCACGTACTGGAAAGGCTGGCTCGAACTGCGGCCCGGCGTCTGGACCAGCTATCAGACCGACCTGAACGCCGCGCTCAACCGCATCCAAACCGAAAGTGGGCTGCGGAAAGACTGGGAAGCAGCCTGCAAAGGCGAAACGGGCATCGACTGCTTTGACCATTGGGCGCAGGAACTTATCAACACCGGATATTTGCACAACCACCCCCGCATGTGGTTCGCCTCGATCTGGATATTCACGCTGCGGCTGCCATGGACGCTAGGGGCAGACTTTTTCCTGCGCCACCTTCTGGATGGGGACCCAGCCTCGAACACGCTCTCATGGCGCTGGGTGGGTGGCTTGCAAACCAAAGGCAAA
This sequence comes from uncultured Paracoccaceae bacterium, assembly GCA_947496535.1. Lineage (GTDB taxonomy): Bacteria > Pseudomonadota > Alphaproteobacteria > Rhodobacterales > Rhodobacteraceae > Yoonia. The sequence continues at coordinate 975,650 of CANMDE010000001.1, read as the reverse complement.
ACCTACCTCGCCCGCCCCGACAATATCGCGAAGTATACCGAAGGCAGGTTCCGTCCAACCGGCCTCGCCACACATGCCCCTGCTCTTGACGGTCCACCGCATCCAGACCGCGGGCCGGCACCGGTAAGCGACAGCATCGATCCATCACTCAGAACCGGACTATTGATCACAGAAGAAGACCTGTCCCCCAGCTGGCTCCTCGAACAGATAAGCCCCATCGCTACCGCCACCATCCAGACAACAGCATGGCGCAGCCCATTGATGGTTGCGCAGCAAAACACCGGTTTCGTCAAAGGTGCGATCCAAGACTGCGCCAACCGCTTCGCAGAAAAGCTTGGACCAGTCGCAGAGGTCGCTCCAGAAACCCTCGCCGACTGGGCAAAGGAAAACGACATCGAACAAATCGTCACGTCCTACATTCCCACAGGCCCCGCCAATGACGCCCTGCACGGGCAGGCAATAAAACAAATGATCCGCCCTTACGACAGCGCTGCCTGGCCACAAGCAACGCATGGTTTTTTCCGCTTCAAAGACAAAATCCCGCAGCTTTTGGGTCAAATCAAAGGAATAAGCGTCGTTGCCTAAATATTGAACTTCGCCTAAACTAAACCAAATCGTTCACTTTCATCACAAGAGGTCCGCCATGCCCACGTCCCTGACGATTAACGGCAAAGCCCACGATATTGACCTACCCGAAGACGTGCCCCTTCTTTGGGTTTTGCGAGACGACATCGGCCTGACGGGAACCAAGTTCGGCTGCGGCGTGGCTGCCTGCGGGGCCTGCACCGTGCATATCGACGGCGAAGCGGTCCGTTCGTGCCAGGTCGCTCTTGCCGATGTCTGGGGCGAGGTCACCACAATCGAAGGTCTCGGCACCCCAGACAACATGGCCATTATCCAACAAGCTTGGGTGGATCACCAGGTCGCCCAATGTGGCTATTGCCAGTCCGGCCAGATCATGAACGCAGCTGCCTTGCTGGCCGAAACGCCAGCCCCGACTGATCAGGATATTGACGACGCCATGCAGGGCAACCTCTGCCGTTGTGGCACCTACCCCCGCATCCGGGCCGCGATCAAAGATGCCGCCCAGAAACTGCAGGAGGCTTAAACAATGGCAAGCATCGGTAAAATCGCCCGTCGCACATTTCTGATCGGGACTGCCGCTATTGTCGGCGGGGTCGCTTTCGGTGTTTATCAGGTTCGCAAAGATGCGCCCAACCCGCTGATCGCGGGCGACGGTGAAGCAACCCTGAACCCCTATATCCTGATCAATCAGGAAGGCATCACGATCATCGCCCCCCGCGCCGAGATGGGCCAAGGTGTGCACACCACACTAGCGGCCCTTGTTGCCGAGGAAATGGACGTCGCATGGGAGGACATCACCGTCCTGCACGGCCCACCCGCGCAAGCGTATTACAACCAAGCGCTGCTCGGCCTCGCCCTGCCCTTCCGGCATTACGCCGACACCGAATTCCAGCATAACTTGCGTAAAAACGTCGGTATGGTCGGCAAGCTTCTGAACCTGCAAGTCACCGGTGGCTCGACCTCAACCAAGGATGCCTATGACCGCATGCGACACGCCGGGGCATCGGCCCGCGAGGCGCTGAAACTGGCGGCAGCTAACCAGCTTGGCGTCGATGCGGATACGCTGCAGACCAAAAACAGCGCGGTCATCGCACCCGATGGCACTACGATACTCTACACGTCGCTGGCCGAGGCTGTGCGCGAGATCACCCCACCGGATGTAGAACTTCGGGACAAATCCGAGTGGAAATACCTCGGCAAATCAATGCCCCGCACCGATATGGTCGCGAAATCCACCGGCACCGCCAGCTATGCAGCAGACACCAAACTGGATGGAATGAAATTCGCCACAGTGCGGATGAGTCCCAAACGCCAGGGCATGATCAGCTACGATGACAGCATCGCAAAGGACATGCCCGGCGTCGAAGCGATTGTAGACCTTGGCGACGGCATCGGCGTGGTCGCCAGCAACACATGGCTCGCCATTCAGGCAGCCGAAGCGGTCGATATCGAATGGGAACCGTCCAGCTACCCAGAAACCACCGAAGGCTTGCGCGAAGCCATCGTCGCCTCTCTCGACAACGAACCAGACAGCACCATCCGCGACGACGGCGACGTGACAGCCGCGATCGACGGCACCGAAGTCACGGCCACCTACCACGTCCCCTTCCTCGCCCATTCCACGATGGAGCCGATGAACGCCACGGCCCTCTACACCGGTGAAGCACTTGAAATCTGGTCGGGCAATCAGGCCCCTGTCATCGTGCGCGACAAATGCGCCGAAGTTTGCGGGCTGGAACCAGAACAGGTCACGGTCCATACCACCATGCTTGGCGGTGGCTTCGGACGACGCGGCGAATGGGACTTCTCCAGCCACGCGGCCCGTATCGCCAAGGATTTCCCCGACACGCCCATCAAAATGACATGGAGCCGGGAAGAAGACATGCGCCATGACTTCTACCGTCCGGCCGCGACCGCGCAATTCCGTGGCGTAGTGGCCAACGGCACGGCGCAATTACTTGAAGGCAGGGTCGCAGCGCCCTCCGTGACCCACATCTCCAGCATGCGGCTGGTCGGCCAAATCCCACCCGGCCCTGACCGGGGCCATGTGGAAGGCGCCGCCGACCAGCCCTACGCGATCCCCAACTTCCGGCTCACCGGACACCTGACTGATATCGACGTGCCCTTGGGTTTTTGGCGCTCGGTCGGCAACTCCTTCAACGGTTTCTTCTTTGATACCTTCATCGACGAAATGGCGCACGCCGCCGAAACCGACCCGCTCGCATTCCGCCTGAACATGGCCCGCGCCGAACACGCGCCCTCTGCAGGCGTCATCGAAGCCGTGGGCGAGATGTCCAACTGGATAGGCGAAACACCCGAAAACATCGGACGTGGCATCGGCTTCACCTATTCCTTCGGCACACCCACCGCCGAAGTGGTTGAGGTCGAAGACACCGGCAATGGCATCCGCATCAACAAGGTCTGGATCGCCTGCGACGTGGGCACAGCGCTCGACCCCAGCATCATCGAAGCACAAATGACATCCGGCGCGGTCTACGGGCTTTCGGCGGCCATGCAAGGCGAAGTCACCTTCTTCGACGGTGAGGCAGAACAGTACAATTTCTACGACTACGATGCCCTGCGGATGCACAACACACCCGCATTCGAAGTCCGTATCCTCGAAACCAATCCCCACATGGGCGGCGTGGGCGAACCGGGGACACCGCCATCGATGCCAGCATTGGGCAACGCGCTGTTCGATCTGACCGGAACGAGGGCGCGGGAGTTGCCGCTGATCAAGACGTTTGATTTGATTTTGTGAGGATGCAACCCTGCATGAATTCTTTTGGAAAGGTTGAGGCTTAGCTAGCCTCAACAACCCGGCATTTTAGCAGGCCAAAGTACCGAGTTAGGCCAGCCTGTTTGAGAGCCTTCACAAGGCGATCACTCAGAAAGAATGCCTTGCGAACTTTGGGGTCAATCCACAAGTCAACACCTTCACGCGCCGATTGTTTTACCGCAATGTCGCCATCCTTCGGCGCCAGCGGAAGTTTCCAAATGCTTACCCGCGTCAAGTCTTTAGAAGCGGCAAACGGCTTTGCTCTGGGTGAGGCTTCTGGCTCGAAGTCGTTTTTTATCTCACCAAAGTTTATGCAGGAGTAATGACCTTCTACGGGCGTTTTCCGATCATGCTGACATACCTTTGTTGGATACAATGATGTCCTGCCCAGATCAAACTGTCGTAAAATCTCTGCGCACTGGGATGACACAATCCAAAAACCGTCCGCGTTACAGATGTCGGGAAGTTTTGTAAAATGCTTGTCTGGATACATCCCAAACAGCACTGAGGGAAAGCGGTCCGCTGGAAGCGGTTCACCGCGCTCGTTGCGTTGCATAGCATCAAAAACACTATTTGAGTCTTTCTCAGCTAAACTGCTCGTTATCTTGTGCACAAGACGCGTATCCGTCATTGCGCGGCTCACCCAGATTTTGTCTTTCTTCATTTCTTTGATATCATCTTTGTCATCCAGCTTAGACGGGAAATTCTGCCGCCCTACCGCAACCACTTCTCATAATCACTCACCAGCAAATGCGTGGGTGCCACATCTTCCTCGACCTCCGCGAACCGGCCAATCGGGTCACGGAATACATTGTCCGTTTCATCATCATTCACGGTCGACACCTCACCAATCAAGACGTCGCCCCCCTCACCCCAGAACGCATGCCAGTCCCCCGGCATCAGCGTCACGCTTTGACCCGGTGCCAGCTTCAGTTTCTCACCGGCAGCAAAAGCGCGGGCCACAGCGTCGCACATCACCGTGCCACCTGCCGCCTCATCAAACCGCCCTTCATCGTCAGAGCCATAAAGCTCCACCACCAACGTCGCGCCACCGCGATTGATGATGTCCTCGGCCTTCACCACGTGCGTATGCATCGGCGACAGCTGATCCTGCTTTGAAATCAACAACTTTTCGGCATAGCACATGCCACTACCACGCTGCAGATCTGCGATCCGCCCATTCCGCAACGTGAACAAAAACAGCCCCATCCGGTCAAAATCGTCCGCCCCGTAGTCGGTAATATCCCACCCGCATCGGGCCTCAATCAGCGCCTGCGCCTCTTCCGCGTGCGCCCGGAATTCGTCGGGCGTCCAATAGGCAAAGGGCGGCAAGGTAAAGCCGAAGGCGCGGATCATCTCATCCGCCTCTGCCATGATGTCATTAATCCGGGATCGCTTCACGACCTCTGGCCATCAAACACCAGACGCGCCGCAAGACCCGCGAATACAGTCCCCAGGAAATACTGCGGCCAGCGCCCGATGCGACCGCCACCCGTCAGAAAGCTCCCCGCGCGGCTTGCCAAAAGAACGACCGCTCCGTTCACCAGCAAACCGATCACATTCAAAACCAAAGCGAGCACCATGATCTGCAGCGCGACAGAGCCTGCGCCCGGATCAACAAACTGCGGAAATAGGGCCAGAAAGAACAATGCGACCTTGGGGTTCAGAAGGTTCGAAAGCATCCCCTGACGAAACATCACCGTGAACGTCAGGCTTCGCCGTGATGTTTCCGGCCTGCCAGTATCGTGATCCGCGGTAAACGCCTGCCAGGCCAAAAACAAAAGATAGGCAGCCCCGGCATAGCGCACGAAATCATAGGCATAAGGAACCGCCAGAAACAGTTGCGACAACCCCACTGCCAAGGCCAACGCATGGCAAAGGGAACCTACGGCAACACCACAATATGTCGCAAAACCGGCCAACCGCCCCTGCGCACCGCTGCGGGCCGCAATAAGCAGCATGTCAGGCCCCGGTGTCGCGACCAGCGCAAACGACGCCAACGAAAAGAGCAACAGCGTATTCAGATCAGGCATTCAGGGTTTCCAGTTGCGATTGTCTTCAACAGCCTACGCAATAATTCGCCTCAACAACAACCCGTACCGATTGTTGTCATGCGGCCTTCTCTGCAACCCCGTTTAGCCAATCATCAACATCCCGGCCCAACTTGTTCCAATCAGTGAATTCGGTGTCCACATGCGGATCTATGTCCATCTTCTTCTGTGCCGCGATCCAACGCATCGCCCACGATTTGAAAAAATCGTACTCCAAAAATCGGAATGCACCAGCGACATGGATGACAGGATCTGGCGACCAACCAGTCTTTTCGCCAAATTGGGCCACAACGTCTTCCAAACCCTTCCAGTCGTCCGGGTCGTCCCCCGCCGCCGTCAGTGACACAGACAGAAAGGCGGCAGGCATCGCAGCCAGATGATCGGCATGACGCTCTGCAAAGGCTACAAGCGGCTTTTGATACCCGCCCGCATGGACCGAACCAGCAATCAATGCCGCGTCATAAAGGGCCGGATCGATATCATCGCCATCATCAGCAGGCAGCAGTTCCACCGAATATCCCTCTTCCGTAAGACGGTATGCGCAAAAGCGGGCGACCTTGCGCGTCTGCCCGTCTGTGGTGCCATAAGCGATCAAGACTTTCATCATCCCCTCCTTCGCGATTGACATCGCAAGGCTGGCATAATTTCCACCGCTGCAATTGATCCAAATCAGCTAAGAGTGCGGCGCTGCCGAAGATTAACACTTTCTTTATATTTGCACCGTTCGCGCCGTTAATCCAACCAAACCGCCGAAAACTGCCCGACGCAAATCCGACGTTTTCCGACAGATCGCCGACAGCAAAATTTCCTGAAAAAACGTGCGTTAACCTATGATTCGTCCCCAAAGGGCTGACCACCGTGCGGTGCCCCTTCACGCAACACCATCGAACGTTGCTACCCCGCCTTGCGCAAAGCGCCAGACGCCCAGGCCCGGCACGCATCCCCGAAGGCCGAGAAAAGCACGCCCGACACCGGATCACCTGCGGCATTCCATTCCGGGTGCCACTGCACCGAAAGCGTGAAGCCCGGCGCATCGGCCACATAAATCGCCTCTGGTGTTCCGTCCGGCGCATGGCCATCAACTACGATACGCTGGCCCGGCTCCTTGATCCCCTGCCCATGCAGCGAATTGGTCATCACCTCCTGCGCACCCATCAACCGGTGAAACACACCACCTTCGGCAAAGCGGATGGCATGACGCATCGCGAACTTCTCTTCCAGTGTCCCATCTGGCGGCATTCGGTGATTATCTCGCCCCGGAAGGTCACGAATTTCAGGGTAGAGCGTGCCGCCCATCGCCACGTTAACCTCTTGAAACCCGCGGCAAATTCCAAAAATTGGTTGGCCTTGGGCCACACAAGCGCGTATCAGCGGCAACACCAACCGGTCACGAGCGCGGTCGAACGCGCCATGGGCCTCTGTCGGTTCTTCCCCATATTCCTCGGGATGCACATTGGGGCGTCCACCGGTAAAGACAAACCCGTCGCAGGTGGCCATGAGATCTTCAATCGATACCACAGTCGGGTCGGCCGGCACGATCATCGGCAATCCGTCAGCCGCCTGCCGGACGGCATCCAGATTGATCTGCCCAGCAGCCTGAACCACATAATCGTCATTGATCAGGTGGCTATTTCCAATGATGCCAATAACTGGGCGGGCCATTCACAATCCTTTGATGGTTTGAGCCTTAAGTAACGCCTTAGGCGAACCAGCGAAAGAGCAGCCAGCGCACAACCACATTGACAGCACCGCACATGATGCCCAACTGCTCGTCATGGGTTACGATTTAAGCAGTCCTGAATTTCTGATCAATCCAACTGCGACACTTGCGCAGATGCGGGCAGATGCACCGCTGGTGCAGGTCAAGCTCCCGATTGTCGGTCCAACCTGGATGACGACGACCGATCAGGCGGCGCGTGCCTTGTTGAAAAACGCGGATGTCTTCGCCCGCGACCCGACCATTGGGACGGGCAAGACGCTGGCCCAGAAATACTGGTTCTTTCCGCCCTTCATGCGACCCCTCTTTCAGAACATGCTGGGCTTTGATGGGGATCAACACAAACGCCTGCGCGGGTTGGTCGATCAGGCTTTTGCGCGTACCTCGATTGAAGATATGCGCCCACGATTACAGACGATTGCCAACAAACTTCTCAATCAGATAGATCCGTCACAAGACGTTGAAATAATTTCAAAATACACCCGCCCACTGCCATTGATGGCCATCTGCGATCTGCTCGGTATTCCTACGGATGAACGCGACCGCGTCGCGCGATGGATTGCACCTCTTTCCGGCCCAACAAGCGCGCTCGGCATGTTGCGCGGCTTTCCCGGCCTCTGGCGGATCATGCGCTATTTCAGGGATGATTTCACCCGCGTCCGGCAAAACCCCCGTCCGGGCCTGATCCACGATCTGGTCATGGCCGAAGATGCCGGCGACCGGCTCAGCGATGATGAGTTGCTCGCCATGGTGGTGACGCTTTTCATCGCGGGTCACGAAACGACCGTGCATCTGATCACAATGGGCATCTGGGGTTTACTGACCTATCCAGACGCGCAGGCCACGATGCGCAACAATCCAGATCAGCTTCCGATCATGGTCGAGGAGTTCATGCGCTTTTTCTCACCTGTGATGATGACGAAACCGCACTTCGTACAGCAAGACACTATTTTCGAGGGCATTTCTCTGAAAAAAGGTGAGCAAGTCGCGGCCCTCTTGATTGGCGCCAACCATGATCCTGCGCGTTTCGGTGACCCCCAAAAGTTCGAACCACTCCGCCGCCCCAACCCGCATCTGGGCTTCGGGCACGGTCCTCATGTTTGCCTCGGGATGCAACTCGCCCGGGCCGAGGCACAAATTGCCATCACCCAGCTCTTCACCCGCTTTCCAGAACTGAAACTGGCAAACAAAAACCCGCCGGAATACATCCGGCGGGTCGGTATCCACGGCCTTAAACGGCTCGATCTGCGGCTAGGTTAGGCCTCGCCCGTCAGCCCGGCCGCTTCTAGCCCGGCCATGGCGGCAACCACATCGTTGTCTGAGGTATCGCCCGTGACACCCACAGCGCCAATCACAACGCCCTTCTTGTCGCGAACCAGAACTCCGCCTGGCACCGGCACAACCTGCCCGCCATAGACGCCATTCACAGCCGCCATGAAGTAAGCCTGCTGCTCGGCCCGGGCCATCTGCGCTGTACCAGCCATACCAAGCATGACCGCCCCATATGCCTTGCCATGTGCGATGCCAAAGCGACCGGGCGCTGCATCGTCTTCACGTTCGAACGCCTTCACATGCCCGCCCGCATCCAGCACGACAACCGACAGGGGCTTGAATCCCATCTCGTTGCCCTTGGCGACCGCCTTACGAATGATTGTCCGTGCTTTGCTCGCTGAAATCTCTGCCATTTTGATCTCCTTTAGGATGGGTGTTCACACCCATCACCGATTAATGATTCCGCTGCGCCTTCAACTCCAGACGTCGCTGGTGCAGCACTGGTTCTGTATAGCCTGAAGGCTGAATACGGCCCTTGAAAACAAGATCACAAGCCGCCTGAAAGGCGATACCATCGAAATTCGGAGCCATCGGACGGTAGGCCTGATCATCAGCATTTTGCTGGTCCACCACGGCGGCCATCTTACGCATCGCGTCCATGACCTGCGCTTCTGTCACCACATCATGATGCAACCAGTTCGCCAGAGCCTGCGACGAAATCCGGCAGGTCGCCCGATCTTCCATCAGGCCGATGTCATTGATATCAGGCACTTTTGAGCAACCGACCCCTTGGTCCACCCAGCGAACAACATAGCCCAAAATCCCTTGTGCATTGTTTTCGATTTCGCGGGTTATCGCGTCCTCCGACCAATCCGGCGATGCTGCAACGGGGATAGTCAACAGATCAGCCAAGGTGCCGCGTGCGCCACCCGCCTTGATCTCGGCCTGACGCGCCAGCACATCGACTTTGTGATAATGCGTGGCATGCAGCGTCGCCGCCGTCGGCGACGGCACCCAGGCGCAGTTTGCACCGGACATCGGGTGCCCGATCTTGGCCTCCAGCATATCAGCCATCAGGTCTGGCATGGCCCACATGCCCTTGCCGATCTGCGCCTTGCCCTGCAAACCACAGGCCAGACCAATATCGACGTTGCGATCCTCATATGACGCAATCCAGGCAGAGTTCTTCATCTCACCCTTTGGGATCATCGGTCCGGCTTCCATGCTGGTGTGAATTTCATCACCTGTGCGGTCAAGGAAGCCTGTGTTGATAAACGCCACCCGCGACTTCGCTGCGCGGATGCATTCCTTGAGGTTCACCGACGTCCGGCGTTCCTCATCCATGATGCCCAATTTCACGGTATTGGCAGGCAACCCAAGGATTTCCTCTACGCGGTCGAAAATTTCGACCGCGAATGCAACTTCCTCAGGCCCATGCATCTTGGGCTTCACCACATAAACGGACCCGTGCAGTGAATTCCCACCGTCCCGCTGCAAATCATGCATCGCAATCAGCGTGGTACACATGGCATCCATAAGCCCTTCACCGATTTCATGGCCATCTGCGTCCAGAATTGCAGGGTTGGTCATCAGGTGCCCGACATTACGAACCAGCATGAGTGAGCGGCCCTTGTGCGTGACCTTCCCGCCATCAGGCCCCGTAAAGCCTACATCCTCATTCAAAACGCGGGTAAATGTCTTGCCGCCCTTACTGACCTCTTCGGCCAAATCGCCTTTCATCAGCCCAAGCCAGTTGCCATAGGCCAGCACCTTGTCTTCGGCATCCACCGCGGCGACAGAGTCCTCGCAATCCATGATGGTCGACATCGCCGACTCAAGCAGAATATCGGAAATCCCGGCCTTGTCGGATGCACCAATGGTGCTGCTTGGATCAACGACGATGTCGATCAGTAGCCCGTTGGCTTTCAGGAAAACTTCACCCGGCTGCGCGTCTGGGGTGTCGTTATACCCTGCGAACTGCTGTGGGTCTTTCAAGGCAGGCGACAGCGAACCATCTGACACACGCAGTTCCGTGACATCCGCCCAAGAGCCGTCTGCCAGTGGCACTACTGCATCCAGATGCGCGCGGCCCCAGGCAATCACCCGTGCGCCACGTTCCGCATCATAGCCGCCACCAGCAGGCAAATCACCCAAGGCGTCGGTGCCATAAAGCGCATCATACAAACTACCCCAACGTGCATTGGCGGCATTCAAGGCAAAGCGGGCATTGGTGATCGGCACCACCAGCTGCGGGCCAGGTATTTCGGCGATCTCCGGGTCGACATTAACCGTATCAATTGCGAAATCGGGACCTTCAGGAACGAGGTAGCCAACATCGCGCAAAAACGCCTCATGAGCAGCGGGATCATGCGGTTGCCCGCGATGCTCGACATGCCAAGCGTCAATCTTGCCCTGCATTTCCTCACGCATAGCCAAATACTCACGATTGCGGGGCATCAAGTCCTGAACCATGGCGGCAAAACCGGACCAAAATGTCTCGGGTGCAACACCCGTACCGGGCAAGGCCTGTTCGTCGATAAATGTTGCTAATTCAGCTGCAACGTGCAGCCCACTCTTATCAATCCGGTCGGACATGGAGGTGTCTCCTTCTTAAGCGGCGATAACGACTGACGTAAAAGAAAAGTTTCCCATAGGCAACAAGTCCGGTAAGTATTTTTGACCAATTCCTTGATTTATGCGGCTCACAAGAGGCCGGCCATAGCAATACAAAACTCGACCAAAAAATCCATTTCGCGCCCTACGCCAATAGAACAATATGAACTTTGAAGCCGAGTTCACATTCTGCAATGGAGGCAATTCAGTTCGGAAAACTGGCAATAAACAGGATCAGGATACAGGAAATCATGATGCTCTGAATAGAACAAGCAACAACCCCAAGCTGTCATCGGAAACCTTAGAAATGACAATGAGGCTATTGAGTTAGGTGACGACTGCCTAAAAAATCCGCGAAATTCCGCCACCTGCGCCACTTTTGTCAATATCTTGTGGAACCGTTACGCCAACATGATCATTCATGAGCCATGGAACATCTTATCGACCCACTGATTGCCGAACGCGCACCGTGGCTTTACCGCAAGCGACCCGGCACCGGTATTGCCCGCCTCACCCTTCATAAAATGCTGGCGTATGAGAAGACCGTCAGCATTGCCTCCGATATGCAGCACGAACCTGCAGCCACCATTATGGACAACATGGGGCAGCGACTCGCCAAAACAGTCCAGTGCAGTGGGTTAGGTCATATTCCCACACATGGACCCGCGCTTATCGTGGCAAATCATCCAACTGGCATAGCTGACGGAATCATTCTGAACCACTTGATCACAAAAATCAGGTCTGATGCGTACTTCTTCGCCAACCGCGACATCCTGCGTGTCTTCCCCCAAATGGACACGATGATCGCGCCCGTCGAATGGCGCAAAGAACTGCGCAGCCACGCCAAAACGCGCGAGACAATGGGTTACACGCGCACCGCGACAGAAGAAGGACGCCTTGGCGTTATTTTCCCATCCGGTCGTCTTGCCAAACGCCGGGGTCTGCGCCTGTTTGAAAGACCTTGGATGGCATCTGCTGCGATGCTTGCACGCAAGTTTGATCTGCCGGTCATTCCGGTCAACATTCAGGCCCGCAATTCCGCGCTGTTTTACCTGTTCGACATGATCCACCCGACGCTGCGAGACATCACGCTATTCCACGAAACACTGAACAAATCGCGGCAACCGTTCCGTGTCACAGTGGGTGAGCCGATCTCGGCCGCATCAATCCCGCGCAGTTCGGAAGACGGTATCGAGATGTTGCGCCGCGCGACCCTTGCCTTGGGTGGCCGCGACGCGCCAACCGTCAATCTGGTGCGTTCGTCACGGTCATGGTTGAAACTGTCACAGCCTGACTAGGTGCAGGCCGTGCAACCGGCCTGACACTGTCAATCGGCGTGCAATAGCTTTGCTGGCTGGTCCAAGCCGCCATTTCGCTGATCTTGCTGCGGTTTGTCATCGGACCCCAATCCGCAGCAACGCCGCGCCAGCGGCCATCCAGAACAGCAACAGCCTCATCACGGGCCACCGTGACTGCCATGATACGGGCAGCACAGCTGAGGTTCTCGGTCGGGTCTTTCAATGCATCCCCGGTCGTCGCGCGGCAACCATAGCGCATGGCCGTATCTGGATAGATCTGCAGCAGACCATACCAAAGGTCTCCGCCGCCAACAGCGCTCGGGTTATAGGTGCTTTCATGTTTCGAAAGCGCCGACATCATCCCAACCCAGAACGCCAGCCTCTCATCATCGCCGTTTTCGGTATACGCGGGGCACCATGTGTCGATATCGCGCGGAATGATGTCTTCCAATCCGTCGCCATGACTGGCGATGGCTGACATCGCGGCCCGCGTCCAAAGGCGACCGCCATCCTTGAAATCCCACCGTGCATCAGGAAGGAACACATCACGGGCGACCGGTCGTACAGTCGGTTCGCGTGTTTCAATCTTCGCCGGATAGCGCACCATATAGGGTGGACGGGCCGCAGGTCGGGTCGTGGCGAGTTGGGCAAGCGCGGCTTCAGTTCGAAGAGCCGCCGCGTCGGCGCGGGAAAAGGGGCGTTCGGCCAAGGTGTTCGCCACGGCGGTACTTGCCAGCAGCATCCCAAACATCGCCCCCACGATGGTTCTGGATTTTATCATGACCGCTATAGGGACCAAAGACCTATGATCGTGCAACAAATTTCATCGATGCGGTCACAATCGGCGGAAAAGACCCCTAAAACTGGGGCTTTGTGGATGTCAGGCCATTTGTCATAGATGAACTCTGCCAGAAACCTTTTGATCCTGCGCGGCACGGCTTATCTCCTCCGAACCAAGCAACCACTTGTCCCCTTACTTCTGCTGTTTTAGAAGCGGTTCGAAACGCAAATGCGGAGTTCTTAATGCTTGACCTGACCTATGACGCACCAGCACCAAAAGTGATCGCAGGTGCCCAGAACGACTGGGAACTTGTGATCGGGCTCGAAGTGCACGCGCAGGTTGCCACAAAAGCAAAGCTGTTTTCAGGGGCCTCTACCCTTTTCGGCGCGGAACCGAACAGCAATGTGGCATTCGTGGATGCCGGGATGCCGGGCATGTTGCCTGTCATCAACGAAGGCTGTGTCTCACAAGCTGTTCGTACCGGTCTGGGCCTGAATGCACAGATCAATCTGGTTTCGGCCTTTGATCGCAAGAACTATTTCTACCCCGATCTTCCGCAGGGCTATCAGATCTCGCAACTCTACCACCCTATCGTGGGTGAGGGCGAAGTCCTTGTCGAAATGGGCAACGGAACCGCCCGTCTGGTACGTATTGAGCGTATTCATCTGGAACAGGATGCGGGTAAGTCCATTCACGATATGGACCCGAATATGTCATTCGTGGACCTGAACCGGACTGGTGTGGCGCTGATGGAGATTGTCAGCCGCCCTGATATTCGCGGGCCGGAAGAGGCCGCGGCCTATATCCTGAAACTGCGGCAGATCCTGCGCTACCTCGGCACTTGCGATGGTAATATGCAGAACGGCAACCTGCGGGCAGACGTGAACGTATCAATCTGCAAGCCCGGTGATTACGAGAAATATCAAGAAACTCAGGATTTTGGCCATCTCGGTACGCGGTGTGAGATCAAGAACATGAACTCCACCCGTTTCATCCAAGCCGCAATTGAATATGAGGCGCGCCGCCAAATTGCGTTGATTGAGGACGGCAAAGAGGTTGTTCAGGAAACCCGGCTTTATGATCCCGACAAGAACGAAACCCGCTCTATGCGGTCGAAGGAAGAAGCGCATGATTACCGCTACTTCCCCGACCCTGATCTTCTGCCGCTGGAGATCGAACAGGAATGGGTCGACGACATCAAAGCCTCACTTCCCGAGCTGCCAGATGCCAAAAAATCGCGATTTATCAATGACTTTGGCCTTTCGGACTATGACGCATCAGTGCTGACCGCTGAGGTGGCCAATGCGGCTTATTTTGAGAAAGTTGCCGAAGGGCGCGACGGCAAGCTGGCTGCCAACTGGGTTATCAATGAACTGTTCGGTCGCCTGAAAAAGGAAGACCACACCATTGAAGACAGCCCCGTTTCCGCCGCACAATTGGGTGAGCTGATTGGGTTGATCAAATCCGGTGATATCTCTGGCAAGATCGCCAAAGACGTCTTTGAAATCTGCTACACGACGGGCCGCGATCCGGCCGAGGTTGTTGAAACCGAAGGTATGAAGCAGGTCACTGATACCGGTGCGATTGAGACGGCCGTCGACGAGATCATCGCCGCAAATCCTGCGCAGGTCGAAAAGGCCAAGCAGAACCCGAAACTGGCGGGATGGTTTGTGGGTCAGGTCATGAAAGCAACGGGCGGCAAGGCCAATCCGGCGGCAGTCAATCAGATGGTTTCGGCCAAGCTGGGCCTCTGATTTACGGGCCGATTATTGTCGGATAAGTGTCGGCAAAACGTCGGGCACCGGCGCGTGGTTTAGTCAGATTTGGTTAACACTTGTGTAGCGTGCAGGCAGGGGCTGACCGCCCAATGATCCCACAAAAACGCGAATCCTTTGCATCCGTAACGCGTCCTTGCTAGAGACAGTCGGGGGATACGGAAGGGTAATCAGATGAGCTATGAATATAAAGTTGTGCCAGCCCCAAAGCGTGGTCTGAAGGCCAAAGGCGTCAAAAGCTCAGAAGATCGCTTTGCCAACGCTTTACAAACGACCATGAACGAACTTGCCGCAAGCGGGTGGGAATATCTGCGTGCAGATACGCTGCCAAGCGAGGAGCGTGAGGGATTCATGGGCAAGACGACTGTCTTTCAAAACGTGCTTGTGTTCCGCCGCAACAAGAGATCCGCGGCTGCCGGGCCGACAGTCACCGCGAAACCGGCGGTGAAGTCTCCCCCGGTGCAGGCCCCGGTCGCGCCACCAAAAAGTGGTGAAGAACGTCTTGCTGAACGCAGGCAGCCCCCTGTTCAAAAAGATACGTCGCCTGACAACGACATGGCCGCAGAATAGTTACCTGATCTCAATGGCAAGGGCGTGGATACGCCCGATGATGTCTTTTCCCAAGGCTGTATGGATCGCGCGGTGACGCTCGATTCTCGACAGATCGGCCAAAGCATCCGCTGCAATGATCACCCGCCAATGGCTTTCCCCTGACCCGTCATCGCCGGCATGGCCACTATGTTGTGCGCTTTCGTTAATCACCTCTAGCTGAGTTGGTGAAAGAGTGTTCAACGCTGCGCGAATTTCCGTGTCCAGCATCATTTTTTTTCCGTGCCCTCTTCAATCTTACGCTGGGATGTTTAAAGTCTGTTGGCCGAGTCGGAAAGGTACGATGCACCATGAAGAAAGATGATCCCTTTGGTTTCGACATGTCGGTGTCGAGTTCGAAGAAGAAGAACCCACGCGGGCGTCGTGGCATGTCTGGCGCGTCCGAGACATCGACCCGCGTCTGTGACCATGAAGGCTGCGAAGAACCTGCAAAGTATCGTGCGCCCAAATCACCAGACGTGCTGGATGACTTTTTCTGGTTCTGTCAGCAGCATGTGCGCGAGTACAATCTGAAGTGGAATTTCTTTGAAACCACGACCGAGGCGGAATTGGCCGCGCAGATGGACAAGGATCGCGTTTGGGATCGCCCGACAAAGCCATTCAAGAAAAGCGCGGAAGAGCGGGCATGGGCGCGTCTGGGTGTCGATGACCCGCATCAAGTGCTTGGCGAAAACGCCACCATGAACCCCGGTCGCGGTGCTGCGGTAGGCCGCAAGCTGCCACCAACGGAACGACGCGCGATGGAAATTCTGGATGCTCAGGATAACTGGTCAAAGCCCGAAATCCGCAAGGCCTACAAGGCGCTGATCAAAGTGCTGCACCCGGATATGAACGGTGGCGATCGCAGCCAGGAAGAACAGCTGACGGAGGTTGTCTGGGCCTGGGATCAGATCAAGGTGAGCCGAAATTTCCGTGAGAAGGATTAAATCTGACGGGGTTTCGGCCAACTGCTTGATCGCGGCATAAACCACAATACCGCCAGTTGCGCCAATCCCATTAGAGCCAACCAAATTAAGCCAAGATGCGGAGCTTCAAGCAACCCGCTTGCCACAAATACCGGCGCCAAGAGTAGAACTTCGAACTGTGGAAAGACGAAAAAACCGCCGACCGCCGCTCCAATTGCTGTTGCCATCAAGCCGCCCAAAAACGCCTTTGCCCACCCTTTGCGACCTCTAGAGCCAAAGGCCCACGCGCTGCATGTTCCGCCAACAGCCGCGCCGCCAAATGCGGCGATGATCAACACCACCCGGTTATCGCTCGCAGGAAATAAACCTACCCCGATCACCGCACCAATCGCCGACATTAATACGGTAACAAGAATGATGCGTCTTACTTTTATACTGTCCATTGATCCGTCCCAATTTGTTTGAGGGACGGATACGCTTTCCATTGCGCACAAGTCGCGGGCGATTTGTGCAGAGGTTCCTAATTATCGCGCAGATGTTTGCCCCTGCATCAGGAATTCGTCCAACGTGCCCGTTGATGGGCAAGCGTCGCGGGCAAGGACAGGCGCGAAAGCACGCTGAACTGCCGCAATGGCCGATCCTCTGGCAATGCGACCTTGTAGATCGATGATAGCTCGTCCACCCGACGGCGATGCATCAGGTGCGCCGTCCATACCGCAGAAAACCAGATCGCTAACATGATCGGAAGATTGACCGTCGTGACATGGATCAGCAGCGGTCCCAACAGACGCCCGTACAAAGGCAACACAAGCGCAGATGCCACGCCGAAGGTCATGATCGTCATGCCCATCAGCGCCACCAAAGCCCTTGCAAACCCGGCCATGCCTGACCCGCCAAGCCAATCCCGCATCAGAATGATCGACGCAATCGCACCTGCACCCGCTGCAACGCTTAGCCAGATAAGATAGACCAACGGCGCAAAACGCGCCTCTTCCAGGCCGCCAAAACCGACCACATGCATATGCGCCAACAGCGACGCCACAAACACAACAATTAACCGCCCCTTAACCAAGGCCATCTGGCCCGGGGTGAATTCATTATAGAACCCAGCATTCAGAATTTTTCTGATTTTCATTTCCTGTAACCATATTCAACGCGATAAACGCAAACTGCCATGAGCCAGAGAGGTCGTTATCTGCGCCCCCTGGTTGACGCATCTGATAGCCAGAGTTGGTTAACAAAGTGCAAACCGGCGAGGCCAAAACACAGAAAAACAGAACTTGCCCCCGCTCCATGTTGAACCGGGACTAATTTGATGGATGCCAGAGACAATACGCCCCGCCCTTCCCCTTGCAGCGCCTCGCGTTATGATGCATCCCAGCCGAGACGCGGATCATATTTAAAGAGGCGACGCACATGGCCGACGGGACGATTGATATGCTTGCAAAACCCACGGAAGAGATTTCTGTCCGCGATGTATTCGGCATCGACAGCGACATGAAAATCAAAGGGTTCGCGGATCGGTCAGACCGAGTGCCCGAAATCGATGGCACCTATAAGTTCGATCCCGATACGACTTTGGCTATTTTGGCCGGTTTTGGCTATAACCGCCGGGTGATGATTCAGGGGTATCACGGCACCGGTAAGTCAACGCATATCGAACAGGTTGCCGCGCGGCTGAACTGGCCTTGCGTTCGCGTGAACCTCGACAGTCATATCAGCCGGATCGACCTGATCGGCAAGGACGCGATCAAGCTGCGTGATGGTGTGCAGGTCACGGAATTCCACGAAGGCATTCTGCCCTGGGCGCTGCGCAACCCAGTGGCCATCGTGTTTGACGAATATGACGCGGGCCGCGCCGATGTGATGTTTGTTATCCAGCGGGTGCTGGAACATGACGGCAAGCTGACCCTGATGGATCAGAATGAAATCATCACGCCCAACCCCTATTTCCGCTTGTTTGCGACAGCCAACACAGTTGGTTTGGGTGATACGACCGGTCTGTACCACGGCACCCAGCAGATCAACCAAGCACAGATGGACCGCTGGTCGCTGGTGGCCACGCTGAACTACCTATCCCATGACGCGGAAGCCGCCATCGTCATTTCGAAATCGCCCCACTTCAACACCGAAAAGGGCCGCAAGACGATTTCTCAGATGGTCACTGTCGCGGACCTGACCCGGACAGCATTTATGAATGGTGATCTGAGCACGGTGATGTCCCCAAGGACGGTTCTATCCTGGGCCGAAAACGCGCGGATTTTTCAGGATGTGGGCTATGCGTTCCGCCTGTCTTTCCTGAACAAGTGCGATGAGTTGGAGCGGCAGACCGTGGCCGAGTTCTATCAGCGCTGCTTTGACGAGGAACTGCCCGAAAGCGCGGCGAGCTTAAGCTTGGGGTGATGCACTCGCCCTATTGCGGTCGCTGTCGGTTCTGATTGACCGGACGGCGACCGTTAAGCAATTAAGACATGTGGCGCTGCCAACCAGTTGGCGCACTATAATACCGCCAATTTGCCCAAATTTTAACGAAAATGACCGCAAACATAGCCTCACGTGATAAGTGAAATGGTTTTGTTATGTTTTGCAGTAAGTGGCCAGCGTTATGCTTGGCATCATCGCTCCTTTTGGGGGCTCTACCGGTACAGGCGCAGACTATGGCGCCGGAATTACAGTTGCAGACTTTTGCCTCCTGCGTGGGCCGTCTGTCAGCCGTTGTCGAATATGAATGGAACGTCTCGGGCGCCGTCTCGGCCGAGACATCACAGCGCCGCGATGCCGCGGTCGAGATTGTCGCGGCCATCATCCCTATTGATCGATCTCGCGATGTTCTGGACTGGCGCAACGCAGCCAAAGAGGCGCAGTGGAACCTTCTGACCCGTGCAGAGTTGGCGCAGGACAGCACAGAGGCCGCATGGGCGCTTGACCAGGCAAAACGGCTGGAACGCCAGTGTACGTCCCTGCTGACGCTCTGACAGATCAACGCGCAGTTTTCATTTTGCCTTAATTTTGAGCGATTTATTTACCATCATGATGTAATCATGAGCGGTATGCGAACCTATATCCATGGCGCGATACTCTGTCTGGCCCTGTCCGCCCCGGCGACAATGGCGCAAACGACAGACACGCTTCGTACCTTCGCCAATTGCGCGGGCCGGCTGTCTGCGGTGATGGAGTACCAATGGATGTTTGACGGCGACGCATCCGAGCAGACCAAACGCCAGCGTGCGGATGTTCTTGATTTGCTTGCGGCGGTGATGCCACCTGACATGGGCCGCGAGGTGCTGCATTGGCGCATCTCGGCCAAACTGGCACAATCCGCCCTGCTGACCCGCGCGACGTTTAACGACGATCCGGCGGACGCCGCATGGGCCACGCGTACCGCGACCCGGCTGACACGGGAATGTACGTCGTTTCTGCTGAGCTAATCACTCCGGCAGCTCTGGTCATTGCGCCACAACGGCTCTAGTTTGCCAACAAATCCTGCTTGGCAAAGGCTTACCGAAGTCAATGAACAAACCTTCAGACAACCCAGCCGATCCGTTCAAAAAAGCCTTGGCCGAGGCGACGAAAGTCATGGCGGATGACACTGAACTGTCGGTCACATATTCGGTGGATCCTGCTGGCCAAACCAGTGACACGATCCGACTGCCTCAGGTGTCCCGCAGGATGAGCCGTGATGAGGTGCTGCTTGCCCGCGGCACCGCGGATGCGTTTGCATTGCGCCACAAGTTTCACGACCCGAAAGTTGGCGCTCGCTACATGCCACAAGGGCAGATGGCCCGTGATCTTTATGACGCCATGGAAACCGCGCGGATTGAGGCAGTAGGCGCACAGCACATGCCGGGCACATCGGGCAATATCGATGCCAAGATCGAAAACGAAGCGCGGCGCAAAGGTTACGATCAGATCACACAAGCCGCTGACGCCCCATTGTCGGTCGCAGCGGGTTATCTGATCCGCCATCTGGCCACCGGCCGCGACCTGCCCAAAGGGGCTGACAACGTCATGGAACTGTGGCGTGGGTTCATCGAAGACCATTGCGGTGGAACACTCGAAAAGCTCGAAGATGTGCTGAACGACCAGCAGGCCTTTGCCAAACTGGCCCGCCAGTTGATCAGCGATATGGGTTATTCCGATCAGCTTGGTGATGATCCTGACAATCTCGACGACGATCAGGAAAACGAGGCGGAAGATGGCCCCGACGACGATCAGGACGAGCCAGACAGCACGGGTGATGATGAAAGCGAAGGCGATGAGGCCGAAGCATCGCCGGAACAAAGTCAGGAAGACCAGCAGGATGCATCCCAGGCACAGGTCAGCATGGATGATCAGGCTGACGCCGAACTAGGCGACGAAACCGAGATGCCAGAGGGCGAGGCCCCACTAGAACCGCCCGCCCCGCAGCCCGTGTCCGAGGCCGATCCCGACTACAAGGTCTTCAGCACCGAATTTGACGAGGAAATCGCGGCAGAGGATCTTGCCGAACCGGTCGAGCTGGAACGTCTCCGCGCGTATCTGGATCAGCAGCTTGAGCCACTCAGGGGTGCGGTGTCGCGCTTGGCCAACAAACTGCAACGCCGCCTGCAGGCGCAACAGAACCGGTCATGGGAGTTCGACCGCGAGGAAGGCATTCTGGACGCTGGTCGTCTGGCGCGCGTCGTCGCATCGCCCACAACGCCGCTGTCTTTCAAGGTCGAGAAAGACACCGATTTCCGCGATACTGTCGTAACGATGCTGCTGGACAACTCAGGCTCCATGCGCGGACGGCCCATTTCGATTGCCGCGATATGCGCCGATGTCATGGCCCGCACGCTGGAACGCTGCGACGTCAAAGTCGAAATTCTGGGCTTTACCACCAAGGCTTGGAAAGGCGGCATGTCCCGTGAAAAGTGGCTTGCCGAAGGCCGCGAACCGGGACCGGGCCGTCTGAACGATCTGCGCCACATCATCTACAAATCCGCGGACGCCCCCTGGCGGCGGACCCGGCCCAATCTGGGTTTGATGATGAAAGAAGGACTGTTGAAAGAAAACATCGACGGAGAGGCGCTCGAATGGGCCTATCGCCGGTCGATGATGCGCGGCGAACAACGCAAGGTGCTCATGGTCATCTCGGACGGGGCACCTGTGGACGATTCAACTTTGTCCGTTAACACCGCGAATTACCTAGAAAAACATCTGCGTGATGTGATTGCGATGGTCGAAAAACGCAAAGCGGTCGAATTGGTCGCTATCGGCATCGGCCACGACGTCACCCGCTATTACGAACGCGCAGTGACGATTACAGATGTCGAGCAACTTGCCGGTGCCATGACAGAACAATTGGCGAGCCTGTTTGACGCAGACCCGCGTAAACGCGCCCGTGTATTGGGGATGCGCAAGGCCAGTTGATTTCGCCACCAAATCAAGGAAATCAATATGTTTCAGACATTTGAGGAGCAATCCTCACCCGACCAGGGACCCCCTCGACTGGCCAAGCTGCGCGATGTGATGACCGCGCAAAAGGTCGACGTTTTTCTGGTCCCACGCGCAGATACGCATCAGGGTGAATATGTTGCCGCCCGCGATGCGCGGCTGGAATGGCTGACAGGTTTTTCCGGGTCGGCCGGGTTTTGTGCTGTGTTGTCAGATATCGCAGGAATATTTGTGGATGGCCGCTACCGCGTGCAGATCCGCAGTCAGGTTGCTGATGATTTCACACCCGTTGATTGGCCTGAAAACCGCCTTGTCGCATGGCTGAAAGAACAGCGGCCGGATGGCGGTGTGTTTGCCTATG
The DNA here is from genome assembly GCA_947496535.1 of uncultured Paracoccaceae bacterium. Lineage (GTDB taxonomy): Bacteria > Pseudomonadota > Alphaproteobacteria > Rhodobacterales > Rhodobacteraceae > Yoonia. Next base: position 953,489 of record CANMDE010000001.1, on the reverse strand, counting down.
ATCCGTGGCTGCATAGCGTGCAGGAGGTTGCGCAATGGCGCGAAAAACTGGCTGACTTCACCTTACGCCCCGTCGAAAACTTTATTGATACGATCTGGGAAAATCAGCCCCCGCCCCCCGATGCCTCGTTTTTTGCGCAAGCGCCGGAATATACCGGCGAAACACATGCCAGCAAACGGTCCCGTCTGGCTGCGGATCTGGGTGCAAACGCGGCCATTCTGACCCTACCGGATAGCATTGCATGGCTTCTCAACATCCGTGGCGCAGACATTGAACGAAATCCCGTCCCGCAATGCTTTGCCATTTTGCATGACACCGGCCATGTCGATTTGTTTGCCATACCGGGGAAAGCCGATGCGATTCTCGATCATCTTGGCCCCGAGGTCACATTGCACGATGTCGGATCGTTTTTGCCTGCGGTGGCCAATCTGGCCGGCAAGGCGCGGATCGATCCCAAGACCTGCCCTGATGTCATTGCCACCACTCTGGACGATGCGGGGACCGAAATCGTCAGAACCGGCGATCCTTGTATCTTACCGAAGGCCCGCAAGAACGAGGTCGAGATTGCAGGTGCGAAGGCCGCCCACACTCGCGATGCGGTTGCCATGGTCCGGTTTCTGGCCTGGCTCGATGCCGAAGCCCCCAAAGGGGGGCTAACCGAGATTGATGTTGTTAAAGCGCTCGAAGGGTTCCGCGTGCAGACCAATGCGCTGCGCGATATCAGTTTTGAAACGATCTGCGGGGCGGGTCCTCATGGTGCCATCGTCCACTACCGCGTTAGTGAGAAAACCAATCGGGCCATCAACCTGGGTGAGCTTTTGCTGATCGATAGCGGCGGGCAATATGTGGACGGGACGACCGACATCACCCGCACGGTCATTGTCGGCGATCCGTCGGATATACACCGGACCTGCTATACCCGCGTTCTGCAGGGCATGATTGCCATCAGCCGTGCAAGATTTCCAAATAATGTCGGCGGTCAGCATCTTGATGCGCTGGCTCGTGCGCCACTTTGGATGGCGGGGATGGATTACGACCATGGCACTGGCCATGGCGTGGGTAGTTACCTGAGCGTTCATGAAGGGCCGCAGGGTATTTCGCGCCGCTCTACCGTGGCGCTGGAGCCGGGTATGATCTTGTCGAACGAACCGGGCTATTATCGCGAAGGGGAATTCGGGATACGGATCGAAAACCTGATCGTCGTGCAGAATGCCCCGCCCGTACTCGGTGGTGACGATCGCGAGATGCGCGACTTTGAGACGCTGACATATGTTCCGTTGGATCGTCGACTGATCGACACGAGTATGATCAACACCGCAGAACGGGACTGGATTGATCGCTATCATGCCGATACACTCGCTCTGCTGACATCCAGATTGGATGACGAAACGCGCGATTGGCTCACCACGGCCTGCGCACCACTTTGACATAAACCCGTCATTGACACAGCTTAACGTCGCGAAGATCGATTTAAGATCAACGCTTTGCACGAGAGGACATCTTAATGGCAGATCATATCAAAATTCGTCCAGCATCAGGCACATGGGTTGTCCGGGCAGGAGGGGCGGTTTTGGGTGAAAGTGACCGCGCGTTGGAGCTGTCGGAGGGCGATTATCCTCCAGTGACCTACTTTCCCATGGAAGACATCGCGACAGCCTTTATTGAACCGTCCGACCGCACGTCTACCTGCCCATACAAAGGTGATGCGCGGTATTTCTCGATCATCGCAAAAAGCGGTGAGATCAAGGATGCAGCGTGGTCCTATGCCGATCCGAAAGAGGATGTCGCGCAGATCAAAGGATATATCGCCTTTTATACCAACAAGGTGGCTGTTGAGCAGGTCTAGGAATGCTCTTCGGCTGCGGTGTCGCCCAGAGCCTTGTTCAAAGCGCGCAACGCATCCACCTGAAACAATGCCCCCCACAGCTCTGGTGGGGCGTCTTCGCCGCCTAGCGTGACGACCGGAATGAAGTTATGCCCGGCCTGTTCAAACATCGGCATCGCCTGTTCGAGCGTCGCGTTCCCATCGATGTAAACACCCTCGCGGATCAGTTCCCAACAAGCATCTTCCTCCGCAGCGTTGGATGCATCCATTTCGCGCATGATCGAGGAAACCTTGAACGTGGCCAGCAAATAGGCTTGCGGCCCGGCGGCAAGATGGACGTTTCGTCGTTCCAACTGTGTGAGAAAAAACGACCGGTCCACCAATCGTGATGAAATCGTCGTGGACAGTGAGACGGCCACCATCACAGCAAGACCGGTTTGCCAGTCTCCGGTCAGCTCAAAGACGATCAGTGTGGTCGAGATGGGTGCGCCCAGAACTGCGGCCGCCACCGCACCCATGCCTGCCAGTGCATATAGCGTCCCCTCGCCCGACACGTTTGGGAAAATTGATGTGGCGATAACACCGAAAGCCAACCCGGTCAGCGCACCCACCATCAGCGACGGTGAAAACACGCCTCCACCCATGCGCCCGCCAATGGTGATGGCCACGGCGACGACCTTGAGAACCACAAAAACAATCGCTTCATGCAACAACAGGTTCCCGGTCAGCGCGTCCGAGGTGGTTTCATAGCCGACACCGATGATGTGCGGATACCATATGGCGATCAGGCCCAGCAGGCTTCCCGCCACGGCAGGCCGCAAGAAACGGGGCACCCCTGTCCGCGCCTGCAAATGGCTCGCGAAATCGTCGGCCCAGAAGATCGCTTTCATCAACACGACGGCGACAAGACCGCAAACAATGCCGAGCAAAAGAAACGCCGGCAGCTCGACATAGAAGGCGAGTGCGTTTTGCCCCGACAACGTGAACTCGGTAACGTCCCCCAAGGCCAGTCGGCTGATGACCGTTCCTGCAGCAGCGGCGATAACAATGGGCGCAAAGGCATGAACCGCGAAGTGGCGTAATACGACTTCGAGCGCGAAAAGGGCACCGGCAATGGGTGCATTGAAACTGGCTGACACAGCCGCGGCCACGGCACAGCCGAGTAGGTCACGCGCCGTAATTCCGTTCGCCTTGATCCAGCGGCAAACGCAGGTCGACAGGACAGCGGCCAAATGCACCACCGGGCCCTCCCGTCCGGATGATCCACCTGTCGATAGCGTGATCATCGATGCCAAGGCAGAGACAAAACCACGCCTGACCTCTACCCGTCCTTCATCCAGTGCCGCACTTTCGATGACATCGGCTACGGACCGAACCCGCCCATCGTCAGTGAACCGATCCAGGATCAAACCAACAACCAGCCCGCCAAGTATCGGGATCGTCAAGATCCAGTACCAGGCAAGGCTCGCAGCAAAGCTGTGGAGCTTGGTGATATCGTCAGTTCCGTACAAGAACGCCTGCAAGCTTTCGATCCCCAACCGGAACAATAAAGCTGCTGTCCCCGCCGCAATCCCGATCGCCAAAGCAATAAACCAGAACTGGATTTGACTAGGGCCACGTGTTCTTAGAACCTTCGCGGCGTCGCGGCACGCCTGCCCGAAATCCGTCGCACTTTTTTGTACGAATGGTTTCAGTTCCCGCGCCATCCTTGCTCTAAGCGTCCTTTCTGTTGGCACACGGCCAGAATGCCGGGGTCGAGACTGTGATGACAGCAAATAAACGATTGCGCGATTATGATGCAGTTCATCAGTTAATTCGCCCAATCTGTCCATCGCAGACAAAACGATCACAAATAGTTGATAGCGATCTTATCGATGATAAAAAACTTCCTTTCTGTCGCAACAGTAGATGAATACCAATGAGTCGGCATCGGCGGATAAATGACGTCAAGTGGGGCGCAAGGGCCACAGTTGTTTTGTGGCGCATATTTTGACCGGATATCGCACGAATTACTTGCAAAGTGTACCGCCACCGGGCGGCAAAAATTACCAGCATACCCATAATTTGTTGATAGTTTTTAAGGTTAACTGCTGGCCCATCAGTCTTGAACATCACTTCTTGGGGAGTTGGCCACGATTCCACATGGTGTCGCCACAGAGCAACGAGAATATTTCGATTCGAGCCTATATAAACTGCATATATAAGCGGCGTTCTGCCGATACAAATGCCGCATTTGGCCTAAAGATTAGGACCCGCAAAGGTTTAAATTATTGCAAGTCGTTTCAGTAATCACACTACCTGAATGGGAAACAATCTGATGTATTTGCAACATATGTTTACCTAAACTTTATAATACTATTGGCGTTCCGATAAGCAGTTTTACGGATAAACACATGATAATAAATGATAAAAATTCACCACATCTATTCTTTGCTGACTGAGAGCCGATACAAAACAATCATCCACTACTCAATTTCATACTCAACCAAAAGGAGTTTAGTCAGTAACTATGACATACTTTGGTACAGGTTGAACTGAACGCGCTACATCTGCTAAATCTTTACCCGGGGTCAATTAGACCTCGTTTGATTAATTAGTACCCCGGCAATTTTTCCCGATAGGCGAAATGATGCCGACGTTAAATCGGGGGTGTGAAAACATTCCCGACCGTATTTGAGAGAAGTACGTTGCGGAGGTGAGTGGCCGACACGTGCGACTGGTACCAGTGGGTTGGGTAACCCGTATCATCTGGGGGCGATGTTCGAGACAATACTTTTGGCTTGCCGAATGTCTGTGTTGAATGTCGTCCTCAATTCATCAAGAACCACAAACCTTCTTCACAATGACCTGATCAGTTCCTTCGCCGCTTCCCGTGCAGCATCGGTAATTGTGTCCCCTGAAATCATCCGCGCAATCTCGTCCACCCGCGCCTGCGGGCTCAGCGCCACGACAGTGGACGACGTGACAGCCGCGTCCTGATGTTTTTCCACACGCCAATGATGGGCACCCAATGCAGCCACCTGCGGTGAATGGGTCACGACCAGGACTTGCCCTGCACCGGCGAGATCGGAAAGACGCCTGCCAACCGCGTCAGCCGTCGCCCCACCAACGCCGCGATCAATCTCGTCAAAGATCATGGTCAGGCCACTATTGATGTCAGTCAGGCAAACCTTAAGCGCCAAAAGAAACCGGCTGAGTTCGCCGCCCGATGCGATCTTGTTGAGCGGCCCGGCAGGCGCGCCGGGATTGGTCGCGACGGTAAACGCCACGGTATCGATACCCTCTGGGCCTGGCTCGGCCGGTTGCAGATCCGTGGTGAATACGGCCCGTTCCATCTTGAGCGGCGCAAGTTCGGTTGCCATCGCTTGATCAAGCGCCTGTGCCGCATCACTCCGCTTTCGTCGTAGCCCATTAGAGGCATCATCATACTTTGCCTGCGCAGTATTCAAGTTGCCCTGCAGCGTCTCCAGATCCGACGCGCTGTCATCCAGAATGGCCAGACGGTTCCGCAGGTCATCCGCAAGATCGCTCAGCTCATCAGGGGCCACGTTGTGTTTTCTGGCAAGCCCGCGGATTGCGAAAAGCCGTTCTTCGGCTTCTTCCAACTCTGTCGGATTGAAGGACAGTGCATCGAGACACTGAGTGACGCCCTGCTGCGCCTCATCCAGCGCAAGTGCGGCGCGTTCTATAGCCGACAGCGTTTCGTCCAACTGACCCTCTGCCTGATCGACCACACCTTCAAGCCACCGGCTGGCATCCGTGACCATGCCTTCTGCCCCGTTAAGCCCCAGTGCCTCACCCGCTTTGGCGATATCGGTTCTGATCTTTTCCGCCGCCTGCATCAACCTGCGTTGCGTGTCCAGCGTCTGCTCCTCACCCGGCTCAGGAGCAAGCGCATCAAGTTCCGCAACGGCGTGCCGTAGGTAATCCTCTTCGGCCTTGGCCTCATCAATTCGCACCTGTGCAGACTCAAGCGCCTTTCGTGTCTGATTGAGGGCTTTCCATGCAGACCGCACCAGTGCCACATCGTCCGACAAGCCTGCGAAGGCGTCCAACATCTGACGATGGCCTCTTGGGTTAAGCAAACCGCGATCGTCGTGCTGCCCGTGGAGTTCAACCAGCGTGTCAGACAATGCCCGAAGAACCTCTCCGCTGACGCGCCGGTCGTTGATCCAGGCTGTCTTGCGTCCATCGCGGCTGTTGACCCGCCGCAAGATCAGTTCGTCGTCAATACTGATACCGGCCTCTTGCAGTATGGCCCGCCCGGGATGACCCTCCGGCAGGTCAAAACACGCTGTGACCTCGCCCTGCTCTGCCCCTTGCCGGACCAATTCAGCTCGCCCACGCCAACCAAGCACGAAGCCAAGACAGTCCAGCAAGATAGATTTGCCCGCTCCGGTTTCGCCGGTCAACACATTGAGGCCCGGCTGAAAGTTCAGCTCCAGCCGGTCAATGATCAGCATGTCGCGGATATCGAGGCCACGCAGCATATCAGATGCCGTCGGGCGGGCTTACCCCGCCGTGTTCAGAGCCATTCACCACGGATGACCTGCCGATAGATTGACGATAACCAGTTGTCGCCAGCCGCGCTCATGCTCAGACCTCGGTCCGTCAGAAGCGCATAACTGGCTTCGTACCATTCACTGGATCGGTAGTTATAGCCCAGGATCGCCCCTGCCGACTGCGCCTCGTCCACAAGGCCAAGGGCGAGGTAGCTTTCGACCAATCTATGCAGCGCTTCGGCAGTGTGAATGGTCGTCTGGAAATCCTCGACCACGGTGCGGAAACGGTTGGTCGCGGCGGCGAAGTGGCCACGCTTCAGGTAGTAGCGTCCGATTTCCATCTCTTTCGCCGCGAGATGATCAAAGGCCAAGTCGAATTTCTGTACCGACAGCGCGGCGTATTCGCTGTCAGGATATGTCTCGATCACGTTGCGCAAGGATTGCAGGGCTTGGAATGTCAGCCCCTGATCGCGTCCGATTTCATCAATCTGATCGTAATAGGACAAGGCCAGAAGATAAGCTGCGTAGGCGGCGTCGTCTTCGGTCGGGTAGAAATCAATGTAGCGTTGTGCGCTGGCCCGGCTGTTGGGGTAGTCTTCATCCTTGTGATAGGAAAACGCCTGCATGATCAGGCCACGCTGCGCGTAGTCCGAGTAAGGATAAAGGCGCTCAATCTCACCGAACGAAAATGCCGCATCGTCAGGGCGACCATCTTGCAGTTGCCGCTCACCAAGTTGGAAAATCTGTTGGGCGGACTGATTTTCCAGCGGTGCCCGTGTGTCGCCACCGCCGCAGGCGGTCAGCAGTACCAATGCCAGTACCGCACCAAAGCGCATGCCCTTTGGGCCGAAAACCTTATTGCTGCCTGACATTATTGGTGTCCCCGCATCGTCCGCTCGAAAACAAGCCGTTAGGCCCACATTGATACGCATCTAGCATAGAAAAATCCGAGGCAAAATGCCTTTTAGGATCGAACGGATCAACTGAATGCAGTTAAGCTCAAGCAACAGCGTCCAAGTCGGCCAGGCTGACCCCGACACCGGGCAGTCGAGCGGCAATTTTCGCGTCGCAATTCACCCAGCGCCATGCGTCGGACTGATCAAACAGTGCGCAAAGCAACTTGTTGGTCATGGCATGGCCAGAGCGGACACCGGTGTAGCGGCCCAGAATAGGCGCTCCGGCGGTGTAAAGATCACCAAGCGCATCAAGCATTTTATGGCGTACCGCCTCATCCCGGTGGCGCAGGCCACCCGGCGTGAGTACCTTGTCGCCATCGACAACAACCGCGTTTTCCATGGTACCACCAAGTGCGAGACCATTGGCACGCATCGCATCAACATCTGTTGAACGGCAGAACGTCCGGCTATCACACAATTCACGGACGAAAGCCCCATTGGCAAGGTTGATGGTTTTGTGTTGTTGCCCAATCGCCGGATCAGGAAACGCAATCGAGAAATCAATCTGCAGCGTGGTTGCAGGTGACAGGCGGGCCATCACCGGCCCATCTTCCATCGTGACATCACGCAGAATTTCAATCGCCCGCAAGGGCGCACCAAGCCGGGTTAACCCTGCCTCAACGATCCCACGCACAAAGGTGGCGGATGAACCATCAAGGATAGGTACCTCTGGTCCGTCGATATCAATCAACGCATTGTGGACGCCACATCCGGCAAGTGCTGCCATGATATGTTCGATTGTCGATACGGTCACACCGTCCGGGTTCGTGAGGCGTGTATTCAGGGGTGAAACAACGACATGGTTCCAAAGCGCGGCCAGTTTTGGCATCTCGGCCAAATCAACGCGACGGAAGACAATCCCGTGATCCGAGGACGCAGGCTTTAGGACAAGGCGCACAGGAACACCGGAATGCAATCCGACGCCTTCGAAGACTATTTCTTTTTTTATCGTTGTTTGCACGGCTCGCTGCCTCTGCGCAATTTTTCATTAGTATTCAAGTAGAGTGTCGAAGGCACCGTCTCAACTCACTCTTTACAACGGACTGAAACATGGCCGGGCAGCTTTGTGGCAACTTTAAGGCAACACCCATAACTCATTGAATAATAAAAAATAAGACCGCTACTAGCGGCCTTATTTATACATTGCGACCCTACGTCACGATATTATCTAGCAACAATCAGTTGGCCTGCCTACGCAAAAACGCGGGAATTTCGATCTTTTCCTGCTCTGGATCGACTTGTGGTTCCTCGTGCAAACCGCGGACCTGCGGTTGCTGACGGGCCGGTTGCGGGCTTGCCTCTGCCTGCGCGCCGGTCATCCGATTGATCAGCGAATTGATCCCGAAACGTGGCTTGTCAGCCTCTTCCACTTCTTGCGGCTCCGGTGCAGCTTGCGATTGCTGTGGCGCAGCTTGCTGCTGGCCGGGCACCCGGCTCACGGCTGCTTGCAACCGCGCCATGGCTTCGGGCGATGGCGAGCCAGGTGTCGGCGCGCGCGGTGCCACAAAGGAATCGGCTTCGGTCATCGCTGGCTCTGGGCGCGGCGCATAGGCTGGTGGGGGAAGACCATCATCAGCTGCTACTGCTGCGGCAGGCGGTGCTTCGGCCACTTGAGGTTGCGGCTGAAACTCTGGCTGCGGCGCAGGTGCTGGTTCCTGTTGGGGCGCTGCCTGCGGCGCAGCCGTTGGTTCGCCGAACAGGTTGCGGTCTTCTGCTACGGTAGCCGCAGCCGGTGTTTCCACAGCGGCAACAGCAGCTGCCGGAGCAACCTCTTCTTCCTGGGTATCTTCCGCCTCGACTGTCTGGGTCAGCGGCGCTGCCATCGACCGGCGCGGTACCGGAACTTCTGTTCGGCTAACGTTGGCATCAATGCCTGTTGCCACAACGGAAACGCGCATACGCCCTTCCATGCCGGTGTCCAAAGTCGAACCGACGATGATGTTTGCCTCTGAATCCACTTTCTCGCGGATCTTGTTGGCGGCTTCATCCAACTCAAACAAGGTCAGGTCGTAACCACCTGTAATATTGATCAGAACGCCCTTTGCGCCCTCAAGGCTAATTTCGTCCAGAAGCGGGTTGGCAATGGCTTTTTCCGCGGCCTGAATGGCGCGGTTTTCGCCCTCACCTTCGCCAGTGCCCATCATGGCTTTGCCCATTTCGTCCATCACTGCGCGGACGTCGGCAAAGTCGAGGTTGATCAGACCGGGACGAACCATCAGGTCAGTCACGCCTTTGACGCCCTGATAAAGAACATCGTCAGCCATGGCGAAGGCTTCGGTAAAGGTCGTGTTTTCATTCGCCAACCGGAACAGGTTCTGGTTGGGGATGATGATCAGCGTGTCGACAACCTTTTGCAGCGCATCAACGCCGTCTTCGGCCTGCTGCATCCGTTTGCCGCCTTCGAACTGAAACGGCTTGGTCACAACACCCACGGTCAGAACGCCCAATTCACGCGCAGCTTGGGCGATAATCGGTGCAGCACCAGTACCTGTACCGCCGCCCATGCCCGCGGTGATAAAGCACATATGCGCCCCGGCAAGGTGATCAACGATCTGTTCGATACTTTCTTCGGCTGCAGCGGCACCAACTGTTGCGCGCGCCCCAGCGCCCAAACCTTCGGTGACCTTCAGACCCATCTGGATTTTTGCCTGAGCACGCGACTGCTGCAGCGCCTGCGCGTCGGTATTCGCGACCACAAATTCGGTCCCGTCCAGCTCTTGTTCGATCATATTGTTGACGGCATTGCCGCCTGCCCCGCCAACACCAAATACGGTGATCCTTGGCTTCAGGTCTTCTTGTCCCGGAAACGAAAGATTTAATGTCATGCTCTGTCCGCCTTCTTTTTTTATTTGCCTGCCCAAATAGGCCCCTGCGCCGAAATTACGAAGATGTTAACCGAGTGATGCCGAAAGGTCACGACAAAAACACAAAATATCTACCAAATCTGGACAAAAAAATGGCAGATTGGCCTGTATTTCGAATAGTCGGCAATATCTTGCGTATTACCAGTTGTCCTTGAACCATTTCACGGCCCGTTTTAGCGATCGCGCGGGGTAAGTGTCGGCAGGAATCTCGAAATCCCACCATTCATCCTGCGGGTTTGCCGCAAACAATGTCAGGCCAACCGCCGACGAAAATGCGGGGCCGATCGCCGCCTGCGGAAGCCCCTGCACCCGCAATGGCCGCCCCAGCCGCACCTGTTGGCCCAGAATTTTGCTTGCCAACCCATCCAGGCCCGGAATCTGGCTGCCGCCGCCGGTCAGGACGATCTGCTGGCTTGGCAAATGTTCGAACCCGGCAGCATCAAGGCGCAGACGCACTTCCTCGAGGATTTCTTCGACCCGTGGCCGCATGATCCCGATCAGTTCGGCCCGGCTGACGGTACGCCTGTCATGTTCCCAATCACCGGTTTCGCCGCCGATCTCGATCATTTCGCGGTCATCCATGCCCGTCGCAACGACCCCGCCATAAAAGGTCTTGATACGCTCGGCGGTATTGGCCGGGATTTGCAAACCCATTGAGATGTCAGAGGTCACATGATCCCCGCCCATGCGCACGGCATCGGCATAGATCATGTGTTTTTTCATAAAGACGGACACACCGGTTGAGCCACCACCCAAATCGATACAGGCGGCACCCAGTTCCTGTTCATCTTCCACCAATGCCGAAATGCCGGACACATACGCCGAAGAAGCCAGACCCGCCAATTCCAGATCACACCGTTTGATACAGTAGAAAAGGTTCTGGATCGCGGTGGCGTCCACCGTCAGCATGTGCATGTCGGTATTCAACCGGTTGCCGATCTGACCACGCGGATCAGCCATGCCCGAACGATGGTCCAGCGCAAAGTTGACCGGCTGCGCATGAAGAACATCACGGTCAGCACCATAATCCGGCACGTCGCAAGCGGCCATTACGCGCCCGATATCCTGCTCGGACACCATACCGCCAACGATGTCGACCGACCCATCCAGACCATAGGACCGCGGCCGCGCCCCTGCGAGACAGGCGATGACGTGATCAACGCGCACGTTAGCCATCTTCTGCGCCGCCTGGACAGCGGTTCGAATGGCACGCTCTGTTTCCTGCATCGCGTCCACTTCGCCAAAGCGCACACCGCGTGACCGGGTTGTGGCCGCACCAATGACCCGGAATTGCGATTGCCCTGCCATCGACCCGACGCCATCGGACGTCCGAAACTGTTCTGGCCCGTCGAAACGCAGAACCAGACAGGCGATTTTCGATGTCCCCACGTCAAGAATGGCCACAACACCGCGTTGCATGGCCGCCTTGCGCATGTTCCGCATGGCACGCTGACTTTCGTAGAGATCGCCCATTATTCGTCTGCCCCTGTATTTTTTTTATTATTGACGCGGCGCAGAGCCGCTGTTGCTTCTTCGCTCATCCGCAAGGTGGGTCGGGCCGCGTTGCGCATATCCACGACGGCCACATCACGTTCGAGCATGTCTTGCGCACCGGTTAGCGCGATAACCCGATCCAGCGCTGCGGTCGGGTTATCGGCGGGCAACAGGATACGCTGCTTTCGGTCAAGCACGATGTCCCAGCGCCGTTCGCCCATGCGGACCAGACCGCGCACCCGTGATTGCAATGGCCCCGCCCCGACGAAGAGCGCCAGCGCCTCGTCAATGCTTTGTTCCGCACCTTCGCCGGCAATCAGCGGCAAATCCAGACGATCCGCCCGCGCACTGACGGTGCCCGAAAACACGCCGTCGGCGTCGATCAAACGCAAGGTGCCTTTATCCCGCCAAAGTGCCACAGGAACGCGGGGGCTGACCCTGACATCAAGCGTGCCGCTCTGCCCGACCCGCACGCTGGCCGAACGGACGGTATCAAGCGCCTCGACCGTTTTGCGCATTTCCTGCAGATCAAGCGCGAAGGACGAAACCGGAAATTCGACAGGCAAGACGCTCGCCACATCCACCTTAACTGCGTCTTCAATCCCGGTGATGTTCATCTGGTTGACCATGAATTGCGGGCGTTCCTGAAACGTCGCCTTGGCCTGTGCAATCTGATCGTTCAGCATCTGCCGGTTTTCCTCATGCGAGAACCAGCTGGTTGCGATGGCAGCGACAAGCAGGATAGGCACGCCGACTTTGACGGTCGCCCGGAAACCGGGTGTCAGCATCAACCTTTGATACCGGTAAACCCAGCGCGAGGGCGCGGGATCGCGGGGTACATCTGTGGCGGGGCGGCGCATCAACGATCGCATGACGCATCCTCCACCAGCCATCTGCAGAACTCCGGAAAGCTCATGCCCACATGCTCTGCCTGTTCAGGCGTGAGCGATGTGGGCGTGAGACCGGGCTGGGTATTGGTTTCAAGAAGGATCAGACCATCCAATCCACGGGTTTCGTCCCATCGGAAGTCCGTGCGGCTTACACCGCGACAGCCCAACGCCTTATGCGCGCGAAGCGCGTAATCCATGCAGGCATCGAAAATCTGCGGCGGAATGTCAGCAGGCAGGACGTGCTGCGAACCGCCGGGCGAATATTTCGCATGATAGTCGTACCAACCTTCAGCGATGATATCCGTGACCGTCAGCGCACGATCACCCATGACCGTTGTCGTCATCTCACGGCCCGGCACATAAGCCTCAACCATGACCTGTTCTGGCATATCGTCTGCCAATTGCGGCGGGCTGTTGGCGTCTTTGTTCACGATGTAGATGCCGACGCTGGAGCCCTCATTATACGGCTTCACCACATAAGGCGGGGCCATCACATGGCGCGCCCGCACATCGGCCGCAGGCGCGATTATGCTGTCGACAACCGGCAATCCGGCTTCGCGATACACATCCTTGGTGCGCTGTTTATCCAGCGTAAGTGCCGAGGCGAGAATGCCAGAATGGGTATAGGGAATACGCAACCATTCAAGGATGCCCTGCACCGCCCCATCTTCACCCCAACGCCCATGCAAGGCGTTAAAGACAACATCGGGTGCGATTTCGATCAGACGGGAGGAAAGGTCGCGGCCCGCATCGACCTCGATCACTTCATATCCCGCTTCCCGTAAAGCTGCCGCGCATTCACGGCCCGACGACAGCGAGACCTCTCGCTCTGCCGATGGGCCGCCCATCAGTACAACAACTTTCGGGTTTGCCCTGCTCGACATACCCTACCGCCTCTTTCGCGGGTCTTTTGCGACCCGTCATCTTGTGTGATCCTGCCCGGATCTGGTCGTTTTTCGACCGTCTATTTCTTATCGTCAGGATCAGTTCGTTTGCCGACCCTCATGATTTCCCACTCTAGCGTGATCTGACTGGAATCGTAAACCTTTTTCCGCACCTGCTCACCCAAATCTTCCAGGTCAGCAGCCGTCGCCCCGCCAGCATTGGTCAGGAAGTTGGAGTGTTTGGTATTCATGATCGCGCCGCCCAGCGTCGCGCCCCGCATTCCGGCATCGTCAATGACCTTCCATGCCTTCAACTCGTGCGTGTCGTCGTCCCGGCCAGTAGACGAAAAACCTGCCGGATTCCGGAAGGTTGACCCGGCTGTACGATCCTTGGTCGGCTGGGTTTCATCGCGTTTCGCCAGTTGCTCGGCCATCTTCTGGTCCAGCGCCGCCGGGTCACCTTTCGGCGCTTGAAACCGCGCCTGAACAATAACTGCACCCTCGGGCAAGGTGCTGTGCCGGTAGGCAAATTGCAGCGCATCCGCGTCCAATTCCGTAATTGTCCCGTCCCGCAGAACGACCGTGATCGAGATCAGCGCATCCGCGACATAGGCCCCATAGCACCCTGCATTCATACGCACCGCGCCACCAATTGCGCCGGGAATGGTGCGCAGAAATGTCAGGTCCAGCCCGGCCTCTGCCGCCTTCCGCGCGACATGCGCGTCCAGGGCGGCAGCGCCAGCCGTGACAACATCACCATCGACCTCGATTGCGTTAAACCCACGACCCAGCCGGATCACGACCCCAGCAATTCCGCCGTCCCGCACGATCAGGTTGCTGCCAACCCCCATCGGAAAGACCGGGACGGACGGGTCGAGCGCCATCAGAAACGTCGAAAGATCATCTAGGTCGGCGGGCTGGAAAAACACCTCTGCCGGGCCGCCAACGCGAAGCCATGTCAGGTCTGCCAAAGGTCGGCCTTGCGTTAGCGTGCCGCGTACAGCGGGTAGATCAAGCATGCGTGTTTGGTTCCCTTCGCGTCAATCCAACAAGGCCGCCGACCAGCAAACCTGCACCGATGGGGGCGCTTAGCCCGATCAGGGCAATCATGTACCCAAGACCATCCCAGCCGGTGGCGTTTTCCATGGCAAAATACATGACGGCTGTAAAGGCGGCCCAGACGAAGGCAAAACCCGCAAAGGTATGCTTGTGCCTGGCTTTCACCAGGTACTTAGCCAGAAAGGTGGCGAAAGTGAAAAGAGCGCAAAGCCCGAAGATTGCTGCAAAACCATAAATATCCATGTCCATAACTCCATTTTTGAACAATGTTCAATTTAAGCCAATAATGAACATTGCTCAAGTATTTTCTGCAACCCTAACCTTTCTGAGATTTCGTGTCGTCCTTCCGGCGCAGTATCCACCCGAGCAATGCACCGAAAGCGGCACCGATAAGTGCCGGTAAAATATAAAGAAACGCAGTCGATATCGCCGCGACCGGATCAATACCCAAAGGCTTTCCAGACGCATAGATCAGGATAAAGAACAACGCCCCCAGCACTGACCCGACCGTCAGGGCCAACCCGGACTGCCCCTTTCGCATCCACCTCAAAAACAACGCAAAGCCTGCCAGCGCACAGGCCGACATCATCGCAATGATGATCAGGCTACCCAATTGTCAGGAAGTTATCTGTTCGCGAACCCAGCGGGCCATATAAATCATCGGCCAACGCAGAACCGACGTCCCTATAGCCACAGCCAGCAGCCCAAGGACCGGGCCGTTTTCCTTCGTCACCCAGCCGACCAAGGGAATCCCGATGATGATCAGGAAATAGGCCCGCCGCCAATGATTATCTTTGGAGGGGATCATCTGCAGGACGAATGCCAATACGACCCACAGGCAGACAAAGAGAAAGGACAGGTTCATTTCGGAATTTCCGGATGTTCACCACGCGCCCGTCGGTAAAGATAGCGTAGCGGGTTTCGAAACATTGATACGAAGGCAAAAATGCCCAGCACTGAAAACCACCAGCCATGCACAACACCGATCCAGATAATCAAAATCGGTGCTGAGATAAGCAGAAAAAGACCCGGCACATATTGATGCCTCATGGGCAAAAACGCAACGGCTGTTGCCGCGATGACCCAGAAGCACCCTATGATGACCGGCAGGCTCACCCCGCCAGCTGTTCCGGCAACGAATTCGCCCAGGTGCTGATTGTCCCAGCCCCAAGACAGACCACAATGTCACCCGGTTTGGCCTGTTCACGCACAAGACGGACCAGATCACCCTCGGATTCGACAATTCGCGCGTGCCGGTGTCCGTGCCGGATCAAACCGGCCACAAGATCGGCATGCGTCGCACCTTCAATCGGATCTTCGCCCGCGGCAAACACTTCGGATATGCCAACCACATCCGCATCATTGAAGCAGGCGCAGAAATCATCGAAATGGTGTGACAGGCGGCTGAAGCGGTGGGGCTGATGCACAGCAATGACCCGCCCTTCCGACGCCTGACGGGCAGCCTTCAGAACTGCCGCGATCTCAACAGGGTGGTGGCCGTAGTCATCGATGATCGTCACGCCATCAACCTCACCCACTTTGGTAAAGCGTCGGTTAACACCGCCGAAACCTTTCAGAGCGCTGCGGATCTCGTCCTTTTTCATACCCAGATGTCGTGCGACGGCGACCGCAGACAGCGCGTTAGAGACATTGTGGTCCCCCGGCATCGGCAATTCACATCCTTCGATCACGTCATCCTCGTTCTGGAGTGCTACGTCGAAATGGGCAGCACCGGCCTTATACGTCAGCCCAACCGCTTTTACGTCGGCCTGGGCGTTAAAGCCGTAGGTTATTACACGTCGGTCAGTGATTTTTCCGACCAAAGCCTGCACATCGGGGTCGTCGGTGCAGCATACAGCCAGTCCATAAAACGGGATGTTTGAAACAAAATCGTAAAACCCCTGATGAAGCGCCTCTTCCGTGCCCCAGTGCTCCATATGTTCAGGGTCGATATTGGTCACGATGGCGATAGTGGCAGGCAGCCGGTTGAAGGTGCCGTCGCTTTCGTCAGCCTCGACCACCATCCATTCGCCCTGCCCCATACGCGCGTTAGAGCCATAGGCGTGAATGATCCCGCCATTGATCACAGTCGGGTCAATCCCGCCTTCGTCAAGAACTGCGGCAACCATGGTCGTTGTCGTCGTCTTGCCATGCGTGCCAGCCACGGCGATGTTGGATTTCAGACGCATCAGCTCTGCCAGCATTTCAGCCCTGCGAACGACGGGCAGGCCCTTTGCCCGCGCTTCGTCCAGTTCCGGGTTGCCCGGCTTGATCGCCGATGAAATCACCACAACTTCGGCATTCTCCAGGTTTTCAGCGCGTTGCCCTTCGTAGATGACAGCACCAAGCGTTTTCAGCCGTTCCGTGATCTTGGACGATTTGAGGTCAGACCCCTGCACTGTGTAGCCATGGTTGATCAAAACTTCCGCAATACCGGACATGCCGATCCCGCCAATACCGACGAAATGGATCGGCCCTACATCGAGTGGCAATTTGGTTGCTGCGCTCATCACTGGGTTCCCATCCATCACTTCTTCCCTGCCTCTGCCAGATTTTCCACCAAGGATACAAGCCGTTCCGTCGCATCCGGCACGCCGCATGACACCGCGGCGTGGGCCATACGCATGGCTCCTTCTTCACTACCCAGCACCATTTCGATCTGCTCGCGCAGCGGTGCAACTTCGAATGTGCTTTCGGGCATCATGATAGCAGCACCCGCCTCGACCAATTGGCGCGCATTGGCGGTCTGCTCATCCCGGATAGCGGTGCCCAGAGGCACCCAGATGGCAGGCCGCCCGATGACGCTGGCATCAGCAACTGTGGATGCACCCGAACGGGCAATCAGCAATTGGGCCTCTGACAAGCGTTGGGGGACGTCGTCGAAAAAGGTCTGCACATCGGCAGTGATCATTTCGCTTTCGTAATACTCAATAACCCGCTGCAAATCCTCTTCGCGGGCCTGCTGGCTTACGCGGATGTTGCGGCGCAAATGCTCTGGCAGGCTGGCAATCGCAGGCGGGACGATGTCCGAAAGTATGCGTGCGCCCTGACTGCCCCCCATGATCAGGATCGACATCGGATAATCGCCCGGCGGAATGTACGGCGCCGCGTGCCGATCCAGAATGGCGGCACGAACTGGGTTGCCGGTATGCTGCCCCTCAACACCGGATGGAAGCTCGGTCGGCCAGGTGCCGCAGGCAACCACATCGACGCGCTTGGCAAACAGTTGATTGACCCGCCCCAACACGCCGTTTTGTTCGTGGATCATTCGGGGGATGCGAAGCGCCCATGCGGCGGTCATTGCCGGGATCGCTGGATAGCCGCCAAAACCGACAACGGCCGTCGGCCTTTCCCGCAGCATCCGCCACTTGGCCGCCGCGATGCCACCCACAATCCGAAACGGCACAAGTAGCTTTTCGAAGATGCCGCCACGCGCGAAAGTCGCGCTTCCGACCACGTTAATCTCGACCGCGTCAGGAAACCCGCCCGCATAGCGCGCGCCGCGCGCATCGGTGGACAGGCGCACACGCCAGCCCTTCTCCAACATGGCTTCTGCCAATGCCTGGGCAGGGAACATGTGGCCGCCGGTCCCACCGGCTGCAATAATCAAAAGTGGCGCACTCATCGGCCGGATCTCCGCAGCAGAATGTCGCCCATTTCACCCTGCGGGCGGGTGCGGGTGAAGGCCAAGAGCATACCCACCGCAATGCCGCCAGCAATCAGGGAAGACCCACCGTAAGACACAAATGGCAACGTCATCCCCTTGGCGGGCAAAAGGCGAACCGCAACGCCCATGTTGATCATGGCCTGAACGCCAAAGGCACAGGCAAGCCCCGTACCGGCCAGACGAATGAACGGATCGCGTTCCTTCATCAGCCGCAGCAGACTGCGAACAACAATGACGGTATAAAGCGCTATGATAACCAGCACGCAGATCAGGCCATATTCCTCGGCTGCGACAGCGACGATGAAATCCGTGTGGGCATCCGGCAGCGACCATTTCACTTGGCCCTCGCCCACACCAACACCGAAAAACCCACCCTCGCGGATGGCATTGGTCGCGTAGCCCAGCTGTGTTGTCGGGTCCAGATCAGGGGACAGGAACCCGTCAATCCGGCGGGCAAAGTGTTCGGAATTCGAATAGGCGACCGTTCCCGCAAAAATGACCAACCCGGCGAGAATGATCAGCAGGATCATTGGCGCGCCCGACACGAAATACATCACACCCCAGGCAAAAAGGATCAGGCAGGCCTGCCCAAAGTCGGGCTGCATGGCCAGCATCAGCACGATCACCATGGTCAGGATAAACGAGTACAGCTTGCCCGGCGGCCCACCGATTTGCTGGCTGGCGGCCAACAACCAGGCCGCCATGACCACAAAACCGGGTTTCAGAAACTCGGATGGCTGGATCGATGCAAAGCCCAGCGAATACCAGCGGGTGGCCCCTTTTCCGAAATCTGTCCCCAGAACGGGCAGAAACGCCAAGGCCACAAAGGCCCCAAGAAACCCCAGCACCGCCAGCCGTCGAACCAGCGTGGGCGACATCATGGAAATCGTGAACATCACCATCATCGCCATTCCGCCAAAAACGGCCTGACGTGTGACGTAGTAAAATGGCTCTAGCCCATTTTTCGCAGCAAGGGGTGGCGATGATGCGAGGCCCAAAAGCAACCCGATCCCGAACAGGACAAGGATGCAGGACATCGTCCATTTATCAATTGTCCGCCACCATCTTGGAAGAACTGGGTCACCGGATTGAACCGGGACCGTCCCATAGACCATTTCCGTCATGGATCACCGCCATACTGCCTCTTTTCGCCCGTTTTCCGGGTCTGAGGGCAGCATAGCGTGCCTTTCCGTGCGATTCTACGAAAATAAGTGTCGGCTGATCAAAAAGCACATGGCCCGGATCGTCCTCTTGCGCTTGAAAGGATTTCGCGGCAACCCACTGACATGAAAATCGAAACCCTGATCATTGGCGCTGGTGCCGCTGGCATGATGTGCGCAGCGCATGCGGGCCCCGGGGTTTTGGTGGTCGATCACGCCAAAGCGCCGGGCGAGAAAATCCGCATCTCGGGCGGGGGGCGGTGCAATTTCACCAACCTGCATGCAAGCCCCGCGAATTTCATCAGCCAAAATAAACACTTCTGCAAATCGGCCTTGGGCCGTTACACCCAGTGGGACTTCATCAATCTTGTCGATCAGCACCGCATTCCATGGCACGAGAAAACGCTGGGGCAGCTTTTCTGCGACACCTCTGCCAAGGACGTCATCGCCATGCTGCTGGCCGAGATGGACAAGGCGGGTGCGCAGCTCTGGCTGCAAGCCGAGGTGGGCGAGATCACTCATGATGGTAACAATTTTCGGGTGGCGGTCTCCAAGGATGGCCGCAATCAACTGATCGAGGCGCGTCATCTTGTGATCGCATCAGGCGGCAAATCGATCCCCAAGATGGGTGCGACGGGCTTGGGCTATCGGGTCGCGGAACAATTCGGGCTGCCCGTCATCACGCCGCGCCCCGGCCTCGTGCCTTTGACCTTCGCCGATGACAAGTTCAAACACCTCGCGGGCGTCGCCACCCCGGCACGGGTCACAGCCAACGGAACAAGTTTTGATGAGGCCATTCTTTTCACCCATCGCGGCCTGTCCGGCCCGGCGGTTCTGCAAGCCTCGTCCTACTGGACCGAAGGGCAAGGCATCGAGGTGAACCTTGCGCCGTCGCATGGCCTCTACCAACAGCTGCGGGCGGAGCGACAAACCCAGGGGCGTCGGGCGCTGACCACAGTCCTCAGCCAGACCCTTCCCAACCGGTTGGTCGAGCATCTGGCGGATGAAATTTCACTGTCCGGCAATATCGGCGATCAAAGCGATGCAAACCTGCAAGCGCTTTGTGACCAGTTGCAAAGCAGGACACTGACCCCCACCGGATCAGAGGGATATCGCACCGCAGAAGTCACATTGGGTGGCGTCGACACGAATGCATTGTCGTCAAAAACCATGGCGGCGAAAGACGTACCTGGCCTCTATTTCATCGGCGAATGCGTCGACGTTACCGGGTGGCTGGGCGGATACAATTTCCAATGGGCGTGGTCGTCAGGTTGGGCGGCGGGACAGGCGATACGTGCGACCTGATTGGAGCTACACACGTCTTACCTGTTGATCGTCAGATGACTTTGACCTTTACGCCAAAGACTGGCCCTATTTGTGAAAACCGGAAAAGCTGCCGTTCGTGCGGATCGTAGCAAATGAGGAAAAAGAGCCCATTTTGACCGATGCTGCACCCTTAACGAACGTCGGCTTTGAACAACTCGAACAATGCTGGAAAGAAAGAGCTCAAAGCGATATCGATTTCACATGTCATTTGTTTGGAACAAGACTACGATGATCAGATTAATTTTGATTTTGGTATCATCTGTTGTGTTTTGCGGCCCTGCATTTGCATGCATGGGTCCCCAATTTGAAGACCATCACTTTCCAAGCTGCACAATCCCACTACCGGAGGCCAATGAACGGGTTTCCGTGATCTTCGGTAGTGCTGCTGCCAAGTTGTCAGACCACCATCTTGGAGAGCCAAACAGAAGGACCCGACTTGTAACTGTCCAAATCGATGAAACCGACGCACAAAACTACCTTGTATTGAGCGCACGCGAGCAGACAATCTGGCGACTGACGGGAGATGTTGAAAGCGTCTCGCGGGTCGTAGTGTTAGGGGCGACAAATGTTGGGCCAAACGGGGCAGGAGTTATGGGCGTTCCCGAAGACCGGATAAGCTTTACATCACCTGATTTGACGGTGCTGGATAGTGTTTTAAGAACCTCCTGTACACGCGTTGCGACCGCGTGCATTCCGTCACAGTGGTTTGGGGAAGAACCAGACGAACGCGTATCTCTTCATCCAGAGCCAACCCAACCCCGACAACGGGTTGACCAAGTGGTTTCTTGGCAATCACAGCTACGGGACACTTCGTCGAACACAATATCAATAGTTTTACCAGAAGTTTCAGATGCCATGGTTTCCATATCGCCTGAGTTGGTTGTTTCTCAGAATCCGGCGCAAGCATATGAGATGCTACCGGGGCAACCGGGACTGCAAGCTTTGGTGGGATCTGGAGCATTGATCTCTGCAACTTCTAGTGAGAACAGACACATAGTTGAGGCATATGCATCAGCATTTAGCGCACGTTATCAAACTAGGTTTGATCCAGATTTCTTCATGTCCCCAACAGTCGACTACATAGTAACAAGAGAAATTATTTTGCCGCCAGAATTACCCCCCACGTCATTGATGGTGGCAAGTGGAGTTCCTGCGCCGGAGATGAACGGAAACCGAGGTTATTCGGTGTGTCTTTACTTCGAAGAACGGGCCGATCAGCCCGTCACGGGCTCCGGAATAAATAGCAATTTATGTAGGTTGAACAGCATCTCTCGAGCAGTTCCAGACGATGAGCAAGATATCCTTCGGGCGGCAGCAGGTTTCGACCGGTTGGAAATCGGATCGCAAAACTGTCAGATGGTGTCATTTGAGAGCGGTACCCACATCGCGACGGTTGCTCTATCGGAGGGCCAGTTCAGACGGTACCGCGACGATCCAATACGTCAGATAAGCGTTGAGGTCACACGCGAAGGACCAACGGCGCTGTTCTTGTCTATGGAGGGTGGTCCAGTTCAGTGGAACATCTCCGGCTCACAAGTTGTTGCTATATATTCCCGTGGCGGACCGTCATTGGGCTTGGCGGACGTCTTCCTCAACGGACAACCCTATGAATACACTCGTCTTCGCAGTGCTGATGAAAATTGTCCTCAATTTGCGCCACTTTGGCCCAACCGCCTTGGCCCCTCTGTTGCGCATTTAGACAAGATGTTTGAGCTTCTCACGGCGCAGCGGATTGATGAACTGATTACGTTTACAGAAACAGATAGAGCTTGGCGCAGTCCGAGTTCGCCGATTCCTGTCTACGTTATCGATTAGTCTTTCAGGAATGTACTGCAACCAGAGCGGCCATTGGCGCAGCCGCAGCGAATTCACCCTTTGTCCCGCACTGCCGCCCTCGAAACAGGTCGCAATGAAGGTCCGGTTTGGGTAAGAATTGCTTGGCGTTTGGGCCAAGATTGAGTGATGCAGTCTACTGATAGGACTCAGAAAATCCGCTTCATCGAGTCAGATGATACGCAACTCTCCACATTACCGGTTAACCGCCTCCACCTGAGCCATGAAATCCTCGCCCCGTTGCTCGAAGTTATCATATTGATCAAACGACGCCGCTGCCGGGGCCAGCAGCACGACGTCACCTGCCGCGGCTTCCGCCTTGGCCCGGGCGACGGCCTTTTCCATGGTTCCACAAACCTCGGCCTCCGCCCCATCCAATTGCCGGGCAAAGGCTTCGGCCTCGCGTCCGATAACATAGGCCTTCACGACATGACCCAAGTGCGGCAACAATCCCTCCAACCCGCCATCCTTCTGCAGCCCCCCACAAATCCAGCGAATTTTCGGAAAGGCCTGCAAAGCCTTGGCCGCGCTGTCCACATTGGTCGCCTTGCTGTCGTTCACATAGGCAACGCCATCAATCTCAGCCACCAGCTGACTACGATGCGGCAGGCCGGGATAGGTCTGCATCGCGGCTTCGATCCCCTTTGGCCCCAGCCCCAAGGTCCGGCAGGCGGCATAGGCCGCACAGGCATTCTGGTGATTATGCGCGCCCGGCAGCCCCTTGATGCCTCGCAAATCAATCGAGGCGACCTGACGGCCCTTGCGGCTTTCGGATAGAAACCCCTTGCGGGCAAAGACGGTCCACCCCTGCCCCGCCAGTTTGCGGCCCGACGAGATGCGGATAACCCTGCCATCATCAGGGCCTTCGATAAGCTGATTGGCAAGATAGCACCCTTCGGCTTCGTCCACGCCGATAACGGCCCGGTCGGGGCCACCTTCAGCGAAAAGCCGACGCTTGGCCGCGAAATATCCGCCGAGACCGCCATGCCTGTCCAGATGATCGGGGGACAGGTTCGTGAACACTGCCACATCCGGCGTCAGGGCGCGGGCAAGGTCGGTCTGGTAGGACGACAGCTCCAGCACCACGACCTCACCATCATGGGCCGGGTCGATATCAAGCACGCCCCGGCCAATATTACCGGCCAGTTGGGCGGGACGGCCGTTCTGCGTCAGAATATGATGGATCAGCGCAGAGGTCGTCGACTTGCCGTTGGACCCGGTGACGGCAATCACGCGGGGGGCGGTGTCGAACTTGTTCCAGTCCGGGTTGGCAAAGGACCGAAAGAACAGACCAATGTCGTTATCCACCGGCACAGCCGCATCCCAAGCGGCAGAGATTACAGGGTGCGGCGTCGGATATAGATGCGGGATGCCGGGGCTGACAACAAGGGCAGCAACATCATCAAAACCCCCAGCTTTCGTCAGATCGCGAACGTCCAGACCATCCGCCTCTGCCCCTTCCCGCGCCAGTCCGCTATCGTCCCAAACAACGGGCCTCGCGCCGCCCGCCTCCAACGCTGCCGCCGCAGCGCGACCGGTGCGGCCAAGGCCCAAGACAGCCACGGTGCGGCCCGCGTATCCCTGTACTGGTATCATGATCTGCTTCTTGTCCCCTTCAGACAGCCACTGCTGCCCCTATTTCCGGCGTCAGAAAACCGCAGATGTCACCGCACCTTCAGCGTCGCCAATCCGATCATCGCCAAAATCAGCGAAATGATCCAGAACCGGATCACGATCTGCGGCTCGGCCCAACCCTTCTTTTCGTAGTGGTGGTGAATCGGGGCCATCAGGAACACGCGCTTGCCAGTCCGCTTATAGTAGGCGACTTGGATGATGACGCTCATCGCTTCGACCACGAACAGACCGCCAACGATCGCGAGAACGATTTCATGCTTGGTGGCGACGGCGATTGCCCCCAATGCGCCACCCAGCGCGAGCGATCCGGTATCGCCCATAAAGACGGCTGCTGGCGGTGCGTTGTACCACAAAAAGCCTAGCCCGCCACCGATCAAGCCTGCGCAGAAAATCAGAATTTCACCGGTTTGCGGTACGTAGTGAACGTCCAGATATTCGGTAAAGTCAGTCCGGCCCACCGCATAGGCAATGATCCCGAATGTACCCGCCGCGATCATCGCGGGCATGATCGCCAACCCGTCCAGACCGTCGGTCAGGTTCACCGCATTGGCGGAACCCACAATCACGACCACTGCGAAGGGGACAAACAAAAAGCCCAGATTGATCAGCGTATCCTTGAAAATCGGCAAGGCGAGCTGATTTGTCAGATCGTCTGGGTGGTGCAGGGCCGCCCAATAGGCCGCGATTGCAGCAATCAGGATGCCCAGAAGAATGCGCACCTTGCCGGACACACCTGCCGTATTCTGCTTGGACACTTTCGCATAATCATCCGCAAACCCGATCAGCGCAAAGGACAGTGTGACAAACAACACCATCCAGACAAACGGATTATCCAATCGTGCCCACAACAGGGTCGAGGTCGTCATACCACCCACGATCAGCAACCCGCCCATTGTCGGTGTGCCGGCTTTGACGAAATGTCCCTCTGGCCCGTCGTCGCGGATTGGTTGCCCTTTGCCCTGCTTGCGGCGCAAGACGTTAATCAGCGGCGGCCCAAAGATAAATCCAAACAGCAGCGCTGTCATGAACGCCCCGCCCGCGCGAAAGGTAATATATCGAAAGAGGTTGAAAAAGTCGCCGCCGTCCGACAGTGCCGTGAGCCAATAGAGCATAAAGGTCCCTTATTTTTCTTGGAGGCGCGGATGCCCCAATTTGCGGATGGCGTCAACGACCAGACTGACTTTGCTGCCCTTGGACCCTTTGACAAGCACCACGTCACCGGCATCAACAAGACGAGAGACCTGACCCTTCAGATCAGTCGATGTTTCGGCCCACTGCCCACGCTGCCCTTCGGGCAACGCTTGCCAAAGATGATGCATCAACGGTCCCGAACAGTGGATGAGGTCCAGCTTGTTCAGAAAGGGATCGTTCGCGATATCCCGATGCATCGCGACCTCCTCGTCGCCCAGTTCCAACATGTCACCCAGTATCGCGATCCGTCGCCCCTTGCTGACCCGCCCAACACCATCCCGGGGTGTTGCGGCGGCAAGAACCTCAAGCGATGCGGTCAGGGATGTGGGATTGGCGTTGAACGCATCATCAATAAGATCAAGCGTTGCACCTTCATCAGCAATATCGAGGGAAATCACCTCGGACCTGCCCCGCCCGGCTGGCGGCACCCAATTCGCAATATCGAGGGAGGCCGCCACCGGATCAACGCCCAGCGCCTCGGCCACTGCCAACACACCGACCGCGTTCATCGCAAAATGCCGCCCCGGCACAGAGAGCTTGAAAAGATAGTCCTGTCCACGATGTGCGGCAGTGATGACAGTGACATTACCCGTTAGACGCACATCCTTCACCGCCCAGTCATCGGCCACTTTGCCGAATAGCACCTTTTTGGCTCCGGTCTTGGTCGCGTAATCCTGCAAAACCGCGCTGGTCTCGATATCTGCGTTCAGGACAGCAATCCCGTCAGGTTCCAACCCATCCATGATCGCAGCCTTTTCCACAGCGATCCCGGTCAGATCGTCAAAGGCCGCCAGGTGTGCCGCAGCGACAGTCGTGATCATCGCCACATGAGGTCGCGCCATTTTGGACAACGGAGAGATTTCTCCCGGGTTGCTCATTCCGATCTCGATGATGGCGTAGTCACTGTCGACCGGCATACGGGCCAGTGTCAGCGGCACGCCCCAGTGATTGTTATATGATGCTTCGGCAGCGTGGCATTTGCCCTTCCCGTCCAGCACCGTGCGCAGCATTTCCTTGGTCGAGGTTTTGCCGACGGATCCAGTGATCGCGGCGACCCGCGCCTGCGTACGCGCCCTGCCCGCGATTCCAAGCGCCCCAAGCCCCTCAAGCACATCAGCCACAATCAGCAGCGGCGCATCAGAGGCAACATCATCGGGCCTATGGCTGACCATCGCAGCGGCAGCCCCTTTTTCAAGGGATTGCGCCACAAAGTCATGACCGTCGCGTATATCCGTCAGGGCAATGAACAAGTCACCGGGCTGGATCGTCCGTGTATCGATGGACACGCCGGTCGCCGTCCACTCTGCCGTAGTCTCGCCGCCTGTCGCGGCAACAGCGTCGGCGCTGGTCCAAAGCGCGGTCATATCTTGCCCTCAAGTGCAGCCACCGCCACGCTCGCCTGCTCGACATCGTTGAAAGGCAGTACCGTGTCGCCCACAACCTGCCCCGTTTCGTGCCCTTTACCCGCTATCAAAAGCGCATCGCCGGGGCCAAGCGCATCTATGCCGCGCAAGATCGCTTCCGCCCGGTCGCCAACTTCGGTGATGCTGTCGGTTCCACCAGCTTGAACCGCCCCCGCCATAACTGCGGCGCGAATTGCGGCGGGTTCTTCCGATCGCGGATTATCGTCAGTTACGATCACGACATCAGCATGCTTTGCCGCCGCAGCGCCCATCAATGGGCGCTTGCCCGTGTCGCGATCTCCGCCGGCCCCGAGGATTACTACGATCCGCCCCATCACATGCGGCCGCATCGCCTTGAGCGCTGTCGCCACCGCATCAGGCGTATGAGAAAAATCCACAAAAACAGCCGCACCATTGTCGCGCGTTGCCGCCAATTCCATCCGGCCTCGCACGGTGCCAAGGTTGGGCAGCGCATCGAACACATCAACCGGATCGCCACCCGCAGCAATCACAAGGCCCGCCGCCAGCAATACATTTTCGGCCTGAAAGCCGCCTATCAGACCCAACCGGGCCTGCCGCGGCCGGTCTTGCCAAGAGAACAGAATATCCTGACCCGTCTGATCAAACCGCTGACCGGTCAGCCGAAGCCGCGCATTGGGGTGACGTCCGACACCGATGATCTCTTGCCCGCGTGCGATGCATATCTCGGCCACTTCGGGGCCTTTGGGATCGTCGAGATTGATAACGGCCACGCCGTCTTCTCCCAGAACGCGGGTGAACAGACCCATCTTGGCGTCAAAATACGCCTCGAATGTTTCGTGGTAATCCAGATGATCCTGCGTGAAATTGGTGAACCCGGCAGCCGCCAGCAGCACACCGTCCAGACGGCGCTGATCAAGCCCATGCGATGACGCCTCCATCGCGACATGGGTGATGCCATTTTGGGTGGCCTCTGCCATGACCCGATGCAAGGTGATCGGCTCTGGCGTGGTGTACTTCAGCGGATGGGTCCAGGCGCCTTCAACGCCGGTGCTGCCAAGATTGACCCCGGCGATACCCATCTCTTCCCAAATCTGGCGGCAAAATGTGGAAACGGATGTCTTTCCGTTGGTGCCAGTCACGGCCACAACTGTCGCAGGATGCACCCCAAACCAGAGCGATGCCGTCTGCGCCAGCGCCTGTCGTGGGTCCTGGGTGATGACCACTGCGGCAGTCGACGCCGCCAATTCATCGGCAGCGATACGCGCGCCTTCGGCATCCGTCAGGATTGCGGCGGCTCCCATGCGTAGCGCGTATTGGATGAACTCTGCCCCATGAACATGGGAACCGGGCAATGCGGCAAATAAGGTGCCGTTCTTGACCTCGCGGCTATCAACGGCAAGGCCGGTAATCTGTGCTTCGCCCCCGCCTTGCGCTGTCAGACCCAGTTCCGCCAGTGATGTCATTGCAGCCCCCGTTTAGTTTGAGGTGAGTGTTACACTGACGGATTGAGCACTGTCCACTTGCGGTCTGAGCCCCAAGAGCGGTGCGACGCGACGGATCATTTCAGCGGCAACCGGCACGGCGGTCCAACCTGCAGTGCGGCGCGGCTTATCACCCGAGTTTTCTGACGGTTCGTCCAGCGTAACAATCAACACATATTTTGGATCATCCGCGGGAAAGACCGAGGCGAACGTCGCGATCACCTTGTCATCATAGTAGCCGCCGCCACTTTCGCGCGGCTTGTCGGCAGTCCCGGTCTTGCCGCCCACTTCGTATCCCGGCACCTCGCCAAAGGATGCCGTGCCACGTTCGACCACCTGCCGCAACATATCAGCAGATCGGCGGCTGATCTCTTCACGTACGACGCGCGGGCCAAGAGGTGGATTGTGTTGGCGCAACAGCGTCGGTTCCACCTTCGTCCCACCATTCAGAAGCGACGCATAAGCGGATGCCAGATGAAGTGGCGAACTGGACAGGCCATGCCCATAAGATATTGTCATCGTTGATATTTCTGACCAGTTGCGCGGCACCAGCGGCGCCCCGGTCGGTGCTTCTACCATCTCGATCGGGGTGGCCTCCAGAAACCCAAGCGAGCCGAGGAATTCTTTCTGCCGTTGGGCGCCGATCATCAGCGCAATCCGGGCCGTGCCAATATTTGACGATTTGACGATCACATCAGTCGTGCTCAATTGCGGCCCGTAATCATGAAAGTCCCGTATGCGAAAACGACCCCACGTCATCGGGCCTTGCGTATCGATCATCGTATTGGGATTGACCAAGCCCAGCTCCATTGCCTGTGCTATCGCAAAAATTTTGAAGGTCGATCCCAGCTCGTAAACACCCTGCACCGCGCGATTGAAAAGCGGACTATCCGATTGATCGCCCTCGGTCAGAATGCGCGGGCGGTTGTTGGGATCAAAATCAGGCAGTGACGCCATCGCGAGCACTTCACCCGTTTTGATATCCATCAGGACCGACGCGGCCCCTTTGGCATTCATCAACGACATACCGCCGGCCAGCACCTCTTCCGTGGCGGCCTGCACGGACAGGTCCAGTGACAGCTCAAGTGGCTCACCTTCATTGGCAGGATCACGCAGGAACCCATCGAACTGGCGTTCGACACCAGCAACACCGATCACCTCGGCACTTGCGACACCTTCGCGACCATAGCTGGCACCACCAAGGATATGCGACGCAATCGGGCCATTGGGATACAACCGCATCTCGCGCGGACCAAAAAGCAGACCGGGAGAGCCGATATCATGGACCGCCTGCATTTGCTCGGGGCTGATCTGGCGCCTGATCCACATGAATTTGCGGTCACCAGTAAAGTCCGCGACCAGTTCTTCTTCCTTGAGTTCAGGAAATATCTCGGCCAGCCCGGCCGCAGCACGTGCCGGGTCAATCATGTCGCGCGGGTGGGCATAGAGCGAATGCGTGGCAAGGTTTGTCGCCATGATCCGCCCGTTTCTGTCTACAATATCAGCGCGTTGGCCGATAATCGGGTTGCCAACGGTGGTCGCGCGCGGCTCTTCCGGAACGGAAGAGGCCAGCGTACCCATACGTCCGCCAATGACCACAAAGGCACAAAAGAAAAAGAGACCCAGCACCAACAGGCGCCCCTCGGCACGTTGGCGGGCTTTATCGGCCATTTCCTCGTGCCGAATGCGCTTGTTCTCCGCCTCGATCACATCGGGGTTTTCGCCACGATCACGCGCCTTGAGGATACGCGCCAACGGGCGCAAAGGTGTGCGGATCATAGCGGCTCCTCCCCATCGTTGACAAACGCGTCGCTGGACAGCTCAACCGGGTTGATAATCGGCTCGATCGGGGGCAGCGGATAGATGACATTATCAACTTGGCCAAATGCGTCTGGCATCAGCGGCAGAAGACCCAAACGGTCGAAATTCAGCTCTGCCAGATCGGCAAGCCTGTCAGGCCGGTTGAGATATGCCCATTCGGCCTTCAACATGCCAAGCCGTTCATGTGCCGCACCGATTTGGGCATGCAGGTTGCGCACCTGTTTTATGGCCTGCTGGGTTTTATAGTTTTCCTGATAGGCCCAGAATGCCAGCCCCATCACGGCCAGCGCCGCAAGAACATAAAGAACACTGCGCATCTATCTGCCCCCCTTCTTCATCGGCATGCCCAGGGCCGCAGGATCGATCCGTTCCGCCGGTGCCTCTGTGCGGATCGCCACCCGCAACTTGGCCGACCGAGCCCTCGGATTGGCTGCAACCTCATCGGCATCGGGGCCAATCGCCTTGCGTTTTTCGACCCGGAAAGCAGGTGTGATCTGCGCCGTCTCCGGCGCATAGCGATTGGCGTTGGCCGTCTGACCAGAGCGGGCCTGCATGAACCGTTTTACCATCCGGTCCTCAACGGAATGAAAAGTCACGACGGCCAATTGACCGCCCGGTTTCAAGGCGCGTTCGGCGGCCATCAACCCTTCGGCCAGCTCGCCATATTCGTTGTTCACCGCGATACGCAACGCCTGAAACGTGCGCGTCGCGGGATGC
The DNA here is from genome assembly GCA_947496535.1 of uncultured Paracoccaceae bacterium. GTDB lineage: Bacteria > Pseudomonadota > Alphaproteobacteria > Rhodobacterales > Rhodobacteraceae > Yoonia. The sequence continues at coordinate 922,799 of CANMDE010000001.1, read as the reverse complement.
GACTGGCCGGGTTTGGAGCGAGGCAAACAGCCCTCAACAACCTTAGCCAACTGCAAAGTCGTGCTGAGCGGACGGGCCGCCACTATTGCCTTGGCGATGCGACGCGATGCGCGCTCCTCACCATAAAGATAAATGATATCAGCGAGTTCAGACTCGTCAGCCTCGTTGACAATATCGGCGGCAGAGGGGCCATCTTGCGACATACGCATATCCAGCGGGCCATCGCGCATGAAGGAAAACCCACGCTCTGCCAGATCAAGCTGCATGGAACTCACGCCAAGGTCCAGAACCACGCCGTCAACGTCGGCACCATATTCATCCAGCTTGGAAAACGTGCCCTGCTGCAAGGTGATCCGGTCGCCATAATCGGAAACCCAACCCGCAGCCATTTCAAAGGCCAACGGGTCTCGGTCCACACCGACGACCTGATCAGCGCCAGCAGCCAGCAAAGCGCGCGTGTAACCTCCTGCACCGAATGTTCCATCAATCCAGACCCCGGAAACGGGCGAAACCGCTGCAATCAGCGGCTCGATTAGGACGGGTGTATGTGGTTGGGTGTCTGCGGCAGCTGACATCATGTCCCCCTAAGCGTCGAGAAGGATGAGCGGATCGAAACCATCGTCCTGATCATCCAACCAATCTTTAATGCTTTCGCCCACCTCTTCGGTGAAGGTGTCCGCCTTCCAGATTTCGAAATGGTCGCCGACCCCGCGAAAATACAGCTCTCCATCCGTGATACCCAGCTTTTGACGCTGCTTGATCGGCATGACGGTGCGGCCGTCCTTGTCGACGTCCAGCTTGATCGATTGCCCGATATAGAGATGGGATAGTTTTTTCTTGTTTGGATGCCCGCGAGGAAGCGCATTGATCTGATCGATAAGAGCGGTGAATTCATCCACGGTATAACCGTGCAATTCGTTTTTCAGGTGATCACCATAAAGAAGATACATACGTGGTGACAGGCCGCTGGTCCATTCAGGATCGCCAGCTTCAAGCACACGACGGAAATCGGCCGGAATCGACATGCGACCCTTACCGTCCACCTTCTGGGTGTGCTCACCTGTGAAGCTCAGAACCACTGTCCCTCGGCCCTCTACTAAAACCACTCCCCCGAAAATACTGCCGTCTGAATGTAAAAACGGCGGATTGCGCTGCTGCCACTGCACAATCCGCCGCCTCGTCCCAACTTATGGGATGTCCGACTGCGCGTGCCACCTGGGGGGATGTCTGCTCGCTCACGCGCCGGATCTTTTTGTCGGTAAGGCGGGGCCTGTATGAAACCTGGCTTTGCCGGTCTGGGTTCTTAATGCCCTTTAATTGTCTGTCCCGTCCTTTCCGTAGACCTGTTGTGCCATTGGTTCCCTCACCAATCAACAGTTTTTTGGGAATTCATGGTACTAGATGGTGTTTTTTGGACCTCCGCCAAACAACATATTGATGTGAGGTGGTCAAATTTGGTGTATTTGTGGTGCCTTTAGCACTATATGACACAATATGTAGTAAAATTTGAGAGGGCAGCGGTTATTCCAGACATTCCCAAAAAACTTACCTTAGGTCGTCCAAATGGTCTGTTTGAACCCGCTAAAACGAATGAATCGACATTCAAAACAAACGAATCACACAGTTATGTGATTCGAAATCGCATGAGATTCCAGAAATTCCCAGATGATGAAACCGGACGCGAGTGCAGCCGTGTTCGCAGCGCAACAGATTGGACGTCGTCTAAGCCGTCAGCCGTTTGTACATCACGAACGCATCGACCAGACCCGCATGTGGATGATCAAAGGCATCGGGTATCGTCCCAACCGTATCAAAGCCCAACCTTTGCCAAAGCCCAACAGCACCCACATTGCTGGCCAGAACAAAGTTGAACTGCATCGCCCGGTAGCCCAGCGCCCGCGCCTCATCCTGCGAATGCTCGCACATCCGCCGCGCCAGCCCCTGCCCGCGCGCCGCTTCGGAAACGATATATCCGCAGTTGCAGACATGCGCACCGCCGCCGGGCTTGTTGGTCCTGATATAGTAGGTGCCCAAAACACCGTCGGGTCCTTCGTCAACGTATGTTGAACCATTCATCCACAGCGCCAAAGCGTCAGCACGCCCAATGTCGCGGGGCACGGCCATGGTCTCGCCGGCACGGAAGACCGGCTCAATCAGCGCCCAGATCGCATCAGCGTCAGCCGAAGTCGCCGCCCGTATCACGCCATACCACCATCAATGAAGCGACGGGCGAGTTGCCCATACGCCTCAGCCATCGGCCCATCGCCTGCGGCAATCGGGGTGCCATCGTCACCCGCGAGCCTTGTATCAAGATCAATTGGCAGGCTGCCCAAAAATGGTGCGCCGATCTTTTCGGCCTCGGCGGCCACGCCACCATGCCCAAAGATATGCGCCTCGTGGCCGCAATTGGGGCAGACGAATGTCGACATATTTTCAATCAAACCAAGAACGGGCGTGTTTAGCGTATTGAACATATCAATCGCCTTGCGCGCATCAATCAGCGCCACATCCTGCGGGGTGCTGACAACGACCGCGCCGGTCAGTTGTGTCTTCTGGCACAAGGTCAACTGCACGTCTCCGGTGCCGGGCGGCAAATCGACGATCAGCACGTCCAGCTCGCCCCATTCGACCTGTCCCAACATCTGCTGCAGCGCACCCATAAGCATAGGGCCGCGCCAGACAACCGCCTTGGCTGGATCGACCATCAAGCCGATGGACATCATCGTGACCCCGTGGGCCTGCAATGGAATGATAGTTTTACCATCCGGGCTGCCGGGACGCTTGTTCACGCCCATCATACGAGGCAGCGAGGGGCCATAGATATCGGCGTCCAACAGCCCAACCCGGCGTCCCTCCTTGGCAAGCGCAACAGCCAGATTGGATGACACGGTGGATTTGCCGACACCGCCCTTACCCGACCCGATGGCAAGAATACGGTCGACGCCAGCAACCTGGGCTGGTCCGGCCTGCGGCGTCGGATGACGACCGATCTTAAGCGACGGCGGCTCCGGCGGTTTCGCGGCAGGGCCATGCGCGGTCAAAATGACCGAAACGTCAGCGACACCCGACAATGCGGCCACGGTCCGCTCTGCGGCCTGCCTGACACCTTCCAGGCCGGACGCCTCAGTTGGATCAGCCGCTTCAATCACAAAACGGACGTTATCGCCCTCAATGGTCAGGGCCCGCACCATATCGCGCGAAACGATGTCGCGCCCGTCAGGCAATGTCAGTCTGGATAATGCGCCTAAGACTTCGTCACGGGTGATCGCCAAGATTTTTCTCCGGGTTCGTGGACTGCTACTTATTTGGCCACATCTGGCACGTTTTCATCAAAGCGCAAGGGAAACAGCCCGCATCGTGGGTAATGTGACTACTTCACGCCATTAGGTCAGAAGCGCTTATGCACTTTCTGCATGGCAGCATTGCGCAAACAACCATTGTGCAGGCGCAGCATATTCATACATCATGAGCACAACACGAGCGGCGTGAACGTCGCAAGGATGAAAGAGCAGACAATGGCATACCAAACACAAACAGATTTCTCTGGCCTGACCCTTACCGAACGCTTCGACCATGTGCGTGATGCGCTTGCGGTGAAGTGGGCAGCCTACCGCGTATATCGGAATACCGTAAACGAGCTTCAAGAGCTGAACGACCGCGAGCTTAATGACCTGGGCATCAGCCGGGCGGGCATTCGCGCCATCGCAATGGAAGCCGCATACGGCAAGTAACACAAGGATCGGAACCACTCTCCTCCCCTTCGGTGGTTCTGACGAAACCTGGCAATTCTTCCTCCTCCCTTGAATGCCAGGTGGACAATAAGGTGGCGGCATCCACCTCCTCCCGGATGCCGCCATTCTTAGACAAACAGGAATTTCGATCGGGCCATCCTCCTCCCGGCCTGATCGCAATAGCGGAAATGCCCATCCTCCTCCCGGGCAGGACCGCGTGAAGCGCCTGACACTTCCTCCTCCCCGTGGAGGGCGCAAAAAATAAAGACGGCGATGCTCATCCTCCTCCCGAGCATCGTCGTTTTTTTATTTGGAACGGAGCCTTGCGCGGATGTATTTCGCGGCAGACCGGAAATGGCTTGGCCCGGCAGCTTCGGCCCAGCGCCCTGGTGTCCACTTGTTGTTGGCGCCCTTCATGGGGCCGCCATAAAGCGCTTCATCAGACAATCCGTCGATCCAATCGGTCAGCCTTGCGTGATTTTTGTCCAGCGTTGCCTTTGCATCCTCCCACGACAAATCTGCCTGCCGCTCGCGCAAATCAGCATTGTACCGTTTGAGGTCATTCCACTTGTACCCTTCGGCGGGGAAAGAGACCGGCTTGTCCGCCTGACCGTCGGCGTACCAACCAAGAAACAAGTCAATCCAATGGGCGCGGTGGGCAATCACATCCTTGATCGAGGTATCATCCTCCTTTTGCATCGCAAAAATAGGATCAACCGTTTCGACCAATCCCGTCAGCTTGCCAAATTCCTTTTGTGTCACGGCAAGCAGGTCGGCTTTGTTTGTGGCAGCAGGCATGACATCCCCCTTTTCCTGCAAAAAGGATGCGCTGCCCCTCAACGGAAATCCTTGACCCAAATCAAAAGGGATCGGCTGCTAGGCCCGCGTGTCCTTGGGCGAACCCATCACCATGTAACTGGTGATCGACCGCACATGCGGGACGGTCCCCAGAATGTCGGTGTGAAACGCCTTGTAGGCGGGCAAATCCGCCACCTCGACCCGCAGCATGTACTCAAAAGCCCCGGCCACGTTGTGACACTCGGTCACTTCTGCTGCGCGTTGCATGGCCCGTTCAAACCCCAGTTGCGCGTCTTTGGTGTGCTCGGCCAATCCAACCGCGACATAGACCACATAGGCCCGTCCGGTCTGTGCAGGATCAAGCCGGGCGCGATACCCCTTGATCACGCCCGTTCGTTCAAGCTCTTGCACCCGGCGCAAACAGGCGGAGGGTGACAGGCCCACCTTTTCGGCAAGCCGCAGGTTGCTGATCCGCCCATCCAGCGAAAGTTCACGCAATATTGCGTCAGTAATGGGATCATTATCCGTCATAAGTTGCAACTTTATCCGCAATCCACACAATTTGGCAATTTCATTGTGTCATTTCATGCGTATCATTGCGCAATGAATTACGAACTCATGATTGCCCTGATCGGCTTTGCCTTTGTCAGCTCCATCACACCGGGGCCGAATAACCTGATGTTAATGGCCTCGGGCGCGAATTTCGGGCTGCGCCGTTCAGTACCGCATATGGTTGGTATCTCGCTGGGCCACGCTTTCATGGTTTTTCTGGTCGGGCTTGGGCTGGGCCAGATATTCGCGCTCTATCCGCAAGCCCAGCTGATCATGCAGACCCTGTCGACCGCTTACCTGCTTTATCTGGCATGGAAAATCGCCAATGCAGCGCCCCCGAAAGAGGGAGAGACCGGCGGCAAACCCTTTACCTTCCTGCAAGCGGCAGCGTTTCAATGGGTCAATCCAAAGGCGTGGTACATGGCGATCTATGCCGTCACCAACTACACACCAGAGGGCGCCGGAATATGGCCAGCCATCTTCGTCGCCGGGGTGTTCGCCGCAACAAATCAACCATCCGTCGCGGTATGGGCCGGGATCGGCACACAGATCAAACGGCTGCTGACACGGCCCCGGCTTTTGCGCATCTTCAACTGGACAATGGCTGGGTTACTTGTGCTGACGCTGGTGCCGGTGTGGTTGTCCTGAAACTGCCCTTGCAAATCATGCCGCCTTGGCACCTACTGGCCGCATAATGATATTATCAAATTACCAAAAACTGGTCGCGGGACAGGTCCATAACGGTATCGACCCGGATATATTGGCGATCATGGCAGAATGCGCCAAGGCCAAGGCGGAACTGGATGCCACACCCGCCTCTGATGCGGAAGCGCGACATGCGGCTATGAAGGCCCTGTTCGGGTCAATGGACGGCCCATGCACCGTTACCCCGCCCTTTTATGTCGAGTATGGCCGCCATGTGCATCTTGGCAAATGGGTTTACTTCAACACCGGGTGCACCTTGCTGGACGGGGCGACGATCACTATCGGCGACTACGCAGCCATCGGGCCAAATGTGCAACTGATCACGGCAAGCCACCCCAAACGGCCCGAAGATCGCTTTGTCGACGCCTCCGGACAGATGCCGCCCTTCGAAGTAATGAACATCGCGCACCCCATCAGCATCGGGGCTTATACATGGATCGGCGCAGGCGCGATTATCATGCCGGGTGTGACGATAGGTGACGGCGCAATTATTGGTGCAGGATCAGTTGTTACCAAGGATGTCGCACCTCGCATGATCGCTGTCGGCAACCCCGCAAAAATCATCGGCTCCGTGGATGATTAAAACGGCACGTCATCCGCCTGTTCAGCACTGACCACAAACCGCGCGACCACATGCTTCGCCCCGGCTTTGTCAAACTCGATCTCCAGCTTGTCACCTTCGATCCCCATCACCTCGCCATAGCCGAACTTCTGATGGAAAACGCGGTCGCCCTCGGTGAACGCACTCACGGCATCCAGATCAATGGTCATATTTCGGGCCTCAGACGGCATCGACATGCCGCGCTGCGCCCCACGCGATTGCAGCCGCTTCCAGCCCGGCGAGTTATAGACATCCGCGCGCGCGGCCTGTTCGTGCAAGTCACTGCCCATCATTTCCTGCATTTTCGGGCTGGAGTTGGCGGCCATGCCAGCAGCCCCATATCCCCCGCCATAAAGACCCGGCGGCGTCAGTACTTCCACGTGATCCTCCGGCAGTTCATCAATGAACCGCGAAGGCATCGCTGATTGCCACTGGCCATAGACCCGCCTGTTGGCCGCAAAGGAAATCGTACACAGCTCCTCAGCCCGCGTGATCCCCACATAGGCCAGCCTGCGTTCTTCCTCCAAACCCTTCAGCCCGCTTTCATCCATGGACCGCTGCGAGGGGAACAATCCGTCTTCCCAACCCGGCAGAAACACGGCGGGAAATTCAAGGCCCTTGGCTGCGTGCAAAGTCATGATACTGACCTTTTCGCCCGCCTCCTCGGTCTCGTTATCCATGATCAGGCTGACATGTTCGAGGAACCCCTGCAGGTTCTCAAAATTCTCCAACGCCTTGACCAGTTCCTTGAGGTTCTCCAATCGCCCCGGCGCTTCGGGTGTTTTGTCATTCTGCCAAAAGCCGGTGTAACCGCTTTCGTCCAATATCATCTCAGCCAGTTCCACATGGGTATCGGCCTCGGCCCGCACCTGCCCGTTCCAGCGATCAATTGCGTCAACCAGAATGGTCAGCTCTTTCAGCCCTTTGCCGCCCAAAAGCCGTCCCTGACAGACAAGCCGTGCCCCTTCCACAAGCGACACGCCATTTGACCTTGCGGTACGCTGGATGGTCTGCACGGCCTTGTCACCAAGACCCCGTTTGGGAGTATTCACGATCCGCTCAAACGCCAGATCATCCTCGGGCGACACGGCTAACCGAAAATAGGCCATCGCGTCCCTGATCTCCATACGCTCATAAAAGCGCGGACCACCGATCACGCGATACGGCAGTCCGATTGTCAGAAACCGATCCTCAAACGCACGCATCTGGTGTGAGGCGCGGACAAGGATCGCCATCCGGTCCAACCCAACGGGATCAAGCCCACGGGTGCCGCGCTGCATCGCCTCAACCTCTTCACCGATCCAGCGCGCTTCTTCCTCACCGTCCCAATGGCCGATCAGACGAACCTTTTCGCCGTCTTCCCGCGAGGTGAACAGCGTCTTGCCCAACCGCCCCTTATTGGCCGCAATAACACCGGAAGCGGCCGCCAGAATATGCGGGGTGGAGCGGTAATTCTCTTCCAACCGCACCACATGCGCACCCGGAAAATCATTTTCAAACCGCAGGATATTACCCACTTCAGCCCCACGCCAGCCATAGATCGACTGGTCGTCATCGCCGACACAACAGATGTTCTTGTGCGACGCGGCCAGCAGACGCAGCCACATATATTGGGCGACATTGGTATCCTGATACTCGTCCACCAGAATATAGCGGAACCAGCGCTGATACTGCTGCAGCACGTCGTCATGCGCCTGAAAGATCGTCACCATATGAAGCAGAATATCGCCAAAATCGACGGCGTTCAGATCGCGCAACCGGGCCTGATAGGCTGCGTAAAGCTCCACACCCTTATGATCAAACGCGCCACTATCAGCGACCGGCACTTTATCAGGCGTATAGGCCTTGTTCTTCCAGCCATCGATGATGCCGGCCAGCATCCGCGCAGGCCAGCGTTTGTCGTCGATATCGGCTGCGACGATCAGCTGCTTCATCAACCTGATCTGATCGTCCGTATCCAGAATCGTGAAGTTGGATTTGAGGTTCACCAGTTCCGCATGACGGCGCAGCTGTTTGGCGCAAACCGAATGGAACGTGCCAAGCCACGGCATCCCTTCAACCGCCTGCCCCATCAAACCACCAACCCGCGATTTCATCTCGCGGGCGGCCTTGTTGGTAAATGTAACCGCCAAAATCTCATGCGGGCGGGCGGTGCCAGTGGCCAGCAGATGCGCAATACGGGTGGTCAGCGCCTTGGTCTTGCCCGTTCCAGCGCCCGCAAGCATCAGAACCGGCCCATCCAAAACCTCAACCGCCTCACGTTGCGCCGGGTTCAAACCATCAAAATAGGGTGCAGCATGCCCCGCCATTGCCCGCTGGCTCAGCGGCACCGCAGCTTCAAAGGCATCATCTTCCGAGAAATCATTCATGGGCAGAACATAGCCCGTCTCCACCACATAGAAAAGCCTTGTTCTATGAATGTTCTCCCAACTTCATCTTGGCCTTCTGGGCTCCGCCCGCTTATGCCTGAAACATGCCACTGGCATGTTTCTTTTTCGGCACAAGCCCCCCACCGGAGGCTCCGGCGATTGCCAAACCCGTAACGTCTGACATAGCGTGCCACCAATGGACTTGCACAGCAAATATCCCGCTATTTCAGACCTCAAGGCGCGCGCCCGGCGGCGTATCCCGCATTTCGTCTGGGAATATCTGGATAGCGCCACCGGTGTCGAGGCCACCCAAAGACGAAACCGCGCTGCGCTGGACCGGGTGCTGTTCGACCCATCCATCCTGCATGGTGAGTTTGATCCAGACCTCCGCATAACCTTTCTGGGCAAACCACATCCACTTCCAATCGGCATTGCGCCGGTCGGCATGTCTGGCCTGATCTGGCCGGGTGCAGAACAAATGCTGGCCAGAACCGCCGCCCGCGCAAACATTCCCTACACATTGTCCACTGTCGCAAGCCAACTGCCCGAGGATGTCGGGCGGCATGCAGGTGATCAGGGATGGTTTCAGCTTTACCCACCGCGCGATCCAACGATCCGCGATGACATTCTGAAGCGGGCAAAGGCATCAGGCTTTCACACCCTCGTCCTGACGCTGGATGTTCCCGCCCCTTCCCGCCGCGAACGGCAAACCCGCAGCGGGCTGACCAATCCACCCAAACTCACCCCTCGTCTGGCCTTTCAGGCGGCCCGGTGCCCCGTCTGGCTGAACGGAATTCGCAAGACTGGCATGCCGCGCCTGCGGTTGATGGAAAGCTATTCAAACAATCGGGCGGCCCTGCCCTCGAACCAGCATATCGGGTATCTGATGCGCACCTCGCCCGACTGGGATTACCTCAAGGCGCTGCGCGACCTGTGGGACGGGCCTTTGGTCGTCAAAGGCGTTCTGAAAGCGGATGACACCACCAAGCTTGCCAACATCGGTGCAGACGCGATCTGGGTCAGCAATCACGCGGGTCGGCAATTTGACGCTGCCCCAGCCACGATCGAGGTTTTGCCCACCATCCGGGCCGCCACGACCCTGCCAATCATCTTTGACAGCGGAATCGAAGGCGGGCTGGATGTACTGCGCGCACTCGCTCTTGGTGCCGATTTCGTCATGCTGGGCCGCGCGTTTCACTACGCTTTGGGCGCATTGGGGGAACCGGGTGCGGCCCACCTGATTGATATTCTACGCAAGGACATGATCAGCAACATGGCGCAACTTGGGGCGCAATCGTTGCGCGATCTGCCACATTGCATACGATCTACGCAGTAAACCGTATGGACCATCCCGTCATTGCCCCTTAGGAATGCCGCAGTTGCGAAGGGGACAAATAGATGGCCGATTTCAAAAAGATTCTGATTGCCAACCGGGGTGAGATCGCGATCCGCATTATGCGCGCCGCGAATGAGATGGGTAAAAAGACCGTTGCTGTCTACGCCGAGGAGGACAAGCTGGGTCTGCACCGTTTCAAAGCGGATGAAGCCTACCGGATCGGTGAAGACCTTGGACCGGTCGCTGCCTACCTGAGCATCGAAGAGATTATCCGCGTCGCCAAGATGTCAGGCGCAGATGCGATCCACCCCGGATACGGCCTGCTGTCCGAAAACCCCGATTTCGTCGATGCCTGCCATGCCAACGGCATCACCTTCATCGGCCCCAAGGCGAAGACCATGCGCGAGTTGGGCGACAAGGCCAGCGCCCGCCAGGTCGCCATTGCTGCAGACGTACCAGTCATCCCGGCAACTGATGTGCTCGGCGACGATATGGAATTGGTCAAAAAACAGGCCGCCGAAGTGGGTTATCCTCTGATGCTAAAAGCATCTTGGGGCGGTGGCGGTCGCGGCATGCGTCCGATCATGAACGAAGACGAACTGATCGAGAAGGTCCGCGAGGGCCGACGAGAGGCAGAAGCCGCTTTCGGTAACGGCGAAGGTTATCTGGAAAAGATGATCATCCGCGCGCGCCACGTGGAGGTACAGATCCTTGGCGACAGTCATGGCCAAATGTATCACCTGTGGGAACGCGATTGTTCGGTCCAGCGCCGCAACCAAAAGGTCGTCGAACGTGCGCCTGCCCCCTATCTTTCCGGCACCCAGCGCGAGCAGATATGTAACCTCGGCAAGAAAATCTGCCAGCATGTGAATTACGAATGCGCCGGCACAGTCGAATTCCTGATGGATATGGACAGTGGCGAATTCTACTTCATTGAAGTGAACCCGCGTGTGCAGGTCGAACATACCGTGACCGAAGAGGTCACAGGCATCGACATCGTGCGTGCGCAAATCCTGATCGCCGAAGGCAAATCGCTGGTCGAGGCCACGGGTTGCGCCAGCCAATATGACGTCAAACTTGACGGTCACGCGCTGCAATGCCGGGTCACGACCGAAGATCCGATGAACAACTTCATACCCGACTACGGCCGCATCCAGATGTACCGCAGTGCTACTGGCCCCGGTATCCGGCTTGACGGCGGGACCGCCTATTCCGGGGCCGTGATCACGCGATACTACGATTCACTTCTGACCAAAGTGACCGCTCGCGCCCCCACACCCGAAATGGCAATCGCCCGGATGGACCGCGCCCTGCGCGAATTCCGTATCAGGGGCGTCAGCACCAATATCGCCTTTGTGGAAAACCTACTGAAGCATCCGACATTCCTGAACAACGAATATTCGACCAAGTTCATCGACGACACATCCGACCTCTTCAACTTCTCCAAGCGGCGTGATCGGGCCACGAAAATCCTGACCTACATCGCCGACATCACGGTCAACGGACATCCCGAAACTTTGGGTCGCCCCCTGCCAGCTGCGGAAATCAAGCAGCCCAAACCACCTGTGATGCCAACCACCGATGTTGTCCCCGGCAGCCGCGATATTCTCGACGAATTCGGGCCAGAGGCCGTCGCCAGCTGGCTGCGCGACCAAAAGCAGTTGCTGATCACCGATACGACCATGCGCGACGGGCATCAGTCGCTGCTGGCGACCCGGATGCGCTCTATCGATATGATCCGCATCGCGCCGACCTATGCGGCCAAAATGAACCAGCTGTTCAGCGTGGAATGCTGGGGTGGTGCGACCTTTGATGTGGCGTACCGGTTCTTGCAGGAATGCCCTTGGCAGCGTCTGCGCGACATCCGGGCCAATATGCCCAACATCATGACGCAGATGCTCCTGCGGGCCTCCAACGGGGTCGGCTATACCAACTACCCCGACAATGTGGTCGAAAGCTTTGTCGCACAGGCCGCCAAATCCGGCGTCGATGTCTTCCGCGTGTTCGACAGCCTTAACTGGGTTGAAAACATGCGCGTCGCCATGGACGCGGTGATCAAGGCCGAAAAGGTTTGCGAAGGCACGATCTGCTATACAGGCGATCTAATGGACCCTAACCGGTCCAAATATGACCTGAAATACTATGTCGGCATGGCCAAGGAACTGGAGGCCGCAGGCGCTCATGTGCTGGGCCTCAAAGACATGGCCGGGCTTTTGAAACCCGCATCGGCGACGGCGCTGGTCACAGCATTGAAGGAAGAGGTTGATCTCCCGATCCACTTCCACACGCATGATACGTCTGGTGCAGCAATCGCAACGGTTCTGGCGGCCTCTGCCGCCGGGGTCGATTGTGTGGACGCGGCGATGGATGCCCTATCAGGCAACACATCACAACCGACGCTGGGGTCGATTGTAGAGGCCCTGAAAGGGACCGAGCGCGACACCGGGCTGGACGTTCAGGCCATCCGCCAGATCAGCAACTATTTCGAACAGGTGCGCGGGCACTACGCCGCGTTTGAAAGCGGCCTGCAGGCCCCCGCGTCCGAGGTTTATTTGCACGAAATGCCCGGCGGGCAGTTCACCAACCTCAAGGCGCAGGCGCGGTCTCTGGGTCTGGAAGAACGCTGGCACGAGGTCGCCCAGACCTATGCGGATGTGAACCAGATGTTCGGCGATATCGTGAAGGTTACGCCCTCCTCCAAGGTGGTCGGCGACATGGCCCTGATGATGGTAAGCCAGGGGCTGACACGCGAACAGGTCGAAGACCCGGCAGTGGATGTCGTCTTCCCCGATAGCGTGGTCGACATGATGCGAGGCGCGCTTGGCCAACCCCCGGGCGGCTGGCCCAAGACAATCCAGAAAATCATCCTGAAAGGTGAAAAGGCCAGCACCGAGCGGCCAGGCAAGTCGCTCAAACCCATCGATCTTGAGGCGGCGAAGGTCGATCTGTCCGCGCAACTGGACGGCATGAAACTTGATGACGAAGACCTCAACGGCTACCTGATGTACCCCAAGGTGTTCCTCGACTACGCAGGTCGCCACCGCACTTATGGCCCGGTACGGACACTGCCAACACGCACTTTCTTTTACGGCATGGAACCGGGCGAAGAAATCTCGGCCGAGATTGACCCCGGCAAAACGCTGGAAATCCGGATGCAGGCCGTGTCCGAGATGAACGAAGACGGCGAAGTGAAGGTGTTCTTCGAACTCAACGGCCAACCGCGCACGATCCGGGTACTGAACCGTCTGGCGGCAGCTGAAAAGGTACAAGGTCCAAAAGCCGAGGACGGCAATCCCGACCATATCGGCGCACCGATGCCGGGCGTGGTGGCAACCGTCGCCGCCGTGGCAGGCAAAAAGGTCACTGCGGGCGAACTGCTCCTGACCATCGAAGCGATGAAGATGGAAACCGGTATCCATGCGGAACGCGATGCGGTGGTAAAGGCCGTACATGTGCAGGCAGGTGGACAGATCGATGCCAAGGATTTGTTGGTCGAGCTTGAATAGGCGCCTGGCACATATCATTATCGGGGCGGCCATTGCGGCCGCCCCGGCGGCAATGGCGGATGAGGGCGTCCCCTTCTGTTGGTTGCCCCGCGCGGCACCACAAAGCGAAGAGGTCGCTGCCAGTTGGCCCCGTGTTGTCAAAAACGCATTCGACCCCGACGGAACGGCGTCTGGCAAGCTCAGCATAACGATGTTGATCAGCATCACACGCGCAGATGCATCGCTCTGCCTGGCACCCTACCTCATCGAAGATCTCGTCAGGTCGGCAGATGGTGAGATCGCCGGAAAAATCGTTCCAACCAACAAGGATTATCCCGTATTTTTCTATGATGAAATTGCCGTTGACCCCCAAATGGTAATCGATTGGCAGTACGTACCTGATGGGTATACGGTCCGCTTTGGGAACTTCGCGACACGTGGTCAGCTCGATGACGCGCCAAATGAAGCCTTCATAGCGTTGGGGTTGAGTCCGGTGCCAATTCCGCCGGAATGGAACTGAAGATCACTTGGCAGAATTTGCCGGGCATTTTTGAGGTTTTGAAATGCTTTCAATCACCACCATCTACGCGGCCATTATCGCACTTCTCTTTCTGGCGCTCAGCTTCCGTGTCATCACCTACCGGCGCGGCAATCTGATCTCGCTTGGGGATCATGGTGACAAGGCGTTGGAAACCCGCATCCGCGCCCAAGGCAACTGCGCCGAATACGCACCCATCGGGCTAATCCTGCTGGGGCTGGTGGAACTCAACGGTGCAGCGCCCATCATCATTCATCTGTTAGGTTTGATGCTGTTGGCCGGTCGCCTCATGCACGGGATCGGCTTTTGGGGTGACCGCCCTGTGATGTTGCTGCGGGTCTGGGGAATGCTTCTCACGACCGGGATGATCGGTCTGAGCGCTTTTGGCCTGCTTGTTCTAAGCCTGCTGTGATGGCACAAAGGCTCGCTCTTCTCTCACTTCTGGTGCCTGACTACGACAAGGGCATCGCATTCTATGTAGACAAACTGGGCTTCACGCTGCTCGAAGACACCGACCTTGGCGGCGGCAAACGCTGGGTGCGTGTGGGTCCGGCGGGTGCAGAAACAGCGTTCCTTCTGGCCAAGGCTGTCGGACCAACCCAAAGCGCCGCGATTGGCAACCAAGGCGGTGGCCGGGTGTGGCTGTTCTTGGAGACTGATGATTTCAAGCGGGATCACACGGCGATGCTGGCCAAGGATGTACATTTCGAAGAGGCGCCGCGCCACGAACCCTACGGCACCGTGGCCGTATTCCGCGATCCCTTCGGCAACCGCTGGGATCTGATCCAGTTCAAGGCGTAATGTGATGCAAAAATTACTCGTGATCAGTGACATCCATATCTGCAAGGAAGGCGAGACGATCATCGGACTGAACCCGCTTGCGCGGTTTCAACAGGTATTGGACACAGCCCTGACCGCACATCCCGACGCCAACGCCCTGATCTTGCTGGGAGACCTGACACATCACGGATTCCCCGAGGAATACGCGCAATTGGCAGCCGCGCTCGCCGATGTAACTATCCCGGTGTTGCCCATGTTGGGCAATCATGACAGGCGAGAACCCTTTCAGGCAGCGTTCCCAAACGCGCCCCGCATGGCAAGCGGTCATGTTCAGATGGTTCACGATCTGGACCATCATCGAGTGATCCTGCTCGACTCACTGGATGGGCCGCCCTACCCGGACAAACATCATGCCGGCCAACTGTGTGACCAGAGAAAGGCTTTTCTGGCCCAGGCACTTGAGACAGCGGAAGGCAGGGTGCCACTGATCTTCATCCACCACCCGCCATTTAACACCGGCATCGCCGGGATGGACGACATCAAACTTGCCGACGGCGACCGCCTTTTGGGGATGCTGGCATCTCACAGCCCGTTGCACCTTTTTTGTGGTCATGTTCATAGGACGATCTCCGGCACAACGAGTGGCGTTTCATGGACGATCTTCAAAAGTTCATGCGATCACGGCGTTCTTGACCTTTCAACGGTGGATTCTTCGCTATCGGTTGACGAACCGGGCGCATACGGTTTGGTCCTGCTGACAAAGGACGGCGTTGTAGCGCATAGCGAAGACGTGGGGGCATAACGAATTCATCCGTCAGCCAAACCTTCGAAAAACTACGTCTGAAGGCGATTTTGCTCTTGCAGTACCGGCCATCTGTTTATAGATGAGCCCACACGATATGGAGTGCGGGCGTAGCTCAGGGGTAGAGCATAACCTTGCCAAGGTTAGGGTCGAGAGTTCGAATCTCTTCGCCCGCTCCAGATCGGTACCAGACCTCGGCAGACGCAAAAAAACCGCCCCTTGGGGCAATCTTTTGTATTTCGACGGTGCCTAACCCGTGAAACATAGGCGGGCGCCCCAATGCAGGAAACTTAAGTTAAAATCTGCCGCCCCCGTCATGCAGTTCTAGTTCAAACGCCATACAATTCTGAACCCTGACCAAGCTTTCGAGCGACATCTTTGATGGTCGTTAGAGCGGAGAATACAGACTTTTTCGCACGATAGATCGATGTCGACCTCTTTGGCGTGGACGAATGCGTGGGGCTAGCTGCGAATACTATCCAAGGTGCCTGTATACCAAATCATCCGGGTCCTGCTTGCAAGCATTCTCATCAATCGTCGCACCAAGTCGTTCGGCAAGACGGATGGAACGGGAGTTGTCTGGATCGATGTAGCTCACAAGTGTTTTCAGTCTGCATTCCTGAAAAGCCCAATCGCGCATCGCGACAGCAGCCTCGAAAGCATATCCTTTACCTTCTGCCGCAGCATTCAACTGCCATCCAAGCTCCTGTTCCGGAAAGCGGGGGCCTTGGTTAATCTCGATTTGACCTAAGCACTGATTGTTCTCACGCGACACAATTGACAGATTGCCAACACCGAAAAGCTGCCAAAGCGCGACTCCATGACAAAAGACGCCCCACGCTGAGCCAAGTGAGAACGGCCCTCCCATGTACTTCGCGCGCTCCGACGTCATCAATTCTGCAAAACTTGGCCAATCGTCAATTATCGGCTCCCGAAGGAGCAGACGGTCGGTTTTAATGATTGGGGCAGTTTTCATAGTAACTGATTATCAGAGAGTTTTGGTTGCTGCCTCCGGACCTCCATCATTTCTCGCGGATTTGCAAGAAAGGCGCCATTGGCCGGACCGTCAGACAAATTCGTCATAGCCAACGTTACCGAAGCGGATGTGCGTAGGGATCGTGGCACCCAACACTTTGGGCTCTTTTGAGACCTTCGTGATGTCTTGAGCAAATGTCCGGTTTTCTTTTTGAGTCGTTCCTCTGGCCGGAATGTCAAAGTCATCTGTCCTCCACAGCCCTACAAACCTAACGACCGCAGGGCGAGGTTTTCCCTGGCTTCATCTCGATAAATTAACCCATTCTTTACAAAATCCATCGAACACATCGTTAAACACAACCTCAACATGTAATTCCGCACCGTTGCCCGACGTTTTGCCGACACTAGTCCGACCGGTTTCGGGCACCGTTTTAACCAATAAAAATTGACGTTAACGAAAGATTCGCGCTGACCAACCCGTAGCCCCATGCCCGACACCACCGAACGTTGCGTCCCGTGTACGCGCAACGCCCCTAAACACTCAAATCAATTGCATCGGACAGCTCGCAGCGGCATACTGCAATCCGTGGGGCATCACATCTCCGCATCACCCGCGTAAGTCGGGGGCGGACCGAGGCAGAGGCAGTTTATGCGTTTAATTCTTGTGATTGGGGCCCTTGCGACCATGGCAAGCTGCGGCCCCCGTGTATCCGGAGCGGTCGGAACGGCCTGTATCGACGCGGGTCGCAGCGCGGCATCTCCCGCGCTATGTTCTTGCGTTCAGCAGGTCGCGGATCAGACGCTGTCACGCCGGGAACAGTCTCGCGCGGCCGAGTTCTTTGCCGATCCGCAAATGGCGCAGGACACACGGCAGTCCGACAACAGTTCAAACGAAGCGTTCTGGCTGCGCTACAAAGCTTTCAGCGAACAGGCGACCCGGTCATGTCGATCAGTAACCTAGCACTGGCAGCCTCAATAATATCAAGGCACCCTTTGAAATCACGGGTATAATACGGATCGGGCACATCCTGCGCCGCCATCATCCGCGCCAATGCCGGATGATCTTTGGGGCGGAGCAGTTCAATATCAGCAAGGTTCTGGCGGTCCATAGCAACGATTAAATCAAACCGGTCGAAGTCCTCAACCGTGAACTGACGGGCCCGCAAACCGCCAAGATCAATACCCCGCGCCTTTGCCGCACACTGCATGGGTGGGTAAGGCGGATCGCCCACATGCCACCCGCCTGTCCCAGCACTGTCGATCGTCCAGTCAGGCGCGAGGCTCCGCATCAAACCTTCAGCAGCCGGCGATCTGCAAATGTTGCCCAGACACACAAACAGAAGCCGCATCAGCGCAGGACGCCCTTCTTGGTCATCGCCCGCGCATAAAGCCACAGCGCGATCAGGATAATTGGGATTGCCACAGTAAAGATCAAAGCCGCGGTGCCAGACACAGCCAGTGCGCTGCCTCCGTCGGCGATCAGGTAAGTGTAGATCGATGCGACGATCAATCCCAGCAATGACAACGCAAAAGCTGAACCAGCATAGCGGGACCGCAGAAGAAGCAATAATGAACCGAAGACAGAAAACCAGACGCCGACCGCCCAAGCCGCCTCGAACCAGAGCGGTGCGTTGGTCAGAAACGCCTGTTGCTCGGGCGTCAGTGCCGCGAGATAGTCCGGATTTTCCGTTTGTGTCATGACATAGTCAAAGCCGCCGCCCGCGTTCCACAAAAGCGATAGCGCCCCGATGATCCACAGATGCACTGGTGTTTTTGTCATCGTCTCCCCCTCCGTTCGCAGTTTTTGACCGTCAGGCCAGTTGGCCTCGCGCCATTCTGTAATGTGCTGATATCGATGGAATAAAGAAAAGAATCCAACCGTAATGGACGTAAAACAAAATCGCGGCCGGTATCCAAACAACCGAAAGCACCAGTCCAATGACCCCTGTAATACGATGTGCGCCGACTTTGCCCAAGAACCTTAGCAGGAAAAGGTGCAACAGTTTTCCACCGTCCAGCGGCTGGACGGGGATCATGTTGAAGATGAACAGTGCCAGATTTAAAAACCCGAACATCCCCAGATACGCATAGATTTTATAACTGACTTGGCTGGGCTCAATCCCCTGCATCAGGGCCGATTCCGCGTTGTTCCAAAGGACGTGTTGCAACAAGCCGCAGATCGCCCAAAGACCCAAGTTTACAAGGGGTCCCATGATCACAAACAACTCTTGTTCGGTCCGCGACAGCGAACGCCCTTGTTCACAGAATCCGCCACCGCCATGCAGCATTACCCGACGCACAGGAATGCCTTGCACGCGGCAGCCCCAGGCATGACCAAGCTCATGCAGGAAGATCGCCGTGATCAGCATCGCAGCGAAGATCAGCCCCACAAGCGGATCCGTTCGCATCGAGAAAACAACCAGCAATCCGACCAGCATCAACAGCGATTGTCCTATTTCGACCCTGACGCCCATCGGTCCATTGAAGTGAAAAATAATCTGGTCGTTTTGGAACATTGTCGGGGCCTCTTGCGGTACAAACTTCGCTGGTTGTAGCGTGAAAATCTAAGGTTGTCGTGGCGCAAGTGGGGCGAAATGAAGATTGTTGTTTTAACCGGTGCAGGCGTGTCAGCGGAAAGTGGATTGGGTACATTTCGCGACAAAGATGGGCTGTGGACCCGCTATGATCTGAACGAGGTTGCAACGCCTGAAGGCTTTGCCCGCGATCCCGCATTGGTGCATAGTTTCTACAATGCTCGGCGCAGGAATTGTATCGATTCCACACCAAATTCAGCGCATAATGCTTTGGCTTTAATAGATAAAAGTAACGCCATTAATGTGATCTTGGTGACGCAAAATGTCGATGATCTGCATGAACGTGCAGGGTCGAAGAATGTGATCCACATGCATGGGGCGCTGATGCGCGCGCTCTGTGCCGATTGCGGCAAACGTTGGGATGCGCCTGATGAGATGTCTCCCGATGATCACTGCCCGCATTGTCAGGCACAGGCGACGCGGCCCGATGTCGTCTGGTTTGGCGAGGTGCCTTACGCCATGCCCCAGATTACCGAAGCCGTTGCTGCAGCCGATCTGTTCGTGGCCATTGGCACCAGCGCGGAGGTTTATCCTGCCGCCGGGCTGGTAGAATTGGCGCGGGGTGAGACCTTGGAGATCAATCTGGAACCTTCCGCGCGGGCGAATGCGTTTGCGGCGCATCGGTTCGGGCCTGCGACCGAAACAGTGCCGCAATGGGTGAGCGAAATCATGGGGTAGACGCAACGCGCGGTGGGTGTTGCGTGATCCTTTGCAGCTCGCTTACCGAGATTCGTGCCGATTGAAGGTTAATGTGCTGGTTTTGCGCCGATTTCGCCGGTCGGACACACGTCGGCTAGACGTCGGCAAAGCGTATGGCACCACCGCACGGTGGGCAGCCTTTAACACACCGCGCGGTCCGAACATGAACAAAGCCTTAACCCGTATCTGGGGTCTGTATCCTTCGGTCGCTCCCCGTTATGACGGAGGTCATGAAACGACAAACCGATATTGCGGAGCTTGCTGCGAAAGTGCGTGATGGCGACCGCCGCGCACTTGCCCGTGCCATTACACTGGTGGAAAGCGGGCGGGCAGACCATCGCGAGGATGCGCTTGCGCTGCTGGATGCAGTCGGGACCGACCGGCAGGCCCTGCGCATTGGACTTTCCGGCACGCCCGGCGTGGGCAAATCGACCTTTATCGAAAGTTTCGGCCTGATGCTGACTGGTCAGGGCAAGCGGGTGGCCGTTCTGGCTGTTGATCCCTCTTCCGCCCGTTCGGGCGGGTCGATATTGGGCGACAAGACCCGAATGGATTTCCTGGCCCGCGATCCCAATGCGTTCATCCGCCCTTCGCCCAGCCAGACCCAACTGGGCGGCGTTGCCCGCCGGTCCCGCGAAGCAGTCGCGCTGTGCGAAGCAGCAGGCTATGACGTGGTGCTGATCGAAACCGTGGGCGTGGGCCAGTCCGAAACGGTGGTGTCGCATATGGCTGACCTCTTTGTGCTGCTTCTGGCCCCGGCGGGCGGGGATGAGTTGCAAGGGGTCAAGCGCGGGATCATGGAGATGGCGGACCTGATCCTTGTCAACAAGGCGGACGGGGCGCTGAAGGAACAGGCCATACGCACCTGTGCCGATTACGCGGGCGCATTGCGGCTTTTGCGCAAGCGCGAACAGGATCCGGATGGGTTTCCCAAGGCGCTGATGGTCTCTGCGCTGGAAACGGTGGGGCTGGAAACGGCCTGGGCCGAGATGCTTGCGCTGGTGGACTGGCGACGTGAGGCCGGGATTTGGGACGCGACCCGTACCGCGCAGGCAAGCTATTGGTTTGAAGAGGATGTGCGACAAGGATTGTTGGAGGTTTTGATGGCCGATCCAGCGACCAAGGCACGGATGCAGGCGGCAGAGGCGGAGGTGCGTGCCGGGGCCTTATCGCCTGCGGCAGCGGCAGCGCGTGTGTTGGGACCTTTGCGGAAAGGGTGACGGGTTGATGGTGCGAGCATTCGTCTTGCTAGGGCTTATGAACATGCGGTGTAAAACATAACGTGGATTTTCAAAACAACTCCTGATGGAAGGGGTGGCTGGATTAGCACAAGGGCAGTTCATCCGAAGACTCTATCAGTATGGCAAGAGGTCGTAGGCACCTCATCAGAAAACGCAAATGTCTTTCAAGGTAAAGATGGCCCGCTTGACGAGAAGCTAGTACCTCATGCGTTTATCGTGGAAAAAAAACGGGCGTCCTTTCCCGACCTTTGGTGGGGCGAGAATGGGCTGTTTGTCATATCCGGCGCGCTGCATGCGATTATCGAAGATCATGACCTCGGCAAACACCATATGTGGCCAGTGAAGATGTTCACGAAACGGCATGAGCCCTATCCGCAAGAATTCTACGCCCTTGTTCCTGGCGTCCATGCCGCGGCGATCTCCGAAGCTGAGAGCGATGTCTTCGTGCAGGAAGAAAGATATTCCGCACCAACAAAACTATTTCCAAAGGGTGGCTTTTCTCCAAGGTCTTCATCGCTCAACTCGAGTTGGGACGCTGCCGTGGATGTAACCAAACAACCAAGCGGCCATTTATGGTGGGACCATGGCTTGACTGATGCCTATCTCCTCGCATCTGACGCACTGCATAATGCCATCAAAGACGCCGGGCTAAAGGTTATTCCAATGAAAAAGCTTAAAGAGCTTTGAAGGGATATTGCGTGTAGGTGCCGCTCTTTCCCGCGAACTCAAAAGCCATCATCGGAAATGACCGCAAAGTCCGCACTTGGAACGTTACAAGGCGAACTGAATACCACCAAAGTCGTATATGCTCCTCGCTTGGCCAAATTGATACGCCGTACCACCCCAAACCGGGTTGACGGCTCGGCGGAATCCTCCTATCTCGCGCTGATCTTATGTATGGCCCTGCGTATGCGGGGTGTCACCCGTTTCACAGGATGTCCCGCAGACCCGCTGGTGATGTCCCCAAGGACAAGGAAAACGCTCATGTCGCGCCGCTGCGAACTGACTGGAAAAGGCCCAATGTCTGGCAACAATGTCAGCCACGCCAACAATAAAACGAAACGCCGGTTCCTGCCGAACCTGCAGGATGTGACCCTGCAGTCTGACGTGCTGGGCCGCTCGTTCAAATTCCGCATCTCAAACGCTGCCCTGCGCACCATTGATCATCGCGGTGGTCTGGATGGGTTCATGGCCAAAGCGAAAGACGTAGAGCTTTCCGCCGGTGCGTTGAAAGTGAAAAAAGAGATTGCGAAAGCAACTGCTGCCTGAAGCGCGGTTTTGCTTTGACGATTTGGAACCCGACCGCGTTGCGGTCGGGTTTTTGCGTTTGGTATGGTGGGTTATGCCCAACCCGGGACATAGTGATAAATGACCACCCTGCCGATTGATCCCATCCTGCCAGAACTGGTCGCCGCCCTTGCTGACCGCGGCTGTGCTGTGCTGCAGGCCCCGCCAGGCGCGGGTAAAACAACCCGCGTTCCGCTTGCCATGCTGGAGGCCGGTCTGACGGCGGGTAAGATCATCATGCTGGAGCCGCGTCGTCTTGCCGCCCGTGCCGCCGCAGAGCGGCTGGCTGAGGGCTTGGGTGAGCGACCCGGTCAGACGGTTGGATATCGGATGCGTGGTGACAGTAAGCCGGGCAAGCGGATCGAAGTCGTCACTGAAGGCATTCTTACCCGGATGATCCAGTCGGACCCTGAGCTGACAGGCGTCGGTGCTGTTATCTTCGATGAATTTCATGAAAGGTCGCTGAATGCCGATCTGGGCCTCGCGCTCGCTTGGGAAAGCCGTCAGGTGCTGCGTCCTGATTTGCTGGTGTTGGTGATGTCGGCAACCCTGGACGCCGAGCCGGTGGCCGCGATGCTGGATAATGCCCTGGTTGTCACGTCCGAGGGGCGGTCGTTTCCCGTGTCCACCCATTATCTGGACAAGGCAGTTCCGAAAAACACCCGGCTGGAGGCCGCCTGCGCCGATCTGGTCGTCAAGGCAGTGGCGGAGACCGAGGGCGGTGTTCTCGTCTTTCTTCCCGGCGAAGGCGAGATCAGGCGTACGCAAGCGGCGCTTGCTGGTCGGTTGCCGGACAATTGTCAGATCAGGCCGCTTTATGGCGCCCTGCCCTTTAAGGATCAGCGTGCCGCCATCGCCCCAGCCAAGCAGGGCCGCAAAATCGTTCTGTCCACATCCATCGCCGAGACCTCGCTGACGATCGAGGATGTTCGCGTGGTCGTTGATGCGGGCCGCGCCCGTCGTGCGCGATTTGATCCCGGGTCTGGTATGTCGCGTTTGGTGACAGAGCGTGTCAGCCGTGCCGAGGCAACCCAGCGAGTGGGTCGTGCTGGCCGCGTTGCTCCGGGCAATGCTTATCGGTTGTGGACGAAGGGAGAGGATGGTGCCCTGCCCAGTTTTGCCCCGGCAGAGATCGAGGCCGCCGATTTGGCAGGCCTTGCGTTGGATCTGGCGCAATGGGGCAGCAATGATCTGTCGTTTCTGACCCCACCACCGGAAGGTGCCTTGGCAGAAGCGCGTACGCTTTTGCAGGGGCTGGGTGCTTTGGACGCTGATCATCGCATCACCGATCATGGGCGCGCGCTGGCGGTGCTGCCCCTGCATCCCCGCCTTGGGCATATGTTGCAGATCGCAGGCGCACAGGCCGCACCTGTTGCAGCACTATTGGCCGGGCGTGATCCTTTGCGCGGTGCGCCCGTCGATCTGGTTTTGCGTGTTGCGGCCCTGAAAGGCCGTTATGACGGCCCTGGCACCGTGAACCATGCAGCCCTTTCGCAGATCAAGGCCGAAGTGCCGCGACTGGCCAAAGGATTGCCATCGGTGGACCCCATGCCTTTGGCGCAGCAGGTCGCATTGGCCTATCCGGATCGGGTCGGTCTTCGCCGCAAAGGGGATGATCCGCGTTACATACTTTCGGGTGGCAAAGGTGCGGTGATGGATGCTGATGATCCCTTGGCCGGGCAGCGCCTGATCGTGGCGACCGATCTTGATGGCGACGCGCGTGAGGCCCGGATCAGGCAGGCGGTCGCCCTGACCGAACGTGAATTGCGCGATGTCTATGGCGATCAGATTGAATGGCACGATCTCTGCGAATGGTCGCGGCGCGAGGGGCGTGTTCTGACCCGGAAGCAGGAGCGTTTTGGCGCCGCCGTGCTGGATGATCGTATGTGGTCGGATGCACCGACCGATGCCGTCGCAAGGGCAATGCTTGAGGGCGTTCGTCAGTTGGGTTTGCGCCCCTCGGCGGCTGCAGAACGGTTCCGGGCGCGTGTTGCTTTGATAGATGGGCTGCCTGCCATGGATGACGCCAGCCTGCTTGCCAGGTTGGAGGATTGGCTGTTGCCGCATCTGGACGGGGTGCGGTCCGAGGCGGATTGGAAACGGTTTGATCTGCTGCCTGCCCTGCGGGCGATGCTGGATTGGGATCAGACGCAGCGATTGGACATGGCGGCCCCTGCCCATTTTGAAACGCCTTTGGGGCGAAAGATTCCCATCGACTATGATGGTGAAGTGCCGGGTATCACCTTGCGCCTGCAAGAGATGTTTGGCGTCACACAGCACCCGAAAGTCGGGAACGTGCCCGTACGGGTGACGTTGTTGTCACCGGGGCAGAAACCTGTGCAGGTCACACAGGATATCGTTGGGTTCTGGGCAACGTCCTATGCCGATGTGCGCCGCGATATGCGCGGCCGATATCCACGCCACCCATGGCCCGAAGACCCGACCGAAGCCGACCCGACATTGCGCGCAAAACCGCGCGGCACCTAGGCCCAATTTGCAGCTTAACCGGGTATGTGTTAGTAAAAACGTAATAAAATAAAAGTATTGGCAGGCGAATGACAAAAACTTTGAACCCTCCGGTCTGGACGGGCGTTGACGCGCCGTTCTCAGACAAAGCTAGCGTCTCGCAGGTCGCAGCCCTTTGCTGGCGTGATGGCAAGGATGGGCGAGAGGTTCTATTGGTAAAGTCGTCGCGCGGTCGCTGGATTTTGCCCAAAGGGTGGCCAATGGACGACCGGACAGATGCGCAGGCCGCAAAGCTCGAGGCTTGGGAAGAGGCCGGCGTGAAGCGTGGCAAGGTGGCCAAGGTCCCGATTGGCGGTTTCGTGACCGAGAAACGCTTTGATGATGGCACGACAAGCCTGTGCCATGTCAGTGTTTTTGAGATTGGTGTGAAAGAAATGACCAGCCGCTATCCCGAAGCCGGTTTGCGGCAGCGAAAGTGGATGCCGGTCAAGAAGGCGATCAAAAAGGTTGATGACGCTGGGTTGAAGGCGTTCTTGAAACGGCTTTGACTGAAGCAATTGGCCCGAAACTGCAAAGTCGCCTGATTTCTGACAGTCTGTGAATTGGTTCAGATCAACACGCACCACAAAGCAGGGCGGAGCCTGCATCCAACAGGTTTGGTTTAGCGACTAACCTTCATTGGAAGTATCAAGCCCCACGGTGTTTCCTGCGATGGGCCGAACTCTCTAAACCCCGCCTTTCTATAAGCTGCGATAGCGCGAGCATTGTCTGGATGGGGATCGGTTGCGACCATCGGTACCCCTTCCTCGAAGAGGGCGTTCAGCCTTTCAGTAATGAAGGCGGAGCCATGCCCTTTGTCGATCATGTCAGGCTCGCCAATGAACTGATCAACGCCTCTGGAGCCTGCGGGAAGTTGATAGAAATGATGTTCTTCCCAACCACGAACATCATAATCCTGCATATACGCGAAAGGGCGTCCAACCGTGGAGACGATCCACCTGACCACGCGCGTATCTCCTAGCTCGTCCTCATTGCTGGGCTCATCGGAGTCCCACCACTCGCGAACATGCGGCTGCGATTTCCATTCCTTCAGCAAGCCCAGATCAGCCGCTGTTGCTTTGCGAAAAGTGTATCCTTTGCGGGTCTTCATTCGAATATGGTAGCACGCCTCCATGTCGTGCTTAATAGTCTTCTCAGGCCTTCCCGGTGTAGGCAAATCGACCATCGCGCGGGCGTTGTCCAAGGATATCGGCGCTACGTATCTGCGCATCGACTCCATTGAAACAGCGCTGAAAAACAGCACGCTACGCATCTATCCGGCTGACGATGCCGGTTATCTTGCAGCGATTGCTGTTGCAAAAGACAATCTGGGGCATGGCCTAAATGTGGTGGCCGACCTTGTGAACCCGGTGCAGTTCACGCGGGATTGGTGGGCGAACGCAGCGCGGGATTGCGACGCCCAATTGCTCAATATTGAAGTCGTGTGTAACGACACGCAAGAACACCGGCGGCGCGTTGAAACACGCCGCGCGGACCTTCCGGGCCACAAATTGCCAAGCTGGCAGGATGTGCAGTGCCGGGAATATGAACCGTGGACAGACGCATGTTTGGTTTTGGATGCGGGGGTGTTGTCCGTTGAAGAAAATGTGGCCCGGGTTCAGGCAGAACTATGACTGCGGCAGGTGGGTTGCACCCACCCTACTTTTGCAGACAGTATCGCATGATCGCTTTTTGCGCGTGCAGCCGGTTTTCCGCCTCATCGAAGATCACTGAATGAGGGCCGTCCATCACGCTGCTTGTCGCCTCGTCATCGCGGTGTGCTGGTAGGCAATGCATGAACAACGCGTCGTCTTTGGCCTTAGACATAAGTTCATCATTCACCTGATAGCCGCGAAGCTGATTATGCCGCCGCTCGCGCGCGGATTGCGGATCATGCATGCTGACCCATGTGTCAGTGACCACAAGGTCGGCACCCTGCACTGCCTCATTGGGGTCACGAACGGTTGTATAAAGCCCCTCAATCGCCGGTTCGGGGTCAAGTGGCGGCGGGCCGGTAAAGACCAGATCAAATTCAAACTGTTTGGCCGCATGCGCAAAGCTGGCGAAGACGTTGTTGCCATCACCGGACCAGACGACTTTTTTACCTTTGATCGGGCCGTTATGTTCCTCAAACGTCAGAATATCCGCCATGATCTGGCACGGGTGCGTCCGGTTGGTCAGGCCGTTGATCACCGGCACGGTCGCATATTCGGCCATGTCGAGCAGGGTCTGTTCCTCGAATGTCCGGATCATGATCAAATCGACATAGCGTGACAGAACACGGGCAGTGTCGGCGATGGTTTCGCCATGGCCCAGTTGCATATCGGCGCCTGAGAGCACCATTGTTTGCCCGCCCATTTGGCGCACCCCCACGTCAAATGACACGCGGGTCCGGGTGGATGGCTTTTCGAAAATCAGCGCCACCATATGCCCGGCCAGCGGCTGGTCTGCGTCGGGCGTGCCCTTTGGCAGACCAGCGCGCGCATCTTTCATCGCCCGTGCATCGTCGATGATGTTGTGAAGATCCGCCTGCGCGGTTGTGTGAATATCCAGAAAGTGGTTCATAAACAGGTCGCTTCTGTCAGAGAGAAAGAGTTCGCCCCAATCATATTGCATGGGGCAGAGAGGTTATAGACGGGTCATCACCTGAACGAGGTTGCCATCCTTGCGCGGTGCCAATCGTCGGTTATGGAAGCCGGCCTTTGAATAGGCCTGAACGGCTGTGAGGTTCTTCGGGCTTGGATCGGCAGCAACCATGGGGAAGCGTTCGCGCAATTGACGCACACGCTTGTCAAGATAGCCCGACACATGCCCCTGCCCCTTGTAGGCAGGATCACCAAGAAACGTGTCGATCGCCCGCGTCCCGCGCGGCAGATCGCCATATTGCGGCATTGGCCAGGCATCAATCGCGTAGTCCTGCATATAAGCGAACGGGCGCCCCAACAGTTCCACAACAAGAAGGTGGACATTCTCGTTCTCGATATCTCGATCCATCAGGGCGATTTCGCTATGCGGATCACCCCACCATTCGCCGACATGCGGCTGTATCAGCCACCTTTCGATCATGGGGTAGTCATCCCGTCTTAACCTGCGAAAACTGTAGTTACGCATCTTCTTTATGTAATGCCCTTGCGGCTTGTTCCAGTTTATCGATTGCTTTGGTAATGTCTTCATCCGGGATATTCAGCGCCGGTAAAAGCCGCACCACATTGTCTGCCGCCGGGATGGTGATAACGCCAGCATCAAAACCGGCCTGGACCATATCTGCATTGCTGACCTTGCATTTGATACCCAGCATCATCCCTGCCCCGCGTACGGTTTCGAAAACGTCGGGATGTGCTGCAACCAGCCCTTCCAGCTTTTGCCGCAGGAGCGCCGATTTCCGGTTTACCTCTGCCAGAAAGCCATCATCGCTGACAATTTCCATGACCCGCGCCCCAACGGCGCAAGCCAATGGGTTGCCCCCATAGGTGGATCCATGTGTGCCGACAGTCATGCCGGAAGCCGCATCCTCTGTCGCCAGAACAGCGCCGAGAGGGAAGCCGCCGCCGATGCCTTTGGCCACCATCATGATATCGGGTGTGATACCCGCCCATTCATGCGCAAAGAGCTTGCCTGTCCGGCCCATGCCGCATTGCACTTCATCAAGGATCAGCAAGACACCGAACTGGTCGCAAAGGTCGCGCAACCCTTTAAGGCAGACGTCCGGCATGGGCCGAATGCCGCCTTCCCCTTGAACAGGTTCCACAAGAACAGCCGCAGTCTTTTCACTGATCGCCGCGTTCAAGGCATCATGGTCGCCAAAGTCGAGATGGGTAAAGCCCTCAAGCACCGGGCCGAACCCTTTGACCATCTTATCCGAGCCAGCCGCCGCAATGGCGGCAGTCGAGCGACCGTGAAAGGATCCGTTGAAAGTGATGATCTCGGTACGGTCGGGCTGCCCTTTGTCGAACCAGTATTTGCGGGCCATTTTAATGGCCAACTCGCAAGCCTCAGTTCCTGAGTTGGTAAAAAATACGGTGTCGGCAAAGGTGTCGTCCACCAGCATATCCGCCAGCTTTTGCTGTGCCGGAATGTGATAGAGGTTGGACACATGCCAGACCGCGTTAGCCTGCTCGGTCAACGCCGCAACCAGATCGGGGTTTGCGTGCCCCAACGCGTTCACCGCGATACCGGCGCCGAGGTCCAGAAAGCGTCGTCCATCCGCATCAATCAGCCAAGAGCCTTCGCCTTTGACAAAGCTGAGTGGCGCCCGTGTGTAGGTGGGCAAAATGGAAGCAATCATAATTGTATCCTCGGTAATGCCCAAATAGGTGGAGAACCCAAAGGGGCGTGTCAACGGAATGTTAGGAGAAATCAGGCGCCTATGCACCAACGCTATCTTAGCGTCGGCGTCGAATTGTATATTTCAAAGGCATCATCATGGTTGGTTAGTAGCGCGTCACGATGGCGTGTGGAACCCTGGAAATGCATCTTTGACGTCTTTGTGCGTATCAAGGCGGTGGAAACAGCGTGTACTGGCATAACTCTGCGAGCAGGGCTTAACGACGATAATTTTGGCTATCTACCTGATAAAATTATTATATTTTTGTCCCTATGCCTTTGATCACGCATTCACAGGCTTTGTGATGCAACCTTGAATTCTCTTGCGCTGGCACCGCATGATCTGATTTTGGCATGACAATTCTTAACCCCACTCAATTGGCGCAGGCTAAGGGCAAAGGCGTTGGTTCAACCGCCGCAAACAGCCTGATCGCCCTAATGGATTTATCCAGAGTGATGCCGCAACGCCACGTTGCATGCCCCAACAAATGTTCGACGCTTGAGATCCGTAGGAACTTGCAGGTTGTTTGAGTCGCCAAGCTGTCCATCCAGCCACCATGCAAACACCTTTGACCAACCCTTGCAAAACTGGCCCGTGCGCCATAACCCGGTCGTAATAGAGCCACGTTTGCCTGTCAGTTAGCCAGTATGAATGATGTGTATGAATATCGAAAACAGCGCGGGCGTGGCGTGATATGGCTTTCGGCCATCACGGTCGTCTTTTTGTTGGGTGCGATTCTCATATTCGGCGCCACTCAATTCATAACAGTGGCCGCCATTCTGGGGGCCGTTATGCTGCTTTGGATGGCTATGCCAGCGCCCGCGGCTGGAATTCGTGTGGATGATGAATATCTCACTCTGTCCGCTTGGCGGAAGCCGCGTCAAATACGGCTGAACGACATCGCCTATTTGCGTGCCACCGATCAGAGCCCGGACAGTGATGTTACCGTCGTCTACAAGGACGGCCGCGAAGAAGGTACATTCAAGGGCGATATGCCGGATTTCGACACTCTGGCCGAAGTCATGGCGGCCCGCGGCGTTCCAGTGAGGGACACCGTCTAGGATTTGAGCCGGTAGCCGGTGTTAAGCCAGCGCCAGCAAATCCACAGGGTGACAATCACCGCGACCATCACAACACCAAGCCCGACCCATGGGCTGCTGTCGCTGACCCCGATCATTCCGAACCGGACACCATCGATAATGTAGAAGAACGGATTGATATGGCAGAGCGTTTGGAGGAATGGCGGCAAGGCTTCGATAGAGTAAAACGTACCCGACAGAAATGCGAGCGGTGTGACGAGGAAATTCGATATGGCCGAAAGCTGATCGAACTTATTGGCAAAGATGCCCGCGATCAGGCCCAAACCACCCATCAGAACCGAACCGAGAAAAGTAAAGATCACAGCCCATAGCGGGTTTGCCATGCCTACGCCCAGAAACAACCAAGCGCCAATGGCGATGACCACAGCCACCAGAAAACCCCGGACGGCGGCACCGCTGATATAGCCCGTCAAAAGTTCAGCCGCTGACAGAGGTGGCATCAGCGTATCTACGATATTTCCCTGCACCTTGGCCGAAGCAAGGCTGGATGATGTGTTGGCAAAGGCATTCTGGATCACCGTCATGGTTAAAATACCCGGCGTCAGAAAAGTCATAAACGGCATGCCCATCACGTCCCCCCGCTGCGGTCCGATGGCGATGGTGAAGACCATCAGCAAAAGCCCCGCATTGACCAGCGGTGCCATGACCGTCTGCGACCACACATTCATGAAACGCCGCACCTCGCGCCGGATCAGTGTCCAGGTACCAAGCCAGTTAACCCATCCAAAGCGCCGCACGCCCATGCCTGTTTGGTTGCTCATCGGCTCATTCCCCTATTATTGCACTGCTGGCGCTTCACATCTGGTGTCCGGATGCTTAGAATAGAAGATCGTGAGATGTGACAAGGCCCGATGCGCTTCAGCATCCCGCCAATCCGAGCTAAAGGAATAGATATGTCCTGGACAGACGAGCGCGTTGAGACGCTCAAAAAGATGTGGGGCGAAGGCCAGTCGGCCAGCCAGATCGCCAAGGAACTGGGCGGTGTGACCCGCAATGCAGTGATTGGCAAGGTCCATCGCCTAGGCCTCTCAAACCGGGCCGGGTCCGGTGGTGGTGGTGCCGCGAAAACGGCAGCCAAGGAAAAACCAGCACCAGCAGCACCCAAACCGGCAGTAAAGCGCGCGACCAAGGCCAAACCGGCCTCGACCCCGCCCGCCAAGGAAGAACCGGAACTGGACGAAAACGGCATTCCGATTTCAGCCGCCCGTCGCGCGATCATTCCTGCGGGCCAACCGCTGCCGCCGCAGCCTTCAGCGAATGAGATTAGCCCTGAGGCACTGGCCAAAGTCAGTGAGGTCGAAAAATCGGCCAAGAGGATCAGCCTGATGGAATTGACCGAAAAGACCTGCAAATGGCCGGTCGGTGATCCGGCAACGGATGATTTCTGGTTTTGCGGTCTGGGCGTCCAGCAAGGCAAACCCTATTGCGAGGCGCATGTGGGCGTGGCTTTTCAGCCAATGTCGTCAAGACGTGATCGTCGCCGGTAAGAAACGGACATGGGTGCGAGCACCCATCCTGTACAAAGGCCGCCCCTTGGGTGGCCTTTTTCTTTGGCTTTATCTGCTGATATGGATGCCGCGCGTGAAGAGCAGCCTGTACCGCCTAGTGTAATATTTCTGCGGCAGGCGGTGCTTTGAATGCAAAAAGGGTCGGAAAACCGACCCTTTTCATAGTATAACGATGCCAGGATTAGGCAGTTTTGGCTTTGCGCCGTGCTGCGAAGCCCAATGCGCCGATACCAGCCAGCAGAAGCGGCAAGGATGCAGGCACTGGAACCTGTGGAATATCGAAACGCAGGTTATCAATCGCGCCGGAGTTATGACCAAAGTCGAAAGACAGTTGTGTCACGTTGGCCCAACCAAGGTCACCGGAGGTCGTAAAGTAGTTATCGAACGCGCGACCACGCGGTGTGCCGATGGTGATGCTGTTACCATTGTTGTCAGACGCTGTCACAGTCTCATCATCAAGGAAGTCAAAGCCCAAGAAGCTAATAGCTTGTGAAAAGCTGAATGTGATGATGCCGCCATTACCGTCGTCGTCAGGTGTGTGCATGTTTTCCTGAACGATCAACGCACGACCGGCGTAGACGTCATAGACGCTGCCATCTGTCGTGAACGGGCCTTCGAGGTCCGGATCAGCTGTGTTGCTGAGCGATGTATCGAAGATCCATGCCTGGTCAGGCGAACTACGCGAATTTCCATCCGCGGATACTGCGGCCGTTACACCGCCGCCCAGATCAAGCGAGCTAATCACATCGCCATGGGAATAGCCGTCAAATGTAATCGTTCCGGCGGAAGCAGCTGTTGCCAGCCCAACCGTCGCAGCGATCGTCAAAAGTGTTTTTTTCATTAAAGTCCCCAAAAATAGTTAAAACTGCCACTTTTCACCACTCAGTAAGAAAATAGTTAACGAATGGGCTGATGCGCATCAAGAATATTTTGTCGAAATTGAGGCACTTAGCGCCCAAATGCAAGAAACAATCGGTTTCCATTTTGTCATCGTCCGGCGACTTCAGACCTGCAAATACAAAACCCGCTGCTTCTTCCAACTGCCTAAGGGACGCGCTACATGGCACATCATGACACAGAACCCGCCTGACCGTCGCCCCGACCTCGCCCCCAAGGCTTTGATGACTGAACCAAGGCGCGACGATCAGCCGACCATTGGAATGGTTTCGCTGGGTTGTCCCAAGGCGCTGGTTGATAGTGAGCGTATCCTGACCCGTCTGCGGGCAGAAGGATACGCGATTTCACCAGACTATGCAGGCGCGGAAGCGGTGATCGTTAACACGTGTGGTTTTCTGGACTCGGCCAAGGCGGAAAGTCTCGACGCCATCGGCGAGGCGCTGCAGGAAAACGGCAAGGTTATCGTGACCGGCTGCTTGGGGGCAGAGCCGGAATATATCCGCGAACATCATCCGCAAATCCTCGCCGTGACGGGGCCGCATCAGTACGAACAAGTGCTGGATGCGGTGCATGGGGTTGTCCCGCCAGCACCCGATCCATTTGTGGATTTGCTGCCGGCAAGCGGGGTCAGTCTGACACCACGACATTACAGTTATCTCAAGATTTCAGAAGGTTGCAATCATAAGTGCAAGTTCTGCATCATCCCCGATATGCGCGGCCGTCTGGTATCGCGCCCGGCCCATGCAGTACTGCGCGAGGCGGAAAAATTGGTTGATGCAGGCGTGAAGGAACTGCTGGTGATTAGTCAGGATACCTCGGCCTATGGGGTGGATCGCAAGTATGACAGCCACCCCTGGAAGGGCCGCGAGGTGCGCAGCCATATCACCGATTTGACGCGCGAGCTGGGTCAGTTGGGCGCCTGGGTCAGGCTGCACTATGTTTATCCCTACCCCCATGTGCGCGACTTGATCCCATTGATGGCGGACCCAACGAACGGAGTTCTGCCCTATCTCGATATCCCGTTTCAACATGCCCACCCTGACGTTCTGCGCCGCATGGCCCGGCCTGCAGCGGCCGCCAAGACGCTGGACGAGATTGCCGCGTGGCGGGCGGAGTGTCCGGATATCACCCTGCGGTCGACCTTTATTGTGGGTTATCCGGGCGAGACAGAGGCAGAGTTTCAACATCTGCTGGACTGGCTGGACGAAGCACAATTGGATCGGGTGGGCTGCTTTCAGTATGAAAACGTGGACGGGGCGCGGTCGAACGCCCTGCCCGACCATTTGGCACCCGAGGTCAAACAGGATCGGTGGGACCGGTTCATGGCCAAAGCGCAGGAGATTTCAGCGGACAAGCTGGCCGCAAAAGTAGGCCGGACGCTGGAAGTGATCGTAGACGATATTGATGAGGATGGCGTAGCCACATGCCGGACATGGGCCGACGCACCAGAGATCGACGGGAACTTGTTTATCGATGAAGGGGCCGAGGGACTGGCCGTGGGAGATGTCGTCAGCGTCGAAGTTGAGGAAGCGGGGGAGTATGATTTGTGGGGAAGGTTAATGGCGACTTGATCAGGCGGGACGTTTGAACCGCCATCGGTTGCGCCCTTGATCTGTTGGGTCATCGCCCGGCAAATACTGACCAGCACGCCAATATGACCGCCCTGATCTTGACCCACATCAAGGTCATCAAAAGGGCGATAGGCTATCCTTCCTTTATAAAAGCAAGGAGAGGGACATGACCGACGCTGCCACTAGTGTTACGCCTATAAAGCCCGCGAGTACCCAGACCAAACGCCTGCCAAAAATGGCACGCCGCCCTTACGAGGTCGAGAAGGCGCAGTTGCAGGCAGAGCTGCTCAAAGTGCAGCTTTGGGCGCAGGAAACCGGGCAACGCTTTGTCTTGCTGTTTGAGGGACGGGATGCGGCTGGCAAAGGCGGCACGATCAAACGGTTTACGGAACACCTTAACCCGCGGACGGCGCGCGTCGTTGCACTGAACAAACCCACTGATGCGGAGCGAGGCCAGTGGTATTTCCAGCGGTATATCAATCACCTGCCGACATCCGGCGAAATGGTCTTGTATGACCGCAGTTGGTATAACCGCGCCGGTGTCGAACGGGTTATGGGTTTTTGTGAGCCCGAAGAATATCTTGAGTTCATGCGCCAAACGCCAGAGATGGAGCGGATGCTAACCCGATCGGGCGTAAGACTTTACAAATACTGGTTCTCGGTCACGCAGGACGAGCAGAAAACACGTTTTGAAAGCCGTGCCACCGATCCGCTGAAGCAATGGAAATTGTCACCGATTGACAAGGCATCGCTTGATAAGTGGGACGACTACACCGAAGCGAAAGAGGCGATGTTCTTTTATACAGACACCAAGGATGCCCCCTGGACCGTCGTGAAATCGAACGACAAAAAACGCGCCCGCATCAACTGCATGCGTCATTTCCTATCGACTTTGGATTACCCCGGAAAAGACACCAAAATCGCCCAGCCGCCAGAGCCTGAAATAGTCGGAAGCGCAAAGAAAGTGATTCACCGTGCTGACCACATTCTTGGCACGGCACTTCACCCCAAAACCCGGATCGGGCGTAATCGCTGATGCAACCGAGCCCAGCGTCGGGCTGGCGGTAGATGGTGTTTGTTTCGGTCAGTCCTTGAGCGCTGCAAAGGTATCCCGGTTGACGCAGAAATCAGGGAGCTGCGTCGTCACCTGCGGTTCAGCGAATTGGGCTGCACATTTCGCGGGTTCCGGGCAGCGTCGGCATTTGGTTATCATTTGAGCATAATCGCTTTTGCTGATCTTTCCGTTATCCAAAGCATACTGGAGCGAGACACCGCTGATCTTTGCGGCCTTCAGCACCCGCCAGTAATGCTTTCGTTCATCGCCCATGGGTTTCATCGCGACCTCCTGCGCAGTTATGCCATGAGTATGATGGAAACCCGCGAACGTAGCCTTGCGCCAGATCAAATAGACGGCGCTAAACGTGGCGACCTGATCTTTTTCTGAATAGCACCAGTAGGCTCAGGCCCGCTCTACCGCGGTCTGCTGCGCATGTTTCGGATAATGGAACTGATGCTCACTGCTCCTCGACACGGCAGCCTGACCGTTGAAAATTAGCGGGATCGGATGGCTTTGCAATGCGGCGGCTATTCGTTCCTGACGCGACGCTTGCCGCCTTTCAGCGCGTTCTTTGATGGCTGCAACCGCCTCTGAAATGGCAGCCGCGCCATCTTGCTCGGGCTTTGGCGCGGGGCGGTATTCGAAATGATCCACGATATGCTCTGGTGAAAGGTAATATGCGCCCTCTGCCTCTGAAAAAGTGGGGAGGGTGTGTTGCGTCGCAGACGTCGCTTCCACCTCATCCGCCGCTTCCGATGCAGCGATATCGATTTCCAGCGCCAAAGCAGCCTCGGCTACTGCATCTTCATCCCATGCTGACACGCGGGCGGCGTTCCGTTTTACCCGTGCTTCGGCCTCTGCCACGTTTTCAACCGATGACAAGGCCAGCCGCCCGAGCAACCCTGCTTCTGTCTTCGTACCCAGAATGCCATAGAGGCTGGGGATCAGTTCATAGAGTTCATCGGTATCCGCCGCCGCACGGTCGGTCAGGAAAATCGTGCTGACGTAGGGGTTTTGATGCTCTGCCCAGAGTGCCAGGGAATGGGTCAACCGCCCGTTTACCTGTTCATCCATCACTACCAGATCAACTGTGTCTAGGCTGATCAGCGCATGGGCCGTCTGGCGCGTTTCGACGCAGACGACCTGGAAGCCTTTGTTGATCAGTGCCTGGGTCGCTTTTGCGGCGCGTTTGGCATCTTGGCGCAGAACAAGGGCTTTCATCGGATTCTCCTGATGGTTGGCAGCGGATATGGCCACCATAGGAATCGAGTCCTTAAATTTTGCTGAAAAGGCACAAGGATTTTCTGCGCAGGCTTGGCCCCTGCCCCCAATCCGCCTATAGACGGCCCGGACCATGACCAAAGGACGCGCAATATGCGGACAGCCACGATCACACGTAAAACTGCCGAGACGGATATCTCTGTCACCATCAATCTTGATGGGACAGGCGTTTATGACAACCAAACCGGTGTGGGCTTTTTCGACCATATGCTGGATCAGCTGTCGCGCCATGCGTTGATCGATATGACTGTTCGGGCCGAGGGTGATCTGCATATCGATGATCACCACACGGTCGAGGATGTGGGCATCGCCTTGGGTCAGGCCCTGACGGAGGCGATGGGCGACAAGCGTGGTATTCGCCGCTATGGCGAATGTCACCTCGCTATGGATGATGCGCAGGTGCGCTGTGCGCTTGATCTGTCCGCACGCCCCTATCTGATCTGCAATCTTGATCTGCCATTTGGCAAGATCGGCACGTTTGACACCGAGTTGGTGCGCGAATTCTTTCAGGCGTTCAGCACGCATGGTGGTATCACGTTGCATATCGACAAGCTGCACGGCTTCAACGCCCACCACATCACCGAGGCTGCGTTCAAAGCGGTCGCCCGCGCCATGCGTGATGCATTGGAGCTGGACCCGCGCAAGGCGGATGCGATCCCCTCGACCAAGGGCAGCCTATGACGACGGCCTTGGTCGATTACGACAGCGGGAACCTGCACTCGGCCCAGAAAGCGTTTGAGCGGATGGCAACAGAGGTCGGCGCCGGCCCTATCGTGGTGACCTCTGACCCGGATGTCGTTGCCAAGGCTGACCGTATTGTTCTGCCCGGTGATGGTGCCTTTCCGCATTGTCGGGAGGAGCTTTATGCGCGCTCTGGCTTAGCCGAAGCGATTGTTGAGGCCGTGACTGTCCGGGCGCGTCCGTTCTTTGGCATCTGCGTGGGAATGCAGATGCTGGCCACCACAGGGCATGAATATGAGGAAACGCCGGGATTTGACTGGATCGCCGGGGATATACGCCGCATTACGCCAGATGATCCCGCGCTAAAGGTACCTCATATGGGGTGGAATGATCTGGTCATCGATCATCCGCATCCGGTCTTGGAGGGGATTGTCACGGGCGATCATGCCTATTTCGTGCATTCCTATGCGATGGATGTGGTGAGCGACGCTGAACGACTCGCCCATGTGGATTATGCTGGTGAGGTGACGGCCATTGTGGGCCGCGATACGATTATCGGCACGCAATTTCACCCCGAAAAGAGTCAGACGGCTGGATTGCGGATGATTGGCAATTTTCTGCAGTGGGCGCCCTGAGGGCCACCAACCCGTTGTTATTGGATAACGAATTCCCGGTGTGACAAGGTCGGACAGGTGCCGGCCTTTTGTCGGCAAAACGTCGGGCACCGCCGTTCTGATTTGGTATATTTTGTTAAGGTTTATCCTGTGTCAGAAAGGGTGGAGGGGGCGTTAGCAAACCGTTCGGGCAGATAAGAAAAGGATCAGATATGTTAACACGGCGAGTTTTCGCGTCCGGCCTTGCGTCGGCATTGGCCGCATGTGGACGGCGGGATGAACCAGAGGTGAGCCGGGCCGATATCCCGCTTTATCCTAATGAGACCCCCGAACTACGGGCGCTGATCAACAAATATGCCGGGGTGCATGATATTCCTGTCACCCTGCTGCATCGGGTGATCATCCGCGAAAGCACGCATAATCCGGCGGCACGGAACGGGCCGTATTATGGGCTCATGCAAATATTGCCCCAGACGGCGGGGACAATGGGGTATCGGGGATCGCCCGAAGGGTTGCTCGATGCGGAAACGAACCTGATGTATGCGGGAAAGTATCTGAAGGGCGCGTGGCTTTTGTCAGATGGGGACGAGGCCACGGCAGTCAGCTGGTATGCGCGCGGGTATTACTATGAGGCCAAACGGCGCGGGATGTTGGTAGAAACCGGGCTGCGGTCGGGGTGATCCACATGTCCTGGTGCGTGAATTGAAGCAGGGACAACTTCCGATGCCCGATGGGCGAGGCAAACACTCAAGTCGCTGGTTTCGATAGTGGTTTAAGCGTGTATCGCTGGCTTATGCAGCCATACAGGCCTCTGCTGATCAGATGCGATGTCTATCGACAAAGACCACTGATACACTCGCCACTTTCGGCAGAATAGACAGATGAGTGACCGGGGGATCCGGCTGGCATCGGAACATTTTCGGCAAGCATGAACTTTACCTGATGGGCACCAGCGAGACCGGCAGGGAACCGCGCGATGGGTTCCAAAATCATATAAAAGCCGTCTCGCGTGTAGCTGACTTTTTCTTCCAGCAATAGCTGCAACAGGCCCGCCTCTTGAGGCATAACATCATATGTCATCGCATCCCCTGGGGCGACAACCGCATCAGCTTCGATGGCGCGAACACCGCCTGGATGAAACCGCTTGAGTGACCGAAACGTCTGCGATGCGCCGTAGGGACGATCACCCGGTCGCTGGCCCTCCGCCTCATCGATGAGTCTTGGCCCCTCCGGTGTCATTTCATAGCGCCTGCCGTCATAGAGCAGGATATCGGTTCCCTCACCACCGGCTTTGTCACCTTCACCGGATGGCAATGAAATGCTGCCAATGGTGTAATGTGCGAGCATATGATCCGGCTCTTGCTGGAGGCTTCTGGCGACCTGCCTGTAGGCGATTATGCCCTCCCCGCCTTCAATATTGTGGACTGGCTTGATGCAGCTATTGGGTTCAACAAAATGTACTTTTTCGCGCGGCACACCAACGACACCGGCCCCGGGCGCGGTACCACGATTGCTTTTCTGAACCACAACTTGTGCGAGGCGGCCCAGTTCACCAGAGATATCCCAGATCATATTCGAGTGAGCACTTAAGAAGAGGTAGACTGGTTTCTCTCCCGGCTCGATGACCAAATGGGCCACATGGGTCACACCGTCCATGCCTGCAATACTCACAGAAGATAACGCGGCACCCTCATAGCCACTCAGCACTATGACATCCGTCTCATCCGATGGTTTCGGAGCTGAGCATGCGACGCTGGTTTCCTCGCGCTGTGGTATCAGCCTTCGGGGCTCAGCGACGATGTTCAATGGATTCTCTGACAGCGCATCAATGGTTGCGACGATTTCGTTTGCGGTAACGGCAGCATCCTGATTCACATCGAAAAGCATGAGATAGCTGTTTTGTTGCGTGCGCACATTTGCCGACGCCTGTTCTGCCGCATACTGTCGAAGCTCGGTCAAACTGATCGCGCCATTCCCGTCAGTGTCTCCACGGGCGAAGAGGAGTTCTATATCAACAGCTTCTGTGCCTGAGAAAACATCTCTCTCAGTTTGTGAAATCGTACCATCACCATCTAAATCCCACGCAAGCATTCTCCCGACCTGCGTCGCACGAAGTCTGGCCTGATCCATCGCGTTACGCTGTTCTATCTGTTGAACAGTGAGTGAACCGGACGGAGCGATCGTGTAGAGCGTCTGTAACAGCGACCGCAGCAATTGGTCCTGTCTTTGGCGTTTGATCTGGTTCTCGACATTGCGGAGATAGTCTTGGGTCTCGGAATCTGCCTCTGCCGCAAGTCGAAGGCGCGAAACTATATCAGATGTCTCCTGCCCCATGCTGGCGGCTGGAAAAAATGCGAAAGTTGAGGTCAACAAGGCTAAGGCAACGAACTGCTTAAACAAATACATAAACTCCGATTTAACCTACGACTCGCACTCTGGCGAAATCATAGTCAGCCCCCACAACCTAATGTTGCACCCTGCGGTGTCGGCGTCCAGATCAAAACAGATAATAGACGTAGGGTCGGGTTACATTACCGCGGCCTCCCCAATTACCATCGAGATGGTCTTTAATGTACCATTTGCCGGTAAGCGGCGACCTTTCCGATTATCGTCAAAGATCAATCCTCGGCTTCATTCGCCCGCAACATCTAACAGAGTCTCGATCTGTTCGGGGAACCATTCACCGGCAGCGGGGTCAACAATGCCCCATTCAGGGTCTACGCCCTCCTGATCAGTCAGCCCGCGTGAACAGGAGCCATCGGATTCACCGGGGATCTTGATCCACAGGTATGCATCCGCGAAGGGCGACGCGGTCTCTGCTGTCGCGGGCACGCCCAGCGCGCGGTCTGGCGGATTGCACCAGACCTCTGCATCCGGATAGGGCTCGTTTGTACTCCACACTCCGTTGCCGTTGCGGCTGGTGTCGATCACGAAGTGTGGCACGGTGTTGTCACCCTTTTCCGCGATCAGCGGGTCGACGTTTTCGGCATAGAACGCATCGTCATCCGCACAATCGGCTGTGTCGTTGCCTTCAAGCCCCCAGAACACGCATTTTGCGACCTTCTCGCCATGGGCGATTTGCCGGTCGGTGGCGACGTAGTTCGAGACATTCAGAAAGAAGCCATCGGCCTCCTGAATGTTTGCCCTCAGAAGACGCGCTGCAATCTCGCGCGGGCCGTGCCAATCGGCATGACCGCCATCAAGATAAACTTTGGTGCCCGGATTGGTGCCAAGCGCAGCGACCGCGTATTGCGTCATTTCATAGCGTTCGGCCTCGGCTGTGGCCGGGTCGCCCTCTTCCGGCTGGCACCAGTCAAGTTCACCATCGACGGTCGTGGCATGCGGAATGATGGCAAGGCCGTCTGGTTCGAGGATGACGATGGCATCGCCCTCGCCGATCCCTGCGACGAGCCCATCAATCCAGCCGGTGTATTCTTCGACCGATGTGGCGCCACCGTCAGAGTATTGTGCGCAGTCACGGAACGGAATGTTGTAGGCCGCGAAGACGGGGATTTCACCATGGGCGCGGGCGGCAGACATGACCTGCTTGGCCTGTGTTTCAGCCTCGCTGGGCGTGCCTTGGGTGATCCAGACCGCCATCGGCTGCTGGATCGTTTCGCGCACGAGGGCGGCGTCATCGGTGCGTCCGTCATCTTCGAGCGTCTGGATATGCGCGATGGCGGCGTCGATGGCCCCCGGACCGGGGCGGTAGAATTCTGTTGTGGCCTCGTATTCGAACGCAGCGACCGGGGTCGCAACCAGCAATGATGCACAGAAATGGCGGAAACCCATGTCAACTCCCTCCCACAAGGTGAATAGTTGATCACGGTAAGTCGCGCACAACTGAAAGTACAGCGCGGTGCCTGCCTGTCGCGCGTTTCAGCGGTATGATGCTAGGGAAAACGGTAGGTGCTTTTTGCACCTGTCAGACGGGCCGCCCTTCACAAAAACGGGCGACCCATCTTGGGTTCGGTGTCTACTGAACCCGTGTCCAGGTTCCGCCATCGCGACAAATACCGAGCACACAACCGGACACGGCCAGTGAATCTCCGCTGAGTTGCAGCCGGGAATTATAGGTTTTGTCCCGGTCCGGGGCCCAGACTTTACCACGATACGCGCCACCGCCTTGGGCAACTGTCTCGGAGATAATCTGGCGACCATTGTTGGGTGATGTTACTTCGGCCCCATTGGCGTCGAAAGATTTGACTAATGTGCCGCAGAGCGCTGTACCGCAAGGTGCTACCTGAATATAGCCGAAGTTGCCGTTATCATCGCGGGTTGTCTGCCACACGCCTTCCAATGGGTCGGCAAATGCCGGTGCTGCCAGAGCGATAAGTACCGCCGCAGTCATCATCATCTTTTTCATAACGCGTTTCCTCCCAGATCAATAAATTCAGCATGCGTCCCATGGGTCGTTTTGATCAAGGGTGACGTTAGGTAGCGTCCGCTTTGCAATCCCTGCCTGTCTATGCATAAACGCGGCTGATATATGTGAAAGGCACAGACCATGATCCTCTACCCTGCCA
This sequence comes from uncultured Paracoccaceae bacterium, assembly GCA_947496535.1. GTDB lineage: Bacteria > Pseudomonadota > Alphaproteobacteria > Rhodobacterales > Rhodobacteraceae > Yoonia. The sequence continues at coordinate 880,242 of CANMDE010000001.1, read as the reverse complement.
TTGATCTTAAAGACGGCAATGCTGTGCGGTTGGTGCACGGGGATATGGATCAGACAACTGTTTTCAATGATGATCCGGCTGCACAGGCGAGGGCCTTTGTTGAGGCCGGTTGCGAGTGGTTGCATCTGGTGGATCTGAACGGGGCCTTTGCGGGCGAGCCGGTCAATGCGGCCCCAGTCGAGGCTATTTTGGCCGCCTGCCCTGTCCCCGCCCAGCTTGGCGGTGGTATCCGCGATATGGCGACTATTGAACGGTGGTTGGATAAAGGGCTGGCTCGCGTGATCCTTGGCACCGTGGCCGTCGAAAACCCCGATCTGGTGCGGAAGGCGGCAAAGGCATTTCCCGGCAAGGTCGCCGTGGGGCTGGACGCCCGGAATGGCCGCGTCGCGACCCGTGGATGGGCAGAAGAGACGGATGTGATGGTCACCGATCTTGCGAAATCATTCGAGGATGCAGGGATTGCGGCGATTATCTACACCGACATTCTGCGGGACGGTGCTATGAAGGGGCCGAATGTGGGAGCCACCGCTGATCTGGCGCGCGCGGTGGATATCCCGGTGATCGCCTCCGGAGGAGTGTCATCAATGGAGGATTTGGTCGCGTTGCAGGATACGGGTGTGATTGCTGGCGCGATTTCGGGTCGCGCGCTTTATGATGGAGCGATTGATTTGGGTGCTGCGTTGAAAATGTTGCAGGGTGCATAGATGAACGTCACCAGCGTTTCCCTGCCCGCATTCAGCGCATTGCACGCCAGACGCCAAACCGGTGACTTCCTCGATTGCTATTATGTGCAGGCGGACATGCCCGTCCGCGCGGCGGCGGAAATCATCACCGATTTTCCCGGTTGGGCGCGTTTCCTGCTTGTGATCCGCCGGATCATCACAGCGCCGTTCGGTTTGGACAATGACGGCCCCAACGTGGCCGACAAGATTGGCATTTTCCCCGTTGAAAGCGAAACGGACACTGAAGTTATCGCCGGTTTCGACGATAGGCACTTGAATTTCCGTGTGTCCGTTCTCGCGCAAGACGGCAACATCAGCCTTGCCACCTGGGTCGCCCCCCACAACATTGGGGGACGGCTTTATCTCATGGCGATCATGCCGTTCCACATCGCCATTGTGAAAAATGCGCTGGGTCGGGTCGGTAGAGCTACTCGATAGCCTTATCCGTCAGCATCCCCAGCGCTCCGTTCATCTTGCCGATCACCTCGGCATCCATATCGACCGTAAGTCCGTCCATCAGCGATGCGGCATCCTCGTAGCTGATCATTGTGGATCCATCCGCCCCTTCATGCACCAGCACCCGCAGCGGTAGTTGCAGCCCTGCACGGCCATCCATCTGCATCACAGGCGTACCCAGCGCCGGGTTGCCGAAGATCAGGAGTTGCGCATCGGGCAGTTCCATATCAACGGATGCGGCTCCCGCTGCATGATCGACGCGCGCAAAGACGGTGGCCCCTGCCCCGGTCACGGCGGCTTCGAGCGCGTCCATTGTCTCGATCACGGATTTGCCGGATGGCTTGCTGACCAAGTCGGCGGAAGCGGCAGTCGCGCAAATCGCGATGGCGACAGCTAAAGTAGTGGTACGCATGGATATCTCCTCCTTAACGATGAGATACCATCTGATCTTTGACCGGTACACGTCCAGCCCCCCTCTTTCCCTTTCGCCTCAATCCGCCTAAAGATCACGCCATGTTGAAGACACGGATCATCCCCTGCCTCGACGTGGCCGAAGGTCGCGTGGTCAAAGGCGTGAATTTCGTCGATCTGGTGGATGCGGGCGATCCCGTCGATGCGGCGATTGCATATAATGCGGCGGGCGCAGATGAGTTGTGTTTTCTGGACATCATGGCCACCGAAGAAAACCGCGGCACGATGTTTGATCTGGCCACACGCACGGCAGAGCAATGCTTTATGCCGCTGACCATCGGCGGCGGTGTGCGGACCCATAAAGATGTGCGCGATCTGCTGCTGGCGGGGGCCGACAAGGTCAGTTTCAACTCTGCGGCTGTGGCCAACCCGGATGTCGTGGCCGAGGCGGCGATGCGATTTGGGTCGCAATGCATTGTCGTGGCGATTGATGCAAAGACCGTTGCCCCCGGCAAGTGGGAACTTTTCACCCATGGCGGGCGGCGCGAGACGGGGATTGATGCCGTGGAATTTGCGCGAACCGTTGTTGAAAAGGGAGCGGGAGAGATTTTGCTGACCTCTATGGATCGTGATGGCACAAAGGCTGGATTTAATCTGCCGCTGACGCGGGCCATTTCGGATGCAGTGGATGTGCCGGTGATTGCCTCTGGCGGTGTTGGTACGCTTGACCACCTTGTTGAAGGGGTGACAGAGGGCGGTGCCTCAGCCGTGTTGGCCGCATCGATTTTCCACTTTGGCACCTACACTATTGGCGAGGCAAAGGCGCATATGGCCGCCGCCGGTATACCGGTGCGGCTATGACTTTGGATGATCTTGCCACCTTGATTGCATCACGCAAGGATGCCGACCCAGAGAGCAGCTGGACAGCACAGTTGCTGGCCAAGGGCCCGGAGAAATGTGCCGAGAAATTTGGGGAAGAGGCCATTGAGGCCGTGATCGAGGCCGTAAAGGGCGACAAGGCTGCGCTGACGGCAGAAGCGGCTGATGTGATTTATCATTTGCTCGTGATGCTGACGGCCCGTGATATCAGCCTTGATGATGTAGTGGCAGAATTGGCCCGGCGGCAGGGTATGTCTGGCCTGGAAGAAAAGGCCAGCCGCTAGTTCAGGCAAGCAGGCGTTGATATTCGATCTTGGGGCATCGGTTTTCGATTACATCGACCCCTTGCGCTTGGGCGGTGGCAGTCGCCGCAGGGTGGCTTACCCCCAATTGCATCCAGATCGTTTGCAGTTTGGGCCAGCGCTTCAGCGCATCCTCTACAATCGGCGGTACGGCTTCTGATCTGCGAAAGATGTCGATCATGTCAGCGTCGTCGGGCACGTCAGCCACGCTGGCATAGACGGTTTCACCAAACATTGTCTGCCCCGCCAGCCCCGGATTAACGGGAATGACACGGTAGCCCTTGGAGATCAGAAACTGCCCGACCGAGTGACTGGGTCGGGCGACATTCGCGGACGCACCAACAAGGCAGATTGTCCTGGTTCGGGTGAGGATGTCCCGGAGATGGGCGTCGCTATAGCTCATCTCAGGACGAAAAAAGCGCCCGGCCGACACCGGGCGCAGTTATTGGAACGAGGGACAGTGAGTTGAAGCACATCTGTTCCATTGACGTACTTCCACGATAACAAATGGGGGTGCTGGCATCACAAGAGAAGAGCTGATCAGGCAATTGTGAAACTCCCGTTATGAGTGGGGCAAGAGTGCGAAACGCCTCAATCAAATATATCCTCAATGACGTCAAATAACTCTGACATCACACGCCGTTTCATCGACTTTTTCTTTTTGCGATACTTTGGTGGTCGCTGCTTGCGATAGCTGTCGGTATATTCTGCCGGATGGTGCCGCGACGAACGGGCCGGCTTGGCCGAGCGCGTGCCTGACCGCTCGGGTTGGGTCGGTAGCATCTTCATGCTGTGTAGCGGTGCGCCACAGCTGCTGCAACTCAGCTCGTGCCGGTCCTTGCCGCGTAGAACCAAGGCTGCCTTGGTATTACAATAGCAGCATGTCGCTATCTTTGTGTGGCCCATGAACACCTTTACCTTTTTTCAGCCCTTACATGCATATAGGGCAACCGCCGCCGCATTTGAGACGTTCAGCGAGCCAAAACTATCTTTTGCGTCAATTCGCACAAGCGCGTCACAGGTTTCCCGCGTCTTTTCGCGCAAACCCGGCCCTTCGGCCCCCATGACCAGCGCCATTGGGCGGTCATGTTTGCCTTCAATCGCATCCTTGATCGTCAGGTCCGCCTCACCATCAAGACCCAGAACGGTGTAGCCCATACCCTTGAGCGAGGTCATGGCGTCCGCCAGATTACGCACCCGCAGATAGGGTTGCCGTTCCAACGCGCCGCTGGCCGTCTTGGCCAAGGCCCCGGTTTCGGGGGCGGAATGGCGCTGGACGGCCACAACCGCACGCGCGCCAAACACCTCGGCCGACCGCAGGATTGCCCCGACGTTATGCGGGTCGGTGACACGGTCGAGCATCACGATACGTGGTGGCTGGGGGCCATCGCCGAGCGCAATGTCGTCCAGCGGTCCCCAGTCGAGCGGTTTGACCTCCAGCGCCGCCCCTTGATGAACGGACTGCGGATCAAGCGGAGCTGCGAATTTACGGGGATCGGATATTTCGGGTTCCAGCCCGCAATCCGCCACGACATCACCCAACCGTTCAAGGGCGTTGCGGGTGACAACAAGCCGCAGCTTGACCCGCTTGGGGTTTTGCAGCGCGTCACGCACCGCGTGCAGCCCGAAAAGCCAGACGGTTTCTTGCGCTGCCACCCGTTTGGCTTGTTCCTTGGCAATGACCCATTTGGGCTTTTTCATCACTATTCCAATCCGAGGCGTTGATCATGCCGCGATACCTGACAATCATGGGGCTGTGAAGTGCGTCAAACAGCACGATTTTGCGGTTGACGGGGTCTAGGGCCGCAGGTAAGCAGCCCGACAGTGGGCGACAGGCCGCAAGGTGTGGCAGGGGACTGTAACTCCCTCGAGGCGACTCACGCCTGGTTCGATTCCAGGGTCGCCCACCATTATATAAGTAATTGATTTGTTTATATAAAACATATTTTCAATGTATCGAAAAGTTTCATAGCTAGATGAAGTTTCGCTTCATTACTGTCGCTTGGCAGATGGTGGAGTCTCAATAGAATCCTGCCGATCCGACTTTAGTGCGGCGACTGCCCCGTCGCGATCATGAGGTGGTGCTGTTGGTGATGCGCTCCGATTGTCATCAATCCAAAGAATCCCAGTCCCAGCACTTGGTTTAGCTCTTCGTCTGATCCGACCTGAACTAGCATTGAAGCACCACCTTCAACTTCCCCAGCGGTGACGGTCCAATCCGATGACCCCTGCAACATCGGGCTGTGTGCTAACATCATGCGTCTGATGGACGATGCCACCACATCATCTCCCGTGACTGTGAACGTCACGCTCAGGCCATCGACACTTCGTTCAACCAACGCTTTGGTCGTCACGTTGTCCATATCCACGAGGTGATCACGCAGTGCTTTGATATCGACCTGCTCCCAGTCCGTGTCTGGGTCGTCACGCAGCAATGTGACGATCTCGGCAATCGCTGCGAACTGGGACTGGCCCGTTTCGCTTGATGACCCCAAAGTATGTGTATGTTGTGCCATGGCACCCGATGCGACGAACATCATGGCTGCTGATAAAAGACCTAGTTTCATTGAACACTCCTATTTCCTGATTACCCTATCCAATTTCACTCTGGTTCTTTATGATCTTGATCATATGCCTTCTGATCCATTCTCCCATCTGCCCACGACCGCGTGTCGCACAATTGACATGCAAAAGGGGGACGTGCTGTTTCGCCAGAACCAGACAACATCGGGACTTTACCGTGTCGTCTCTGGCTGCGTGACGCTGCAACGTACAGGGATGGGTGGCGATACATTGACCCTGCACAGGGCAGTGTCGGGTGGGCTGTTTGCCGAGGCATCAGTCTTCTCAGCGACCTACCACTGCGATGCGATTTGCACCGAGGCTGGAAGCGTCACCAAGATCGCAAAGGCAGATGTCAAAGCCACGATGCAATCCAATCCTGCGTTCTCCGAAGGCTTCACAAGGTTGCTTGCTGTTCAGGTCCAACAGTACCGCGCACATATCGAGTTGCTGGCAATTCCGTCAGCCAAAGAACGCATCTTGGCGGCGGTTCAAGCAGGATACTTTGATGCAACGGTGACTGAGTTGGCCACCCACATCAATCTAAGCCACGAAGCCTGCTATCGCGCACTTAGAGGGCTGTGTGATGACGGGCGGATGCTTCGCGTTGGTCGCGGAAAATATTCACTGTCATAGCGTCCACATATTTTCGGGTAATTGTGCCATCAGTGCGGTGGGTTTCGGCTGGCTTGGACTTCGCGTTCTCGCTCAGACCAAGTTGACCTGATGTAGGCGAGGACATCCCATATCTCATCATCGGTGAGTGTTTCGCCAAATGCTGGCATCCCGCTGTTGAACCCAGTGACACCCCTAACCTCCAATGCAGCAGCGCCACCGAACTTGGTGTATTCGAACTGCAGTTCATCATCGTGATGCCACGTGTGACCTGTTCCGTCATGCGGCGGGGCTGGAAGTACACCATCAGCGTTCGGGGATTGCCAGTTCGGTTGCCCTTCAAGGTTGGCACCGTGGCACGATGCGCAGTTGTCTGCATACAGGCTTTGACCCGCAACGATGTCGCGGTGATCCCAATTGTGATCAGCAGTGGCTGTGGAGGCCAACGACAGTAAGACTGGGATCAACCACTTCATGCCACGTTCACCCATGTTCGCATCCCGCCAACCGCGTGACTGAGCATGTGGCAGTGCAGCAGCCAACGACCAGGGTTGTCGAAGACACAGATGATATCGCGGCTTTCACCCGCGTTTACCAGAGTGGTGTCACGCAGGTCGCCCAAGGCCCCGCTCTCTTCAACCTCGTAGAAGTGGTGACCGTGCAGGTGGATGCCGTGTGGGAACGAGGTGTCGTTTGCGAACGTGATCCGCACCGTTTCACCATTCTGAAATGATCCGAATGGGTCGGTTTGTAGGTCCGAGACGTTGTTAAAGGCCCAGATGTTATCGCCATCATGGCGACCACCCATTGCACCACCCATCATCGTCAACGTCAGATGTTGCGTGGGTTCAGCAGGTGTTGGCAGGTTGGGCGGTGACAGCGCCATGATCGGTCCAGCCTGCCTATCCCTATTTGTGCCACTTACGGCCAAATCAGCCAATCGATACGACCCCTGACGGGTCAACATATCAAATCCAACGGGACCAGTGATGTCTACGATCAGGTCGGCCCGTTGGGCGGGTGCGAAGGTAAGTTCTGTGATAGGACGTGGCTCCGATAGAGCCATGCCATCCAAGGCCACAACCAATCCGCTGACGCCACTGATCGCGACAGGAAAGATGCGATTTGTCGCTGCGTTGATCAACCGAAACCTAACACGATCTCCTGTCTTCACCTGATCTTGGGACAGGAACGCACGGGCGAAATTTCCCATGTAGCCACCATGTGCGACACTATGCATGTCAGTAAACTCTTCGGACAGGCTACCATCTTCCTGCATCTGCCAATCCGCCATCAACACGGTAATGTCGTGATCAACATCAGGAGGAGTTTCGTCCTCAACAATCAGTGGTCCCATCATGCCACGTGCGACCTGCTCATGAGAAATGTAATGCGAATGATACCAATAGGTGCCTTCGTCAGGTGGGACAAAGCTGTAGGTTTTGGTGTCGTAGGGTTCAATCAACTCTTGCGTCAACATCGGCACCCCGTCCATCTGGTTTTCCAACCTGATGCCGTGCCAATGCACTGCGGTGCCTTCATCAAGGCCGTTCTCGACATCGATGTTCGCCCGCTCACCGCGCCGTACACGCAGTTCGGGACCTGGCATTGACCCGTTGAAGCCCAGCATGGATGTTGCACCATCTCCGTCAGGTAGGATTTGTTTTGTTATCGCTTCGGCCCTCAATCGCACTGTGTCTTGGGCTGCAAAGCTCGGTAAGGGCATGATCGCTGTGGCTGAGACGGAAGCCAAGAAGTGTCGTCTGTTCATGTGGTGCCTCATGTTGGCAAAGTCAGATTTGTTGTGAGAACAGCGGTCGTTCCCAGCACTGCAAGGATGACCAACCATTCGACTGATATGGTTTTGGAGAGTTGGCCTGCGGCTGTTGGATCACCTGAACGAAGCGCAGGTATGAACCGAAGTTTGTTGGCAGCGGCCAACCCAAGAAGCAGACCGACCAGCAACACCTTGATGATCAATGCCTGCCCGTATCCAGTTCCTACAAGCGCAGGGAACGAACCGACAAGCTGGTAGCCCATGTAACCACCAACGATTATAAGCACGGGGACTGCGACAGTCGCAACAACTCCAAATCGATGCCCCACATCCGCAGCCAAAGCATAGGTGTTGGAAGATGATGCCAGTCGTTTCAACGGCGTGAGAACCCCGATCCACAGGGCAACGGCCAGCAGGTGCAATGTCAAAGCAATGTCGAGCAGAGTGGTGTCTCGGCCAGAGACGTGTCCGACGTGATTGAATGACCAGATCGCAATCACACCACCTAACACCGACACCAGAGTTCCAACGCGGCCCATGAACAGACCAGAGATCAGCATACCAAGGCCCACCAAACGTAACAGCAATGCCGTACCGACGGGTGTCGTCCACAGCAGCCCCAGCATCTCTGGATCAGTCATACCGCTGACATCACCCGTCAGATTGGCTCCGCGTAATGAGAAGGCAAGTATGGTTGACGCCAACCCCAAAACGGCGAAAGCTGCGGCCAAACCACGTGTGCGATCTAGCCGAAACATCAGCGTCGCCATGACAGTGCCAGCCGCAGTCATCACGCCAAGGTAGAGGGCAAATTTTGTGACGATGGCCGCCAGACCGAGCGTATCAGGCATCGTTATTCGACAGTGAAGCTAAAGCTGCCGTTCAGGGCATGGCCATCCACACCAAGCCCACGCCATTCGATCATATAGGTTCCTGTACCCATGTCGTGCATTGGCAACGCAAACTCCTGCGTGAAAGCCGTTTGTTCGCCAAGATCCATGTCCATGCTGTGTGTGTCGGCATGTGTGATCACGACCCGCGTCAGACGGATGTCACCTTTGAAGCCCATCAAGACTTCGGTCGGCATCTCCGTGACGGCGGCCTCGTTAGCTGGTGTTGTTGCATCAAGGGGCGAGTGTGCCATCGCACCCGTGGCCCAAATCCCGATCATGCCTGCAAGTAGAATAGTTTTCATTGTTATTTCCTGTCTTGTTGTTCGGGATCAGTTGATCCCGTTGGCACGTTGCAGTTCCCGAATGTAGGCGATGATCATCGTGACATCGCCCCGTGTTACACCCTCAATGGGAGGCATGTCGCCAAACGGCCAATGATGTCCGCGAACGCCCACAGCAGCAGCCCGTTGGAACGCTTCGTCACCGTGGTGGCTTGGCTCATAAATGATGTGAACCAGCGGCGGTGCAACGCCATCTTGGCCCGCCGCATTCACCCCGTGGCAAGCTGCACATTTGCCCTCATAGGCAAGTTGCCCGATCTGGGCATTTTGTGACAGCGTTTCAGGCAGCAGGACCTTTGCAAGCACTCCGTCTTCCTGACTGATGCCAGCGTCTGTCGTTGTGCTGTGTGGTGCTGTGGGCCACATCGCGTAGCCCACGCCACCTGTAACCAGAATAGCAGCAATAGCGATAGTCAATTTCATTGAAAGCACTGCTCCTCATGTCGTTCTTGGTGTTGCTAAGCTTTCCAGTAGGTGGAGGGTCAAACGCTTTCTTATCACAGCTTCGAGAGCATCCAGATCGCCATGCCGATCATCATCAGGTTCTCCGTAAGCGACACAAAGCCCAGTGGAACTTTGCTGTCCCCGCCCACGCAAGCGCATTTGAGTTCGCGTTTGTCGATATAGACCGCCTTGAACACACTGATCGCGCCGATGCTTGCAACGAACAACGCGGCTGGTGCAGACAACCAAGTGAGAACGCCCGCCATCATGAGCAGCCCCGCACCCGTCTCGACAAACGGATAGATATATCCGTATCGAACCCACCGCTGAGCCAGCAGGTCATAATTCAGGAACATGGTGGCGAACCGTTCAACATCTTGCAGCTTTTGCAGGCCAAGCAGGACCATTGCGATCGAGATGAACAACTCAACCGTCCGTCCAGTGAACATGGTGCCAATTGTGAGCCAGGTGACTGCGACAGCCATCAACGCAGCAACCGTGAACAAGGCAACCACGGGCTTATAGGTCGTGATGTCGTCCGCCTTGGTGACTTTCCCAAAGTATGCACTCAGGTCATCGAAGCCACCAATGCGCGTTTCATCAATGAATGTCTGTGGCGTCGTCTTTACATCATGCTTGGCTTTGAACGCATCAACCTCGTCACGGCTAGTGAGGTGGCGATCATCAACTTGAAAGCCCTGACGTTCCAGCAAGTCTTTCGACTTCAATCCGTAAGGACACATGTGGTCGGTCATCACCATTCGATGGAGGGTGGCAGTTTTGTTGGCGGTATCCTTGGGCATGGTCATTCTTTCTTTACGCAGGTGCGGGCATCCATCCTAATGGCACCCTTGAAACTCATTCATCAGCAACCTAATCTCTCCAGTAACTGGAAGGTCAAGAGGTGAGTTCTGTGAATATTTCTGCTGCATCGAAGGCTTCGGGCCTCCCCGTCAAGACTGTGCGTTACTACGCTGACATTGGCCTCGTTCAGGCTCCGTCGCGTTCTGAAGCAGGGTATCGCACTTATGACAATGCTTCTGTCCGAAAGCTCGTGTTCATCCGAAGATCACGAGAGTTTGGCTTCACCATCGAAGAGTGCCGTGAACTCCTTGGCTTATACCAAGATCAGGACCGTACCAGTGCAGAAGTGAAACGCATAGCGTCTAAGCGACTGGAAGAAATCGAAGAAAAACAGCGAGAGTTACAGTCTCTGCATGATGAGTTGGCGCATCTGGTGACATCGTGCCGTGGCGATCATCGCCCCGATTGTCCTATCATCGATTATCTTGGTTAACTTCGATACAAAGGTTGTAATTTTCGATACAATGACTCTACGGGAAAGAAATAGCTTCGCCTATTTTGCCTTATTTTCATAGCGTTATTGGCAACATTGAATTGATGCTAAATTTGATTCCAGAGTCGCCCACCATTTTCTTCATTGCCGATTTGAGTTAGACATCCACCCTGAGGGGCCGGTTTTGTGGCGCCGAATGCTGATCTGTCAGGAATCCAATTGATCCTAGGATAACACCCAGGAAAATGGATTGAAGGACCAGCGGCCCGGCAAGGCTTTCAATATTCAACGAAAGCAACGCATATGTATTGATGGACACATCTGCCATCATAACTAGCAAGGCGATGTAACAGCCCAAACGCTTGTGGCGCGATAACAAGATCACAACCATCAAAGCATCGATCAGGATCAGGCTGCTCCAGAAGACTTCAATTGGGAGTGGTGCAACATCGTAAGGGCGCGCGCCATATAAGGCAAAGTCTTTGGCGTGCGATAGCACACCAATCGCAAAACAGATCGCGTAGACGGTGGTAATACGTCCTACGAATGTGTGGGGTTTCTTTTGCATCTGATCACGTTAACAGGGCAGCCCTTATTGGCAAACAGACTTGGAGCAATGTCAGATCAGTAGCCACTAAGCTGACCTGTCGCTCACTTTGCAAAACTGAGCAATCCTCAATCTCACAGAGTGGCGATATCCGACTAAAATTGTCGGATTGACAATCCTGATTAAATTGTTCAGGTTTATCTCAACTTCCAGCCACTCCGTCCTGTTGCGATGGGGAAGCCCGAATAATCGTCAGATTGAGAGGACTTCGCGAGATGCAGCAGGTGACCAGACGTCGAAAAGAAATGGACCGTGATGCCCGCCTTAGCGTGCCCAGCAAAGCCGAGATTATCACCGTATTGCAACAAGACGGTAACGGCGATCCGGGCCTATTCGAAAGACTGCTCGATCAACGCGCCCAGATGCGGGGCGCGGAATAATGTCGTTTCACTCCGTCCCGAAGACCGAACCGTCAGCCACTCAGAACCTTCCGACTTATGCCGCGCGCGACCTGACACAGAGCGGCGATCAGGCCCATATTGTTCTGGGCGATCAGGTTTACACCTTGCGGATCACGCGGGCTGGCAAGCTGATCCTGACCAAATGAGCCATCCGCAAAACACGCGCGGAGGTGCACCGGTTGGGATGATCGCAGAGCTCGACGGGATTGAGGCTGCGTCCGTCATCTATCTGCGTCTTTGGTGCAATGGCCCGGACACGCAGGCGGATGTCTGGAATGATCTGACTGATAGCCTGGGCATCGGTCGTGGTCGCAAGGCTGTGGATGCGTTCGAGCAATTATGTGGCTTATGCGCCCGGCACGGCCGCCGCCCGCTCATGCGTCATTCCATCGAGTGCAAATGCCTGGGCGCTGACGAAGCCTGTTTTGCCAATTTCATTGCAACAGCCGCCGATGGTGATCGCGATGATGCAATGCTGATTGCCACTCTGCTGGTGCGTCCCGATGTTGCCCCGCTTATTGCGTCTCTTGCCACCGATTTTGGTCTGGCGCTCAAACAAATGAACCTCGCCGCGCCGAAAGCTTTGGCTGAGGTTCCCCCGATTTACCCAACCCTTCATTAGCTAGGACAATCTTGATGAAACTTAACTACTATGCGTCAACGGCACTCTGCTTGGCACTCGCGACGCCCGTATTTGCGGTAGAAAAGGCCGACGTGCTGGATAATTATGCCGACATCGCAGAAGCTAAATATGCAGACAGTCTGAGCACCGCCGTAGCGCTGCAAACAGCTGTCAATGCACTGGTCGCAGACCCTTCTGCGGAAAACCTGCAAGCCGCGAAAAAGGCCTGGTTGGCGGCCCGTGTCCCATATCAACAAACCGAGGTTTACCGCTTTGGCAATGCCATCGTCGATGACTGGGAAGGAAAAGTGAACGCCTGGCCATTGGATGAAGGTCTGATCGACTATGTTGATCCCACTTACGGCGGCCCGTCGGATGAGAATGAATTCGCGGTTCTGAATGTCGTCGCAAACCCGACCTTTACCCTATCCGGCTCGGAAATTGATGCTTCGTCAATCACCCCTGCTCTACTCGAAGAGTCCTTGCATGAGGCTGACGGTGTCGAAGCAAATGTTGCTACCGGCTACCACGCGATAGAGTTTTTGCTATGGGGTCAGGATCTGAATGGTAATGGACCCGGTGCCGGGAACCGTCCGTGGACCGATTATGCAGCGGGTGATGACTGTACGGGCGGCAATTGCGACCGCCGCGCCCAGTACCTGCAGGCTGCCACGGATTTGCTGGTATCCGATCTGGAATGGATGACCGCCCAGTGGGCCGATGATGGTGAGGGTCGCACCGCCCTGATGGCTGATGAAGATGCCGGGATCACGGCCATTCTGACCGGGATGGGATCACTGTCATACGGTGAACAGGCGGGTGAGCGTATGCGCCTTGGTCTGATGTTGAATGACCCAGAAGAGGAGCATGACTGCTTCTCTGACAATACACATAACAGCCATTACTATGATGGGCTGGGCGTTCAGAATGCCTACTTGGGCGAATATGTCCGTGTTGACGGCACTCTTGTTTCCGGCGCGTCGCTGTCTGACATGGTAACCGAAATCGATCCTGCGCTTGATGCAGAGATGCGTGGCAAGCTGTCCATGACGATGATGGCGCTTGGTCGGATCAAAACGGCTGCCGAGGCCGGGTTCGCTTATGACCAGATGCTGGAGCAAGGCAACGAAGCGGGCGAGGCTCTCGTCATGGGCGGTGTGAACGGTCTGATCGATCAGACCCGGAGCATTGAGCGTGTCGTTTCTGCGTTGAATGTAGAACAGATCGCATTTGAAGGCTCTGACAGTCTGGATGACCCCGACGCCGTCTTTCAATAAGATATCAGCTTCCTAGATAAGAAGGGCGGGCTTTCGACAACGAAGGTCCGCCTTTCCCATGGAGACATCATGCCCAAGACGCCAAGCCCCTGTATTGACGTTTGCAAGTTCAAACGCGAGGGCCATTGCATCGGTTGTTCGATGACCAAGGCGCAGAAATCCCTGTTCAAGCAGCTTAAGAAAGACAGCCACCGGGAAGGGTTCGTAAAAATGCTGATGGCACAGCAGGCCGAGATGGGAAAATATGGCGGCTGGCGAATTGCCTATACCAAGAAGTGCAGAAAAAAAGGCGCAAACGCGCCCTTTGATCTGGTGAAGTAGTCCGTCTTTCTTAGGCCAGATGTGACCGCAGGAACCACGCGAATTTTTCGTGGACTTCGCCACGTCCAATACACAGATCCTCGGTCAGAGTATCACCATGTGATGCTGCAAGTTCCCCGCAACCCGCAATGGTCGAGGCTAGCGTTTCCTGCGCCTCGAGCATCATCTTTATCATCTCTTTATCGCTGGCATGACCGTCATGTTCAGTCACTTTCGAGCGCTTGAGCATTCCGGCAAGCATTCCCTCGGCATGGGCGTTAAGCGCCCTGATCCGTTCGGCCAAATCGTCTTGCGCTTGGAAGTGGTCTTCGTAAATCTGCTGAAATAACTGGTGCAGCGGGGCAAATGCCATGCCCTTTACGTTCCAATGGAAATTCTGCGCGAGCATCGTTGTGACCGTCGTTTCGGCAACTGATTGGTTCAGTGCCTCTGCGATGGCTGTCTTTGCGTCCGTGCTCAGGGCGTTTGCTGTTTGTGTCATGACACCTCTCCGCTAATTTTTGATCAACTGCTGGCTGGCGCTATGCTGGCTTGCATAGAGATAGATATAGCAGTTAATCAGAAAACCAAGAGCTTTTTAGAATTATTCTAAGTTTGGCGGATTTGCGCGGCGATACCGCTGACTAAGAAAGCGATCTGGCGTTGATGTTGCGCCAGAATGCGCGACCGGATCAGGAAAATAAAACTGTTCGTGTCATCTTGCGCCTTTGCGGCAATTGCGCGCATCAACCATGCCTCATCAAACCCGACTTCGGTTGTTCCGGGACGATAAAATGTCATTGGGTGATTGGCCGCCTGGGGCAAGCAACGAAACAGCGCATAGGCGTGGGCATCACGCGCGACTGCACGCTTGTTCGATAACATCTTGCATGCCTTGAACAAATCCGTTCTCGCAGCCACCCTGCAAGTACGGGAGATCAGTCGCAGATCGTCCAAAAGTGCCTGTCCGAGATCGTCAACGGCAGACGGGTTCGACCGCGTTTCGGTCAGGTCATGCGCTGGGGCAATGGACACGGTGCTGCTGTTCAATGTCTGCATATTATTATCAGAAAGTACTCGCGGTTTTCTTTTCCTGACTATAATTATAAGAAATAACCACCCGATGAAAGCCTGTTCGTGCCCCCACTCAGTAAAACTTCCGCTATTTTGGCGTTTTTCCTGCCTGTTACGGCCTTGGCAGGGCCGCTGGATGAGCCACATCTGAACATCATTCCCCGCACCGCAGACGAATCGGCCCGGATTGCTGATGTCACTGCGCCGCCCACCGACTTTTCGGCTGCCGCCCAATATGAGGAGAAGTCAGCAGGTGCTGCAACCGTTCGCGCCCGTGCGAATGCCGACGCTTTCTCCCTGCCTTCCGGCAATATCAGTTTCGAGGATGAACTGGATTTCAAAGTGGGCAACGGGCTGTTCAAGAAACTCTGGGTGTCTTCGCCGTCATCCACATTGGCGTCCGACGGGTTGGGGCCGCTATATAATGCAAGGTCTTGTCAGCGGTGTCATATCAAGGACGGGCGCGGCCACCCGCCGGAAACGGATGATGACAACGCGATTTCGATGTTCCTGCGCGTGTCGATACCCGGCAGCTATGAGGACCGTATCGCCGATATCGAAGACTACATCGCCACTTTGCCCGAGCCGACCTATGGCACACAGTTGCAAGACTTCGGTGTGGCAGGTCAGCCCGCTGAATATCGCCTAAAGGTGACATACGCAGAGAAGGAGATCGCCCTGTCGGGCGATGATACTGCCTCGCTTCGCCATCCAACATATGAAGCCGCCGATCTTGGATACGGTCCATTGCACCCTGATGCGATGCTTAGCCCCCGAGTCGCACCACAGATGATTGGATTAGGTCTGCTGGAGGCGATTCCGGCGGCAGATATCATGGCACTGACCGATCCGGATGACAAAAACGGCGATGGTATTTCTGGGCGGCCAAACATTGTCTGGTCTTCGGAATATAGCCGACCGATGCTGGGCCGGTTTGGCCTGAAGGCCGGGAAGCCAACGATCCGCCAACAAGGCGCCGACGCTTTTGCCGGCGATATCGGTATCTCGTCGCCACTATTCGACGACCCATGGGGCGAATGCACCGAAAACCAACCTGAGTGCCGCAATGCCCCACATGGTGATGGGGATATCCGTGGGGCAGAAATTGATGCCGAAGGGCTGGAACTTGTAACTTTCTACAGCCGCAATCTGGGCGTTCCCGCCCGCCGCGATGTCAATGATCCAGAGGTTCTGCGCGGCAAGCAGGTGTTTTACGACACTGGCTGCACCAGTTGCCATCAGCCCAGCTTTGTCACCCATCGCCTGGAAGACCAGCCAGAGCAGAGTTTTCAGCTCATCTGGCCCTACACTGACATGCTGCTTCATGACATGGGCGAAGGGCTGGCAGATCATCGCCCAGAAGCCCGCGCCACGGGACGTGAATGGCGCACGCCCCCGCTGTGGGGTATTGGCCTGACAGAACAGGTCAGCGGCCATACCTATTTTCTGCATGATGGTCGCGCGCGCTCCCTGCTCGAAGCAATATTGTGGCATGGCGGCGAGGCTGAGGCCCAGCGCGACGAGGTGATAGATATGCACAAAGAAGATCGTGACGCACTGATCAGGTTTTTGGAGAGCTTATGAGACGTATACTATGCGCCATTGCGGTCGTCTTGCTGCCCTCTACCAGTTTTGGCCAAGATCTGCAGGCTATCACAGATGACGTAGTACAGGGTCATATTCTGCCTCGTTTTGATAACCTGAAAGAAACGTCAGATACACTCGCTGCCGCCGCAGCCGACGATTGCAGTCCAATGGTCGAACAGCTACGCACGGCCTATGCCGACGCATTTGATGCTTGGATCGCCGCCAGCCATTTGCGATTTGGCCCGACCGAGGTGGATGACCGGGCCTTTGCGCTTGCCTTTTGGCCTGACAGCCGCGGCGTTACCCCGAAAACTTTGGCAGCTCTGATTGCCGATGAAGACCCTATTGGCGCGGCTCCGGCCAAATATGCTGATGTGTCGGTTGCCGCGCGTGGGTTTTATGCGTTGGAGTTTCTGCTTTATGATGAAGCGTTTAGCCCGTCGGCTGTCAGCGACTACGGCTGCAAGCTGATCCAGACCGTCACCGCTGATATCGCCGCGACGACCACCGCGATTGATCAAGACTGGCAGCAGGACTATGCCACCACCCTGACCAACCCATCCGCCGACGCCCATTACCGCACTGATCAGGAAGCCGCGCAGGAGCTTTTCAAGGCGCTATCCACTGGTCTGGAATTCACCGCTGATACCCGGCTGGGCCGCCCGCTTGGCACCTTTGATCGCCCCCGCCCAACAAGGGCAGAGGTGTGGCGTTCGGGGCGTTCGCAACATCATGTGGAGGTCTCGCTGGCATCGCTGAAAGATCTTGCGATGCGCTTGACCGGTGATAACGCCGGTTTGCAAGAACGACTTGTGGCCGCGTTCGGGCGTGCAGAGGCGCAATTGGCGACCCTCGATGACCCCGCCTTTGCTGGTGTCGCGGACCCACAGGGCCGTTTCAAGGTTGAGGCTTTGCAAACGTCACTGAGCGGCATCCGCACGATTATCCGAGATGAGCTTGGCCCGCAGCTGGGCGTGGAGGCCGGGTTTAACGCATTGGACGGAGATTGAGATGGCGAACCGGCGACAGTTTCTGACTGGTTTGCTGGCGGCCGGATTGGTTCCGCGTCCGACCTGGGCGGATGCCGGATCACCCGCTTATCTGGCAGCGGCTGCCCGGCCTGACGGGTCCTATGCCTTGTGCGGTCTGGGTGCGGGGCGTGATGTCCTGTTCCAGATACACCTGCCTGATCGGGGTCACGCCGCTGCAGCACATCCCACAAGACCAGAGGCCGTCGCCTTTGCCCGCCGTCCCGGTACGTTTGCCATTGTTCTGGATTGTCGATCTGGTGCGCAAACCGCAATACTGTCTGCACCAGAGGGTCGCCACTTTTACGGGCATGGCGCGTTTTCGGCAGATGGTCATTGGCTCTATACGACCGAGAATGATTATGAAGCCGGTGAAGGCCGTATCGGCGTCTGGGATGCGACGCGTGATTACGCTCGTGCCGACGAGTTTGCCAGCGGTGGTGTGGGTCCGCATGATATCAAGCGCTTACCGGGGTCGGATGTTCTGGTCGTGGCCAATGGCGGGATTGAAACGCATCCCGATACGGGGCGTACCAAGCTGAATATTCCGGTCATGGCCCCCAATCTGACCTATGTCGCGGATGGGCAGGTTGTTGACACGGCCGAGCTGGGCCGGGAATGGTATAAGAACTCGATCCGGCATCTTGCCGTGGCCCCCGATGGGTTGGTTGCTTTTGGTATGCAGTGGGAAGGGGCGGATGGCCCTGTTCCGGTTGTCGGTTTGCACCGGCGGGGGGAAGAGGCAGTGTTATTGGACGCTTCTGACGAAGCCATGCGCCAGATGCAGGGCTATGTGGGCAGCATCGCTTTGGATGCGCAGGCCAGTAAGGTTGCTGTAACCTCTCCTCGGGGCGGCGTTGTGCAGGTATTTGATGTGGCGGCGCGCCGATTGGATCATACTATCGTGGCCACGGATGCCAGTGGCATCGCACCGGGGAAAAGCGGGTTCGTTGCCACCAGCGGGTTAGGTGCATTCTGGGCGCTTGATGCTAATGAAACGCCTGCAGACAGCCGACACGATCTGGCGTGGGACAATCATCTCGTGCCGATCTCCAACCCCGCTTGAATTGTGTCTGTTCCGGCATTTTTCTGCCGGGATCATGCGCTTGGGCTAGCCAAATCGCTGCGACCTAATATGTGTAATTGTGCGGGGAGCGAAGCCTAAAAAGGAGCGCACCATGATCAATGTGATTTTTTCCGGCGAAATCTCTGACGAACGACGGGCAGTTTTCGAAAAGGCGGCGACGAAATGGGATAGTGTCATGAACACCTCATTTCCGGCCATCGATGTTGATGGCGATAGCTTGACCAACCTGACCATCGACGCCGACATTTCCCCAATTGACGGGGCTGAGGGCGTTCTGGGTCAGGCAGGCCCAACGCATCTGCTGCCGACGAGCATGCTGCCTGCCAAGGGCATTATGCAGTTCGACACGGCTGATGTGGAACGATTGGAGGCACAGGGCAGCTTTGAAGATGTGATCCTTCATGAGATGGCGCATGTGCTGGGCTTTGGCACACTGTGGATCAATGCTGAATTGCTTGACGGGTCAGGCAGCATGGACCCGCGCTTCAATGGCTCGGCGGCAAGCCGCGAATACGAGGTGCTTGATCCAATGGGTGGGAATACCGTCCCGGTCGCCAACACAGGCGGTGAAGGCACACGCGAAGGCCATTGGCGCGAGCTGATTTTTGGGGATGAATTGCTGACCGGATTTTTGTCGGGAAATGACCGTCCCCTCAGCCGTATGTCCATCGGATCGTTCGAGGATCTGGGCTATGAGGTGGATTACAGCGTCGCTGATCCGTTCGAGTTGCCGTCATTTCGTGAACTCGCTCTGATGGGGGTGACCGAGGCAGTGCGCATCTGCGATCTCTGCCGCGTGGATCGCCCCGATGCTATTGTGATTGGTGCCGCAAAGTGAATACAGTCGTGGCATGTTTCAGCCATCTGTTTTTCGCGAGGATCGGCGAGAAGTTCTTCACGATCTGATCACCTCAAATCCGTTTGCCACCCTGTTTGCATCCGCGGCAGGTGCCTTGTCAGCAGACCATATCCCGTTGGTCCTACACCCGGATTTATCACCGCATGGCACCTTGCGGGGTCATGTTGCAGTTGCCAATCCGTTGCATCGGGAAACGTCGGGGGATTTCGACGTTCTTGTCGTATTTCAGGGGCCGCAAGCCTATGTGACCCCATCGTGGTATCCCTCCAAGCAAGAGCATGGGAAGGTTGTCCCGACCTGGAACTATGTGGTGGCGCATGCCCACGGCCGGTTGCAGTTTCGGGATGATCCCGACTGGCTGATGGCACATCTTGAGGCGCTGACCCGGATGCAAGAGGATGGCCGCCCTACCCCCTGGGCTCCGTCTGATGCGCCCGACGACTTTATGGCCCGCCAGTTAAGGGCGCTGGTCGGGATTGAGATCGAGATCGAAAAACTGACGGGCACCTGGAAGGTCAGTCAAAACAAAGACGTGGTTGACCGAAACGGCGTGGTGAACGGACTGGCCAGTGAAAACACGCGTCTGGCGGCCGATGTGGCCGATTTGGTCAAAGCCGCGAAGACGGAGTAGTCAGCCAAGCAGCGGTAGTGTCCGCCGCTTTCGGCGCCGTTACTTCTTTGCCAAGCGATCCGCCTTTTTGCGCACCAGCACCGTTCGTAGGTCATGCATGGCAAGCAACAGTTTATCTGTGACCTCTTCCAACTGGTCGCCGGCTGCCTTGGATTGCGCCCATTGCGTCGTCAGGTTCAGGTGATCAATCGCCCGGTGGATGTCGTCAACGTCTCGTTGCGCCAATAGCGCAATACGGTCCTTCATCCAGCTTTCGATGACGGCGACGTCAGCCTCGCTGAGCGTCCGGTCACCGTGCGGTTTGTAATCGCCCCGGTTGGTGTTGACGACGGCGATCTGATCCATCTCGATCCGGCGATTGCGGTTTTCGGTATTAATGCGGAATACCATCGCGCCGTTGTCGCGCACGCGGAAATAGTATTCAGGAAGATCGGTCGTCATCTGCGCTGCCGTCCCTTTGCTATTTAAGCGCATGCTAGCAGTGGATGAAGGCAAGGACCACAGCGACGCTTCTAGGTGCGCTCCAACACTTCGAGGGCCAAAACTGTGGGTAAGTGCCGCGCGACTTCATCCCAGGTGTCACCTTCGTCGATACTGGCAAAGACAGAACCGCTGTTGGTGCCAAAGTAGATACCGGCCGTCTCTCGGGTGTCGCCAGCCATGGCCTGTCGCAGGACTGTGAAGAAACAGCCCTTTTGCGGCAGCCCGTCGCGCATGTCTTGCCACGTATCGCCCCCGTCACGGGACCGCCAAACCGCGGCGGCCGCGTCTGGTGGATAGCGGCCTATACTGTCCCCGTTCAGCGGGATCGTCCAGATCGTGTCGGGGTTATGCGGGTGCACCCGGATCGGAAAGCCGAATGTGGATGGTAGCCCTTTGGTGATGTCGTCCCAACTGCGGCCCCCGTCAGATGATCGCCAGACCCCGTGGTGATTTTGCTGGTAAAGCCGGTCATCATCGCCCGGCGCCCGCATCATGTTGTGGACGCAATGCCCCGTCTCGCCGTCGTGCGGCTTTACAAAGTCGTTGCCATGGTGATCACAGGCCTCTGCATTGGACAGCCGGTTGCGCCGTTCCCATGTCGCGCCACCATCTTCGGTCGCAAAAACCCCTGCGGCGGATATTCCGACCCAGATTTTTTTCGCATTGCCGGGATCGGGAACAATTGTATGCAGAACGAGTCCGGCAGCACCGGGGTTCCAACTCTCTGCCGATGGATGATTGCTCAGCGCTTCAATCTTTTCCCATGTCTCGCCATTGTCCTTGCTAGCCAGCAGGCCCGCCGGTTTTGTGCCCACATATAGCGTGCCATGTGAGTAGTTAAGCGACCAGATTTGAGAGAACGCATCGGCGAATGGCAAGGGCGCCTCGGTCCAACCAATCATCTGGGCGAAATCGCTGTCATTCGCAGCCCAGTCATCCATCGTGCCTTTGGTCAGTCTGCTCTTGTCCCAGCTTTGCCCACCGTCGGTCGAACGCCAGACACCCGCACCGTACCAATCACCACCACCACCTGCCCAAATCGTGCCGGTTTTCGGGTCCCCAACGATGTGATTGATAGGCCAGCCATCGCAGAATGGCCCGTCAACGGTCCAGTCGCTGCGATTGCCGTTTGCGGATATCAAAAAGGCGCCTTTAGTGGTGCCGACAAGAATGGTGATTTGATCCGAAGACATAATTGCGCCCCCTGTATTGTCGGGCGCAGGTTAGCATGAACACCTGTTATCGTATAGTTTGCCGTACCTAAGCCAGCCCCTCGCAGAAGGTGATGATCCGCTGGCATGCCTCTTTCAGCGCCTCGTCCGAGGTCGCATAGCTGACCCGAAAGTTGGGCGAGAGGCCGAAAGCGGCCCCAAACACTACAGCCACGCCGGTTTCTTCCAGCAAGGCAGTGGCGAAGGTTTCGTCATTGTCGATCAGCACACCAGCAGCAGATGTTTTGCCGATGCAACCCGCAATGGACGGATAGACATAAAAGGCCCCTTCCGGTTTCGGGCAGATGATACCGGGGGCCTGATTGAGCATATCGACGACCAAGTCCCGCCGCCGCTCGAAGGTGACATTGTTGGGTTTCAGGAAGTCCTGCGTCCCATTAAGCGCCTCGACCGCTGCATATTGGCTGATCGAACAGGGGTTCGACGTGGACTGTGACTGCACTTTGCGCATGGCCTTGATCAGTTGTTCCGGCCCGCCCGCATATCCGATCCGCCAGCCGGTCATGGCATAGGCCTTCGAGACACCGTTGACGGTCAGCGTGCGGTCGTAAAGACCGGGTTCGACCTGTGCGGGCGTGCAGAACTTAAAGTTCCCATAGGCCAGATGTTCATACATATCGTCCGTCATGACCCAGACATGCGGGTTGCGCATCAGAACATCGGTCAGTTCCTTCAACTCGCTCCAGCTATAGCCCGCACCTGTCGGGTTTGAGGGGGAGTTGAAGAGAAACCATTTAGTTTTGGGCGTGATCGCCGTTTCGAGCTGCTTCGCTGTGATCTTGAAATTCGCCTCAAGCGTCGCCTCAACCGGGACAGGTGTGCCGCCCGCGAGCAGGACCATATCGGGGTAGCTGACCCAGTATGGTGCGGGGATGATGACCTCATCCCCTGCGTTCAGAGTTGCCATGAAGGCGTTGTAAAGAACCTGTTTGCCACCGGTCCCGACAGTGATCTGGGACGGCGAATAATCCAGCGCGTTGTCACGCCTGAATTTGGCGCAAATCGCGTCCTTGAGCTCTGGGATGCCATCAACAGCAGTGTATTTCGTCTTGCCCTCAGCGATGGCCGCGCGCGCCGCGTCCTTGATGTTTTCGGGTGTGTCGAAATCCGGCTCCCCTGCCCCAAGACCAATCACGTCGCGTCCAGCTGCCTTCAGCTCTGCCGCTTTGGTGGTGACAGCAATCGTCGGGGACGGTTTGACGCGGTCAAGTGTCGCTGAAAGGAAGGTCATGACGCTGATCCAATGGTGTTCTTTGGGTAGCTGTGACATAGGACGGCTGATAGGCGAATAGCAAGGATAAGGTCATGACCAAAACCGATGACGGCTGGTTCAGCGAAGATACGGCAACCTTTGGGGATCGCCTTGCTGGCGCCCGCGAAGGCGCCGGGCTGACACAATCAGCGCTGGCGGAAC
Source organism: uncultured Paracoccaceae bacterium (assembly GCA_947496535.1). Taxonomy (GTDB): domain Bacteria; phylum Pseudomonadota; class Alphaproteobacteria; order Rhodobacterales; family Rhodobacteraceae; genus Yoonia. The sequence goes on along the minus strand of CANMDE010000001.1, from coordinate 856,941 downwards.
GGCTCGGGGTCAAGCTGGGCACACTGATTGGCTGGGAAAACGATATCAAGGAGCCACGCGCGAACCGGCTGCAGATGCTGTCAGGCATTTTGGGGGTGTCGTTGCCATGGATGCTGACAGGCCATGGTGAGGGCCCCGAGGGGCCAGCCGATGAAACGCCACTGCCGCTGAATGTTTCCGATCTCATGACGGAGTTGCGGGCATTGCGCACCGAAATGTTGATCTCGACTGAAAAGCTCGCGCGGTTGGAAAAGCGTTTGCGCACCGCGCTGAAAGACATGCCATGACCGAAACCCGCGAGGCGATGCGCAAGCGGCTGCATATGCGATCCATGCGGCGCGGGATCAAGGAGATGGACCTTATCCTGTCGCATTTCGCCGCAACGCATTTGGCCGAGATGTCGGATGCCGAACTGGCCGTTTATGATGACCTGCTCTCCGAAAATGACCATGACCTTTACATATGGGTCAGTAAGCAAGTTGATGTTCCCGTGGCCTATGCCGCCCTTGTTCAACAAATCGCGCAAGGGGCAGAAGGCGTTTCCCGACCTGCCTGATTTGCTGCAAAGTATGTTCAACTTTATCTTTTAACGCATTCTTGGCTCTTTGGTCTTATCCGTTGTCTTAGCAAAGACGGAGACGATGGATGAGCATTCATACCGACTTGGATCAAGCCGGGGCGCAGGCCAAAGCAAATGCGCGTGGCACCACCTTTATGACGTCCTACCTGGACACCCTGACTCTGGTGGAGCGGCTACATCGGCTGTTGCTGGATGTCATCAAGGACGAATTCGAACGGATCGGCATGCTTGAGGTGAACCCGGTGCAAGCGCTGCTGTTGTTCAACATCGGCGATCATGAGGTCACAGCCGGTGAATTGAAAAGCCGGGGGTATTACCAAGGTTCAAACGTATCCTACAACCTCAAGAAACTGGTCGAAATGGGTTACATGCACCACCAGCGAAGCGAGATTGACCGTCGTTCCGTCCGGGTGCGCCTGACCGAAAAGGGCCGCGCCGTGCGTGATGTCGTGGCGAAGTTGTTTTGCACCCATGCAGACGGGCTGCTGGACCGTAACGTACTTGATCAAAAGGGGATCGAAGACATCACTGCGTCCTTGCGAAGGGTTGAGCGTTATTGGACAGACCAGATCAGGTATATTTATTAAGAGCGATTAGTTTATTGCGCATGCAGTAGGCAAATCCGTTCGTTGATCTTAGTATCGCTAAGACAGTGCAGTGGGTGCCCCGGCTACGGTCTGGAGCTGCGTTTCACACACTACCTCTCAGGTTTCTTTGCGGTCGTCGACCACGCCCAGCGCTGCAAGCCCGGAATTCCCAAGTTCCACCGTCGCGAATGGCCCACCGATGCACAGATTGGCAAGGTCTTTGTTATCGAGCGGTGGGGTCTGGGAGAAAACATCTTTCGCGAATTGTTCTGCGTTGCCTTTGGGACGGTAGCCCAGATGCCCGGCCTTTGAATTATCGACAACAGCCCGATCATTGTTGGAAATCCCGTAGACGGTGGTGAAACCAACCACGGGGCTGTCAATGGATCGCTCGACCAGATGGATCAGGTCATCATAGGACAGCCATGTGCCGATACTGCGCGCGTTGGTAGCTTGGGCGCAGGAGAAAATGCGCATGCAAACCGCTTCAACCCCGCGCTTGTCCCAGTAAAGGCTGGCAAGGTCTTCGCAGAAGCATTTGGCCAGACCGTAATAGGTGTCCGGCCGATGCGGCGCGTCGAGGCCAATCGTATCGGTCTTCAGATGCATTCCGACCGCGTGGACAGAGCTTGCGTAAATCACCCGTTTCACACCGTTGCGGTACGCGGCCTCCCACAAATTGTAGGCCCCGATGATGTTGCTTTGTAAGATATCGTCCCATGATGCCTCGTCCCCGATGGCACCAAAATGAACCACCATATCCGCGTCTTTGAGGATGTCTTCTATCGCCGAAAGGTCGGTCAGATCGGCCCGAACGAAGGTTTCTCCGGGATAGGTCTTGCCAATGTCGGCCACCCGATCAGTTGAAACAAGCGTATCGCAGAGCTTTGTCAACGGTTCACGCAGATATGATCCCAGCCGTCCTGCAGCTCCGGTGAGTACGAGTTTCTTCATGCGATATCCTTACTTGTTGCTTGTTGCATTTGCGCGACAAGGTCGTTGGTCGCTTTGGTAAGCAGCCCCGTATCGGTTCCACAGGCAACAAACGTAAAGCCTTCGCCCAGCAATTTAGTAGCAAAAACGGGGTCCGTTACCAGCGTGCCCACAGGCATCCCCTGCCCCATCAAAGCCTTCGCGACAGGCATGATCTGTGCCCACACATCATCATGCATCGGATGGCCAAGAAGCCCCATATCGGCCGCGATATCGGCGGGTCCGAAGAATATACCGTCTACACCGTCCACCGCTGCAATGTCAGTGGCTTGGGCAAGTGCTTCTTGCGTTTCAAGCTGGATGATGATGGCGGTTTCGTCCTCAACCTTTTCATAATAATCCGTATCCCGCGCGAAGTTGCTCCCTCGCACAGACCCGGCGGTGCCACGAATGCCGTTTGGCGGATATCTGGTAGCGGCCACGGCGTTTTCAGCCTCTTCAACAGATTGGATCATGGGGAAAACGATGCCCGGTGCGCCGATGTCCATCAACCGTTTGACCATGACCGCATCGTTCCACGGGGGCCGTACTAGCGGTGTGCCCGCATGCCCCGCCGCAGCCTGAAGCTGGCTGACGGTCGTCAACATATCGCCCGGCCCATGTTCCATATCGATGACCAGCCAGTCAAAGCCCGCACCCGCCACCAAATCGGTGGTATAGTTATTGGCAAGCCCCACCCAAAGACCAATTTGTTGTTGACCTGCGCGGATAGCTTTGAGGAACGCGTTGGGTTTCATATGACGGCCTTTTCAATGAACTTTTCGCCCTTTTCGATGCGATCAAAATGGAATGGTCTCAGGTCAAGGCTCCGGTACTCCCCATGAGCAATCCATTCCGCTGTGCCGCGGCCCATGGCCGGGGATTGCTGGAAGCCGTGGCCCGAGAAGCCGTTGACGAAGATAAAATTACGAATCTGGCTATGGGGACCAAGGATCGCGTTCTGATCAAGCGTATTATAGGCGTAATGCCCCACCCAGGATTGGCGTAGCTTGATCGCCTCGAACTGGGGGATGCGGTGGGCGATGGCGGGCCAGACCTTGGCCTCCCACAGTGTATGATCTTCTTCGAAGTCGTCATAATCGACCGCCGGGTCGTCGTCAGGCGGGCATCCGGCCAGATAATACGCACCATCAGTGCGCACATGCACGCCAGAGGGATCAATGGTCAGCGGCAGATCCCGATCAAGCGGTTCGGCGGCCTCGAAAATGTAGGTGTAGCGCTTGCGCGGTTCCACGGGAATGTCGATGCCGGCCATGCGCGCTGTCCTCGCCGCGCGCGGACCCGAGGCGTTGACGACAGTGCCACAGCCGATCACCTCACCCGACTGCAGGATAACGCTTTCGATGTGGGTTTTGGCGGCATTGCGGTTCATCGCAATGACTTCGCCCGCGATGTATTCCACACCGCGCTCCTTGGCCAAGCGTTTCCACCAGTCAAAAAGCGTATTGCCGTCGAAATAGCCCTCGTCCACCAGATTGTGGTTGGCGGCGATGATGTCATCCAAATTGTAAAACGGATAGTCGCGGGCGATCTCATCTCGCGTCATATGTTTCGTGCCCGCCCCGCAGGCCGTCTGTATCTGCTGGCTTTCGCGTAATGTCGCCGCGAATGCATTGTTGTTGGCCAGATACATATACCCGAAGTTCTGTACCTTAAGATGGGGCACGCGTTCGTCACCGCCCATGTATTCAGGAAAGTTTTTGACGAATTCTGCCGCAAATTGAGAGATACGCACGTTGATCTCACGACTGAACTGCTGCCGCATGCAGGAATTGGTGTGGGCAGTGGAGCTTGATGCATAAGTCGGGTCCCGTTCGACCACCAGAATGCTACCGTCGAAATCAGGATTGTCCGTCAGGAACCAAGCGACGGATGAGCCAAACATCGCTCCACCGACAATAACCACATCATAATTTTTTCGCTGTGGTGTCTCGATCATCGTTCCCCCTTGTTTCCCAGCTTGCTGAAAAAATGGCGCCCTCGCAAGCGCCGTTTTCAGGCTGCCACCTGTTCGCAGGCGAGGCGGGTTCTTGGGGGGTATTTGCGGAGCCAGTCGGTGCCGTTCCAACCGCTCTTCTTAATAATGGCTTGCAACCAGAGCGACGTGGTCTTTCGCGTGGCAGCAGAGTTTAGCTATTGATCGCCCGACGTCAGGATGTGCGCACTCAATTTGCAGTTGATGCCTTTTTCACCAAAAGCCCAAATTCTTGGCAGTTCCAGCATGCTAAGCCTGCAATATACGCGTACTTTTTAAACAAATAACGTGGCGGGAAAATCATTTTGCTAAACGTCCCTTTTTTTGCTTTAGTGATCTCTCTATCGGAACAAAGATATATTTTTTTGAAACCATTTATGAATGCGCAAAATTTGATTGGCGCCATTTGGATGACGAGTACTAGTGATGTTGGACATGATGACAAACGATTCAGAATTTCAATTTGACGTTGCAACCGGCGCGAGCAAAGGCAAACGAGACTATCAAGAAGACGCCGTTATCTGTGCATTCCCCGCCGGACAGCCAGTAGGATTTGCCATTCTGGCCGACGGCATGGGGGGCCATGCCTCTGGCGATGTTGCAAGCGCTCTGGTCGCAGCAGAGTTGTACTGCCATCTGAAGGTCAACCAGCTCCCTATCGAACGAAAGTCACCCAACATACCGCTCATCCTGCGCGAAGGCGCTGAAATGGCGAATGAGCGCGTAAAGCGTCATATTGGCAAGGACGAAGACAGCCACGGCATGGGCAGCACACTGTTGTCCATCGTTATTACCGGCAACGAACTATCTTGGCTGTCCATTGGTGACAGCCCGCTTCTTTTGTTTCGCGATGGTGCATTGCGGCAGTTGAACAAAGATCACTCACTGGCACCGCAAATTGACATGATGATCAAAACCGGCGCTATGAGCGAAGAAGTGGGCAAGGACCATCCTGACCGCAGTGTGCTGACGTCAGTCATAAACGGTGAAGAGATCGAGGCTATCGACTGCCCCGGCAACCCGATTGTGATGAAGCAGAATGATATTCTTGTCGTGGCCAGCGATGGTGTCCAGTTTCTGTCAAATGCTGTCATCGCTAACACGCTGATGCAGACCCATGAGCAGGAAAGCAAAGCGATTGCTGATGCATTACTCAGCCGGATTGATGACCTCGACAGTCCGTCGCAGGACAACATCACCTTTGCGATTATCAAATTGGGCGTTGCTCAGGTAAAGAAGCAGGCCAAGGATCTGGAAGACTTGCCCGTTCTTGCTTTGGCCGATGACGACACAACAACGGCAACCATTGATGCGCCCGGCGGCATCCCGGACGAACCGACCCCGGCACCGGCGCCCGAGCCGGAAACTGCCAAGACTGAAAAGAAGCTGGTTACGTACTATTATCGCGGCCGAAAATATACCAAGGAAGAGTGACGCCACCAGAAAGAAGGGTTTCTGATGAACGCTGCTTTGCCGCCGCAACTGTCTGACGAAGACAAAGATGCTATTCGTCGGCGAAAAATGTTTCCGCCCGTTGATGGATTTGTCACGTCAATTGAAGGGAAAGTTGTAAAGAACAGCCGAGATGAGTCCGGGAAGTTGATGGCATTTCGGAGCAATTTGGTGTCGATCGCCACCGAAGTCGAAGTAGAGATGGTCTTTCTGCTGTCCTACCATCAGGAGCGCACTTACGGAGAGGCGCTCAACAAACAGGTTATCAGCAGATCGGACGACAATTTCCATTCCAAGATGATCAATTTCCTGACTTGGCTGGAAGACCCCATGTTTGATGATCGCATTGATCGTGAAGCCATGAAAAAGGATTTGGTGCGTTGCAAAGCTATGCAAAATGCGGTGGCGCATTTTCCAATGGGTGGCGTGAAAATTGATAGCCTATTGATCCCTGTCCTGTTTAATGGGCGCGAGCATTTCATTTTCGACAGTTCCTACAGGAAAAGAATTACCGAGATGTCGACCCGCATCTTTGCGAGTTTCGCCAATGTTCGTCATTTGTTGCAGCTGCCTTTGGGCCTGTCACATCTGCATGCGCGGGCAACCCTACTCAGGACAAAGAATACCGAGGCAAACTGAACCGCTTGTGGTAGGCGTCACTGTCCCGGAAAGAACGTTGTGCAAAAAGGACTCGCAATCTCGAAGCCCGGTTCGCTCTTGACGACAAGGTTCTATTCGCGCCCTCATTAAGGTGAACCAAGACCTACTCAGGTGAAGATGCCAACCGCGCACAAAACAAAACCTGACGAAATCTCGAAGGGTATCGCAATCATTCTTGCCTCGACCGTCGCAATGGCCTTTGCAGACGCCATTGTGAAACTGGTCAGTTCCAACCTGACCGTCTGGCAGGTTTTCGTTGCCCGGTCGCTGGTCGCTGTGCCTTGCTTGGTCTGCCTCGCTCGGTTCCAGGGATCAAATCTTCGCCCCTACGCGCTGTTATGGATCATCGCGCGAAGCGTTCTGCTGGTTCTGACATGGTTGGCATACTATGCATCGCTGCCGGTTCTGAGCCTGTCGGTTGCTGCGGTCGCCATTTACACCAATCCGATCATAACCGCCTTGCTGTCTGCCCTTCTTCTTGGCGAGCAGGTGACACGGCGCCAATGGATGGGCGTATTTCTGGGGTTTGTCGGCGTTGCCGTCATCCTAAAGCCAGGAACCGATGCATTCTCATGGGCGATCCTCTTGCCGCTGGTCGGGGCGACACTTTACTCGCTGGCCATGATTATGACGCGTAGTCGGTGCCAGCACGAAAATGCGATAACGCTGGCAATCAGCCTGCATGTATCTTTCATCTTGGCCGGCGCGGTCGCAATCGCCATCCTCGCCATGGTAGCCTTGGATGAGGCGACAGTGGCCTTATATCCCTTTCTTTTGGACACATGGCCTGAAATGACAGCCGAAGACTGGGGTTTGATGGCATTCCTTGGCGTCTTGTCAGCAGCCTTTTTTCTCGGTGTTGCACGGGCTTATCAGATGGCCCCACCACAGATCATTGGCACGTTTGACTATGCCTATCTTGTATCCGCTGCAATCTGGGGCATGATCTTTTTTTCCGAAGTGCCGGATGTGCTGACGCTTCTTGGTATGGTTCTGATTACTGTTGCCGGTCTGCTCGTCGCGAAATCAGCGGGGGAAAGGGCAACTCGCGTGGGAGACAAACGGTGAGTTAGTGAAAATCACGCGATTTGGGGATCACCCGCACGTCGCGTGGATGCCGTTGAACATATTCCGGTACAGGTTTGTTGACCTCATCTGCGCGGGCGAGCGGCACCTGCATCGGGTCATTGGACAAACGGCCCAGTACATCGCTGCGGTCGGCCAGATGATGGGCGACCACGTGCAAGACATCTGCATCTTTCTGGACGGTCCCGTGCACCTCGATGATGCGCGATTGCATGATAACTTTGCGGTATGCTTCCATCACCTTTGGCCAGATAACGAGGTTGGCGACCCCAGTTTCATCCTCCAACGTGATGAAACACACGCCCTTGGCGCTGCCGGGTCGTTGCCGGATCAGCACGAGGCCAGCAACCTTGACCTTCCGACCGTTATAAAGCCGATCAAGGTCTGCGGTCGCGGTGTAGCCCTGCTCTGTCATGCTGCGCCGCATGAACGACATAGGGTGCCGTTTCAACGAAAGCCGCAGTGTCTGATAGTCGGAAACCACGTGTTCGCAGATCGGCATTTGCGGTAGCAGAAACGGGGTTTCCTCGCCCTCGTCCCGTTCGGTGAAAAGGGGCAGGTCAGGCGCGTCCTTCAGCGCGCGAGCGTCCCAAAGCGCCTGCCGCCGGTCCAGTCCCATCGACCGGAACGCATCAGCAGCGGCCAGTTTGCGCATACTACCCGCATCGATCCTCACCCACTTTTTTAGGTCGGCAAGGCTTTCATACGGGATCTGGCGGGCTTTCACCAATCGATCAGCAGCAGCTTCTTTCACCCCATCAACTTGCCGCAAACCCAGCCTGACCGCAAAGACACCGGGTGCGAGCGGTTCAAGCGTGTTGTCCCAATCGCTGTAATTCACATCGGGCGCGCGGACTACGACCTGATGTTCACGGGCATCGCGTACAATCTGGGCCGGGGCGTAGAACCCCATGGGTTGGGAATTGAGCAGCGCCACACAGAATACGTCCGGGTAGTGGCATTTGATCCAGCTGGACACATAGACCAGATGCGCAAAGCTGGCTGCGTGGCTTTCGGGAAAACCATAATCGCCAAAGCCCTTGATCTGGTTGAAACAACGGGTGGCGAATTCCAGATCATAGCCGCGCCTGATCATGCGGCCGACCATCTTTTCTTCTAATTCTCCGATGGTGCCCCGAGATCGAAACGTGGCCATCGCCTTGCGCAACTGGTTGGCCTCATCGGGCGAAAACTCTGCTGCCACCATGGCGATCTTCATCGCCTGTTCCTGAAAGATGGGTACACCCTTGGTCCGTTTAAGAACCTTTTTCAGTTCATCAGGGTCATGTTCTGGTCCGGGGGAAGGGTATTCTTCCGGCTCTTTTCCACCGCGCCTGCGCAGATAGGGGTGGACCATATCGCCCTGAATGGGGCCGGGCCGGACAATCGCAACCTGAATGACCAGATCGTAAAATTCGCGCGGTTTGAGGCGGGGCAGCATATTCATCTGCGCACGACTTTCGACCTGAAAAACGCCAAGGCTGTCGCCCTTGCAAAGCATATCATAGACGGCTTCATCGCCCTCTTCGATACTCGCCAAGGTCAATTTATGCCCGTAATGGGCCTCGATCAGGTCGAACGCCTTGCGGATACAGGTCAGCATCCCAAGAGCCAGCACATCGACCTTCAAGATACGCAGTTCATCAATGTCGTCTTTGTCCCATTCGATGAAACTACGGTCTGGCATCGCCCCGTTACCGATGGGAACGGTCTGGGTCAGCTTATGTTCCGTCAGGATAAAGCCACCCACATGCTGACCTAGATGGCGCGGCATCCCGATCATCTGATCAGCCAACTTAATGGTGCGCGCAATCAGCGGGTCGCGCAGATCAAGGCCCGCCTCTTTCGCCTCTTTCGCGCCAACTTCGCGACCCCATGAGCCCCAGATGGTTTTGGCCAATGCGCTGGTGATATCCTCGGACAGCCCCATGACTTTGCCCACCTCACGCACTGCCATGCGGGGTCGATAGTGGATGACGGTGGCGCATAGGGCTGCCCGATCACGCCCGTATTTATCATAGATATGCTGGATCACCTCTTCCCGCCGTTCATGTTCGAAATCAACATCAATATCGGGGGGTTCTTTGCGTTCCTCGCTGATAAAGCGCTCAAACAGCAAATCGTTTTGGGCAGGGTCGACGGCGGTAATACCCAATACGTAGCAGACGGCGGAGTTGGCCGCAGACCCTCTGCCCTGACAAAGGATAGGCGGGTCGCATTCGTAGCGGGCGAAATTCACAACTTGCTGAATGGTCAGGAAATATTGCGCGATGTTCAGTTTGGCGATCAGCGTCAGTTCTTTTTGTAAGGTCGCTTTGATGTGATCCGGCACGCCAGTTGGATAGCGATTGGCCGCTCCTTTCCATGCCAGTTCAGTCAGGTAGCCCTGCGGCGTTTGCCCCGGCGGAACTGTTTCATGCGGGTATTCATAGGCCAGTTCGCGCAGGTCGAAATTGCAGGCATCAGCCACATCACGGGTGGCGCGGATCGCTTGCGGCCATTCGGCGAAAAGCGCGCACATCTTTGCAGGGGATTTCAAGTGCCGTTCGGCATTGGCATCCAAAAGATAACCAGCTTTGTGGATGGTGGTTTTGTGCAGGATGCAGGTCATGATGTCCTGCAATGGGCGCTGTTCGGGAGCATGGTAGTGGACATCATTGGTGGCAAGGATGCCCAGCCCATGCGCCTTGGCCAGCGCATCAAGCTGATTGATCCGCGCCCGGTCGTCGCCGCGATAATGATAGCTGACCGCGATGTGCTTCAGACTTGGCAACGCCTCTGTCAGCCGCCGCAGTCCGGCACTGAAATACGCAATGTTGTCGCCCGGAATGGCGATCAGTTGGATGCCGTTGCCGTGTTGGGCGAGATCATCAAGGGTGATGTCGCAGGCACCTTTTTCCTGCCAGGTGCCGTCGGGCATATGCATCTTGCCTTTGGACAACAGAGTGCAAAGCCGCCCGTAAGCCGCGCGGTCGCGGGGATAGGCGAGGAATTCTTCGTCGGTCATCAATTGCAGACGACAGCCAATGACAGGTTTGACTTTCGCTTTCAGCGTCTCTGCATGAAGCCGCACGACCCCAGCCATAGTGTTGAGATCGGCGCAGCCCAGCGCGTCATAGCCAAGTTTGTTTGCCGTCGTGGCAAGATCTACGGCATCGGAAGCCCCGCGCAGGAAAGAAAAACAGGTGGTCACACCCAGTTCCACAAAAGCGGCCTTTGGGTTGCGGGTGAAGCCGTCATCCTCAATCGTGCGGCGCGGGCGCTGGTTGTCCATTTCAGGCATGGCAACACAGGGTGCACGAAGTGTGCCCTCCCGGGGGGAAGGTCGGGCGCGGCGCGGGCCCCTTTGGGACCCGTGCCAAAAGGGCGGCACACCCCATCATCCGAACATTCCATGCACAAACCAGCGCGGGTCCCCACCGCGCCTGTCCTCAAACAAACCCTCACGATAGAGCCATATGCGGCAGCCCTTGTGATCCTCGACCCGGAAATAGTCGCGCAGCCGCGTGCCTGGGCGATCTGTCCACCATTCTGGCGCGATCCTTTCCGGTCCCGCATAACGCGCCACTCGGTGTGTTTGCCGCCGCCAAATGAACTGCGCAGGTGGACCTTCTGGGACGGCATAAAGCACGCGCACCTCTTCGGGATGATCGAGCAGGCGCAGGGGTCTTTCCTTGGCCACAGGCACCGGATTTTTAGCCATAGCCGCGAGGGCCGCCATACCCGTTTCCGCACGTTCGGGGACATGGCTTTCACGCAATGTGGGGCGTGACACGGAGTTCGGCCCAAAACGCGCGCTCAACCGGTCCACCAACCGCGTCAGATGCAGATCGGCATCCGACCCGCCATCCAGACGCGATTGCGTTACCCGCATCTCTTCCACACCACCCGCCTCTAACGTGATCAGATCAAAGCCAAAACCGGGATTGATCCTTTCCACCTTATCGCGGAAAAGCCCATGCAGATGGCCCGGATCGCGCGTCGCGGCAGAGGTGGCGACATTTACGCAGCTTACATCGCCATCAGTCCGGTAGACTGTCAGATGCAATCTACGGCAGCCCATTCCGGCCTGTTTGAGGGCATCGCACAGGTTTTCACACAGCTCGGGCAGGTAGGGCGTGGGATCAAAGATCGGCTCTGCCAGACGGCTTTGCGCCTGGAAACGCGGAGCGGCATCGACGCTGGAAACAGGTTCAGCCAGTTTTCCAAGCGCCTGATCAAGCCGCAAAAGCGGGTTGGCAGACAGCCCAGCTTTCACGAACCGGCGCGTGAGCGACAGCCGCGGGACGTCCATCACCGCACCGATGGTTTTCAGCCCCAGACGGCGGAGGAGCAGGACAGTTTCGCCATCCAACCGCAATCCCGTCACTGGCAGCGCTCCCAGTTTCACGGCGACCTCATCCGTCCCACAAACCGACCGCACCGGCCCAAACCGCGCAAGCGCCCAAGCCGCCCCCCATGTGGGAGCAATGGAAAGCTGTGCGCTTAGCCCCAAAAGCGCAAGCTGCGTTTCCATCTCGACCAACATCTCGGCTTCACCGCCCATCAGATGATCGGAACCGGTGGTATCGAGGATCAGCCCATCCTCACCATCCCGCACGGTCCAAGGGCACCAGCGGCGCGCCCAGATCACCAGCCGGTCCAATGCAGCAGTGTCGCCTGCCGGATCGGCATATTCCACCTGTAATTCAGGGCAGATCGCACGCATATCCATAACACGGGACCCTGCATGGATGCCGTTTTGTCGTGCTGTCCGGTTGGCTGCGTGAATGACGGGGCCATGGTGCCCTTCACGCGCCAAAACCAACGGAATATCATCCGGCGGCGCGTTGCCCTGCCGTTCCATGACGCGGGTCCACCGCTCCATCGCGAACTGGGGCAGATAGATTGAGGTGATCCGCCGCGCGGTCATATTCCGCTACCCATTCCCCCGGCTTCACCCGGCGCGAACGAAACAGATCGAGCGACCAGCGCGGCGCGCCTGGTGCCTGCGCGTCGTGCGGATGCGGGGCTGAGGGTAGCGAGGCCACGCGCCAGCGGTCGCGGGCCGCGCTCAGGTCTGGTGAGGCCGCACGCCTGATCAGCCAGCAAGGGACATCTGCCGCCTCTGATCTTAAAGCAAGCCGCTTGGTCGCAGTGAAATCTAAACTGGGAGGATCGCCCCACACCTCGCCCACCACAGCGCCAAGCGCGCGGCAGCGCAAGCCGTCTTCCATCGCCCAGAGTACATCGACCGCACGTGACAGACTGACATAGATAATAGGCCGCGCCGTCCCGATGCCCGCCAGACAGGGGCGGCCTGTTTCGCGACGCGAAAGCCTGTCCTGCACCCAGAGGATTGGCGCATCGGTCTTTGGCAGACGTGAGAGCATGAACCCTATTGCGACCGCATCCACAGCTGTTTCGGGAAATATTTCGGCCAATGTATGCGCCAAAGGGCATGGCTTTTGCCCCTGCCCGGCCAGACCTTTTTGTACACGTAATGACCTCATACACGAAACACCGAATCCCAATAATGTTCACTATTTGTTCTAACGCAAAATCACCACTCCGTCAAACCCTGCTCGCTATAAGTGTGCCCCGATAGATTCGCTCTACCGCATTGAAATTCCCGCCACTTTGTCACTCCAGGCGCAACAATGAGAAGCCACAGAGCACATTACCCCAGGAAAAAGCGGCATATTCGTTTATTATGGAATTCTCATGAGTGGAAAACCGCCCATCCAAAAAATTCAATTGCGGAAAAGTATCACTTCTCAGACAATAACCTACAAGGCGGTGGGGGCGCGTGCCGGGATATCAGCTGGTCATATTCGGACCAGCTTTTGTTTTACTTGGGTGAATCATATCACCCGGCCAATAGTGTGGAAGACGTTGTGAAAGACTTATTTGATCCGTCGCTTGGTGCAATTTCACTTGATACAACTAACGCAGATATAGAATTGACCGGCACCGGTCTTGATATTCTTGTCAGCAACGCCCTGCTTGATCCGGGCCTTAATCAACGCACAAGCGAAGAAGACATTATTGACGGCGTCACTGCTGCGGCCAAGATGAATGCCATTGTGATCGAGGCGATCAAGGCAACGGGCGCGGCAAATGATGGGGCGATCACAGCCGCCGACGTCTACGCAATGTCTGACTGGATTGCCGCGAACCGGCTACCTGCCTGGACCGCGGCACATGGCGATGATGAAGACGATGCCGAAACCGGTTTCCACAAAATTCAAAATGACGGTGGTCGCCTTCAGATTTATGGCGATGACCTGATCAATCAGGTCGCGGACGGAATCTACCACCTTGGGTTTGGCTATGAAAACGGCCGCCTGACCAACGAAGATGGCGACGCCAATGCTGAGGTGGATGAGGTTGCATTTTGGCTGAACGATCTGCTGGCCGATGATCTGGCCGCTGGTACCCTTGCCAACCCTGACGTTGCCGCCAAAACCGCTGGCACGACCGGGACCGGCCTTGATCAGCTTGTCACCGCAATTACGGATGACCCGGAACTGAACCGCCGTCTTCCCGATGCAGAAATCGAAGGTGGCGCAGAAGCCGCCGATGCAATGAACAAAATCATCGTTGATGGGATCATTGCCACCGGCATTGCGAACAATGGGGAAATCACGTCGGCGGATGTGAAAGTTTTGGCGGAATGGATCGTCGCCAATCATGAAGATGAATGGATCGTCGCCCATGGTGATGATGAAGATGACGAGGAAACCGGTTTTCATCTGGTGCAGAATGATGGGGCGGCGGGCCGCCTCTATGGTGAGAACGCCGTCAACACCGTTGCCGATGGCCTGTATCATCTGGGCTTTGGCTATAACGACAAAAATCGCCTGATCAACGAAGATGGCGACCAGAATGCGTCTCTGACTTCCGTTGCTCATTGGCTCAACGAACTGCTGGACGAGGATCTCGCAGCCGGAACATTGACCAATGATGCCGTTGATCTTTACCCCACCGGCAGCACCGGTACGGCACTGGACGCGATCACGCAGATGATCACCAGCGATCCGAACCTGACGCAGCGCTACTCGGCAACCGAGCTGGCGGAGATCGCGAATGAAGTTGATACCCTCAACGGTATTTTGGTCGATGCAATTACTGAAACGGGCATCGCCAATAATGGCAGTTTCTCTGCTCTCGACATCTCTGTTCTTGGCGAATGGATTCAGGAAAATGCGCCAAATGCCTGGAATAACCTGCGCGGGGACTATGAATCCGCTGATGGTATTATCGGGCTGGCCTGGAAAGGCGGCGTTGGTGAACTTGGTGGCGTCAATGCCATTGGGAAGCTGGCACAGGCGATCTACAGCCTTGGCTTTGGCGACAAGCATGGCGGCGTGCGCAATGAAGATGGCGATTGGGTCGGCTCATTGGACGAGGTTGCGGCCTGGCTGAACGATCTACTGACCGAAGAACTGGATGCGGGGACGTTCTACAATGCCGCGCAGGAACCCGTTGATCCGTCGGACATCGACAACGCGGTTGTGTCCAAGGTTTCACCCGTCAATGTGACGGACGACGACAACTACGTCACCATTTCGCATGCCAATAAGCATCGGCTAGAGGCTGGAACAATTGCCTTTAGCTTTGTGGCCGAACAGCCAGACAGCGGCTTTCAGGTTCTTGCTTCGAAAGATGGTAAGGACTCAAATGACGGCGACATCCGCATCTATCTGCATGAGGGCAATCTCGGTGCCAAAATCAGCATGGATGGCGATGACTATTACCTGACCATCGCGGAAGACGTCGCGGCCAATGAAGCCCATGATGTGGCCATATCCTTTGGCGAAGGGGCCTTGTCGGTTTGGTATGATGGCGTTCAGGTCGTGAACCGCACCGATTTTGACTACAACTGGACGTCAAATACCTCGGACCTGATCGTAGGCGCGAATAACGGAAACCAGGAAGGGAACGAGGCGGATATCCGTAACCACTTCCAGGGTGAGATTTTCGATTTCACCGTCTATAACGGTAAGCTGGAACAATCGGAGGCCTCGGGTCTGTCCAAAGGTGCCAGCATTAGCGGCAATAATGGTGACAATGATTTGGCGGGCACCGACGGCCAGGACGCGATTTATGGTGGTCTGGGTCAGGACGTTATCATTGCCGGTGAAGGTGATGACGGCGTTTATGGTGGCTATGGGTCTGACCGTCTGCAAGGCAATGATGGCGATGACATTCTTGATGGTGGTCATGGGCTGGATGTCCTTAGAGGCGGCAATGGCAACGATATCCTGATAAGCACCTCTGACGGGCGCGAGCCACTGATCGGGCAGTTGATCTATGGCTCAAACGGGCGGGTGCGCGAAGATGACGGGTCGCTCGACCCCGGATCGCTGACACTGTACCCTGATCAGCCAATTGCCGCGGATGATATTCTGACGGGTGGTAACGGGGCGGATACGTTCCGGTTCCAGTGGAACATCAACGCGAAATACGAGATCATACTCAAGCATGTCCGTGATGATGGTTCGATCAATTGGCAAGGCGTCGCAGGCGAGAACACCTATCTGCACGACCACTGGGTCGATACGATTGGCAATGACACGATTACCGACTTTGACCGCTCCGAAGGTGACAGAATTGAGGTTGCCGGTCACACGCTGACGCTGAAAAGCATCGAATATTTCGATGAAGATGGTGACGGCACGGATGATTACACAGTCATCAGCTACAAATCGAACCAGGGCAACGGCGGTGCCCACGATCAGGACGATCTGGGTACCATAACAGTTTATGGTGATCTGGTCACCGAAGATGACATCACCCAAATCCCCTCGATGACCGTGTTCTACGGCGTCGTGGAAAACGTGTCGGATATTGACGAGGCGGTTACCCCGCTCGAAATCGACGAAGACCCAGCGCGGGCCATCCCTGCAGGGCTTGCCGCGACCGAGGCTGAGGCAACACGCGGTGTTGACGACGAAGAAGCCCCGCAGATCGAAGCGTCAAGCAATGTCCGCAAATCCGATCGCAGCGGCACTGGTCTTGATACGATCCTTGACTGGATCGAAACCGATGCGGGCCTGCAAGACCGGACCGAAACCGCGGATATCAACAAAGGCAGCGAAGCCGCCTCTGCGATGAATGACATCATCATCGAGGCGATTGTTGCGACGGGTGCCACAAATGACGGCGTGATCAGCGCAGCGGATGTTTATGACATCGCCGACTGGATCAACGAGAACCGCTATAATGCTTGGGTAAAACATCACGGCGATGACGAGAATGACGTCGAGACCGGTTTCCATCTGGTCCAGAACGACGGCGCCGCGGAACTCGCGTATGGTCGCAATAGCGTCAACACGATTGCGGACGCGATCTATCATCTGGGCTTTGGCTACGACAGCGGGCGTCTGATCAACGAAGACGGTGACAAGAACGAGCGCGTTGAAAGCGTCGCCTACTGGCTGAACGATCTGCTGGCGGATGACATGGAAGCGCTGGCAAATGACAGCGTCAGCGCGACCTTTACTGCGACCAGCGACACTGGTCTTGATATGCTGGTTGACATGATCACGTCCGATGCCGGTTTGACCAATCGCATCTCGATGAGCGAAATCAACGAAGGCGCCGAAGCCGCCAACACGATGAACCTGATCATCGAGCAATCGGTCAAGGCGACAGGCGTCGGTGCAGACGGTGAAATCACCGCCAGCGATGTCGCCACCTTGTCTGAATTCATCAAGGCCAACCACTACGACATGTGGCTCTACGCCCATGGCGACGATGAAAACAGCTATGAGACAGGCTTTCATCTGGTCCAAGGCGATGGCGGCGAGGCGCGGTTGTTTGGTGAAGCTGGCGTTAACACGGTCGCTGATGGTCTGTACCATCTTGGCTTTGGTTACGAAAGCGGGCGCCTGCTGAACGAAGATGGCGACCGCAATGCGTCGCTGTCCGATGTGGCCTTCTGGCTGGACGAACTACTGGCCGAAGATCTGGAGGCGGGTAATTTCGTCAACCCCAACAAACAGTTGTTCCATGAAGGCACCACCGGCACCGGGTTTGATGCACTGGTGACAATGGTCGCAACAGATCAGGGCCTTCTTGATGATGCGACGGCCGAGGAAATCTCGACAGCGGCCAAATCAGCCGACAAGCTGAACAAGATTTTGGTCAAAGGGATCAAGGCCACCGGTATCGCCAATGATGGCGAGGTTGATGTGCATGACCTCAAGGTGCTTGGCCAGTGGATCGGCGAGAACGAAGCAGACGCCTGGGCGCGCTGGAACGGTGAGGACCGGGATGGCAACTCCACCGGGTTCGAGATTGCCGAGGATTATTCGACAGCCAGCGGCCTTTTTGGCGAAGACGGCATTCGCACAGTTGCTGACGCCATCTATGCCATCGGGAACGGCACGATTTACAACTCTGCCGTCACCGACACCAACGGCAAGTGGATGGAATCGCTGGAAAATCTCGCTAGTTGGATGAACGAGGTTCTGGCTGATGATCTGGCGAGCGGCACCCTGTACGCCAATGATCATGCTTATGCAGAACCCGACAGCTTTGAAAGCGATGTGGTCGTCCAGACCGATGGGCCTGTGACCGGTTACGCCAACCTGCGCAACGACAAGGAAATGCAGTTGCGCAACGCCACTGTTGCCCTGACCTTTACCGCCAACCGCATCCCGATTGAGGGCAGTGCGACGCTGTTCTCCAAGGATGCAAGCGGCAACGGCGATGGTGGCCATACATCACTCTATTTCTACAACGGCGAAATGTATGTGATGTTGCAAACCGCCGACGACACCGACTACGTCAAGATTGAAAAAGAAGGCGGGTTTGTCGAAGGTGAAACCTACGACATTGCCATGATCTTTGGTGAGGACGGGCTGCAGATCTTTGTCGATGGTGAGCAAGTCACCAGCAACCTTGAGATCACCACATCCTGGGAAAACAACGCCGAAGACATCGTCGTGGGCGGCAGTGGTGGCAGTCGATCTGACAGCAACCCGGACGTCGTGGGCAGCTTCTTTGATGGCACGGTTGATGACTTCGCAGTCTATGATCGCGCCCTGACCAATGGTGAAATTGCCGGTCTGGCGGGCACCAATAGTGATGTCCTTCCCACAGGCAGTGGAACAGCTGCGGCGGTCAGCGCACCGGTCCTTGACCCTGTGACAATCCTCATGCGGACCGCTGACAACGCGCAAAGCCTTGGCACAACCGGCGGTGCGCTGACCGGCACCGATACCAGCGACGTATTTGTTGCCGTTTCGGGTGAAAACACGCTGTCAGGTGGAGCCGATGCAGACTTCCTATCGGGCGGTATTCAGGATGATACGTTGCACGGCGGTAGCGGGAATGACGTGATCATCGGTGACGTTGTTGGTGCAGTCTTTGGCGGCGCGGACAAGATTACCGGGGGTGCTGGTGACGATATGATGCAAGGCGGCAAGGGTCAGGATATCTTTGTCGTTGGTATCAATCACGGCAGCGACACGATTGCAGCGTTCGACCTGGACAGCGTTAGCTTTGACGACATGACAGGCTTCACCGCGACCGCGACTGGCACTGACTTCACCGTTGGCAGCGACAAAATCAGCCTGAACGGCTTTACAACCGTCACCGCAGAAAATGTCACTGATTTCATTGAAGAAAGCGATGATGGTGCCGTGTTTGAGGCCGAGGGCACTTCGGTACTGCTTTACGGTGTCGATGCCACAACGCTGTCTGAAAGTGATTTTCTCTTCAGCTGATCAACAACCTTTCTTCGGGAGAGAAATGCGATGAAAGCCAATCTGGTTTTGTGTTTGTTTGTTGCCACCCTGGCCGCCGGTTGCGGCGGCGGGGGTGGCGGTTCTGATGACGACAGTTCCGGTGGAGGGTCGTCTGGCGGTGGCAGTGGCGGAGGAGGTGGTACGTCCGGCCCGCCATCTGGGACTGACTATTCTGAACTGAATGACACGAGCGGCGGGACCGTGACATTGGAAGGGGCGACTCTCGCGAATGGATCAGCGGTAAGTGGCGCGTCCGGCACAATCAATTTGGGTGCGCAGACGTTTACAGCCGGCGGCACCACCGCAAACCTAAGTTCAACATCGGGCCTATCTATTGGTGGCAGCTACGACTTTGCGACTGATGTAATGCTGGACAGCGACACAATCGGCGTTGTGGGGGTTGCGATCGAAAGCGGAGACGTTCGTGATACAGGAACCATAGTTTATTCCGGTGGATTTGGCGGACAACTGGTTCAAGGCACTGGCACCGAAGACCTTAACAACTGGGACGCCACGCTGACGGTCAACTTCGGCTCAGGCGACGTCGATGCCACCTTCGAAGGCGATGGCTCCACTCTCATCGACGAAATCGAGGTCAACAACGCTAGCGTCAGCGGCACTGGCTTCTCAGGCGGGACGCTCCGCACGTTGAACAACGGATCTGCGGTCAACGTGACCGGTACGGGAGTTGACTTCGAGGGCGGCTTTTTCGGCTATAACGATGCGCTGGACTCCCCCGCCGAAGCGGGGGGTGCGCTGGCATCATCGGATGATGACACCAGCCTTTACGGCCTCTTTATCGTTGACAGCGATTGATTTTCGAGGCCCTGCGCCGGTCATCTGGCGCAGGGCTTCGTCCACCTGATCATGTTGATAGGTGAAACCCGCAGCCAATGCCTTGGCCGGGATAACGCGTTGGCCTGACAGCATGGTTTCCTCAGCCAGATCACCCAGACCTATACGAAGCAATCCAGCCGGAAAGCGCAGAATGGCAGGACGGCGAAGGGCCATTGCCAGCGCTTTGGTGAAATCAGCGTTAGTCACCGGATTGGGCGCTGTCGCGTTAAGCGGTCCGCGGATATCGTCGCGTACCATCGCAAACGCGATGAGCCGGATCATATCGTCAAGATCAATCCACGACATCCATTGCTGACCGCTACCCATCACGCCGCCCAATCCGAACTCGAAAGGGGTCAGGAACTTTGCCAGCATCCCGCCTTCGACGCCCAGCACCAGCCCGATCCGGAGGTAAACCACGCGCAAACCCTGATCGGCAGCCCCTTGCGCGGCTTGTTCCCATTGTTCGCAAACCTGATGGGTGAAGCAGTTCACTGGCTGTGCGTCTTCGGTCAGTTCTCCATCGCCACGCAGGCCGTACCAGCCAATGGCAGACCCATTGATGAGGCTTTCCGGTTTGGTCTTGAGCCTATCGATCAAGCCGTCAATCGCACGGGTCATGTCGACGCGCGAGGCGATGATCCGTCGCCGTTTCGCCTTGGTCCATAGCCCGCCCGTCACTGGGTCACCGGCAAGGTTGATGATACTGTCAAAAACCTCGTCATCAGGGATCTGGTCAAGGCTGGTGATAACCCTGAGGGGATAGGCCAAGTCTTCGGCATTGCTTTTGTTGCGGGTCAGAGCAGTCACCCGATGCCCTGCCCCGACAAGCGCCTCTACAAGCCGTGTGCCGATGAAACCGGTCGCGCCGGTAATCAGCACCCGCTGCCCGGCGGGCAAGCAGGCCACCAGTTGTGCTGCATCGGGCCGCGCGAACCTGTCGCTCCGCGCCGCAGCAAGCAGATCGCGTGCGCTGAACAAGCCAACACCAATAGCCGAGAGGGTAGCCATGACGCTCCACCAACCGTAGCTGGTCGGCACGAGCGTCGTGTCCCGCTGCGCCCAATCCCAAAGATACGGTGCCGCGAGCGCGAGAATTGCGCCATAGTTCAGCGCCAGAAGCGTATGATTGATCCGCTCTGTGCCGGGGAGCTTGCGGGTCAGGTCCTCTTCGACGAAATCCCACAGAGTGATCAGCACTTCGACTATCAGAATGCTGGCTAGGACGACGGTGAAGACGCCATGAGGTTCGAGCCATGCGAAGCAAAGGAAGATCACCATATAGAAGAAATTGCGCACGCCATGCAGCCGGAGCTCCTGCCTTTGCGATGGTCGCCAGGCGAGCCGTTCGGTCCCTTCGTGGTGGACTATTGTATCGAAGGCGCCCATGGCGACCTGAATGGCGATGAGCGTCCAGAGGATGGGGTTATCCATGGTCTTATTCCTTTGCGTCCTGAAACACGGCGTCCTGTGCGATCAGTTCGCCAAAGAACCGGTTGTGCAGATTGAGAGCGAAAGCGAATTTTCCTGCACCAAGATCGTGGTGCCCGATAACTAGCGCACCGGGGCTGAGGATACAGGGGAGCCGGAACCGGCGGCCCATGAGTTGCACGAAGAAGTGGTCGCTTTTGAAAAGCAACGCGTTTTCAGTGGCTTCCACCCGCAGGGCCATACCGATCCCGTAGCCAATATATTCCTCTAACCCAGTCGGTCCAGCGAAGCGTTTGGAGCTGTGGACAGTCTGCGGAAAGCCTTTAGCCCGCCCGTATTGTCTGATCCAGAATTGACCGCTGCTGGCCACATCTTCGGTCACGATCACCACCGCAGGCCGGTCCACAGAAGTCATGTCAAAGGGTAGCGGTGCGCCGACAAGACGGGCGACTTGGGCGAGGATGCGCCCTGCCCTGCTCATCCGCATATCGGTCACAACGCCTTGATAAGAAACGCTGTCTCCACCTTTGAGACGCTTGCCAAAGCGTTTTTGGATTGCATGCGGCAACCGGTTCCAACCGCCAGGGCCAAGGAGTTGCCGAAAACGTAAATCCGCGATGGCAGCAGAAGGTTGCGGCGCGAGGGCGGGGTTTTGAAATTTGATCTGCATTGTTCTGTTATTTTCGTTTTATTCGTTATTTCTGCATAAACAGAAATCATTGGATAAATAAAAGCGACTTACTTTGACTTGCGCCCCGTGAAGTTCAGCACTTTGAGAACCTTGTCACCCATGCTGATCAACCGATTGAGTTGTGACTTTGGCACAACCAGCATCTGGTCATACCAGCGCGTTGTGGTCGTCAGGAACTCTTGCATATCGCGCATCCTTTCCAGCACGGCTGGGTTCACGCCCTTGTCGGTTTCCGCCTTGGCGACGCATTCATTCAGGGCAGCAAGAGCCGGATCGATTTCCCGCTCTTTCCGACCTTGCGCGATGCGCATGGCCATTTCCCAGGGATCGATTTCAGCCTCAAAGTGCTCCCGCCTGTCGCCTGCAATCGGGACTCGTCGGATAAGTTTCCAACTCACCAGTTCCTTAAGCGAGTTGGAGACGTTTGACCTGGCGATGCCCAAGCTGTCGGAGATATCCTCGGCGTTCATGGGCCGGGTACTGAGGAACAAAAGCGCATGGATTTGCGCGACCGACCGGTTCACACCCCATTGGCCGCCCATATCACCCCAATACAGAATGAATTGGTCGACGGCCTCGCTCTGCTTGCGTTCTATAATTTCTGTCATGACAGAAATATATGATATACCGATCCAACAAAGCAAGTGTTTTTTAATCTGGCGTTGGCATTTGCACCTTACACCACCCCGATCACAAAAACCTTTCCCCATCGCACGGTTGCACCCAACGGCGCCGCGCTTTAGAGCGAAAGGGCAAGGAAAGGCACGGAAAGTGAAGGTATCCCAGTCCTTTAACATCATGATCGTCGGTCATGCGGGCCGGATACAGTATGAAGCGGTGTTGTTTCTCGCTTCGCTCCGCGCCAATTCCCCTGCCTTCGCTGGCCGCGTCATCGTGGCGGAGCCGCAGCCGGGGCCACGCTGGTCCGGCGACCCGCGCATGTCATCCGATATCCGCGATGTGCTATTGGACATGGGCGCAGAGGTCGTTCCATTCACATCAAAGCACTTTGGCCAGTCCTATCCGCACGGCAACAAGATTGAGGGTCTCACCACCCTGCCCGCTGGCGAACCCTTTGTTTTCTTTGACACTGATACCTTCGTAATGGGCGAATTGGCCGATGTGCCTTTCGACTTTGACCGCCCTTCTGCGTCAATGCGGCGCGAAGGAACATGGCCTGTCGAAGAACTTTATTGGCCAGGCTATACCGCGATCTGGCGGTCGCTTTATGACCGGTTTGGCTTGGACTTTGAAAGCTCACTCGATCTGTCGCAGCCGGACGAATATTGGGAACGGTATCTCTATTTCAACGCCGGTTGGTTTTACGGCGCGGACCCCGCCGCCTTTGGGCAGCGGTTCGCGGAATATGCCGTGTCAGTACGGAATGACCCGCCTGCGCCGATGGAAATCCAGCCGCTCGATCCGTGGTTGGATCAGGTCGTGTTGCCGCTGGTGATCCACTCTTTCGGCGGCGGGCGACCGGGGCCGGAATTGGGCGGGCTCGATGGTGATCTGACCCACCATTACCGGGCCATGCCGCTGTTTTACGCCCGCGCCAGCGACCAAGAGGTCGCGCTGCTAGAGCAGGTGACGGCCCCTAACAAGATCAAGAAATGGTTGAAGCTGCACGAGCCATTCAAGCGGATCATCTATCAAGGGCGCGGTCACAAGGTGCGGCCACTCTTTGATCGCGACAACCTGCCTACCCGGGAACAGCAGCTACGTCACCGGATCAAAAAGGCCGGTTTCTGGATGCGTTGAGGGTGTTGCGTTGCCCCCACCGTGCGGTGGCGGTGTCCGCATCTTCAAAAGCATGGTTAATACCATATTTTGTTGAAAAAGTGCTATCGGCGATGCGTCGGCCAGACGTCGGCAAAGCGTATGGCAACTTTTCTGGCTGCGGGTGGTTTAACACACCGTACGGTGAGAAAGATTAAGCGTCGTTAACGGATTGGGAAGTTCGGCGACGGTTCAGGCAAACGGGTCGCGGCAATGGGTTTAGGTCTTGTTTGTGGGACATTTCGGACGTTCAATCGTCAACCTCAATAGTTTCGAAAAATACTGATACACCCTTTGTCGGTGTGCATTGGTCGCATCCGGAGGGCATGTATCGGCGCACCTGCTTGCCGGGAAAAAAAGTAGGCTTGGTATCAAGCAAGATCTCTGTTGAGTGTTGCTACAGTCTCAAATTTATGACGTCATTTCGAATGGTGCTTCAGCCGCACCAAGACCTTGAGCAACTCGTCGTTAGTAAACTGAAAACTATCAATTGCGCCAACATCATCAATGATATCAACATATTTTACGTTAATTTGTCTTTTAAAGAATAGCTCTTGAATGTTCCAGCAGCCGCCGCGTTTTTGTTCAATCACCATGGACAGAAATTTGCAAACATCTTCTTGATCCACGGCTTCGCTCTCTTCAGAGAGTCTCTCAACTAAAGCGTTAATTTTTATGTCTGTATGTGTCATCATGATCCTGCGGTGCAAACTGATCTTACATTCCTCATTACTTCCATTAGTATTTTGGAGCGCTTTGGGCAATTGTATGCCGGACGTTCCGATCACAACAATCAACACAATGGGCTCAAAGCCGTCATCCGCCACTTCGTATAATGTGGCACAATTCAACCGTTTCTGGCGTAAACACATCCGACAGTTATCAGGACGACTTCATAACAACTCACCCATCAGTCCCGTCCTTTGCCTCATTCTCTTTTGCCTGTTGCCGGATCGCGAAGGCTGTTTCCAGGTCGTTATTCAACTCGCGCGCACGGGCGACGTAACCGGGGATGTCGGCGACCGGGACGCCGGGTTGCCATAGTTCGGCGAGTTCACGCAGCGCCTTGCGGTCGTGGTCGTAGAATGTCTCTTCGGCTTCTGCCGCTTCGAATTCGGTCAGGCCAAGATTTTCGAGAACATAGCGTCCGGCCCGAAGCGAGCTGTCGAACATCTCGCGCACGATGTCGTCTGCACCTGCGTTGAACAGCTCATAGACATGCACCCGGTCACGGGCGCGCGCGATGATGTGCAGGTCGGGGCGGGTTTTGCGCGCATAGGATACAAGCGTAACCGCCGATGCTTTGTCATCAATGGCCACCACAAGCACCTTGGCGCTTTCCAGTCCGGCGGCGTTCAGCAAATCGGGGCGGGTCGGATCGCCGAAATAGCCCCGAAACCCGAAGGTGCGCATCATCTGGACCGTGGACATATTGCTGTCGATGACCACCGTGGAAAATCCCGCAGACTGAACAAGCCGGTTCACGATCTGTCCGAACCGTCCAATCCCGGCGATGATCACGGTGCCCTGTTCATCCACCTCATCATCGTCGAGTTCTTCGGTTTCCGTCATACGGCGACTGACCACATCGTAAAGGATGAACAAAAGCGGTGTGATCAGCATCGACAATGCGACAATCAGCAAGAGCCGCCCCGACAAACCGGGCGATAGAACACCCTGCTGGACAGAGAACGAAATCAGGACAAACCCGAACTCCCCCGCTTGGGCAAGACTGAGCGTGAAAAGCCATCTTTCCTTGCCTCGCAGTTTGAACATCACCGCGAGACCGTAGAGGATCAGCCCTTTCGCCACGATCACCCCAAGCGTCAGAGCGAAAAGGTTCACTGGCTCGGCAAAGAGGAGATTGAAGTCGATCCCTGCACCCACCGTGATAAAGAACAGACCCAAGAGCAGGCCCTTGAACGGCTCCAGATCGCTTTCCAGCTCGTGGCGGAATTCAGAGTTGGCCAACACCACCCCTGCCAAAAAAGTTCCAAGCGCGGGCGAGAGGCCCACCATGGACATCAGTACAGCCGTCGCCACGACCATTAGCAGGGCCAGCGCCGTATACATCTCTCGCAGGCGGGCGTGGTGAATGTAGCGAAAGACCGGGCGGGTCAGGAATGTGCCAGCCAGCACAACGGCCACGACCGCCCCCAGTGTGACAAGGGTCACCCCCCAGCCGGGCAGCCCTTCCACAAGGCTGAGCGTGGCGTGGCCATCACCATGGCCTTCCACAACACGTTCGACCGATCCGTTCGGCAAAAGGCGCATAACAGCTGGCGCAGCCAGCAAGGGAAGAAGGGCCAACATCGGGATCACCGCGATGTCTTGGGTCAGCAATACGGAAAAGACCGATCGCCCGCCGCTTGTTTGAACCAGCCCTTTTTCTGTCAATGTTTGCAGAACGATAGCGGTTGAGGATAACGCAAAAATCAAACCAATGGCCAAAGCGACCGCAAAGTTTTGACCTAACAACAAGGCCCCGCTCATTATGACAAATGTTGTTACGACAACCTGCAATCCGCCCAAGCCGATCAGGCGTTGACGCATGTCCCACAAGGCGCGGGGTTCAAGCTCCAACCCGATCAGAAACAGCATGACCACGACGCCGAATTCGGCAAAATGCTGGATATCCTGGGACTCGGTTCCGACCAGCCCGAAGACAGGACCGATCACGATCCCCGCCAGCAGATAGCCCAGAACCGATCCCAGCCCTAATCGTGAAGCGAGAGGCACCGCGATAACCGCCGCGCCCAGATAAATGGTCGCCTGAAACAGAAAACCTTCCATAGGTTATCTATCGCAACCAAAGCACCGTTTGGCAACGGCTGCAGGTGGTTAACCGCTTGGCACTTCCAGGAAGTACGTCCGGCCGCGTTTGACGTAATTCAGCGCGTTGTCTCCAATGGCCGTCACCTGGCCGCCGTTCAGAGAGCTACCCACCGCGACGCGGACGTAATCGCCATTCGCCAGGCGCACAAGCGCGCGGCGTTCATTCGGGCGTCCATAGACCCCGATGAGGTTGACATCCCGCAGCTTGATTGCGCCCTCGATTGTCGCGGCACGGGCCACACCACCGGGCACGGGGCCTTGCGGCTGGACGCTGGTGGCCGGCACGCGCTGTGTCGCGACAGAGGCCGTTTGCTGCCGTTGGGGCTGCTGGGTCGATGCCGTTTGTGTTGAAGGTTGTGCCGCCTGTTGCTGACGGGCGATGGCACTGGCAACCACTCGGTCAAAGTTGCGCGGCCTTGTGTCAGGCCGCTTTGAAAGGGTAACGGCCTGCGCTGTTGCACTGACATATGGCGACGGAGGTGCTGCCTGCTCAATCGCTGCAATAACAGAGGTGATATCCGGCGTCGTTGGATATTCTGGCTCTTGTGTGTCGGCGGCGTTTTCCTCGGGTGGCGTCGGTCGCAGCGCAGGGCGCAAGCCTGTCAGCGAGACCGCTCCGGGTGTTACCTCGGGCTCTTCTGCGGCCTCTGCCAACGCGGCTGCAATCGCATCCGCATCAACGCGCGATGTGTCCCCGTTCGCGTCGGCCACCACGGCGGTCTGCGGACGCAATCGTGGGCGCAACGTGTCCTCGGTAGGTTGCTGAATCGGGATGCCATCAGCGGATGGCGCCAAGGCGGCCATCAGCTCCTGCGCCTGCGCGTCCAGTTCCGGACGGGCGCGAAATTCGATGTCAGGGCGTCCGGCAATGACGAGAGCCCCTTCGGGCGTCATCGCACCTTCGGGTGTGGCCCGAACAAAACCATTTTCGTCCAGATCAAATTCTGTATCGGGTGGCGGCGGATTGGATGGTTCAACAAAGCTGAGATCAGGTTCCGCATCAGACCAATCGGGCAAGGCTGGTTCTACCGCCCGATCTGGGATCGCAATCGGATCGATCGAGTTGAAGCCATCAAGCGATGTCGTCTCGGGTACATCGACAACGCGCGGGGCCCGCTGCCAAACGCCGGTCGCAGCATAGACCTGCGCCGCTTCATCAGGGCTGAGCACCCGACCGCGCAGAACGGGCGCACCCACCGCAGCCGGTGGGGTTTCTTCCGGCAGCGCCTCTGCCGTCTGCTGAATGCCAGCGTCTGGCAAAGGATCGGCTGCGTCTGCATCAGGTGTCTGCAGTTCGGCCACATCGCCAACGGCCGCTGGCGCGTCCGGATCGGGAAGGATCGTGACGAGTGGATCAATGTCCGGCGTTGCAGGCTCGGTCAGGTCAGCCGATTGGATCAGCGGCGGCTCGTCGGCGATTTCGGTTTCTGCCGTTTGGACATCGGCTTCTGCTGGTGCCGGGGTTGGGACGGTTGCTTCTTCGTTCGGCGGAGGAAGCGTCGCCCCGGCCACTGGTTCGACATCAATCACCGTAGGATCAGATCCGCCATCTGATGTCGGCGTGAAGGCCCAGACCAGCACGCCGATCAGCGCAATGCTCGCCGCTATCGCGCCACCGATGATCAGTTTTTTGTTTGTATTGGCTGCCGGTTTCGCTGCGGCGGCTGCCCTTTCGTTTGATTTGGGCGTCTTATCCGGCTGCGGGCCTGGGTCTGCTTGTGCCTCGGGCGCGGACCCGACGGCAGGCGCACGTCCTGTTTTGACCACTTCATGAACGACAGGGGGCGGCTTGGCGAATTCGTCGACTGTCGCCGACAGGATGCGGGAACGCCTTGCTGTGCGGTAGCGGCGACCCGCTGCGCGCTGTGGAGAATCTGCGTCAGATTCTGTTTCGGTCGCGGTTTCGGATTTGAGCTTGGCTTTATCAGCGGGCACCTGGTCAGGATCAGCTTTGGCAGCACTGGTCGGCGTGTCTTTCTTGTCGACCGGTTTTGCAGGTTCATTGGCGGAGGTCTTTTCCGCCTTTGCCGAAGGGGGCTGATTAAGCTGCACAACCTTTATTTCTGTCGCGTCTTTCGACGAGGTGTCAGCCTTTGCGGTGTCGGATTTGGGTTCTTTTGGTTTGTTCGCAACGGATTTTGGCTGTGCATCACCAATATCTGTTTTCGCGACATCTCCGGGGACCAAGGCGGGTTGCTTTGCTTCAGGCTCGGGCTTTGGCGACGGGGCAGCGGGCTGTTTATCACCATCTGCCAAGTCTTCTTGGCGCATGTCACTGTCTTTGGGGGCCGATGTGTCGTCTTCAGTCTTTGCAGGTGCTGCGACTGGCTCATCCTTGGGCTTGACCGCTTCTTCTCTTGCCGGTTCCGGCTCCAAAACTGGCTCAAGCGCAGGTGCCGGAGTATGGTCGTCGTATCTGATATCCTCGAACCGGACGCCATCGCTAGGCTCAATACTTTTCACGCGCGGGCTAATCAAATCCGCGTCGGGAATCGTGGCGCGACCGATGATTTCGACCGCTTCGGTCTCGCGCGTCACCTTGGTACCAGACGGTAACAAATCCATGGCATAGGTCGTTGCACCAAAGAAAATCTCGCTCCGGAACGTGAACGGATCGGGAATGGCGCAGAATGAGATCGGGTTGAACTGGTGTTCGAACGCGAACACTTCTGCCTCGCGCATGGTCTCGCGGGCGACAGCGGCGATGTGGGTGCGCCCGCCGGTCCGATCATAGTCGATCATCAAATCCGACAGGGTGTAAGGCGTTTCACCCTCAAGGGCGGCGTGAATATCATCGAGGTCAGTCTGAGTGCTATCGATCGCCAGATATTTGATCTGGTCATGGGGCAGCACCAGTTTGGTGCGCATCCCATAGGGTTCAAGCAAAAGCGCTGCAGCGCGCAGCTTGGCCAGTTCCTCGCCAAGTTGTTCGCTTTCAATCGACGCTTCGCCCACCAGGTGCCACCCGCTGGGAACCCGATGCAAAAGCTGGATGCCTTCAAACGACAGCGAGAGAGCGAAGTTGCTGGTCATATATTCTGTCTAACATCAACCGGTGATTGGCAAAACGCGCTTTACCTAACATTCAAAAGGTTACAGCAGTTTCTCGCCGACGCCAAGCACTCGCCTACAAGCTGTAGGGCCGCCCGCTAGATATACCAGCGGGCGGTCCCTGCTGGTCAAGCTGTGGCCTTGGCCAGCGCCTGATCGAGATCGGCAATGAGATCATCGGCATCCTCGATCCCAATGGACAGGCGCACGATATTTGGGCCTGCGCCAGCCGCCTCTTGCTGTTCGGCAGTCAGCTGGCGGTGCGTGGTGCTGGCAGAATGGATGATCAGGCTGCGGGCATCACCCAAATTGGCGACATGACTGAAAATCTCCAGATTATCGACGAGCTTCACGCAAGCGTCATAACCCCCTTTCACCGCAATGGTGAACAGGGCACCGGCCCCTTTAGGGCATATCTTGGGGACCAGCTTGTTATAGGGTGACGACGGCAAACCCGCGTAGGTCACATAGTCCACACGCGCGTCTTTCTCTAGCCAAGTGGCAAGTTTCACGGCATTTTCCACGTGGCGTTCCATGCGCAGCGAAAGCGTCTCAATCCCCATCAGGGTATAGTGGGCCGCCTGTGGGTTCATCGTCATGCCCAGATCGCGCAGGCCAATGGCGATGCCGTGGAAGGTAAAGGCCAGCGGGCCAAAGGTCTCTGCGAATTTGAGGCCGTGATAGGCGGGCTCTGGTTCGCTGAGCGATGGGAACTTGTCATTCGCGGCCCAGTCGAATTTGCCGCTGTCCACCACGCAGCCGCCAGTGACGGTGCCGTTGCCGGTCAGATATTTCGTGGTCGAATGCACAACCAACGTCGCGCCATGTTCAATCGGGCGGCACAGATACGGGGTTGCGCTGGTGTTATCGACGATCAGCGGAATGCCTGCTGCGTCTGACACTGCCGACACCGCATCCAGATCGGTGATATGACCACCGGGGTTCGCAATCGCCTCGCAGAATACAGCGCGGGTGTCGTCATCAATTGCCGCCTTGATCGCATCCATATCGTCAAAATCGACAAACTTCGCCGACCAACCAAAGCGTTTGATAGTCTGCGAAAACTGCGTGACCGTGCCGCCATAAAGGCGCGTGGAGACCACGATATTGCGCCCAGGCTGCATCAGCGGGAAAAGCGCCATAAGCTGTGCTGCGTGACCGGATGAACAGCAAACACCACCGACGCCGCCCTCAAGCGTTGCAATCCGCTCTTGCAAGGCCGCGACTGTGGGGTTGGTCAGGCGGGAGTAGATGTAGCCGACCTCTTGCAGGTTAAACAGTTTTGCCGCGTGTTCTGCATCACGAAATACATATGCTGTGGTCTGATAGATCGGCACCTGCCGCGCACCAGTGGCTGGGTCAGGCTTGGCGCCCGCATGAATTTGCAGCGTATCGAAACCGTAGGTCGGGGCGTCGGTCATGTTCTCTGTCTCCCTTTGAAAATTGTTGGAACAGGGTGTAGGCCGAAATTGCAAGCGGCTCAACGGCTTGCCCGCAAAAAGGAAAATCGCCATGCCCGTTCCCTTTCATCTGGCCTTTCACGTTTCGAACCTGGACGAAGCACGAGAATTTTATTCCGGGGCATTGGGCGCGGTAGAGGGGCGGTCGACCGCCACATGGGTCGATTTCGACTTTTTCGGCCATCAACTCAGCCTGCATCTGGGCGAACCCTTCGCCACCGCTGCAACAGGACAGGTTGGGGATCATCTGGTGCCAATGCCGCATTTCGGGGTCGTGCTGCCTCTGCCGGATTGGACCGCGCTGGCCGGACGGCTGGAAGAGCGGCAAACCGATTTCATCATCGCCCCGTCCGTCCGGTTCAAAGGGGAGCCAGGGGAGCAATGGACGATGTTCTTCCGCGATCCTTCGGGGAACCCGATTGAGGTCAAGGGGTTTGCGGATGAAAGTGGGGTTTTTGCCAAGGATTAGTTGGAACTGGTCAAGAAGTCCCAACCAACAAATATCGGTGGGTTGAAGTCTGGCCAATGCCTCGCGCCAACGTTAGGCCGCTGAAATCAGTAAATATGCAAGCCGTCAAAATCGGCTTTGCCGAGGCTCATGCCGCCATGGCGAAGGCCGGCGTAGGACAAACTCAAATGGAAGATCATATTCGGTATCGCAAAGCGGGCGACATAGTCGGCTGGGTCCTGATCCAGTTCAGCTTTTCCGGCTATATGTGAAACCGGATTTGTAAGATCATCCGCGGTTATCGGGGCGATCAGATCAGATACTTCGTTCTTGAACTGCAACAGACTCTCGCAGGTGTATTCATCGGGAATTTCAGGTACGCCCAATCCGGCGGGCGGACAAAGCGCCCGCGCTGCAAAGCCGATGGCAACCGCAACATTAAAACCTGTGTCGAACATATCCGGCGAAAGGCGGATAGCCAACAACCTATCCGGTTCGTCCGCTTGTGAGAGTCGCACCAAAATATGCTCGATCCGATCAAGGTAGTATTTGACCGTCTCTGTTGTTGCATGAGCAAGATCGGTGTTCATCAATGGACCGGTTTTTTTGTTATGTGAGGATGATAGCACATCCCCTACCCGTCACTCACCCCCGCTTCGGCAAATGTCGCCATGCCGGAGTGGCACGCGATGGCCCCTTTTAGCACACCAATGGCAAGCGCCGCGCCGGACCCTTCACCAAGACGTAGACCGAGGTTCAGAAGTGGTTTCTTGCCCAAGAGGTCAAGCAAGCGCTGATGGGCGCCCTCAGCGCTGAGATGACCCGCGATGGCATGATCCAGCGCCCCGGTCTGTACCTTCTCAAGCACCGCTGCCGCCGCACAGCAGATGAAGCCGTCGAGGATCACAGGAATACGATGCGCGCGCGCCGCCGTGATCGCCCCTGCCATTGCAGCCAGTTCACGCCCGCCAAGACAACGCAAAACCTCTAGCGGATCGTTGGCGGCATGCAGCTCAAGCCCCTTTGCCACTACCTCGGTCTTGCGGGTCAGCCCGGCGTCATCAACACCGGTCCCCCGCCCCGTCCAATCCGCTGCCGCACCACCAAAGAGCGCCGCCGCCACAGCCGCCGCAGAGGTCGTATTGCCGATGCCCATCTCGCCGGTCACAAGAAGATCACTGTTCGGATCGACCGCCGCCCATCCGATTTTTAGGGCGTCCAACAGTTCATCTTCTGTCATTGCCGGTTCTTGGGTGAAATCAGCGGTGGGTGTATCCAAAGACAGCGCATGCACGTCCATTTTGGCCCCAAAGGCCTTGGACAGTTGATTGATCGCCGCCCCGCCATGTTCGAAATTGGCCACCATCTGCACGGTCACTTCGGACGGGAAAGCAGACACGCCCTGGGCGCAGACCCCGTGATTACCCGCAAAGATGACGACCTGCGGTGCAGTGATCTCTGGCCGAGGGTTGCCTCGCCAGCCAGCGTACCAGATCGCCAGATCCTCAAGCCGTCCCAATGCGCCCGGTGGTTTGGTCAGTTGACTGTTGCGATCCTGCGCCCCCGCAATGGCCTTGGCGTCCAGGGTATGGGTCTGCATTAGTTGCTGGCAAAACTCATCCAAACTATTGAAATGCGCGGTCATCGATATCCTCGTTGCGAAGCAATTCGCATCTGTCTAACCATCTTTTTTAGAATGAAAAGGACCAAGAGGGACATTCATATGGGACATCGTGAAACCGGGCCGCTGATTGCTTTTAGTGATATTCCGACCGCCATCAGTCTGCTGACCCGGCTGCCTATTGGCGGAACTGCCGAGCGCGGCGCAGCAGCCGCATGGGCCTATCCGCTGGTCGGTGTGATTATCGCAGTCATTTGCGCGGCCTTTATCGCCGTTATGAAAGCTTTGGGTGTTCCCCCCGGTGGAATGCTGGCTGCGCCGGTTCTGGTTCTGGCGGTGGTCCTGACCGGCGCTTTGCACGAAGATGGGTTGGCCGACACGGCAGACGGTTTGTGGGGTGGTTCTGACAGAAAACGCCGGTTGGAGATCATGAAAGACAGCCAGATAGGCGTCTATGGTGTTCTTGCCATCGCCCTGTCACTGCTCCTTCGCTGGACCCTTTTCGTTGGCGTGATCATCACCGAGCAATATTGGGTCGCTTTCATCACCGCAGGTGTTTTAAGCCGCGCTGGAATGGTTGCGGTGATGAGCCTGCTACCCCACGCACGCGATGGAGGTCTCAGCAAAAGCGTGGGCCGTCCCGGACACTTGACCGCTGGGATCGCTGTTGGTTCCGCTCTCATCATCGCTTTGATCTGCTATGGTCCTGCTGCCGTACCAGCCATTCTTGTTGCAGTAGCCGCGGTCTTTATCTGCGGACTGATTGCCAATACCAAGATCGGTGGACAGACCGGTGATATTCTTGGTGCCACGCAGCAGGTAACTGAAATCGTTGTGCTGTTCGTGCTCGTTAACGTAGCGATGTAGTCTAGCGTTCACAAGCCAGTGCCGCGGCGAAAGAGCCGCGGTCACGATGCGGGCCGATATCCCGGCCCTGCAATTCGTCAGCAACAAGCCGGGTGGCTACCAACCGGGTCCAGTCGGCATTGGCCGTGATCATCTCTGGCCCCTGCCCGCAATCACGGATGCCACCAGCGATGTCGGTTTCCCCGATCCGGTGGTTGGTAAGGCCAGAGCCAGCAGCGACTTCTGTCAATGCGCCGTCGTCGTAGCGCCAAACCCGCAGTACTTTGGCCAGATGCGGGCGGTCGATATAGGCAATTTCGATTGCGCCGTCACCGTCCAGATCAGCGGCGCCTATAGGCGCAAGCCAGCGAAAGCGTTGGCCGATATAGGGTGTTTCAGCCAGTTTGCCGGTCTCGTCATAGATCGCGAGTTGTGCACCCTGCGAGACGTGCGTTTCGACCACGATCACCTCTGGGAAACCATCATTATCCACGTCCACAAGGCGCGGCTGAGTGTCTTCGAATACGTGATCGAGTGGTAGTGTAATCTGGTAAGTCACCCTGCGTTGAACCGCATCATTGGCGAGTGTTCTTGTATTAACGCCGTCAGTTGTAATGCGCAGTTCACCCCATTCTATCGCGTCCCCCAATATCCCATGGGAGTAGCGTTCGGTGGGGGCAGCATACTCAGCAGAAAAAATGGTTTCTGCAGTCACCGGCGCAGCCCAGATGGCCAGCAGGGCTGCGAAGCGCCTGATCAAATCTGCTTTTCCGGCATTTGCACCCGCAACCCATCCAGATCATCCGTCACCTTGATCTGGCAGGTCAGTCGGGACTTGGATGCGTCAGGCTCGAATGCGAAGTCGAGCATGTCTTCTTCCATCGCGTCCTTGGCGGGCAGCTTTTCTACCCAGGCCTCGTCCACATACACATGGCACGTCGAACAGGCGCAGGCTCCACCACAATCGGCCTCGATCCCTGGAATGCCGTTGTCGCGCGCGCCCTCCATCACTGTCAGGCCGTTGGCCACGTCCACAACATGCTCTTTGCCGCCGAATTCGACATAGGTGATTTTGGCCATCTGCAGTGGTTCCTCGTTTTCCGTTATCCTGTTTCTTTGTTGTTGTAGTGCAGCGGCTGTGGTGCCGCCAGTACAAAAGGGCCGTGGGATTTGACATAAAAAAGGCGGGCAAGAGTGCC
Source organism: uncultured Paracoccaceae bacterium (assembly GCA_947496535.1). Classification (GTDB taxonomy): domain Bacteria; phylum Pseudomonadota; class Alphaproteobacteria; order Rhodobacterales; family Rhodobacteraceae; genus Yoonia. The sequence goes on along the minus strand of CANMDE010000001.1, from coordinate 821,672 downwards.
CGCCTTCTCATAATCGAGTTGCTGTTTACTCTTCCAGACCAAGCGCCACAAAGCGTGGATCACCGCCGCGCCGGACCAGCAGCAGGAGCGATTTGCGCCCCGCCTCGGTCGCCGCTTCGATGCGCGCTTCAAGATCGGCAACCTTGGCGATTTGCTGTTGGCCCGCCTCAACGATCACGTCACCTTCGACCAGCCCCTTTGAGGCCGCTTCGGCTTCTGGATTGATGCCGATGATGACAAGGCCGCTGTCGACGGTCAGGTCGTATTGCTCAGTCAGCTCTGGCGTCACTTCCGACAGTGTCAGACCCAAAGTTTCGGACTGGTTCGGCTCTGGCGTCTCTTCTTCGCTTGATGCGGGGAAAGCTGTCGCCTCGGACGTTTCGCGCCGCCCAAGTACAACGGTCAGCTCTTCGATGTCACCGTCGCGCAAGACGAGAACGGGCGTTTCTTTCCCAACGGGTGAGTTGCCCACAATACGCACAAGCTGACGGGTGTCTTCGATTTCGACGCCATCAAAGGTGGTGATCACGTCACCGGACAGCATGCCTGCATCTTCCGATGGGCCAGCGGGAACGTCTGTGACCAGTGCGCCGCGTGCTGCGTCCAACCCGTCGATCGCATCAACCATATCAGGTGTCACATCCTGAATACGAACGCCCAGCCAACCCCGGCGGGTCTCGCCGAATTCCTGCAGTTGATCAACAACGTTGCTGACAACGGCCGAGGACATCGCAAAGCCGATCCCGATGGACCCGCCGGTGGGCGACAGGATTGCGGTGTTCACGCCGATCACCTTGCCTTCCATGTTGAACAACGGACCACCGGAGTTACCGCGGTTGATGGCTGCGTCCGTCTGAATGTAGTCATCATATGTCCCTTGGAGCGATCTTTCCCGGGCCGAAACGATACCGGCGGAGACCGAAAAGCCCTGACCAAGCGGGTTACCCATGGCAACGACCCAGTCGCCAACGCGAGAGCCCACGCCGGTGCTATCGCCGAATTCCACAAACGGCAGGTCTTCAAGATCAACTTTCAACAGGGCGATATCTGTATTCGGATCAGTCCCGACCAGTTCGGCTGGCACGCCTTCTTCGTCGCCGGGGTAGAATTCGATGAGGATTTCGTCGGCCCCTTCGATGACGTGGTTATTCGTCACGATGTAGCCATCTGCCGATATCACGAAACCAGAGCCCAGCGCTGATGATTGCCGCGGGGTGCCCGGACCACGATCTAGGTCATTGAAGAAATCTTCAAAAGGCGAACCTTCCGGAACGATACCCTGCGGGCCGGTGCGGTTCGCAATGGTGGTCGAGGTGGTGATATTCACAACTGATGGGCTAATCTGTTCAGCAAGATCAGCGAAGGTAGCCGGTCGATCCTGTGGCCCAAGCGCCTGCTCCTGAGCGGCAAGACTGGTCGTTTGCGCCAGCACCAGGGCAAAAGCCATGGCCAGCGCTGTCAGTAAGGCCAGGATCGCGCGGTGCTTGTGTGTTTGTGAGTGTTGGATTGCAATTGCTTTCGCAGTCACGAGCAATTCTCCTTGAGTTTGGGTCTTTCCGCACAGTCTGGCGGAGGTGAACATATCTATTCATCAATGTAGGGCACTCTGATGGCAACGCAAAAGCTTTCACTACACCGTGAGCATATTTGGGCATAAAAAAGGGGGCTCGCGATGTTGCAAGCCCCAAATTCATGGCAATTTGGCGATGTTACTGCCCGGCTGCGCCCTGATCGGACTTCAGATAGTTGAAGAATTCGCTATCCGGTGACAGGACCATTGTCGAGTTACCGGGTCGCAAGGACCGCTGGTAGGCCGTCATTGAGCGATAGAATTCAAAGAACTCAGGGTCGGCCCCAAACGATTCAGCGAAAATCGAGTTACGGAGTGCGTCAGCTTCACCGCGGGCAATCTGGCTTTGCCGTTCTGCATCAGACACCAGCTCAATCACGGTTCGGTCAGCCTGGGCCCTGATCCGTTGGGCCGCCTCGTTACCGCGTGCGCGTTCGTCGGCAGCTTCACGGTCACGTTCGGCCTTCATCCGTTCGTAGGTCGCGTTGAGGTTTTCAGGCGGAAGGTCTGTCCGCTTCAAACGCACGTCGATGACTTGTAGACCAAGACCCGTTGCCTCTGCGATCGCACCGTTACGGATGCGCAGCATCAATGCGGCCCGATCCGTAGACAGGATATCATTGGAAGACACAGAGCCCAGAACCGCACGGGTTTCAGCCCGCAGGATGCTATCGAGACGACGCGCTGCGGTCTCTTCACCACCTGTACCAACCGCACGGCGGAATTGTTCAACGTCGGCGATGCGGTACCGCGCGAATGCGTCGACCACCAAACGTCGGTCATCTGATGGTGTCACCTCAAGCGGCTCAAGATCGCGGCTCAAGATACGATCGTCGTAACGGACAACCTCTTGAATCAGCGGGATTTTGAAGCTAAGGCCCGGATCTTCCTTAACACGGACAATCTGCCCGAATTGAAGGACCAATGCCTTTTCACGTTCATCAACGATAAAGATCGAGGCCAAGGCACCCAGGATCACGACCGCAAGCGCGGGCAGAAGAAATGCTGACTTACCCATTAGTTATTTCCTTCTTGCGCAGGAGTTGTTGGGCTAGTGCGCCGCAGTTCATTCAGTGGCAGGTAAGGGACTACGCCCTGACCGCCACCTTCGGCTTGGTCCAGCAGGATGATGTCGACACCACCCAGTACGCCTTCCATCGTTTCAAGATAAAGACGTTTGCGCGTGACTTCCGGAGCCAGTCTATACTCGGTCAAGACGGCGGTGAAACGGCTGGCTTCACCTTCGGCCTCGTTTACCACGCGGGCACGATAACCTTCAGCTTGCTCAAGGATTTGTGCGGCATTACCGCGGGCCTCGGCCACAACCTTGTTGGCGTATGCGTCCGCCACGTTTTGCACCTGGTCACGTTCCTGTTCTGCATCCTGCACTGCCCGGAACGACGCGATCACGGGTTCTGGCGGGTCAGCCTTGTTGAAGTTCACACGAACAATGTTAACGCCAGAGCTGTAGCTATCGAGCGTTAATTGAATAAGTTCCTGCAACCGGTCCGCAATGACTCCGCGATCCCGGTTCAGAATCGGGGCCAGATCGGACTGCGAGATAATCTCGCGCATAGCGGATTCGGACACCGCCTCGATCGTTTGGGGCGGATCGGCAAGGTTGAAGAGATAAAGTTCTGGATCGGTGATGTTCCAGACGACCTGGAAATCAATATCCACGATGTTTTCATCACCCGTCAGCATTAAACCTGCGTCCAAGCCCACCTGACTTGTGCCGATGTCGATGTTGCGTTCGGAGGTCACCGCAAGCACTTCGCGGGTCACGATTGGCCAAGGCGCAAAGTTCAGACCGGACTCGCCCGTTTGATGATACCGACCAAGCAAAAGTTCGACAGATCGTTCTTCGGGTTTGACGGTGTAGAATGACGCCATCAGCCAGGCAACCGCAACAATTAATATGCCGACCCCGATCGTCCCGCGTGTCAAAGCTGGACCACCGCCTCCGCCACCTGTGCCGCGCCCGGAGCCGCGATTGCCGCCGCCACCCATCAGAACGCGAAGCTGCTCGCGGCCTTTGTTCACCAGTTCATCGATCTCGGGAATGTTAGTGCCTTCTGATGGGGGTTTGCGCCCGCCATTGCCGCGATTGTCATCGCCGCCATCTGACCCTTTGTTACCGCCGCCGCCCCATGGGCCCCCAGAATTTCCTGCCATCTTGTTGTGTGCTTCCTTCAATCAAAGCCCGTGTCCGGGCGCTAGTGTGCCATGTGTATCTTTTATATGCAAAATCAAGCAGTGCGCATGGGTTCCTTCATCGTCACGATCTCCTCCGCCATGGTGGGGTGAACCGCGACCGTTCGGTCGAAATCTTCTTTGGTCGCGCCCATTTTGACCGCGATTCCCGCAAGCTGGATCATTTCACCGGCATGGTCCGCGACGATATGGCACCCCAGTACCTTACGACTTTGCTTGGCAACGATCAGTTTCATCAAAACCCGATCAGATTTACCCGCAAAGGCCTGCTGCATGGGCTTGAATGAGGTGCAGTATACCTCAATCGGCTCCTGATCGCGCGCTTCTTCTTCAGTCATGCCGACAGTGCCCAGTTCAGGCTGTGTAAATACGGCCGACGGGATCAGTTCATGATCGGGTTTGGTTGGATTGCCTTTGAAGACAGTTTCAACAAACGCCATCCCTTCCCGGATTGCCACGGGTGTCAGTTGGACCCGGTTGGTCACATCACCGATGGCATAGATTGATGGAGCAGATGTTTGCGAATAGTCATCCACAACAACCTCTCCCCAACGCCCAACTTTGACGCCTGCCTCTTCCAGCCCGATACCGTTGGTGTTTGGCGCCCGCCCGGTGGCGAAAAGGACGTGATCAAAGACCTTTTCGGTCCCATTGGTGGACTTCACCCAGATCGGCCCCTTCGCCTTTTCGGCAGTGTCGCTCTTGGAATGGCTGGCGATGTCTTGTGCCGAGATACCCATTGACGCATCCGAGGCGGTTGGGGTTGGCCCGCCATGCTCTTCACTTGCCGGTGCCATCTCAACAATGTTGGTGCCGACATGAAGATTGATGCCGCGTTGAATCATGGAATCGGCCAGAAGCCCCCGTGCCTCATCATCGAAACCGCGCAGGATTTGCGCACCGCGATAATACTGCGTCACCTCAACCCCCAACCCATGCAGGATGCAGGCAAATTCACAGGCAATATAACCCCCACCGATGATCAACACCGATTTTGGCAGTTTTTCCATCAGGAAGATGTCGTTCGACACCAACCCAAGTTCGGCATTCGGAATGTCAGGCCGGAGCGGATGGCCGCCTGTCGCCACAAGGATATGCTTTGCTTTGACAGTCTTGTCACCGATCCGCACTGTATGCGGGTCATCCAGCGTGGCGCGTCCATCAAAGATATCGACGTCAGAGCCGTTCAACAGATTGCGGTAAACCTCTTCCAACCGGTCGAGTTCTGTATGCAGCTTGTTGCGGAAATGGCCCCAGTCAAAATCGCCGAGCGTAACATCCCAACCGTATTGCATAGCGTCGTCGAAAACATCCGGGTAGCCACTGGCATAGACCATCAGCTTTTTCGGCACGCAGCCCCGGATGACGCAAGTACCGCCCATGCGGTATTCCTCTGCCAAGGCCACCTTGGCCCCCGTTGATGCAGCCACCCGTGCAGCACGCACCCCGCCAGATCCGCCACCAATCACGAAGAGATCGTAGTCAAAACTCATTTAGCGGGGCTCCATTAACTTTGCTGATCAGGTACGTTGAAAATTGGATCGGTTAGTCCAGCATATCGCGAAACACGTTATCGTCGTCATGCTTGTCATAGCGGATCTCGCTATCGGTCCCGCTTGTGATGTCATGCACATCGACCTTGCCGTCTTCGTGACCGACGATCACCACATCGCAAATATCAATGAACAGCCCGTTTTCGACCACGCCGGGGATCTGGTTGAGCACGAGGCTCAATTGACGCGGCTTGTTGATCTGCTTCAAATGCAGATCGATGATATGGTTACCCTCATCCGTCATGAACGGCAGATTGCCGTTCAAACGTACGCTGGTTTCGCGGCCAAGCACATCCATTCCTACCAGCGTTTCTTCGATCAAAGCCTGTGTGGTTTTCATCCCGAAACGCAGAACCTCGACCGGCAATGGAAAGTTGCCCAGCGTCTCGACCTTTTTGGATGCATCGGTGATCACGATCATCCGGTCACTTGCTGTCGCCACGATCTTTTCCTGCAGATGCGCGCCGCCGCCGCCCTTGATCAGTTGCAGATCGGGGTCGAATTCATCGGCGCCGTCAATCGTCACATCAAGCCACTTGGCGTCATCAAGCGAGATGACATCAATCCCCGCGTCGCGTGCGAGCTTTGCGGTACGCGTGGATGTTGGCACACCCTTGATCGACAGCCCTTCGTCACGCACCATTTGTCCCAGGCATCGCACCAGCCACGCTGCTGTTGACCCCGTGCCAAGGCCAACTTTCATCCCCGATTCCACGTATTCGGTGGCCTGTTTCGCCGCCGCGTATTTTGCCATATCGATTGGCGACAGGTCATTGGTCATCGTCAGGCGGCTCCTCAATCTCTTGCGGCGCTTTATAGGCAAGATGCGCGGCGGGGGCGAGACCTCAAATATCACGTTCTGTCCACAAAGGCGTAAACGCCACCCAAGGGGGTCGTTTTTGACCGACTGCGCTTTGATAGGTCCCGTAAAGTCTACTGTATGACCCAAGTCCTTCGCCTCCACTATGCCCCTGATAATGCATCACTTTGTGTGCGTCTGGCGCTTGAAGAGCTTGGCGTGCCTTACGATACGGTGTTGGTGGACCGAGCGACCAATGCGCAGAAATCACCGGCTTATCTGGCACTTAACCCAAATGGGTTGATTCCCGTGCTGGAAACGCCGCATGGTCCAATGTTCGAAACAGCGGCCATTCTGTTATGGTTGGCGGATGAACATAGGGCGTTGATACCGCCTGCGACCGACCCGGCCCGCGCTCATGCGCTGCAATGGCTGTTTTGGTTGTCAAACACGCTGCATACTACGCAGCGAATGCTGTTTTACCCGGCACAATTTACCGATGGTGATGTCGAAACCGTCCGCGCACCGACCCGTCGGCGATTGTTGGAAAAGCTTGATGTGCTGAACAACGCAAAACATACCGATTGGCTTGATGCGGCGGAACCCAGCGTTCATGCCTGTTATCTAGGTCCGCTGCTGCGCTGGTGTGCACTTTATGGTGGCGACGTGTCATGGTTTGATCTGCACCGCTGGCCGCGGTTGCTGCAATTCACCCAGACATTCGAGGCCCGGTCCGCTGCCCAACGCGCCGCTGCGGCCGAAGGGTTGGGGCCAACGCCGTTTTCCGCACCTCACCCATGCAATCCACCGGAAGGCAGTGCGCTCTGATGTTTTTATCTGTCTTCGATATGTTCAAGGTCGGTGTCGGCCCGTCATCGTCCCACACGATAGCTCCGATGGTCGCCGCCGCCCGGTTTCTCGATCATTTGCGCGCCCAGCCTTTTGAGGTGGCCGGTCTGCGAGCCTCGCTGCATGGCAGTCTGGCCTTTACCGGCGTGGGCCACGCCACTGATCGGGCGGTCATCCTTGGCCTCGCCGGGTTTCGGGCAGATGACTATGACGCCGCCAAGGCCGAGGCGGAACTGACCCGCATTCAGGCTGAGCGGCAGGTAACGCCAGAGGGGCTTGGCCCGCTTCAGTTTCACCCCAAGGACGATCTGGTGTTTGACTACGGCCCCGCCCTGCCGGGCCACGCCAACGGGTTGATCCTGCGGGGCGTCGACGCGCAGGGCGATGTCATTACAGAAATTACGTATTATTCCATCGGCGGCGGGTTTGTCCTGACCGAGGCGGAACTGGCCGCGGGCAAAGACAGCGACACAGGGCCGCCTGTCCCCCACCCGTTTCATACTGCCGCCCAGATGCTTGAGATGGCAGCGTCATCAGGCAAATCCATTGCCGAGATGAAACGCGCCAATGAGCTGTCGCGAGTGCCTCACGCCGATCTGGATTGCGGTCTGGCCCGTATCTGGGACGTGATGAATACATGCATCGATCGCGGACTGACAACGGACGGCACCCTGCCTGGCGGTCTAAAGGTCCGTCGCCGCGCCAAAGGGATTTACGACGCGCTACAGGCTGAACGCGGAATGAACCTGACCGCACCGCACACGATCAACGATTTCATGTCCACCTATGCCATGGCCGTGAACGAGGAAAACGCCGCAGGTGGGCAAGTCGTCACCGCCCCCACAAATGGTGCGGCAGGCGTAGTGCCCGCCACGATCCGCTATTGGCTGGATCATGTGCCGGGGGCTACCTCATCGCGGGTCCCTGAGTTTTTGCTGACAGCAGCCGCAATTGGTGGGCTGATCAAGTTCAATGCTTCGATCTCTGGCGCCGAATGCGGCTGCCAGGCAGAGGTGGGCAGCGCCGCCGCCATGGCCGCTGCCGGCCTCGCAGCTGTTCTGGGCGGAACGCCCGAACAGATTGAAAACGCAGCCGAAATCGCGCTGGAACATCATCTGGGCATGACCTGCGATCCGGTCAAAGGGCTGGTGCAGGTGCCATGTATCGAACGAAACGGATTGGGCGCGATCAAGGCGGTGTCTGCGGCCTCTCTGGCTTTGCGCGGGGATGGGCAACATCTGGTATCGCTGGATGTGGCAGTTGAAACGATGCGCCAGACTGGCGTGGACATGAGCGAGAAATATAAAGAGACAGCGTTGGGCGGTCTCGCGGTGAATGTGCCTAACTGCTAAGGCAAGGCATGCTCTATCATTTCAGTGAAGATGGCCGAATTGACCGCTTTGTGCCGCGTTCGGTTCAGATCGCACGCCCCCGTCCAGCGGGGCATGACTGGCTGAACGGCCCGCTTGTCTGGGCCATAGAGGCCGCGTTTTCGTTTCTCTACCTCTTCCCACGCGACTGTCCGCGCATTTTGATTTGGGCCACTGAGGCATCTTTGCCAGAAGACACCGCCGCTTGGCTGGGGTCCGAAAAACGAGTGGCCTTTATCGAAGAATGCTGGCTTGACCGTCTCCGCGCTGCCACGATCCATCGCTACACGCTGCCACCGGATGGTTTCGTCTCATTGGATGATGTCGGCATGCATGTGAACCGGGCAGCTGTCACGCCATCCTCGATCGAAAGGCTAACCAACCTGCCGGCATTGCTGGCGCAAAACCAAGTGACGCTGCGCCCTGTTCCATCACTCGCCCTAATCAAACCCGTATGGAATAGCAGCCTGCACACCAGCGGCATCAGGTTGCGCAATGCACAGAACGGTTAGCCAACCGATCCCATTGCCACGCGCCCTGCCCCGGCCTAGCCTGCCAGAATGCACACTGACCGCCCCTTTTTCGGTATCATTCTGATGCTGGGCTTTTGCGTTCTCGCGCCGCTGGGCGATGGGCTGGCAAAGCTGGTGGGACAGGATGTATCGCTGGTCCTTTTGGTATTCAGCCGGTTCGCCGTGCAGATGGTGATACTGGTGCCGCTTGTTCTGATCATGGGCCGCGCGCTGACCATTCCCCAGCATCTGTTCTGGCTGACGATGCTACGCACCTTGCTACATATCGCAGGGATCGGGCTGATGTTCAGCGCCCTGCGCTACTTGCCGCTGGCCGACACGCTGGCCATTGCCTTTGTGATGCCTTTCATCATGTTGCTGTTGGGCTATTTTGTGATGGGCGAAGAGGTTGGCCCACACCGGATGGCCGCTTGTGCCGTCGGGTTCATTGGAACGCTTCTGGTTATCCAGCCAAACTTTGTCGAAGTGGGCTGGCCGGCGCTTATGCCGCTTGGCGTTGCCGTGATTTTTGCACTCTTCATGATGATCACCCGACAGATTGCCCAACAGATCGATGCGATCCGCCTGCAGGCGATCAGTGGCATGCAGGCTGTCGTTTTACTGATTCCCGCATTCTTTCTTGCAGACATCGCGCCGTTATCCGCCTTGTCTACGCAAACCACGGCCCTGCTGCTTGCCATCGGGTTGATCGGCACCACAGCCCACCTTCTGATGAGCTGGAGCTTGCGGTATGCGCCTGCCTCTACGCTTGCCCCAATGCAGTATCTCGAAATCCCCTTCGGCACGTTGATCGGCTGGCTGCTGTTTGCCGATTTACCGAACACGCTAGCAGCGGTCGGAATCTGCATCACCGTAGCCGCCGGGCTCTATATCATTGGTCGCGAGAGATGGCTCGCAAGGCAAGCGGCAAGCAATCCAGCGGCAGTGTGATCAGGACCGGCCCGCGCGTGTGGATCATGACCTGATCCGCCGCCGTTTCGTTTGAGGGGCTGCTGAACCCCGTCGGATGCATCGCGGCGTCGCAGACGGGCCAACGCAGGCCGGTCGTATCAGCCCAAGAATCAGCCAGAGGGGTCAAAGATATTCTTGTTCCCACAGGAGGTTGCAACGTAACCTTGCGATTGCTTGCAAAAAAGCTGACATCATCCTCTGTCACCAAAACCACGGGCTTTTCAATAGACCGTGCCATAGTGCCAAGCGCAGCCAAAGTGTGGTCCAACCGCCCGCCAGTGAACCCGATGGCGATGATCCGGTGGGCGTCGACACCGGCCAGCACCTTTTCAAAATCGGTTGTGTCCTGATCAGCGATATGGTGAATAACATCAGTAAATAAGGACTTTGCGGCGTCCGATAGGCTGTCCAGATCACCAATAACCGCCTCTGGCGCGATACCTTCCGTTAACAGATGATTGGCCCCACCATCGGCTGCGACGAACGCATCGACATAGTCCGAGATCATCCGCACAATAGGCGTCGAAAGTGGCCCTCCACCGACGACGCAAATTGCATCAAAACCCGAAACAATATAGGCAGAAGCCATTATTTCATCCTTTAAACCAAAACATTCCATAAAACGGTCACAAAATTATCCAGAATGGAACGTGGTATTGTTATCGATTAGAAACTAATCGCATAGCAAGTTACCCTTCAGGCCGGACACGACAACGCTGCCGACAGCAGAAAGCAAATCAAAGCCATGGACGATTCCAAAAAAGTTCTCGCCGTATCTTACGGGAATTTCTCATGCCATCTTGAAGGGTTTGACGATTCTGTCGAGACCATGAAAACCGTTGTGACGTTTTTTCATGAACTGGCAGGCCACAGCCGGTTCATGGACATGGAACCGCAAGCGCCTGATCTGGAAACGCTTGCCGAACTCACCCAAGAGCAGACGGGCCAACAGGTCGAGATCGCAGGTGAAGGCCAGCACGTCAGCCTGCGTGTGACTGACAACGTGGCCGAGGAAGACGCCGCGGATGATTATGCGATGGGTGATCCATTCGACCGTCTGGCAGGTTTGACCAACCCAGACGTGGGCACAGAACGATCCCCCCTGCGCATTCAGCGTCCTGAGCCTGTGGAAGATACAGACGACGAGGATGAGCCGGTTGAGGTAAGTCTCGACGCCGATGCAGACGAAGCCGCTACCGAGGAAGAGGCTGACGAGACGGACACCGAATTTGAAGACACCGCAGAAGACGACGAAGAAGCTGTGATGGCCGAAAGCGACGTCGAGGAAGATGTCGACGCCGAAGATTTTGCGGGCGATGACGAGACCGTCGCTGAGGACGATACGACCGAGGAAGAAGAAGTTGAAGAGGATGTTGCCTCTGAAACCGATGGTCAGGACGTTGCTGAAGATGACGAAGAGATAGCAGAAACACACGACGACGCCGAGGCGGAAGACGAGAATGAAGACGACGACGACGGCGACGATGTGGCCTCGAAGTTGCAGCGCATCCGTGCGGTTGTGGGTCGTGGCCACCCTGAGACGCCGGCCTCTGACAAGCCGCTAAAGGGCGACAACAGCTTTGCCAACAAACTCCGGGCCGACATTCTCGGTCAGGTCGCCGCAAATGAGGACGAAGAAGTCAGCAACGAAGAAGATGTCACGGCGGCCGACGAAGATTCAGCCTCAGACGATGTCGTGGATGATTTTCAGTTTACAGGTGACGCATCAGAAGAGCCTGCTGAAGATGTTGCCGAAACGGCCGAAGCCGAAGATCTGGAAGATGACGGCGACGAACCTTCACCCATCATGGACGATGACGAATTGCACCGCGAGGTCGAAGAGGTTTCGCGCGAGATCGCCGAGCGGCGTGCGAACCGGTCCAAGCGCGATGAACTTCCAGAAAACGACTATGAGGAAACAAGCCGTATCCTGTCGAACGCTGAAATCAAGATGAATGATACCGAAGGCAAGCGTCAGCGCGAAGCCTTCAGCCAGATGCGCGCAGCCGTCGCCGCAAAGCAGGCCGCAGAGCAATTAGGTGATGAAAACACATCCGATCCGACCCAGGCGTTCCGCGAAGACCTTGAAGACGCAGTCCATTCGGACATTGCCGACCACGATGCCGAACTGGAACTGGAAACAGAAGCGGAAACCACTGCTGAAGAAGAAAGCACCGAAGCTGCACCTCTTAAGTTGGTGGCCTCACAGCGAGTGGATGGAAAACCCGTCGACGAAGCATCCCGACGGCTGAACCAGATCGCTGCGATGAAAAAGTCGACCACGACCAAAAAACGCGGCTTTACAGAGTTCGCCGCCGATATGGGCGCATCCGAACTGGGTGATCTGCTGGAAGCAGCCGCTGCATACATCACGCATATCGAAGGTGAAGATGACTTCTCTCGGCCGCAGGTGATGAAAAAGGCCCAAGAGGCAGCGCCGACAGAATTCAGCCGCGAAGACGGCCTGCGGGCCTTTGGGCGGTTGTTGCGTACCAATCATCTCAACAAGCTGGACAATGGTCGTTTCCGTGTCGCAGAGAATTCACGGTTCCGGCCACAAGATCGGGCCTCGTAAATCTATCAGCAGATAATAAAAATAAGGCGGGGCACGACCCCGCCTTTTTCATTGGTCTTCGTCCGGGTCGGGCTGACCTATCCCGATAAACACCCGTTTCAACGGAAAAATCCAGCCGATCCCAAGCCCTACATAGATCAAAAACTCGATCACCATCGGGAAACGCGACGCCTGGCTCATGATCGTGACGGCCACCGCAATATAGATTGGCAAGCCTACGACCAGGATAAACAGGGCCAGTCTTTTACGCGCTTTGTAGGTCATGAATACTCAGTCTGCGAATGGGTCCGTGACCAGGATCGTGTCTTCCCGCTCAGGTGAGGTAGAGACTAGGGCGACGGGGCAATCGATCAACTCTTCGATCCGGCGCACATACTTGATCGCCTGCGCCGGCAAATCGGCCCAGGATCGCGCGCCTTCGGTCGATTCTGACCAGCCTTCGATGTCTTCGTAGATCGGCGTACAGCGGGCCTGCTGATCCGCGGCAGTGGGCAGATAGTCCAGCTTTTCGCCGTCAAGCTCATAGCCGACGCAGATTTTCAGCGTCTCAAACCCGTCCAGAACATCCAGTTTGGTCAGCGATATGCCAGACACACCCGACGTCGCGCAGGTTTGACGGACCAAACATGCATCAAACCAACCGCAGCGGCGTTTACGCCCTGTGGTCGTCCCGAATTCATGACCGCGTTCGCCAAGACGTTGGCCGTCCGCATCGTCAAGTTCGGTCGGGAATGGTCCTTCGCCCACGCGGGTTGTGTATGCCTTTACGATACCAAGCACGAAATCGATGGCGCCGGGACCTACCCCCACGCCGGTTGCGGCCTGTCCAGCGATCACGTTGGATGAGGTCACGAACGGGTACGTCCCGAAATCGATATCGAGCAGCGCCCCTTGCGCCCCTTCAAAGAGTATCCGTTTGCCCGCCTTGCGCTTTTCGTTCAGCACCTTCCAGACGGGTGCCGCATATTCCAGAATTTTCGGGGCGATGGCGCGCAATTGGCCCAGCACAGCGTCCCGATCAATCGGATCAAGCCCCAACCCTCGACGCAGCGCGTCGTGATGGATCAGGGCGCGGTCAAGCCGCAGTTCAAGCGTGGCATCATCGGCAAGGTCGGCCACGCGGATCACGCGGCGGCCCACCTTGTCCTCATAGGCCGGTCCGATTCCGCGCCCGGTCGTTCCGATTTTCGCAACCGAGTTCTGGCTTTCGCGCGCCCGGTCCAATTCGCCATGGAATGGCAGGATGAGCGGTGTATTTTCAGCGATCATCAGGGTGTTCGGATTGATCTCCACCCCCTGCCCGCGCAGCGTTTCGATCTCGTTCACCAAATGCCACGGGTCGAGCACTACGCCGTTACCGATGATCGACAGCTTCCCGCCACGCACCACGCCCGAGGGCAGCGCATGCAGTTTGTAGACCTGCTTGTCGATAACCAGTGTATGGCCGGCATTGTGACCGCCCTGAAACCGCGCAATCACATCGGCGCGTTCCGACAGCCAGTCCACAATCTTACCCTTGCCTTCGTCACCCCATTGGGCGCCAACGACCACGACATTTGCCATTGATATACATCCTCTGAATCCCGTTGCCCCCTATATCCCCGCACCCCCGGCAACGAAACCGCAAATTTGCCCGGTGCCCTCTGGACAGCCGCTAACACGTCGGGTCATGTTGGACCGAATTTAGTTTTCGGGGAAAAGCATGGGTTTTCTTATTCGCTGGGTTTTCGCGTTTGTTCTATTGGCAGCAACCTACAACCCGACACAGTTGAATTTTGTTCGCTGGAGCATGACCAACTATCAAACCAACCTGTCCATGACTGTGCTGTTCGGGCTCGTTCTGATGATTGGCTATATTATCTATGTCCGCGCGTCCTTGCGATCCATCGGCTTGTTCGGGATGGTGCTGATCCTTGCCGTTGTCGCGACACTGCTTTGGGTTCTGTTTGATCAAGGGCTTATCAGCCTGAGCAACCCAACCATCAACACCTGGATTACCATTGTCGCACTATCGCTCGTACTGGCGGTCGGGCTCTCGTGGTCCATAGCGCGCCGCAAACTGAGCGGCCAGGCCGATGTGGATGACGTGGACGCCTAGGACGTCATTACCAACAGCTAGAAGCTCAAAGCGCCCGCGCTACACAACAATGTTGCCACGTCACACCGACGACGGCGGGCTATCAACGCATGTATCTACATCACCTAATCCTATTCCCGCCTGCGCTGACATGGAATTCACCCTGTTGTCTTTTCAATACACCCTTGCGGGGCTGCGCCCAACGTCTTAGATACCCCCGAACGCAGTAAACGCAGGTCCTTCCTTCATGGAAAACGTCGTACTTATCATACACCTAATTCTGGCGCTCAGCCTGATTGGAACCGTTCTGTTACAACGGTCCGAAGGTGGCGGTTTGGGTATTGGCGGTGGTGGCGGTACATCGGGTGGACGTCCACCTGTTTCTGCGGTGGCCAAGTTCACATGGATGCTGGCGGCAGCATTTATCTGCACATCAATCGCACTAACCCTTATCGCAGCCGAAAATTCGGCCGGATCATCGGTCGTGGATCAGCTGGGCGTTCCAATCCAAGAGGGTGACGATACCGGCACAGTGCCTGATCTGGGTGACAGCTTGCTGCCCCCATCAAGTGGAAATGAACCACTTGTCCCATCGGGTGACTAACCACAATCTGTTGCTGTTACGACAAAATTCGTAACATGATGTGGCGTCACCTGTTGCGAAATGGGTCCGAATCCGATAAGGCTTAAATCCCGTGATGATGCGAATTTTGCGGTTCGCTTTCCCACACAAATTGGAATTTTCACGGGAGTCCCCAGCCAATGGCGCGTTTCATTTTTATTACCGGCGGCGTGGTGTCCTCCCTGGGCAAAGGCCTCGCCTCGGCGGCGCTGGGGGCACTGTTGCAAGCGCGCGGATACTCGGTCCGCCTGCGCAAACTTGATCCGTATTTGAACGTCGATCCGGGTACGATGTCACCTTTCGAGCATGGCGAAGTGTTTGTCACCGATGATGGCGCGGAAACCGATCTCGACCTTGGTCATTACGAACGCTTCACCGGCGTCCCTGCCCGCAAGACAGATTCGGTCAGTTCGGGCCGCATCTATTCCAACGTGCTGGAAAAAGAGCGGCGTGGCGATTACCTGGGCAAGACCATTCAGGTGGTTCCCCATGTGACCAACGAAATCAAGGACTTCATCAGCATTGGCGAGGACGAAGTTGATTTCATGCTTTGCGAAATCGGCGGCACGGTCGGCGATATCGAGGGCCTGCCCTTCTTCGAAGCGATCCGCCAGTTTGCCCACGACAAACCGCGCGGCCAATGCATTTTCATGCATTTGACCCTGCTGCCCTATCTGGCGGCCTCTGGTGAACTGAAGACCAAGCCGACCCAGCACAGCGTCAAGGAATTACAATCCATCGGGATCGCACCGGACATTCTGGTCTGCCGCTCTGAACACCCAATCCCGGAAAAAGAGCGCGAGAAGATCGCCCTGTTCTGCAATGTCCGCAAAGAAGCTGTAGTCGCCGCCTATGATCTGAAATCAATCTATGAAGCACCGCTCGCCTACCACGAACAGGGTCTGGATCAGGCTGTTCTGGATGCGTTCAGCATCTCGCCTGCCCCATCGCCAAAATTGAACGTATGGCACGATGTCTATGACCGTATCCATAACCCCGAAGGCAAGGTGAAGGTCGCCATCGTCGGCAAATACACGCAGCTAGAAGACGCATATAAGTCAATAGCCGAGGCCTTGACCCACGGCGGCATGGCCAATCGTGTAAAGGTGAAAATCGAATGGGTCGATGCCGAATTGTTCGACCACGAAGACGCCACTCCGCATCTCGAAGGCTTCCACGCCATTCTCGTGCCCGGCGGGTTTGGTGAGCGCGGGACAGAAGGCAAGATCAAGGCCGCCCAATTCGCCCGCGAAAAGAAGATCCCCTATCTCGGGATTTGTCTTGGTATGCAGATGGCCGTGATCGAGGCGGCCCGCAATGTCGCCGGTATGGACAAGGCTGGATCAGAAGAATTTGACCATGAGGCCGGTAAAAAGCGTTTTGAACCAGTGGTTTACCACCTAAAAGAATGGGTGCAGGGCAATCACAAGGTCGCCCGAAAGGCCGATGATGACAAGGGCGGGACAATGCGCCTTGGGGCCTATAACGCGACTCTGACAGACGGGTCCAACGTGGCCAAGGTCTATGGTGACACGGCCATAGAGGAACGGCACCGCCACCGCTATGAGGTGGATGTGAAATACCGCGAAACCTTGGAAAAAACGGGCCTGAAATTCTCCGGCATGTCACCCGACGGCAAACTGCCCGAGATCGTCGAATGGGAAGACCACCCATGGTTCATCGGCGTACAGTTTCACCCAGAACTGAAGTCCAAGCCTTTTGCGCCACATCCACTATTCGCGGATTTTGTGAGGGCGGCTGTTGAGGTGTCGCGGTTGGTTTGATGGGCTTGGGTGGAATGGCCGCTGAGCGGGGCTGGTGTCTTTTATTGATTAGCATAATTTGTGCCGTACAGAATTGATTAAGGACAGTAGCGTTGCCCTCCGACACCACTTTCATTGTTGTGCGACACGGCGAGAGTGATGCAAATCGCCGTGACATCATTTCTGACAAGCAAGTCGATCATCCATTGAGTGAACGAGGCATCGCTCAGGCAAAAGAAACCGCGGAATGTTTGAAAGCGGAAAAACTTGATCTCATAGTGAGTTCTACAAGACAGCGTGCTTTGGAAACGGCGAATATCATAAACGAATTTCACAATGTTCAGACTATTCTTACGGATGATTTGATCGAACGAGACTATGGAATATTTAGCGGCGTCGCGAAATCCAAAGCCAATGAAATTATGATGTCTGAAGGATTTGAATGGCTGAACATACCGCGGAGCGAGTCCGCATTTGAATTGGACCGTCGCGTCGAGGCTGTTACATCAATGGTTCTCACGGACCATGCAGGACTTAGAGTCTTAATCAGCACCCATGAGGATATTGTCAGGTCATTTTTCCGCGTACTTGCAGGCAAATCTGACGCCGAATCTGTATCACTCAAAATCGAAAATTCAAAGCCATACACCTTCGTTCAAGCAGTGTAGTTCGGTGCTCAAACCCGTCACCAACCAACTCTTTGAGGTCCAAAAACTTGGGGCCTAAAACCCGAACGTAATCTTCCGCGTCACCAAGATCGATCCTGTCACTTGATCCTCGGACTGCGTGATTGGGCTGTCGGCGGCGTCTTCCTGCAACTGGTCATAGCGCAGTTTTCCAGTCAGGCCCCAGTTGTCGTTCAATTGATAGTTCGCCTCAGCCTCGACCCCGGCGGTGAGCCAGCCGCCATCTGCGTCGAATGCGTCAAAGCTGCTGGTCGCACTTTCCGCCTCGGTCACGCCGAAATAGGTTTGGGCGTAGTCATCGCTGCCCCAGAACAGGCGCGGGCCTGCGCTGATCGTCAGTTTTTCGACGGGCCGGTAAATCAGGTCGCCTCCCACTTCGGCAACAAGGGCCTCGTGCCCGATAACTCCGTACCGCACATCGGCGAACACGTTGTAAAATCCGCCCGTATAGTCCAGCCCGCCGCCGATTTCGAAAGAGCTGTCGACGTCTTCCAGACCATCCAGTTCTTCATGATCGTCCGACGACCGTTCCCGAATAAAACGGGCTGATCCGCTGACCCCAAAGCCTAGGCTTTCTTGCCCATCACGCGAGATTGGACCAAGCTCCAGCTGCTCAAGGTCGAAGCTTACACCGGGCCCGATCTGATTATCCTCAGCCCCGAAATATTCGGGTGAAGATTTGGGGCCGACCCCAAGCGTAAAGCTGATTCCATTACCACCATCCTGCGCCAGAGCAGCATGCCCTGCACATATCAGCGCAATGATTGATAAACCCCGAAAGATCATAAGGGTGGTCCTTGGTGGAAAATTGAGTGTGCTTTGATTCTTAAAGCGTTTTGATCACCAGACAAGGCCCTTGGCCTTCTTGTGCCGGATCGTTACCCAACGGCATCAACTTTGAAGGGTCATTTGATGCTGTCCTACCAACATAGCTATCACGCCGGAAATCTTGCCGATGTGCATAAACATGCGCTTTTGGCATGGATTTTGGCCTATATGACCCAAAAAGATAAACCGTTGAGCTATATCGAAACCCATGCCGGTCGCGGCCTTTACGATCTGCGAAGTTCCGCCGCTCAAAAAACAGGCGAGGCTGAAAAGGGCATTGCCATTGCCGCCGATTGGTTCCCGGCAACGCACCCTTACCGCGTTGTTCTGGATCAGGTCAGAACCACACACGGCGCCAACGCCTACCCCGGCTCTCCTCTTATCGCCGCAGAACTGTTGCGGGTGCAGGATCATATGACGCTGGCAGAGCTGCATCCGCAGGAGTTTGCCGCGCTCACACAGATCGCCGCGCCATTCGGGGCACAGTGTTATCAACGGGATGGGTGGGATTTAGCGCAGTCGTTTTGCCCGCCAGAGCCTCGCAGGGGCCTGTTGCTGGTTGATCCCTCGTTTGAGGTAAAAGAGGATTACAAGGCAATCCCCGACCGGTTTCGAAAAATCCATCGTAAATGGCCGGTGGGTGTGCTTGTGCTGTGGTATCCCGTGCTGACCGACGCGCCACACGCATCAATGATCGCCGCGATGCAGGACGCCTTTCCCGATGGACTGAACCACATGGTCAGTTTTCCACCCGCGCGCCCCGGCCACCGAATGGTTGGCTCTGGTCTGTTTGTAATCAACGCGCCCTATGGGTTGGCGGACGAGGCAGAACGCATATCCGCGTTATTTGATCAAAAGTTACGCTAGAGCTTGCCGATCCTTATACAAATGCCCTTTTCACCAAACAATCATCGGCTTATGTAAATTTCCATGTTTGCAGATATCCTTCGCCGCCTAGCGGCCCCCGAACCTGAACAACTGTCTGATCCCGACGCGCGCGTAGCGCTTGGTGCACTTCTGGTGCGTATCGCCAAAGCAGATGGTGAGTATGCGGCCATCGAGGTGAAAACCATCGATCAAATCCTGTCAGCACGATACGGGATTGGTGCAGATGAGGCCACAGCACTGCGCAAGGAATGCGAGCAGTTGGAAGCCGAAGCGCCGGATACTGTACGCTTTACCCGCGCCATCAAAGACGCAGTCGTGCATGACGACCGGGTCGCTGTGGTGTCAGATCTGTGGAAACTCGTTATGGCGGACGGTGTGCGCGACGATGAAGAGGACAGCATCATGCGTATGGTCACATCCCTTCTTGGCATCACTGATCAGGAAAGCCACAAGGCCCGTCAGCAAGTCACATGATGAAAAGAACGTCATGGTCTGATGGAAAAGGCTTTTGGCGGTCAGCAACCTCATAACAAACGTTGCCAAACGCAGAAAAATGCGCCCTTATACATCGCAAATCATCAAAGAAGTTCATGTGACCGACTCTGCCCCTGTTATCGAAATTCGTGATTTGCACAAATCCTACGGTGCCCTTGAGGTGCTCAAAGGTGTGGATATCAGCGCCCCCGCCGGGCATGTGGTATCGCTGATCGGATCATCCGGTTCTGGCAAGTCGACATTGCTGCGCTGCACCAATCTGTTGGAAGACAGCCAAAGTGGGGATGTCATTTTCTGCGGAGAGTCGGTCATCTGGAAGGGCCGTGGGCTGGGCCGCAAACCTGGTGATCGCGGACAGATGATCCGCATCCGCACCAATTTATCGATGGTGTTTCAGCAGTTTAACCTGTGGTCCCATATGACCATCCTTCAAAACGTGATGGAGGCCCCGGTCACGGTCCTGAAACGCGACAAGGCCGAGGTAGAAGAAGCCGCCCGCGCCTATCTTGCAAAGGTCGGGATCGGCGACAAATGCGATGCTTTTCCCGCGCAGCTTTCGGGTGGCCAGCAACAGCGCGCGGCCATCGCACGCGCTTTGTGCATGGAGCCGCAAGCGTTGCTTTTTGACGAACCAACCAGTGCGCTTGACCCCGAACTGGAACAGGAAGTGATCAGGGTGATCAAGGATTTGGCCGCTGAAGGCCGTACCATGCTGATCGTGACCCATGACATGCGTCTGGCGGCAGATGTCAGCGACCATGTCGTCTTTTTGCACGAGGGCAAGATCGCAGAAGAAGGCTCGCCGGACGCTGTGTTCGGCCAACCAAAAACAGAACGCCTACGTGGATTTTTATCCGCAACGGCGGCATAATTCAAAAAAACGGGAGTTAATACTTATGAAAAAAATGATCCTTTCAGCCACGGTGACGGCGCTTTTGTCCACCAGCGCAGCCTTCGCGCAAGACGTGGTGCGCCTGGGCACCGAAGGTGCTTACCCTCCATACAACTTCATCAACGACGCGGGCGAAGTTGACGGGTTCGAGCGTGAATTGGGTGATGAGCTTTGCACGCGTGCGGAATTGACTTGTGAATGGGTCACAAACGATTGGGACAGCATCATTCCAAATCTCGTATCCGGAAACTACGATGTCATCATCGCCGGCATGTCGATCACGGCAGAACGCGATGAGGTCATCGACTTTTCTGACCCATACACGCAGCCCGATCCATCCGCATTCCTTGCAGCCATGGAAGGCGTTGATCTCGAAAGCGGCGTCGTTGCTGCCCAGACCGGCACCATTCAGGCCAGCCATGTCGCCTCAACCGGCGCCACATTGCTGGAGTTCGCCACACCTGATGAAACCATTTCTGCTGTGAAAAACGGCGAAGCTGATGCCGTTCTGGCGGACAAGGCATTCCTATTACCCATCGCTGATGCCGATGCGGAACTGAACATCGTCGGTGAAGACCTGCTGCTGGGCGGCGGCATTGGCCTAGGCGTGCGCGAAAGCGACGCCAAATTGAAAGACACGCTAAGTGCAGCGATCCAGTCCATGAAAGACGACGGCAGCCTGAACGCTCTGATCGAAAAGTGGCTGCCTGACTCCGCTACGTTCTGATGTCTCAAAAAGGGGGCGGCACGCTGCCCCCTTTCACTTTGCACCGCCGGTGACTCATCTTCTCATTTTGCTCAGATCCCGCCACCCTTGAAGGGCTGATATGGCTTAGCTGCTACCTGACCACTGGCAAGCATATGGCAATTTATTATGCGGTGGGCACGGTCTTGCTGCTCCTGGCGCTGACTGGGCCAATGGCTTTGCTCTTTGGCTTTGGCGGTGCCTCGGCCGCGCGGAGCGGGTTTGCACCGCTTCGCTGGTTTGGGAAAACCTATATCGCCATCGTCCGTGGGGTTCCGGACATCGCGTTTTTCCTCTTCTTCGTGATCGCGCTGGATCAGATCTTTGAATACATTCGCCATCGCTTGAAATGCCCGGACTGGGATCAGCCGATCTGGCAGGGCAATGATTTTGTGGTGTGTGCGGCAGCCAAGCTACCGTTAAACAACGCACCACAATGGGTTCACGAAACGCACGGGTTTCTCATTGCGGCCCTGACATTTGCCATCGTCTTTGGCGCCTTTGCGGCCAGCGTACTCTATGGCGCCATGCAGGCCGTGCCGCATGCACAATTGGAAACCGCCGAAGCCTACGGCATGTCCCCCCGCCAGACATTCTGGCGCGTGCTGGTGCCGCAGATGTGGGTTTATGCACTTCCGGGTCTGTCGAACCTCTGGATGAT
Source organism: uncultured Paracoccaceae bacterium (assembly GCA_947496535.1). Lineage (GTDB taxonomy): Bacteria > Pseudomonadota > Alphaproteobacteria > Rhodobacterales > Rhodobacteraceae > Yoonia. The sequence continues at coordinate 799,601 of CANMDE010000001.1, read as the reverse complement.
CCTGATCAAGGCAACACCACTGCTGTTCCTGCTGGGCGTCGAAGATATCGTCTATTGGGCGCGCGAATTGGGCGGAGCAAAGCGCCCTCAATTCACCGCATACCCGCATCCAGACTGGCGGATGTGGTACTTTCTGGCGCTACTGGTTTTCTATCTGTGCTTTACGAAATTGTCCGAAGTGGTCCTCGACCGCATCATGGCCCGGCTGACCCACGGACAGGCCACCGCCGCAGGCGAAGCCCAGCGCAAGGCGGCGGCATGAGTATGCGCGTCGGACAAGGTAAAAAACAGTGAGCTGCCGGGACACGATCATTGACTACGGCCTGCGGTCAATCGGCATCGGCGAACGCATCCTGCCGCAAACTGACTTCACGCTGTGCCAGCATTTTACCCTGATCGGGTCAGGGATGATCTGGAACGTCTATTTTGGTTTTCTGGCACTTTGCACAGGGTTCTTTCTGGCCAACGCGGTTGCCTTGGGCAAGGCAGCCGCCAATCCCCTGATCCGCAAACCGGCGCAATGGTTCATCTTTATTTTCCGTGGCTCACCGCTCTTTATTCAGTTCTTCTTCGCCTATTTTCTGTTTGCCAGCCTCAAAGGGTCATACCCGATCTTCACGCCGCTGACCTCTGCATGGGCCGGGGCGTTACTGGTGCTGTTTCTGAACACCGCAGCCTATTCGGGCGAGATTTTCTACGGCGCGCTGCAATCGATACCCAAAGGTGACATCGAAGCGGCAGATGCCTATGGGCTGTCCGGCTGGTCGCGCTTTCGACGGGTGATCTGGCCCACCATGTTGCGCCTCGCCTGGCCCGGCTACACGAACGAGGCGATCTTTCTGTTTCATGCAACAACGCTGGTCTATTTCTCAGGCTTTCCAGCCGTGCAGCAGCGTGGCGATGCACTTTATTACGCCAAATATTTCGCCGACAAGACGTTCAACCCCTTTATCCCCTACCCCATTCTGGCCGGGTACTTCATCCTGATCACGCTCATCATCATTGGGCTGTTCGGGCTGATCAATCGCCATCTGAACCGGCATTTGCCGCAGCATCAACGCAAGAAACTGAAGATCAAACCACAGGTAATCAGATGAGCTGGCTTGAAGATCATCCCGACATACAAAGCCTGCGCAGTGCTACGGCTGACCTGAACGGACTGGCGCGGGGTAAACGCGTGCCACGCCGGTTTGCAGAAAAGCTGGAGCGGGACGGCATACGTTGCCCCCTCTCCACGCTCAACCTCGATATCTGGGGGCACGACATCAAAAACAGCCCACTGGTTTTTGAAACCGGCGATGCTGACGGGGTCATGCGACCAACTGAACGTGGTTTTGTCCCGATGCCATGGCTCGATGCACCAACGGCACTGTTGCCACTCTGGTCGTTTCTCGAAACGGGCCAGCCTTTCGCAGGTGATCCGCGTCACTCGCTGGCCACCGTTCTGAACCGCTTCAAGGCACTGGGTCTAACACCGGTTGTGGCCACTGAAATGGAGTTTTACCTCGTCGATGACAGCGGCGACAGTATCCAACCACCAACATCACCTCGCTCCGGGCGTCGCCGTGCGGGTGGACATTTCCTGTCCCTGCGGGCTCTCGATGCCTTTGACGTGTTTTTCGACGAACTTTATGCAGCCTGCGAGGCCATGAATATTCCGGCAGAGGCCGCCATATCGGAAGGCGGATGGGGTCAGTTTGAAGTCAATCTGGAACACGTCCCCGATGCATTGAAAGCCGCAGATGATGCATGGCTGTTCAAGATGCTGGTCCAGGGCTTGGCACGTAAGCATGGAATGGCGGCAAGCTTCATGGCAAAGCCATACTCCGACTATGCGGGCAACGGGCTGCACACGCATTTCTCGGTGTTGGATGCTAAGGGCAACAACGCCTTTGCCAATGGCACCCCCAACGGCAGCCCCATGCTGCAAAATGCGATTGCGGGCTGTCTGAAAGGCATCGCGGACCTGACACTGATTTTCGCCCCTCATGGCAGCAGTTATGACCGGCTGGAACCGCAAAGCTTTGCCCCGACCGGTATCTGCTGGGCGCATGAGAACCGGACCGCTTCGATCCGCGTGCCGGGTGGCAGCTTTAATGCCAAGCGCATTGAACACAGGGTCGCAGGTGGCGACGTAAACCCCTACCTATTCCTTGCTGCGGTTCTTGGGTCCGCGCTGATAGGGATAGAGGATGAACTGACACCTCCGGCACCCATTACAGGCAATGCCTATGATCAGGACCTGGATCAGATCCCGGATGGCTGGGCCAAGGCGATCGACACATTTGAGGATAGCGAAACGGCAAGCCGCATCTTTGATCCGCAATTGATCCGTAATCTGGTGCTGACCAAACGTCAGGAGATGCGGAAACTGGAAGAGCTTACACCCAAGGAACAGCTTGATCTGTATCTTGATATTATCTGAAGCTGTAATTTGATCAAATTATAGCCAAGGCAGCACAGGCACGCAGTTGCGACCGTCAAACAGTCGGGATAGCGTGACGCAAATCATTTTGGTGCGACATGAAAATCGGCATCCTTCAAACCGGGCACGCCCCCGACCAACTTCGTCCGGCTGTTGGCGATTACGACGATCTGTTTGAAAAACTGCTGGCCGGTCAGGGTTTTACGTTCGAGACTTTCAATGTTGTCGATATGAAGTTCCCCGCGGCCATTACGGACTGCGACGGCTGGCTGATCACCGGCTCAAAGCACGGGGCCTACGAAGATCTTCCCTTCATCCCACCGTTGGAGGCGATGATCCTCGATATCTATGCCGCTGAAATTCCGATGGTCGGCATTTGCTTTGGCCACCAGATCATCGCGCAGGCTTTGGGCGGCAAGGTCGTGAAGTTCGACGGCGGCTGGGCCGTTGGTCGACAGACTTATGACTGGGGCGGGGAAACCATGGCTGTGAACGCATGGCATCAGGACCAGGTGGTTGAACGCCCCGCCGATGCGAAGGTCTGCGCCAGCAACGAGTTCTGCGAGAACGCCGCGCTCGTTTACGGCAGACGGGCCTTTACGATGCAACCACATCCCGAATTTGATGCCGCATTCATCGAAGGGCTGGCCAAGTATCGCGGCCCCGGAAATGTACCCGATGCACAGCTTTCATCAGCACAAGAAGACCTCTTAAAACCGATAGACACAGAAAAAGTGGCCCGCCAAATCGCCACCTTTTTCCACGAAAGGCAATTGGCATGACCTGGAAGAAAAAAATCCCCGAAGCCGCCCGCCTCTACCTCGACGCCAACAGTCTGGATGAGGTGGAATGCGTCATTGCCGACCTACCCGGAATTGCCCGCGGCAAAGCCGTGCCTGCAGCGAAATGGGAAAAGCAGGGCTCATTCTATCTGCCCAATTCAATCTTTTTCCAGACCATCACCGGCGACTGGGGCGAAGCCGCGGGGCCAGAGGGTTTTGTAGAACCCGACATGATCCTCAAGCCCGACATGAACACCGCCACCGCTGCCCCTTGGGCGGCTGATGGCACGTTGCAGGTTATCCATGACGCCTATGATCAAAAAGGCAGTCCGGTCCCCTTCGCGCCGCGGAATGTGCTTAAGCACGTCATCAATATGTACCGCAAGAAAGGCTGGACCCCGATTGTCGCGCCCGAGATGGAATTCTTCATGGTCGCCCGCAACATCGACCCCGCCAAACCAATCACGCCAATGATGGGCCGCACGGGCAGGCCTGCTGCCGGACGACAGGCCTATTCGATGACAGCCGTCGATGACTACGGCCCAGTGATCGACGACATCTATGAATACGCCGAAGTTCAGGGTTTTGAGATTGACGGGATCACCCAGGAAGGCGGCGCAGGACAGCTAGAGATCAATCTCAAGCATGGCGATCCGGTCGCCTTGGCCGATCAGGTTTTCTACTTCAAACGACTTCTACGAGAGGCCGCGCTGAAACACGATTGTTTCGCGACCTTCATGGCCAAACCGATTGAGGGAGAGCCGGGCTCGGCCATGCACATCCATCATTCGGTGCTGGACGACAAAGGTCAGAATATCTTTACCGGCCCACAGGGTGGCGAAACCGACGCGTTTTTCCACTTCATCGGGGGTTTGCAGGAAAACATCCCGAACGCACTCGCCATGATGGCACCTTATGTGAACAGCTACCGCCGCTACGTCCGCGACCACGCCGCCCCGATCAACCTCGAATGGGGTCGCGACAACCGGACGACAGGCATTCGCATACCGGTGTCTGAACCCGAAGCTCGACGTGTTGAAAACCGGGTCGCTGGGATGGATTGCAACCCCTACCTCTGCATCGCCGCCTCGCTCGCATGTGGCTATCTTGGGCTGGTGAATGAAACCCGCCCTGACAAGCGCTTCCGGGGTGATGCCTACGACGCCGAGGACGACATCCCACGCGGCCTATACGCAGCGTTGGATCTTTTCGATCAGGCGACCGATCTGCACGAGGTGCTAAACCCCGAATTCGCAAGGGTTTACTCTATCGTGAAAAGGGCCGAATATAACGAATTCCTGCAAGTCATCAGCCCCTGGGAAAGAGAGCACCTGCTTCTTAACGTATGATCCGCCACAGCATTGCCTTTGTGATTTTGACCTTGCTGACCCAGATCGGTGGGGTGATCTGGCTGATCTGCCTAGCGCTGACACGGCGGTTCTGGCGGTTTCTGGGGCTGTTTATTCTGCTCTATGCCGCAGCAACCGTAGCGATCCGATACATTGCCCCACTCACAGCGCGCGAACCTTTGGCCTGCATCGACGCCGGTCCGGGTGAAGTCGCCTCGCTTAGCCCGTTCTACTGCGTACTGAACCGCGCCTACGCGACCCCGCAAATGCATGATTATGCCGATGCGCTGGCCACCCACATGCATGTGGCCTACCCCGGTACGCGCACACGGGCCTTGGACGCCGGATTTCCGTTCCTGAACGGCTTTCCAATGCTGCCCCATCTGAGCCATCGGGACGGGAACGCGCTGGACTTGGCCTTCTACTACACTGATGCCGCAGGCGACTACCAACCCGGCCGCGCCCGCTGGTTCTTGGGCTACTGGGGCTACGAACAACCCGGCCCTGATGACTCTCTGCCTTGTTTTGATTTCGGAGGCACGTCGTTACGCTGGGACATGGAATGGCTGCAACCGCAGCTACGCCCCTTGCAGCTCGATGTGCCACGCATGCAAGAGGCACTGACATGGCTGGTCAACAACCCGCCCGCCGGTTCCGATCTGCGCATTTTCATTGAACCGCATGTGTCAGAACGGCTTGGCGTCACAGATGAAGCGATTGGGTTCCAAGGCTGCGCTGCGGCCCGTCATGACGATCACGTCCACATCCAGTTCAATCTCGTTGAAAGCGAAGCACCCCCGCAATAGACGGCGCGTCAGGATCGTCATTCGGGTGTTGCACACCGTTATGGACAATGATCTCGGGGAAATCGAAGGGGCTGATCCCTTCCAGACAGGCAACATTTACCCCAAATTCATTGGGGTCGGACCGGCGCTGGTGGTGCGTGTAAATCCCGCATTTAGAGCAGAAATAATGCTTCGCCGTCATCGTCCCGAATTGATAAAGACTTAAGGCATCCTCACCCGCCATGAAACGCAGGCCGTCCAACGGGGCCGACACGGCAATCGCCCCACGCATGCCGCAAAAAGAACAGTCGCAACGACGGGCGCTGTCCAGACCAGAACTGAGCGTCACCTCAAACCGGACGGTTCCACAGTGGCAGGCGGCGTGATGGGTTAAAGGCTCAGACATCATTTGGCGCTCCGTAATGCGACGGGTTTCTCCAATGATTGCCCAATTCAGCACCACGGGCAACACGCAGAAGCTGCTGTTTCATGGAACTGGTACAAAGCCTGTGCTAAACTCACCCCCATCAAAACGGGCATTCTGGTAATGAAAAATATCCCCAACGTCTACGACGCCGAACCCATCCCAGCACCCGCGATGCAAGAGATTGAACGCATCCTCTCATCCGGCGATTTGTTCCGCTACACGTCCGAAAACTCACCCGTCGCTTTGTTGGAAACCGAGTTCGCCAAAACGTTGGGCAGCACATATGCGCTGGCAGTCTCGTCGTGTTCAGCAGCACTTTTCCTGTCGCTGAAATCGCTCGGCCTGCCACGTGACGCCAAAGTGCTGATCCCGGCATTCACATTTGGCGCAGTGCCCTCTGCTGTGGTTCACGCCGACTGCGTGCCTGTTCTATGCGAATGCCAAAACAATTACCGTATCGATATCGATGATTTTGCGGCCAAGCTACCCCAAGTGCAGGCGGTTATCGTCAGCCACATGCGCGGGCATACCTCTGACATGGATGCGATCATGGCGCTTTGTGATGAAGCGCAGGTGCCGGTGGTCGAAGACGCCGCACATTCGCTTGGTACGGTCTGGGACGGTCGTAATATCGGGACAATAGGCAAGATCGGTTGCTTCAGCTTTCAGTCTTACAAACTGCTTAATGCCGGTGAAGGCGGCATCATGATCACCGACGACCCCGACCTGATCGCAAGGGCCGTCATCATGTCAGGCGCTTACGAACACAACTGGAAAAAGCATCCGGTTCTCTCTACCGCGTTCGACAAATGGCAGAACAAATTACCGCTATATAACCAGCGCATGAACACGCTATCGGCCGCAATCATTCGACCACAACTGACCGAACTACCCCGTCGTGTTGCGGATGGTCGCCGCAATCATGATCATGTGGCGGAACGGCTCCACCAATCGCCATGGTTTGATGTGCCTAAGAAATTAGCGAAAGAGATACGGGCACCCGACTCCATCCAATTCAACCTTGCCGGGCTTAATGATGATGAGGTTTCGCTATTTGTAAATGCGGCAGCAACAGCCGGTATAAATGTGCAGGTATTCGGGACCAGCAAAGACAATGCGCGGGCGTTCTGGAATTGGAAATTTCTGGGCGAGCCACCCGAGCTGCCCCAAACCAAAGCCATGCTGATGCGCGCCTGCGATGTGCGACTTCCCGCACGGCTATCGATTGAGGATTGCGACGTCATCTCCGAGGCACTGATCACAGCGATGTATCGCGTGATGCAGCCTGCTACAGCCTACGGAACCTGAACGCGAGGGCCTGGTCGCTCACTTGCTCATCTTCGACAGTTTTTCCTGCAACGCGGCAAGTTGATCTTTGATTTCGTTCAGATCATCGCCGGTTTGTTCCTTTTCCGGCGTGGTACTGCCAGGCATTATACCACCCGTCATAGCTTTGAAAAACGCCTCCTGCTGGGCTCGCATAGCATCGAAACCCGGCATATTGGCCATCGGACTGGCCTTGCCCATGTTCTCAAGCGCTTTCGATTGGCCTTCGCGCAGCATCTCGAAACTGGCCTGCAGGAATGTCGGCACCACTGATGCAGCCTGTGAGGTATAACTGCGAACCAGGTCAGTCAGAACATCAACAGGCAACACATTTTCGCCGCGCCCCTCATGCTCTGCGATGATCTGCAACAGATATTGACGGGTAAGGTCATCACCTGATTTGAGGTCGACAATCTGCACCTCGCGCCCTTCACGGATGAAAACGGCAATATCTTCCAAGGTCACGTAGTCGCTCGTCTCGGTGTTATACAGTCGACGGCTGGCGTATCTCTTGATGAGCAGCGGTTTATTTGTCTCTGCCATGGCCCGTCCTTCCCAGACTTATTGCGGTGCAGAGAAGCCTATGCCGCGTTTGCATAAAAAGAAAGGGTTTTGCGGGCTACATTGGTGCCAATGTGGCTATGATTTCCGGGCTTTGATCCGTCAACGCGCTTTTGTCCCAATCGCCAAACACCTCTGAAACACATAAACCGGCGCTTGTCGCAAGCTGCGTAAGCGTTGCCAAAGAGGCAAACCGCAACGTGCTGGTTGAGGTCAAAACCTCATTCGGCAGACCGTAAACAGAGGAAAAACTGACGAATTCTCCATCGACCTCAGTGACGTCATGATAGCACGACGCGCGCGTTCCATCGGGTAGGTTAAGGTCGCGTCTGGTATGATCGGGTGTCCACTTTTCCCACCCCCGAGCCGATGGGTTACGGGTTTCGAATACAAACCGCCCCTGCGGTTTCAGCAAACGCCGGACAGCCACGAAATGCGCCGCAATTTCATCATCTGTCAGAAGACACTGAAACGCATGGCCCGTCATGTAGATCAGATCAAATGGTGCGGCGCGATAGTCAGCAAGAATGCCTCGCACCCACTCCACCGCGCCGCCGTCCGGCTGGGCCTTCGCCCAATCCAGCATCGGTTGCGCGGGGTCCAATCCCACTACGTCATGCCCCTGCCCGGCAATTGCACGCGCGATCAACCCGGTGCCGCAGCCCACCTCTAAAACGCGAACCGGGGCTTTGCCTGGCAAGGCAGCATAAAAATCCCGGTCGACGCTCCATCCATTAAAGGCATCATAAAGTGCGACAAGATAGGGGTCGGTATAATGCAGATCGGCCATATCATCAGCATGATCGATGCGTACCCAAAACAAAAGACGGCCCGCGATGCGGACCGTCCTTTTCAATCTGACCTTCAGGGAGGAGGAAAGGTCGATCTAATAACTTACTTTGCAGAAGCAGTTGCTTTTTTAGCAGCAGCAGTCACGTCGCTCGTTGCTTTTTTTGCAGCAGCAGTCACGTCCTCGGACAGGTCTTTGCCAGCGGCCAGAACCAGTTCCATAGTCTGTGTCTGAACTTTTTTCGCGATTTCAGCGAAAGCAGACATGTTTTCTGCAGCTGTTTCAGCTTGGGCAGACGCGAAGTCTGTCATTGCTTTTGCGTAGTCAGCAGGGTCTGTCTTTGCTTTGGACATGCTTTCCATCTTTGCGATGGTGTCTTTTGTCCAGCTTGCGGACAATTCAGCAGATTTGCCAGCAGCGTCCAGCGCAACAGTGGACATCTTTTCTGCCAGTGCAGTCTGGTTTTTGAACTGAGCTTCCATTGCTTTTGTGTCAACGGGGAATGCGCCCAGCATGTCTTGGAAGACAGCGGTGAAGTCTTGTGCTTTAGCCATGGTGTTAAGCCTTTCATGTTTCGGAGCGGAGCCCCCTCCGCGTTTATCTCGTGACACCAATATGCATGCTGCAGTGCAGCATTTCAAGTATTTTTTCTGCACTGCAGCAAAAAAAATTGCGCGGATCAGAGTAAAATAAACAATATCAATTATTTAGATACAACATACGTACCTGGCGCCGGCCCCAATACAGGGTGTGATCCATCACCAGCCTGTCTCGCGGCTACCTTTTTTCCGGATTTTTTGGACAGCCAAGCCTCCCATTTCGGCCACCACGACCCCTCATGCTCGTCGGCTGCGTTTTGCCAGTCATCCACCATCAGACCGAGTTCGGGATTGGTGTAATGCCCGTATTTGTTCTTGCTGGGTGGATTCACGATCCCCGCGATATGGCCAGACCCCGAAAGGATAAAGGTCTTATCCTTCGATCCCATCTGCTGGACGCCGCTGTAGCTGCTTTTCCACGCGGCGATATGATCCGTCTCGCACGCAATGGCGCAAAGCGGCACATTCACATCTTTCAAATGAACCTTTGTGCCACAAATCTCAAAGCCATCCGTCGCAAATTCGTTTTTCTGACAAAGGCCCCGCAGATATTCCACAGCCATCTTGCCGGGCAAGTTCGTCCCGTCTCCGTTCCAGTAAAGCAGATCAAACGCCGGGGGCGCCTTGCCCATCATATAGCTTTTAATGGCAGGCCCGTAGATCAGATCATTGGACCTCAGAAACGAAAACGTCCGCGACATGAAGAATTTCTCGAGGATACCACTCTCGCCCACTTCGGCCTCAATCCCGTCCACAAAATCATCGTCAAGAAAAACGCCCACCTCTCCCTGATCCGAAAAATCAGTCAGTGTGGTAAAGAACGTCGCCGTATTTACCGATGTATCCCTGCGCTGTTTCATCAAAGCCAGCGTCATCGCCAAAGTGGTGCCGGCGATGCAATAGCCAACGGCGTTAACCTTTTTGACGCCGCAGATTTTCTTTACTTCGTCGATGGCGGTCAGATAGCCGTCCTGCACGTAGTCGGTCATGCCGACCGCGCGATATCCGGGATCAGGGTTCACCCAGGACACGACAAAAACGGTATGACCCTGTTCCACGACCCATTTGATCAGGCTGTTCTGCGGTTTAAGGTCAAGAATATAGAACTTGTTGATCCAGGGCGGAAAGATGATCAGCGGGGTGCTATAGACCTTTTCCGTCGTCGGCGCGTACTGGATCAATTCGAACAGATGATTTCGATAGACAACCGACCCCGGCGTATTGGCAAGGTTTTCGCCCAACACAAAGGCCGACTTGTCCGCCAGCGTCACGACCAGATCACCATCGTTCGCCTCTAGATCCGCAATCAGGTTTTCCAGCCCAGCAACAAGGCTTTCGCCCTCTGTCTCAGCAGCCAGCGCCAGCGCCTCTGGATTGGTCGCCAGAAAATTTGTTGGGCTGAACATATCCACGATCTGCTGGCTGAAATAGCGCAAGCGCTTCTTTTCGACGTCATCCAGCGTATCCACATCCTCAATCGCCTGCTGCACTGCGGCAGCATTCATCAGGTATTGCTGTTTGATGTAATTGAAGTAGGGATTCGTATTCCACAACTCATGCGAGAACCTCATGTCACTTGATGTCTCATCGGTTGCAGGTTCCAGCTTGCCTTGGGCCAAAAGATGCTGGGCTTCGACGTAATGCTTCACCGATTTGCCCCAGAACTCCACCTGATGTTCGATCAGTTTCGCAGGATTCTGCATCATTTCAGTCATATAGCCCGTGACTGCCTTTAAATAGAGCTCTTGGCTGGGCCCCTGAAGAGCGGGGCGAACCTGCCTGCCGTGCCCCATGACCTTCAGCAATCGCTGGGTCAATTCCTCTACTTTAGCAAGATTTCCTTCAAGTTTTGGCACATCATGCGGGGAAGTTGCGTCACCATCTAAATCGTTTGTTGTCATACTATCCTCCCCATGCGTATGCTGCATCCGCAGCATAACCTGCGCCCCTGACGGAGACTTACTATGAAGTATATGATCACCTATGACCTGATGGAAAGCGCGCGGAACACAAATCAGTGGTTGGGGGCGACCGCGCGGGCATTTGCATCATACCCAATGATGTCTTGGGGCGCGAACCCGGCATTTGACTGGATCAAGGCTTGGGGCGAAGTGACCGAGCGCACCTTCTCTCGCATGATCGTCAAACCGGATTGGAACATCCCGCCTGTCACCTGCGACAAGGGCAAGGACCATCCGGTTGTCATTGAAACTGTGGTGGAACGCCCATTTGGTGATCTGATCCATTTCACCATGCCCGGCCGCGCACCCAGCAAGCGGCGCGTATTGCTAATCGCACCGATGTCTGGCCACTACGCGACATTGCTGCGCAAGACGGTGATCAGCCTGCTACCGGACGCAGATGTCTACATTACAGACTGGCACAACGCCCGTGACATTCCGGTCAGCGAGGGCAAGTTCGATATTGAGGACTACACGCTATACTTGGTCGATTTCATGCGTGAACTGGGGGCGGATATTCATGTCATCGCCGTCTGCCAACCCGTTCCGCTGGCGCTTGCCGCAACAGCCTATCTGGCCGAGGAAGACCCCGACGCCCAACCGCGCAGCCTGACCCTGATCGGCGGCCCCGTTGATCCCGAAGCAAACCATACCGAAGTCACCGATTTCGGACGCTCTGTCACGATGGGGCAACTGGAAGAAACGATGATCCAGCGCGTCGGTTTCAAATATTCAGGTGTGGGGCGTATGGTCTATCCCGGCCTTCTGCAACTCGCCTCGTTCATCTCCATGAATGCGGAAACGCATTCCAACGCATTTCAGGATGAGATCATCCGGGTCGCCAAAGGCGAAGCCTCAGAGCATGACCGCCACAACGCTTTCTATGATGAATATCTGGCGGTCATGGATATGACAGCCGAGTTCTATCTATCCACGGTCGAGCGGATTTTCAAAGGCCGGGACATCGCGCGGAACGATTTCACCGTTGCCGGACACAAGGTGGACATAGGGAAAATCACAACAGTCGCAGTCAAGGTGGTAGAGGGCGAAAAGGATGACATCTCGGCCCCCGGCCAATGCCTTGCCGCGCTGGACCTGCTGACGGGGCTACCCGACGACAAGAAGGCCGCGCATCTGGAACCGGGCGCGGGCCACTACGGCATCTTCGCGGGCAAAAGCTGGCGTAACAATATCCGGCCCCTTGTGCTGGATTTCATTGACGCGAATGCGAATGGACCAAAGCCTGCAGCAAAGCGGAAGTCAGGCAAGGTCGTCACGATGAAAAGTAAGGGGGCGGCCTGAGCCCGGCAAAGCGCTTTCCAAGCCACTCCCGTACTGTCAAAGGTTCTTACTGAGCCATCGACGATACCCGCGCAAAATCCAGATTGACCGGTTCTTTCAGCTTACCACGCTTCTCGGAGGTGACAGGAACGCTGTCATCCACCTGTCGAAACGAAAACCCGCGCGACCAGCATTGCCCGCTGCCACGCAGGTAGAACCCGTAATTCAGGCTGTCCGCGGTCTCAGGCACTTCCAGTACAATCGATCGGCGCACCCAGTCCTGCGTGCCTGAAAGAACACCATCATCCGCGCGGGTTTCCATGTTATCGAACCGAAGTGTACCACCATTGCGATCATCGATCCGCAACCAGATGGTCGCCGCCCCCAAAACATGGGCACATGACAGTTCGACATTCATCATGATCCTGTACCCGACATACTTCGCGGCATCTGTACTCTGCATCAAGGTCGCGAAGCCATTGTGCGGCCCCTTGTCGTCAAGCGATCTGATCGTTGCAGGCTCTCCTAGTTTGTCTGGATCGATCCCTACCTTGTAGCCAGAGGCATCCGTCCCGCTGACTGTCCAACCCATGGGCAGCTGAAACGGACCAAACGGCTTTCCATCGGACGACTGATCCGCCACAGCGGTATTCCAGTCGGCATAACCCAACTGCCGGGCTACAAGTTCAAGACAATCGCTATGCGTAAGGGTGATATCGCGGGCAGCCAATGCGCCGCGCAAAGCCTTCGCCATTACTTTTGGATCGCGTGAAGCGGTCATGGTGATCTCCTTTGATCTATCGGAACAAACCAGAACATCAGTGCGCGCATTGCTGACGGGTTCGTCCCGTTCAAAGCAGATCAATAAATGAAGGTCTTCACCAAACCCTATCGGGCGCACGCGGCAGGCGACCTTTGCCTTGCATAAACATAAGAGACCTACGTTTTCCGGTCAACGCAAAACCAACGGCGCCCGCATCCAGTCTTTCAATGCCTGTGTTACCGCCTCTGGCGTCTCTAGCGTCGGCAGATGCCCCGCCTCGTCGATCACCTTCAGCGCGCCATTGGGGATCAACTCCGCCATGAATTCGTGCCGTTTGAGCGAATACCGCCCGTCATGCTGACCACAGATCACCACAGCGGGCTGTTCGATCTTGCGCAGTGTCGCCTGCTGGTCCTTGCGACGCTGCATGGCGCGGGTCTGTTTGACATAACCCTCAGCCCCAATATTGGCGGCCATCTGCGACAGAAAGAACATGATCCCCGGGCGGTCCGTGTCGGGGGCGAGCCACGCCGGATTCAGTTCGGACTGCATCACATCCTCCATCCGACCTGCACGGGCCGCAATGATCTGGGCCTCCCGTGCAGCGGCTGTTTCGGGTGTGTCCGGCTGGGCCATGGTATTGATCAGGGCGATGCGCGTGACCCGTTCCGGCGCGCGGCGCAACATCTCCATTGCGACCATGCCGCCCATACCCATCCCCGCCAGCGCGAATTTAGACGGCGCCCATGTCAGGATTTGCGAGGCGATCTCCTCCATCCGCTCGCCAAAGGTCGTAGGGGCGAACATGACCGCGTGATCACGACCTAACTCTCTGATCTGGTCGTTAAAAACCCGCGCATCACACAGGATTGGCGGCACCATCACCAGCGTCTCAATAGGCATCCGATACGCGCCTCACCATCAAACTTGCCCCGTGCTTGCGTTGGTGCGCAGTGTGGCGCGGCCTTACACCTATCGCAAGCGTATTACCCAGCTACAGTGCGCGACACCAAGCCAAAATCCGCTCAGCCAAAGGTGCTGTTTGTGATGGGCTGAACACATCACCGGCCATCACATGACCCATTTTATCATCCCCGGCGCCCGGATGGATCAACATCGGGGTGGCATGACCGCCCCAGCGGGCCATGGTTTTCTGAACCGCACTTGGGCTGATAACCTGATCCTGCAAATTGTAGGCGAAAAGACCTGGTGTTTCGATCTTGCTCAGATCTGCATCGCGCACCGCGCGGACCGCATCCGCCATCGGATAGACGGCAGTGGTCGGGTATTCCGTGGTCCAATACGCCCGATGCGCGGCGTTGATCGGCTCAAACTTCCGCGTACTACCCGCAACAAAACGACCCCAGCCGCGGACGCCAGGAAGATCAAGCAGCGTTTGGCCCAGCGCATTGCGCAGCCCAAAATTAGGCGAGATATAAACGGCCGCCCGCGCCTTCATCCCATAAGCCAACGCCAGCGTAGCCAGAGTGCAACCGGTCGAGCACCCCATGACGATGACCTCATTCCCTATGGTTCTTGCCACCTCAAATGCTTCAGACACATCACGTTGCCAGTCGGCCAAGGTCGCACTTCCCATCGCCTGACCGTCCTGCCCGTGACCGGTCAGCCTAGTGAAATGAAGATTGGCCCCCAGCGATCTGGCAACGATATCCGGCAGCGGGCGCAATTCCTGCGGAGAGGCCGAAAACCCATGGATGTATAACAATGACAGTGGGGTTTTCACCCCGGCCAAGTCCGCCCAAACGACATGCTTCTCGCAGCCCGGCCGCAGCTTGTGGACCATCGCCTCGGATGCGGCAAGGACACTGTCAATGTTCTGGATGTCAGCCAAGCGCACGCACCATCACAGGGCGATAAACAGCAAGCAGAGTAGCCACAGCCATCAGCAGGATCGCGGCAGGGATAAGGGTGATGGATATCTGCAATGCATTCAAAGCTTCATTCGTTTGCGCAACTGTACCCTCTGTCGTTTCCTGCCAGCCAGCAAGGGCCAAAACCACCCCCAAGAGAGCCGGTGCAAGTGCATTGGCCAGTTTTTGTCCGAATAACCAGACGGCTGAAAACGCGCCTTCGATCGCAGCACCAGTATCCCGGCGGGTCACATCCATCAAATCGGGATACATGGCCCAAGGGATTTGCTGGTAGGCCCCATTCGTCATTCCAGCCAATACAAACATTCCCGCAATCATCGTTACATTTACCGACGGTAACACCGCAAAAAGTGCATAAAGAAGGCAGGCATAAAGCACCAGTCCCAAAACAAGCGCATTCAATTTGCCAATTTTGTTGGACAAAAGCACCCAGACAATCTGGCTCAGGATCGCACCGACAAAGAAGGCACCGAACATTACGCTCAGCACCGTCAGCGCCTCGGCCGCTCCGGAAAGGGCGTTCTGCCCGTCATCCACCACCAGATAAAGTGCCGCAAATGGCAGGCCCGCCGTGATAAGCGCCACAGCCAGCGTCATAATGCCGTATGTCAGCGCCAGGGTAACAAACGCCCGATTACCCAGAACCAGCGCATACGACCCCCGAAAGCCCGCATCTGCAGGTTTTTCGATCCGAGGGGCATTGCGGGTAAACCAAAGCGACATCCACACGGCCAAAATGATGACAGGCGTCACCATAAGCGACGCCATGGGGTAGCCGAACGCACCCGCAAGACCCGGCATGACTGCACCACCGATCAGGATACCCACTGTCGCAAAAGCCATACGCCAGCCAGTCATGGCAGAGCGTTCGCGCGGGTCTTGCGTGATTTCACCCGATTGGGCGCCATAGGGGATCGCGATCATCGTGAAACCAACCGTAGCGAGCCCAAAAGCCGCTATCACCCAAGCCAGCTTCATGGCCAATGCAGCTGCTACCGGCGCAGCAAACAGCCCCACAATCCCGGCCGACATCACGACAGCGCCACAAAACATCCAAGGGGCGCGACGGCCAAAACGGCTTTGAGTCCGGTCGCTGAAATATCCAATGAGCGGATCGGTAATGATGTCAAAGATTAAAACAGCCGTCGTGACAAAGCCCGCGATCCCAACCGGTATTCCCAGAAAAGCGGTCAGGTAGCTGACGATCAACATTTGCTTGACGATGACAAAGACAACAATGCCCGCATCCGCCAAACCCCAACCGGCCTTCTGGCCCAATGATAATGCCATTTGGTCCCCTCCCAAGGATTTTCCAAATGGTAAAGCAGTGGGAGATCGCAAACGAAAGAAAAACGTCACGTAGAGCGGTGCCCTAGCGGCATTCGATTGCTTTCGCGTACATCACCAGATGGGCGATTTAGATTTGGTCTTCGGGTGCTCTATCCCCGCCCACGATAGGGCGGAACACCCTGATCGGGGATCCAAAGGTCTTCGGGCATCGGACCCGTCTGCCAGAACACATCAATCGGAATGCCGCCACGCGGATACCAGTAACCGCCAATCCTCAACCATTTTGGTTCCAGGAATTGCTCCAACCGTCGCCCTATCGAGACGGTACAGTCCTCATGAAATGCACCGTGATTACGAAACGCCCCAAGAAAGAGCTTGAGGGATTTGCTTTCGATCAACCATTGACCGGGCACATAGTCGATCACGAGATGGGCGAAATCGGGTTGACCCGTCATTGGACAAAGCGATGTGAATTCAGGTGCGGTAAAGCGAACGTTGTAGGCGGTATCAGCCTGCGGGTTTTCAACCCGTTCCAATTCTGCCTTGTCAGGATCATCCGGCACAACCGTCGCGCCGCCAAGCTGTTTGAGATTGCTGTAAATGCTGTCAGTCATGCTGTCGTTCCTTCTACCCTTCAGACACCGCGCTGATTGCCCCAAACCAAAACGTGGAGCTGCGGCAGGACACGTGGCGTGAACCACCCATCACTTGTGACTTTTTCTATCAACCAACCCAAGCGACTGGTCGCTATCGTCAGATCGACTGGCTGCTCTGGATCAACGTCGGGATTACCGGGCTGCAAAAATAACGGGAGTTGCGGATATTTCTCTGCAATTGCTTTTGCCCAAGCATAGTCATTGTCATCAAAGATCACGATCTTCATCACCGTTTCAGGCTCTGTCCCAGCAGCCTTAAGACAGTCTTCGAACTTCGCCCAATTCATCGTCTCACCGCTGGACGGGGGCTTGGGACTTAGAACCAGTGTGTCGAGATCGGCAAACCATGGCTGGCAAACCGACCCTTGGGTTTCACAGGCGAAACGATACCCCTCGGCCTTGCCCAAACTAATGAGCGGTCCGAAATTCTGGATGGCGGGATTTCCCCCCGAAATCGATACCGTGAGTGGTTTCCCCCCCGACAGGTGCCGCACCTGTTTCCAGACAGCTGCTGTGTCCATAACCTGCCAAGTGTCGCGAAAAGCACTGTCCACGGCATGCAATGAATCGCACCACACGCACCGAAAATCGCAGCTACCAGCGCGAACAAAAACCGTTGGCTCCCCGATCAGCGCACCCTCGCCTTGAATTGTTGGTCCGAATATTTCCGCGATACGCAAGTTCATGGCCGATACTCAGCCCATGTCTTTGGCGTTTCCGACACTTTCACGGCACTGGTCTCAGGCCAGCGGGCCTTGCACCAATCAAAGAAATGGCGGGCCAGGTTCTCTGCGGTGGAAGATGTCTGAAGGACATCGTTCAAATGCCGATGGTCGAAACTATCATCGATATAGGCCTTAAGGGGCTTCAGCTCGTGATAGTCCCGCACAAACCCATCGCTGTTCAACTCGGCGGCCATCAATTCAACAACAACGATGTAATTGTGACCATGCAGCCGCGCGCATTGATGATCCGCTGGCAGATGAGACAGCTGATGCGACGCCGAAAAGTGAAACTCCTTCGAGATGCGGTACATTAGCCGTTCACCCTTTCCGCAATAGCTGCGGCCCAGAATTCCGGATCTTCGTATTGCGTTGGATCATCGACTCCGGCGATGTGGAACGCCTCCCGCCGCTCAACACATGTTCCGCAACGACCGCAGTGAAGGTCTCCCCCCTTGTAGCAGGACCAGGTTTGCGCGAACGGCGCGTTGATACGTGCGCCCTCGACAACGAAGTCTGACTTGCACCGATGCAAAAACGGCGTCGAGAGCGCCACATCGGCATAGCCATCAAGTGCAGCGCGTTGCATCGCGTCAAAGGCTTCCGCAAAGCCGGGGCGACAATCTGGATAGATAAAGTGGTCACCGCCATGAACGGCAGTAGCCACCGCATCGTCGCCATTCGCCGCTGCAATACCATACGCGATAGTCAGCATTATCGCGTTGCGGTTGGGCACAACGGTAACTTTCATGGTTTCTTCGGCGTAGTGACCATCAGGCACGTCGATATCGTCGGTCAGGGCCGAACCGGTCAAAGCCGCACCAACTGACAGCAGATCAATCACGTCATGAGGCACATTAAGCCGAGCGGCACATGCCGCCGCGAAGTCCAGCTCTTTGAGGTGTCGTTGCCCATAGTTGAACGACACAAGGCGAGACAGATTTCCCTCTGCCGCGACCAAATGGGCAAGCGTCACGGAATCGAGCCCGCCCGAGCAGATGACAATCGTTTTCATGTTTTAGTCCTTGTTTTGTTGACCGGGTAGGCTGCGACCGGTGGGGCCTGATAGAACATTTTTTGAAGGAAACACAATAGACCCGATGGAAATCCCTTCGGCAATTTCTCGGTGCCAGTATTGTTCGCGGTGCTCTATTTTGCCGAATTCAAAACTTCGGCCACTGCGGTCTCAATCAGTTTCAAACAGGTGTCATCCGAAAACCGATGATCCGCCCCATCAACCAAGGTCAGGCGCATATCCGGACCCTGGGCATGATCCAGCAGGCGCAAAGCGACCGACATATCCACATCGGCATCGGCCGTGCCCTGCAAGAACCGAGCTGGAAACGGCAGCGGCAGCGGAGTGCGTAAAACCAGCCTGTCCCGCCCTTCCTCGATCAGCCGTTTGGTGATGATGTAAGGCTCACCATATTCAGACGGCAGCGCCACCTGTCCCGCGCTTTCGAGTTCGGCTTTCTGGGCATCTGAAAATCCGGCCCACATGCTGTCTTCGGTGAAATCGGGGGCGGCAGCGATCGTGACCAGACCCGCGACACGTTCCGGCATAGCCCGAGCAACGAGCAGCGAAATCCATCCACCCATCGATGATCCGACCAGCACCAACGGACCAGCCAGCAGGCCAATAGCCGCGCAGGCATCCTCGAACCAATCGCCAATGGCACCTTCGGTAAAGGCCCCGTCACTCTCTCCATGGCCTGAATAGTCGAAACGCAGAAAAGCCCGCCCCGAATCGCGGGCCCATCTTTCCAGAAAAATGGCCTTTGTCCCCTCCATATCGGACTTGAAACCACCCAGAAAAACCACTGCAGGACCAGTACCATCGGTCAAATGATAGGCCAAACGACGCCCCTGCGGCGTCACGAAAGTCGGGGTTTGTGACTTATTTTCCATATACTTACAGCAACACATCAATGGCAGAGGCGCAAGATTTATTAAGTGACTATCTTGTCACGTGAGTATTTAGTCACGTATAAGGCATTCCATGGATGCGATTTTCAAAGCCCTCAACGACCCCGCCCGCCGCGCGCTGCTGGATTCACTCCGCGCCAAAGACGGCCAAAGCCTGATGGAATTGGAAGAGCAACTGGACATGACCCGGTTCGGGGTCATGAAACACCTCAAGGTTCTTGAGGACGCAAACCTGATCGTCCCGCGCAAAGTGGGGCGGTTCAAATATCACTACCTCAACGCCCTGCCCTTGCAGGAGGTGATCGACCGTTGGGTCGAACCTCTCCTCGCCCGCCCGGCTGCAAGGGCCATGGCTGATTTGAAAACAAAACTGGAGAATAAGATGCCGAATAAGCCTGATTTCGTCATGCAGACATTTATCCGCTGCACCCAGGATGCGCTCTGGGATGCGCTGACAACTGCTGATGCACATAACGAATTTGTATTCGTCTCAAGCGATTGCCGACGCGACAGCAACGCGCTGACCTATTATAGCACGGATGGGGAACAATTGCTGATCTGCACCGAAACGAAGCTGACCCCAAAGACCCGGATCGACAGCACGTTCGAACCCTATTGGGCGGGTCCCGACGTTCCGCTGAAAAAGTCGGAATTCGCCTACATCATCGAACCCCAAGGCGATGCCTGCAAACTTACACTGGAACATTACAATATACCCGCCGGTCAGGAAGGTGTGGCCGATGGCTGGTCGCGGACGATCTCAAGCCTCAAGACATGGCTGGAAACCGGCAAAAGCGTCAAGTTTCCCTATCCGCAGGCGGAGGGCGCATAATGGAGACCTTCCCAACCGAACTCGGCATTCTGACATGCCTCGCGATCCTCGCTGCGTCCTTGTGGATACCCTACATTGTTGGGGTGAATACCGCACCCGAAGGATCATTGCCCGCCGACGCGCCCGACGGCTTTACACGCATCCCAAACCCGGCCCTGCACCGTCCTTGGGTCCAACGCGCGTATCGCGCCCATCTGAACCTTTTGGAACAACTGGTGCCATTTGCGCTGCTTGTTCTACTGGTCGACCGGCTCGACGGGTTCACCGCACTGACCTACTGGACGACGATTGCATTCTTCTGGCTGCGGGTCGCCCATGCGGTTGGGTACATCACCGGCAAAGCCGCCTTCCCGCTGCGACCAATCATCTTCACAGCAGGCTGGATCTGCTGTCTGATCATGGGCTATGCGGTGTTCGCGGCGCGGGTGGTCTGAAAAGTATTTGACCCCACCATCTGGTGGGGTCAGATGTTTCGAGCCGGCTATTGCTCTGCGGCGATGAGACCTTCCATGTAGATGCTGTCACCGGATGTATCCGTGGCCGAGCCCGTTACAAGACCAGTAAGCAATTCGCCATCGTTCCCGGCAAAGTACCCAAACGACTCACCGTCGATTTCCATTGAACCACCGGCAATTGTGACAGACCCGGATACATCAGTGGTAAAGAAAGCGCCCCCACTATCCTCGAGGATTTCGCCATTGGTGAAGTTCACACTACCAGCAACGCGCTCTTGATCGGGGTTGAAAAAGTTGCTGGCATTGCCCGAAATTGTGCTGTCAGCAAAATCGGCCGTCATCTCCAAAACACCCAGAGCTCCATCTACTTCGTCGGTTGCAATAGCGAGGAGCAGCGAGCCTTCGTAAGTGGCGCTCCCCGAAGTCGGCAAGTCTGCGTAGTCAGTAATGTCAGCTGTTTCCAGCTCGGTGTAGAGGGTGTCGGTTTGATCGCGCAGATCTTCAAAACTGGCTAATGATGCATCTGAGTTATCAGAGCTGCCCCCACAGGCGGAAACAACAGCGAATGCGACCGGCGACAGTATTATCTTTAATTTCACGAGGACTACTCTTCAGTTAACTTAGGATGATTTATGCAACCTTAAATAGTTAAACTGTGGCATAAGTATGGGCAAATAGAGGCTTATTTATAGGCGCTTGATACTCAGGACCTGTACGGCCAAATCTGCCTTACACATAACCAGCAACCGGGCGCTCCGCAGGCTCCAAACTGTCGAGGAGCTTGCCAAAGGCGGCACTGATTTCCCCGATATTTCGCGATGGTAACTTACTCGGTTGTAGCTTGGCATCCACATCCACAAATCTTGCTATTGGCGTTCGGCAATCCAAGCACCATAGATAGCAATTGGGTCACCGGAAGTAGGTTCCGCCGATCCAGATTCGAAAACGCCAACATTCACTTCGCCAGTTTCCCCAGCAAATATGATATCTGCGGTAGCGGAAACATCCATTTGCCCGGCTTCAAAGGTGATTGAACCGCTGACATCGGCAGTATTTGACGAACCAGCATCTGGTCCGAATTG
This sequence comes from uncultured Paracoccaceae bacterium, assembly GCA_947496535.1. Taxonomy (GTDB): domain Bacteria; phylum Pseudomonadota; class Alphaproteobacteria; order Rhodobacterales; family Rhodobacteraceae; genus Yoonia. Next base: position 777,697 of record CANMDE010000001.1, on the reverse strand, counting down.
CCCATTTGAAATGGTGAGAGAACCGGCTGTTGGTTCATCAATAAAGTTAATGAATGATCCTGCCGACCCAGACAGTGTGTTGCTGGAGAAGTCAGCATCGATTTGAACAGTCCCAATGACGCCATCGGCTGTATCATTATCTAGAGCGAGCGCAATCATCCCATCATATCGTGCCGAGCCTGAGGTTGGGAGAGACGCAGGGTCGGTCAGCTCTTCTTCAAATTCAAACCGATCTGACAGAACACCGAAGTTTTCAAGCCCCTCGTCAAACGTGCTGAAGGCAAATGCGTTTTCGGATGTTTCCGAAGAGGAAGAAGAAGAAGAAGAAGAAGAAGAAGAAGAAGAACAGGCGCCAATTGCGCTGATGACTGCAACCATAACAACGAAATTTTTAGGCATAGGGACCCAACCTCACTTAACCAGTTTCCACGTTAAGTTGCATCGAATTGTGTCGAATTACGGGCCAACGGTTGTCCAATACTTGACCTTGTAAGTGGCTGCTGGCGCACTGCCCATACATAACCTGCAACCGGGCGTTCCGTGGGCGCCAAACTGACGAGGAGCTTGCCAAAGACGGCGCAGATTTTCCTGACTTTTTCTGATGGTAATAGCCACCAATAAGACGCTCGCTTGGCCTATGCGGTATTTGCAGCTCGAATGGTTTAACCAAACCTGAATCCCGCCGCACGGTGGGGTCCGACGTTTTGCCGACACAAGTCCGACAGGTTTCAGGCGGTGTCTAGAGACTAATCAACCACCGACATAGACGGACTTTTGGGGGCGGTAGAATATCTTCTGATCGTGCAACCGACCCAACAATTCCTCGTTCGTCCGCTGGTCCTGTTCAATCACCCGGATCGACTCCAGATGGGCCGGGTTTTCCTCTGACAAGGCCAACCGCATCCGACTAAGTTCGCGACCACGAGCGCGAAGAGCCTCTTCGATCTGGTCGATATCAGCGATACTCAGGTCAAAATTGCGGTTGTAGCTCGGCACGGCGCATCCCCCAGATATAGGTTTCCTATTGGAAACTCATGCCGCTTTTAGCAGCTGAGTGGTCGCAGTCAACCTATATCGGGAAATGCTGAGTGGCCGACTTATTGTTCCGCCGCGATGAAACCTTCGAGAAATGATTCATCCCCAGCTGAATTGGTCGCTGTACCTTCGATCCCCGCAAACATCAGCTCACCTTCGTCCCCCAGAAGATAGCCAAACGACTCTCCGTCAACCGCCATCCGACCTGAGTCAAACTCAACTGAACCTTCGACATCCGTTGCAAAAAACACACCATCTTCTCTTATGATTTCACCATTGGAAAAGGTAACGCTACCCGACATGCTTTCCTCACTGGAATTATAAAAGCCACCGGCACGTCCGGATATCGTATTGTCTGCAAAGTCGGCGATCATCTCCACCGTCCCCAACACAGCGTCATCTGCCTCGTTATAAACAAAAAGCATTAGACTACCGTCGTAAGTTGCTTGTCCTGTGACCGGTACAGCCGCATCGTCTGTTAACTCTGCATCTTCAGCCGCGACAAAAAATGCGTCAGTTTGATCAATCAACTCGTCAAAGTCGCGGGTCACCAGTAAAGAAGAGTTATCGCCCCCGTCACCGCCACCACCACAGGCGGCAAGCATAAGAAATACGGCGGATGAGATGATTTTTTGCGTGTTCACTAGACTACTCTTTGGTTATCGGTGTGTTTGTATCGCCCACCATAAACAGCACAACTATGGCGGTAATTTGGGCGATTGATGGCTTATTGTTAACGTCTTGACACTGCCACTCTGAAAAGCCAAACCAACACCAGACATAACCCGCAACCGGGCGTTCCGTGGGCGCCAAACTGACGAGGAGCTTGCCAAAGATGGCACAGATTTCCCTGACTTTTCCTGATGGTAATAGCCGCCAATACGAAGCTGGTGTGACGGCCGCTGACGTTGCCGCTGACATCTCTTCCAGCCTCCGCAAAAAGGCGATTTCGGCGACGGTCAATAACCAGCACTGGGACCTTCAATGGCCCATCGACGCGGACTCTTCCATTGCCATCAACACGATGAAGGACGAAGAACCAGCGCTTGAACTGGTCCGTCACGACCTTGCCCATATCATGGCACGCGCGGTGCAGGAGATCTGGCCGGACGTGCAGGTCACCATCGGCCCTGTGATTCAGGACGGCTGGTATTATGACTTTGACCGCGAAGAGCCCTTCGTGCCCGAGGACCTTGCACTCATCGAAAAGAAGATGAAGGAAATCATCAACAAACGCGATGAGGTCCGCACCGAAATCTGGCCGCGCGAAAAGGCTGTTCAATACTACAAGGATCGTGGCGAGCCGTACAAAGTTGAATTGATCGACGCCATTCCCGGCGACGAGCCGCTAAGGATGTATTGGCACGGCGATTGGCAGGACCTCTGCCGTGGCCCACACCTTCAACATACGGGCCAGGTGCCCGCAGACGGTTTCAAACTGATGTCCATCGCCGGTGCCTATTGGCGCGGCGACAGCAATCGGCAGATGTTGCAGCGAATTTACGGCACGGCCTTTACGAACAAGGAAGGGCTAAAGGCCCATTTGCACCGCCTTGAAGAAGCCGCCAAACGCGACCACCGCAAGCTGGGGCGCGAGATGGACCTCTTCCACATGCAAGAAGAGGCCCCTGGTCAGGTCTTCTGGCACCCCAATGGTTGGACGGTCTATACTCAGCTTCAGGATTACATGCGCCGTCAACAGCGCAAAGGTGGGTATCAGGAGATCAACACACCGCAGGTTGTGGACCGCAAACTGTGGGAGGCCTCGGGTCACTGGGACAAATATCAGGAACATATGTTCGTGGTCGAAGTGGAAGAGGAACACGCCAAGGAAAAGGCGATCAACGCGCTGAAACCGATGAACTGCCCCTGCCACGTTCAGATATTCAATCAAGGCCTGAAGTCCTACCGCGACTTACCGCTGCGGCTGGCCGAGTTCGGATCATGCTCGCGCTATGAACCATCTGGCGCATTGCACGGGATCATGCGCGTGCGTGGCTTTACACAAGATGATGCGCATATCTTCTGTACCGAAGATCAGATCGAAGCGGAATGCGCCCGTTTCATCAACTTTTTGGCCGATATCTACAAAGACCTCGGTTTTGAAAACTTTGAGATCAAATTTGCCACCCGTCCCGATGTGCGTGTCGGCAGCGACGAAAGCTGGGACCATGTCGAAGGCGCGCTGGAAGGCGCGATCAAGGCCACGGGCCGGACATTCACGCTGGAGCCCGGCGATGGGGCCTTCTACGGACCGAAGCTTGATTTCTACCTGACTGATGCTATTGGCCGTGTCTGGCAGTGTGGCACGTTCCAGGTTGATCCGAACCTGCCCGAACGCCTCGGTGCGACCTACATCGGCGAAGACGGCAACAAGCATCGACCCTATATGCTGCACCGGGCAACGCTTGGCAGTTTCGAACGCTTCATCGGTATTCTGATCGAAGAACACGCAGGCAAGCTGCCGTTCTGGCTCGCCCCGCGTCAGGTTGTTGTGGCAACAATAGTATCAGACGCCGACGACTATGCGCAGGAGGTCGTCGCAGCGCTCAAGGCCGCAGGCGTGCGGGCCGAGGCAGATATTCGCAACGAAAAGATCAACTACAAGGTTCGCGAACACTCTGTCGGTAAGGTTCCGGTGATCCTTGCTGTCGGCGCACGCGAAGTGGAAGAAAAGACAGTCACCGTTCGCCGTTTGGGCGAAAATAAAACGACGGTGACGCAGGTAAATGAAGTGGTGGAAGCATTGGCCAAAGAGGCCACACCGCCTGACTTACTGTAACAGTTCCCACAGCTGAATTGTAACAAACCCGCCGCTGCGTATAGCGGCGGGTTTGTTATTTTATATATATTTCAATCGTTTGCCCCAAAATCTTCAAAAATTCAAACGGTCACACCACCGCGAGACACGGGTCTGTGAATAGCCTCAAACAGCATCGAGTGCGACAACCTGCCGTGTACTGATTATCAGTCAATATTTTTTTCGGAGGAGAACTCATGTCCACATCAACAAAATCGCTCGTTTTGGCCAGCGCCGTTGCCACAGCTTTAACCGGCCTGACCACGACTGCCACCGCACAGGCGCAGGAAAAATGCTATGGCATTTCACTGGCCGGTGAAAATGATTGCGCCGCTGGCCCCGGCACCACATGTGCCGGCACATCCAGCGTCGATTATCAAGGTAACGCCTGGACCCTTGTTCCCGCAGGCACATGCGAAACAATGGAATTGCCAGCCTCAGCCGATGGCACCGCCCGTGCCGGATCACTTGAAGCGCTTGAGCGCGACGTTCCTGCATAATGCGACCCCTGTCAGGTGGGTTGAAGGCCCACCTGACGATCAAAAACGAGAGTGCCATGCTGGATCAGACGCATTTCGACACACTGCCTTCACGTCCCGGCGTCGGCTACAAGTCGCAACACTACAGCGATATCATGGCCAACCCCGCCCCCGTCGGCTGGCTTGAAATTCATGCTGAAAACTACATGGGCGCAGGTGGCCGCCCCATCGCACAACTCAAACATCTAGCCGAGCGCTTCCCGATCTCTGTCCATGGTGTGGGCCTGTCCATCGGCGGCGAAGGCAGCCTTGATGCAGATCACCTTGCGCGACTGAAACATCTGGTCGGCTGGCTGAAGCCCGCCAGTTTTTCCGAACATTTGGCCTGGTCCACCCATGACAGCCATTTTTTCAACGACCTGCTGCCGCTCCCCTATGCCGACGCCACACTGAACCGTGTGGCTGCCCATATCTCACAGGTCCAGGACGTGCTGGGCCGTCAGATGCTACTTGAGAACCCGTCTAGTTATCTAGCGTTCGCTGAATCCACTATGTCAGAGACAGATTTCCTGAGAGAACTGGTCAAACGTACCGGATGCGGCCTACTGCTTGATGTGAACAATGTCTCTATCAGCGCCACAAATCTTCAGACGTCTCCGCAGGATTATATCGACGACTTCCCACTCGACGCAGTCGGCGAAATCCACCTTGGCGGTCACGACGAGGAGGAAGACGAAACCGGCGCACCGCTACTGATCGACAGCCACGGCAAACCGGTGGTTGATCCGGTCTGGTCGCTATTGGATTACACGTTGTCCAGGTCCGGCCCCAAGCCGCTACTGGTCGAGTGGGACAATGACGTGCCCGACTGGCCCGTTCTGGCGGCAGAAGCAACGCGGGCCGACGGCGCCCTTGCGGCCGTCACCGCATGAACGTGTCGCAGGTCCAGTTTCAGGCCGCAATGCTGGCCCCTGATGCCGCGACACCCGAGGGGCTACGCAATCCTGATGGAAGCGCTGCGAGCAAACGCTTTGACGTCTATCGCAACAATGTCGTCGTCAGCTTGGCAGACGCGTTGGAAACCGCGTTTCCAGTCGTCCGCAAACTGGTTGGCGATGCGTTCTTTCGGGCTATGGCAGCAGTGTACCTGCGCCAGCATCCACCAACGTCTCCGCTGATGATGTTTTACGGAGAGGCGATGCCGGCTTTTCTGGCAGATTTCTACCCAGCCAAAAGCCTGCCTTACCTGCCCGATATAGCGCGGCTGGAACTGGCTTTGCGTCATTCATACCACGCCGCGGACGGCACCCCCGTGGACCACGATGCGCTCGGTCAACTCACACCGGAAGCATTGATGCGTGCACGCCTGCATCTGGCCCCCGCGGTGCGGCTGTTATCCTCAGACTACCCGATCCACAGCATCTACGTGGCGAACACGCAGCCGGACGCACCTAACCCCGCGATGCAAGCCGAGCGCATACTAATCACGCGACCCGAATTTGACCCCCAGCTACACCTGATCTCTGCCACCGCTCATGCCTGCATCAATGCGCTCGCGCAGCAAAAGACCTTGGAAGACGCGATGAGACTTGTAGAGAACGAAAACGAGTTTAGCGCCACACTGGGCCTGCTTCTGGCTCAGGGCGCTGTGGTACAAATTGACTAGTGAAAGGCACTTTCCATGAATATTGTTGGCACCCCACTTGGCCGTCTGTCGGACGGCATCAACCGTGCGGGCGATAACATTCTGCCCCTCTTGGCGCGGTTTGTATTTGCGGCCGTTCTGTTCCGGTATTTCTGGAATTCCGGGACCACGAAGCTCGGCGAGGGCATATTCGGGATATTCAATCCGTCATCTGGTGGCTACGTCCAGATTTTCCCCAAAGCGATGGAGGCGGCAGGTTACGACATCACCCAACTTGGCACCTATCATTGGGCCGTGGTCACGGCGGGGACGATTGCGGAATTCGCCTTGCCCCTGCTGATCGTCATCGGCCTGTTCACACGGCTGGCGGCACTGGGAATGATCGGCTTTGTCTTCGTCCAATCACTGACCGATCTGTTTGGACATGGGGGCATCGGGCAAGAGGGGACGCTGGGCGCCTGGTTCGACGGCGCTTCTGACGCGGTGATCCTTGATCAGCGGGCGTTTTGGGTATTGGGGCTGCTTGTGCTGGTATTCAAAGGGGCCGGATTACTGTCGATTGACCGGCTGCTGTTTCGCCAAAGCCCCGAATATCAGGACTTGAGATAAACAGCCTGCACATCGGCCTTCCAGCCTATGGTCCACCGACCGTCCGCCTCGATCACCGGGCGCTTCATCAATGTGGGATGGGCGGTCAAAAGTGACAACGGATCTGCGGCCTTTTCATCGTCAGACAGGCCGCGCCATGTGGTCGAAGCGCGGTTTATGGCAGCATCCCCAAACTCAGTAATGATCGCCTCCAAATCAGCCCTGTCAACGCCGTCAGAGCGGACATCTACAACCTCAGGCTGATAACCCATAATCGCCAGATTTTTAAGCGCTTTCCGGCATGTATCACAATTTTTTAGCCCAAAAAATCGCATTCCGCCTCCATTTTGTGCAAAATTTAGCCGCTCAACGAACTGCGACAACTTATCATTTGCCTTTTGCTTAAATCGATTAAGTCTACAAATACAAGGCCAAGGGAAGACCGCTTTGTCGCGGGCCCAAGTGCTGCCCATCCCGACATTATCGGGAATGACAAGGAAGGAGATTCTACCGATGCCAAGTGGCACCGTAAAGTGGTTTAATACAACAAAGGGTTACGGGTTTATTGCGCCCGACGATGGTGGTGCAGATGTTTTTGTACATATTTCAGCTGTTGAGGCCGCGGGCCTCACAGGATTAAGCGACGACCAAAAGGTAAATTTCGAATTGATCGAAGGCCGCGATGGTCGCAAGATGGCGGGCAGCCTCGAAAAGGTGGATTGATCAGCCTCCCGAGGCGGGTTCCACCAGACTGTATGTCCTGAAATTCTATTGTGGCTGCAACCCGATTAAGGTTGCGGCCACTTCTTATGAGAAATCCACTAGGCCGCGAATTTTTTCGCGGTTTCAGTGCGTGGAGCGGGTTGATCGGTCAGTTTTTCAGCCGTCCGGGCAAGGCGTTCCAACAGATCATTCTTAACGGGCGAAAATGCGTCTGGAGCATCATTCCGCGTTGGTCTTGTCGTAGCCATCACATCCCCCTTTGGTTGCTGCTGAGCGTTTTTACATCGAAACTCCAGCGCGTATCAGGGGAACCTTCCGGCGGCTTTCCCCGCATGACGCTGCGTCATGTGGGGGATTGGGCGAGAACGGGCGGAGCGCCGGGGGCGCGGCGGCTATGCACGACGCGAGGGCAGCGCCCGGACCTCGGGGTGGGCGCTGGAACGGGTCTGTTTGGCGGGGATTGGCGTTTATTGGTGACGGTCATGCGGTTTGCAACGGTGCAAGAGCGCCCTCCCGTGGGGGAGGTCCGGGCGCTGCCCGGCGATGCCGGGCGGAAAAGGATTTCTAACATGCGCTAGAAATCATACTTCTCTACCTGCATAGCTTAGCTGAACTGGGCTTCTTCGTCTTCGAAAACTGGTTCATAGGCAATCTTCGGAGTAATGTCGTTCATCGCGTAATGAATGAACTGTTGCCCTAATGCCGTAAGTTCGTAGCCTTCTTCTTCATCGAAGGCTGATACGGGCGGCTTGCCGCCCTGGACTGGTTTTGAGCGAGGCTTTGGGATAGCATTTCCAAATCGGTCTCGCGGACGATGTTGTCGAATGATTGAACCAGTTGACAAGTCTCGGATTAGCAACTTGAACAAATCAGCTTCAGCGGAGTCTTCTCTAACTGCTCCGCGGCCAATCTGGCGCCAAATCTCACCCCTTGTGATGCCATCGCGATTATAGATTGCTGCAATCACTTCAAAATGCATGTCTGAATAGTTCTTCAGCCATTCGAGGAATAGCCGCACAACATCGTCACTTGTGAGATTGCTGGCGGCCGAATTGGTCAGGACGTTTCGAACATATATCCTTTTACTTTCGCTCTCAGCCGCAGACCATTCGCGAAAGCATTTTCGGACGAGACTTTGATACTCCGAACTTCTGAGGCGTTCCTTGATTTCTGCATCATGGAGGTCAAGCCGTGTCATGACCTCAATCATCGTAATCTGTTTCTCTTTCAATTCGTCGCGTAGCATTGATAGCCAATGCTCGAAGAAGCGGTTGACCTCTTCTTGTTCTTTCTCAGACCAATGACTTGCAGCTGCTGCAAACAGACCGCCAATAAAAGGAATCGAGCCTGCGGTATTTAGAACAGCGCGCCCTGCCTTCTTCCTTCTGCTACTCACAGGTATCTTATCAGGCAGGTTCTCTGCCCCATCCGACGGATCATTCAGAGACATCACTCACCCAATCACCCCCTCAAACTCCCGCCATTCCCCCTTCGACATGCCCGAACTCTCCTGCGTCACCTCTTCGCCCTTCAGCATCCGCCGCAGGCAATCTAGTGCTTTGCCAGAGAGCGTCGCCCCACCCATCCGGTAGTCCTCGAACGCCCCATAGGCCGCGGGCACCCAGTCGGCCACCACCTTGCAAATCTCATCCGCATAGACCCGGATTTCATATTGCGCGTGGCTGTCGGCCCGCAGTCGGAGGAAGTGGAAGAGGTTGTGCAGGTCCACCTTCCAGTACCATTGGGTGTAGATATTGGCGGGCAGGTTCATGCGGGCGAGCTCTCGGGCCAGACCCTGCTGCCCTTCATCCGAAATCATTTCCGCATAGTGATCGTAACAACGTGCCGCGTCATCTTTGAGGTATTCCAGCACTCGTGCGGCCTCATCACCCGTCAGCGCTTCACCCCGGCCCTGATTATTGATTACGGATTGGGCGGCCAGTTTGTCGGGTTCGGGGATGTAAAACTCCCGATCAAGGATCGAATAGCGGGCGGAGTATTCATTCACATTCGCCGTCCGATGCCGGATCCACTGTCGGGCCACGAAGACGGGCAGTTTGACGTGCAGCTTGATCTCGCACATCTCGAACGGGGTCGAGTGCCAGTGGCGCATCAGGTAGCGGATCAGCCCTTCGTCATTCTGGACCGATTTGGTGCCCTTGCCATAGCTGACGCGGGCCGCCTGACAGATCGCCGCGTCGTCCCCCATATAGTCGATCACCCGGATGAACCCGTGGTCAAGCACGTCGTAGGCCTTGTAAAGATGCGCCTCCATCCCGTCGGCCACAGCCCGCAATGTGGGCGTGGGATTTGACCGAAGCTCGTCTATTTCGGCCTGCTGTTCGGGGGTGATGGGCATGGGTGTCCTCGCGCTGATCAATGAGTCGTTGCGCGACTATAAGCAAAGGGGTGGACGCTTGGAAGTTGACACCGCTTTCGCCAAAAGTTGCCAAGTTGCCAAACTGTGACTTGGTATCTTGCAACTATTTCCCTAAGACGGATCAGAACCGGGGGCGAGGCCAAAAGAGGTTTTATGCGTAGTGCAATTTTTGCCGCAGTGTTTTGCATATGCGGAGGTGCGGGTTGGGCTCAGGACGATGTCGAGCTGACCCTGGAACAGGCACGCGCAGTTGCAGTGCGGGCGGTTGAGAACGAACAACCAGAATTGGCATTGGCATTGGCCCGCAAACTGCTGCAGGCCAACCCCGATGACCGGGACGCGCTGATCGTCGTAGCTGCGGCAGCCCCCCGCGTGGGGGAGGCCGAAGCAGGACGGCAGGCCGGCCTGCGAGCCTGGCAGTTGTCCGAGACGGATACGCAGAAATACGAAGCTGCACGGTTGGTGGCCCAAGCGGCCGCGAACGAGAAACGGTTTACTTTGGCCGGGTATTGGTTGCGGCGAGCATTGATCGTCGCGCCCGATGATGCCGCCGAAGAGCAGACAAAGCGTGATGCAACGGTCGTAAGACGGCTGAACCCTTGGTCGACGACGTTTGGATTTTCGATTTTGCCATCGAACAATGTGAACGGTGGAGCAGATGCTATCAACGATCTAGGTTCCAGCATACCGTCCGAAGACAGTTTAGCACTCTCCGGCATCAAGGCCGCGCTGAACTTCCAGACCCGGTATCGCCTGAACCAGTCGGAAAACCACCAAACAACGGTTGCTCTTCGCTATGACCTTTCGCGCGTTCGACTGGACGATGAAGGTGACCCAAATATCGTTACGACCACCGAAGACGGAGACACTATCATTACTTCCGTTCTACGCAACGAAGATTATGGTTCCGACTATAGCGAGTTATCTCTGACGCATGATCGCAAGCTGGGCGGCGTCCTTGTCGGCGGCACCTATACCATTGGGCGATATGTCTACGGCGAAGAGCGCCGCTATGATTTCGACCGGATCAGCCTAAACGCACGCGCGCCAGTCAATGATCGCACAGCTTTTCAATTGACCGTGCAGCATGAGAAGCAAGACTACGTGCTGACATCAATCGAATATGTCGATAAATCTACGTTGCGTGGCACAATCACGCATAGGACAAATGCCGGAAACCGCATCAGCACGTCGCTCGCATACACTTGGACGGACAGCAGATCGAATAACTACCAATATGATGATTGGACAATTTATGCCTCCCATACTTGGGCAGAGCCAGTGGGACCGGTTAGCCTAAGCGTCGGAGCGGGACTGCGCTTCACCGACTATGGTTTGTACGAGATTTTGTTTCTCGAAGGCCCACGCAACGACAAAACACTTTTTTATAATGCCACGATTGGTGTGCCTGATATTGAGTTTGCAGGCTTCACCCCTGCAATCGTGATCAGCGGTAGCAACGCTGACAGCAATATCGACCGTTTCACCCGCGACACCTTCTCTGCCGGCCTGACCATCCGATCTTCCTTTTAGCCTTACCCTCAAAACAACATAGCCATCTCTCGCCACACCGCATACTGTGCCACGCAATGACACAGCCACCAGATCAGCCTGCTTTCCTGAACGTCGCCACCTCGGCCACCGGTCGCCGCTGGATCGGCCCGTCGGTGGAGGACGACCGGCGCGCGGAAGCCACGGCGCAGGAAACCGCCTTGCCAGCACCCTTGTGCAGAATTCTGGCCAAACGCCAGATCGAAGCGGCAGACGCATCCTTATTCCTCGCACCCACCTTGCGCGACCTGCTGCCCGACCCACGCAGCCTGCGCGATATGGAAGTGGCGGCCAAACGGTTCGTTGACGCTGTCCAAAACAATCAGCGGATCGCCATTTTCGCAGATTACGACGTGGACGGCGGATCATCTGCCGCCCTGCTGATCACGTGGCTGCGCGATATGGGCCGGGACGCGACCCTCTACATCCCCGACCGTATCGACGAAGGCTACGGCCCCAATGATGAGGCCATGGCGATGTTGGCCAGCGACCATGACCTGATTATCTGCGTGGATTGCGGCACGCTGTCCCATGGCCCTATCGCAGCCGCAACCGGCGCCGATGTCTTGGTCGTCGATCACCATCTGGGCGGCGAGACACTGCCCAAGGCGCTGGCAGTGGTGAACCCCAACCGGCAGGACGAGAGCGGCGATCTGGGACATCTCTGCGCGGCAGCTGTCGTCTTCTTGATGCTGGTGGAAGTGAACCGGCAACTGCGAGAGGCTGGCAAAACCGGGCCAAACCTGATGGAAATGCTTGATCTTGTCGCATTGGCCACGGTGGCCGATGTGGCCCCGCTGATGGGCGTGAACCGGGCTTTCGTGCGGCAAGGGCTGGTGGTGATGGGTCACAGACAACGCCCCGGGCTGGTCGCACTCGCCGACGTGGCAGGGCTGGATGCAGCACCCAGCAGCTATCATCTTGGGTTTCTTCTGGGGCCGCGCGTCAATGCTGGGGGCCGGATCGGCAAGGCCGATCTGGGCGCACGTCTGTTGGCGACTGCAGACCCGACGGAAGCCGCCGCATTGGCTGAAAAGCTGGATCAGCTCAACACCGAACGGCGCGAGGTCGAGGCGCATGTGCGAGACCTTGCACTTGAACAAGCAACAGAACGCGGGCTCGATGGCCCGCTGGTCTGGGCCTGCGGTGAAGGCTGGCATCCGGGCGTTGTCGGGATCGTGGCCGCGCGGTTGAAAGAGGCGACCAACCGACCCGCAGTGGTCATCGGCCTGGACGGCGATATCGGCAAAGGCTCAGCCCGGTCAATCAGCGGTGTCGATCTTGGGGCTTCGATCCAACGTGTGGCGACCGAAGGACTATTGATCAAAGGCGGCGGTCACAAGATGGCGGCAGGGCTGACCGTCGCCAAGGACCAAATCGAGGCGGCAATGGAGAGGCTGGGCGAACTACTCGCCAAACAAGGGGCGGCAGAGCGCGGTCCCGCGGATTTATACCTCGATGGACTGCTGATGCCCGGTGCTGCGACGGTGGAACTCATCCACCAGCTCGAACAGGCGGGGCCTTTCGGGGCGGGCGCCCCAGCCCCGCGCTTTGCCTTTCCCGATTGCCAGATCCACTACGCCAAACAGGTTGGGGCCAACCACCTGAAAGTCACCTTCGGGGACGGGATCAGCGCCCGCCTGGACGCCATTGCGTTCGGGGCGATGGACGGCTCGCTGGGGCCGATGCTGACAGGCCACGGTGGAGCAAGATTTCATCTGGCTGGGCGGTTGGAAATCAATACATGGCAAGGGCGACAAAGCGTGCAACTAAGGCTCGAAGACGCAGCACCAGCCCACTAATCCGGGCCACCGATCCACGACAAAAAAGTACAAAAACCCTCTTGCTCTTGTCGCAGGCTTTCCCTAAAAGCGGCGCACCAAGCGCGGTCCCTTCGTCTATCGGTTAGGACGCCAGGTTTTCAACCTGGAAAGAGGGGTTCGATTCCCCTAGGGACTGCCATTGGTTTTGCTTCACTCCCTAAATTGCAGACACTTGACCGATAGCCTGATTACTGGTCTGCAAATTGACCTGCAGCTCGATCTGACTTGCGCACCCCAAAACGCGCATCCCGATCGGGATGCGCGCTGTTGTTTCAAATCGCGGGATCAGGCGATCCAACCGTCATCCACATTGACATCGATGACAGCAAGTATGTCCCCAGTTGTGATAGAGTCCTCGTAAAGCACGATTTGCTGGTTATCGCCTTCGCCAATCAATTCGCTATCAACATCCATGCTCAGGCTTCTTTGCGCATAGGCAAACTCATATAGATATCCCGCATCAAGGCTCTATGTTTGACGGCGGCAGTGAGTTCCGTTTCAGCGCGTGATCCGCCACCACCTTCATCGGCGTGTCCTGCCGGATCTGCGAGCGAAAGAACTGCCATCAACGCTCTGTCCCGCCGCTGGAACGGCAGTTGCGGGTTGATCCGATGTCAGGGACGTGTTGCCGTATCGGGTGGATTGAAGTGGCTCATACATCGTCGATCTCAAAACAGCGCCAGTCAGGAACTGATAACAAATGAGTTCCAGGAAACGGCTTCCAAAACCAGACCTCTATCTCATTTCGTTGTGGGTTAGTCAGAAGATCAGTAAATACCTCATTGCCGTCAAGCTTATCGATGTATCTGCCGCTAGACACTTTGCGTTTCCCTTTTTCACCGGAAGTCTTGATCACCATCTTTTCGCGACCAGCATGTAAAACGAGGTGATCTATCTCCAGCTTCGCGGCCAAGCCAACGCTCTTGGTATAATTGCGCACGAAGCAGAATTCTTCTGCGTCTAGCGCCCTAGAGAGGGTGGACGGTTCTAACACGTATTATGTCTCCTTTACCGTCGGCCTCGAATTCGCATCTGCTTTGATACAAACCGACGTCAATTCGCCAATGATACTACCGCTGACTATTCTCCCAGTCCGGGTGCATCCAAGGCTCTACGTTCGATGGCGGCAGCGGGTTCCGCTGCAGTACGTGATCTGCCACCTTTTCACCCACCATGATCGATGGCGCATTGAGGTTCCCGTTGGTGATGCGGGGAAAGACCGAACTGTCCGCCACCCTCAAGCCATCCACCCCGATCACCCGTCCTTGGGAGTCCACCACGGCGGTCGGGTCATCTGCTGCACCCATCTTGCAAGTGCCGCAAGGGTGATAGGCGCTTTCGACGTGTTCGCGGATGAAGTCATCAAGCGCCTCGTCGCTTTGTGCGGCCTCACCGGGTTGGATTTCATGGCCGCGATATTCATCGAAAGCCGGTTGCGCAAAAATCTCGCGCGTCAGGCGGATGCAGGTGCGGAAATCAACCCAATCCTGCGGGTCGGACATGTAGTTGAACAAGATGCGCGGGTTTTCGTCAGGATCGGCAGAACGCAACGTGACCTCACCCCGCGATACAGATCGCATCGGCCCGACATGGGCCTGAAAACCGTGACCTTCGGGGGCCACTTTGCCATCGTAGCTGACGGCAATCGGCAGGAAATGAAACTGGATATCGGGGTAGTCGACGCCTGCGCGTGATCGAATGAAACCCGCACTTTCGAACTGGTTGGAACTGCCAAGCCCGGTTTTCCACAAAAGCCATTCGGCCCCGATGCGCGCCTTTCCACGCAGGTTCCAATGGGAAAAGAGCGAGACGGGTTTTGTCGCCGCCTGCTGGATGTAAAGCTCCAGATGATCCTGCAGGTTCTGGCCGACGCCCGGACGGTCCGCCACAATTTCGATTCCATGCTCTTTCAGATGATCGGCAGGGCCAATGCCGGACAGCATCAAAAGCTTCGGCGAGTTGAGCGAGGAAGCCGCCACGATCACCTCGACATTGGCTTTGATCACCTCGATCTTCTTGCCCCGGCTTACCTCGACCCCGACCGCCCGGCCATCTTCGATAATGATCTGTCGGGCAAATGCGCGGGTCAGGGTGCAATTGGGGCGCTTCAATGCAGGACGCAGATAGGCGCTCGCCGCAGACCAGCGATGCCCTTTGTAGATCGTCGCATCAAACGGTCCGAACCCTTCTTGTTGTTCGCCGTTATAGTCGCCCGTCACCGGATATCCGGCCTGCTCGCCCGCCTCAACAAACGCGCGTGTCAGAGGGTTCTTGCGTGGGCCACGCGTGACATGCAGCGGCCCGTCCGTGCCACGCCAAGACGGATCGCCACCGTGTCCGCCATCATGCCAATGCTCCATCCGTTTGAAATAGGGCAGGACATCGGCATAGGACCAGCCTTGGGCGCCGGTTTCAGCCCAGTGATCAAAGTCGCGGGCATGGCCGCGCACATAGATCATCCCGTTGATCGAAGACGAACCGCCAATGACCTTGCCACGCGGGGTCACCAACCGGCGACCACCCAGATGCGGTTCAGGCTCTGTCTTGAGGCCCCAATCATACATTTTCATGTTCATCGGATAGGACAAGGCGGCAGGCATCTGAATGAACGGCCCCATGTCAGATCCGCCATGTTCAATGACCAGCACTTGCTTGCCCGCCTCGGCCAGCCGGTAGGCCATCCCGCAACCGGCAGAGCCTGCACCTACAATGACGTAATCAGCCTGCATCAGCGCGCTCTTTGAGCCTGTCGGCTCGCATCGCTGAATGAGGAAAGCCCGCAAGGGCTTGACGAGTGGTGGTCAGAAAGGTGCATCGACATCCCCCATGGCGACATAAACACCTTTGATCTGGCTATAGTGTTCAATCGCGGCCTTTGAATTCTCACGACCCACACCCGAAAGCTTTGAGCCACCGAACGGTGCCTCAACCGGCGCGAGGTTGTAGGTGTTGATGTAACATGTTCCCGCTTCAAACCCGGCCGCCATCCGGTGGGCGCGCGTCAGGTCGGCGGTGAAAACACCCGCGGCCAGACCAAACTCCGTCGCATTCGCACGGGCGAGCACGTCTTCTTCTGTTTCAAAATCCAGCACGGACATCACCGGGCCAAAAATCTCATCGGTTGCGATTGTCATGTGATCGGTCACATCAGCAAAAACGGTTGGTTCAAGATAGAAGCCTTCGCGCTCAACCCGCTTGCCGCCGGTGACCAGCCTCGCCCCTTCCTCGATCCCTTTGGCAATGAAGCCTTCGACGATATCGCGTTGGCGTTCAGACACCATCGGCCCGAAATTCACGTCCGGGTCCTGTGGATCGCCCATCTTGACGGTGCCCAATCGTTCGGCCAGTCGCTTTAAAAACGCGTCCTTGATACCCGAATGAACAAACACACGCGTCCCATTGGAACAGACCTGCCCGGTCGAATAGAAGTTTCCCAAAATGGCGCCGGACACCGCATTTTCCAGATCGGCATCATCGAAAATTACCAAGGGCGACTTGCCCCCCAGTTCCATCGTCACATGCCGAATGCCCTCGGCGGCGGCGGCATAAACCTTGCGCCCTGTCGAGACTGATCCGGTCAGCGATACCTTGTCTACACGCGGATCGCTGATGAGAGACGCCCCCACCGCACCATAGCCCTGGATGACGTTGTAAACACCCGCAGGCGCACCCGCCTCGAGCAGTATCTCGGCGACTTTCAGGGCGCAGAGCGGCGTCATCTCAGACGGCTTGAACACCATCGCGTTGCCGCAGGCCAATGCTGGTGCAGCTTTCCAGCAAGCAATCTGTGTCGGGTAGTTCCATGCGCCTATACCCACACAAACCCCAAGCGGTTCGCGCCGCGTATAGACGAAATCGTCGCCCAACTGGATATGTTCACCCGTGATGGCCGCAGCCAGCCCACCGAAATACTCAAGCGCATCTGCCCCTGATGTGGCATCGGCCACGCTGGTTTCCTGATAGGGTTTGCCGGTGTCATAGGTTTCCAGCACAGACAGATCGTGATTGCGGTCCCGCATGATATCAGCGGCACGGCGCAGCACCCGACCCCGCTCTGTTGCTGTCCAGCCGGCCCATTCTTTTTGGGCGCGTTTGGCAGAGGCCAGTGCCTGATCAACAATAGCGGGGGTGGCCGCATGCAGGGTTGCAATGACCTTTCCGGTGGCGGGATAGATGACGTCAATCACGTCCCCGTCTTTGTCTTCGACATACTGACCATCGATGAAATGGCTGGCGGTGGGTTGTGTGTTCATGGGTCGGAGCCTCCGGCGGGAGTTTTTGGGCCAAGATGAAGGTGGGAGCTATTCGCCCCTCGGATAGCGTTGGTTTTCTTCGAGAACATTCAGGTCCATGTGATTGCGCATGTAGCGTTCGGATGCCTTTTGCAGTGGCTGATAGTCCCACGGGAAATAGTTGCCATTGCGCAGCGCCTCATAGACGACCCAGCGGCAGGCTTGGGAATGGCGCACGGCGGCGTCGAATTGGGCGAGATCCCAACGTGCCTCGGATTTGGCGCGGAGTTGTGTCAGTGTTCCTTGATACGCGGGAACCTCGGCCAGATTGGTCAACTCGTGCGGGTCGGCATCCAGATCGAACAGTTGATCAGGGTCCAGTGCGCAGCGGTTATATTTCCATTTGCCGTAGCGCAGTGACACAACCGGGGCATAGGACCCTTCTGCGGCATATTCCATCGCCACAGGCGTATCGCGGCTACCGCCTTGGCCCAGATGCACAAGGCTTTCGCCGGTGGTCCATGGCATCACCTCTGACATATCCACGCCCGCCAAATCGCATAAGGTGGGCGTCACATCGATGGTGCTGACAGGTGTGTTGGTCGGCCCCGGCTCCATATTGGGCGCCGCAATCATCAAGGGGACACGTGAGGAGCCTTCGTAGAAGGACATCTTGAACCACAATCCCCGTTCGCCCAGCATATCGCCGTGGTCCGAGACGAACATGATCACCGCCTCTTGTCTCGTGTCCTCGAGCACCCGCAAAACCTCTCCAACCTTGTTGTCAAGGTATGAGATATTGGCGAAATAGGCGCGGCGGGCGTGTTTGACTTGTTCTTGAGTGATCGCAAAATTTTCATGATCATTGGCGTCCAGAATACGCTGCGAATGGGCATCCTGATCAGCGTAGGGGATCGGGCCGACTTCTGGCAGCAGATGGTCGCAATCCTCATAAAGGTCCCAATATTTCCGCCGCGCCACGTAAGGGTCATGCGGATGGGTAAAGCTGACGGTCAAGCACCATGGCCGCTCATCATGCCCGCGCGCCAGATCATAGAGCTTGCGGGTCGCGTGATAAGCCACCTCGTCATCATATTCCATCTGGTTGGTGATCTCGGCCACACCGGCACCCGTCACCGACCCCATATTGTGATACCACCAGTCGATCCGCTCTCCCGGCTTGCGATAATCCGGAGTCCAGCCGAAATCGGGCGGGTAGATGTCGGTGGTCAGCCGTTCTTCAAACCCGTGAAGCTGGTCGGGGCCAACGAAATGCATCTTTCCGGACAAACAGGTCTGATAGCCCGCACGCCTCAGATGATGCGCGTAGGTGGGGATAGAGGACGCAAATTCCGCCGCGTTATCATAAACGCCTGTTTGCGATGGCAACTGCCCTGACATGAACGAGGCACGCGCCGGTGCGCAAAGCGGTGATGCGGTGTAGGTGTTGGCAAACCGGGTGGACCGCGCTGCCAGCTTTTTCAGATTTGGCGCATGCAACCAATCGGCAGGCCCGTCGGGAAATAGTGTCCCATTCAACTGGTCCACCATGATGATTAGGATATTGGGCCGGGTCATTGCGGACACCCTTTCAGTTCACAGTCCAGCATTGCCAAAACCTGTGCGGTCGCCTCATCCCCGTCAGTGATCTGCTTTTGCAGGCCCTGCCGCAGATAAAGCCCATCTATCAGACCCGCGATTCGGGTGGCGACCTCATCTGCCCGGGCCCCAAGCAGCGGTTTGAGATCATACAAGAGGTTACTATGCAGGCGTCTTTGATAAATGCGCAGCAACCGGTGCGCATCCTCAGAGGTCTGCGCCAAGACATAGAAGTTCAGCCAGACGGCAATCACTTCGGGTTGAAAATTGGTCGAAGTAAAGCCCGCCCGCACAATCGCTGCCAACCGGGGGCGATGCCCTTCAACCAAAGCCAGGGCAGCACGCACCTCTGCCCCGTAAAGCTTGAGCGTCTCACGCATTGCGGCCAGAAAAATATCCTCTTTCCCGCCAAAATAGTGATGCGCAAGCGCAGATGACATGCCCGCCCGTTTCGCGATACTGCTGACGGTGACATCCAAAGTGCCGACCGCCCCGATTTCATCAATCGTAGCTTTCACTAAAGCGGCGCGGCGGATAGGTTCCATCCCAAGCTTTGGCATTCGATCCTCGGGCAAGACTTGCCATTGCAATCTAAATCGCCTTTTATTGACTCGTCAATCAAGAAAAAATGGGAGTGTTCTATGACCTTGAAATCAACCTTATCGGCGTTGGCGATCTGCGCCGCCGCCCCGGCGCTGGCCGACTGCGATACAATTACCTTCTCTGATGTGGGCTGGACCGACATCACCGCAACAACCGCAGCAACAACAGTTGTACTGGATGCGTTGGGCTATGACACCGAAATCAAGGTCCTGTCCGTGCCGGTCACGTATATCTCGCTGGCTGAAGGCGACGTGGATGTATTCCTGGGCAACTGGATGCCCACGATGGAGGCTGACATCGCCCCCTACCGCGACGCGGGCACTGTGGACACGGTCCGCGCCAATCTCGAAGGCGCAAAATATACGCTGGCCGTCAACAAAGCAGCCGCCGATATGGGCATTGCTTCGTTCGAAGATATTGCAGCAAATGCCGACGCGCTGGACGGCAAGATTTACGGGATCGAGCCGGGCAATGACGGCAACCGCCTGATCATGGACATGATCGCCGATGGGGCCTTTGGCCTTGACGGTTTCGAAGTGGTGGAAAGCTCTGAGCAGGGCATGCTGGCGCAGGTCGACCGCGCCTCTGGCCGTGATGAGCCTATCGTCTTCCTCGGCTGGGAACCCCACCCAATGAATGCGAATTTTGAGATGTCATATCTTGAAGGCGGCGACGACTGGTTCGGCCCCAATCTGGGCGGCGCGACCGTTTACACAAACACGACAACCGGTTTTGCCGAAGAATGCGCAAATGTCGGTATGCTCCTGAATAATCTGGAATTCTCGCTCGAGATGGAAAACGAGATCATGGGCGCGATCCTGGATGACGGCGAAGACCCTGCCGATGCTGCATCGACTTGGCTGGCTGCCAATCCAGATGCTTTTGCAGCCTGGCTAGACGGTGTGACCACCAAAGATGGCGGCGATGCTGCAGAAGCTGTAAACGCTGCCCTTGGCCTGTAAATAACAATGCGACGGGGCCGGTTATCCGGCCCCTTCCGTTGGCATAAGGGCATTGTCCAATTCATTCGCCCGTTGCCGCGCGGAGCGCGCGTCAAGCCGGGCCACGTAATCTTCAAAGCCCGGACGCACCTCCATCGTTTTGAAACCAATGCCCCAAGCGATCTGGGCACCAAGATAGACATCGACGGCAGAGAACGTATCGCCCAGAACGTAAGGGCGGCCATCTGCAAAGATCCCTTCCAATGCGTCCAGCACATAGGCCAGTGACCCATATCCAACCGTGGCCTCTTTCTCCTGCGGCAACGTGAAGCCCATCGCATTGTTTGTCACAGCCGTTTCGACCGGCCCTGCCCCAAAGAACAACCAGCGATAATATGCACCGCGCTCGGCCACGGGCGGCGCGAGCCCGGCGTCGGGAAACGCATCCGCAAGATATGCACAGATCGCCGCGCATTCGGTGACAACTTGATCGCCATGTTTGATCGCAGGCACCTTGCCCATCGGGTTGATCGCCAAATAGTCCGGCGATTTCATGGTCGTGGCATAATCAAGGACGACCGTCTCATAATTGCAGCCAACTTCTTCAAGCATCCAGCGGACAACACGGCCACGCGACATGGGGTTGGTGTAAAACGTGAGTTTGCTCATTGTGACACCTCCCTTCATCTCACCATAGCGATTTGGCTGGCACGGCCCAATAGGTCGAATGTGCGATGCTGGGGTGTAAATGCGCGAGGCGGGCCCGAAAGCTCTTAAATCACTGAACTGGTGCCACGTGTCTGGTCAGATCCTGAAGTATCGCCTTGCATTGTCGACAGTTGGTCAGGCCGGGTCTGCAAACGAAATGCATTTCCTTCGCGCCATCTAAACTAGGGATGATCACGAGGGAAAGCTCTGCATATGGGCCACCGTCAGGCCGAATAAGGCAATCGATTTCATTGTTCCGGACCAGCGCAATATCCGTTGTCTCAACCAAGTCCCGAACATGATGCACCAGCGTATCACTGTGGTTTGGCCAGTTTGCAGGCAAAACGGCTCTGACTTCCCTGCTCATGCCAACTCTGAATTTCTTGCTGTTGATGCGGGGGGCGATGGCTTCGGTCGCACTAGTCAGGTCATCAAAAACCTTGGAAATTGCAGGCAGATATGCCTCTCCTTCAGGTGTCAGAAGCAGCCCCTGAGGCAAGCGGCGGAACAATGCGACACCTAGCGATGCTTCCAGCTTCTTCACCTGTTGGCTGACGGCCCCGGCAGTCACGCCAAGTTCGCTCGCCGCAGTCTTGAAGCTCAGGTTTCGGGCTCCTGCCTCAAAGGCGCGCAGTGAATTCAGTGATGGCAACCTGTAGGTCATATCGTTTCTCCTCGACCTAAAATGGCACAAAGGGCAGCGGTTTGAGACCCAGTATTTCTATCCCTGCGCGATAGGTCTTTTGCGTTGAGAGGTACGCACACCGGGTAGTAGCGTTTGAAGCATATGAGGACCACCAACGGAAAAACCTTGATGACTTTAGACCACATCTCATCAACTCAGGCCCACGATTTAAAGAGCGGATACGCCCAATGTGTCGCCGTGTCGGGCCATGCACGAACGGTTTACGTCAGCGGACAAATCCCCGTAGGGTCGGACGGAACCGTGCCAAACACATTTGTTGAGCAGGCCGAACAGGCATGGGCAAATGTCGAAGCACAGCTCAAAGCAGCGGGCCTTGGGATGAACAACATCGTCCGACATACCACTTATCTGTCGGACCGAAAGCATCGTGCCGAAAACAGTGCAGTATGACGCAAGGTTTTGGGGACACACGAGCCCGCTTTGACCGTCATTATTACAGGCATCTTTGACGAAGCCTGGCTGTTGGAAATTGAAGTGGTGGCAGCAGAATGACCCCGATAAGCTCAAACTCCCTTCACTATAGCGCGGTAAAAGACCGCGGTCGGATATACCTCGCCGTGTTTCGCGAATTGTCCCAACGCTATGGCGAAACCGAAGCCATCAGCGTGATGCGAAGCGCCAGCCGGGCGCATGGTCTCGAAGTCGGTGCATCGCTGGCACATCTTGCACCCCGGGATTTCGAAGGCATGCTCAACGAATACTTCAAAGGCCCCGACCGCGGCACCACATATTCGCCAGAGGTTAAAGAAATCAGTGAAACATGCCTCGAGGTTCACATGATGACCTGTCCGCTCAAAGATGGGTGGTTGGGTATGGGATGCAGCAATGAAGAGGTCTGCAAGTTGTTGCAATGCGCAAGGGCCTTTGACGAAGCCGTATACGAGAATGCAGGGTTCGACTACGAATTGGAAATGTGGACACCCGGAAAAAGCGGCTGCTGTCGCACAAAACTAACCGAAAAGTCCTGAGACTCCATGTTAGAGCAGAGGGCACTAACCGCTCGAACACTCAAAAAAACAGGCGCCACGATGGGCGCCTGATCTCATGACAGTCTTAGGAATGCGGTCAGACTGCCATAGTACGACGACGACGTGCGAAGCCCAGCCCGGCCAAACCGGTCAGAAGGAACAAAGCACTTGCCGGAAGAGGAACCGCTGCCAGTTGCAGATCATATTCCGATCCAGCCCGCGATGCGCCGCTGATCAGCAGCCCATATGAACCTGCGCTCAGACCTGCAAACACGACGCTATTACCGCTGGTGATCCCCGTGCCAAGGATGCCAGTCGAATAGCTATCGCCCGTGTCGTAGTTAATCAAAGTGAAATCAGCAGCACCTGCGCCATCACGCCCGATTGACGACTCGGTAAAGCCGGATGCAGCAACAAATCCGCTTGCCAGTTCATAGCCGTCAAAAATCCACGACAAGTCGAAAACATTGTTAGACACGAAATTATACGCATCAGACTTCCAAGTCACACGACCGTGCAGATTGACAGAGTTATCCGCGTCAACTGTCCCAAGGTCAAAACCCGGAAGCGTGTCGCTCACGTCGTATACACCGTTACTACCGCCCGTGACGCGAACGGAATCGACGATCTGTTCACGAACACCTTCTGTGTATGTAATCGTTGCTGCATTGGCGACTGATCCTGCCAGTACCACTGCTGAAACTGTCGCAAATTTTAAAAATTTATTCATATCATTGTATCCATTGACACCGCAATTCAGCGGAAAAATAAGGAAAAACTCTACTTCATATTAGTTAGCAACAACTTCTGAGCCCAACAATCGCGGAAACGTGAAAATGGCAAATCTATGCCCAAATGCAAAACGAATGCCTGATTTGTATCAGCGCCCTCGAAGATAACCGAAACACTGATCGAAACTAGATTCCATTGCGGCCAGAATGGAAACACTGCGGAGCGCAACCGTTCTTTCCCGGCAGAATGAATGTCAAAGAATGGTCGTATCATATGACTGATCGATTCTGTATACGTTCTGATTTCAAACAAGATCGACCGTCAGGCGGCGAAACTCCGATGCCAACCGTGGATACCTCCTTCACATCATGTAACCTTCCCGCCATGATCACCCAAGACTTGAGCGGAGTATGGAATGAACTGGCTTACCGCAATCGCAATATTGGTGGGCGCTACAATAGCCGACCTTCTTGCTTGGATGAATCATATTCTGGATTTGTTTCTTGATTGGCTGACCGACAACAAGATCCCCATTGGCAAATGGGCCAAGGCCGCATTTGACTGGCTCAACGACAATTTCGCTTTCTTCTTCGATTGGCTTTCTGACGCGATGGAAGCGCTGATCGACGCCATTCTCTGGGTGCTCGAGACACCGCACCCGCTGATCGTGATCGCCGCCTTTGCCGCCTTGACTTGGCTCATCCAACGCGATTGGAAGACGCCGCTTTTTGTGGTCATCGGCTTTCTGTTCGTGCTCAATCAGGATTACTGGGAAGAGACGATGCAGTCGCTCACCCTTGTTCTCTCTGCATGTGTGGTTTGTATGGGGGTCGGCGTACCTATCGGCATTGCGGCCGCCCATCGGCCACGCCTTTACCGGGCTATGGTGCCGGTTCTTGACCTGATGCAAACGCTACCGACCTTTGTCTACCTTATCCCGGCCATAGTATTCTTCGGCATCGGCATGGTGCCCGGCCTGATCGCCACAGTGATCTTTGTTCTGCCGGCACCGATCCGACTGACGCATCTGGGCGTGTCATCAACACCGACCCCGTTGCTTGAAGCGGCACAAGCCTTCGGAGCCACCAAAACCCAGGTGTTGTTCAAGGTCGAGCTCCCCTCCGCCCTGCCCCAGATCATGACCGGGCTGAACCAGACTATCATGCTCTCGCTGTCCATGGTCGTTATTGCGGCACTTGTGGGGGCCAGTGGCCTTGGCGTCCCGGTCATCCGGGCGCTGAATACAGTTAACACATCGCTTGGGTTTGAAAGCGGCTTCGTCATCGTCGTCGTCGCCATCATGCTCGACCGTATGCTGCGGGTAAAAGCCAAATGAATGCTGTCGAATTTGATAACGTCTCCATCGTGTTCGGGGACAAGCCGGCAACCGCCCTGCCATTGATGGATGAGGGTCTGGAACGGCCAGAGATCAGTGAGAAAACCAGTCAGATCCTCGGCGTCCATAACTGTTCGCTGGATGTTGAGGTCGGCGAAATTCTCGTCCTCATGGGCCTGTCCGGTTCTGGCAAATCCACGCTGTTGCGGGCGGTGAACGGGCTAAATCCCGTGATCCGGGGCGAGGTGCGCATTTTTGACGGCGACTGGTCCTGTAGCGTCGGCTCTGCGTCGGCCAACGATCTGCGACGCGTGCGGCGCGAATGCGTGTCCATGGTCTTCCAGCAATTCGGCCTGCTGCCATGGCGATCGGTCCGTGACAATGTGGGCCTCGGCCTGGAACTCGCCGGAATGGACAAGGCGGCGCGCACCAAACGGGTGGACGAAGAACTTGTTATGGTTGGCCTCGCGGACCGGGCGGATGCGCTGGTGGGTGAACTTTCGGGTGGTATGCAACAACGCGTCGGCCTTGCCCGTGCGTTTGCAACCGACGCACCGATCCTGCTGATGGATGAACCGTTCAGTGCGCTCGACCCGCTGATCCGCACGCGGCTACAGGACGAACTGCTGGAATTGCAAAAACAACGCGGGCGCACAATTATCTTCGTCAGTCACGATCTGGATGAAGCATTCAAGATCGGCAACCGTATTGCGATCATGGAGGGCGGACGGATCGTGCAATGCGGCACACCACGCGATATTTTCACCAACCCGGCCAACGACTATGTGGCGGACTTTGTGGCCCATATGAACCCGCTCGGCGTGCTGACGGCGCGCGACGTGATGACCGCGGGAACGGCAGAAGGCCCAAGCATCGACATCGAAACCCCGGTGCAAGACGTGATTGACCAGATGAACGGAACGGCGTTGGTGGTGACCGAAAACGGAGTACCGGTGGGGCACGTGACAGAAGGGTCACTGCTGGCGCGGTTAAGTGGTCCATCGGCGGAGCGATGATCAAAGGGCTTGGGCAGTTTCTGCAAAGAACTCGCACTCACCAAGGTTTGTGCTATAAACACTTTCTGCCAAGCCAAAATCAAATTCGCGCGATGGTACTTAATGCGTTAGGGATCATGACAATTCATTCAAAGGTCAACTCATTCGCCGCCCTAGCTGGGGCTAGTTTGATCGCATTTGGGTTTGGACCAATCCCCTTTACAGACACCGTTTTACCAAGGGCAACATGGTACGAATATTGTGTCAGTGTTCTGCCAATCCTGCCTCTCCTGATCGTCACGCTGTGCTTGCTGAGCCATCGCCACATACCAGCAATACTTGCAATCGTACTGGCTTTGTTAGTAGCCGTCATTGGAGGACTTATTACGCTTGTTCTACTGGCTCTTTCTGGTGCTGGAACAGAAATGGTCACTCTACACGGGACCGCTCTCACGGTCACAATCAGTTCATGTATTGTACTGGCTTCAACATGTGGACGAATAGTAAAAATAATCGCCAGCGGCCTTTTCCTGCTCACCGTTTGTGCGGGGTTATGGTCTCTGGCGATGGCTCCGTTTGCCTATGCAAAAGCCTCTGAAATAGCGTCAGAAAGATCATTTTGCATCGCTGCGCACAGCCCGGTCGAAAGAGAGCTGACATCTCTTCTAGGACTACGTGGCTTTTCCTTCTATACAACATTGTCAGGCTACAAGCTTGGCGATGCCTGGTATTTTCATGGGCTCCTTCTAGTTGACGATGGCGACGACTTGGAGGTGTACAATTGGTCACCTCGCAGCATGAGTTTCAACAGGCTAGATGAGCCTCGACTGATGATTGCCAGTCCATTTAAGGCATGCCAACCGCGTGATGACTTTCTGAAAAACCTCCCGGTGATCTAAACGTCTCGGCGTGCAGACGGAAATGGAGCGGGCATTGCATTGAGTACGCTCAATGGCAGTCAAATCCCGTTTAACCGCCTGCAAGCACCCATCCCATCAAACCTTCGTCGCAGGCACCGGCGGCGTCACTGCCCGCCGCGCCACGGCCTCGCGCCAGGTGATGAAACTGACTGACCCCATAATGACGGCACCGCCGAAGACGACCCAGCCGTCCACCGGCTCGCCAAATACCAAAGCCCCCAAAAGCACCGCCCAGACCAGCTGCAGGAAAGTCACCGGTTGCGTCACCGTCAGGGGTGCCGCCGCAAAGGCCAGTGTCATGGTATAATGACCCGCCGTGGCAAAGCAGGCCACCAGAAACAACCACCCAAGCTGTTGTAGGGTGGGTGTAACCCACACCGCCCAAGCAAACGGCGCCATTCCAATCGTCACCGTGATCGACAGCATCCCCACGATCACTGCGGGGGACAATTCACCCGACAACCGCTTGGCCGTCAGATAGCTGATCGCAAAGAACACGGCCGTCCCCATCATCGCGATATGCCCCGGCTCAATCGCTTTCACGCCGGGACGCAGGATGATCAACGCCCCCAAAAGCGCGACCAGCACAGCAGCCAAACGGCGGGGCGGCAGCGCTTCTCCAAAAAACACTGCGGCGGCAAGGGTCACGTAAACAGGTGAAAGGTAATTCATGGCCGTCACTTCGGCGATGGTGATCCGGGCCATCGCAAAGAACCACAATATCACCGCAAGAGTATGGAACGCCCCACGCACCGCGAACAATTTCAGATGCCGCGGTGTCAGCCGGGCCGCCAGAATGGGCCGGATCATCGGGATAAGGAACACAAGCCCCAGCACATAGCGCAAAAACGCGGCTTGCGCGGCAGGCATTCCATCACCGACATGCTTGACCAGTGCCGTTACGGCCACGAAATTCAGGCCGGTCACGACCATCCATACAATACCGGCAATGGGGCGGGGTTCATTCATCCCTATGGCGTGGCAGCAACGCCTGTCAAAGACAAGCTACTCTTCCGAAAACGCCGCCATGACCTCGTCTGACGCCTCAAAATTGGCCGTCACCCGTTGCACGTCGTCATCCTCCTCCAACGTGTCCAACAGCTTCATCAGCTTGGTCAGACCGTCCAAATCAACTTCGGTCGTTATGTTGGGCTTCCAGATCAGCTTGGTCGATTCACTCTCGCCCAACTCCGTCTCAAGCGCGTTCGATACATCGTTCAGGTCAGTGTCAGCGCAATAGATCACGTGGTTGTCTTCATCGCTTTGCACGTCATCGGCGCCCGCTTCGATCGCGGCCATCATGATGGTATCAGCGTCACCGGCAGTGGCGGGATAAACCACCTCTCCCATCCGGTCGAACATGAACCCGACAGAGCCGGTTTCTCCCAGGTTCCCGCCATTCTTGGAAAAGGTGGACCGCACGGTCGACGCAGTGCGATTGCGATTGTCGGTCATCGTCTCGACAATGACCGCGACACCGTTCGGCCCGTAGCCTTCATAACGGATTTCGTCGTAGTTTTCGGCATCGCCACCCTGGGACTTCTTGATGGCGCGGTCGATCACATCCTTTGGGACCGAACTGGACTTGGCCTCTTTCACGGCCAACCGCAAACGCGGGTTTTTGTCAGGGTCCGGGTCACCCATTTTGGCCGCCACGGTGATTTCCTTGGCAAGCTTGGAAAACAGTTTGGAGCGCAGCTTGTCCTGACGTCCCTTACGGTGCTGAATATTTGCCCATTTTGAGTGGCCAGCCATCGAAAACCTCGTCCATATTCCCAGAAATCCTGGCCTCTATAAGGCATCGGACAGCCCCGCCGCAAGCCTATGGATAAAGCGGCCAGACCAGTGGGATCACGAAAGATGCGATGGGCGCCAGCGACAGGTTCAGCGGGATGCCAAACTTGAGGAAATCCGCGAATTTATAGCCGCCCGGACCATAAACCAGCGTATTGGTCTGATAGCCGATAGGTGTCGCAAAACTCGCACTTGCGGCGATCATGACGGCCACGACCAGCGGGCGGGGATCGACGCCCAGCGCACCCGCCAGACCAATGGCTATGGGGGTCATGACGACGGCGACGGCGTTGTTCGACACCAGCTCGGTTAGCAGGCTCGACAAAAGATAGACAGACAAGACGACAAAGAACGGCGGCAACACCATCAGCCAAGGCGACAGGGTGTCGGCGATAATGGTCACAGCCCCCGACGTTTCAAGGGCCGACCCCACCCCCAGCATGGCAAAAATCAGGGCCAACAGACGGCCATCGATGTAGGAAAACGCCTCATCGGCGTCGATGCAGCCCGTGGTCAGAACGATTGTCACACCAATCATGGCCAGCATCAGGATCGGGGCGATACCAAGGGCGGCCAGAACTACGACGCCCAACAACACGCCAATCGCAATCGGCGCGTGCCCCCGACGAAACGCGCGTTGGGACGGTTTTGAGACATCACCCAGATTCATGTCCTCGGCCAAGCGCTGGACATCCTCCGGCGCGCCCTCAAGCAAAAGCGTATCGCCGACACGGACCACCAGATCATCCATCTGCTGGCCGATATTGCTGTCGCGGCGATGAACGGCCAGTGTGTAGACGGCATAGCGACGGCGCAGGCGCATCGCACCCAGACGGCGCCCGACCATCCGGCAGTTCGGCGTGATCAGAACCTCAACAGTGGTGGTTTCCACCGCTGAAACCTGATCGACCCGGCGCAGGTCCTTGGTGGCCTGTAACGCCAAAAGCTCGGCCATTTCGGTGCGCAGAACAACGCGGTCACCGATCCGGAGTACAACCCCGTCCAGATTGCGGCGCAGCGAGGTGTCACCGCGGATCACATCGATCAACCGAACGCCATCACGCTTGAACAACTGCACACCAAGCACTTCCCGACCGATCAGGTTGCTATCAGGCGGGATCACAGCCTCCGAGAAAAACCGCATCTTGGAGCGGTCCGACAGCATTGTCGCCATGCTCTGCCGATCCGGCAACAGGCGGGGACCCATGATGAAAAGATAGATAAACGTCCAGACAACAACGACGACGCCAACCGGTAATATCTCAAGAATGCCAAATGGCTTCAGCCCGGACGCTCGGGCCACGCCGTCAACCAGCAGGTTGGTTGACGTCCCAAGCAGGGTCATCGTGCCACCCACTATGGCAGCATAGCTGAGCGGGATCAGCAGTTTCGACGCCGAAGTCCCCAAGGTACGTGCCAATTGAATAAAAACCGGGATCATCACAACAACCAGCGGCGTGTTGTTCATAATGGCAGAGGCAAGGGCAACAAACAGCAAGCTGCCTCCGATTGCGCGGGCCGGGCTGGCCTTGGCATGTCGCTCGGCCACTTTGGTCATCGCGTTCAGCGCGCCCGTTCGGACCAGAGCGCCAACGATGATAAACATCGCCGCAATCGTCCATGGCGCGTGATTTGATAATGTGGAGACTGCTGCATCGTAATCCAGAACGCCTGTGACCAACAGAACGGACAAGCCGATCAGCGCAACAACCTCGGTCGGGAAAGATTCCCGCACAAACAAAACGAACATACCCACAACTACGCAAAGTGTGAGTATCGCCGCCTGCATCTGGGTGAGTGCTAAAAAATCGGTCATGACGGGCAATCTGGCTAATCCCTGCGGCAGGGGCAAGCGAAAGCAGCGGGAATGTTACGTATCGTCAGGGCCAGCAGCGGCAAGCCGCCCGCCTTGGCGAACCATCTCCACCCGTGTGGCCTTTCCGGTCCGGTCATCCGTTTCGACATAAAGGCCGGACAGGGTCGCTTCTTCTGTCGCAGGGGTGAAACGGCCCTTGGGCATGCCCGTCACAAAACGGCGCATCGGCTCTGCCTTCTCCATTCCGATAACGGAATTGTAGTCCCCGCACATGCCTGCATCCGTTAGATATGCCGTGCCACTGGATAGGATCATCGCGTCAGCGGTCGGCACATGTGTATGGGTGCCCACAACAACGCTCGCCCGGCCATCACAAAAATGGCCCATGGCCATTTTTTCGGACGTGGCCTCGCAATGCATATCAATCAGGCTCGCCTGCACCTGACCACCCATCGGATATTGGCGCAAAACTGCGTCAGCAGCCGAAAACGGATCGTCAAACGGGCGTTTCATGAACACCTGCCCCAACACCTGCGCCACAAGAACCTTCCGACCGCCGGTCGCGTTAAAGACCCGGGCACCCGCACCAGGTGCTGCCTTGGAGTAGTTCAAGGGACGCAAAATACGCTGCTCCTGGCCGATAAAGGTCAACATATCCTTCTGATCAAAGGCATGATCCCCCAAGGTGATCACATCCGCCCCCGCATCCAAAAGAAGTTTCGCATGAGCGCCAGACAAGCCCATACCGGACGTCGCATTCTCTCCGTTGACGACAACGAAATCGAGCCGCCAATCCTTGCGCAGTTGCGGCAAACGCGCCGATACGGCCGTGCGGCCTGCGCGGCCCATCACATCACCAAGAAAAAGAAGTCTCATTCGCCACTGTTATGCGCTGCGCAAAAAATCTTCTAGAAGATTTTTGACAAACGATTTTTCGCGGAAAATCGTTATCCTAAAGGCAAAACACCAGTTTCCGTCACAATAATATCCAGACTCTGGTCCGTCGGCTCCAGTGGAAGCCCCTCGTCTTCCTGCGCGCCATAGGCAAAACCAATCGCCAATGTCGGGCGATTTGCGCGTAAATCCACCAGGGTCCGGTCGTAAAAACCGCCGCCATAACCCAGCCGTCCACCTTTGCGGTCAAAAGCAACCAAAGGCACAATCACGATCTCGGGCACCATCCAATCACCGCTTTGCGGGATCATCGCACCAAATTCGCCTTTGATCATAGCACAGCCCGGTTCCCACAAACGAAAGCGCAAGGGTTGACCCGCACCCATGATAACAGGGACGCCAACCGGGCCATGGGCTGCTGCCTCTTCCATGGCGGCGGTCGGATCAATTTCTGTCCGCATGGCCATGTAACCCGCCAGCGGAACGCCACGATATCCCGCCAGAACTTCACTGAGATACCCAGCAGCGGCGCCATCATCCAATGCATGGGCCTCTTTGCGACGTGCAAACGCGGCCTTTCGGGCGGTATCTTTCTTGACGCTTAAATCAACCATAGCGCTGCCAATCCCAAAAAGGCGAGAAAGCCCACAATGTCCGTGACGGTGGTCACAAATGCACCCGAAGCCAATGCCGGGTCGACGCCTAACCGTTCCAGAACGATGGGAATGCCCGTCCCCGCCAATCCGGCCACCACCAGATTGATCACCATCGCCACCCCGATGACGGCACCCAATAAGGGGGAACCAAACCAGATCACGCCCACGATCCCCATCACGACCGCAAAGATCAGGCCGTTGATCAGCCCCACCAATACCTCGCGCCGGATCACGCGCCAGACGTTCGAGCCCGTCAGATCGCGTGTTGCAATTGCGCGTACCGCCACAGTCAACGACTGCGTCCCGGCGTTTCCACCCATCGAGGCCACAATGGGCATGAGCACCGCAAGGGCGACCAGCCCGGCGATCGTCTCTTCAAACATTGCGATGACCAATGACGCCAGGATGGCCGTCAGCAAATTGACCGCAAGCCACGGAAAGCGTCGCCGGGTTGTATCAATCACCCGGTCCGACAGGCGGCCCTCGCCCACCCCGGCAAGACGCAAGATATCTTCCTCGGCCTCTTCCTCCAGAAATGCCATGGCGTCATCGATGGTGATAACGCCTACGATCCGGCCATCATCGTCCACCACCGGCGCCGTGATCATGTGATAGTGGTTAATGGCCTGCGCGACCTCTTCCACATCCTGTGCCACATGGAAGGTGCGAAAATTCTCCTCGGCCAATTCAAGCAAAGGCATATCACGCGGATGGCTCAACACACGGCCCAGCGTGACATAGCCCACCGCCTTCAGGCGGGGGTCAACCAGGATGATGTGATAGAACTGGTCCGGCAAAACAACATCGGACCGCAGGTAATCGATCGCCTCTCCGACGGTCCAATGGGCCGGGGCGCGAACCAGTTCGGACTGCATATGGCGACCGGCAGATTCCTCCGGGTAGGTAAGCGCCTGCTCCACCAATACCCGGTCGCCAGCATCCAAGGCGTCCAGCACCGCCTCTTGCTGCGTGTCATCGAGGTATTCAACCAAATCAACGACATCGTCGCTTTCCAGATCGCGAACCGCCTCAGCCAGTTCTGCCGGGGCCAGCTGATCGATGACCTCTTCGCGGAGTCTCTCATCCAGTTCGGACAGGACATCGCCATCGACCGCACCTTGCTGCAGCACAAGCAGATCACGGCGCACGCGCCCGTCGATCTGTTCCAGCAAATGGGCAATATCAGCGGGGTGCAGCCGCTCCAGCAGCGCATTCAGCGACGCAGCATCACGGATCTCAACCGCGGAGAGCACATCAGCAACAAGCCGGTCTGTGATGCCAAAGGCTTCCTCACCCTCGTCGGTAATGGTGTCTGCCATAACGCCCTCGCACTGCCCGCGCCGACCATAGCCCAAGACGTAAAACCTACAATGGGCGATTGGGCGATTTACGCGCCCGCACAGGCCCCATAAAGTCGCGCCATGACCAAACAACTTCTTCTGGGCCAGACCCTTTCTTTCTCCGGCAATCCGCTGACCGATAAATGGGAAGATGTGACCCATTTCAACAGCGCGGGCGGCGTCCTGATCGACGGAAATCGGATCGGCGCAACAGGCGACGGAGCAACCCTGCGTCGGGACCACCCGGACGCGGAGATCACCGATTATGGCGATGCGCTCATCATCGCCGGTTTCGTCGATGCGCATATGCACTACCCCCAAACCGGGATCATCGCGAGCTGGGGCAAACAACTGATCGACTGGCTCAACACCTATACATTTCCTGAAGAGGCACGTTTCGGCGACCGCGCTTACGCCGATGAGGTGGCAAATCGGACCATTGACCTTGCCCTTGCACATGGAACCACCACGCTGACCAGCTTCTGCACGATCCACCCCGAAAGCGTGGATGCGTTCTTTGCCGCCGCGGCTGCCCGCAACATGGCCGTCGTCGCGGGCAAAACTTGCATGGATCGGAACGCGCCCGAAAATCTGCGCGACAGTGCACAATCAGCCTATGATGACAGCAAGGCACTGCTGAACAAATGGCATGGACAAGGACGGGCCACCTACGCCATCACACCGCGGTTTTCGCCTACATCCACGCCGGACCAACTCAGCGCACTCGGCGCGCTTTGGGCCGAAAATCCGACCTGCCTGATGCAAACGCACTTGAGCGAACAGCGCCCGGAAATCCACTGGGTGAAAGAGCTCTACCCGGACGCAAAAGACTACGTCGACACCTACGAAGCCCACGGGCTGCTTGGGGAACGGGGCCTTTACGGCCACGCAATCCATCTCGAACCCCGCGAGATCGACCGGCTGCGCGAAACGGGAGGCGCAGTGATCCACTGTCCCACCTCCAACACCTTTATCGGGTCGGGGCTTTTCGACCTGATGGCACTGGCCAAAGCGGGCCTGAATATCGGGTTGGCCACAGACACCGGTGGCGGTTCATCCTTCTCAATGCTGCGGACCATGGCGGCAGCTTACGAAATCGGGCAGCTCCGCGGCGCCGCCCTGCACCCGGCCCAACTGATGTGGCTGGCCACCGAAGGCAGCGCCCAAACGCTGCACATGAGCGGAGAAATCGGCCATCTGGGCACAGGAGCCATGGCAGACATCACGGTACTGGAACTAAGCTCCACCCCGGCCATAGCGCAACGGCAAGCAAAGGCAGATGATATCTGGGACGCACTTTTCCCAACGATCATGATGGGAGATGACAGGGCGGTGCGAGATGTCTGGGTGGCGGGGAAGGTTTTGTTTGCGGGGTAGGAGAGTGAAGGAGTTAGCGGGTTATTTGGGGCTAATCGCCGTGACAGATTTGCAGGACAAAAAACGATCATTCGTGAACTTGGTTTTCAGCACAAAACGCCCAAATGCGTTTGGCCCGGCGATGCGCTCGAGGAGAGCAGTAGAGAGAAATCCTGTACGCCACGTCCTTCCCCCAAGTGCATAGAGCGAGTCTGCCTGCTTCGATGTCCGCTTCTACCAGTGATGCCGGCAATACACCGCGCCCCCGCCCGGCAAGGCAATAGGCCCAGATGTCAGCGGCCATGCCGTGCTGAACTTCGTTCGAAGCAAGCGATTGATCACGGTTTGCCTGCCAGATCTGCCCGATATAGGTCAGTTCGTGCGAGACATGTATCGGCCCCGTCTTCTGTTTGGCGGCTCTCGGCGATGTTACCATGACGAGGCGGTCTGATGCGATATCTGCCGCCTGGAACACTGTAAATCTCTCATCTATGGGGACATCAGGATGCCGAGTGACGATGGCGAGGTCGACTTCAGAATGCGCGATCATATGCGCAGCCATATCGTGGTTTGCAATCATGGGGGCAAAGAACATGTCGGGTATGTGGTGAGAAAGCCATTCCTTGAAAAGCGGAAATACCATCACTGTTGCGCTGTGGGGCATCACGATGGATAGACCTCCTTCAGAGGAATGCCATGGTGCAGAACGTCCCGTGAACTTGTCGATCTCAGACAGAATCTGTCTGGCCACTGGCAGGAAATCTCGCCCCGCCTGGGTCAGGGTGATCGGCCGGTCGCTCCGGTCGATCAGTGTCTGGCCCAGATAGTTCTCCAATGCCCGCAGCCGCTTGCTGATGTTGGACTGCGTGGTGTTACGTAGTACCGCAGCTCTGGTCAGGCTGGATGTTTCCGCACAACGCAGAAAATCGCGCAAGAGATCAGTGTTCATATTGGGCGTGTCCATTGGCTTATTTCGCAAGGCGAAGGCCGGGGAAACAGCTAGAACAGCGGACCACCGGATGCAAAAAGGTTTTCCAGCAAACCATCCCTTGCAATTGCTCCGGGTGTCTGATCGGGCCGCTCGTCAAACCTGACCAGCCGTGCGAAGACCACCTGCCGGTCGCCCTTTTCGGCCCATCCCACGTACCAGCCGAACGGCTGACCATTTAGATGCTCGCCATCCGGTCCGAACGGCAGACCGGAACCGGTTTTGCCAAAGGTGTTCCATCCACTCGGTAGCGCGTTATGCTCCATAATGGCCATGGTCTGCGTAACTGCGGCGTCAGATACCGGCAGCTTGCCTTCCAGCATGCGGCTAAGGAAGCCAACCTGTTCCGATGGCGATATCTGGAGCGAAGAACTCAACCAAGCATGGGTCAGCCCGTTGTTGGTTCTCGCGTCCCCGGAAACATCTTCGTTTCCATAGCCAAAGGCGTGAACATAAGCAGAAAAACGGTCCGCACCGAGCCTCTGGGTGATCTGCTGCGAATACCAGACGACCGAATATCTCAGCCACGTTTGCGGCGTAGTGGCTTGCTTCCACTCGGGGCGCCAGTCCAGATAGCCGGCGTTGAACGGCCATTCCGGTGCATCCGGTCCCGTCAGGATACCGCTGTCGAATCCCATCAAGCTGATAGCGATTTTGAATGTGGAAGCCGGTGAAATCTTCTCATCGCACTGTCCTTCCGAAACCAAAGGGGCCGGTGCTCCGATCTCCCACGCAATCGTGCAAATCACACGCTCAGTTGCTGCCGCTTTAGACGACAGAGCGGTCAGCAAAGTCACCACGACCATGATCATCTTGCCCATTTTAATATCCTATAATTCGCTCAAGATGTTTATAGATCGGGCTAAGGTCGCAAGTCCAAGTCATTGACCGACTAATGCGCGCGCAATCTGGCATGATATGCGCAGGGGTTAGGCCGACCTTTAGGGCTCAAACCTGACATTCACAAACCTAACACCGCCTCCCCAGCACAAGTACCCAGGTATCCCCTGCACGGCCCAACCCATAATCCGTGTAGCTTTGCCCCAGCATATTGCTCAGATGACCTCGGCTGCTTTGCCAGGCGGCAAAAACCTCTGCATGGCTTTGCTGGCCTTGCGCGATATTTTCGGCATAGCCGCAGGCCTGATAACCAGCGGCAGCTATCCTTGTGCCAGCGTTTCCACCGCCCTGCGTTTGATGCGAGAAATAGCCCCGGCGCGCCATATCGTCCGCATGGGCCTGTGCTGCCCGCTGTAGCTGCGATTGGGTGCCGACGGGTTGCAGACTGCTGTCTGACCGCAATTGGTTGAGGTCGGCGTCGAACCTGCCGGTCGTTGCGACAGTGGCCGCATTCGTGCAGGCCACAAGGACCGCAAATATCAAGAAGGCGCTGAAACGGTGCATTGAAACATCCTTATCCTTTGCGCCCTAACTATAGCTTAACAGATTGTTGTGTCACCGACCGGTCGTGCCCGACGTTTAGCCGACAATTGTCCGACGTCAGTCAGACAGCCTTGCCAACCGTTTGGCAAGGGAGTTTTGCCGGGCAATAACCCTTGGCAAATCAATGGCTTGCATGATGCCATCCGCAACGATTTGACGACCCTCGACAAACAGATGACGCACCTTTGACGGTCCAGACAAAACCAATGCCGCCGGGTCCCAAGAGCCCGCGTTTTCAACAGCTTGCGCATCCCAAACCGCGATATCCGCCCGTTTGCCGGTGGATATCTGACCGCAATCGTCACGGCCCAGAACCGCAGCGCCGCCGCGCGTCGCGATCTCCAGCGCTTCTCGGGCCGACATCGCATCGGCCCCATTCTGAACCCGCTGCAAAAGCATCGCCTGCCGGGCCTCACCGATCAGATTGCCAACGTCATTGCTCGCCGATCCGTCAACGCCCAACCCGACCGGCACGCCCGCATCGCGCATCGCCCGCGCAGGTGCAATGCCCGATCCCAACCGGCAATTCGAACAGGGGCAGTGCGCCACGCCGGTTCGGGTTTTGGCAAACAGATCAATCTCTTGGCCATTTAGCTTCACACAATGGGCATGCCAGACATCGTCGCCGATCCAGCCCAAATCTTCGACATATTGGCCTGGGCGACAGCCGAATTTCTCCAGTGAATAGGCCACATCCTCGTTATTTTCGGCCAGATGCGTATGCAGCATCACGCCTTTGTCGCGGGCCAGTAACGCAGCCTCGCGCATCAGATCACGACTGACCGAAAACGGACTGCAAGGGGCCACGCCGACCCGCACCATCGCGCCGGGTGCAGGATCGTGGAACGCGTCGATCACCCGGATGCAATCCTCCAAAATCGCGCTCTCACCTTCCACCAAAACGTCTGGCGGCAGGCCTCCATTACTTTCGCCAATACTCATCGCGCCGCGGGTCGGGTGAAATCGCAACCCGACTTCAGCCGCCGCCGCAATCGTGTCGTCCAGCCTTGCCCCGTTGGGAAAAAGATAGAGGTGATCCGATGTCAGGGTGCAGCCGGAAAGGGCCAGTTCCACCAGGCCGATTTGGGCCGAGACAAACATCTCTTCCGGTCCGAACCGGGCCCAAATCGGGTAGAGCGTTTGTAGCCAACCAAACAGCAACGCGTCCTGCGCCCCCGGTACGGCGCGGGTCAGCGTTTGGTAGAGATGATGATGCGTGTTGACGAGGCCGGGCGTGACTATGCAACCGGTCAAATCGATCACCTCTGCATCTGGCGCCACAAGACCTGCGCCAACAGCTGAAATCACACCTTCAGAAATCAGGATATCCGCGCCCGCAAGCTCTGCCCGCTTATCATCCATTGTGACAATGACATCCGCACCGCGGAGCAGGAGATCAGGCACCGACGACGCCATTCAAAATCGCCAGAGCCTCGGCATGAATGGCCAGATTGGCCGCAGCAATACAACGCCCACCCTCATGTGCAGGATTGCCCTGCCAGTCGGTGACGATCCCTCCTGCGGCCTCGACCACTGCGATCGGGGCTTGGATATCATAGGGTTTCAGACCCGCTTCGATCACCAGATCGACCTGCCCGGACGCGACTAAGGCATAACCGTAACAATCCATCCCGTAGCGGGTCAGTCTGGCCTTCTGTGCAACCGCCTGGAAGGCTCGCATCTCATCCGCCGTACCCACCTCTGGGAAGGTTGTCATCACGGTCGCATCTGCCAAGGGACGGGGCGGATGGGTGGCGAGCTTGCGTGTCCA
Organism: uncultured Paracoccaceae bacterium; assembly: GCA_947496535.1. Classification (GTDB taxonomy): domain Bacteria; phylum Pseudomonadota; class Alphaproteobacteria; order Rhodobacterales; family Rhodobacteraceae; genus Yoonia. The sequence goes on along the minus strand of CANMDE010000001.1, from coordinate 738,875 downwards.
GTGGGGTCCAGCCATCTCGGACAGGCCACACCCGCCGACAAAACGCTCACCGATATAGGGTTGGTCGATGATACCGAAAATCGGGCCATCGGCATCTGAGACCGCTATCAGAACACCCCAAGTGGGTGTCCCGCTCATGAAACCGCGCGTTCCGTCAATTGGATCAAGCACCCAGGTCAACCCTGTGGTGCCAGACTTTGTGCCGAATTCCTCGCCAAGGATTGCATCCTCGGGTCGTTCGACTGACAGGATATCTCGCATTGCCTTCTCGGCACCACGGTCGGCGGCCGTTACCGGGTCAAAGGCTTGTCCGCCTGATTTATCATCAATCACCAAACTATCGCTGCGAAACAGCGGCAGCGTTTGCGTGCGGGCAGCGTCGGCTAGAAGGTGCGCCACCCGGACCAAATCTGTCTGGGTGGCTTCGCTCATGCTCATCAAAGGCCCCTAGCTCGCTTTTTGGCTACGCCAGCAGCGGTAGCCTGCTACGCACGGGGCGGTCAAGACCGGTTGGTCAAGCAGCCTCGCTTAGAACCCTTGCAAGGTCAAAAAGGCGGCGGCGCTGATTCTCGGGAATCGCATAGTACGAACGAAGCAGCTCAAGTGCTTCCTTGTCGGTCAGAATATCGCCCGGCATATCACCCGCTTGAGCTTCAGCCGGGGGTTGAACGTCCAACCCATCAAAGAAAAATGACACAGGAACTTTCAACACATTTGCGATATCCCAAAGACGGGATGCACTCACACGGTTCATGCCTGTTTCGTATTTTTGAATTTGCTGAAACTTGATACCGACGGCTTCGGCAAGCTGCTGCTGGGTGGTTCCGTTCATCCAACGGCGATGGCGGATTCGTTTGCCAACATGAACGTCTACTGGATGCTTCATAGTTCGTTTCCTTAGTTACCAAGAACACAACCAAATGCTCTCGCATGTTCACTCTGGCGGATTACCCATGACCAAAACAATCAAGCCCTTACCGCATAAGAACCCCATGACACCTTTCAAATGGAACACGCAACGGTTGCAGTAGCAGACCTTGCCTTAAGGACAGGTTCAAAACGAAAAAATTCATGTTTTTGATCAAAATTAGTGCTGTTCGCCGCCTCCGAACCGCGCGATGTTGCCGGTGAATAAAGATACGCTGAAAAAAGGGGTTCTGGCAAATGCACGCTTTTCAACTCACTAGATATGGGGGGGAACCTTCACTTCAACAACTTACCGATCCGGTGCCCGGCCCGGGCGAGGTTTTGCTTGAAATTCACGCATGCGGGCTCAATTTCGCCGACCTGTTAATGGTCAAAGGCACCTACCAGGATACACCAAAGGTGCCTTTTACGCTCGGGATGGAAGTTTGCGGCACAGTGATTGCCCAAGGGCCGGGTGTAACGACACCGACAATTGGAAGCAGGGTTGCGGTCTTTGGCGGTCAGGGCGGACTGGCAGAGAAAGGTGTTTTTCCTGCAGAACGTTGCAGCGTAGTGCCTGAAAAAATGCCCGCCGAGACGGCGGCCGGTTTCATGGTCACCTACGGCACCTCGCATCTGGCTCTGACCCGTCGAGCAGGACTGCAACCGGATGAGACGCTTTTGGTTTTGGGGGCTGCTGGGGGTGTCGGTCTGACCGCAGTCGAGGTGGGCAAGGCACTTGGCGCCAATGTCATCGCGGTCGCGCGAGGGGCAGACAAGCTGGCTGTGGCGAAAGCCGCAGGTGCGGACCATCTGATCGACAGCGATGAGGATGACGTGAAAGCACGAGTGAAAGAACTCGGCGGTGCGGATGTGGTCTACGATCCGATCGGCGGCGATCTGTTCAAAGCCGCGTTGGGGGTCTGCAATCGCGAGGCCCGTGTAATTACCATCGGCTTTGCCAGCGGCGACGTGCCACAAATTCCGGCCAATATCATTCTCGTGAAAAACATCACTGTGATCGGTTTCTACTGGGGCGGGTACCTCAAGTTTAACGCAGATGCCCTTACCGATAGCTTGGCCGAATGCATGGACTGGTACAGTCAGGGACGGCTGCATCCACATGTCAGCCACGTGCTTCCGCTGGATCGGGCGGAAGAGGCGTTGGATTTGATCCGCAGCCGTGCCTCGACAGGTAAGGTCGTTGTCACGCCATAACCGGCACTCTCATCGTGCGAAAGCCGTCCCGGATCAGCCGCGACAGATCAGTTATTACCGGTCCGTCGTCAATTTCGGACCGGTAAAGGTTGATGTTCATCTTCCGAAGGGTCGGTAGCTGACCGCCATGGTTGATCTTCTCCAGGTGGCGCGGCTCTGTGCCTTCCAGCATCGTATGAACCGCCAGATCGGCGCTAACAGTAGCCTCGATTGTGCGGGTAGAATCAGTGTCAACAGCCATGTCCCACGGGATGCCGACATCATCCAATCGCCGCTGAACGAATTTGCGAAAAATGCAGGCCTGTTCGTAAGCCAGCCGTAGGGGGCGCTGTTTCCACGCCTGCCCACCGGGCGCACCGACCCAGACAAGCGGGATCTCTGCCAGTGTTTCGCCACCGGCACGTAACACGTCTTCGGTTGTCAGGATGAGGTCGATTTCACCCCTGCCAAAATCTTCGACGAGCTTGCTGGTATATGACGACACCAACTGCACACGTACCCGCGGGCACATAGCCGCAAAACGGCGCAGTACTTCAGGGATCACCGGGTAAATGATGTCATGTGGCACGCCAAGGGTCACGTCACCCTCGAACTCAGTTGCCGTCAACTTGCTGTATACTTCGTCGTTGAGCACGAGCATGCGCCGGGCGTAACTGAGTAACTGTTCGCCCTGAGGGGTCAGTGCAATCGTCCGGGCCGACCGGTCAAGCAACGTGGTGTTCAGTGATTCCTCCAGCCGTTTGAGCTGCATCGATACGGCAGATTGCGTCAGGTTCAGTAACCCGGCCGCTTTGGTAACGCCGCCAGCATCCGCCACTGCGGTAAACGAGCGAAGTGCAGTCATGTCGAGATTTCGCGCCATATCAATATCCTTGATGTTTCTCTTTCCAAACATTCATTTCCATCATGATGTGTGACGCGATAAACATCAAGCATTGAAATGCAAAACGCCCAATTCATCACGAAAGGACATGTTATGACAGAGATAACGACGCATCCAGGCTCCTGCTGTGAGACGCCAAAGCAACATACAAGAATGCGCTTTGCCCCCTTGACCTGGCTCGGCCTGAGTCGCCAGAGGCGCGGTTTGACAAGGCTCACAGAACATCAACTGCGCGACATCGGTCTGACACGAGAGCAAGCCGAGGCCGAGGCACAAAAGCCATTCTGGGATGTGCCTTTGCATTGGCGAAACTAGGCTTTTGAAACAAAGACCTGCGACAATCCAGCCCAATTTTGTCAGATACCTCCAAAACCCGCCTTCAAAGCCTTGAAAAACGGGGGGTATCTGCCAATATCGAAAGCAAGGATGCCGACTTTCGGCTCTACTGGTTTAATCGGAGGTCTAAATGGCTCAATTTGAGACAGCAAGAACAGTCGGTGGCGTACGCACAGCCGCCATCGACGAAGGGCTACGCGCCCACATGAATAAGGTTTATGGCACGATGTCCGTCGGCATGCTGATCACAGCGCTGGCAGCTTGGGCTATTTCCGGTCTGGCAACAACGACGGTGCCAACGCAATATCAGATTGGCGCGAACGAGTACCTCACACAGTTGGGTTACTTGATCTACGCGACCCCATTGAAATGGGTAATCATGTTTGCGCCGCTTGCCTTTGTTTTCGGTCTCTCCGCCATGATCAACCGTATGTCGGCTGCTACGGCACAACTGGTGTTTTATGCTTTCGCGCTGGTGATGGGTCTTTCGCTTAGCTCGATCTTCCTGATCTACACAGGCTTTTCGATTGTGCAGGTATTCCTGATCACAGCCGTCGCTTTTGCTGGATTGTCGATCTGGGGCTACACAACTAAGAAGGACATTTCCGGTTGGGGTTCGTTCCTGATCATGGGTGTTATCGGCCTGATCGTTGCATCTATCGTTAACATCTTCCTCGGCTCGCCAGCCATCATGTTCGCAATCTCAATTCTGGGTGTGCTGATCTTTGCTGGGCTAACAGCTTATGACACGCAGAAGATCAAGACAGATTACATCGCACATGCCGCACACGGCGATAGTGAATGGTTGGGCAAAGCCGCCATCATGGGCGCGTTGAACCTGTATCTGGACTTCATCAACATGTTCATGTTCCTGCTGCAACTTTTAGGGAACCGAGAGTAAAGCTCCCGTGACCGCATATCCTAAGAGACCCCGCCTAACGATTTGTTAGGCGGGGTTATTTTTTTTTGGGAGCGGTTCTTAGGATATCAACTCGAGCACACAAACTCACAAAGTAAACATGTAAAATGTTCTGAAGGAAGAAAACGCAGGTCTGTCAGCTACTTGGCGCACAGTCTGGCTTTACATCAAGGATTGCCTGACATCGGACCGCTCCTAACCATAATTTTGTTTGCTCGCTATACTTTGAGCCATAAAACGGGCGTAGCGACCCTCCGTGTCTGTAGTTCGATATCATTGTGTAAGATCTCGATATTGCAATCAGATCGTCAGATGGACTTCCACTTTGCAGGATTTTTGCCCTCCTGAGCAGGCAAGCGGATTCTAAGCCATGGCGATCGGCAGAAGGCGAGAAGCGCGTAGACCTCAATTATCGCAGCGGTTCTCGCCTTCGAGCAAAAAGCACTTTGATCGGATTCTTGGGCGGATTGTGTTGAAAGACTCCTCAACTCGAAATTCGCGGCGAAAACTTGGAACTTTGTCCTCAAAAACGGCCACCTGGAAAACGTCGTTTGAGATATCGCCATTTGGCGGAATGATCTTCCAGTAAATTGATCGCCGTCGCTCGAACACGGAGTTTTTCAACACAATGGGCGGAGAGCTGACTTTTGCTGCGGTGCTTAGATCGCTTGCGTGACGAACTAAAGCGGACATTCGAGGTTCCAATCGAACTCATCGTCAGCAGGACTTCAAGTCACTGACCTCCCGAGGCAGCTTCAACCTGCGCTTCGTACAACCCCATCAGAAAGTGGCCGCGCAGCCAGCCGGCGACGTAGCTGGTCACATCTGGATCATCAGCCCAACGGGTAAAAGAGTTCACAATATCTTTGAGTTGAACATTATCAAAACGGATCAAGTTTCTGAGTATCTGGCCGGTGGCTGTTGATGCTTTTTGGTGCATATGCCCTCTGGAAAACGCCAATGACGCGAACGCTGCCGCAGTCTTGACGTGGCTCCTGACATCTCCGCCAGTCCGTCCGAAGTATTCCGCTACCTGAGTGAAGCGGATCAACCCCTCACTCTCGTCAATCTCAAGCATTTTAACCAACGTTGGCGCGGTGAGGCCGATGTAAGAGTGCCGCAATTCAGCAAGAGTAAGCAGGGCTTCGGCTTTTTTTTCGTCTGTGATCAAGCAATGTTCAAGTAGATGCTCCAATAGGGCGTCCAAACCGAACGCATCTGTTTCCATCACTCCCACTGCAATTTGCCTTAGGCGCAAGTCCGCACTGAGCAAAGACGCACCCTCACGGCGTGCCACGCTTAACGTATCAAACTGCGTTCCGAGAAATTCAGATAACTGCCTGATCTCGGTGGATACATCGTCTGAAGCCTCGATTCCGACAACCGAAGCGTTTTTTCTGATGTCCGCAACAACGTCCGAAAAATCTGCCGCGTAAGCATCAATGACCTCGGCGGATTGATGAATAGGCACCAGCTCATCACCCTCAGAACCTGCGGTGATACGCCCATCCTCGTGTTTCCTCAGATCTTCAATCTTCGCAGCGAGTTCATCCAAAAGTGATGCTGGTGCGATCACACGTTGAAAGGCCTGTGCGGTTGCGCCAAGAAGCCGAAGCTTGCTAAGAACCCACGCCGTATAAGTATCTAAAACGACCCCCTTTTCTGCGGCCTGCTTTGCACGAGCCATCTCAACACTTGCATCCTGGGTGAGGCCGGTTGCGCTGAATACCTGTTGCCCACTTTGCGCCATATGTAACGCGAAATCGATTGCGTCCCCACCTCCTGCCGAGGCAACAGCTGCGAGCGGCATCGGGTTCTCTCGATAGAGCTTTTCGACCCTCTCAACTTCTGCGCGACGCGCCTTAACAGTCTCAAGAATTGGCGTAAGGTCGTTGTCCACAATCGTCAGGGAATAGAATGAGCCGTTCTCTGGGAAACGATCTTGAATCGAGCGCGACAGATCATGAAACAGGTGCAGGTATTTGGACTTAACCTCTTCAACGCGCCAGCGAAAACGGCTTGGACCGCTTTCCGTTTCGAACTCATCGCCGACCTGCAATCCGAGCGTTCTAGATACAATCTGGTGATCTTCAGCAAGGTGACTTGGCAGATCTTGCGATTCAGAATCGATGACAAACTGCATGGGGTCGCCGCTCTCACGGGACAGGCGAACGAAGCTACCAGGCACGACCGTCACACTTTCGGGCATAGGCGGTGCTTTGGAGCCGAAAGCGTCGCCTAGGACCAGCCCAACATAGGACAGGCAAACCCCTAGGTCGTGCTGATTACGGACAGCGATTTCATAGGCGTGGTCCAAAGCGTCACTTCGGCCACTGCGCCACATCAACTGCGCGAGATCCATCTGGTCCCTGAGCCCGCCTGTCAGCTGACTCAGGACCACATCTGAAAGTAGACTCTCCGCTTGCGCGACCTTGCCGGCTCTGGAAAGTGCCTGCCAGAGTGCAAGATACGTTTGCGCCCGTTTCGGGTCGGCCGCGAGAGCGCGGCGGAACCACGGTACTGCCTCGTCCGGTCTACGCCGATTCAAATGGAAGTGTCCACCGGCCCTTTGAATTTCTTCATCCGCGTTCGCCGCCTTCCGAACTTCACTGAAGAAGTTCACGCCGGTCGCGAGCGGCACTGAAGTGCTGGCATAGGCAAGGGCGAGAGCTCGCCGTTCAGATGTGGCTGTGCGGGTGTCGACATGGCCCTCCAAAAGCTCCACCGCGCGTTCTGGTATGTCACGGTTCATGCATTCAAGAGCGAGCCGGATCCTCGCATCGTGATCGTTAGCGAGATCCGCTGTTAGTGCCCGTTCGAAGGCTCTTTCTGAAGCCGCCTCTTCTCCGACACTTCGGGCAAGTCGGCTTAGGACAAGATCTGCGTGCGCATCAGGATCGGTACTATGCAGGACTTTAGCAAAAGCATCGTCGCGCTTGTCGTCAGGTTCAAGCGCTGCACGCAGCATTTCTGCCATGTAGTCCGAAGCAATTCTGCTTTGCCCCTCGAGTTGATCACCATCCAACTCAAGGATTTCCAAAGCTTCGACCCAGCTTTCGGACCGCAGCGCGCTTTCTAACCTTGGAGCCGAGTCTCCAGGAAACCGATCCGCCAGCGCAGCTTCGAGAAGGTCATCGTCGTCGGTGTCTATCGCGAAAATCGCTACCGCACGACGCGCGCTATTGTCTTGAAAAGCGATGCTCTTATTCGCGTTGATCAGTCGTTTCCCTTCGTCACTGCGCCCGCAGAAATGCAGCGCCATCAATGTGTTTTGAAACAGGACGATATCGGGAGCTGCTACAAAGGCCTCTGAAGCAGCGTGATCCTGCCATTGCGCGAGTAACACTTTAGCCGCGTCCTGCGTCCGCTGTTGAGCCAGAGCAAGTTCCCCTGCGGCTACGCTGCCATTTTGCTTCAGTTGTACAGCATCATCTATGTCGGCTTCTGCGACAGCGCGCGAAAGGCCTTTTGAGTCCGGATTAAGTGCCAATGAAGATCTTGCGATCCGCTTCCAACGCAGATCATCATGTGCTCGCAACGTGACAACCCGGGCGAGACTGACATCCTCATGCTGAAGAAACTTCGCGGGAACATCGTCGTCGGGCACGATCTCACCCATAGCACTTCTGGCATAGATAAGATTTGCCCAATGCATGGGGTTTTCCGGTTCATCTGCGACTAACTGAGTGACCGTTTCGACAGCTGAAGCAGGGTCGTCCAAAATTAGTTGGGCAACAACAGAATTGCCCCGATGCTTGATATTCTCCGGATCAAGCTTGAGTGCATCCAAGAAATGCTCAGCAGCAGATCGATCATCGCCCAAGCCCTTCAGGCAGATAGCCTTCAAAGACTGAGCACGGGCTCGCGTATGCTCCTTAATGCATGGATCTTGGTCAAACCTGCTCGTTAGAAGGGTCAGCGCGGTTTGAAACTTCTCTTGATCCACTAACTGGCGATAGATCGCAAACTCCCCGTCGAATGGGTCGGCTTCGATAACGCCGGTGCCTTCGTCCTTTGACAACTTGCTGACTTGATCGACGGTTGCCTCAACGGTTTCCTTGAGTTTTTCTTGCTCAAGTCCCAGCTCGCGAGTTTTATTTTCCTGAACGTTGATTGCTTCACTGTTGCGGTTAACAGTTTTGCTGACTTCTGCGCGCCATTCCGAAGTTTTTTTGTCTCGCTCGGAAGGAAGGGCGTGCCGCCCAAGATTCGCTAGCGCGCCCCCGGCGACAGGAATCATGGAGACTCCAGCGTCTAGGAGATTGCGATTTGCTTCGCTGGCAAATGTACCCTTTTCAGGCGGTTCAATTTTTTGGGGTTTGTCCGCTGCCTCTTGTGGAGCTGGCACAGGAAGACCTTCCGGCTCAATCACTGCGGGTAAATTTTGAGCTTCTGGAAGCTTAATGGCTTCATTTTCGGGTTTTGTGTCACTCCGGTCGGTCACGCGTGTCAAACCAAATTTGAAGAAACTGCATAATATTCATTCGGCCTACAGTCCTTAAGCTAGTCTGCCGAGGGAGCCTTTGATACGTCATGTACCTCTGCCTCCACTTGGTCAGCCAAGTTGTTGGCTATTTCTCTTAGAATTTCTGCAATGGCTACGTCTGCGGCTCTACCCTGTTCTGTAGCCGCCTCCTGTATTTCATTCATGTGCTGCAACTGCGCTGCCATTTCATCGAAGGACTGCTGCATCTGCAACACTGCTTCAGTGTTCTTGCGCACCGCATCATCATCATCTGCGAGCCGATCCTCGATGTTTAGCGCCACGGTCATAAAAAACATCAAGACGTTGATAATGGTGGCAAGCGTTACCAACCGCCGATTGAAACGAGCTTCCGTTTTGGCGTCAGCCGAGCTTTCTCGATACTCGGCTAGCATAGCCTCTTGCGCTGCAAGGCTACGGGCCAACAAGCTTTCTATGGCATCCGTCAAATCCGATGGGAACATGGCGTCCCGCAATGCCTGAGCTGCAGTTAGCCCCTCGATGTGTCCGCCGAGTGATGAAGTGATTGCGCGCATTTGGGCGTCGTAATCCGATCCCAAACCAAGTGACTGATAAACGTTTGCTGCACCGAATGCATCCGCTATGCGTCCGATGCCCAACGATTCCATTATGTCCAAACGCGGCAATACCATCGCCTCAATCGATTGGTGGATATCAGCTATGGCTCCACTTTGAATGCCAGCGAACGCACGGACAGGTTCGAGATAAACAGCTTGCTGTCTGCGCATTTCTTCCGCCAGACGGGACGCAGCGGAGAGACCATAAACGTCGCCCCACGGCTCGGGCAGAGCGGTAATAGCTCCCAAGGCACTTTGTATCGCAGACGTATGCGCGGCATAGTCAGGCAAGCCAGCGAAGGCAGATGAATGTGCTTGAATGTCGGGTAGAAGATCTCGCATCCGTTCTTGAACCGCAAGCATCTCAGAGAACGCGCCACGACCTGTTATCGCGTCGATCTGGTCTTGGATTCTTCCAAGCCCACTCGCATTATTTGCGTCTAGCAAGCCATTGGCGGATCGCATGGCTTTCTTGACTGCGGTCAGCCCGCCGATACCCTGCAGAGCTGGTGGCAGCATAGCCTCGCCGTCGGCTAATTCCTCGAACTGTTCTTTTAGTCGTTCACCCGCTGCCGCGCGCCTGTCATCGCTCATTTCCCCATCAAATTTGGAAATGTCGAAACCTTTGGGCTTCTGCTCGTCAGAATCGTCTTCGCTCATCCTATACATCTTGCCTTCATACCGTCACAGTGCACACAATATAGTGATCTTGGCTGATAGATACTAGAAGCGACGACGTAGCAGAGACGGTCGACGGCATCGCTGAAACGACCAGCAGCTGCTGGTGGCTTGCCCTTAGTAGATTTGGCATCGCGGAGATCAGCCCTCATGGATACCAAGTCAAGTGTTTTGGGTGCATTACAATCGCCAGCTTCCGACAGGTAAGAAGTCGGCATTTACTGCTGCACCGCATGACGGCTAGGCAGTATCGTCTGACGTCTGTTTCGATGAGGCTACGTAGTTGTTCACCTCAATGCCCAGTAAGGGCCGGATGCCAGTTTGAATGCTCACGCAACCGGCTTGTTCGCTTCTTAGGCGTTCGCGAGGCTACGCAAATAGCCATCCGTTCCGGTGAAATAGCCAAACACCCCATCCATCACGTCCTTGAGTGTTACTAAGTTCATGCGATCCTGAACAAGCGGAATGGGATTTCCCAAGCGGTCACACGGGTATCGATGGGAAAACGAGCCAGGATCGACATTGCCGAACTGTGCGATAACGCCGCCAACAATCTGATCGGCGCGATCAGGGTCATCAGTACCAAATCCGTCAAGCACCTCCAGAAAGCGGGACCAAAGCACATTGAAGTTATGCGAATTCCATACGGGCTCAATGCCAACTTGGTGGCCGTATACGTTAATAATGTACTTCAGGTTCAGCTCCAAAGCGTGGCGATACAAGAACAGGATCGGATAAATTAAGAAATCTGCCTCTCTCCAGTCATCGAGTGCACAGGCTACAAGAGCATCAGCTGACTTGCGGTAGCCCTCAAACATCAAAACGAAACGCGTGAAGTCGTTTTCTGCTAGCGCCGCGTGATCCCCGCTTTCATCAACGTCGAATGGATCATCTCCAGGTTGGGGCCAACGAAACTCCTTACCCAGCAATTCCTCAAAGGTCAGCCGCTTGGCCATTTGAATCTCCATTTTCCACGGTTCGTTTTCTACCAAAACCCCATCATCTGACACTGGGGAATGCTGCATAATGCACGAATGTCATTGAGCACAAAGAATAGCCGCCTTCAATTGGACCGAAGAATACCCATATGTATTATCATCCAGGGCGAAGGTCTCGTGGTGTTCTAGTTAAGCGAATTGAATTGCTGAGCGGTATGCAAGATATTGAATTTGTAAAGAAACTCTTGGAATCCGACTATAGATTTCATCTTCCCAGCGAGTACCCTTACCCTGACTTGGAGCAGCTAATATCTCGAACTGATTTTGACTTTCCAACGGGAACCGTCGCCGGGGCGCGGGACAACGGTGCCTACAATCGTGATGAGATTGGCTATCAGTACTTTCCCGACAGCAACAAACGGATACTGGTGCATCGCTTCATAGTGGCGGTCGCGTTGGGAAAATGGCCGCCACGAGATCTTGATGTACACCACATCAACGATAAGCCCGACGACAACCGTCCGACAAATTTGGAACTGGTAACTCGTAGAGACAACAACTCTGTTCGTCGAGCTCCTCTTAAGACGATCGCAGACCTTACAAAAGCAAACAAGTGGGTTAGTGAGATCCCAAAAGTTGAAAAACAGACAAGGAAGAAGGGTGATCGAAAGAAGGCGTCAAAACTTACGGCACAGACACCTATTGAGAAGTTTGCTCGTATTGGAGACAACGAAAATAGTGAGGCCGGGCAATTTCGGTATGGCGAGACCTTCCAGCCGATTTTACCTCATATGCACTCTCCATTGCCTGACGGCAGAAGAGTCCCGTCGATCGAAGAAACGCTGAGAAAATACTATTCGATCCCCAAGGGCACATCTTGGACTGGTCGACGTAAGGGTAAGAACGATTGTTACTGGGAGGCCACCACAGGTATTTGGTACTATAGGAAGCCAACATAGAAGGACGATGATGCAAAGTCAGCTTTTTGGTCTGCGACCGCAGCATTGTCTGTGGGCGCCGGATATCGGTTCTGGGCCGTTTGCGGCTGGATGCCAGGAACAATCAATTAAAATGGGCTGGATCAGCAGTTTGACGTACATCATCTTTGATACCGAGCCGCTTCAGCGAATGTCTGCAATGCGGGTTGCGGTTGCTGCATCGTGGCAGAGCAACCAATGTCCGGTATGGGCCGCAGGTCAAATCTGGCGCATGGCCCGAGCAGTGGGGTAGGTGCCAACAACTACTTTGGGCTCGCGACAACTGGATGCCACTCCAGTTATTGGTTTTGAAAAGCCGACTTAGTGTTCTGAACACGCCAGCGCAAATGCTCAGGAAATTACGGCGTGTCCACTCTGCGCTGTCTTTGAGGCGCTAGACTTGCCAGCAGATGCTGTACAATGAGGTTTTCACCGTATGAGGCGTTTAAATCGTTTAAATTACAGGAATTCTTATGTGGTTGATACTAAAGGGGAAGGAGTCTCATTAATTCAGTCCCATCATTAAAGGATTCCGACAGCTTTTGTCGGAGTCCTTTAATGATGAGACTGCCCCTGCAATGAGAACAATCACTTAGCATTTTTCATTAATGAGACTGGGGCAGTGGCCATAGCAGACCTTCGCGGCGCGGCGCATGAACTGGTAACATGCGGACACAGCTGCCGTCCGCCTGGCTTTTCGCAACCGCCGCTCACAGCCCGAACCGGACATTCGATTTGCGGCCTGCGCTGGCTAAGCAGCAAGAGACTGCAAGCGCTCCGATGACTGGATCTGCGCTTTTTTGCTACGATCAAACGGGTCTGATGTTGTGCGCCAAAATAGTCTTTTTTACTTTCGAAACGTATTGTCGACTGCGGTTACTTGATAGAATCCAAAGAATGCTTCACCTATTCTTAGTGGGCCATTGTCCAGTTAGGATTTGAGTTGAAGTATCTAACGCCTGTTTACGTGCTCTTTCTGAGCATGGTTGTCTTTGCAATGGCTTCTCGCCTTTCAGCCATGGAATTCACAATGGTACAAATGGATGGGCGTGAAGTGCTGCTGTCGGAAGGCCCCATCGAAATCGGCGATGCCGCCCGCTATAGAGACGCCTTGCAGCAGACTCCCGAGCAGCCCCATGGTGCACGGGTGGTCCTGTTGAACAGCCCTGGCGGAAGTGTTGACGCAGCGCTTCAAATGAGTGCCGTCAACGCTGATTTCATTGTCCATATGGTAATCCCTGATGGAGCAAGTTGTGCATCCGCCTGCGCGTCAATTCTTTACATCTCTGGGAACTACAGAACCACTTCGGCGAGCGGACGGTTCGGGCAACATAGCTGCTCGCGTGGTGGCGTTCCCGACCCTGACTGCAACGAGATCATGTCAGTTCATGCCATCGAGCATGGAGTTGCACATGGCGCCATAAACGCATTCGTTACTTACATTGCACCAGAAGACATTCTTTGGTTCAACAACACTGATCTCGATTGTTGGAACATCTCATTCTATCCGTACTCGAAGCAGTCTGGCTTTGAACGCATAGACCCGTGCTTATTCGAACGCTTGCATGGCAGCAAACCTGATGGACAGGGTGCGTGGCGTGTAAATATGATGGCGGACGGCTACCGTGCCTTTGCTAGGCCGATATCAGATGATAATCGTGACTTTGAGCTCAGCTTATACTGCAACGAGCTCGTGCCTGGACAACTATTCTTAGATTTTGATATTTTGGGACCTGTCGATAGAGTGCGAGACGCTCTGACGACGGGATATTTGCGACTTGGGCTAAACAGGCAAATTGAAGTTCCCTATTCGGTGGAGCAGGCTGATAATGGATTCTCAAAGGTAACACTGGACCTACCGAAATCGATGGTTTCGGAAATTCTGCTGTCGGCTAATGAGTTGGGCGTATACTTTGATGTAGCCTCGGGCTTTCAGCCGATCAGTTCCTGGGTGTCGACTGAAACTAGTCGGGACGCCCTACTGTTTGTTGCCAATCATTGCGTTAACAGGCTTTCAGCGGGTTGAGGAGGTAGTTACAGACCTGATTTCATCAGCCCAAAGCGGACCCGATCTGACAAGTCAATGATCAGTGAGCCTCCGGAAGGGCGGGCGGAAACCGGTCGTTAGCCGCGATAGTGAAAAACATGCGTTGACGAAACGAAAGCGGACATCCAGACCGCTACGATGCTACAGCAGCATGTGTAAGATGTGCTCAAGGTCGTCTAGCTGCGTGGCAAAACTTTGGCTCTGGTTTAGCTGTAATCGCAGCTAAACCAGAGCGGCAGTTCGTCGTCAGGACCTGGCATATCAAGCGACTGAGGTCGGACCACATCTGATGTGTCCGATCGGGGCAAAATAGGTGCCCCGCAAGGATGTCCTGACAACGCGAGCGCGGTTTATCTTAGCGTGATCAATTCAGATTTGTTCAACCATCTCGTCTCTGACCTGGCCCCAAGCCATAAGCGTGAAGATTGCAGTACCACCCACAACATTCCCAAACAGAACTGGCAGGAAAAAACCGAAGATGGCATCGATAAACCCAAGATTGCCGGTCACTGCCAATAGGCCCATTTCAACAGAGCCCGCGACGATATGGGTGAAATCCCCTGCTGCGATTAACCAGGTAAAGACAAGAATAACAAAAAACGCAGCGTTTTCCACTTGTGGCAGCATCCAGACAATCGCGGCGACTAAGATACCGGCTGGAATTGCGCGCATGAAGCTCTCTCCTGCGGGCATGCCAACAGCGTGTTCCGAGAGTGACATCAAGGCAGGCATCAAGTCCGGTGAAATGGCTGACGTGTGAGCAAACACTGTGGCGATCATGAAGGCCCCGATGACATTCGCAATCAAGACGATTCCCCAAAGCCTGCAGACTCTGCCGAACATCCCTCGAGTAGGGGCAGCCATTAATGGCAGTACCGTTGTGATGGTATTCTCGGTAAACAACTGCATCCGTCCCAATATGACGAGCAGGAACCCAAGGCTGTAGCCGAGGTTTTCGATCAGATAACTGCTTGGCGCATCTGGGAGATAGGTACGAAAAATCGCTTCCCCCAAAACTGAAAAACTGATCATGATCCCTGCTGCAATTCCGGACCAGATCAAAGACCGTGTTGGCCGTTCCAGTTCTTCTTCGCCATCCCGCCGAATGACCTCGTAGATAAGGCGGGGCGAGAGTTTCGCTGCGTCTTGTATCGACTGCTCGTCAGCTTCCTCTTCCGACGCAGATTGCGTGTGGCTTTGTTCTTCCATCACCTTTTGGATCTTTCGTTGGCAGTTTTGAGAGCAACTGCTTGGGGTTACTCGGATTCTGATGCGTCAGCTTGATCTGCCGCGCCTAAAAAGTTGCCAATTGTCTCAAGGCTCGGAACGTTTTCGCAAAGAACCTTGAAGACCAGCAAGAACGGTACCGCAACAAGCGCGCCTGCAATTCCCCAAAGCCATGCCCAAAGCACCACGGTAAGGAACACCGCAACTATATTCAGTTCCATCTTTTTGCCGATCAGAAAAGGTGTGACGAATTGAGCTTCGATGGAGGTCAGTAATTGATACGCCACCGGCGCGAGGAGCGCATATGATAGGCTTTCAAAGAAGATGATGGCATGAACCCCGACAAGAACCGTGCCAACCAGACCGCCCAAGATGGGCAGGTAATTGAGTAGAAACGCTGCAACGCCCCAGATGTAGGCATACTCGAGACCTAGCAGCCAAAGAGATAACGTGACTAGCAGTCCGAGGCCTGCGTTGATGAGTGTTATTGTCAGAAGATATCCGGAAACGCGTCGTTCAATGCCATAAACGGTAGACAAGGCTCTTTTTTTCTCCCGCATTGTTGGGAAAGCCTGAACCAACTTTACATAGAACAGGTCCCCGGAGGCTAAGACAAAAAGAGCCAAAATGAGAGCGACACCAATGGACGTTGCAGTACTCACCGCAACAGTCACCGCCGTATTCAACAGGCCCGGCTGCTGTATAACTACTGTTTGAGGGCCGGTCTCTGAGGCCGTCGTCATTTCTTCGACCTGCGCTGATGCGTTCTGGACAGCATCAAAGGCATCGGTCATACCAGCGAGCTTTTGTTGCAGCTCGCGAGCTATGCGAGGCGCATCGTCAGACCAAGATCGGGCTGTTTCGCCAGCAAAATACAGGATCGCTGCGATGCCAACTGCCGCAGTGAGAATGAGGAATGTTGCCGACAACCCCGCTGGCAAGCCCACCTTTTGCAAAGATCTGTTAACCGGGCTCAGTGTCAAAGCGATCAGGAACCCAAGCAAAACAGGCAATATTAAGTCGCGTGCAAAATAGGCGACGACAAACATGGAGATGATTGAAAGTGTTGTGACGCCTCTTCTCAGCGCCTTAATATCATCACGCATTTATGTTCCCAGCATCGTGGGACTAATGAACGACATGTGTCTGGCAGGTGCAGTTCTCAACATCGACCAACCTCCTTAAGGTCCTTGGAACAAGGGTACGGTCGATATAGACATTTTCGCAGAACCGTCTTTTACCTCCCGGGCATGAGAGATGTAGATCAGCGTTTCATTTTTGGCATCAAAAATCCGTTTGACGCTCAGTGACTTCCATATGATAGAGCGACGTTCTGAGAAGACACTTTCGCCTTCATCAGATCGATCAATATCGCCGATCGTAATCGCACCTGTCTGTCGGCACGCGATAGACGAATTCGATGGATCTTCGAACCAGTTCCCGTTCTGAAAACGGTCAATCAATCCCCGTTCAAAGTAGGCGACATGACAAGTTACTCCCTCAACCTTTGGATCTGCGAACGCCTCGATGACGATGTCATTGCCAAGCCAGTCAACGTCCACGTTTCCGACTTGGTCCGCCTGTGCGAGGGAACAGGTCGTCAACAAGGCCATTAGCGACGAGGGGACATTACCACGACTTAACCTGAAAAATCCAATGATCGTAATCATCTCAGTCCCAAGAAGCCCAACACAAACAGAACAATAACGACAAGTCCGACGATGTAGATAATGCGATTCATCTGAATCTCCTTTTGGGCCGTACTTGCCGTCATTGGCAAGTATGCAGTTTGGGATCGCCCGCGGGGCGATCCCAAAGTCGTTAGTGGTCGTTCAAAAAGTCATCGACTTCTTTCTTGGCTTCCTCTTTGGTCTTTCCATATTTTGTCTGAATTTTGCCCTCAAGCACTTCACGGTTTCCATCGACCTCAGCTAGCTCATCATCCGTCAGATCAGCCCATTTGGCTTTGACGTTGCCAGTCATTTCTTTCCATTTGCCTTCGATTTGGTCCCAGTTCATTGGATTCCCTTTCAAGGTGATGACAGCATCCGGCGTCGGCCTTAGCTGTCGGTTGGTCGTTTCAAAATGGCAACTGATTATGGCACGTTGGCCTAACTTCATTAGGGATATTTAGGCTTTTTTGCTTATCATGCGTACGGCAGCAATCAGCAGACACGCCCCAGCGGCTGCGACGATAAGCTGTCCGATCACACCGCCCAGCGTTGTACCAATAACTGCAAACAGTACAGCATTCAGAACAACAGCACCCAAAACACCCAGCACGATGTTCATCAACAGTCCGCTATCTGTTTTCATGATCTTTTCGGCGATCCACCCTGCCAGCGCGCCGATGATCAACGTGCCGATCCAACCCAGTCCAGTCATCTTTCATTCTCCTTATTAGCCCATGCTATCACGTATGACTAAAAATCGGGCGATAGCAACGGAAGCTCACCGCACTCGGCGGAGCATCGTTATCCTTGTAGTGTCTCGTGTAGATTGCGGTGGGAAGCATACGCGCTCCCCACCTACCAACCGTTTACGGGTTAACATAGGCCGGTTGCGCTTCGAGTCCCTCTTGTGAGGCGTCTATGTACACTTGCACATCGTCGCCGCCGTCTTCGCGCAGGACTGTCAGCTCATCGAACGTGACCGCTATTTGCTTTTCCCCAAAGCCAAGAAAGCCGCCAACATCAATAACTGCTCGTCCGATTGTGCCATCATCATCCAATAGGAGCGAGCCGATTTCGCCAACATCTTCGTCACTGACACCATAAACACGGGCACCGGTGAGCATGTCTGCGGTCAGATCGGACCGCTCTGTTGTCACGTAGCCGTCTCGTGCAACGGTTGGAGCTGCCAGCATGGCACGGTCTGCGGCCATTTCAGCCTTCTCCATGACACGGGCAAAACTAGGCGCAGCTTCAAGGGCTTCGGTGGATGATTTGATCACAAGGAAAAAATCGTCGACGTCATCTGCTTCGCGCAGGATACCGATCTGGGACATCTCTAAGGCGACATCTTTTTCGGCAATGCCGAGAAAACCGCCAACGCCAACAATAACGGCGAGCACTTCTCCGTCGCGCGAAATCACTAACTCGTTGATTTCGCCAATATCGTCCCATTCTGTTTGCGCATCCGCAACCATGTTGGATGCGAAATCGACATCACCTTCTGCTTTGTAGACACGCATTCCGATGAATTCGGACGCAATCAGGTCATCGTCGGTGACGGTGTAGTCCAAAAAACCAGTCGTATGGCCGTCTGCAAATACCAATGTTGCCATGTTCAGGCAAACGGCGGTCGTCATCATAAGGGTCTTCATATCTTAGTGCTCTCTTTTGGTGGCGCTACGGCATGATGCCGACCTTGTACGCCTGATGTCTGGCTCTGCACCTCGCATCGGTTCACAATGGGACCTGTGAATTTACTTTTTGATGCTAACCGGGACAAGTCGGTTAAGGGGCAGAGCCAAGGCTGAGCTATCAGATTCGACAAACATCGAACCATCATATGACATAGCAACGGTCACTTATCCGTCTGTTTGCTTCTACGTCATTTCAGGTAGGGATTAAGGTTCATTCGGACTAAGATGATCGCAGCGTCAAACCTACTATGGATTACGCATAACCAAAAGAAAGAGCGTTACCTTGGCCACTCAATGCAAACATTGCCCGCTGCGCCGCAAATCGCTCTTCGCCCCTATGACCCCGGAAGATGTCGCTGGCATGCAGCGCTTCAAGGTTGGTGAGTTAGTTGTTGATTCAGGCACCCCGATCCTGATGGAAGGGTCTAATAGCCCACAATTGTTCACCACGCTACATGGGATGGGACTACGGTATCGCCATTTGGAAAATGGTGAACGGCAAGTGATCAACTTCGTCTTCCCGGGTGACTTTTTGGGATTACAGGCGGGTTTGATGGGGGAAATGGGCCACTCTGTTGAAGCCACAACAAAAATGACTCTCTGCGTTTTTGATAGAAGCGAGTTGTGGTCATTCATCAAAGCTGATCCAGAGCGTGGGTTTGAACTTGCGTGGCTTTCGGCAGTCGAAGAACACTTTATGGGGGAAAGCTTGACGACAGTTGGTCAACGCACCGCCATACAAGCTATCGCATGGATGTTCGTGCGGATTTACCTGCGCTCAGAAGCGACTGGTATCAGTGAGAATAACGCCATGCGCTTTCCTTTTAAGCAGAAGGACATAGCTGACGCTCTGGGGCTATCATTGGTTCATACAAACAAGACGATCAGCATCCTGAAGTCGCGACAGCTTCTTGGCTGGAGCGGGGATGAAATTCAAATCCACGATCTATCAGCGCTGGCCAAGATTGGTTTAACTACGTTGGGTAAACCCAAAACCAGACCGATTATGTGATCCTTCGGGAGATGCTCACCCACGACGATAGGAAGTCTAAACGTGACTGAGAACACCACAACCGAACAGAAAGACGAGGCGGAACCCATATCGGGTGTTGGTGCTACATTGCGTTCCGTGGCCGAGGACTTGCGCAACGGTTCTTCGCAAGAACAAGTTTTGGGGAAAGTCGTTGACAGCCTTGCTGATGCGTCCGACGCATTACGAGACAAAGATATGAGCGATGCTATTCAGGGTGCTGATACTTTTGCACGGCGCAACCCGTTGATTTTCTTAGGTGCTACTGCACTTGTCGGGTTCGCCGCAACGCGATTGGTGAAAGTAGCATCAGTTGAAGAAGGTCGGCAGCCTCTCACCGACGCGCCATCGGGAAAGGACATCGCATGAGCAAAGAAGAAGACGCTTCTGCTAAGCAACTCTTTAGCGAAACCACTCAAAGCCTCGCTGTGTTGATCCGCGCTGAGCTCGCATTGCTGCAATCAGCACTCTCGGTCAGCCTGACCCGTATTTTTCTGGCAATAGGCATCATTATATGTGCGGCCATTATCGTACTCGTGGCTCTCAACGTGTTGGCCACAGTAGCTGTAGCCGCACTCACGGCTATGGGTTTGCAGCCGGTTTCGGCTGGAATGGCTGTTGGTCTCGGCCTATTGGCGCTGGCTTTGATATTGGTCAAACTCAGTTTGTATTTGCTCAGACGTGCCTACCGCAGCGCAGTGAAACCCGCACAAACCCTTGGGCGCGATGCTCAAGCTATAAAGGCCGCCTATCATGAGCATTAATACACGCTCCTCCAAAGATATTGAGCGCGACATCGACGACAAGCGCGCTGCAGTAGCTGACAACATCAAGCAACTCAAAGCATCGCTGAGCTTAGGCGCTTTCGCCCAACTCGTTGGGAAAGTTGGCCTGCAATATGCCGGTAGCATTGGCGCATCGACCCTCAAACAAGCTCGAAAAAACCCACTCCCAGTAGCAACCATTGGGGCAGGCATCGCATGGTTAATATTTTCAAACTCAAAGACACACGCTGATTTAGAAACACCAGCTGGATCTGAGGCTGATCCTGCCCCTGCCCCGGATAGTGACCGTTCCTTTGTCAGCCAAACTTCGACAGAAGATGTTCAATCGACAGACAAAATCGATGGGTCAGAGAATGGCGCATTGAACGAATTCTTTGAGCACCATCCCTTTGTCGTAGGAGCGCTCGCACTGGCGGCAGGTGCAGCGCTTGCAAGCACTATACCCCGTTCAAAGACCGAAGATGAACTTTTAATGTCAGCTCAGGATCTGATGCAGGCAGAAAAAGAGAAACTTGCGAGTGTTGCTCAGCGGCTGAAGGATGAAGCGGCTGCAATCATTACTGAAACGAAGGCAGATTTAGATAGTGGTGCGCCAAAAGACCAAACGGCGGCCGATGCAATTGGTACATTGGCAAAGGGTGCAACAGATCGGATGATGTCCGCCGCCGTCACGGCAGCCAAGGATGTGAAACTAGGCGAACGCTAAGACGCTGTTTGATCAGGCTCGGTTTTGGCAATCCCATGGAAGGTGATCACTGCGCTGATTGGATAGTGATCAGAACCAAATTCTTCTAACCTTCCAAATGATACTAATCCAACGCCGGACGTCAGATAAAGCTGATCAATTGGTACGCCGAGAAGTGGGTATTGCGCGTGGAATGTTGAGAACATGCCACGTCCGACGCGAGGTTCCAGAAAACCGCCGTAGCGCTTGAAGCGCTGGCTGGTCCACGACCACGCCACGTCGTTGAAGTCACCCATGCTAACTGTTGGCCAGTCGGCATTACCTGTTAGCTTGGCCGCCTCCTTGATTTGCTGATCTCGCAAGATCGTATCGTTGCCTGGGACAGGTGGTCTCGGGTGAAGCCCAATAAAATTGAAACCTGTACCATCAGGGCAAAGCAATTCGGCACGCACGGTCGGTGTGTTGTCTTCCGATAGAAAAACAACTTCGGCGCTTGGTGCGGTCAGGCGCGTTGCAAAAATCAAGCCATAATAATTGTCTAACGGGTAGGTCAATACTGTGGGGTAACGGTCAAGACACCTTTGGATCGCCTCCAACCACTCCTGATCTGTTTCCATAAGAAACAGAACGTCGGGATCTTCACGATCAATGATCTCGACCAAGTCGGATTTACGGGTATTTTCCATCAACACATTGGCGGAAAAAAGCTTTATCTTACTATCGTCGGGCACATCGTCAGCTATTTCGACTTCCGTGTTCGCAAAGCGCGTGTATGGGAAAATCCGGGTCGCTTGATAGACTGCACATGCGACCAGCCCAGCTATAAGAACGGCTTTGAAACCGATTGGGATGAGAACAACCAAAAGCAAACAGGCAACCGCCAAGACAGCGATATGAAGTCGAGGGAATTCCCATGCGCGCACCCACCAGCGGACGCTATGTGTGAGCGGCAGCAAAGTCCCAACAAAGACAGTAATAGCTGAGACCCAAGCCAATAAGGTAAGGACGACAATCATGATCTAGTATATCCTTACCTTGTTTCGTGTTTAGTAGCCCACCCTTACGGGCTTCGCCCATCCGCGGACCTCATGCTCCCAAAGGCCCAATCATGAACCACTCGCCAAGACAAGTTTGGCTAGGCGAGCAGCTACACCTCCATTGTCCGCAAATAACCCTTGCCGAAGTTTATAGCAGCCATAGCGTCAGGCCGGTTGCAATTGCTGCAATCGTCAACACGGCAGCCAGCGCCGTCATCTTTTGGTGAGATTGGGCTTCGACATCGTGATCGTTCATCCGACGTTGCGCTTGGCGGCTCTTAACCGCAGCGGACCAGAAAATCGAAATGGCGACAATTATGAATACCTCCGCCACTCCTTTCGCAAGAAGAGGATATTCAGTGTCTTTGAAAACGGCTTTCATCCCAAGCGCCAAGCCAATGCAAGCCATCCCCGTTCGCATCCAACCCGCAAAGGTTCGCTCGTTCGCCAAAAGAGTTCTGTCTTCCGCCCAAGCAGTCCTTGTTGCGGCCATATCGTTGGAAGAAGGATCATCGGGCATGTCGGTATTTGGCATTTTCTCTCTCGATCAGAGTTGCAGTGGCTTTGAGGCAGGAGCAACCGCGACGCGAATAACACTGAAACTTCGCGCCTATGCTTGAAGCGCAGCAACCTCATTTCTGAGCTTTTTCGTCACGCGATGTACATCTTGATTGTCCGTCTCCAAAATCAACCTGTTCAACAGTCCATCCAGGTGTTTGCAGACCATCGGATCTGACTTAATGTATGGTAAGGCTGCAGTGATGCTAGCATTGAGCAGTGCTTCGAATTCAAGACTGGGGTATGTCACTCTGTTTTGATGGCGAGGCGCAAGACCTCCCTTGTGGTTTGCCGCCGTTATGAGGCCGACATATAGCCAGTTGAGACAGTTGACCGCCGTGTACGGATCATTCACCCCAGGTGAGAGCGCGCGGGCAATCATCTCTACCAACTGTTCTACAATGAAAAGCAGATTTTGTTGCTCTGTTGGAATATGCCCAAGTGCAAAGCAATTGCGGATGTCATTTTCGACGTCTTCAGAAAGGTCGCTTTCTGTCCACACATTCAAAATCGGCGAGTATGTGGTCACAAAGCTTCCCGAGGCGAGCAAAAGTTCAAAGTAAAGGTTACTTTCAGTCGCCAATTCGACGAGCCTTTTGCGATCCCAAGTTTGCAAGAAGCCATCGGCTTTGAGGAAGATTTGATGCTCTGCTGGTCGTTCAGGGAGACTGTCGACCTCTTGATCAACCTCCTGCTTCTCCGTCTCAATGAGGCACTCAATAGCGCTCCTCAATCGCCCTCCCAACTTCGCCGAAATGTTCGATACGTTGATAATCTCTGGAATGTGATGGACGTAGAAGATCATCGTTAAAACCGACACACCCGTTAGTCCGAGTGCGACCAGCATCGATAAATGTGGAACAAACGCGTCGTTCGCGCCTTCTGGTCCATACGGACTCTGGACTGCGCGGAGTATTAACAGCGTGTAGACAAAGGTGGCGATCAAAATGCCGAGGCTCCATTGATTACCGCGGTCACGCATGAAGTTCCCAATCAATCTCGGGCCAAAGTTCCCTGATGCAAAGGATACTGCGACGATGGTCATCGAGAACATGACGCCTGTCACGCCTATGACTGATTGTGAAATCAGCGCGAGCGTCGATCTTGCACCTTCGACTTGGGTCGTGCGCCAGGCGTCGGTTAGCAGAAATTCGTTGTGGTCCAGGTACTGTACGACCTGAGCCAGAACAACGGCTAGAATGGCTAAAATTGTGGGTAGGAACCAGTAACTTGCCCGGATGTCCTGCAGCCATTTCATCAGAAGTGCGCGTTTGCCCAATTTCGTACCTGCATAAAATTTGGCAAACCCTACATTTAGCCGACAAAGTAGGGCTGCTCAGTGGTCATAATTGACGGCCTCATGCATTGCATGTCGCTTTTCTGAGCTAAAGTCCAACACCTCTGCATCCCGTCAGTCCGCTGCGCCAGAGACTGGAACGGGTCCTTTGAAGGTCAAGGTCCTGTATGGGAATGGGATCTCTATACCGGCGTCATCCAACGCTCGCTTCACCTTGGAGACGACTTCGTCCCGCGACTTTCGTACCTCTAACGGGCTCGATCCAGTCCACCATGTAACTTCGAAATTAATAGACGATGACGCGAACTCTTGGGCGAATACTTGAACTGGCTTTTCGCCAGCGGACACCGTTTCACAACATTCAACAGCATTCGATACAACGGTTCTCGCGGCGTCGACATCAACATCATATGCCACCCCGCAGATCACGGTAACACGACGCAAATCTTTGTCAGTGCGGATGGTCACCGGGTTCTTGAACAGGATAGAATTGGGGACGATGACCAACTGGCCATCCGTCTGACTGATATGGCTCTCACGAATGGCAATATGAGTGACCTCGCCCTCAATACCTTCGCATTCGATATGGTCGCCGATCCGCATCTCGCGGCGAAACAAGATAATGATGCCGGCCAAGAAATTCTCGAAAACGTCCTTGAAAGCAAAGCCGATGGCGACAGAACCAATGCCAAGGCCCGCCAACATGCTCGACGGCGTAAGCCCCGGAAACAAGATGACCGCAGCAATCATAATGCCAACGACCCAAACCAATATGGAGATGAGCAAGGAAAAAAGTTCTTTGAGGCTCCTGCGCAGGTTCGTTCTTTTCAATACGCGGTACACAATCATGTCGGCGAACTTATTCAAAAGCGAGGTAAGAACGATGACGACCACAGCCACTAGCAGCTGAGGGAGCAACTCGATTGAAGCGCGCGCTATGCTGTTCAGCTGCTCAAGCAGTATTTTCAAGGGTTCCAAACTTATACCTTTCGCCGGATTGATCGGTCTACCATGCTGGCATCGCCATAATTTTATCGACCCCAAACGCAGCAGGCCTGAAACCAAGAACGCACACGAAAACCTAGGTCTGCTAACAGACTTTGCAAAGGTTAGGGTTAATATATGACATAGCCAGAGTTAATTGGCGTCCTGCCAAAAGCAACGCAAGAAGCCAGTCAAAAATGGCAAGCGCCATTAAAAGCGCAACTGATTGAAATCATGTTCGGCGGGCTCAAGGATTGGCGGCGCGTAAGCAGATACTGCGGTTGCTCCGAGGTCTGTACTGAGCCCTTTGCAGATTATTCTGTGGTGCAGCTAAAGTCGGTTTTCATGAGCGACGCCAAAGCCGTGCCAACAGCAAACTGGGTTGTTCCGAGGGTTTGTTGGACGAGGTTTTTCGATGGTTCAGATGAACGAGTAGCTAGTGACGAAAGCGAGTACCTTTTTCATCAATGGAAGCGACTTTATTTTGACCAACATGCGATATCTATTGCGAAGCGGCACTAATTTGCACACGCACAACTGACGATACCGGTACCCCGTCCACCGTCCACTCGCTATGGTCATTTGCGTTCAACGTGACCCTGACTTCGTTGTCGCCCATTTTCAGGATCGTGCCGGGCAAATGGTACCAGTCAGAGTAGACGCGTGCGATTTTGACACCGTTCACGTAGATGTGGGCATGGCCTTCGTTATCAACTGGCGCGCGATTGATCGCCGCAGGGGTGAAGCTGAAATTACTGGTCAATATCTGAATATTGAAGCCGTCCATCATGTCGGGAAACATCAGATGGTTTACACTCGGCATCGGCAATTCCGGCGAGACTTCACGCGGGGGATGCTGATGCATCGCGTCCATATTGGGCATCTGAGACATGTCCATCGGCATGTCTGTATCGGTCATCCCAGGCGACTTATTCATATGAGACATTGGCAGCAGCGTCATAACAACGATGGCCATGGCTGCACCGATAACAAGATATGCGATCTTTTCCATGCGCGTCTGGACTACTGGTTGGGCGCTGGAATAGCCTCCAGCAGTTCCTCTTCGCTGATCCCCAGAAGCTCGGCTGCCGCTGCAAAATCTGGTGGTCGGCTGTCTCCGAGAGCTTCCATTAATGCATCTTCAGTGACACCATATTGTGTCGCGATTGCACTGAAATCGGGACCGCCGCCTTCCGGGCCAGCAGAGGAAGACACCTCGATTTCGCCGTGGTAGCAATCAATCATGTAAGGCGCTTCGTCTGCCGTCAAATGATAGTGGTAGATGCCATCGGGAAATTCCGGCGTCGGACCGAAATGGCCGCTGCACTCATCCAAATCATCGTTGGCCACCACAATCCCGCCGATGTCGTAATTGCTGTACACCGGAAAACCATCCGCCAAGACACCAATCATCTCCGAGTGTTGACCGGCCCGCGCATTCGCTTCTGCGATGCAAACAGGAATACCGTGATAATGGTAACTCGTTCCATCGACCAGCGTATGGCCATTGCAGTTATCGAGGAAGGCAACATGATCATGAACAGCCTGATCATCCTGTGCGGTCACAGCACGTTCAAAATCTTCGTAGTCGTTGAAAATTTGCGCACCACTTATCGCCACGCCAATCATGCCCAGTGACGTATCTGTCGCTGTGTCCGAGTAGATTGGTTGTGTCGTGATTGTCGTATCGACCTCAGTTTCGGTGAAAAACTCTGCTGAATTTACGACATCGAAAAATTCAGCCGGTTTGTCGGAAAACGGCTGGTCGGTTGGATCGGTGGGGATCAGATACTGTTCAGCAAACCCATGGCTTGGAATACCGTTCGATTGAAAGCGAAACGAATTGGCCGCTGAATCGATGGTGATCGTCACGTTGTCCGCCCAATTGGCTGATTCAACCGCCGCGGCAGTATCTGAAGGGGCATTGGTACTTTGCGCCGATAACGGCGAATAGACCAAACCGGCGGCAGCAGCGAATACAGATGCAACGGCGGACCCATACAAAACTTTGTTAGACATCGCCGATCCTCTTCTCGAAGCTATTCGTATTTGTTGATGTGCCACTCGTATGGCGCAAAGTTAGGATCGGTGTAAAGCGACTGTCATCATTTGAACGAGTTCGGCGGAATCGCTGACTGATGAATTGGGGAAAGGCGTTTGTCACTAGCGGACTTCCGCCTAAACGCGAATGTATTCTGCTTATGCAGAGATTCTTCGCTGCGCACGACAGGTACAATACCCACTAACTTTTGACTCTTTCGTCCACAGTTTTTCCTTTTTTGCGAAAGCAGTCATTCGTGCATCTGAAGCGAATGGCAGCAACATCCCGCATCCCGGACATCAAGCCAACTTCAGTTTTCGCGCTCGCAGCGAATGACCGCAATGAGGGCTGCGACCGCAGCATCCCGAATAGGTGCTCAAGGTCGGGTTTGGGCCGCTCGTGTCGCCAACCGAAGCCAAGATTGAGCAGATGCTGCGCCGCATCCGATGGCCGCGAAGAGCCCAGACCTACCAAGATGCCGCACCATGGCGAAGGTCTGCTCTTGCATTTGGTCATTTGCCTACAAGAACCGTCGGACCTTTGCCCTGTATTTATCGAACGGGGAACCGTATTGCTCCTTGAGCCATGGTTCCTCAGCTAAAGGTGCGGCTATCAGGACGGCTATTCCGGCAAAGCCGACTAGCGCCGCTCCAGACGACGCACAAAGCACAATCCATCCGATAATCATTGCAATATCTGCGATGTACTGTGGGTTGCGCGAATAGCGATACATGCCGCCCGTTCGGAGCGACCCTCTCGCGCCGCCAATCTGAGCTATTCCGAACTGCACGACCTCAGACCAGACGATGACGTTGCCAACAACGATCAGAGGAATGCCAACTCCGAATCGCAGCCAAGTTGGAAATAGCAGGCTTCCCCAATCCATGAACCCGAGGACGATTAGGATACCGAATAGTGTGAATGTTGGAACCCAAACCAAAACGGGAGTCGCCTTAGTGTAGCGCTTTGGCGGCCAAAGGCGGTGCTTAGGGTAAGCAATGGACCAAAGTATCGCGGCTAGGGTGGCCGCCGCGATCACAAGGCCGATGAGAACCAAGGTCGGCTGCATCATACTTCGATGTGCTTATGGTCGGTCATTTCGCTTCGCTCTTCCAAGGCTTGGCGCACGATCTGGAAGGCCGATGACAGGAACAATCCGGCCATGATCGTCGCAACAATCAGGTCAGGCCAACCAGTCGCTGTGCCCCACACACCAAGTGCTGCAAACATCACTGCCACGTTCCCGATCGCGTCATTGCGCGAACACAGCCAAACCGACCGGACATTGGCATCGCCGTCCTTGTAGCGCACCAACAGCAATACGCTTGCCAGATTGGTGAGCAGTGCAAGAAAGCCGACGATACCCATGATTTCCGCCGTCGGAACGCCAACATAGAAGACGCGATAAACCGTCGATCCAAACACCCAAAGACCCATCAGAAGAAGGCTGACGCCTTTGAACAATGCCGCGTTCGTTCGCGCGCGCAGTGATGCCCCGATGACTGCAAGCGAAATGCCATAGGTCAGCGCATCGCCCGCAAAGTCGAGCGCGTCGGCCTGCAACGCCTGTGACTTGGCCAGATGCCCTGCTGTCATCTCGACAAAGAACATTGTCGCGTTCAGCGCGATAACGATCCAGAGCCGCCTTTTGTAATCATCTGAAACGCCGTCAAACTTGGCATCATGTCCGCAGCAACCAGCCATGGGAAACCTCTTTCATCTTTGCTTGCGCATAGTGTAATGTCTCTAGTGACTAGAGGTTCAAGAGGTTTCTTCATGTTTTCCATTGGCGAGCTTTCGAAGCGCACAAAGGTCAAGGTTCCGACAATTCGGTATTACGAGGAAATGGGGCTATTGGCCGAGGCTGAGCGCACGTCTGGCAACCAAAGGCGATACGACAAAGCTGGGTTGGAGCGGCTGAGCTTCATCCGCCATGCGCGCGATCTTGGGTTTTCGATTGAAGCGATCTCGTCGTTGATCGAACTGCAAGAGCACCCGGACCGGTCGTGCGAGGCTGCAACCGATATTGCCACGTCGCAACTTGAAGAGGTGCGTGCCAAGATCAAACGTCTCAGAACACTTGAAAAGGAACTCAGCCGGATATCGAAAGGCTGCGACGGTGAAGGCGTATTAGGAGATTGCTACGTGTTAGCGTCACTAGCTGACCACAATTTGTGCGACCGCGAACACTAGTACGGTCGCATCCGGAATGGCACTGTGTTCTTCGGTTGGGTTAGCGATTGTTTGCAAAATCAATCAAGCTCTTACGGGCTTCCATCGTCACTTGCGGACCGCCACTATCCGAGTTTCCACCAACCGGCATGGTCACACTGATTTCAGAGGGCGAAACATACAGGTGCTGCGTGCCCAGATAGCCTAGCGTTGTGCCGAGTATCGCACCCGCCAAAACCTGCTCAGGTGTGTGATAGTTACCTTCAACGCGAGAATAAGCTGTTATCGCCGTCGCTGCACCCATTGCGATTGTTGGTGCAGTGAAGCCTTCTTGACCCAGCAAGCAGCCAAATGACGATGCAACGCGTGAAGTATGACCAGACGGCATCCCCAAATCGCCGCCGTTCGGTCGTGGCTGATTGATTTCTCGCTTCAAGACACGTGTCGCTTCGTTGTTAACAATACTGCCCGCGAGGCAACCAAGTGCTCCCTCAAATCCATGGTTCCAATATGTGTATGCAACCGCACCTAATTGGGAGTATTCGTGGAAAAAGTCCCCGACCTGAACCAGCCTATCGTTTGCGCTGACCATGGGGGCTTGAACATACAAAAAACATGTCAGCGCCAAGATGCGCGCTGTGTCGCGCTGAAGGCAAGCAAGCTGCGTTTGTTTGGGAGAACGAAGCTGTGTGCTGTCCGCAATCGCGGCCTTATTCTGCCAACGCCGCATCAGACGGAACCACATCTGCGGCTCCCATTGTCCAAAACGGTTGCGTCATTTGTTGAGTGAAACGCCCATCGGTAGCTGTCATCGCCAAGGTCAAGCCGAAGCAGGCCTTGTTCACCGAACACAACTGTCGCGGTGAAGTCGGCGGGTTCTACATCATACCTTGAGCCCTTGTCGCCGGTTCCAACAACAAAGGAAACGGTCCCACCCTCAGCAGCGACATTCCCCGTGCTATCCATCGGATGTGTTCGTTCATAAAAGTGGTTGTGGCCGTTGAGGATGACATCGGCATTCGCCGTAGCCAACTGTGCAAAGAGATCGCCTTCACTACCGGCGCTGCGCGGCCTCAATGTATTTGCCGGGCGGTGATAATAGGCGAGGATGCATTGCTCAGAAGAATCCGCCAGCGTCTCAGCGAGCCATCTGCCTTGCGGCGATGCAGGATCGGCATCAACCTCAGAGTTCAGTGATAAGATCAGCCAGCTATTATGCCGCACCGCGTAATATCCGCGACGCTCTGGTCCAGCTTGTTGCCCCCAATAATCGAAGTAGGCGAAGGCTGCGGGTGTGTAATACTCATGGTTTCCCGGTGCGGGCAGCGTCCGAGGACTGACATCGCCCCATATGGGATCGAAGCAGTCCGCAAACTC
This sequence comes from uncultured Paracoccaceae bacterium, assembly GCA_947496535.1. Lineage (GTDB taxonomy): Bacteria > Pseudomonadota > Alphaproteobacteria > Rhodobacterales > Rhodobacteraceae > Yoonia. The sequence continues at coordinate 708,352 of CANMDE010000001.1, read as the reverse complement.
ATGAGGCGTCCCGCGACGATAAACGATATCACCAAGCGTCAAAATTGGTGCAGTTGGCCAGTTTTGCGTGAGTGAAGCAGTTTGGACCGCTGGTACTTTCGCATGATCAAGTGGGTCATCCAAGCCGACCCAGCTGGCAAGCGTCGTCAAATCCTGCTTAATGCCTTCGGGCTTAGGGCAACGCACGATGTCACCGACAGCCAGAATGGTCACTGTGCCGTCTTCATTGATGGGCGCAGCTGCCATAACAGCCTCGGGACTGTTACCGATGCCGTAGATCGTGTCGTCGCTTTGCAGAGACAACTGAACAGAACGCCAAGCATACCCAAGCCAGTTATTTTCAGCTGCGGCTAACAGAATGACGACCGCCAAGAGCGCGCCGAACCCCTTTAGCAACCTCTTGAGAATTCGAATGATTGGTCGTCGACTGGCTTCCGCCTGCTTCATTGTCTGCGTGCTGAACATGCCTGCCCCAAAAAAGTTGTTGTGCAGACGTAGAAGGATGCAGGTTTCGGAAAGATCGTCGGATATATACCGATTGGTAATGTTCAGGCGATGTTTGGCAAAGGTTCGGAGATGTAATAGGCGTTTGGAACTATGAGACAGGGTAAAAAATGCGGGTTTTGGTAGTCGAAGATGATCAAGAGACGGCAGACTACATTTGCAGCAGTCTGAAAAAGCTTGGTCATCTCGTTGAACACATCGCCGATGGCAAACAGGGTTTTCTATCGGCTTTGGACGCTGACTTTGATGTCATGGTGATCGACCGCATGCTGCCCGGTCTTGACGGGTTGTCTCTGGTCAAAGCGGTAAGAGGGGCGGACGTGAAGACGCCGATCCTGTTCCTGAGCGCAATGGCTGGATTGACAGATCGGGTTGATGGTTTGGAGGCTGGTGCCGACGACTACCTGACCAAGCCATTCTCATTCTCCGAGCTTTCAGCGCGGTTGATCGCCTTGGCTCGCCGTCCGCCATTGGCGGTCGAAGAGACGAAATTGCAGGTGGGTGATCTTGAAGTTGATCTATTGCGCCAAGTTGCCAGCCGTGCCGGACAAACCATCGTCTTGCAACCCCGTGAGATGCGCCTACTGTGCTACCTCATGCGTCATAGTGATCGAGTCCTGACCCGCACTATGCTGTTGGAAGGCGTCTGGGACTTTCATTTTGATCCCAACACGAACGTTGTTGAAACGCACATCAGTCGTCTACGGAATAAGGTCGATAAACCATTCGATAGCCCGTTGATCCATACGGTGCGCGGGACCGGGTATTCTCTGCATGTATGATGTGCGAAACCGCTTCCGCTCGTTGCGAACGTCTGTTCGACTGTCTCTCCAGTTTTCGATGCTCTATGCCGTACTGTCCGCACTCGTCTTTGTTGCGGCCTACTGGTTTACCGATTTTGAGGTGCGGGATTGGGTGTCTGACCAAATGCGGGGGGATGCCGGGACTTTTGCAGCCATCTATGATGAGCAAGGGGAAGCAGGACTGCAAACTCGCATCGCAGCGCTGGCCGACGTCAGTTTCGAAAACACACGGATATATCAGCTTCAAGATGCGCAAGGAGGTATTGTCGCGGGTAACATCGTGACGATCCTGTCTGATGATGTCAGTTCGTTTTTTGAGGCTGATGCTCTCGAACTCAGAACACCTATTGACGAAGAGGTTGCGGGGTATTGGATGCGCCGGGACCAGATTGGCACGTACACACTCTTCCAAGGCTCCGGCAACCACATTGTCGCAGAAGTCATGGAGGCGGTCGGCATCGCGCTGGGTGTTGGCTATCTTGTTGTTGTCGGTTTGGGACTGTTGCTCGGTGTCCGGGTGGGACAAGCGACCGAAGGACGGATTTCCGAGATATCTCAGACTTTGGCGCTTGCCTCAAAGGGTGACCTTAGCGCCCGCGTTCCACGTCACCACAATGAAAATGATGACCTGTCGCGGATATCGACAGGCATCAATGCCGCTTTGGACCAGTTGAAGCGTTTGCTGGAAAGTCAGGAGCAAATATCGAACGATATCGCCCATGATCTTCGGACCCCACTACAAAGACTGCGGCAGCGACTGGAGATGATGCGAGACAGCGATGTCGCAATTGGTGACGACGTTGATGGCGCTCTTCAACAAGTCGAGGGGATCATTGGAACCTTCAACGCGCTGCTACGCATCGCGCAGATTGAGGCACAAGATCGGCGTGCCCGTTTTGATGAAGTGGATATGAATGAAGTCATTGAAAATGTGATCGATCTGTATGAGCCAGCAGCCGAAGATAAAGCTCAGAAGCTGACATTTGCGCCTGGTTCGTCACCAGTCCAAATTCAGGGTGACGCCAACATGCTGACCCAGTTGTTCGCCAACCTAGTTGAGAACGCGCTTCGCTACTGCCCCAACGGCGCGTCAATTACCGTTTCAACGAAGTTTAGCAACGGACAGATACAAGCGAGCGTGGCAGACGATGGCCCCGGTATCATGCCAGAAGACCGACAACGGGTCTTTGAACGATTTGTCAGCACCGATAGCAGCAGAAGCTCTGCAGGGAACGGTTTGGGGCTGACCCTTGCGAAAGCCATTGCAGAAATGCACGGTGCTTCAATTACCATCCAGGACAGCATGATTGGCACCGAGTTTCTAATCACGTTCGAAGTATAGGTAGCGGTTCGATCCTATGATCGCACCTGTCCTACACGACAACTAAAATGTCGACCCAACCGCAGCACAGCCGCGGCTTGTGCTTTCCACCGTGAATTGCTGCGATGTGACTAGAGTCCGCTATGCGCAGCACGAATTGCCTTCTTGAATAGGGGGACACGGCACCGTTGCGTATGAACAGTACACACAACAGTCGCCTTCGAGCGGTTTCAATACTGTCTGACAGGACTTGCACTCATAGAACCACTGGCAGGCGTCGGTGGGCATGGTTTCCGTCTCGTCATGCCCGCAGGATGGACAGGTCAGCGTGGATTCCAAGACTAGTTTTGTTGCTTCTGTCGCCATAGTGCGTACCCCGTCAGTATAAGAAAACCTGCCAAAATCGGCAGCAAAACGGCATCGTTATAGAGAATGCCAAGCAGGCCAGTCAGACCAAGTGCCGTCAGCACAATCGGCAACAACGGTGTGAAGCAGCAAAGTATCGCTAAGACCGTACCGCCAACGCCAAATGCTAGTAGTTTGTTCTTCATCGGGCCGATCTCCACAAATCCCACATGAACCGTTGCGCTGAAGCTTCCCAATATGGGGATGACAGCGCGACCAAGAAGGCAATGGTGGCGAAGGACGCCCAGAGGACAGCGGATCGCCTACGCCTTGCGCACGCCTTTGGCCATATCACGCGATACCATGCCCAAATGAGCGCAATGGCGACGGCAACAAGGATGAACCCCCGATACGCGATGAATGGTCCAAGCAAGGTGAGCCATGCGCCGCCAAGACCGATGATTGACAGCCCGATTGGCAACACACAGCATGAAGCCGATAACAATGCGAGAAGTGTCGCGATTGGCATGACCAGCCGCGCAGCTGCGCCGGGTTCAGTCGTTGTTTGTTGATTTGCGTTCACGTGCATTCTGCGGTTTTAGTTCCTGTAGTGGCTACAGGAGCAAGCAAAATGTTCACCATTGGCAAGGCGTCAGAACAAAGCGGCGTGAACATCGAAACGATCCGATACTATGAACGGATGGGCATTGTGCCAAAGCCGGGGCGGTCGGCGGGAGGACGCAGGCTATATTCTTCGAATGAAATTGCGAAATTGAGGTTCGTTCGGCGATGTCGAGACTTGGGTTTCCCAATCTCAATCATCCAGACCTTCCTGTCGCTGACTGAACAAGATGATCGAAGTTGCGGTGAGGTGAAGACGTTGGCGGAAAATCATCTGGATGAAATCAACGCCAAGATCGAAAATCTGACCCGACTCCGCGAAGCACTTCTGAGCCTGTCCTCGAATTGTGACGAAGGGACTGCGGCCTGTCCGATGCTGGACTCACTCATGCAAGATGGCTTTGGCGAGGACCGAGCGGGCCAAAGCGGACATTGAGTTGGATCCAATGAACGGCTGAATAGTCCCGCAGACTGTGAGTTCGTCAGACATCCACCTTCGCGTTGGCAGCGAAAGTCTGGATCAGAAGGGGGCGTGGCAGCATTGCCACCTGCCAGCCAATGGCAAGCACCCGAAATACCGGACATTAGATTGAAGTCCCAGAGATGTCTTGCGGCATGCCGCGTTCTACAATGCGCAGAAGTCCATCTGCTAGCGGTCGCTGCAGCAACAGCGCTTCATCCACACCCGCCTGCAACCAACGATCAACCTCTTCCATGGATGTGAGAACAACGGGCATCGCTTTCGGATGGATCGCGCCGACATCTGCATTTGCCTCGGTCGTCAGAAACCCAAACAGATTGTCCGTGGTCTCACCGTCTTTCAACTTTCGCACTGATGTCCACTCTGTCCAGATGCCGGCAAAGAACGCGATTGGTCGATCTTCGGACAGGGCAAACCACACGGGCTCTGAAGGCTTACCAATCTGATTGTGTGGCTCTGAAAACGAAGTGAACGGGACGACGCAGCGGTGTTTAATGCCAAACCACCTGCGCCAATGCGGGGACTTCGTGTTGCGAATGTTTGTCACGCCCCGGTCCGTCTTCTTGCCTTTCAGGGCAAAAGCAGGTGACGGCATCCCCCATCGCATCATCGACAGGACTGGTCCTGTGTCGCCGTTGCTGACGACTGGCGCCATGTAGTCTGGATATACGCCCGTCAGCGGCGGCAGATTGCCCGTTTTGTCGTCAAGACCATCAAAGAGCGCACGGATCGCGTCCTGGCCCTTCGTCATCGAATAAAGATTGCACACACCCAATAACTCATCACTGCGCCACGCACCGTCGTGGACAGGGGAAGTATAGGCGCGGCATTCGGTCCCGTCAGCAAGTATCAGGTCTGGAAAGGCCGTGATGAGTGCCCGAGCACTCTCAATATCGCGCAGGTAGACCCCCAACGCATCTGTTGCGAGGCCTCTGGACGAATACACGGCGTAGAAGCCCATCCCGACTTCGGTTCTGAGCCAGGCGTGGATCGCGTCCAAGCGCATGCCGAACCCACGCTCGGGCACTGCAAACCTGACCCTGACCGGGAAGGCCAACTCATCAATCCGTTTTTGCGGGGTGGAGCGTCGGACCATTGCATACTCACTACATCAAACCGCCGAAAGAACATTAAGTGAACATTTAAGTCAAGCGCTGGCCAGCTTTGAGTTGTCAGTCAACCACTTTCTCCGACTATGTCGGTGAGTGGCTGGTGAAGAAACATTCTCTTGTATAATTTTTCACACCGATGTAGCCAGATCGGCTGACCACGACGGCTTGGAATGAACAGAATTGGAGATCGCCATGTAGTAAAGAAACTGCATGAAAGGCCGTATCATGGCCCACTACAAACGAAAGCGATCCCGTCTGGCCGGTCGAAACAAAGGTTACTCATCCAAGGGGCTGGAGCGGCGTTTGGAGCCGCAAATTGAAGAGCTGCGCTGGCTCCAGAACTATCCGCGTTCGCACGACAAACTATACCACACGCGCCCACGACGGCGTATAGAAGGGAAGCAGGAGCGAGAACTACTGAAGGGGAGTGATCCTGATGGTCTTGTGTGGCCCTTGAGTCGCAAACCGCATAAATACTATTGGTGATTGTTCGGACCCATTCGGCCCTAAGGCATCTGATATTCTCTGTGTCTGAGGTCAGCATTGAAAGCCTCAATTGTGTTTGAGGCGCTGAGGCGTTTGATGCTGACCTCGACACCTCGTCCTGTTGGTGCACATTGGAGGTCAATCGGTCTATGACCGCTGTGATCAATCAAGCCCTAACGAACTGCACGATTGGATAGTTATGGACTTAACGCGTGAAAACATGCTGACGGCGCTTGAAGCAGCCGAGGCTGGTCCGACAGAACAAGAAATTGCGGATGCGCCGACGCTCAATCCTTGGAGGCTGGAACTATGGTCTGACCATTTCCGTCTCTACGGCATTTGTGACGATCACCCGGAAATCGTCGATCGACACGTAACAACATCACCGCTGCTGGCGCTTGATGCAGACAAAGGTTGGGCCAGGTCACGGTCGCGGTGGTACAAAGTGGGAGGCGACTTCCAAACCACTGAACCTGAAAAGAAGTCAGAGATTCTAGCGGAAGTGGATCAAGCTTTGGCGGCGCTTCGTTTCAGGGTGCGGGCCGGACTTCAAAGCACGCACTGATAATCAAACTGTTGAGATCGAAAGGCTCTCGCTTCAGCGGAGCGCCATCCGTCTCGAACGACCGAACTGCGGGCTTAAGGAATCCAATCGAACATGCCGTTTTGTAGCCTGCTGCGGGCATCACCAACGGTAAGTAAGGCCTGGTCTATCTTGTCATCGTCACAGGTTGAGTACGCCTCAGCTAAGAGCTTTGCTTGTATGTCTAAGCTCTCTGCGATTTGACGGTCGCTTAGCTGTGGCGTCAAGTCGTCATGCCTCTCTATCTCGACATCACGCTTGCCGAGGTTGTCTTGGTGTTTGGTCATCTTCTTTGGTCTTTCCTTCCGGCGTGACACGCGCAAATACGGCGCGCACGATTGTATGTTAAAACAGGTAGAGTTAAAACCGGCGTTCCTCAATAGACTTATGTGTGAAGAGAACGCCCAAAAGTCCCCTGAGAGATGTTTTAGCCCGCAATATGCGAAAATTGCGTGCGGAACGCGGCTGGTCACAAGAACGGCTGGCAGAGGAAGCCGGCCTGAACCGTACGTACCTGAGTGCAGTCGAACGTTCTGAACAAAACATCTCGATCGACAACCTGTATCGCGTTGCTGTTGGTTTAGGTGTTGACGCCTGGATGCTGCTTCAGGATTGAAGGCCTCACGGCAACCCAAAGTCAGCAATTCGCAAATTGGCAGCGCGACCGCGAATCCATTTGGGGATTGAGGCTACCAAGGTGAGCGTCGCACCTGGCTTACAGTTGGACGGCAGTGTCGATCAGCACTCATGATCTATTCGGCCCAACGCTTCCTTTCTTGAGCGGTCTACGATGGTGGTGTGATTAGTCTAAGGCACGAATATCACGCTGCCTGCAACGCTGACCAAGGCACAACATCGATCGCCTCATCTGCCTTATCACCGCAAAGTAAATTGTTATTTTTACTATTTACATCAGTAGCTTAGAAGAGATTTCTGTTGCCCTTGGCCGCTGCAGATGATCTTATTGCATCACACTTGTGAGCTTAAACTTACCACGATGATAGGCGCTGAACCAAACAAGAGAGAACATATCAACGCGCTCCCTCGGAGCAGCGAATCATGCTTGGCGAGGATTTTCAGAGATCTTCGGCTGACGCCTTCCACTATCTCAGGCGTGGTTTCTGGCAATCGCCAATCACAAGCCGTCGAAAAGCTGTTGCATCTGCCCCTGGCGCGACTCCCGAACAATCATGATCAGAGAGGAAACACAGATGACAAAAATAGAAAACCGCCACAACAGTGCGATGCGGCGGCGGCCGTCAAAAAAGCTATCGTTGTGGTGTCGATAGCTAATAGCCCACAGACAACCGAGCCATGTCAAGGCGGGCTTTGCCCGCCAATGATAGTGCTCGTTAAGAAAATGGAGTTAGCATGCTGACGGATAAACAATGACGCACACAACTGATTGTGCAAGGGCGCCTGAACAATACCGTTTTGCAGAACTGACCAGATGCGCCCGCAAAACGGTTGCCAGCTGGCGGAGATTATCAAGGAAAACTTAATCAACTAGCAGAACCACAAGCGTAGCGTTCGTCCCGCTTAAAACCACGGAGTGATCAGATTATGGGCCAATACCACTATCGAAGAGTCTACGTAGTGCCCTCAAACCCAAGGCGTTTCGGTCCAGGAATCCAGGCAGTGTTGGTAAGTGATGACACCAATAGGGTTCACCATCTAGGCGGTCTCTACGCAGCCTACTCTACACAGCTCTCAATAAGCCCAAACACCTACAAGAAAAAAATGGAGCATTGCGCAGCGTTCCTGACTTGGGCGGACAAGGCATTAGATCCAGTGCGAACACGGAGGATGCTTTCTGGCGACTTGCGAGTTGAGGATATGCTCAGCTTCAAAAACTGGTTAATCGATAACAGAAGCAAGAAAAACGTCGGCGTCAGCAACATTCAAGTCGAAACAATAAACGCCATTTCATTGGGTGCGAAGGCATTTGCAAGATGGTTAATCTTACATGCCAAGGAGTGTGGCACAGATGAATTGAGCCATCGGCTCAGTCTTGTAGATGAGAACTGGAGCACCCACGCGGTCTTGCCAACGCGCACATTCAGACAAGCGAAAGACTATGACGCAGACGAAGTTGATGAAATCGAACGGTTCTTTGTGCAGCAAGCGTTTCGAAAAGATGATCAGAAGGCAGAAAACGGTATTAGAAATTATCTGATTTGGCGGCTAGCAATTGAGTATGGACTTCGTATTGGAGAAATTCTCGCATTGCGTGTTCAAGATCTTCCAAGCGAGAGTAAGCCTTATCTAGAAGTGGTGAGAACAGAACACAGAGCTGATGGACCAGATCCGCGAGGCACCAATGCTCCGAAACCGAAGACGCTCGGGCGCGAATTAGGGCAGTATTTCCAGAACTCTAGGTTTCCTGAACTGTTCAACATCTACCGTAGTTCTGAGAGATGGGCCTGGGCGAAGAGAAAGAGTGGTCGGAGGTATCAGAAAACCTCCTTCTCTCATCCTTACTTGCTAATAACAAAATCTGGCGCACCGTTGTCGATGAGCAGTGCACAGGCGATAGCTAAGTCAGTAAAGGTTGCCACCAATATAGATTTCCGCTGGCATCGAGCACGCCACACCTTTTTCAATCGCGCCTACGAAAAAATGCTGGAAATCAAGGACCCACACCAACGTCGCCTAAGACTCGATGGATTGATGTATATGGGGGGGTGGTCCAGTGAAGAAAGCTTGTCGATATACGCTGCCGCCGCGCAACGTAAGTCTGCCCGTTCTGCCTCTTACGATCTACAGAAACAGCTGGTCTAGTCTTGCCTCGTTTCAGCAAAACAGTTGAGGATCTCAGACCAATTCCTGGCTCGGACATGAAAGTGAACGAGCAAGGGCAACTGGTATGTTTGAAGTACGAAGGCTCCTCTGACACGTGGGCGGGGCCCGACAAGTCAGTTTTTATACGCAACCTTTTCTTGCCTGATCAACCGGTATGGATAAGGATCGATCAAAGGTATTGGCGAAGTCGGTATCAAGGGAAAATCTATTCTCTGAACTGGGATAGAGTTGGACTGCCTGTTGGCATCGAGAGACCACTGAGGCACGCTGTCGCACTAAAACTTAGGCGTTGTGCGCAAAGCCGATTGAATTCTTGGCAGTCCTCTATTGGCAGACTTGGTCGGTTTTACAATCAATGTGGAGATCATTTTCCAAGTCAACTACATGAACTCGGAAATGATCACTGGGCTAAGATTATCTCTAAACTCAGCGCCGAAAATGCGAGTACGATCAGGGCGTTATATGCCGAGCTGGCAACTGCATCGGCCTTTGGTGCAGACAAAGAAATCCTGCGATGGCTTCAAGAAACAAAGCTGACCAAAGCCAGAGGCGGCGTACTTTACCAAGTTCGGTCTTGGGACGTCCAAGAGGGTGCTCTGACTACTGCTGAACTCGAGGTTCTTCGTTCATGTCTTTTGCCACCAAAGCACGGGGAGAAAGACATAGAACACTTCATCAGAGTGCTTTTTCGTTCTCTCGTCGCGCTGGGGAAGCGCCCGATCCAAATGCTTAGGGTCGCAGCTGATGGTGTTAGACAGTTTCCGCAAGACCCCTCCTTTCCAGCCTTTATCGTCGTACCAGGAGCCAAAGCTCAGGCACGAAACGAACCAGACTGGTGGCCCATCACCGATGAGCTCTTTCAAGATCTCAAAAACTATTCCCTTCGTCCCGAAGTGCGAAGGGCCCAACAGAAGTACGGGTATTTCTTCGTGACACCTATCAAAGCACAGTCACGGCTTTCTGGACCGAGGAGCTCTGGTGCAGTGAATGAGATTTGGCGGCGTTGGCTGAATTCTCAGGAACTGATGTCGCCTCGCACAGGCCGAAAACTACATGTCCACGCTCGCCGAATCCGACACACCGTGGCTACTCAGATGGCGCGCAAGGGCTACGCACTAACGGACATCCGTGCAGCACTGGAGCACGATAGCAACAACGCAGTGTTGGCCTATCTGGACGCCGTTGGAAATGACATGACACCGTCGTTGGAACGAGCAAATGACGCGTTGGGTGACATCTTCAGCAAGATGTCCGAGGCCTATTTTAAAGGCAAAATCGTATGCCGACCGATCGGTAAAATAGAGAAGCCAGTCGTAGTTCCAAATAAGGAGTCTGCTTGGCCGATTGGCCAGTGCGGCAAAGTTGGCAGCTGCAGCAAGCATCCCTTTCACGCTTGTTTCAATGGATGCAGTTACTTCCTTTTGTTCAAAGATGCAGACACGGCTTCTGCCTTGACTGCAGTACGAGATGAAGCTTCCAAGTGGCGCCTATCCGAGCCAAGCGCCATCCATTCTCGTGCGCATGACGACTTCGCCAGACTGGAAACCGCGATAACAGAAGCTACAGCAAAACAGAAAGCGTATCTTGAATAACCCCAATTGCACTTTCGCAACAGCGCTAAATGAGCTTCCCAAGAAGCTTCAAGACCGGAGCATATTCAAAGGACTTAAGGTGTTTCTACCGGAGGGAAACGCGTTTGAAGATGAAACGTGGAACACGGCGGCATGGTCAAATCGTCAAGATCGTAGCGGAACGCTGACCATCGACTTCAGGCGAATTCCCAATCAAGAGCTTCGAAACGCAACTAAGCTTCTGATCCTTCACCGAAGACGCACGCATCAGATCTCCAAGAACCGTCCATTGGCATACCTGAAGGCTGCAGCTGTACTCGCGGCCGTTCTGGGATCCCGTCCACTGAAGTCACTGCGTCAAAAAGATGTAGTTGCTGCCGAGCGTATGATACTCGGAGCGAATTGCCAAAATGATAACCTCAATAGACTGGCAACACTTGTTGCCTATTTGTCAAAAACTTACGAGCTGCCCATCAGCTACGCGGCACCGAAAACCTCGAGTGTTCGCCATGGACGGCGCGGCACTGACGAAGGGCGCTCCGCAAAACGTATCCCCGACCAAGTCTTGGCAGACTTATTGGCTATCAAGTCAAAGGAAGGCATTTCGACATCTGATAGGCTTTTCGTAGCTGCCATGGCCTTCAACGTAGGGTGTGGGTTTCGAATAGGAGAGCTCTGCACCCTTCCAGTTGACTGCCTATTTGAGGATGCTGGCCAACTCATGGTTCGAAGTTTTCCCTCCAAGGGAGGAAAGGCAGCACCAAAGGTGATCCCCCCGCACTGACAACTATGGTCCGAGATGCATATAAAACGATACTTGAGCTGACCACTGAAGGACGTGCGCTTGCGTCTAAATGGGCAGAAAGCGATGAACCAGACTGGCGCGCAGTAGCAAAGAACCGAGAAGCATTGCTCTACTTCATTAAGAAGAAGGTTCACTATTGGACTAGCAACCCAGAGAATCGTCTCCTGAATGAAGAAGCTGCATGGCACCGCCGTCGAGGTTGGTTGGATGTAGTGAGGTGCCTAGAAAAACATGGAACTGTATTGGCTGCGTCCCGCGAATTGTCACTTGACTGGGAAACATTCAACAGACTGCGGAAGACCCAAATAGCCGCCCGAGAAGGGCGAGTACTCACAAGAAAAACAGACCCGACCTATAATTCATGGTATAGAGACGCGCGGGTGATGGACAAGTTCAAGCTGTTCGAAGACATTGGCTTTCGTGGTGGTGGATCGCGTTTCGATGGACCGGATCTACAGGAGATATTGAAATCCGCAATCGACTTCCAGCTCTCCGGACAGTGCTATCCTCTGCCTCGAAAAAGAGCGACGTTTGAGCAAAGATTCCAGAGAAAGCGGCCGCCACTGCTCAAAGATACACGTGGCAAAACGATCTTGTTCGTCGATCAAGCACTCTTTGCCCTCCCGCTTAATTTTGTTGGTCAGTATCGCAATGTTTCAAACGAGTGGGCTGTACTAAAACCAGATCAGATTATTCACTGGCTTCACGGTCACAACAACAAGATATCCGTTTTTGAGAGATTTGGAATTGTCGACAAAAGGAATGGGAGAACGGCAAGCTTTACGTCCCACCAGCTTCGCCACTGGCTGGAAACACAATATCATAAAGGTGGAATGAGCGACGCTCAGATAGCAACCTTGATGAATCGAACAACCACAAAGTCAAATTCGATCTACAATCAGATGACCAATGCTGAGCGAAGGCAAACAATACAAAATGGAATAAGAGACGACACAATATCTGGACATGTCGCAAATATCCTAAAGAGAGCTGATTTAACACGCGCGGAAGCAGAAGCGTACTTGGCAATGCAAACTCGTCAGGTCAACGTAATGCCTCACGGCTTGTGCCTGAAGGACCTCGCCTCAGAGCCCTGCCCCCATCACTTGTCATGCTTCGCTGTGGAAAGGAAAAACTCGGAAACAGCGGGAGTCTGCACTCATCTCTTAGTGGACCAGACCGACGAGGTTGAGATTACTGAGCTTCGACGTCAAGCCGGACACGCGAAAGCTATGGCTGAAATGCTTGAGGACGATCCCGAATTGGATAGTTCCCCACAGATAAAGCATTTCAGAAGAGTCGAGAGCGCGATCCGCAGCATCTTAGATCGACGCAAGAATGGTTAATCTCTGCCAATGCAGTCAAAGGTCTTGTAAGAAGTGGCATCCAATAATCGAGGAAGCGATAAAAGCACAGGCCGTTGCAGCGGCTAAGCGAAATGAGACATTTGTCCTTAACATGTCCGAGTTGGCCAGAAACTGTGGAATAAGTCGACCAACTCTGTATCAGCATGAGTTGTTTATCGAGCAGCTGATAAGACGGCTCGAAATCGATCGGCAGAGAGTCGAAGGGCACGGACAAGTTCAGGCGCTTAAAGAACAGCTTGCCCAACGTGAAAGCAAGATTTCCGATCTTGAACAGCAAGTCGCGTCACTGAACCTAGGTTTGGCAGAGCTCTATACAACGCTCTACTTGAACGGGATTTCACCAGAGCCCTCAGTTGAAGACCTGACAGGCAGAGTGTGTTCGGACTATGGGACATGCGTGATGAAGCAGCTCGGCAAATCTGCAAACACGAACAACATCATTGAATTGGACAAGCCCGAGAAGCCGCGAAGATAAGGCAAGGCACTGATTTTAAGAGAAATTGTGTGGTTTCGTTTACACTTTGGGACAAAATTCAGTTTTACAAGCAAGACACACCAAACGGGTTAAGTAGTTGATGTTACTTTGTGTTTTTCATTTCTTACAGTTGACTCTGCGAGATAAAGCCCACAACTGTTCGGCAGCCGCGAGTGATCGCGCTTCACATACATGAATTCGGGGCTGGTGGAGACACCAGCCCTTTTCGTTTGTAACAACACGCGGCGGAGCCAAACATGCCGGTATTTACCAGCAAGACCGTCAAAACCGATGAATCGAACGGGTCCGGCAACCCTTGTGGCCCCTGCGCGACACAGCTGTTCAGCGACAGCGGCGGACTGACCCAATTCGGAGCCTTTGTTGAAATCCTGCCGCCCGGTTCACGATCATCCATCAAACACTGGCACGCCGGCGAGGATGAAATGGTTTACATGATCGCGGGCGAGGTGCTGCTGTACGAAGGTGATCATGTCAGCACATTACACCCCGGCGATGCGGCCACCTTCAAGGCGGGGGATGCTGTGGGGCATTGTCTTGAAAACACCAGTAACACAGAGGCCCGCTATCTGGTGATCGGTACACGGTCGCCTGGCGATGTCGTCACATATCCTGATCATGACCGGATATTGCGCTGGGATCGCACCACCCAAACGCGCATCTGGACCGACCATGACGGGCAGCCTGCGACTTCTCCCTATGAGCAATAGCTACGAAAGCATTTCGGTCAGGGCCTGAAACACCAATCGCTGCGCTTTGTCGTCAACTCCGACGCGATGAGTAATGTGTGGTGCCTCAAGCTAAATTCGAAACGCTCCAGAACGAAAAAGACCGCGCACCGGGCGCGGTCTTGATCACTGTCCAGCGTGGCGATCAATTACTTGATCTTGCCTTCCTTATACTCGACATGCTTGCGCACGACGGGATCGTATTTCCGCACGACCATCTTTTCGGTCATGGTGCGGGCGTTCTTTTTGGTCACGTAGAAATGCCCAGTCCCCGCGGTGGAGTTCAGGCGGATCTTGATGGTGGTAGGCTTCGCCATATCTCATCTCTCCTGGTTGCGGGCCGTTGTCGGCACAACGCATGAATCTGATTGAAGGTGCCTTTTAACCGTGCGCGGGAGCGAGTCAACCACAAAGCCACAAATCAAGGGTCATGCTACATTTCAATAGCCTGACCCAGTACATGGGCCTAACTTTCATCGGGTTCGGTCAACCATCTGGGGATGTGCTTAGCCACAACTTTGCCATAATTCTTAAGTCCCTTGCAGGCAATTGGCGTGGGAAATCTGTTGTTTTGTAAATTGGAAATGGAATGCCCGATTCAGTAGTTGATGCAGCCGGTGAAACCTATGACGGGACACCAATTCACCAAATGGAAGATGGTCTGGTTGTCATGCAGGCCGAAACCGGGGTTTTCCAGTTTGAAGGCGAAGCAGCCAATGATCTCTGGGAGCTGACAACGCAGTTCGACGATGACAATGGCAGCGGCGTCATGTTGTGGACCGGCGGAGACATGTTCAATGGGTCCAACGCCGGGCAAACACAGTCTGCGCCGATGTCATATTCATTTACGGTCGATGAGCCCGGTACCTACTTCATATCACTCAGGGCGATCCGCCCCGTAACTGGCGAGGAATCGGATAGAAACAACGATTTTTTCGTCCGGTTCGAAGATGAAGACTGGACGAAGTTGTTTTTCTCGGGTCAACGGGAAACATTCGTTTTTGGGACGACTTACGACTCAAATCATAATTTCTCGCAGGCGTCGTTCGAAGTCACCGAAGAGATGATAGCGGCAAATGATGGCGTCTTCACGTTGGAGATTGGCGCCCGCTCCCGTTACGCCGGGCTGGATCAGATCCACATCCAAAAAGACAATGCAAACCGAGATCAAGACGCGGAAACATCGGAAGTCGTTGTTAGCGAGGACGTCGACGGCAGCATCTTGGTCGCGATGGACGATTCCGCGACCGTGAACGAAGATGGAAGCGTCACAATCGATGTGCTGAACAATGATTCAACAACTGGTGATGGTGGTCTGACCATCACCGATGTCAGCAATCCGGAGGACGGATCTGTTGAGATCAGCGGCTCTACAGTGGTCTACACGCCAGATGGCGGCTTTTTCGGTGATGATGTCTTCACTTACACCGTCACAGACAACAGCGGAGCCACGGCAACAGCCGAGGTCTCTATCGTTGTTCAGGAAAACGAGGAAGAACGGTCACCGATGGCGCGGGGCGATGGCCCGGGACTATTGTCACGCCTGAATGAGATATTTGGTGATCCGGCGGACGCAGAAAACGACGTAGCCGCCATGACCAGCAGCGAAACCGATATACCGGATATCTTTGATGAAGCAGACGACGCTCAGGCGATGATGCGGTCCGAGGCCGCGACGTCCGATACGATGCTAGCGGCCGTATTGGATTTTGGCATTGATCAGAACCAATCTGATGCGTTGTTATGACTGCGCACGCAGTTAATCGGATCATGATGTAGTCGATCAAGCAAAAGCGCGGACGACCTGTAAGCCGGATTTTGTCCCCCGAGTTACCTCGGATGGATGACCATTCATCTCAGACGCCTGTTGCCAGACATCCTCTAGCTGCCAACCCGGACCTCCTTGGGTTCAAGCATCCCTGTCTTGCGACGCGGGGTCCCTATTTGGCATTGCTCCCGGTGGGGCTTGCCGTGCCGCTTGCGTTGCCGCTCGCGCGGTGGGCTCTTACCCCACCGTTTCACCGTGACTATGCAAGCATAGCCGTCTGTTCTCTGTGGCGCTTTCCCTGGGGTTGCCCCCGCCGGGCGTTACCCGGCACCGTGCTTTGTGGAGTCCGGACTTTCCTCTGAGGCAAGCCTCAGCAGCCATCCAGCCATCCGCGCAAAAGCTCGTTACGCCGAGGAACCCTTTGCGTCAACGGGGAAACGGCGGGCGAGATCGCTGATCATTGCCAAATCGTTGCTATCCAACGGTCCATCTGCATGAGGGCGAAACCGCAAACGAAAGCTCTTGAGAAGCAAATCGAAGTCTTGCGTCGCCGTGTACCCGAACCGTGCCACGAGTGCTGCAAACCGGTCGTCATCGTCCCCTTTGGGGGTCTCGTCCGAAGAGGACTCGCCAGAGACCGATGAGGGCGTAGGCCAAACCGACAGGCCTTCGATTGCCAGCCTGCGCCAGTCAAATCGCGGACCCGGGTCGATTTTGCGACCGGGTGCCATGTCAGAATGACCTATCACACGCTCTGCCCTGATGTTCCACCGCGCCTTGATCCCTTTTAGCACATCGACCAGAGCGTCCATTTGCGCAGCCGCGAAGGGACTGAAGCCGTCATTGGCCAACTCAATCCCGACGGACCGGCTGTTGACGTCGTCAACCTCGCCCCATCGCCCGGCACCAGCATGCCAGGCACGCATGTCTTCGGGCACCAGAGACATAGCGGTGCCGTCCTCTTCAATCAGATAGTGGGCTGAGACTTCGGTTTGTGGATCACACAACGTTTTCAGCGCTGCGCCTGCGGATGGCATGGCGGTGTAGTGAATAACGACCATATCCGGCAGCATACCATCGCGGCGCTCACCAAAATTGGGCGAAGGATGATTGATCACCTAAACGGTGCTGGATCCCAGCCACAGGCGAAACCATCACCATCAGGGTCGATCCCCAGACGGTCACGCTCTGGTCCGCCGCGCGATAGAAAATCGCGCTGGGCATCGTCGGCATTCCCATACCGGGCGCAGTTCCGTTGGAACCGCCCTTCACCGGACAAAAGCGAGCGGCTGTACCATTCCTGCCCTTTGTTGTTGGGCGCGTTGATTGCATATTCAACGATGTTCGGGCCGGTATCGGCTGGGCGTTCCGGCACCGCAGTCGGGGCAATCTCTTGCCGGGCGGCCGCTTGGGCGGCACGACGCTGTGCATCGCTTTCAATGCTCTCGCGGTTGGCGACCGCATCAAAGTCCTGCTCGTCCGAAATGCCCGTGTTGTTTGCCAACGCTGGCGCTGCGTTGGTGGGTGTGGCGTCGAGGCCCTGTGTAAGGCCAGAATCAACCGATGTATTTTGCAGGGCGCCTGTAGCAGTTTGCGGCACAACGCCGCTGGATTGGTTAGTGCCTATCCCGATGCTGGCTAATTCGTCAGATGAAATGACTTGCGTTTGGTTCGTGGCCGCTGTGCCCTGCACAACGGGTGTCGACTGGACCGCAGAAGTATTGCTGTTAATCGAAGCTGTCAGTGCGGCCTCGCGCCGTGCGCGTTCAAGCTCATACTGGGAGTAGTCCGAAAAACCGACCCCGCGATCACTATTCGATGTCTGGTTCGAACAGGCGGACAGAACCAGCCCCGCCGATACAACAAAAACGATCGCTTTCATCTATTTTCACCTGTCAAACTACGTCACCTCATTGGAGGTTTTACCACCACTTTTGCGGTTTGGCCACAAAGCCCGCTGCATCTTCCAACGTATAGGCCAAGTTGAGCAAATCCGCCTCTTCCCACGGCCGCCCGATCAACTGCAGTCCAAGCGGCAGCTGTTTGCTGTCCAACCCAACCGGCACAGAGATGCCGGGCAGACCCGCAAGGTTCACTGTCACTGTAAAGACGTCGTTGAGATACATCTCAATCGGGTCCATATCCTCACCTAGTTTAAAGGCTGAGGACGGCGTGGCTGGTGTCAGGATCGCGTCTACGCCATCAGCAAAGACTTCATCAAAATCCCGCTTGATCAGCGCGCGTACACGGCGGGCGCGATTGTAGTAGGCGTCGTAGAACCCGGCAGAAAGCACGTACGTTCCGATCATCACGCGGCGCTGCACCTCTGGTCCGAACCCTTCGGCGCGTGTCTTTTCATACATCTCCGTGATGCCATCGCCCTGCGCCAGTTTGGCCCTATGGCCAAACCGGACGCCGTCATAACGGGCGAGGTTGGATGACGCTTCGGCGGGCGCAATCACGTAGTAAGCGGGGAGCGCATATTTGGTGTGCGGCAGGCTGATATCAACGATTTTGGCGCCTGCATCCTTGAGCATGGCAGTACCATCCAACCAGAGTTTTTCAATCTCCTCCGGCATACCGTCCATCCGATATTCTTTTGGAATACCGATGGTTTTGCCTTTGACATCACCCGTCAACGCCGCCTCGAAATCCGGCACGGGCAGATCGGCGCTGGTGCTGTCTTTGGGGTCATGACCGCACATCGTCCCAAGCATAATTGCCGCGTCGCGCACGTCTTTTGTCATCGGGCCGGCCTGATCGAGCGAGGACGCAAAGGCCACGATGCCCCAGCGCGACACGCGCCCATAGGTCGGTTTCAGTCCTGTGATCCCTGTAAAGGCGGCGGGCTGGCGGATAGAACCACCGGTATCGGTTCCCGTGGCCGCAAGGCAGAGATCGGCGGCGACTGCACTGGCCGAGCCACCGGACGAACCGCCGGGGGTCAGTGCCGCATCGTCATTGCCTCGTCTCCACGGGTTGACCGCGTTGCCGTAAGTGCTGGTTTCGTTGGATGAACCCATTGCGAATTCGTCCATGTTCAGCTTGCCAAGCATGACCGCACCCGCATCGAAAAGCTGGGTTGTCACGGTGGATTCGTATTCCGGCTTGAACCCTTCCAGAATGCGCGAAGCGGCCTGCGATGGCACACCTTTAGTGCAGAAAAGGTCTTTTATTCCCAACGGGATGCCGCACATATCTGGCGCATCGCCTGCCTTGATCCGGGCATCGGCCGCTGTGGCCTGTTCGCGGGCCAGATCCGGGGTCTTGTGGACGAATGCACCCAATGCATCCGCTTTATCGACAGCACCCAGATAGGCATCCGTCAGCTCGACGCTGGAGACCTCACCGCAGCGCATGGCGTCACGGGCAGTGGCAATTGTGAGTTTGGAAAGATCGGTC
Source organism: uncultured Paracoccaceae bacterium (assembly GCA_947496535.1). Lineage (GTDB taxonomy): Bacteria > Pseudomonadota > Alphaproteobacteria > Rhodobacterales > Rhodobacteraceae > Yoonia. The sequence goes on along the minus strand of CANMDE010000001.1, from coordinate 689,160 downwards.
ATTATTCCACCACCTTGGGAACAGCAAAAAAGCCTTCGCGCGCATCGGGGGCGTTCTTCAAAACGGCCTCTTGCTGGTCGCCGTCAGTCACAACATCTTCACGCCGTTTCAGCCGCTGTGGGGTGACGGATGTCATGGGCTCCACGCCTTCGACATCGACTTCGTTCAATTGTTCGATAAACCCTAAAATCGCACTGAATTCAGTGGCTAAGGTGGGCAGTGCGTCGTCTTCAACCTTGATGCGGGCGAGCTTGGCCACGCGGCGGGCGGTTTCGATATCGATGGACATCTGGTGTCTCCGAACGTTGTTTGGCCTGCTTTACCGCTCTGATGCGTGACCCGCAACCATGTGGCGTTGGTAAACATGGATCATCCAACCGAGCATGACTGCGTTCACGCAATGCCAGAGGAAGTGGGTGCCGAAGGGGATGGTGGTGCAGAGCATCTCGTCAAGAGAGCGGATGGTGATGGAGAGGCTCAGGATGGCACCACCGATAATGAAGCCAGTGGCGAATGGTTGGTGGCGAAACAGACCCGCGTAGACGAAGAGGAGAAGCGGCACCGTCCAGTAGAAATTGGATATTCCGAAGAACGGGAGACGGTTGAATATCCCAACAAAAGCAGCGGCATAAGGGACAAAACCGGCCGTGATGATCAGCGCGATCCACCAGCGCAGACCAAGCATATCGCGGTTGACGACGAACAAATAGACAAGGATGAAAATCCCGATGGGTGCCACATCCATCAGCGATGCCCATGCTGTGGCGTGGGTGTGGAAAAGGTAGCTTCCGACGCCAATCGCGAAGAGGATAGCGGCCAGAAGGCGGGCGGCGGGTACGCCCTCGCTGCGCCGCCATGCGATGAGCGCTGCGATGATGAAGGCGAGGTTTGTGATGGCGTTAACTGGTTCGGACCAATAGGAAAAATCGGTTCGCTCGCAATAGCCGTCGAATTGTTGCGTCCATTCCATGCCTAGCGTTTTCCAGCAAAGAAACCGCGCAACAGTTCTTCGGAGGCTGCGGCACCAATGCCGTCATACACCTCTGGCACGTGGTGGCATTGCGGATGGCTGAAAATGCGGGGGCCTTGGGCGATGCCGCCGGATTTGGGATCTGCGGCACCATAATAAAGCCGGGCAAGCCGCGCGTTGCTGATAGCGGCGGCGCACATCGGGCATGGTTCCAAAGTTACGTATATATCGCAGTGACTTAGCCGCTCCCGACCAAGCACTTCGCAGGCCTGACGGATCGCCAGAACCTCGGCATGTGCGGTGGGATCGTTGCGTTCCCGTGTGCGGTTTCCGGCCTGAGCGATGACGTTGCCATCTTGGATGATGACCGCCCCGACGGGCACTTCGTCCCGTTTGGCGGCCTCTTGCGCCTCGGCCAGGGCCAATCCCATGTAGCTGCGAAAATCCATGAGGTTTGATGCCTCTTTGCGGCCCGTCCGGCAAGATCGGTTAATGCGGAGCGCGCGAATTTTCTCGTCGTGCAACGGCAAAATGGTTAATGGCCTTGCCATACAGGATTTGAGGTCACTTTTTTCTGTCGGCCATACGTCGGCTAAACGTCGGCCTTTGGTACGACGAATCGGCAAAGTGGCGAGGTTAAGGGTGCGTGCGGTCACAAAGGTTAACGGTCGGTTGAGAAATTGGATCAAATCCGGCGCGTGTTAACTCGGTATTCATACCAATTGCAGTTATAGCCCCTTGCGCTTACACGCACCCACATGACTGATACCCCACCTTCCGGCGACCGTATTGCCAAAGTTCTGTCCCGTGCGGGCATCGCCAGCCGCCGCGAGGCGGAGCGGATGATCGAGGCGGGCCGTGTGTCGGTCAATGGCAAGGTGATTGATAGCCCTGCCCTTAACATCACTGACAAAGACAAGATTGCGGTGGATGGCAAACCGGTTGGCGAACCTGATCCACCGCGAATGTGGATGTATCACAAGCCTGCTGGTCTGGTGACAACCGAACGGGATGAGAAGGACCGCCAGACTGTTTTTGCGTCCCTGCCCGATCACATGCCGCGGGTGATGTCGGTGGGGCGGCTTGATCTGAATTCAGAAGGGTTGCTGCTGCTAACCAATGATGGCGGCGTCAAGCGTCGGTTGGAATTGCCCAGCACAGGTTGGCTGCGCCGTTACCGCGTCCGTATCAATGGATCGGTCAGTGAGGACAAGTTGGCGCAATTGCGGGCCGGGATCACTGTTGAAGGTATTCAATATCAGCCAATGACCGTCACTTTTGACCGGCAGCAAGGGGCCAATGCGTGGCTGACGGTTAGCTTGCGTGAGGGCAAGAACCGCGAAATCCGCCGCGCGATGGAAGCGATTGGCGTCGTGGTCAATCGCCTGATCCGCATCAGCTATGGCCCGTTTCAACTGGGCGAGTTGAAGGCCGGTGCGGTTGAGGAGCTTAAACAGCGGGTGGTGCGCGATCAGTTGGGGCTTTCCGACAAGCCAAAGCCCCAGCGGCGTCGCAAACCGGTGGTTAATTCACGCAACAAAGACACAGGCCCTAAGAACAGAGCAAGGTGAACCCTTGCCGTAGGTCATGTGTTATGCATGTTGGTTTTCAAAATAATACCTTGGGGGACATAAGAAATGGCTGATCTTATCACGCTGGAAAATGCGACCAACCTGCTGATGCTGTGCTTTTTGCAAGCCGTGCTGGGGTTCGACAACCTGCTTTATATCTCGATTGAAAGCCAACGCGCACCTGTCGCCCAGCAAAAGGCTGTGCGCACGTGGGGCATCATTATCGCCGTCGCGCTGCGGGTGGTCCTGCTTTTCGCGATGATTGCGTTGATCGACGCACTAGCAGAGCCGTTTTTCCGGTTTGAATGGATCGGCGTGATTGAAGGATCGGTCAATTTTGCCACATGCGTCTTTGTTTTTGGCGGTATTTTCATCATGTATACGGCGGTCAAAGAGATCAGCCATATGCTGTCAATCGACGATCTGGGCCATGATGTAGAGGGCAAATCCGGCAAATCGGCCCTGCGGGTTGTGATGATGATTGTGATGATGAACCTGATCTTCTCTTTCGATTCCGTCCTGTCCGCGCTCGCGATTACCGATGTGTTCCCGGTGCTTGCCATCGCAATTATTCTGTCGGGGCTGGCGATGCTGCTTCTTGCCGATGGCGTCACACGGTTTTTGGAAAAGAACCGCATGTACGAGGTGTTGGGCCTGTTCATTCTGTTGATCGTGGGCGTTGTTTTGCTGGGTGAGGCAGGGGTGGCCGCCTCCCATGCGACGCACCTGGATGAGGATCAGATCAAGGTGTTTGGACAAGCGATTGAACCGATGTCGAAATCGACCTTCTATTTCTCGGTTGTGGTCCTGTTTACGGTCGAAATTCTGCAGTCCGGTTACTCTCGGAAACTCAATGCTGAACGCTCCGCACTACAGAAACATTCGTAAAATCGCCATTGGCTTCCTATCTGAATAAGGGGTCGATGATGATTTGGGGATATGATGATACGCTTGATCTTGTTGATAATGTTCTTTGCTGCGATGCTGACTTTCATCGCGGCATCGGTGGCGGTGGTCAGCGCGATCGGGTCGGCCGGAGCGAAAGCACAAGGGGATATGATGCCAGGTAGCTTTAGACGTGTCGCTTATGTTTTGCTGATTGTGTTGTTGTTCGGCCTGAGCCTTGGCTGGTTGGGGGCCGCCTGATGGCCAAGCGGTTTGGTGGCAAATTCAGCCCTGATGGGGCGTCATCCGCTTCGGTGCCTGCGGCGAAACCCGCCGATGCCAGAGATGCTGGTAAGTCTGCGGGCATTCTGTTTGTCCCCCCGGTTATTTTGATGGCGACATCATTGAATGACGGCCCTGTGGTGCTGGTCACCGCTTTGGTGGCCGGTGGTTTGTTAATGCTGGCCGCGTGGCTGTTGCGAGAGGGGTTGCAGGCCGAGGCGGCCTTTAACGCCCGCAAAGTTGCCCGCAGGCCCGCGATCCCCCGCAAGATGATGGCGACCGCGCTGACTGGCGTTGGCGCCGCTTTGGCCGCGTATACCGGTGATGTCGGTGTGGTTGGTTCGGTTCTGTATGGCGTGGCGGCGGGTGCTTTGCATGTCGCTGCGTTTGGGATTGACCCACTTTCGGACAAACAGATGGAGGGTATCGATACGTTCCAGCAGGATCGTGTCGCCCGTGTGGTCGATGAGGCAGAGGCACGTCTAGCCACCATGCAGGCCCAGATCGATAGCCTGAACGACCGCCCTCTGACGAACCGCGTCTACGCTTTTGGTGAAATTGCCCGCAAGATGATCCGCACGGTCGAGGAAGACCCGCGTGACCTGACCGGTGCGCGCAAGTTTCTGGGCGTTTATCTAATGGGCGCGCGGGATGCGACGGTGAAGTTTGTCGATCTTTACAGCCGCTCCAAAGACAAAGACGCCCGCGCAAAATACGAGGCCCTGCTGGACGATCTTGAGCAAAACTTTGCCGCACGAACAGAAAAAATGCTGCTTGATGACCGCTCTGATATGGATATCGAAATCAACGTGTTGCGCGACAGGCTGCAACGCGAAGGCGTGAGCCTGCAAACGAAAGGGAACTAATATGTCCGACACGATCCGCCAAAAGGCCGAAGCGACCCTTGCCGAAGTGGAAAAGGTAACTGCAGTGGTGCTGCCCGAACCCAAGGGAGAACTGGTGACGCTTGAGGCAGCAGATGCGCCGACGAGCGAAGAGATCAGCAAGCGCATGGCCGAGGTCGATGTGACGGATACGAACTCTATCGTGTCATTCGGTTCTGCCGCGCAGGCGGAGTTGCAGGAGATCAGCCAGTCGATGCTCGCCGGTGTCCGCAACAAAGATGTGGGCCCTGCGGGTGACAGCCTGCGTAATATCGTGACGACCATTCGCGGCTTTTCGATATCCGAGCTGGATACGCGCCGGGATCGGTCCTGGTGGGAAAAGCTATTGGGCCGTGCCGCCCCTGCCGCCAAGTTCTATGCCCGGTTTGAAGAGGTGCAGGGCCAGATTGATGTGATCACCGATGATCTGCTTACCCATGAGCATACGCTGCTCAAGGATATCGAAAGCCTTGACGTTCTGTATGAAAAGACCTTGGCGTTTTATGATGAGCTGGGGCTTTATATCGCTGCGGGCGAGGCGAAGCTGGAAGAATTGGACACCAAGACGATCCCGGCCAAGGACGCTGAGGTGAAGGCCGCTGCTGAGAACGATCAGGTGATGAAAGCGCAGGAATTGCGCGACATCCGTGCTGCCCGTGACGATCTGGAACGCCGGGTGCATGACCTGAAGCTGACACGGCAGGTGACGATGCAGTCCCTGCCCTCGATCCGGTTGGTGCAGGAAAATGACAAATCGCTGGTGACGAAGATCAATTCGACCCTCGTGAACACTGTGCCGCTGTGGGAAACGCAGTTGGCGCAGGCCGTGACGATCCAGCGGTCATCCGAGGCGGCAGAGGCCGTCCGCGATGCCAACGATCTGACCAATGAGCTGTTGCAAGCCAACGCAGAGAACCTGCGTCAGGCCAACAGGACAATCCGCGAAGAGATGGAACGCGGTGTTTTCGACATCGAAGCCGTCAAGTCCGCCAATGCAAATCTGATCGCCACGATCAACGAAAGCCTTGAGATTGCCGATGAAGGCAAGCGCAAGCGTGCCGAGGCAGAGACAGAATTGCAGAAAATGGAAACCGAGTTGAAAGATACGCTGGCTGCCGCCAAAGCGCGTGATAGTGCTACGGCAAGTACCTAACCGAAAGTAACCGACGACGATGTTTGGGGCCGCATCACTTCGCCTGTATCTTATGCCTGTCTGTTTGGCCGGGTTAGTAGCCTGCACTGAACAGTTGCCGCCCGAGACACCTGTTGAAGTGGTCGAGCCTGAACCTCAGCCTGAGGTTCCTGCAGAACCGGTCGTAAAGGAGCCCAGCGAGGCAAGCCGGGCTTTGTCGATTTACTACAGACGTTTGGAAAACGATCTGCTGACACAAGGGTTGCTGCGTGGGGATGGTGGCGGTGCGGATACGCCGTTTACGGACACGATCCTGGCCCGCAACTTTGTCCGCATCGCTCTGTTTAACGAATACCTGGACGACAGTGATTTCACCCGCCCCCAAGCCACGGTATCGAAACTGCGGCGCTGGGAAAAACCCATTCGCATGAGCATCGAATTCGGCGACACAGTTCCCCTGATGCAGCGTGATCAGGACCGGGCGAGTGTTGCGGCATATACTAACCGCCTGTCGCGACTAACGGGCGTTTCGGTGCAGATGACGGACGATAACCCCAATTTCCACGTCCTGTTTCTTGGCGAAGACGACAGGCGTGCCTATGGCGGGCGTATCCGTGAGTTGATCCCGACTATTTCGGACGCCACATTGCGTGCCTTTACCAATCTGCCGCGCGAACAGCTTTGTGTCGTCATCGGTACGTTTGAACCGGGGCGATCCACCTACAGACAGGCCATTGCACTGATCCGGGCCGAGCATCCGAACCTGATGCGTTCTGCCTGTATTCATGAGGAATTGGCACAAGGGATGGGCCTTGCCAATGACAGCCCCGATGCGCGGCCTTCGATCTTTAATGACGACGAAGAATTCGGACTGCTGACCAAGCATGACGAGTTATTGTTGCAGATGCTTTACGACAATCGTCTGCAGGCAGGAATGGACCCAGCCAAGGCAGCCCCAATTGCAAGGCAGATTGCGCGGGACTATCTAAATCCTGGGCCAAGCTGAAACATGACATGACGGAGATTACACAATGGGCATTTTCGATTTTCTAACGGGCGAGTTCATCGACGTCATTCATTGGACTGATGACACGCGCGACACGATGGTCTGGCGGTTCGAGCGCGAAGATCATGAGATCAAATACGGTGCCAAGCTGACCGTCCGCGAAGGTCAGGCGGCGGTGTTCATTCATGAGGGCCAGTTGGCGGATGTGTTTTCGCCCGGTCTTTATATGCTTGAGACCAACAACATGCCGATCATGACAACCCTGCAGCACTGGGATCATGGTTTCAAAAGCCCGTTCAAGTCGGAAATCTATTTCATCAACACGCGGCGCTTTTCAAACCTGAAATGGGGGACGAAGAACCCGATTTTGCTGCGCGATCCAGAGTTCGGCCCGACCCGCCTGCGTGCCTTTGGCACATATACCGTCAAGGTAGGCGATCCTGCGATTTTCATGCGTGAGATCGTTGGCACTGACGGCGAATTCACCATGGACGAGATCAGTTTCCAGATCCGCAACATCATCGTGCAGGAATTCAGCCGGGCGATTTCCTCGTCCGGTATTCCCGTGCTAGATATGGCTGCCAACACCGCCGATCTTGGCAAGGTGATTGGGACCGCCATTGAACCGACGCTGAAACAGTACGGGCTGTCGATCCCTGAACTTTATATCGAGAACATCAGCCTGCCGCCTGCCGTGGAAGAAGCGCTTGATAAGCGGACGTCGATGGGTTTGGCGGGAGATCTGAACAAGTTCACCCAGTATTCCGCCGCAGAGGCAATGACCGCCGCTGCCAACAACCCCAATGGCGGGGGAGAGATGGGTGCAGGTCTTGGGATGGGCATGGGTATGGCGATGGCCAACCAGATGGCAAATCAGGGTCCTTGGGGTGCCAGCCCCGCCGCCGCAGCGCCACCTCCTCCACCGGTCGAGCATGTCTGGCACATCGCCAAAGGGGGCGAGGTCACTGGCCCGTTCTCAAAGGCAAAGATGGGCCGCATGGTGTCAGAGGGCGATCTTGGCCGCGATACAATGGTCTGGACCCAAGGGCAGGATGGCTGGATGCGGGCCGAGGATGTGTCCGATCTGGTGCATTTGTTCACCGTGCTGCCACCGCCGCCGCCGGAAGCGTGATCGACAAAAGTCACGTGCCGGGCCGTAGAACCGTTTATTGGTAGAAATGCAGCGCCCCGGCAGAACGGCACCATGAGAGCGCAATTCAGGCAGAGATACCGTTTATGGATACAGACGCAGCCCTGACTACCGAGCATCGGTTTCCCTGTGACACTTGCGGGTCGGACCTGCGATTTGATCCGGGCGATCACCGGCTGATTTGTGACCACTGCGGTGGTATTCAAGCGATCGAAACATCCCAGCCCACAGGTGGTTTGCAGGAGCTTGATCTGCGCTCGGCCCTCGATGACCGGTTGTCAGAGGCGGATATTGAAGAAACCCGTGTGATCATCTGCCCCAATTGCGGGGCACAGACGGAATTTGACAGCGATACTCATGCGGCAGAATGCCCGTTCTGCGCCACGCCGGTTGTTACCGATACAGGGGTGCATCGGCATATCAAGCCCAAGGGGCTGCTTCCCTTTGAACTGGATGAGGGCAATGCCCGCGGTGCCTTGGTCGATTGGCTGGGCGGGCTGTGGTTTGCCCCCAATGGGGTCGCAGAGTATGCCCGCAAGGGCCGCGCGATGAACGGTATCTATGTCCCCTATTGGACCTTCGATGCCGATACCAAAAGCTCTTATCGTGGCCAGCGTGGCACCCATTATTACGAAACCCGCACAGTGGTTCGCGATGGCAAGCGCCAACAGGTCAGGGTGCGCAAAACGCGGTGGCGGTCGGCGTCTGGCCGGGTCGCCCGTTTCTTTGATGATGTGCTGGTGCTGGCATCCCGGTCGCTGCCGAAAAAATACACTGACGGGTTGGAACCATGGGATTTGTCCGCACTGGAGCCCTACAAGCCCCAGTATCTGGCAGGCTTTCGCGCCGAGGGGTATCAGGTCGAACTGGCCGACGGGTTTGGTGAGGCCCGCGCCTATATGGACCGGATGATCCTGCGCGATGTGAAATACGATATCGGCGGTGATGAGCAGCGGGTCAGCGATGTGGATACCACGCTAAGCGCGGTCACATTCAAGCATATTTTGCTGCCGGTCTGGCTGGCTGCGTATAAATACCGTGGCAAAACCTACCGCTTTGTCGTCAACGGCCGGACCGGTCGGGTACAGGGGGAACGGCCTTATTCCGCTTGGAAGATCGGCTTTGCGGTTTTTATCGGTCTGATCCTTGCGCTTATTGCAGGATTTGTTATCGCTAACAGCCAGTAGAAATTGGAGGTTCTCGATGATCCTGTGCTGTGGTGAGGCGCTGATTGATATGCTGCCTCGGCAGACGAGTGAGGGCGAAAACTGCTTTGCGCCCCATCCGGGCGGTTCGGTGTTCAACACCGCTGTGGCATTGGGAAGGCTCGGCGCATCTGCGCAGTTTTTCTCGGGCATCGCCGCCGATCTGTTTGGCGATATGTTGCGGGCGCAATTGGACGATTCCGGCGTTGACAGCACCCCGTCTGCCTTGTGCAACCGGCCATGCACCTTGGCCTTCGTTACGCTGAACAATGGCCACGCTGAATATGCGTTCTACGATGAAAACACCGCTGGGCGCATGCTTTCGCCTCGCGACCTGCCACGCGACACACCAGAGGCGCTGTTCTTTGGCGGGATCAGTCTGGTTGTTGAACCCTGCGGCGCGGCCTATGAAACCCTGATGCTGCGCGAGGCGCCACAAAAGCTGACCATGATCGATCCGAACATTCGGCCAAATTTCGTAACGGATGAGGCGGCCTATCGTGCCCGTCTGACCCGGATGATGGCTGCCGCTGACATTATCAAGACCTCCGACGAAGATCTTGAATGGATTACCGGGGGAACAGATATCGCCCAGTTGTTCGAAACGGGCAACACAAAGGTTGTTTTGTTGACCCGGGGTAGCGAGGGCGTGACCGTTTCTACCGCCGAGACATCCGTGGATGTGCCAGCCGTCAAAGCGGATGTCGTGGATACTGTTGGTGCGGGCGACACCTTCAGCGCGGGTTTTCTCGCCGAGATGGACAAATCCGGCTACTTGACCAAGGCCAGTTTGGGCGACGCCAGCATCAACGATCTGTGCGCAGCCGCTGCCTTTGGTGCCAAGGTTGCCGCGATCACTGTCAGCCGCGCAGGTGCGAACCCACCCTGGGCCCACGAATTGTGAGAGCACTGATCCAGCGCGTGACCGATGCCGCCGTCCGGGTGGACGGTGCTATGATTGGTGAGATTGGCCCCGGCCTGTTGATCCTTGTCTGCGCGATGCAGGGCGATGATGAGAGCAAGGCTGATGCGCTCGCCGCCAAGATCAGCAAATTGCGGATATTTACGGATGATGCGGGAAAGATGAACCGGTCGCTGGTGGATGTGGGCGGTGCGGCATTGATCGTTAGTCAGTTCACGTTGGCCGCAGATACTTCGCGCGGGAACCGGCCGGGGTTTTCGGCTGCAGCGCCGCCCGATGACGGGCGCGCGCTTTATGAATATTTCACGCGAAGTATGAGCCAGTTGGGCGTACCAACCGCTAACGGGTCATTCGGGGCTGATATGAAGGTGAGCCTAACGAATGACGGACCGGTAACGATTTGGCTGGATGTGTGAGAGCATCAAAACCCAGCTTATCAGCCTAAGTCAGCAGCCCTTGGCGACAACCAGCACCCAGTAAGGGCCCTTGGCCCCCTGGCTGATACCCACCCCGAATTCGGTGACTCTTGGGTGCAGCATATTCCGGCGGTGACCGGCAGAGTTCATCCAGCCAGTAACAATCTGTTGCGATGCCGGATATCCCCAGGCAATGTTTTCAGCAACGATGCAGTCGCGGTAACCAGCCGCGCGCACGCGTCGCTGGATGTCGGAGCCATCCGACCCACGGTGATCGAAGAAATTGTTCACGCCCATATCGCACGCGTGGGTCATTGCGGCCTGACTAAGTTGACGATTGAACTGCAACGCGGCCTGTCCATTTGCCCGACGGTTGGCATTTACACCCGCCGCAACCTCTGACGCCAGAGCGTTCAGGTTCGCCGGGGTTGCGCATTGGGCGGCAGCCTGGCTGCCGATGACGGCCATAACAAAGCCAATGATCAATGTGGCAATACGGTTCATGACGGGCCTTATCTCTTGCTTCGTTGCAGCTTGAAGGTAGAGATAGACCTTGGCCATGCTGTGGCGATCACGCGACGGCCCGACGGCAATTACGTGCCAGTTTTCATCAGCTTATGCCCTATCGTGCTGACAGCAAACAACAAAGCTGCAACACAAATCACGGTTGGGCCTACCTGTGTGTTGAAGCTGACGGCCAGTTATAAACCGTCCAGAGCGGACACAATCCCGACCACCATCATCACGAGGCGGCAGAATAAATGCTGGACGCTGATCGGAGATGGTGCGGAGATCAAAACGGCCCGGATTGACGCTACCGGGGCGGGGCTGGCGCCTGGTGCGGACCTTTATCCGGCGCTGATCCATGATCTGGCCGATAAGTTTACTGACTGTCTGGCGTCAGATTAAACCTTCGGTACGCAGCCAGTCGGGTATCTCGTTGATGGTCGGCAAGATGACGTCGGCAATAGGTGCCAACTCTTCAGGTTTTGCCGGGCCGGTCAGGACACCGACGGTCATCATGCCTGCCGCCCGTCCTGCATGTAGGTCATGAAGGCTGTCGCCCACCATCACACATTCATCAGGATCAAGGTTGGTACGGCGGCAGAATTCTTGCAGCTGACCGGGCTCTGGCTTTGCCGAAAATCCGCTGTCGTATCCAGCGATGAAGTCAAAATAGCGGACTATTTTGCAATCCTCCAGATGTAGCCGTGCAGAGTATTCCGCGTCATTGGTGGCCACGCCCAGTTGCAGGTTAAGACCGCGTAATTGCTGGAAGTATGGCTCCAGCGGAATAACCTCAACCGGGTTGACCTCGTTCGCCTCAGCTATCAGGTTTTCAATCACAGAGTCACGATCTGCGCTGGTCAGAACAGTCAGTATAGCATCGACCACATCGTCCACCGTTCCTGCAATCACCGCGCTGCCAACCTCAAAGCAACCGGTCGTTCGATCAAATCGCAGGGCCGTGGCCAGTCGATCCGCAATTGCGATATCACCCTTTGATTGCTGGCTAATAATGCGCTGCGTCCACCCGCCCCATGTTGCGGTGAAGTCGAACAACGTGCCGTCCTTGTCGAAGATAAGCCCTTTGATCATCAGTACCTTGTTTCAGGTCCAGTGGGTGTTGTCAGCCCCTTGCAGCACATAGCGCGCCCGCAAGGGAACATCATAGGCCAAGCCCGCATTGTCGCAAAAGGCGACGACCCAACTGTCGTCCATTGTGAGGAACTCCAGCACGGCAGCCTGAAAATCAGGTTCAGCCGCGCGAACGCGGAGGTCTTCGGCGGTCCCTCCACTAGCACCTAGAAAAATAGGACATAATTCATCATTCCCGGCGAGCCAGCCAAGAGCCTGCAATCCGATGATCTGCGCCCGTTCATAATCCATTCAAATTCCTTACACTGAGGGAAACACTTTTTTTACCATTATCGGGGATTCTGGCCTCACAAAACGTGAATTCACGGCTAGGGGTCAAGAAATGTCCGGTCGAATACTGATTGTCGATACAGTGGCGACGAACCGTATCGTTTTGAAGGTAAAGATGCTTTCAGCACAGTTCCGCGTTGATACCTGTTCTTCTAGTCTGGAGGCGGAGGCGATCATCGCAACCAGACGCCCCGATCTGATCCTGATCAACCTGTCCGATCCGATGGAAGACCGGTATGCATTTTGCAAGGCACTCAGGGCAGAGTCTGAAACAGCAAGCATTGCGGTGATAGCTGTGGGTGTTCCCGATACCAGCAAGGCACGGTTTGCCGCCCTGGACGCCGGTGCCGATGACGTTCTGCCTCGTCCGATGAGCGATACGCTGCTTCTGGCCCGGATTCGGAGCCTTTTGCGGGTCCGCAGCGCCAGTCAGGAACTGCTGCTGCGTGACGGCACCAGCCGTGCGCTTGGGTTTGAGGAGGCGAATACGAGCTTTGAGGCTCCTGCCCATGTGGCGTTGTTGAACCCCAGTAATGCGCTGAACACCGCGTTGCTGAAGACCCTCAAAACCGGCCTGCATCAAATGGTACATGCAGTCAAAATACAGGACGTTCTGGGCGAGGCGAAGGCCCCCGATTTACTTGTCATCGACGGCACCCGGCAGGACATTGCGACAAATCTGCTCTACGGTCTTGTGTCTGACCTGCGAAGCCGGTCCGAAACCCGGCTTTCTACGCAACTGGTCATTGTGCCAAATAATGAACCTGACATCGCGGCTATGTTTCTGGATCTGGGTGCGGATGATGTGGTGCCCTGTGGCACGTCCGCGGATGAAATCTTTTTACGTGCCAAGTCGCTGATCCGCCGAAAACTGCAACATGACAGGCTACGCGATACCGTTCGCAATGGATTGAATGCCGCGGTGACGGACCCGCTAACCGGGCTATACAATCGCCGCTATGTCGATCCGCATCTCGCGCGGATGGCTGAGCAATCCCGCAATGCCGGGCGGGATCTGGCCGTGATGATCATGGATATCGATCACTTCAAATGCATCAACGACACATACGGCCACACCGTAGGGGACGATGTTCTTATCGAAGTGGCGGATCGGTTGCGCGATAACCTGCGTGCCATCGATCTTGTGGCGCGCATTGGTGGTGAGGAATTCCTTGTCGCGATGCCGCGCACCAGCCCCCATCAGGCCAAAATCGCCGCGAACCGGTTACGCCATCTGGTGAATTGCACCCCGTTCAAAATCAGGGGTGCTGATCCCATTCAGGTGAGCGTGTCTGTTGGTGTTGCCATCAGCGGTGGATGCCGCATGGAAAAACCAGAACTGACGCGCATGTGTGACCGTGCGGATGCCGCCTTGTATGCAGCGAAATCTGCAGGGCGCAATCAAGTCGCCATGAGCCGCAACGCGGCCTGATCAACGGTCCTTATCCTGATCACGAGGTGGTCGGGGTCGGTCAATATTTGCCATAATTTCGTCGGCCAATTGCAAACGACGTTCGGGCGACATTTCAACTATCTGTTCAACGAGCACGGCCTGTGCCGTGGATTGCAATTCATTCATCCGGAAATTGTGACCAGTCAGCAGTTCCAGAAGGTCTTCCGGAACGAAGGGGTCGGCCCGCAACATAACAGATGCCCGTTCCATATCACCACGTGGATTAAAGTCGCGCTGCACACCGGAATCCCGCACTTGCCGACTTATGGCGCGCCTTTCCTCCTCGGTCAGGGCGCTCGCGATCGGACCAATGCCAAAATCAAATGAGCGTTGTTTTTCCTTGCCAAAACGGCCCGAAACCGCAGCGCTGAGCACAATACCAATGAAGATCATATTTAGCGCAAGCGAAATGATAAGCACACTGCGCCAAATCCGGCCAGGCTTGACTGCCCTCTTCGATTCTTCAACCATCCGTTTCGACACTCACATCAAAAAGACTATCTTCGGGCCATAGGTTGAGAGCGATGGTATCGACTGCTTCACCGGCTGCCAAACTCTCAAGCGGCACTTGAGGCGCGAGGCCGATCCAAATGCCAGCCATCCCGGCAGTGATCAGCCCGCCAAAGCCGGTCCAGCCGCCCAGAATGTCAAAAAACCGTTGGCCGCGTGACACCGGGGCAGCAATCGGTGTCAGTATGGCAGCTTGCTCCGCAGCCGCATCCGCCAGTACGCGCGCTATCAAATCCTGGCTTGGCGTAGGTTGCTGCGACCGCGCCTGGGCCAGGATATCATCCAGAAATGTATCGTCTTGCCTAGTCATGTCCAAATCCCAACTCTGTTTCTCGCCCCGCCATCAGTTCTGCCAACGCACGCTTTCCGCGTGCCGTCAAACTTTCAACCGATCTTACGCTGATACCCATGATCTGCGCAATTTCAGGGTTCCCAAGCCCCTCAAGATGACGCAGCGAAACGGCCTGCGCCTGCCGTTCTGGCAATTGTGCCAGTGCATCTGTCAAAGCGGTAAGCCTTGAGCGATGCAACATCTGTGCTTCCACCCCCGGTGTAGGATCGGGGGGTTCGGCTATGTCGTCCAGACCAACACCGCCGCGCCGTTTGCGCAGCCTGTCGGTGCAAAGATTGGCCACAACACGGTAAAGCCAAGTTGTCACCTGCGCCTCGCCTTGCCGCCAGTCCGGCGCGATCTTCCACAACCGCATCATGGCTTCCTGTGCCACGTCTTCGGCTTCGCCGGCATCAGACAACATACGTATCGCCTGGGCCAGTACACGCGGTAGAAACCGCGTGGTCAATTCTTTTGCTGCCACCTCATCACCATTGGCAAAGGCAACTAACAGCGCCTCATCACTGGCGGGTTCAAAAGTATCATGCGCGGCTTTCATTGGGCTTATAGCTATCGGCAGGGCGAAGCCATGACAATTGGCTAGGCCAAAAGATGCTCCTGCCGCCGCCAAAACCGCCATTAGTTACGCTGATCCGCGACCCGGACCCTACCCAATACCTCTCTTGCCGCTTCGAACTCTGCTTCGCTCAGACCACCATCCTGGTCCGTGTCAATGCTGGGGAAGCCACGCGCCAGACGATCACCACGACCGGTCTGCAATTCGGCCAGTTGCAGCATGCCATCTTCGTTGGCATCAAGGCGAGCGACCGCCTGCTCTGCACGGTCCGCTCCCCGCCCGCTCATTTCGTCCAGCGACAACGCTCCATCACCGTTTTTGTCGGCATTGGTAAAACGTTGCTCTGCATGGGCTTGCAACTCGGCCAACGTGATCGATCCATCAGAATCCGTATCCAGTGTGGCAAAGTTCGGTCTGTTTTGCGCTTGCGAAGCGCCTGCCACAACTACAAGTGCCGTCAACAAAGCTGCCGTTAAAACCTTGGTTTTCATGTTTTTTACTTCCATTTCTTGGACCTTATGGCCGGTCGATGTAATTTAAACGCAGGTTGGCCGGACTTCCGTCGTTCTTATGGAGTTGACCCTGCGACATCTGGCCCAGTCTTTGCGTTTTCCCTTTTAAAAAACAGCAGGATCGGCCATCACCCGGCAATAAGAGCGGAGATCACAATGTCCCAAACAACCGAATCTCAAGATGATCGCCCGATGAAGCCCGCTATGTGGCGTGGTTTTCAGCGCAAATGCCCCAATTGCGGTGAAGGACTGATGTTTGACGGTTATCTGAAGGTGGCCAACACCTGCCCCGTCTGCAACGAGGCGCTGCATCACCACCGCGCAGATGATGGGCCTGCGTATCTGACGATCCTCGTTGTTGGTCATCTCTTGGCCCCGCTGATCCACGTGACCTGGACCACGTGGCGCCCGGACCCTTGGGTGATGGCCATAGCTTTTTCTTTGTTTTGCGTAGCGCTGTCGCTTTATCTTTTGCCGCGCATGAAGGGCGTGGTTGTCAACATTCAGTGGGCCCGCCGCATGTACGGGTTTGGCGCTGCGGCCTGATCTGATGCCCCCTGCCCCAGATGAAACCCCCATCCGCGATGCTGCCACGCTGATTGTCATGCGTCATTCGGGGCCGGACCCCGCAGTATTGATGGGCCAACGCGGTCAAAGCGCTGCATTCATGCCGGGGAAGTTCGTTTTCCCCGGCGGTGCTGTTGACGCCAATGACGCAGGCGTGCCCATTGAGTTGCACGCCGATTGTGCCACTGGGCTGATCGAAGAAAGCAACCTGCCGCCGTCTGCGTTGGCTGCCGCTGCCATTCGCGAGTTGTGGGAAGAAACCGGTCAGGTCCTGGGCACCCCTGCCCCTTGGGGCGATCCGCCCCAAGGTTGGCGCGGGTTCGCGGCCACTGGTCATGTCCCGCATGGTGAGGCGCTTCATTTCTTTTTTCGTGCCGTCACGCCGAAGGGCCGTCCGCGCAGGTTTGATGCGCGGTTTTTTCTTGCCAATGCCGAGCAACTGATTGGCGACCCTGATGACTTTGCCCGAGCCGAGGATGAACTGGCCCATCTGCAATGGGTGCCTTTATCAGAGGCACGCCAGTTCGATCTGCCGTTCATTACCAAGGTTGTGCTGGCGGAATTGGTGGCTCATCTGGGCCGAGGCGGCGGTGTGCCAGCATCGGTGCCGTTTTTCCGCAATGATGATGAGGCGAATTTGGTCAGCCGGCTGGCCGGGCGAAGTGTGCTTTAGATCACCATTACAAGCAGTAGAATGCTGGCGACCAGCAGCAACAGCCCTTGCCACTCACGCCTTGTGACCGTTTCGCCAAAAACGAACGCCCCGATCATCAGTGAGAACAGAAGCTCGATCTGCCCAAGCGCATTCACATAGGCCACATTTTGCAGCGTGTAGGCCGAAAACCAGCCAATCGAGCCTATCATGCTGGTCAATCCGACCAGCCCCGCAACGCGCCAAACCCGAAAGACGCGGGTAATTTGCCCTTTCTCGCGCAATGCCATCCATGTGGCCATCGTGATCGCTTGCAATGTCGTCACCACAGCCAGCGTGACGATGGCACGGTAGAAGAAATCTCCATCCCCAAGCGACAGGGCCGCACCGCGATAGCCGTTGCCGGAAAGGCCAAAGAAGATACCAGCCCCAATTCCCAGCGCAGTTGCCCGATTGAATATACGGCGATGCCATGATCCTGTCGCCTCTGGTGGGTCGGCTAAAAGGATGACGCCGATCATGCCAATGATGATGGCACCAAGAGCTGCCAGGGTGAATGTATCGCCAAGGATCAGAAAACCAAACAACGCGCCCAGCAGCACTTCGGTCTTTTTGAAAGTCATGCCGACCGCAAAATTACGGTGGGTGAAGAGCGCAACCATGCACATTGTTCCGCCAATCTGAGACGCGCCGCCAGTGATGGCGTAACCCCAAAAGGCGGTCGGGATGTCAGGGGCGCCCTGCCCCGTTTGCGATGCGTAAATTGCAGCAATAAGGATGACGAACGGCGACGAATAGACGAACCGGGCAAAGGTTGCGCCGGCGGTCGACAATTGCGTGGCCTTGAGATGCTTTTGCAGCGAAAACCGCACGGTTTGGGCGGCTGCGGCGCCGATAGTGATGGGTATCCAAAGCTCCATCAGGCGCTGTTAGCGGGTGCCGATGGCTTTGCCCATCCCCATCGGTTCTGGCAGCGTGCCATGGGCTGTGGCGAGTTTAGCCAGCCTAGCCACAACACCAGCATCGGGATCGCAGGCTTTGCGAGTCTCCAGGCTCACATGTATCAGCATGTGTTCACCTGTGGCCAGTTCCCGATCCCCTTCAAACATGCGGTGGAACAGACGAATTTTTTTGCCAGCGCCTTCGAGCACTTGTGTTTCCACTCGAATAACGGCGCCTGCCCGCACTTCGTCCAGATGCCGGATATGGGTTTCGACGGTGAAATAGCTTTTCCCTGCGGCGATGTAATCCGCATCGCACCCCACAAGGACCATCATTCGGTCAGTGGCCGCCCCAAAAGCATCAAGATACCGCGCCTCGTTCATGTGTCCGTTATAGTCGGTCCAGTCCTGCGGGACGGCACGTTCAACGGTGGTGATGGGTTGTGACAGATTATCAGGCAGTGCAGTGTTCTGCCCCATCCGCCGATCCTGCGCATTCAAAAGCGCCCCTGCCCCCCAATCCTGCGCCTTCAACCCGCGCATCATGGCGACCAGATTGTCGTCGCGTATGCGCTCCAACTCTCTGATGGTATGGGCCCCGGATTGCGCATCGGATTGGTCTGCGATTTGATCGACCAGTTCGTCGGTAAACTCTGGCACATCCATCAGCTTGGTCCATGGCAGAGACAGGCATGGCCCGAACTGCGCCATGAAGTGGCGCATACCGGCTTCACCGCCCGCGACGCGGTACGTCTCAAAAAGCCCCATCTGCGCCCAGCGCAGGCCAAAGCCGTAGCGGATCGCGTTGTCGATCTCCTCGGTTGTTGCGATACCATCCTTGATCAGCCAAAGCGCCTCGCGCCAGACAGCTTCGAGGAAACGGTCGGCGATGTGGGCGTCGATTTCGGCCTTGATGTGAAGCGGGTACATGCCAAGGTCGGTGAGGGTGGTTTTGGCCTGTTCGATAGTTTCGATCGGATTAGCAGCACTGCCGACAAGTTCGATCAGAGGCAGGAGATAGACCGGGTTGAACGGGTGCGTCACGACGATCTGACCGGGACGGATGGCACCCTCTTGCAATTGCGACGGTGTGAAGCCGCTGGTGGACGAGCCGATGATCGCGTCCGGGGCGCAATGGGCTTGCAGTTCGGCCAGCACATCGTGTTTCAGGTCGAGCCGTTCCGGCACGCTTTCCTGTATCCAAGACGCTCCGGCAACTGCATCGGAGATGTCGTCATGAAAGCTCAGTTGCCCTTCACCGGGCAGCATCACGTCCGACAGACCGGGCAAAGATCGGCGGGCGTTATCAATCACTTCGCCGATCTTGCGTGCTGCGTCAGGTGCCGGATCGAAAACCCGCACATCCCATCCCATCAAAAGAAACCGCGCGGCCCAGCCCCCGCCAATGACACCGCCGCCGATGATCGCTGTTGTTTTTGCCACGGCTTAGCTCCGGTTTGATGTTGGGTGGTTGAATTCATCCGCCGGGGCGGGTTCTCCACGCACGCTTGGGTCACAGGCCACCATGGAGCTATTACGGTCCCGAATGATCAGCCCACCCGCTGCACGGCATTGCTCAAACGGCATGGATGAACCGATCACCATGTATTCCCGGAATGAAGACCCACCGCCGCCCGCTGCCAGACCCGCATCATCGCAGGCGATCAAAAGGCCAAAGCATAAAACCAAAACCCGTTTCATTGCGGCACCTCCACCAGTCGGTCGAGATCATAGCCGTTAAATTCCAGAATTCCACGCGCCGCTTTGAGCCTGTCAGGCGGGATGTCCGGTGTCCGGTTCAATATCCAGCCTGACCGCCCATTCGGTGCGCCCACAACAGCGGTTCGATAGGTTTCATCTGTCCAAAGCACCCAGTAATCGGCAGCAAACGGGATGTTGGCGAACTTCACCTTCAACCGCCCCGGCCCCACGATTTCTGCACTACCTGCGATGCGCGATTTTTCGGACCCATCGGGGTTGCGGCAGATATTGAGGACCGAGAGCGTTCCGTCTTCGCGCAGCGCGTATTCCGCCGTGACGCCCACGCAGCCTGCCTCGAACGGGACGGGATAGCGGGCGACCTCGTACCATGTGCCAGCGTAGCTTTCCGCGTCAAAGATGGCTTTGGATGAAATCGGGGCGTTGGTGTCGCGGTAGACCTCAAACAGGCCGCCGACATCCTCCCCCCGTCCGCAGGCGGCGAGGAAAACAAGCGCCCAAAGCGCCCTCATGCGGTGCCCGGGGCGCGTTTGGTTAGGCCGAGTTTGGCGCGTACCTCGTCGGGGCCGATGACCCGCGCGCCGAGGTTTTCAACAATCGTCACCGCCCGTTCGACCAACTGCGCGTTGGTGGCCAACACGCCTTTGTCGAGCATCAGGTTATCCTCAAGCCCGACACGCACATGGCCACCGGCCAGCACCGAGGTCGCGACATACGGCATTTGCGACCGACCCAGGCCAAAGGCAGAGAAGGTCCAATCGTCGGGCACGTTGTTCACCATCGCCATAAATGTATTGAGGTCATCCGGCGCGCCCCAAGGCACGCCCATGCAAAGCTGCACAAGGGCGGGGCTGTCCAGAACACCATCTTTCACAAGCTGTTTGGCGTACCACAGGTGGCCGGTGTCGAATGCCTCGATCTCTGGCTTGACGCCAAGTTCGGTCATCATCCGGCCCATCGCGGTCAGCATGCCGGGGGTGTTGGTCATCACATAGTCAGCCTCGGCGAAGTTCATGGTGCCGCAATCGAGAGTGCAGATTTCCGGCAGGCATTCGGCCACATGCGCGACCCGTTCGGTGGCCCCGATCATATCGGTGCCGGCAACGGTCGGTAACGGGGCTTCGACACCGCCAAAGACGATGTCGCCACCCATACCGGCGGTCAGGTTCAGGACGACGTCAACGTCCGCCTCACGGATGCGGTCTGTCACTTCGCGGTAAAGTTCCAACCGGCGGGAAGGCGTGCCAGAATCAGGATCACGCACATGACAATGAACAATGGCGGCCCCGGCCTTTGCTGCGTCAATGGCGCTTGCCGCGATCTGTTCAGGTGAACGAGGGACATGCGGACTGCGGTCCTGTGTGCTGCCGGACCCGGTCACGGCGCAGGTGATAAAGACCTCACGGTTCATCGAAAGGGGCATGGCTGATCCTCCGCACGGCTGCTTTCGGCGGACAGTTCCCGAAAAACGGAGGCGGCGCAAGACGTGGTTGTTGACATCGGTAGCGTGAGTTTGGCAAACCTAAGCCATGACCATGTGCAGCATCACTGCGAACGCTTACTTTACCACCGCGACATAGCGGCGGCTGAGGTCTTTTTCTGACACATCAAGATGACAATCGCCCGGCAAAGGGGCGATAGGATCATGGCGACTTTGGCGGGCCAAACCAAAGGACGCAGACATGATAATGATTTCGAAAGCCACCCCGAAAGACGTGCCGGATTTACTGGCGATGATCAGGAAACTTTGCGCGTTTCATGGCGATACATGCCAGATCGGTCTGGCCGAAACACAGGCGCGTTTGATTGACGGACCGCTGATGGCCCTTGTGGCGCGGCAAAATTCTACCGCTGTCGGTTATGCCGTTGTTGAACCGCGCTGGCAGCCAATGAACGCAGGCGACGCACTCGACATCGCGCATCTGTTTGTTGAGGAACAACATCGCGGTCGCGGGGTCGGGCGTGCGCTGATCGCAAAGGCGCGGGATCACGCGGCGGAGGTTGAGGCATGTTGGCTGACAATTGGCACAGCGCCAGAGAACCCGAGTGCCGCTGCGGCCTATCGCGCGATGGGTTTGGATGAGATAACCAAGCCGATGGGTGCGCGGTTTAAGGTTCCAGTTTAGGTTCCGCATCAGTGGGAGCAACCGCTACGACCGGACTGCCCGTGCCACCCAAACCGTTGTCCTCAAGACCTTCACGCGCTGCGCATGCGCTCAAAAAGGCAAGCAGGATGCCAAGGGAAAGTAATTTGCGGATCATTCTGTGTTCTCCTTGTAGAAGTAGCCGCCTGCCCGAAACCGCATATCACCCGGAGAGGATTTTTGCAGTTCCGCCGCTCGGGCGTTGATGTCTTCCAAAAGTGCCATTTGGGCGGCACGGTATGTTTTCTCCAGCTCGGCTACACTTTCAGCCGACAATCCGTTGTAGTGAACCGCCCGTTCAAAAAAGGGTGCGGGGTTTTGCAGTGCGTTCCCGACAGCAGCAGACAGGAAATCGGCACCGTTGCGCGCCAGGTATTCAAGCTGAGCGTCGCTTCCCGACAGCGGCTGGTATGAGTGTTGCAGCAACACGATCATGTCGTTTTCGTCGACAAGAACCGTCCCGGCATCGATCAGTTGCGCCAGCTGGGTCGCGGGATGGACATCGCGGCGTATACCCTCGGCCAGCGCGTCAAAGTCCTTGCGACTAAGCGCGCCTGCACCCTCAGCGACCCATCGTGCCACAAGCCGGGATAAATGGCTGACAGGAATTGGCGGATCGTCTGGCAACACCCGCAGTCGCGCAATCTCGCGACGTTGCAGACCGGTCATGACGCTGATCCGGCTGTCTGTGGTTTTTCCGGCAATAGCGGTGGTGGCGGCCTTTACAAACTGCGCCTTGAGCCGGTCCGCGACCTGCGGGAACGGCACATCTCGGGCCACACAGAGCCGTACTATCGGGGCAAGCAGTGCATTCAGTACAATATTCATATGTGCACTTTGCACATTTATCTTGACTCGGCAATCCTTTTCAAAATATGTGCATTTTACACATTTATTGGAGTCCGACATGAAGTATCTCTTTTTCACCCTTTCCATTCTGGCTCTGACGGCCTGCGGCGGATACGTTCAGAATACCTCTGGCAGCGACTACGTGCTTGCGACGGACAAGGCATTTATTGATGAAGACATCGCGCAGGCGGCTGCGGTCGAACCGGACCTCAGGTTCCCTGCCCGTATCGGCATAGCCCGCATCGTCAATGGTCAGCTTACTTTGCCACCCACCGGCGAGGTCGCACTATTTTCAGAGGTAGCTGAAAGGAACGCGAGATTTGGAGATTTTATTCCAGTCAGCCCGCTGGTGGTTGCCTTGATCCATGATGGCAATGGCGAGAACCTGAGCGCCATGAGCCGCAGCGGAAGAATTGTGAAAGAAATCCGACTTGCAGCGGCCCGCCAGCATCTGGACTACGTCATCATCTACGAAGTTGGGGCCTCAAGCCGGACGGAAAATACACCGTTTGCTTTGGCGGATGTCACACTCTTGGGTGGCATGCTGCTTCCGACCCGCAACATCGCGGTGGCGGGCATGGGCGTCGCGGCCTTCATCGATGTTCGCAACGGCTACCCATATGGAACCGCGCAGACCACTACTGACCTCTCCGGCTTTGCACGGAGCTTTCAAGCGGGGTCGCGCAGCGAGGCACTTCGCGATCGGGCGATACTGAAAGTCGCGCAGGCTTTGGTTCCCGACATCGAAGATTTGCTGGTCAGGTTGGCCGAATAAAGATGGGGTTAGGCCACTTAGTAAGGCATCGGGTTCGCCCGATGAACCTCATCGATCGCTTGCACCAATTCGTCGGACAGGTCCATGTCGGTGGCTTTGAGGATATGTTCCAACTGCTCGGTCGTTGTCGCCCCGAAAATCGCGGACACCGGGAAAGGTCGAGTGCGCTGCCAGGCCATTGCCATATGGACCGGGTCCACGCCATGTGCCTTAGCCAGATCAAGATAGGCTTGGGTCACAGGCAAAACCCGGTCGCTCATCCGCCCGCCAAGATCGCTATTGAGCGACAGGCGGCTGCCCTCAGGAACCGCCCCGCCTTGATACTTTCCGGTCAGCAAACCGGCGGCGAGCGGCGAGAATGACACCAGCGTCACATCCTCGTTCACCGACAATTCAGCCATGTCGGTGTCATAGAGACGGCATAGCAGCGAGTATTCGTTCTGGACCGACGCCATGCGGGGCAGCCGGTGGGCTTCGGCCTGATCGACCCATTTGGTCATACCCCAAGCGCTTTCGTTCGACATGCCGATAGCGCGGATTTTGCCCGCCTTCACGGCCTCGTCCAATGCCGTCAGCACGTCCATCATATGATCCATCGTCTGCTGGCGGTTCTGGCCAGAGGGATCATAGGTCCAGTTCTGCCGGAACATGTAAGATCCCCGGATCGGCCAATGCAACTGATAGAGATCGATCACGTCGGTTTGCAGCCGCCTGAGCGAACCATCGACAGCCTCGCGGATTACGTCGCCATCATAGCCTCGCCCATCACGCACCCAGCCGGGGTTGTTGCCAGAGACCTTGGTGGCGACCACGATCTCATCCCGCCGTCCGGTCTTGGCGATCCAGTTGCCGATGACCTTTTCGGAGTTTCCCACTGTATCGGCATGGATCGGGTTGACCGGGTATGCCTCGGCAGTGTCGAGAAAATTGATCCCTGCATCCAGCGCCATGTCGATCTGCGTGTGCGCATCATCTTCCGGGGTCTGATTGCTATAGGTCATCGTGCCAAGGCACCAGTCACTGACCATGATGTCAGTGCGCCCGAGAGGTATCATTTGCATGATGTCATTGCTTCCGTTGATGTCGTTGATGTTTGGTCGATACGCTCAGAACGAATAAACCACTGCAAACCGCGTGGTCGTCACCGCCGCAGTAAAGCTGTCATCCATAAAATCGCGGATGATCTCGCCCCGCAATGTGTATCGTTCGGACAGATCACGCTGGAAGCCCAGCGCCAGATGCGTGCCGTCGTCCTCATCATGGGCGCTGAAATCATAGCGGGTCCAGCCCCCGGCCAACAACGCGTCGAAGTTGCCGAAATCATAGAGCGCGATCAACCGCAGTCGGGCCGCGTTGTAATCCTGATTGCCAAGCAGTGGGACGCTCCCCTCGGCCTCAATCCCATAGCGCAGGGTCGGGCCACCGAACGTGACGCCGCCCAGTATTGGCACCGCTGTCTGACTGTCACCGGAATGGGGATAGGCGTATTCCACGCCAACGCCCGCGTAAAAGTCCTGCGCGCTGGCCGCTCCAGAAACCGAGATTGCAATGCCAAGTGCTGCCAAGATCCGCATGGTGATGTTTCCCTTCGTGCTGCTTGGCACCGGTCTATGAAAAGCCAGCCCGCCACGCCAGACAAAAATTGCGGCCCGCTTGGAATGGGTTAGGGTGCGCTGACAGATATAGGGGAGATTACATGACTAATACCAAAGAATTCCACGTGGGCGAGATATCAGACACGCTGCCCGAACCCACACAGTTCGCCCCGAAGCCCTTCAAAAAAGCGCAACCGCCCGAGCCGCTGCAATTTGAGGTGACGCTGACGGCAGAGGCACATGACCGCCAGAAGAAATCCGGCACCGTGCAGGTCAACATCCCCGGCTTTTCGGCTGTGACGCTTTATTGCGATGAACAGGTTCCTATCGGCGATGACACCGCCCCGCCGCCGCTGGCCTTTATGTGTGCGGGCATTGGGTTTTGCCTGATGACCCATCTGACGGACATTTACACGGCGCGAAATATCAAGATCAAATCGATGAAGCTGGAACAGAAGGTCGGGTTTGAAACGAACCTTAGCAATATGCGCCAGTTGGGCCACACGACCGAAGGCAAGACGATGCATATCGAAACCCACGTCATCATCGACAGCGATGAACCAGAAGAACGCATTGCGGAACTGATGGATGAGGCCGAGAATGCCTGCATGGCCCACCACGCGCTGCGCAATCCGATCCCGTGGTCATCGCGCCTGATCCACAACGGAAATGAGGTGCTGTCCCGCGCGGGTTAATCCGATCTGGCATCTGCCGCACACCCCCGCTAGACAGGCGCGAAACGCCTTCAAGGAACGCGATATGGCCCGCCATCTGATCACATCCGCCATCCCCTATATCAATGGGGTCAAACATCTGGGCAATCTGGTGGGCAGCCAGTTGCCCGCCGACCTTTACGCCCGCTACCTGCGCCAGCGCGGGCATGAGGTGTTGTTTCTGTGTGCCACGGATGAGCATGGCACCCCTGCGGAACTGGCTGCGGCCAAGGCAGGCAAGCCAGTGGCCGAATACTGCGCCGAGATGCATGGCGTGCAATCGCAGATCGCCGACGGTTTCCGTTTGTCTTTCGATCATTTCGGACGGTCATCCAGCCCACAGAACCACAAGCTGACCCAAGCCTTCGCAGGACGGTTAGCTGAGGTCGGCCTGATCAAGGAAGTCACTGAAAAGCAGGTTTATTCCGTCGCTGATGGCCGGTTCCTGCCTGATCGCTACATTGAAGGGACCTGCCCCAATTGCGGATTCGAGAGCGCACGCGGCGACCAATGCGACAACTGCACCAAGCAGCTCGACCCGACAGATCTGATCAACCCGCATTCAACCATTTCGGGCTCGACCGAGCTGGAGGTGCGTGAAACCAAGCACCTTTATCTGCGCCAATCAGAACTGAAGGATGATCTGGCCGCATGGATCGACAGTAAAAAGGACTGGCCGATCCTGACGACATCGATTGCCAAGAAATGGCTCAACGATGGGGATGGCTTGCAGGACCGTGGGATCACGCGCGATCTGGATTGGGGTATTCCCGTTAAGCAAGGTGATCAGACTTGGCCCGGTATGGAGGGCAAGGTTTTCTATGTCTGGTTCGACGCCCCCATCGAATACATCGCCTGTGCGCAGGAATGGCAGGACGCGGGCAAGGGTACCGACTGGGAACGCTGGTGGCGCACCGACAAAGGCGCGGATGACGTCACCTACACGCAGTTCATGGGCAAGGATAACGTGCCATTCCATACGCTTTCGTTCCCGGCGACGATACTGGGGTCTAAAGAACCATGGAAACTGGTCGATTACATCAAGAGCTTCAACTACCTCAACTATGATGGCGGCCAGTTCAGCACCTCGCGTGGCCGCGGCGTGTTCATGGATCAGGCACTTGAGATTTTGCCGCCAGACTATTGGCGTTGGTGGCTTTTGTCGCATGCACCTGAATCTTCGGATGCTGAATTTACCTGGGAAACCTTCCAGCAGGATGTGAACAAGGACCTCGCT
This sequence comes from uncultured Paracoccaceae bacterium, assembly GCA_947496535.1. Taxonomy (GTDB): domain Bacteria; phylum Pseudomonadota; class Alphaproteobacteria; order Rhodobacterales; family Rhodobacteraceae; genus Yoonia. The sequence continues at coordinate 662,233 of CANMDE010000001.1, read as the reverse complement.
GACGTATTGGGCAATTTTGTTAGCCGGATCACTAAGTTTTGTCGGTCCAAGTTCGGTGAAACCTTTCCTGAAGGCGGCAGCTATGGCCCTGCTGAGGAACAACTGATTACCGACCTTGCAGCCCGCATCCGCGCCTATGAAGGTCACATGGACGCGATTGAGGTCCGCAAAGCAGCTGCCGAACTACGGGCCATCTGGGTCTTGGGCAACGAGTATCTGCAAGCCAGCGCGCCTTGGTCCACTTTCAAGACCGACCCTGACACAGCGGCGATGCAAGTGCGGCTCGGCCTCAACCTGATCCGCATCTACGCGGTGCTGTCTGCCGCGTTCATTCCGGATGCGTCAGCAACAATGATCGATGCGATGCAAACGGATGACAAAAGCTGGCCTACCGATGTTACCGCTGCACTGGCCGCCCTACCCGCCGGTCATGCCTTTGCGGTGCCGGACAATCTGTTCCGCAAAATCACCGATGAAGAACGGGAAGACTGGGCCGAGCGGTTCGCGGGGACGCGCGATTAAGTAATTTCGCCTCAGCGCCTTTTTCTGGATAGTCGCCATGCCGGTGATGCATCCCAAAAGCTATGTCCAAACGTCCGCGTAAATGGCGTTCCTTTGAGTGGCGCAAAACCAAAACACCCGTTAGTCTGCCCCGAAAGTCATAATGGGATACACATATGTTAAGACTTTCGATTTTGGCAGGGTGCCTTTTGGCCAACGCCGCGGTGGGTGCGACCTGCGGTAACGATGGTAGCGGGTTTGAGACATGGAAACAGCAATTTAGCCAGGAAGCCGCAGCGGCTGGCGTTGGTCAAGCCGGGCTTCAAGCGCTTGCCAGCGCGTCCTATTCGACCCGGACCATCAACGCGGACCGTAACCAGAAGTCCTTTCGCTATGAGCTGAGCGAATTTATGCGGATCAGGGGGGCAAATACGATTGTTGCCCAAGGTCGCCAGCGGATTAGCGGGAACCCGGCCTTCTATACCTCTCTTGAAAACGCCTTTGGGGTGCCTGCGGCGGTTGTTGTAGCTATTCACGGGATGGAGACCGGTTTTGGCAACTTCATGGGTGACGCCAATGTGGTCTCGGCCATTACAACATTGGCCTATGACTGCCGACGGTCAGAGTTCTTTTCGGGCCATGCGTTGGCTGCGCTGCGACTGGTTGACCAAGGTGGTCTGTCTGCAAGTACTGTCGGTGCCATGCATGGCGAATTGGGCCATACCCAGTTCTTGCCGGGCAATGTCATTGCTTACGGTGTCGATGGGGATGGTAACGGCGTTATTGATCTAACGAACATCACTGACAGTCTGGCCTCAACCGCGAATTTCCTGCGGCAAAAGGGGTGGCAGCCCGGTGTTGGCTATCAGGAAGGTCAGCCCAATTTCGAAGTCATTAAAGAATGGAATGCAGCCGGGGTCTATCAGAAGGCCATCGCAATCATGGCAGCCCAAATCGAGGGATAGAATGGTGCGTCCCGCATATTGCGGGACGCGAATTAGAGACGCCGGTTTCTAATCGTCGTCGTTTTTCATTTTCTTCGAAAATTCCGTTTCTGCTCCGGCAGCAAGCAATTTAGCTTGGTAAATCCAATTGTCGCGGCTGACCCGTCCGGTAAAGCCGACCAGATTATCATCGACCCACTCTACCTCGGCTGGTGTCCATCGAGCGATCTGATCGAAGTGGTAATACCCCAGATCATTACAGAGCTTTTCAAGCTGCGGTCCTACACCCTTGATCAGTTTCAGATCGTCGGCCTTCCCTTCGCGTGGGCCGTCAAGACCGGCCGGACGTGTGCCCACACCCGAGGCGGCAGTCGGAGGGACAGAACCAAGCGTTGTCGTTGGCTTAGTAGCACCACCAGCAGTCGTAGCCGATAAAGCAGAGGGCGTAGCCACCGCTTTCGCCATTGAAATGCGACATTCAACAAGCTCGGCCTTGATTTTTTCAAGCTCGGCCTCGCGTTCGTTCACGGCCGATTTCAGCGCAGCAATCTGGCGATCACGATCGACGATATCAGCAGGTGCATGTGACCGGGCACGGGTGCTGCGCGGGATGCGCCGCCCCCACATGATCCAGCCTGCAATCAGCCCCAAAAGCCCCGCGAGCGCCAGCAGAACCCAAATTTCGGTCAGCAAAAATCCCCAATTCTGGAACATATGCTATCCTTTCCTATCCCTAAACTATTCTTCCCATACCACGACGGTGCGGCGGTTGGTGGCACGACCTTCGGGGGTCGCGTTGTCCGCAATGGGCGCATCTTCACCCAAGCCGCGCGCCGTCAGGCGCTCTTCTTCTTCCAGGCCCTGTGCGATCAACTCCGCACGTACTGCTGTCGCCCGTTGTTCACTCAGCAGCCGGTTAAAGTCTGCGTCCCCTACACTATCGGTGTGGCCTTGGATTTCGATCGACAATGTCGGGTTCTGGGCAAAGCATTCCTGAACGACCGACACAAGTTGCTCGATCACACCAAGCGAGCTGACATCAAGTTCAGCCGATCCTGTGACAAAGTTTACCGATTGCTCTTCCAGAATAGCCTGAGTCTGCTCGCCACAGACGGCCAGGGTCAACTCATCTACTGGTTCTGCCTCTGCTTCAGGCTCAACCTCGGCTTCCACTTCTGGTTCAGCCTCTTCCTCGATCACCGGCAACCAAATACCGCCAATGTATTCTTCCGGTTCACCGGTTTCCGGGTTGTCGCGTGTTGCGCCGTCTTCGAATTGTGGTTCAGCCAGCGTCAGCTCAACAGAAGAAAAGACGCCAGTGTCGGTAATTGCCGCTGTTGTTCCATCAAGATCAGCGTCCGACATCAACCGTCCGATGATGGATGCAGACTCGCCTTCGGCATTGATCTGGACAAATTCAAACGCGGGCAAAAACGGTTGCACCGCTTCCGCCGCCGCAAGAACGGAATCAGGCGCGCCGGTGCCGTCGTTCGTTAGGCTGCCGACAACTGTCGATGCACCGAACAAGTCAGATAATGCCGTAGCGCTTAGTTCTGCTGGCGCTGTGCCACCTACAAACAACCCGCGCGCTTGGTCGAAGCGCAGATACATGTCCGTAGCCACTTCGGGTACGGGCTCGGCTTCTGGTTCAACCTCTGCCTCTGCTTCAGGCTCAATTTCGGCTTCCACTTCTGGTTCAGCCTCTGGCTCGGCCTCTTCCTCGATCACCGGCAACCAAATACCGCCAATGTATTCTTCCGGTTCACCTGTTTCGGGGTTGTCGCGTGTTGCGCCGTCTTCGAACTGCGGTTCAGCCAGCGTCAGGGCGACGGAGGAAAAGGCACCGGTATCCGTAATCGCTGCTGTTGTCCCGTCAAGGTCGGCGTCCGACATCAAGCGTCCGATGATGGATGCAGACTCGCCTTCGGCATTGATCTGGACAAATTCAAACTCGGGCAAAAACGGTTGCACCGCTTCCGCCGCCGCAAGAACGGAATCAGGCGCGCCGGTGCCATCATTCGTCAGGCCGCCGACAACTGTTGGGGCACCGAACAACTCAGAAACGGCAGTTGTGTCCAAATCCGCTGGCGCTGTGCCACCTACAAACAGCCCGCGCGCCTGGTCGAAGCGCAGATACATATCCGTAGCCACTTCGGGTACAGGTTCGGCTTCTGGTTCAACCTCTGCCTCTGCTTCTGGCTCCACTTCAGCTTCGGCTTCTTCTTCGGCGACAGGAAGCCATACACCATCGGCGTATTCTTCCGCTACACCGGTTTCCGGGTTGTCGCGTGTGTCCCCGTTTTCAAACTGGGGCGCGGCCAGCGTCAGATCGACGGACGAAAAGAGCCCGGTATCCGTAATCGCCGCGGTTGTTCCATCAAGATCGGCATCCGACATCAACCGTCCGATGATGGATGCAGACTCGCCTTCGGCATTGATCTGAACAAAATCGAAATCGGGCAGGAACGGCTGCACCGCTTCTGCTGCCGCAAGAACAGGATCGGCAGCACCGGTGCCGTCATTCGTCAGGCTACCGACAACACTCGACGCACCAAACAATTCAGAAATGGCAGTTGTGTCCAAATCCGCTGGCGCTGTGCCACCTACAAACAGCCCACGCGTCTGATCGAACCGCAGATACATGTCGGTGGCCACTTCGGGTACAGGTGGCGTGAATGAAATTTCGTTTGTTACATCGAACCCGGCGATATCGGCCAGTGCCGACGACGTACTTTCAAATGTCGCCTCATCCGGTGCTTCGCCGGAGATGCGCAAGGTCGTGTCGGTCATGGACATCTGGCCAAATAAAAGCTGGTCAATAACCGAAACCCCGGCCAAAGCCGCATCGTTCCATCCTTCAGGTGCCCCTTGGGCGATGCTCAGTTCTTCAAAGGCTTCGGAACCCGCACCCTCAATCAGTTGCGTACGCGCCTCGTCGTCAGGTGACACGCCAACGACCGTCAATCCGCCGTCGGTATCCTTGTTCACACTCATGACAAAGGGCGACGCTGTCGGGGTAAAGCCGATATCCTGCGTAATCGTGAAGCCGTCACCAATTGAAGTGAGGCTCTCAACCACAGCATCATAGGTTTCAGCGTCAGCTGCTATGCCTGTCAGCGTCAGCGTGGTGTCTTCAAGGGAAAAGCTCCCCTCTTCCAGCATGGTCAAGGTATCAAGGCCTACGCCTGCAGCGGCCGCGTACCCGTCAGGTGCGCCAGAGGCGACGTCAAGATCAGCCAGCACGGCAATGCCCGTACCCTCGACGATTTGATCGCGCAATCCAGAGCTCGGCACCGTGCCCGATGCAGTATAGCTGCCGTCGGCGTCTTTGGTTGCAGATGTCAGATATGGGCTGGCAAAGGACAAAACTTCCAGATCACTCGTGACCACCCGACGTCCTTCGACAGCCTGGGCCGCAGCGATCAAACGCTCCGCCTCTTCTTCGCCGTCAGCCAATCCGGTGAGGTGAATATCGCGGCCCGACACCTCAATCGAGATGTCGTGAATAGCGTCACCAATGGCTGCATTGGCGTTGGCCGTCACCTTTTCCTGCATGTCTGCAGCGTGGTCACGATATCCCCAATAGCCCAGACCAGCCAGTCCACCAAGAAAAACTACCGTCCCCAAGACCTTCGACATACGGTCCTCCAACACTTCACAAAGTTGCGACCAAAAGGGGGTTTAGCGCCTGCAATGTCAAGATTTGTTTCAGCTATTTCGTGATCGCTGGCCCGATGTGACGCAATGGAATCATCTCACGGCCTTCTGCAGCGCTTTCACCCAATATTAATAGCAGTTTCGCACGCTTTATGAGGTTCGACAACATCACCGCCAATTTGGCTATGTTGACCGGAATGCAACGTATTCAGCAAATTTCTGGATGGTGCCCGCGGCCGGACTCGAACCGGCACGGCCATACGGCCAAGAGATTTTAAGTCTCCAGTGTCTACCATTCCACCACGCGGGCACGCGACCCTTCCTAATGTGGCCAGCGGAGGGGGGCAAGATGTCAGATCAAAGATCCGTGCCGGCTGGTTCATCCAGCAGCGCCCGCTCGCTCAGCCATGGGTTCATGGCGACGGCAGCGCGAAGAACATCCTGCGCTTCTTCATCGCGCCCCAGACCCATTAGGGTCAGCGCCTTGCCTGATAGTGCGGCCACATGGTTCGGCGTGATCTCCAGCGCACGATCCAGATCATAAAGCGCGGCGCTATAGTCCTGCCGCAGATAGCTTGCGAAAGCGCGCTGGTTGTATCCTTCGGCGTAGTCCGGACAGTATTCCACCAACTCATCCAACACATCGCGTGCGCCAAGAAAATCTGACGTAGCACGGCGGCTCATTCCCTCGTCAAGCAACTGTTGGGCGCGGTCATCCGGTGCGTCGGTCCAAAGCGACCACAACTCCTGGGTCAGGCGCTGCGCTTCAGTGGCAGTTTTCGCCGCCCCAAGTTCGCTTACAATTTCGGACTGGCGCGCACTGTGGTCGGGGACCGGCGGACAAATATCTGCAAGGCCGGGGCCAGCAGTCGCAATCAGAAGTGTTATCCATTTCATGAAAACAGACTTGGTGCAGTAAAGGCTGAGGTCAATTCACAAGGATGTGGAATTGGGGGCCAAAGCCATCGCGTCGTCCTTTACGGCCTGCATAGCCACATATGTAGACGTATGTGCCACATGCGGCAGCGTCGAAATCTTTTCGGCCAAGACCGTCCGATATCCTGTCATGCCAGATGTCCGCACCTTCAACAAATAATCAAAGGCTCCGGCAATCAGGTGACATTGCTCCACCTCCGGGATCAACATCACGGCGGCATTGAAGGCCGCAAGCGCCACCTCGCGTGTGTCGGACAGTTTCACTTCGACAAATGTCACATGATCCCGACCCAGCTGGATCGGATCATAAAGCGCCCGGTAGCCTCTGATCGCTCCACTTTCTTCCAGGCGTTTCAGACGGGCCTGCGTGGGGGATTTCGAAAGACCGATGCGGTTGGCCAACGCAGTTACGCTGATGCGACCATCGGTAGAAAGCACGTCCAAAATCTTTCGATCAAATGTATCAATCTGAAAGGTCGAATTCTTCATATAAGATCCATAATTAAATCCATTTGGATCGCCTGTGGCGGAACAGCAGTCCGTATAAGCCTAAATTTGCTGATATGGTAGGCCTAAAGGAAAGGATGCCCCATGCACCATGACATCATCAAACCAATTGTCGATGCGCAGAAATACGCATCCGAAATCCAAACCGTCGCGGCACTTGCCCAAACCGCCGCGCTCTCTGCAGCAGACCGTACCCGCATCAGCGAACGCGCCGCTGAACTGGTCACGCAAATCCGTGCGAGCAGCGCACCGGGGCTGATGGAAGTGTTTCTGGCCGAATACGGCCTTTCGACGGATGAGGGCATTGCGCTGATGTGTCTGGCCGAGGCGTTGTTGCGTGTGCCTGATGCCGAAACGATGGATGCACTGATTGAAGACAAGATTGCGCCTTCCGATTGGGGCAAGCATTTGGGGCATTCGGCATCGTCGCTCGTGAATGCCTCAACCTGGGCTCTGATGTTGACTGGGCGCGTGCTGGATGATGACAAACCGGGGATCACTGGTCATCTGCGTGGTGCCGTCAAACGGTTGGGCGAACCTGTGATCCGCGCCGCTGTCGGGCGAGCCATGCGCGAGATGGGGCGGCAGTTTGTTCTCGGCGAAGATATCGCGCGGGCAATGAAACGGGCAGATGGCATGCAGGCCAAGGGGTTCACCTACAGCTACGACATGCTGGGTGAGGCTGCTTGCACAGAACCCGACGCGCAGGGCTATTTTGATGCCTATGCAGATGCAATTACCTCCATTTCCCGCCACTGCACACATGCGAGTGTCGCGGAAAACCCGGGTATCTCTGTAAAACTCTCCGCCTTGCATCCCCGATACGAGGTCGCCCAAAAGCAGCGGGTGATCGAAGAACTTTTTCCTCGTACTCTCAACCTCGCGCAACAGGCCAAATCGGCGGGCATGGGGTTCAACATCGACGCGGAAGAAGCCGACAGGCTGTCGCTTTCCCTGGAGGTGATCGAGGCCGTCTTGTCCGATCCCAGCCTTGCCGGATGGGATGGATTTGGTGTGGTGGTGCAGGCTTACGGACAACGGGCCGGGGCCGTCATCGATCATCTTTATGATCTGGCCAGACGTCTTGATCGCAAGATCATGATACGACTTGTCAAAGGCGCCTATTGGGACGCCGAGATCAAATTGGCTCAGGTCGAGGGTATCGACGGGTTCCCTGTCTTTACCGCCAAGGCGCATACAGATGTCAGCTACATCGCCAACGCCCGCAAGCTGTTGTCATTGACCGACCGGATTTATCCCCAATTCGCCACCCATAATGCGCATACTGTTGCCGCCGTATTGGACATGGCTGCCGCGATGGAGCGGACGCCAGCGGATTATGAATTCCAACGCCTGCACGGCATGGGCGAAGTGCTGCACACACATGTATTGCAAACTCAAGAGACCCGCTGCCGGATCTATGCACCCGTCGGGGCACATGAGGATCTGCTCGCCTATCTTGTTCGTCGTCTTCTGGAAAACGGGGCCAATTCCAGCTTTGTGAATCAGATCGTTGATGAAGATGTTGCCCCCGAAATCGTCGCTGCCTGTCCGTTTGACCAGATCGGCACGGCCCCCAATATCCCCAAAGGCCCCGGTCTTTTTCAGCCCGAGCGCCCAAATTCCGCTGGCTGGGATCTGACCCATCAACCGACGCTCGACACATTGGACCAGAGCCGCACACTTCACAAAACCACGCAGTGGACGGCCTTCTCTTCTTCATCTTGGCCAGAAAACTCCCGCCGGAGGCATCCGACACCAACCCCAATCGTCAACCCTGCTGATCCGGGCGACACGGTGGGCGAAGTCCAGACAGCCTCACCCGATGATATCAGCACAGCTTTGGACAAAGCCGCCCCTTGGCAGTCCAATGTCGAAACCCGCGCCGCCGTCCTCAACGCTGCGGCTGACGCCTATGAGGCAAATGCCGCAGAGCTATTCGCCATCCTTGCCCGCGAAGCCGGAAAAGGGCTGCCCGATGCGGTAGCCGAACTGCGCGAGGCGGTGGATTTTCTGCGCTACTATGCGGCCAACATCACCGATGAAAATGCACCGCGCGGTGTCTGGACCTGCATCAGCCCGTGGAACTTTCCATTGGCCATTTTCACAGGTCAGATCGCAGCAGCGCTAGCAACCGGTAACGCGGTGCTCGCCAAACCGGCAGAGCAAACACCATTGATCGCCGCCCGCGCCGTTGGGTTGCTTCACGCAGCCGGTGTACCTGAGACTGCCTTGCAGCTTTTGCCAGGCGGGGGTGACGTTGGTGCTGCCCTGACAGCCGACCATCGCATTGACGGCGTGGCCTTCACCGGCTCGACCGCCACAGCGCTGAAAATCCGCGCAAACATGGCCGCGCATTGCGCCCCAGGCACTCCACTTATCGCAGAAACGGGTGGGCTGAACGCCATGATCGTGGACAGTACCGCCCTGCCGGAAGCCGCCGTGCGCGATATCGTGAACAGCGCATTCAGGTCAGCCGGGCAGCGCTGTTCAGCCCTGCGCTGCCTTTATGTGCAAAAGGATATCTCAGACAAATTGCTGACCATGCTGACAGGTGCGATGGATGAGCTGAGTTTGGGCGACCCGTGGCATCTATCAACCGATATCGGACCGGTGATTGAACAGGCCGCAAGGGATAACATCGCCGACTATATTGCCAATCATGACGTGATCCACCAACTGGACGCGCCGCGCGAGGGGACGTTCATCGCTCCGACCCTGATCCGGGTCAACGGCATCGCTGATATGCCCCGCGAAATCTTCGGCCCCGTCCTGCATGTCGCTACTTTCGAGGCTGGTGAACTGGACAAGGTCATCGCGGACATCAACGCCACGGGCTACGGTCTTACCTTCGGGCTGCACACCCGGATTGATGACCGGGTGCAGACCATCGTTGAACAGGTTGAGGCAGGCAACGTCTACGTCAACCGCGATCAGATCGGGGCCATTGTCGGCAGTCAACCGTTTGGCGGCGAGGGCCTGTCCGGCACCGGGCCAAAAGCAGGTGGACCGCTCTATATGGATCGTTTCTGCATGCATACCGCACCTTCGACACAGGAGCAGTGGACGGTTGACGCATCTGAGGTCGAGGCCCGACTGACGGCGAAAACAACGAAAGCTGGTCGGACCACTGAACTGCCGGGTCCAACGGGCGAATCCAATCGCTATCGCACTTTATCGCGCGCGCCGGTCTTGTGCCTTGGGCCCGGCGCCAAGACGGCAGAGGCCCAGTGCAAAGCCATCACCGAACACGGCGGCACAGCGGTCAATGCCAGAGGCAACATCACCCCGGATCAATTGACGTCCCTGCAACCCATCGCTGGTGTCATCTGGTGGGGAGATAACGAGACCGCGCGCGCAATTGAGCAGGCACTCAGCCAGCGTGAGGGGCCGATCATACCGTTGATTACCGGGATGCCGGATGCGGGCCACGCCCTGAAGGAAAAGCACGTCTGCATCGACACCACCGCAGCCGGGGGGAATGCCACGCTATTGGCGCAAGTCGCGGGGGCTTGACCCTCTGACCCACTTCCGCGACGGTCAATCCCATGTTTCCAATCCGCGATCACAACCCGTCCGAGCGTACAGCCTATGTAACCCTGACACTGATCGGGGCGAATATCGTCATATACCTCTACGGTCTGGCAGCGTTTCAATCGGATCAGGCGCTGTCCCAGCTTTACTTTGACTACGCAATGATCCCGGCGCGCATATCTGCCGGTGAAAACTACACTTCGCTGGTCACATCCGTCTTCTTGCATGGCGGGTTGTGGCATCTGGCCGGTAACATGCTGTTTCTGCATATTTTCGGGGATAATCTGGAAGAGGAAATGGGGCACCTGCCCTTTCTGGCTTTCTATCTGGCCTGTGGTATCGGTGCGAGTTGGGCGCAGATGATGACGGACCCGGCCTCGGTGGTTCCAACGGTCGGCGCATCCGGTGCGATTGCTGGGGTCATGGGCGGCTATCTGTTGCTGTTTCCCAAGGCCAAAGTGGATATCTTCATCTTTTTCATAATCTTTTTCCGGATCATCCCGGTACCGGCATGGATCATGCTTGGCTTGTGGTTCGGATTACAGGTGCTGCACAGCGTCAACCCCGCCAGCGCCGATGCCGGCGTCGCCTATTGGGCCCATTCGGGCGGGTTTGTGATTGGCTTTGCCCTCACAATCCCGCTCTGGCTACGACGCGGGGCCAAAGGCTATTGGGAGCGAACAGAGGGACATCCACCCCATCCCGAAGCCACTTACGGGCGGAGCAGCATCCCGACCATCAAGCGTCGCTAAAGCTTTCCGCATCTTATTCAAGTTACAAACCCAAACCGATTTTTGAATAAGTCGGTAGGACTTCCGTCGCATTGCGACAAGCACGTCGCACGTCATCTCCATTAAAGAAACTACCGTTACGTCAAGGCCAATTTGCCGTGACGTCAGAAACAATCTGACCCAATTCACCCTTACCTGAGCAATTTTTGTGCGTATGCAGATAAACACCCTGCCGCCAGGGCGGCCATGATCATGGCCGGGGAGCAAATTGCGCGGCGGCAGTTCGATAAGTCAAGGAGAGGGGACAAAATGAAGAAATTGGGTAAAGCCCAGACGCTGGGGATGATGACACTTGCCGGGTATCTGGCAATGGCAGGCAACACGATGGCACAGGAAGTCAGGCTGGCCTCAAGCGACGGCACGGTTGATATGGTTGGGGACTTCGTCGCTTTTGAAGACAACGCCTATATACTTGCTACCGCTCTGGGTCAGCTGCGGGTTTCGGCCAGCCGGGTCAGTTGCTCTGGTGAGGCCTGCCCTGACCTGACCCAAGCGGAGGTGGATATCGCCATATCCGGATCCGACGAGATCGGGACAGGTCTGATGCCGCTTCTTTTTGAAGGCTATGCGGGGTCAAGGAATGCCGCAGCCGCGATCAGCAACACCGCGCAAGAAGGCCAGCTTATCGCTGAACTAACGAGCGACGAGGGCTTTGGCGATCAATTGACAACCATTCAGGTAACAGGGTCCAGCGCGACGTTGGGTTTGGGCGATCTGTTGAAAGAAGAAACCGATATCGCGATGGCATCGCGCCGTATCGTACCGGAAGAGGCACAGGCGCTGCGCAACGCTGGTGCCGGCGATATGATCGATCCAGCGCAGGAACACATCATCGCCATCGACAGCCTGATCGTGATCACCAATCCCGCAAACCCCGTCACCACGATGGATGTTCGTCAGCTGTTCGGCATCTATAGCGGTGCGATCACCAACTGGGCCCAGGTTGGTGGACCTGACCTTCCGGTCGAGGTGGTCATTCGCAACGTCGGGGACAATCGGCGTGACGTGTTTGAAAGCAGCTTCTTTGGCAGCGCAGATGTTTCGATGACCAAGGATGCCGAAATCGTGCCGAACAGCAATGCAGTGGCGCAATTCGTCAACACCAATCCCGGCGCAATCGGCGTGGTCGGTTATGCGTTCCAGCGCGGTGCCAGCACGATCAACATCATTAACCAGTGCGGGATCACCATGGTACCGGACGCATTTTCGGCCAAGACCGAAGAATACGCGCTGCAACGCCGCCTGTTCCTTTACACACGCGAAGATACGATCAAGCCGGACGTGGAAGACTTTGTCGCTTACGCGACATCTGCCGAGGCTGACAACGTGATCCGGAAGGCCGGTTTCATAGGTTTCAGCGTTGATCGGCGCGAACAATCCATTGACGATGTGCGCGCAACTGCTTTGCAGAATGCCAATGCCGACGCTTATGAGCAGGGCTTCATGCGCCAGATGCTTGAAAAGATGGTCGACTATGATCGCTTGTCCACAACGTTCCGTTTCCGCACCGGCTCGGCCGAGTTGAACGAACGCGGTCTGGTCGATAAGGACCGGCTGATCAAATATCTGGAGACCCAGCCAGCCGGGTCTGACGTTCTGTTCGTCGGTTTTACCGATAGCGTAGGTCAGTTCGACACCAACCTCAGCCTTGCAGAACGCCGCTCTGCCGAGGTTGCGGCACAGGTCCAATCCTTTGCCGGGGATCGTCTGTCCGGTTTGAACCTGTCATCGATTGGCTACGGTGAGATCGCGCCGTCGGGATGCAACGCAAGTGATTCAGGGCGTCGCATCAACCGCCGGGTGGAGGTGTGGATCAAATCGCCTGAATAGTCTGAAGAGTTAACGATGAATTTCGTCCGTTCGGGGCTACTCCTATGGATTGTTGTCCAGCGGTAGCCCCGAACGCGGGATAAAGGATAGAAGATGTTTGAGAAAATGAACCTTGGGAAACCCAAGGGGCTGTCGGGTTTTGCCCGATTGGTTGCGGCAGCAACACTGGGTCTTTCGGTCAGCACCGGGGCAGTTGCGCAGGATATCCGTCAGGATATCGGTGGCAGTGAACGGATCAATCTGGCCGGTCAGCTCAGCACGTTAAGCCAGCGGATCATAGGATCGGCCTGCAACCTGAATGCCGGTATTGCAATTGTCGAAAGCAATGCTGTGCTGCAAATCTCGGCTGAACAGTTTGGCCGCATCAACGACGCGCTTCTCTACGGGAATCGCAGTTTTGGTATTCTGGGCGAGGAAAGCCGTCCACGAACCCTGCAGGTGATCGAAAAACTGAATGAGGCTTGGGAGCCATTGCGGGACCTCGCAATTCAGACCGAGGTTGCCGCAAACGATCCTGCCCGGATCGCGAGCCTTGCTGAACAAAGCGGGCCATTACTGGACACGGCAAATATTCTTGTCAGCGAAATCACTGGTCAATACGCCAACCCGGTGGCTTTGCTACATGCTGATGCATTGCTGATCGACCTTGCAGGACGGCAGCGGATGCTGGCCGCGCAGATGTCCAAGGATGTCTGCCTGATCGCATCGGGGATCAACACCGACATCGCGAACTCTGATTTGTCTGCATCAATCAAGCAGTTTGGCGACACCCTTTCTGCTTTGCGCAACGGTCTGGAAAGCGTTGGCGTACGCCCACCGCCAACACAGCAAATCGCCGACGGCCTGGAGTTCGTTTTGGATGAATGGACCGCGATCCAGCCGTTTTTGGATCAGTCCATGGCTGGTGATACGCTGTCAGAAGAGACACGACAGCGTCTTTTCTTTGCCTTCCTCGGCATGGAGGCCCGCATGAACAATGTGATTGTCATGTACGATAAAAACTCAAAGCTCTGACGACTTTGGGCTACTGGACATCGGGCATCCGCACGGCTTGCCCGATGCATTTGTCTAACGTCAACGTAGTGATAGGCACCGATCCAATGGACACCAGAAAGCGGTACTAAAAAGCTTTCTGGGTACCTTAGGCAGAACGGATCACCTTGGCGAAACCATTGAAAATCGGTTCGTTGGCACAGATGATCTGCCCGTCAGCCAGAATATCGCCACCGGGGATCAGCGGTTCGACAATAGCGCCAGCCTCGCGCATAATGACGATACCTGCCGCCAGATCCCACGCATGCAGGCCCCGCTCCCAGAACCCATCGTAACGGCCTGCCGCCACATAGGCCAAATCAAGCGAAGCCGCGCCAAACCGGCGCACACCGGCACATGCTGGCAGAATGCGCGCCAAATCCTGAATGGTTTCGGGCAAATCGGCCCGCCCGCCAAAGGGCAACCCAGTTGCGAACACGCTTTCAATCATCTTGCTGCGGCTTGAAACGCGCAGACGGCTTTCATTCAACCACGCACCAGTGCCTTTTTCGGCATAGAACATTTCGTCTTTAACCGGGTCATAGATAACGCCCGCAACGACTTGGCCCTTATGTTCCAATGCGATGGAAACAGCCCAATGGGGCAGCCCATGAAGAAAATTGGTGGTGCCGTCCAGCGGGTCCACGATCCAGCGTCGGGTTGGGTCTTCACCTTCGATTTCCGCATTTTCTTCGCCCAGAAATCCGTATGAAGGGCGGGCGAGCATCAGTTCTTCGCGAATGGTTTCCTCGGCCTGCCTGTCCGCCCGGCTGACGAAGTCGCCGGGGCCTTTGGCGCTGACCTGCAAATTCTCGACCTCGCCGAAGTCTTTCAACAACGCGCGGCCGGCCTTGCGGGCGGTTTTCATCATGACATTGAGGTTTGCACTGCCGGCCATGGCCATCTCCGAATTGAGGGATCAGCGGGGCGTATAGGCCGATCACATCCGGCTCACAAGGCTTAACCACAAAGACGGATCGAGCGGGCCACTTAACGGAAAATTGGCCAAAGCGCGCGATAAGAACGCGTGCAGCACGTCGGACCACTCATGCCAAATCAGTTACGCCATCTCTTTGTGCAGCAAACGCAGACTGCCGGGCACATATTTCGCCGGGATTTGCCAAGGCGGGTGGCAACCGGCCTGCTGATGGTGTGCGTGTGCTGCTATGCAGGCTTTGCACGACAGGGAATTGCCACAGGTTTAATCTTTCTTTGTCTGGACGCAGCCATTTATCTCATCAACAAACACATGGCCCGACGCAGCAGGCGACCTGGTCTGCCGCTTGCGCTGTTGATCTTTGTGCTGAATTGTTTGCTGCTGTTGTCGCTTCTGTCATTCTCGCTCATCCTGATGCAAAGCGACGCGTTATCAATTGTTCTGGTCGGGTATGCGTGGCTGTTCGGCTTGTCCGTCCACACCAGCAGCTCTTTCAGCCTGCTGCCACTTTACAATCTCGCACTGATGGCCCCCACTTTTGCCACCATATTGGCCATGCCTTGGGCTTTGTCGCGAAGCACCGGGCAGTCATTGGTAGAGTGGGCGATGCTGTCGGCCACGATGGTCATTTACGTCATAAACACCTGCGACGTGATGAAACGACAAAATGACACCAATCGCGCCTTGGATCAGGCCCAGAAGGACGCGACAATCCAATTGGTCAAGCTGGAAAAGCAGTCAAGGCACGACGCCTTGACCGGGCTGACCAACCGCAGGGCATTTGACGAAAGCCTTGAGGCGTTGATGGCGAAACATGCTGACCGTTTTGGTGTCACGGTGTTCCTGATGGATCTCGACGGGTTCAAACCGATCAATGACAGCTACAGTCATACGGCAGGGGATGCTGTGCTGCGCGCTATGGCCGCGCGTCTGAAAGAATTGTTAGGCGAAGATGCAATCATCGCTCGACTGGGTGGTGACGAATTTGCCGTCGCCCGGACCGATATCACGTCATCAGCCGCAGCGCGTAAATTTGGCTCTACGCTGATTGCCGCGATCCAGCGTCCGGTTGCGTTCGAACAAAAGCAGCTCAGCGTCGGGGTCAGTGTCGGAATTGCGCGTCAGGGGGCACAGACGAACACGCTGACAAGCCTGATCTCGGGCGCAGATCAGGCGATGTATCGCGCCAAACAGGATACCGAAGCGCAGATCATGGTCTTTGACAGAAAGGCCTTTCCTATCCGCGCTTCGCTGGAGGACCGTGATGCATTGGTCGCCGCGATGCAGGAAGGGCGTATCATCCCGCACTATCAGCCCAAATTCTCTATCAAAACAAACCGCATTGTCGGGTTTGAGGCATTGTCCCGCTGGCATCACCCAACCCGCGGCGTGCTGCCGCCAGCGGCGTTCCTGCCGCAAATGAATGAGATGGGATTGCAGGGTGAATTCATGCGGCACACGACCCGACATGTTTTGCAGGACATCCAGATCATGCGCGGCGAAGGGTTGGACCCCGGCCATGTTTCAATCAACGTGCCAGAGGTGACGCTGGCCACCAATTCCGGTCACGCGGATTTACTGGAACTGATCGACCGCTACCCTCACTTGCGCAAAAACCTGACATTCGAAATCACCGAGGATATCTTCCTCGCCCGGTCTGGCGACATGATCCAGAAATCCATCACCAAATTTCGGCAGGCAGGGGTGCGTATCTCACTGGATGATTTCGGGACTGGTTTTGCCTCGCTCCATCATCTCAGGGAACTGGAGTTTGATGAACTCAAACTGGACACCTGCTTTATCAAGGATCTCGGCGTCGATCCGGCCACATATGTACTGGTCAGCGGGTTACTCACGATCGGGCGCGGTCTAGGGGTCGAGGTGGTTGCCGAAGGTGTGGAAACAGCCCAACAACGCGACATGCTTTCCAAGATGGGATGCACCATCGCGCAGGGACATTTTTACGGCAAAGCGGTGCCCTGTGCGGAAACGATACTCAGGCTAAGCACACAACCTGATCGAATGGAACTGAACCTTAAACAGCATGGTGCGGCGTAGCGAAAAAACGGCTCTAAACTCTCTGGAGTTTGACCGCTTCCTGCCGGGCCAGCCGAATGAGATGCGCCATGAACGGGAGCGATGTGTCCTGCGACCGCGTTGCGGCATAAAGACGACGTGTGATGCCGCCTTTGGTCAACGGGCGGGTGACGTAATCGGAACTATACCGCACCTGCCGAACCACCCAATCCGGCAGCACTGCAACCCCACGATTGGACGCCACAAGCAGCAGAATCACCGCCGTCAACTCGACCTGCCGGACATCTGTCGGTTCAATACCTGCAGGCGTCAAAAGTTGCGAAAACACATCCAGCCGCGTCTTGTCTACCGGATAGGTGATCAGTGTTTCGCCAGCGAAATCCTTGGCTTCGATCACCGATTTTTGCGCCAATGGGTGCGAAGCAGAGGCAACAAATACTGCCTCGTAGTCAAAAAGCGGCGTGAAATCCGTATCCGGCAGATCTTCGGGATCGGATGAGACGACAAGATCCACCTCTTCCTTACGCAAAGCAGGCAGCGCGTCAAATGCAAGGCCCGGCCGGATATCCACATCGACTTCCGGCCATGCCTTGCGAAACTGTTCCAGCACCGGGAATAACCACTCAAAACAGGCGTGACACTCAATCGCGATGTGCAGCCTGCCGGCGCTACCAGCAATCAGCCCCTCGAATTCGGCTTCCAACGCCGCGACTTGCGGCAGGATAGACTCCGCAGTCGCCAGCATTTTCATCCCCGCCGCCGATAGTTTCAGCGGTTTGGAGCGGCGCACGAACAGTTCCACCCCCGCCTGATCTTCGATCCCTTTGATCTGATGGCTCAGCGCACTTTGGGTGATGTTTAGCTGGTCAGCAGCACGGGCCAACCCACCTGTATCATGGATTGCCTTGATGGTGCGCAGGTGCCGGAACTCGATATGCACGCGTGAATCCGCCTCATAGTTTAATTGAACTTTATGAATTTGCCTCATCTTCTTAATCTTGCGATACGGACACCGCAAGAGAGAGGTCCGCCCATGTCTGCCCCATCCGTTTCGTTTGAATTCTTTCCGCCAAAATCGCTCGAAGGATCGTTCCGGCTGTGGGATTGCGTGAACAGCCTGGCTCCGTTGGACCCCACATTTGTGTCTGTCACTTACGGCGCGGGCGGCACAACGCGTAAACTGACGCATGAGGCTGTGGGCACGATCCACCGCACCAGCGGGCTGAAAGTCGCCGCTCATCTGACCTGTGTCGATGCGACGAAATCGGAAACACTGGATATTGCAGAGAGCTACGCCAAGGAAGGCGTCAAAGATATCGTAGCCCTGCGTGGCGACGCCCCCAAAGGTCAGGATAAATTCACGGCGCACCAAGACGGTTTTGCAAGCTCAGTCGAGCTGATCAGCGCCCTTGCCGATACTGGCAAATTCAACATCCATGTCGGTGCCTATCCCGAAAAACACCCCGAGGCAGCGGATCAGGCGGCGGATATCGCGTTTCTGAAACGCAAGATCGATGCGGGTGCAGCAACCGCCATCACGCAGTTCTTTTTTGAGGCGGACACATTCTTTCGCTTCCGCGATGCCTGCGTCAAAGCCGGTATTGACGCGCCGATTATCCCCGGCATCCTGCCGATTGAAAACTGGAACGGGACACAAAAGTTTGCGAGCCAGTGTGGCACGCATATTCCGCAGATCGTCCATGACGCGTTCGCCCACGCGACCCGCGATGGCAGCACCGAATTGCTTGCCACGGCGCTTGCCACCGAACTTTGCGACGACCTGCTGCAAGGCGGGGTAGAGCACCTGCATTTCTACACGCTCAACCGGCCCGAGCTGACACGCGATGTCTGCCATGCACTTGGCGTGAGCCCGAAAGTGCGGTTGCAAAACGTCGCCTGACCCCGCATCACTGGCGGCATGTTTACCGCCACTACACCCGACGAACTGCCCGGCATGGACACGATCCTGTCCATCTCCGGACTTGAGTTTATGCAAGCCATGCAGCGCGGCGAAATTGCCCGCCCGCCTATCTCGGCATTGCTGAACTACTCCCTGGATACTGTCGAACAGGGCAAAGTTGCCTTTCGTGGCACGCCTGAGTTTTCGCACGCAAACCCCATGGGCGGCGTGCATGGTGGCTGGTACGGAACACTTCTGGATAGCTGCATGGCCTGTGCTGTCATGACCGAAGTGCCAGAAGGTTCCGTCTATACAACCTTGGAATACAAGGTGAACCTGACACGCGCGATCCCGCTAGGTACAGAAATCATCGCCACGGGTGTCACCGATCACACCGGGCGAACCACCGGGGTCGCCCACGGTGAAATCAGAGGGGCCGCTGACGGCAAAATCTACGCGACCGGCTCAACCACTTGCCTGATCATGCAGATGCGTCGGGACTAGTTTATGCAGCCGTTCGCGGGGAACGGTGTGATGCAGCCGCTCTGACACATCCTGACCAACGATGCGCCGACGGCGCGACAGGAACATCTTGGCCCACCCGTGCCACTGCCCGATCGAGGGCGCATCGACATCCTGTTCAAACCGGGCGCGCCAGTCCTCTGGCAAAGGCACTTCGCAATTCGCCAGCTTCTCAAGCATCCAGACCAACGGGATATTGGCCAACGGACGTGACGGTGGATAGGCCCCAACCTGCCCGCCGACATCAGCATGGGTGCCACGAAACCAGATCTGTTCCATATGCCCTGACCAGCCGGACGGGCTGTTCCATAGAACGGGCGCATAAGCCTCGCGCTTTTCGTCCAGCGCCAGCGCATGAAACCCATGGCGCACATGATCACCCAAGGCGTGGTTGTGAAAATGATGCGCCGCCTGTGCCCAGCGCCATGTGATCGGCAATCGCAAACCCAGCGCCTTGACCGTATCCCAGACCGCGACAGCCTCAACTATCACATCATCATGGCAATGCTCATCGCGAAAAGCCTGCGCGGTCGGGCTGCGCCCTCCTGTGCGATAGTGACGATAGGCTTGCCGGATGGCCCGTTCGGTGGCGCAATCGGATTTGACCAACCCGATCGTGTCGATCACGCCAGCCAGCGAACGCACTGCATAGGCCCCGCGTGAGTAGCCGATCAGGACGATCTGATCGCCCAACCGGTAGCGGCTGGCCAGCACCCCATATGCCCTTTTAATCTGGCGATTGATCCCCCGACCCGTCAGTACATCAACCGTGCTGGCCCAGTCACGCCACTGAATTCCGGCCTCATAATGCACGGTCAGGTTCGCCTGTCCGCTCACCTCCTTGAGCAGTTTGAAGGTCAAGCCCGCATTGGTTTCGCAGCCGGGTGACAGCGAAGACATCGTTCCATCCAGAATAACGATATGGGTCGCCGGTCCGCGCCTGCGCTTGCCACCTTCTTCGGACCGCGCACGCCGTCCGAAAAGACCAAAGAACCAATCACGCAGCGGCACTGTTTTCCTTCGCCTTTTGGATCGCGTCCCACACCCGGTTGGGTGTGAAAGGCATCTGAAGATCACGCACACCGAGCGGCCAAAGCGCATCGACCACCGCATTGCTGATCGCAGCAAGCGCGCCGACTGTTCCTGCCTCTCCACAGCCCTTCATACCCATGGGGTTGTAAGTCGACGGCGTGCTTTCTGTCGTAAAACGGATCATCGGCAGATCATCAGCCCGCGGCATCCCGTAGTCCATAAAACTCGCCGTGAGGAGCTGGCCATCGGCGTCAAACACCACCCGCTCGGTCAGCGCCTGCCCAAGGCCTTGTGCCACGCCCCCGTGCACCTGCCCCTCTGCCAGCATCGGGTTGATCAGATTGCCGAAATCGTCAACGACCGTGTAGCGGTCGACCGCAACAACGCCGGTCTCAGGATCAACCTCCACCTCGACCACATGGGCCCCGTTGGGAAAGCTGCGACTGTCGAGCGTGATGCGCGCCGAATGCGCAAGCAGATCGTCACGACCGGCTTCTCGCGCCATATCGACCACCTCCAGCATCGTTGGCGTAAGGTTTGAGCCATCAATGCGGAAACGCTCATCATCGAAGCTGACCTCTCCGCCCTCATGCTCTGCCAAAAACGCCGCGAAAGCCGCGACCATCACATCCACCGTGGCAAGCGTCGCCGTATTCTGCACTGTTACTGACCGTGACCCACCAGTCCCGCCACCGGTGGCAATACGGTCGCTATCGCCTTGTACAACCGTAATCTCATCGGCCGGAATGCCAGTATGGTCAGCCAGAAACTGGCGATACACTGTTTCATGCCCCTGCCCGTTCGACTGGGTACCAACGTAAATCAGCACGCCATCAGCCGTGAATTCAACCTTGGTCGTTTCAGAGGGATCACCAAGAATACTTTCGATATAGTAACAAAGCCCCTGCCCACGCAGCTTACCCGCCGCCTCCGATACCGCGCGCCGCTCTGCAAACCCATCCCGATCCGCTTCTTGCCCGGCGCGCTCCAGTACCTTGGCGAATTCGCCCACGTCATAGGTCACGCCCGTCGCGGTCGTGTAGGGAAACGCATCGGGTGCGATGAAATTCCGTCTTCGCAGCTCCCAGGGGTCCGCCCCCAATTGCCGTGCTGCTTCATCCATGATCCGTTCCAGCACGAACATCGCCTCTGGCCGTCCGGCACCACGATAGGCGTCAACCGGGGTCGTATTGGTATATACACCGCGGGTCCGCATCGCCGCAGCCTGCACATCATACGTCCCCATCAGAACTTTCGCGAAAAGCTCTGTCTGGATCGATTGTGCGAACTGCGAATTGTAGGCCCCCATATTGGCCACGGTATCCAGATGGTAGGCAACAATCCGGTGGTCTGCATCAAACGCCATCGTCGCAGTCGTCACGAGATCACGGCCCGCATTGTCGGTCAGCATCGCCTCCGTCCTCTCGGACATCCAACGCACAGGGCGCCCCAGAACCATTGCGGCATGCGCCAGGCAAAACGGCTCGGGATAGCGCATCGCCTTCATGCCAAAGCCACCACCCACATCGGGGTTGGTCACGCGAACCCGGTCGGCAGGTAAACCAAAATGGTTGATCAGATCAGCCTTGCTGCCCCAGACGCCCTGACCATTGATTGCCACATGCAAGCGCTCGCCTTCATATTCGGCATACGCCCCGCGCGGCTCCATCGCGTTGCAAATCACACGGTTATCATCAAGCAGCACCCGCACCACATGGGCCGCCCCATCAATGGCGGCCTGTACGGCGGCCTTATCGCCAACACCCCAGTCAAAGGCAAGGTTTTCAGGAGCTTCCGCATGGATCGACTGCCCGCCGACGGTCAGTTCCACGTGAGCTGGCAGGTCATCCACCGTCAGATCAATCGCCTCTGCGGCATCGCGGGCGGTGGCCATATCATCGGCGACGACCATGGCCACCGGCTCACCCACATGGCGCACCACCTCTTGGGCGAGGATCGGACGAACTGGGGCCGCTGCACGACTGCCATCCCGGTTCTTCACCGTATAGCCAGCCAGCCCCATCTTGACCCCAGCCGCCAAAAGATCATCCGCCGTAACAACCAGATGCACGCCGGGCAGCTCTTGCGCTGCCGAGACATCCAACTCAAACCGGCCATGCGCGACGGGCGAGCGCAAGAAATACGCAACCAACGCCCCTTCCGGCGCGATGTCATCAACATAGGCCCCCTGCCCGGTCAGGAACCGCTGGTCCTCAACACGGGCAACTGACTGACTTTTGCCGAATTTTTGCATTGCGTCCTCACCTTGGGGCTAGGCCTTAGCCTAACCCGCAACAAGCCACTGTCCACCCCGCCAGGGCTATTGGTGACGAAAGGTCAAACCGGCGCGCACCAATCCCCTTTCCACGCTGTCCCCCTTTCGGTAAGACGCGAACCAACACGGAACGCAGGACATAACATCATGGCCATGGATAAAACATTCAACGCAAGCGAAGCCGAAGCCCGCATTTACAAGATGTGGGACGAATCCGGTGCGTTCAAAGCGGGTGCAAATGCCTCGCGCGAGGAAACCTTCTGCATCCAATTGCCGCCGCCAAATGTGACAGGCCACCTGCATGTCGGCCACGCCTTCAACCACACGCTTATGGATATCCTGACCCGCTGGAAGCGGATGCAAGGGTACGACACGCTCTGGCAGCCGGGACTGGATCACGCAGGCATCGCCACCCAGCTGATGGTCGAAAAACAGATGCTCAAGGACGGCGAGAACCGCAAACGCTCCGAAATGCCGCGTGACGAGTTCCTTGCCAAAGTCTGGGAATGGAAAGCCGAAAACGGCGGTGTCATAGAACAGCAGGCCCGCCGTCTGGGCGACAGCATGGACTGGTCGCGCTCTGCCTTCACCATGTCCGGCGCCGACAGTGCGCCTGCAACCGAAAAACCCGGCAATTTTCATGACGCCGTGCTCAAGGTCTTTGTGCAGATGTATAATGACGGGTTGATCTATCGCGGCAAGCGGTTGGTCAACTGGGACCCACATTTTGAAACCGCCATATCCGACCTCGAAGTCGAGAACATCGAAGTCGACGGCCATATGTGGCACTTCAAATACCCGCTCGCTGGTGGCGAGACCTACGAGTATGTCGAGAAGGACGAGGACGGCAACGTCACGCTGCGCGAGACCCGCGATTACATCTCGATCGCGACGACCCGCCCCGAAACCATGCTGGGCGACGGCGCGGTCGCGGTGAACCCAAAGGATGAGCGCTACGCCCCCATCGTCGGCAAGCTGTGCGAAATTCCAGTCGGACCCAAGGAACACCGCCGCATGATTCCGATTATCACAGACCCCTATCCTGACCCCGATTTCGGCTCGGGCGCGGTCAAGATCACCGGCGCGCATGACTTCAACGACTACGAAGTCGCCAAGCGCGGCAATATCCCGATGTATTCGCTGATGGACACCAAAGGCCATATGCGGACCGACGGGCTTTCCTATGCCGAAGAAGCCGCCATTGCCCAGCGCATCGCGCGTGGGGAAGAAGATTTCGACGAAAACAAAATCGCCGCCATGAACCTTGTGCCGGATGAATACCGCGGGCTCGACCGGTTCGAGGCACGCAAACAGGTTGTTGCCGACATCACGGCCGAGGGGAATGCGGTGATGACTGCCAACCCACACGTGGGTTCCACCCACCCTACGAATGACGAGGGTAGGGTGGGTGACAACCCACGCGAAGACCAACCCGCAACAATCCCCTACGTCGAAGCCAAAAAAATCATGCAACCTTTCGGCGACCGCTCCAAAGTCGTGATCGAGCCTGCCCTGACCGACCAATGGTTCGTGGATAGCGCTAAGATCGTCGGCCCCGCGCTCGATTCCGTCCGCGAAGGTCGGGTCAAGATCATGCCGGAAAGCGGCGAAAAGGTCTTTTACCACTGGCTGGAAAATATCGAACCATGGTGCATCTCACGCCAGCTGTGGTGGGGGCATCAGATCCCGGTTTGGTATGGTCTCGACCTCGGTGTGGAGGACGAACACAATCCATCCGGCGAGCTGGACGAAGTTCAGATCCTCGGCCTGCTGCTCGAAGGTCTGGTTCATCGCGGCGTGGTCATGCATAGCGGGCCGGACTTCGACAGCGTCAAGTCGGATTTCATCCTTGACAACGCCGATGTGCCTAGTCCGCTTAGCCACGCCACTGTTGTTGAAGTTGCAGACAAGTCAGAGGCCATTGACCGCTTCTCGGCCAGCCTTGCCGAATACAATGTCACACAGGATCCGACCGTCCTGATCTTCCCGGTCTGGCGCGACCCCGACGTCCTCGACACATGGTTCTCGTCCGGCCTCTGGCCTTTTGGCACCTTGGGCTGGCCCACTGACGACCCGGCCATGAAATACTTCCCCGGTGACGTGTTGATCACCGGGCAGGATATTCTGTTTTTCTGGGTCGCCCGCATGATGATGATGTCGCAGGCCATCCTGAAAGACGACCCGTTCCACACCGTCTATCTCCACCAACTGGTTCGCGACGCCAAAGGCCAGAAGATGTCCAAGACCACCGGCAACGTCATCGACCCGCTGGATATGATCGACGCCTACGGTGCCGACGCCCTGCGCTTTTCCAACGCGCAGATGGCGGCCCTCGGTGGCGTTCTGAAAATCAGCGAAGACCGGATTAAAGGCTACCGCAATTTCGGCACCAAGCTCTGGAACGCCTTCAGCCTTGCCGAACACCCTGACTATCAGGTCCCCTATCCCGGTGATCAGCCACGCCCCACCCCGGCAACCACCCTGAACAAATGGATCATTGGCGAAACCGCCAAGGTCCGGGAAGAGGTTGACGCCGCACTCACCGCCTATCGATTCAATGATGCCGCGAACGCGCTTTATGCCTTCACCTGGGGCAAGGTTTGCGATTGGTATCTGGAATTCGCCAAACCACTGCTAAAGGGCGACGACCCAGCGGCAAAAACCGAAACGCAGGAAACCCTGCGCTGGGTGCTGGATCAATGCCTGACCCTGCTGCACCCCGTCATGCCCTTCATTACAGAAGAGCTTTGGGGTCTGGCCGAAAACCGCGCCAAGATGCTCGTCCATACCGATTGGCCGACCTACACAGCCACCGATCTGATCGACACCGACGCCGACCGCGAAATGAACTGGGTGATCGGTCTGATCGAGGGCATCCGCTCCGCACGCGCGCAGGTCCATGTTCCAGCTGGCGCAAAAGTTCCGCTGCTGGTCACCGGTCTTGATAACAAAGGCCAATCTGCCTGGAACAACAACGAGGTGTTGATCAAACGCCTCGCCCGCGTCGAAAGCCTTGAGATTGTCGACAGCTTCCCCAAAGGCTGCGTCACCGTCCCGATGGAAGGCGGCACCTTCGGCATCCCGCTGGCTGATCTGATCGATGTAAAAGAGGAAATCGCGCGGCTAGAGAAGACGCTGGGCAAACTCGCCAAAGAACTGGGCGGGTTGCGCGGACGGCTGAACAACCCCAAATTTGTGGCCTCCGCTCCGGATGATGTGGTCGCAGAAGCCCGCGAAAACCTAGCATTGCGAGAGGGCGAGGAAACCCAATTGAAAGCCGCCATCGCGCGGCTGGAAGAGATCGGATAAAGCGCCTTTGTCTTCATCTTGGCCCACAAACTCCCGCCGGAGGCTCCCCAAACCATCAGAAGGGCCGAACCTCACCGACCTTGCGCAAAGCCTACCCGCCTCGGTCCCCTTCGTCGGACCAGAGGCGCAGGAACGTCAGCGCGGTCGCCCGTTCAAAGCACGCCTTGGGGCAAATGAGTCATCCTTTGGCCCTTCACCCAAAGCCATTGCCGCAATGCAGGCTGCCGCGAGTGAGGCATGGATGTATGGCGACCCCGAAAGCCACGACCTGCGCCATGCGCTCGCCCGGCATCACGGTATTCCCTCGGAGAATATCATGGTCGGCGAAGGGATCGATGCCCTTCTGGGCCTGCTCGTACGGCTTTATGTCGGACAGGGCGACGCTGTGGTCACATCTGACGGCGCCTACCCGACATTCAACTACCATGTCGCGGGTTTCGGCGGTGAGCTGCACAAAGTGCCCTACAAGAATGACCATGAAAACCCGCAGGCACTGATCGCCAAGGCACAGGAAACTAACGCAAAACTGATCTACATCGCCAACCCCGACAACCCGATGGGAACTTGGCACGATGCCGGGGCAATGGCAGCGCTGATCGCCGAAATCCCGGATGGCTGCCAGTTGATCCTTGATGAGGCCTATATCGAACTGGCCCCTGACGGCACGGCACCAGCGATTGATGTCGCCAATCCAGATGTCATCCGTTTACGCACCTTTTCAAAGGCTTACGGTCTGGCCGGTGCGCGGGTCGGCTATGCGATGGGTGAGGCGGAAGTGATCAACGCCTTCAATAAGGTCCGCAATCATTTCGGGATGTCGCGCATCAGTCAGGCGGCGGCGCTGGCTGCACTGGAAGACCAGGACTGGCTGGCCCACATACAAGCATCGGTCGCGCACTCCCGCACCCAAATCGCTGACATTGCGACGGAACACGGGCTGACTGCCCTCCCATCCGCGACCAACTTCGTGACCATCGATTGCGGGCGCGACGGCGATTTTGCCCGCAAAGTGCTGACCAGGTTGATCGAACGCGACGTCTTCGTGCGGATGCCTTTTGTCGCGCCGCAAGACCGCTGCATTCGGGTCAGCTGCGCTCCGGAAGATCAGATCAGACTTTTTGCGGATGCTTTTGGGGACGCACTGACCACAGTGTGACAAAAATTCAGGATGATTTTCAGCGCTCTGCCATTAAGCTGGTAAGGAACAGAGGTTGCTGCATGTCACAAAGGCCGATTCGACCAGTTGAGAATTACACCGATGCGTTTTTGACGACGCTCGGCGTGTTTCTGTTTATGGTTTTCTGGATGATCGCGGCGGCGCTTGGCTATGCTTGGGTCGTTGCCACAGCCTATATCCTCGACGTGATCTTCAAACTTTTTGGGTCGCTCAGACAGAACTAGCTTTGCGCGATCACATCCGCCGCCGCCTCCAACGCGCCGCGACCATGCGGAATATCCAGCGCAGACAGGCCCGCCTGTATTGTACCAAGCACACCCATGATCATATGAGCATTCACATGACCCATATGCCCGATCCGGAAATAGGCATCTTCAGGTGATCGGCCCAAGCCGATGCCAAGGGTCAGCCCACAGTGATGTTCGCACCAATGCCGCAAACGATCACCGTTGGGTGAGCCGATCACAGCGGCCGTCACGGCATGGGAACGGAACGCAGGATCGGCGACGTTCAGCTTCAGAGGCCCCTCTTCCGACCAACAATCAAAAGCCGACCAGATGGCGCGGGCCAGCGTCTCATGGCGGGCAAAAACGGCCTCCAATCCCTCTTCCAGCAGAATATCCAACGCCGCGCGCAGCCCGTAAAGGTGATGCGTGGGCGCAGTCCCGGCAAAATGCTGATAGTACACCTCCGGGTTTGCCCGCGGCCGCCAATCCCAATATCGCGTCACGCATGTCCCCTGTGCGGCATCAGCCTTTTTATTAAACCAGACGAAACTCACTCCGGCTGGTGTCATCAACCCCTTCTGGCAACCGGACACCATCACATCGACGCCCCAGTTATCCATTTCGAACCGATCACAGCCC
The DNA here is from genome assembly GCA_947496535.1 of uncultured Paracoccaceae bacterium. Taxonomy (GTDB): domain Bacteria; phylum Pseudomonadota; class Alphaproteobacteria; order Rhodobacterales; family Rhodobacteraceae; genus Yoonia. The sequence goes on along the minus strand of CANMDE010000001.1, from coordinate 634,446 downwards.
AGCGAGGCTATGCAATCAGCCATCAACAGCGCGGGGTGTTCCGCCCGGTCCATAGCAGCGCGAACAGCCGCAATATCGCTTTTCACGCTGGTTGATGTGTCCACATGCACAGCCATGACGGCCTTGATGCGGTGGTCCTTGTCTGCCTTCAGCGCTTCTTCAACCCGCGCCGGATCAATCGCCATTTCGTTGCCAAAATCGACCGTCTGCAATTCCGCCTGCAATCCGGCGGCAATCTCACCCCAACCAATGCCAAATCGCCCGGTCGCCAGCACCAGCACATGATCGCCGGGTGACAGCACGTTGGCGAGTGCTGCTTCCCACGCCGCGTGTCCATTGCCAATATAGATCGCAACCTGATGTTCGGTCATGGCCACCTTTTTCAGGTCGGGCATCAGACTGTGGGTCAGTTCATGCAGCTCACCTTCATAGATATTGGGCGAGGCGCGATGCATCGCCTGCAAAACGGTATCGGGCATAACCGACGGACCAGGAATAGCCAGATAGGCGCGACCATTGGACAGAGACATGAGGTGAGGCTTTCAAGATATCAGCTTTAACGACATTAACGCCGGCCTTGACCGCGTCAACCTTCCCCGGCTTGCCCTGCCACCCCATTTACCAGTAGACCGATAAATGATTGATCGCCAAAGGCCACCGATGCCCGAAAACATCCCCGAAAAAGCAAAGAAAAGCGCCCGCCCGCAATCGGCGGTCAAGCTGTTCTGGTGGCTGTGGCGCGACTATTTGCGCCCGCATAAGGCGCTGCTCATCGCTGCGTTGATCCTGATGGCAATTGAAGGATCGATGCTGGCCTTCATCAGCCGCATGATCCAACCGATGTTCGATGATGTCTTTGCAGAAGGACGCGTTGACGCCCTCTATGGTGTTGGCTTCACGATCATGGGTATTTTCTTTGTGCGTGCGTTTAGCTCGGCCAGTCAGCGCATATTGATGACCCGACTGACGCAGCTGGCCTCTGCCGGGATGCGCAGGCATCTGCTGCGGCATCTGATGACGCTGGATAGTGGCTATCACCAGATCAACCCGCCTGGGCAACTGATTGAAAGGGTGCAGGGCGACGTCAAGGTCATCAACACCGTGTGGAGCAGCATCGCAACCGCGATGGGCCGCGATCTGGTGGCACTCATAGGTCTGTTTAGCGTTGCCTTGTGGATTGATTGGCGCTGGACCCTGATCGCCGTTGTGGGCATCCCGATGCTGATTTTACCGTCGCTTGTGGTGCAGGCTTATATCCGTCGTCGCGCTGGCCACGCCCGAGAACTGGCGGGTAGCATATCCACCCGGCTGGACGAGGTTTTTCACGGAATCAATCCGATCAAGCTCAACGCATTGGAAGCGTATCAAGCCGCCAGATATGATAAACTGATCGACCAAAGTGTCCGGGCCGAGGTGCGTACATCGGTCGGCCAGGCCGCCGTTCCCGCACTGATCGACATCATGACCGGGATCGGTTTTCTTGGGGTGCTGATCTACGGCGGTTCCGAAATCATCGCAGGCGAAAAGACCAACGGCCAGTTCATGGCGTTCTTCACCGCCATGTCGCTGGCCTTTGATCCGCTCCGCCGTTTGGGCGCCATGAGCGGGCAATGGCAAATGGCAGCCGCCAGCGTCGAGCGGCTGCAATCAGTGCTGAACGAAGCACCGACGATCCTGTCCCCTGCCTTACCGATCGACCGGCCCGATGGTGCGCCCGATATCCGGTTCAACGATGTGGTATTGAACTACGGCGACCATCCCGTTCTGCGCGGGGCGAGCTTCAACGCCGCCGCCGGGAAGACCACCGCGCTGGTTGGTGCTTCGGGTGCAGGGAAAAGCACGGTTTTCAACGTTTTGACCCGTCTGGTCGAACACTCCGACGGTGATGTTCAGATTGGCGGAACCGAAATTCAACAGATGTCATTACCGGACCTGCGCGGTCTGTTTTCGGTCGTCACGCAGGATGCAGCGCTTTTTGACGAAACGCTGCGGGACAATATTGTGCTGGGACGCGACGACATCGACGAGGAACACCTGCAAAACGTGCTTAATGCAGCGCATGTCAGCGACTTCCTCCCCAAGCTGGCCAATGGCCTGGACAGCCCTGCCGGCCCGCGCGGGTCGAACCTGTCCGGCGGCCAGCGCCAGCGCGTAGCGATTGCCCGCGCTTTGCTGCGTGATACGCCAATCCTGCTCTTGGACGAGGCGACAAGCGCATTAGATACCAAATCAGAAGCTATCGTGCAGGACGCACTGGAACGGTTATCGACTGGCCGGACTACACTTGTGATTGCCCACCGGCTTTCGACCGTGCGCAACGCACATTCCATCGTTGTGATGGATCAGGGCCGGGTGGTGGATCAGGGCACACATGATGAGCTTCTGGCGCGTGGCGGCATCTATGCCGACCTGCACCGGATGCAGTTCAAACAAAGCGAGGACGAAAATGTCTGACCGCACCGTTTTGTCTATCACCGGCCCTGACCGGGTGGCTTTCATGCAAGGGCTCGTCACCAACGATGTTGAACGCGCGGCGGACGGCATCATCTACACAGCACTGCTGACACCGCAGGGCAAGTATATCGCCGATTTCTTTGTCATTGGGCAGGACGATCGGCTGTTAATTGACGTTGCAACCTCACACGCGCCCACGCTTGCACAGCGCCTTGCGATGTACCGGCTGCGGGCGGCTGTCGATATCGCCGAAACCGATCTGAAAGTGGCCCGCGGACTGGATAGCGCACCTGACGGCGCCCATGCCGACCCCCGCGATCCAGCGATGGGATGGAGGCTCTATGGGGCCGACGCCACTGCCCTTCCGGGTGAGGCCGAAATTCGCGTCACCCATATGATCCCCGAAACGGGGATCGAGCTAACCCCCGATACTTATATCCTCGAAGCCGGGTTCGAACGTCTACATGGCGTCGATTTCAAAAAGGGCTGTTTTGTCGGTCAGGAAATCGTGGCCAGAATGAAGCACAAGACGGAACTGAAAAAGGGCCTCGCGCAAGTTGCTGTTGATGGGGAGGCCAAACCGGGTGATGCGATCACGGCAGATGGCAAACTAGTGGGTACACTGCACACAGTAGCGGGGCAAAAGGCGCTTGCTCATTTACGCTTTGACCGGGCAAAAGATGAAATGCAGGCGGGCGATGCGACCATCACCCGGATCGCTTAGGCGCGTTCGACGTACTCAAATAGTTCCGTGCTCACGACGATGTCTTCGTCCTGTCCGACAAAAGGGGGCACCATCACGCGCACGCCATTGTCCAGAATAGCAGGTTTGAAGCTGTTCGCCGCAGTCTGGCCTTTCACAACCGGTTCGGTTTCGACCACTTTGCAGGTCACACGGGCAGGCAAGCTGACATTCAGCGCCTCTTCCCCGTAATATTCGATCTTAACTACCATACCATCCTGCAAAAATGGGCGGCGGTCGCCAAGGATATCTGTGGGTAGGGCAATCTGGTCATATGTTTCGCTGTCCATAAAGGTCAGCATGTCGTCCGCTTCGAACAAAAACTGCTGATCTTTCTGATCCAGACGCACGCGCTCTACCTTGTCGGCAGACCGGAACCGCTCATTCAACTTTCGCCCGTCACGCAGGTTTTTCAATTCAACCTGCGCAAAAGCGCCGCCTTTTCCGGGCTTTACGTGATCGACCTTAACTGCGGCCCAAAGGCCACTGTCATGCTCCAGAACATTACCGGGGCGAATTTCATTTCCATTAATCTTGGGCATGCATCACTTCGTATCAGTTTTATGTCGAATGGTTGTCTACGCTACAATCACGCCTATATCTTGCTGGTGGGGCGCTGACAAGACAACTAAATCAGCCAAACAATGATGTTAAGCCATGCAGTATGTGCATGGCTGCCATTCCAAAAGAGCACCCCCGAATCGGAATGAAAAGGGCATATTGCCCCGCACGCGGTAAGTACAAGACAAAAAACAAAAGGGAACTACTATGCGAGATTTCGTCGACGGCACAGCTTTCAACAACGAGCAAGGCAACCGCGCACGCAAGCTTTTTGCTGCTGTAGTCTTGGCCGCGTTGGATGATGCTATTGCTGATGACAAGAAATATGGCAACGGACCAGAGCAGATCGCCCGCTGGGCGCGGTCGCGCGATGGTCGTGAAGTTCTGTCTTGCGCCGGGATTGACCCGAATGAACGCGTGGTGAGCGGCCTGATGGAATTTGTCGGCAAAGGTGTGCGGACATCCGTCGCCCTGTCGCGCGAAGAAAGCGAGCGTCGCCACGCTGCCGAACAGGAAGCACGTGCTGCCTAAGCATCAGCTTAAATGTGAAGAATAGCAAAACGCGGTCCTGGGGGCCGCGTTTCTGCTTTATCCCCCTGCGAACATGATCGAAAAGATCACGATGGGTGCTGCCTGTGCAGCGCCCAGCAAAATGACCAGCGCCCGCATTCCTATGTGGCTGAACCTTCGAAACAGCACGACGCACAGCGCCAACGAAACACCAATTTCGATTGACCCGGCAATAGTCCCATAATGATCCCGGTCCCAGTAGCTGACCGGGCTTTTAAACACCCAGTTGGTCAGTGGCCAGAAATGCGCCCGCGCATCGTCATTGTGCAGCAGGAAATCAAACACCAGATGCAGCTCTGCTGCGCCAGCCAGCGCGATCAGCACCGGCCAGCGGCCCATCAAGCCAATCACCAAAATGATCCCCCACAGCACCATCGAATTATCGATCCGAAAGATGCTCTGCCATGCGTCGGAAAAATAAAGCTCACCAAAAACCATGCGCGGCGGGGTCTCCAGAACCCGCAAATGCCAACCGGCCATCAGGTAAAGCGACAGATCCGGTATCAACGCCCCCATAAAGGCAGCAGCCGTCACGGCGGCTTGTTTGGGTTTTCCAAAGGCGGCAAGACCAAAAATCAGATGCGCTGGCGTATTCATGGTCTTTCCCCGCGCCCCATGCGCCCCTATGAATTTAGTCAGAGGGAGCGGCGATGACAAAGGCAATCATGATTCAGGGGGCGGGCTCAAACGTGGGCAAATCCGTCCTTGTTGCGGGTCTCGCCCGTGCCTGCGTACAGCGCGGTCTGTCCGTGGCCCCGTTCAAACCACAAAATATGTCCAACAACGCCAGCGTCACCGCCGATGGGGGTGAGATCGGGCGGGCACAGGCGCTACAGGCCATGGCTTGCGGGTTGGAGCCCATGATCAACATGAACCCTGTCCTGCTCAAGCCGGAAACCGATATCGGTGCGCAGGTCATCGTGCAGGGCAAGCGTTTTGCAACGATGAAGGCGCGCGATTACGGTAAACAGAAATCGACCCTTTTGCCTGCGGTGCTGGACAGCTTTGCCAAACTCAGCGCCAAACACGACCTCATCATCATCGAAGGAGCGGGCAGCCCGGCCGAGGTCAACCTCCGCGCCGGTGACATCGCCAATATGGGCTTTGCCGAGGCGGCAGATATTCCGGTGGTTCTGATCGGTGACATCGACCGTGGCGGCGTGATTGCACAAATGGTCGGTACCCACGCCGTTTTACCACCCGATGATCGCAACCGGATCAAGGGCTTTGCCATCAACAAGTTTCGGGGTGATCCAAGCCTCTTCGCCGATGGTATGGACATGATCGCAGATCAGACCGGGTGGGCGCCGCTGGGCGTCGTGCCTTGGTTCATGGACGCGTGGCGCTTACCGGCAGAAGACGTCATGGACATTCGCAGCCGCAAGGGCGGCAAAATCAAAATCGCCGTGCCGCGCCTGAACCGGATTGCAAATTTCGACGACCTCGACCCACTTTCGGCAACACCCGACGTCAGCGTCGAAATCATTGAGGTGGGCCGCCCCTTGCCAGGTGACGCCGACCTGATCATCATCCCCGGCTCTAAATCCACGATAGCAGACCTTGCCCATTTCCGTGCGCAGGGCTGGAACATCGATCTGCAGGCACATGTGCGACGCGGTGGAAACGTTCTTGGCATCTGCGGCGGTTATCAAATGCTGGGTCGACAAATCATAGACCGCGACGGGATCGAGGGGCCACCCTCAGACGTGCCGGGCCTTGGCCTTTTGGACGTGGTGACAGTGATGGAGCCCAAAAAACATCTGGCGCTGTCAGAGGCCCGCTATCGAACTACCGGCGATCCTGTATCCGGCTACGAGATTCACATCGGTGTCACAGACGGCCCTGACCGTGAGAATGCATGGCTCGAAACGGATGGCCGATGCATCGGGGCAGCATCACCAGATGGCAAAATACTGGGGTGCTATCTGCACGGGCTTTTCGCGAGCGATAAATTCCGGTCCAGCTACCTGCGCCAGCTCGGCCATCCATCGGACGCCTTTGATTACCGGGCGGGGGTCGAACGGACGCTGGATGAGCTTGCCAAACATCTCGAAACGCATCTGGATATCGACCAGTTGCTCGCTCTTGCCGATGACGTCAGCAATAGTATTTCAACCTAGTCCAATTCGCGATTTTCAAGGATGCGGTTGATTTCGCGGCGAACCAGCTTGCGGACCGATCCGGTGATCTTGTGGCCCATATCTCCCCGCAACTCTTCGCGCACGATATCCAGAACCATCTGCCTGAGAAGCTCGCGATCAAGCGCAGCTTCGGCACTGAAAAATGCACCAAGGTCATCTTCCTTGTCGTCCCCGGAAGTCAGTAACGGCTCCGGCTCCTCCGAAGGCTGTTCATCGGGATCATCAATCAAACTGTCGTCGGACTGATCGGCCTCACCCTGTTCCTCGGTATCTTTGCCTGACTCTGTCTGGATGACATCCTCCGGATCAACTGTATCCAAGGCATCGTCACTGCTGACCTCTGGCGCAACCGTGTCGGTATCTTGAGAATAATCATCGGCAGCAATTAGCTCATTTTCCGGCCTTCTGCTCGCCCAAACGGATGTATCCAACGTGTCCGGTTCTTGGCTTTGGTCCCGAGTCGCGGCTTGCAGCGCAGCAAGAGTCGGGTCCGGCTCTGCGGCCGTACCGTCAAGAGCAAGATCCAGCGTCACAACGTTCTCACCGTTGGGTGGCGGAATTTCGTCACCCTCGGCCTCATCGACCCGCAAGGATGGGGTCAATAAAAGCAGGGGTTTGTCAGTTTCATCCGCGTTGTCGCTGCTGTCTTCACCCTCGATCGGGGCCCGGGAAACGAGCTTGCGAACGGAGGATACTACCTTGTCGATTTCATCTTCTTTGGCAATGCCAGACATTTATAATCCCCAACGTCGCCCCCAATTTAGAAAGCTAGCGCAAACCGGGTTTTCGAACAACTATTGCTGCTACTGGCCGATCGCCCGCAGCACCCGGTCAAGGGCTTGGCCCTGCTCAGAGGTGGCTGTCGGTGAATTTTTTACCAAATTATAGTATTCGGATGGATCATATTGCTGCACTGGCAGGTTCAAATGCTGAACATTGAGCAACCCCATCGCAGACAACACGGCGTAAGAGGCAGTGACCTCTTCCGCTTGCGCTGAAATAAGGTTCGTTTGCGCGTCCAGCAGTTCCTGCTCAGCGTTCAGAACTTCGAGAGTTGTCCTCGCACCCAAACGCGCCTCTTCCCGGATACCTTCAAAAGCAACGCGCGCCGCTCTGATCTGTTCGACGGATGAAACACTTGACGCGCGCGCCACCCGCAAAAGCGCGTAGGCGTTACCCACTTCCTGTTCAATCGCCTGACTGGTCACCAGCAAGGTAGATCGCGAGGCATCGCGTTGCGCCATCGCCTGCCGGATCTGACTGGACAACGCCCCACCCTGATAAATAGGGCCGCTGGCCGTGATGCCGATCTGGCGGGTGTCTTCAAAATCCTGATCAAGCGCAATCGTACCTTCCAGATCAATAGTCGGGTTGGTGGCCGCCTCTGCCCTGAGAATGGATAGTTCCGCAGAACTGACAGAATGCTGTGCCTCAAGCACATCAGGATGATTGCGCACCGCAAAGGCTTTCGCTTCATCCGCACTGCGCGAGACAGGGGCAGAGGGCGCCTCGGCCAGGGTGCCCGGTGCGCGACCGACGGCAGCGGTGAACTCCTCCTCAGCCTGGGCCAGATCACCCTCGGCAGTGCTCAACAGGCTGCGGGCTTCGGCCAAACGGGCCTCGGATTGGGCAACATCGGTGCGGGTCACTTCGCCAACTTCGAACCGGTCCCGTGCGGCCTGCAGTTCTCGCGCAATCACACGCACGTTGCTTTGACGCAAACTGACAAACTCACCAGCGCTGACAACGTTCATGTAAGCCTCGATAGCGCGCAAAAGCACATCTTGCTCAACCGAACGCAAGGTCTGGCGCGTCCCCAGAACAACCTCTTTTTGGGCGTCAATCGCCAAGCGGTTCACGCCGCCATCATAAAGCGTCAACGACGCGGTAATCGCGGCGCTGGCCTCAATCGCATCGGTACTGGTCAGGTTGGGTTCGGTGCTGGTGGCTTCCAACGCCCAACTGATAATCGGTAAGGTAGCAGCCACCGACTGGGCGACATCCTCATCCGCTGCGCGAAGCAAGGCCCGGTTCTGCTCAAGAAGGCCTGAATTATTGTAGGCGCTTGTCAATGCATCGGCGAGTGTTTCTGCCTTCGCGGCACTTGCAAAACCGATAGTCACTGCCAGAATACCTGCGACTAAACCCGGATGACGAACCATTTTTCACCTCATCTAATTTGTTCGATGCGCCTCTTTCGGGCGCTTGCCGATATTAAAGTGCAAAAGCTACAGTTTTTTCAAATCCTGCAAGCAGCGGAGCACCCGCATTGAACGAAAAACGCCAATTGACGTTGCCATCGATCTTATGACCGACACGCACAACACCCAAGGCACCCTCACCAAAAATACAACCGATACGACCACCTTCGCGAAGCTGATCAATGATTGCGGCTGGCACCTCTTCAACGGCACCTTGAATGATAATGATGTCGTAGGGGCCCGATTTCTGCGCACCCTCAGGCAATGGCCCGGTCATCACGGCCGCATTGTCAACGCCTTGCCCCGAAAGGATATTTTGCGCCTCTTCGGCACGAGTTTCGTCGTCCTCTACGGCCACAACAAAATCACACAAACGCGAAAGGATCGCTGTCGAATACCCCAGACCGCAACCCAGATCCAAAGCAACGTGATCCGGCCGGACGTCCAGCGCATCCAGAAGCTTTGCCAGGGTGCGCGGGTCAATGATCACACGACCGCCGCCAATCTCCAGGTTTTCACCCACATAAGCCGCCTCGATCATGCTGTCCGGCACATAATATTCACGCGGGATAGACAGCATCGCATCAATAATGGGGAACTTCGTCACATCAGAAGGGCGAACTTGCGTATCAACCATCATCGTGCGGCGCTTGGCATAGTCGGTCACGTGCTAAACTCTTTCGTTCAGATTGTTTCGATACTGATGCCACAATCAGGCCACCACAGCAACGATTGATCGCGACGTCGGCCATCGCTTGCACAACATCAAACCATCATGTATCCGGCCAACGGCGGCGAGTTGGCGGAGTGGTTACGCAGCGGATTGCAAATCCGTGTACACCGGTTCGATTCCGGTACTCGCCTCCATTTGATATGCTGAAGTAAACTTGAGAGAACTATCATTGATCACTTTTTGAGAAGTATCTCCGAGAGTCATTGGTCAGCTCCGCATTCCAAAAAATTTGTATCAAAGTAACTCCGGACTTGCAGGGCAACATCGGCCCAAGTTGAAAGGCGATTTTGCGGCAAAGCGATGATCGCCACCCAGTCATTCGGAAGAATGTACCGCATAGAACAAGCACGATCAGACTTTCTCGCGCAGCGAATAGCAACGGATCTTAATTCGGGTTCGACATTTACGGGATAGTAGACCCTGGTAAAGCTGGGGATTGTACACTCATCTTCATCGCTATCTACAATCGGCAACAATCCAAGTGTCTCAGTTTCAAGCTTACAAGACTCATTATATCGTTGGTCATCGTTAACAACTGCGGCCCAAGCACCAGTAAATATTTTTTCAAACCGAGCGCTAATTTCAAAGTCTTCGCCGCTGTTGATGATTGTTATTGGCACATAGAAGATGGGAGAGCTGTTATAAGGTGAGAGGTCATCGAGGCCTCGGATATTCATCCCGTCGGGATTGAACCGCAAGCAACCTTCTCCCAGCTGTCTTTGCGTTTCGGCAGCAACACTTGCGGCGGCTAAGATGATCGCAGTGCTGGTTATTATATTGAAAATATTGGGCATATCTGTTCAAATTTTTTCATCTTTGAGTCCAATTCAGTCTCCCAAATCCACCTAAAGTTTAATCCACTTGGTTATGCGCAAGACGTATTGCCGTCAACGTTAAGTGTTCGGCGGTCACGCTGTTTCTCTGACACCCAACCTTCTGCCAGTGACGGTCAGAGTTTTTCTGCCAAACCCTCTCTAGACCAAAAAATCACATATTGACTTACCTTATGGATTCTCGCTCTGTCATTTCATCATCAGCGAGGTCCGGACATGAAATCTCAAGCGCGCGTGGTAGTCATCGGTGGGGGAATCGCCGGGTGTTCGACGCTTTACCATCTGACCCAGGAGGGCTGGTCTGACGTTGTCCTTGTGGAACGGAACGAACTGACATCAGGCACCACTTGGCATTCTGCGGCACAGGTGACGAATTTCGGGGCGAACCAGACGATGGTGGGGCTAAAGACCCACTCCATTAACCTCTACAAGGAACTCCGCGACGATCCCGACTACCCAGTGAATTATCATCACGGTGATGGTGGTATCCGGCTGGCCAACACCGAAGCGCAGATGGATGGCTATCGCCACTTCGCGTCGATGGCGCGGGGGATGGATGTCGAGTTCGAGGTCATCGACGCCGCTGAATGTGCCCGCAGACATCCGCTGATTTCAACCGACAACCTGATTGGCGGTCTGTGGGATGGCAGTGACGGCGACATTGATCCAGCACAGCTTTGTCAGGCGCTCGCCCGCCGTGCCCGCAAAGCTGGGGCAGAGGTCTATCGCAACACCCCCGTCACCGGTCTGACGCAACACAAGGATCACAGCTGGACCGTGCACACAGAGCACGGCAACATCGATTGCGAAATCGTGGTCAACGCCGGTGGCTACCGCGTCAACGAGATCGGTGCGATGATGGGGGTTCAGCATCCTGTCGCATCGATGGAGCATCAGTATTTCGTCACCGAAGAAATTCCCGCGATCAAAGAGGCAGGCCATCGAATGCCACTCTTGCGGTGCCCGATCAGCGACTACTATTCGCGTCAGGAGAAAGACGGCTTGCTCATCGGATTTTACGAACAAAGCTGCAAAACCTGGGGCATGGATGGTATCGACCCACATTTCGTGAACGCACTTTGCCCGGATGATCTGGACCGGATTACGGATGTTCTCGAAGGCGCATTTGAACGGATGCCCGCATTGATGGAGGTCGGCATTCACACCGTCGTCAACGGGCCGATTACCTATACGATAGACGGCGCGCCTTTGGTTGGCCCGGTCCCCGGCAAGCGCAACGCATTCTGTTGCATCGGCTTGCGGGCCGGGCTTGGCGAAGGCGGCGGGCATGGCTGGTTGCTCGCGCAACAAATCGTCCACGGAGAGGCCTGCTACGATACATGGTGTATCGATCCGCGGCGATTTACCGGACATGCCAATGTGGAACTGACAGCACTGAAATCCATCGAGGACTACCAAAACGAATTCCGCTTCCACTTTCCCAACGAACACCGACCCGCTGGACGGATGGCCAAAACAACGCCATTAACGCCAGTTCTGGCCGCTGAAGGGGCTGAATTCATGGTGGTGAACGGGTGGGAAAGGGCCGAATTCTTTAAGCCCACACCGGATTTCCACGTCACCCACAGCTTTGGCTTCGATGAAACATTCGATCTTGTCGCCGCCGAGGTGGACGCGGTGCAAAACGCGGTTGGTCTTTGCGAAGTCAATGGTTTCAACCGTTTTGAGATCACAGGCAATGATGCGCAAGGTTTTCTCGACCGGATGATCTGTGGTCGCCTGTCTCGCAAGAATGGCCGGGTTGGTCTGGCCTATCTTTTGAACCATCACGGCATGGTCAAAGCCGAGGCAACAATTGCGAACCTGCCAGCCTCTGACCGCGGACCGGATCGGATCTGGTATGGATCAGCTGCTGCTGCGGAATTCCACGATATGGATTGGCTGACAGCACATATCCGCGACGATGAAGACGTTGCAATCAACTCTCTGACCAACGACCAGACAATCCTTGTCCTCGCTGGCCCCAAATCACGGCAGGTCATGCAGGCGGTCAGCCGTGCAGACTGGTCGGCAAACGCATTCCCATGGCTTTCGGTGCGCGAATGTTTCATCGGAATCGCACCGGCCACTGTCATGTCGGTCAGCTTTTCAGGCGAATTAGCCTATGAAATTCATGTACCGAATGCATCTTTATATGCGGCCTATCTTGCATTGCGCGAAGCGGGTGCGGCGCACGGGTTGAAGCTGTTTGGCGCACATGCGGTTGACTCAATGCGCCTTGAAAAAGGGTATCTGCACTGGAAAGCCGATATCCTGACAGAGTTTGATCCTTTCGAAACCGGACTGGAACGGTTTGTAAAGTTGGACAAGGCAGATTTCGTGGGGAAAGCGGCGCTGCAGAAACTGCAGGACAAGGAACCCGCCAAGCGCCTCATCACCCTAAATCTGGCAAACAGCGACGCACCAGCCCATGGTGGCGCATCAGTGATGCGCGACGGTCAGGTCGTTGGAACGGTCACATCTGGGGGCTACGGTCATCGCATCGGGAAAAACCTTGCCTATGCGTTTGTCGACGCCGAACTTGATGCTGACGCATCAGATGTGTGCATCGATGTGATTGGCAATCTGATCCCGGCAACCATCGAACCGCGTATTCTCTACGATCCCGATTCATCCAGGGTGCGCGGATAGGTGAAATCCGTTCCCGGCAACGCCTATTTAAGCGACAGCGTGACGTCCCGCAGCAGCAACTCGATCAAGGCAGTTTTCCGAATCCAATCTCGTCAGACTATTTGGGCAGAAACGTCCGGCATTCCCAACCCAAACCGGACCTGCATAGCTACCTGAATGAAGGTCTGCTATGCGGACAAAGCTGCCTTTGGAAACCTAGAGGTGAAGGTCTGTTTTAGGTTTTCGTATCCACTTGGCGATCAACACTGCAACCAGCAAAAGCGCTAACATCGTCAGGCCAGATTTTGCAATTGAAGCCGTGCTGGTCAAACGTACCACGTGTTCCGAAAGATTTGGCCATCTGAGGATCATCGATGTGATTCCGAGATTCTCACAATAATCAAAGAAGGCCGTGCCAATTGACGCTGCGACAGCAATAGATGCGAGCTTGTTGTTTGGAAGGCGTTGCCGAAACCATCCGATCGTGCACACCAAAGTCAACGCCAGTAAGGCCGGATAGAGAGTGTCCAGCGGCAGCTGGCAGGTCAAATAGTAACGACGCCCGTCTTCACCCAGCCCATCGAAAAGCACTGCGACATCTTCCAGATCGTACCCAGACGGGCGCAAGTCGAGTGGGACTTGACCTGAAACCGTTTCGATATGGGCGAGCGTAATGCCAGCCATCAGCACATAGACCGTAGCCCCTGCTATCCCAAAACCAATCGCGGCCACCCCAAGGGTATGGGACCGAGTTTCGAACATCATTTTCAATCTCCTTTGCCTTTGAAAAACGTGCTGCCCAGTGACGTTTTGCGGATAATCATTTGATACGTGTCGGGGCCACCCAATTTCTGCCTTTCGGACATTCCGTAGCAAGCGATCATCTGAAACATGACAGCGGTCAACCTGGTGGGACATTTCCGACCTTCACCGCCCAAACGACGGTCATGGTGACGTCGCTCGGATTTCGGTAGCCATGCGGTCGCGAACAGTCACAATAAAAATTGTCTCCTGCGGTGAGTAGGAAGACATCTGCATCGAAGGTCGTGAAAGACCGATACAGAACTGATCATACGTTTCTCTGACCAAAGTTACTCGATCCGTTCAAGCGGAATAACCGGTTCCTCAATTTCAAAATCTTCAGGCAGGGGGTTTTCAGAATTGCCAGGCAGATCCGCACTGGGGCCGAAGGTTCGCGTAGGAAGAGCCAGATCGTAAACAAAAGGAATTCCGTTTCCCGAGTCGGGACGCTCTACAAATTCAGTCTCGGCAGTTTCACTCCGGGTACATCTCACGAAGTTATGAATTCTTGCACTTGCATCGACTTCTTCCGCGTCGGGATGGCCCACATATTTCTGATCGTATCTAACGGCCCCGGCGCCATGAGATTCTAACCCGTCCTTACCAACAGCCATACCGAATGCGACATACCATCCAGCGTAATATTCATCTTGGCCAACATGTGTGGTGCTGGACCAGTAATACCCATAGTCCGTGGTGCCGCCCTCATTGATCATCTCTGAGAATCTGAACATTGGATCGATTGCGGGAAAGTATCCTGAATAATCCACAAGAATCTGGAGTTCTTTAATACCAGGCAGCCGCCAATCATCGTAACCTGCTGTGTCAGCAGCTTCGCAATAGGCCAGGGCATCTTCCCAATCCATCCCATTGCTGCCCGCCTGCTGCCACATAAGCCCAGAGGCAAGATCGGATACAGTTCCATCGTCATTATCCTCAAGACGGTTAATGCCATACTCGTCTCCCCTGACACATTTGGCGTATTTTGCGCGCTCACCGGCAGACCAAGCAGGATAAGCCTTGATGTGGCCCGATATGAAATTTACGCCAAACGCGATATCGTCACGATTGACCAGTTCGTTGCTGCCGGCCAAGTAGTAATTGTTTGACCAATATTGTTCAGACTTATCAGGCGTGTCGCTTGTAAGTACAAAATTTTCAAGATCGGCGTAGGGCCAGCCCGTCTCAAATGTGTCAATTGAAAACAGTTCCTTGATGGTGGGCAGACGCCAATCCCCATAGCCTGCGTGCTCACTATTTTCACAAAATTCAACCGCGCCATCCAAAGGTAGCTTTCCGCTGTTGATACCTTGCTCCCACATTAAGCGCGTTACGTTGTCCGTTATGGTGCCGTCACCATTATCGGTGAAAGACATTGGATTTGTGGAATATTGAGCATCTTGTCCAAAATATGCATCGCCTTTCTCGGGGCAGACGATTTCATCTGTATTTGAATAGCATCTGCTCTGTCCGGAATCGGGAATGTCGAAGGTGCTTTGAATATCACCGGAAATCTGTTCGAGCCGAAGCTGAAGAGCTTCAACTTGTGTCTGCGTGTCAGCCTGCGCTGATGGGGGCACAAGAGCGCCCAAGAACATCGACAGGGTACGCAGCACCGGTAGATATATCCGCTGCTTTGATTGGATCATTTCCAATCCTTTCTTTATGCATGCGAGATAGCTCGGCTTGCGCGACCGGCCCCGGTCGAAGGGGCCACCCCAAGTGTTGCCGCTAAACGCCGTTTGGGAGTTGTACGTGACTGCTCAAAGTTTCCGTCGGCTGTTACAAAGAACTTCATCAAGTCTGTCGCAGACGCTGGTCAATATTTGCCTGTTCCTAAAAAGCCGAAATTGGCGCACGGTGCAGCATCGGTGCCTTTGGGCTCTTCCAGACCCTAGCTAGCGAACCGCGCAAACACCTAGTCAGCCACTTTTCCTACTTTTGTGACGTAAAAATCAAAATCATCCGACGTCCCACAGCAGGCTTCACATTTTATTCAGAACCGTTCAGTCTGGTCGATGCGGCTAAATCAAAGGTGCTCAATGCAAACCAAAATTGGCATCATCGGCGGGTCCGGCATTTATGAAATGGACGGGCTCGAAGATGCAAAGTGGATCGACGTGGACAGCCCGTGGGGGGCGCCATCGGATGCAATCCTGACAGGCACGTTGGATGGGGTTGCCATGGCGTTTCTGCCCCGCCATGGGCGCGGGCATGTCTATTCCCCCACGACAGTTCCATACCGGGCAAATATCGATGCGCTCAAACGGCTTGGGGTGACCGACATCTTCAGCCTCAGCGCGTGCGGGTCGTTCCGCAAAGACATGGCACCGGGTGATTTTGTCATCATCGATCAGTTCATTGACCGGACTTTCGCGCGGGAAAAGTCTTTCTTCGGCACCGGCTGCGTGGCGCATGTCAGCGTGGCGCACCCAACTTGCGAGCGGTTGTCAGACGCAGCCGAGACAGCAGGACTTGCCGCTGGCATTACCATCCATCGTGGCGGAACATACCTGACCATGGAAGGCCCACAGTTTTCGTCTGTGGCCGAAAGCAGGATGTACCGCCAATGGGGCTGCGATGTGATCGGGATGACCAACATGCCTGAGGCCAAACTCGCCCGTGAGGCCGAGATTTGTTACGCCTCCGTCGCCATGATCACGGATTATGATAGCTGGCACCCCGATCATGGGGCGGTCGATATCACCGACATCATCGCAACCTTGCAAGGCAACGGCGCGAAAGCCCGCGATCTCGTGGCCCGACTGCCCCCGCTTTTGGGCTCCGACCGCGCCCCCTGCCCGCATGGCTGCGACCGCGCGCTTGAATACGCCATCATGACCGCGCCCGACAAACGCGACCCTGCGGTCACTGCCAAACTTGACGCCATCGCTGGCCGCGTTCTTTAGAAAGTACCTTTATGAAAACCGTCCAAGACTACATCCGCACCATCCCCGACTTCCCGCATGAAGGCATCATGTTTCGGGATGTCACCACGCTTTTTGGCGATGCGCGCGGATTTCGGATCGCGATTGATCAGCTGCTGCACCCATATGCCGGGCAACCCATCGACAAGGTGGTCGGGCTTGAGGCACGCGGTTTCATTCTGGGCGGGGCCATCGCACACCAGCTTTCTGTCGGCTTTGTGCCAGTGCGCAAGAAAGGCAAGCTGCCAGGCAAGACCATCGAACAGGCCTACACGCTTGAATATGGCGAGGCCGTGATGGAAGTGCACGACGACGCGCTGCAACCGGGTGAAAAGGTCTTGATGGTCGATGACCTGCTGGCCACCGGCGGTACAGCTGAGGCGGGGATCAAACTGATTGAGCGGATGGGGGCCGAGGTTATCGGCTGCGCCTTCGTTATCGACCTGCCCGATCTGGGTGGGGCAAAGAAGCTCGCGGCGATGGGCATGAATGTCCACGCGCTCTGCGCCTTTGAAGGGGAGTAAGCGTTCGGCAGTGCAGGCAAACGCCAACGGAAACCCAATCTTTTTCAGAGCTCCCTTAAAATGTGGCCCCTATTTTGAGACTCCAACAAGACGAAGCAGACGCCCGCACAGATCGCGGCCAATGACCGGAACGAGCCGTCGTTGCTGATTTACTGTGCTGCCGCCTAAGTCCGCTTTGTTAATTTTGCGGGGAGAGATTTGCTTCCGGACTTAGGACACGAGAACGCTGCAAGAAGGGTTTCACCCTTTGCATGCATCCACGAAAGCCTCAAAAGCGCTCCAGATTTCAGCGCTGGCTTGGCTTCGTTGCGGATGGATCAGTACAAAATCGAATGCTTGAGCTTCTCTGGCCGGCAGTTGACTAACAACTTCATTGGCATAGACGTCTATCGTCGTCCCAGGAGACCTGGGTGAAAAGTCATCCAGTGTCGAATCGAGGGCGAGACCACCGCGCATCGCCGCATTTACTCCGACGTTCATGACCCCTTTTAACAACGGTGCCTGCGCGCCTTGAACCACAACCGTTTGATCAAATTGCAAGTTTGACGCATCAAACTGGGCGCTAAACAAGTCGATCGAAGAAACGTTGCGGCGACTTATGTGAAAATAGTTGTCGAAATAGACGATGTGGATGTTGCAGTCCGACCCGGAAATCGACAGGCCTGAATCGTCGTCCTGATACTGGGCCACAGCCTGCAAAGCACCTAAGGTTTCGGTCACGGACACAGAGCTTTCTTGCTCCTCGCCAGATTGGTCCTCTAGCAGTCGGGAAATGGTGCTGAAACAGGCGATCTGCGCCTCTGCATCGGTTATGCTCTGGCAATTTTCCATCAGAGAAGACAGCAAATAGTCTTCTCCATCAACAACTACAATTTGGTCTGCCATCACGTCGCTCGCTAAAATCCCAAACGACATTGCAAAACCACACACCAGCATTTTCATCTACTGTACTCCAAAACAAGATCGCCGCGATTGTCGCAACTCTCTTACTGATTACTGATTACTCACTACGTATTTGCCAAACTACGGCTTGTCTTGCTGGCCAAGGCAAGCCGTTTGCTTTGCCTTGGCCGGATCTCTTACCCGGCAACAACCGAAAGATCAGGTGTTCAGAACGAAATCGGTTTTGTCGATGCCATATTCTTCTTTGGCAGCTGACACGCGAATACCTATCGTTTCCTTTAATGCGATCCACACCAAGCTGGTCGTCACACCAACATAGGTGATGACAATCAAGACTGAGGACAACTGCCCGAGAACGCTCGCCTCTGGGTTTGTGAAACCCGCAGCAATGGTTCCCCAGATGCCGCAGAACAGATGAACCGGGATGGCCCCCACGACATCGTCGATCTTGAAGTAGTCGAGAACCTGATTGGCCCAGAAGATGATCAGGCCGCCACCCATGCCAACTGCAAACGCCCAGAAAGGTGTTGGGAAAAGCGGCTCCGCCGTGATCGCGACCAAACCACCAAGTGCTCCGTTGAGCATGAAGGAAAGATCAAAGCGAAACTCCCGAAGGTATGACACAAGCCCGGCAACAATGACCCCGCCTGCGGCCGCCAAGTTCGTATTGAGGAAAATGCGAGCTACGTTGGCTGCGTCCGCATCTGTAGAAAAGCTGAGGTAGGAGCCCGCATTGAAACCGTACCATCCCATCCACAAGATCAAGGCACCAATCGTTGCCAAGGGCAAAGAGTAATTGCCAAGAGCAACTTTCTTACCGTTAACGAACCGTCCGTTGCGCGGACCTACAAACAGCGCACCGGTCAATGCGGCAACACCGCCAACGACGTGAACAACTGTACTACCTGCCAGGTCTCTGAAGCCAAGGTCAGAAGCCAAGAACCCACCACCCCAAGTCCAGGAGGCTTGGATAGGATAGATTACGGCTGTCAAAACGGCAGCGAAGATGAAAAACGCTACAAGCTTTATGCGCTCAGCAACGGCTCCGGACACGATCGACACAACGGCCACGCAGAACATTGACTGAAAGAAGATGTCGCTGGCTCCGGCATGACCGCGACCGACAAAACCGTCTCTTCCGTCAACGACATCCGCGATCTCGATGGCACCGTCAAATCCCAGGATACCGGACATGATCCAGTTTCCATTTGGGAACATCAGGCCGTATCCGCTAAGTATAAATGCCGTCGATGCGATGGCAAAAAGACCGATATTCTTGGCACATTGTGTGACGACGTTTTTTTCGCGAACAAAGCCCGCTTCGAGCATCGCGAAGCCCGCGGTCATCCACATCACCAGCACGCCGCAGAAGACAATGAACAACGTGTTCATGACAAAGGGTGAAACACCTGAAGACGCCTGTTGCGCTTGCGCAGGCCCGCCTATTAGAGCCGCCAGCAAGGCGACTCCGACTAATTTTTTTAACATTTTGCACTCTCTAAACTAACTAAAACTACTGTTCGAATTTCTTTTTCGCTGAATTTTTGGGCGAATGTATGTCCTACTTGCCCCAAATTTTAGGCAAATAGAGAAGTTACGAAAGAAAGTCCAGAGATCTGGATTTGAGACATGATGTTGCCATGATACCGAAAATTGATTGCAACACTATGCCGACCTCCATGGAGAGAGGATTAAGTCGATACTGGAAAAACACAACTCTATCGTGAGTGCCATACATCACCATTGTCGCTGGGCACCCGTTTAGAAGACTGTGGCCCCATTCCTGCCAACGTATCAGCAACCAAAACGTTGGCCTATTGATTTCGTTCTGAGCCCAGTCTCAAAACGATGACCATCTCACACCTGTCATGTTCCGCAGTAAAAGCTTTCTGGATCAAACCTGCCGCAGAACCGCGCCGGGGTTCATGATGCCCTGCGGGTCCAGCGCCGCCTTGATGGCCCGCAGCATGTCCAGTTTCGCCGGATCGCTGTAGCGCTCCAGATCGTCCACCTTCAGGCGGCCCACCCCGTGCTCTGCGCTGACTGACCCGCCCAGTTTCGCTGCCAGATCATGTACCGCCTGCTTGATCAATGGCCGCTCAGCCTCATGATCCGCCCTGCTCCGCCCCGGCATGGGGAAAACGTTGTAATGCAGGTTTCCATCACCCAGATGACCAAAGCAGTTGATGCGGAATTCGCCGATTTCGGCAATGGCGGGCGCACCTTGCACAATAAACTCGGGGATCATGCTGAGTGGCACAGAAATATCATGCGAGCTGATTGATCCAATCTGCCGGTTGGCTTCGGGGATGCTTTCGCGGATATGCCAGAATGCCTGCCGCTGCGCGAGGCTCGACGCGATGACCCCGTCACTGACAAGGCCCTTTTCCAGCGCGGTTGCAAACAAGTCTTCCAAAGCGGCATCTGGTTCCAGCCCGGCTGGCAAGCCCACGTCAACTAAAACACACCACTCGGGCGCAGTTTCAAACGGCCGGGCCACGTCCAATCCCGTTTCGGCCAGAAAATCAAAACTTTGCCTGTGAATGATCTCAAAGGCCGAAACAGCATCGCCCATCCTGTCACCGGCCAGTGCCAGCAGATCCAGAGCAGCATCCGGGGACGCCACCACCATCATAGCCGCGCCGACACCCGCTGGACGCGGGGCAAGCTTCAAGGCAGCAGCGGTGATGATGCCCAACGTCCCTTCGGCCCCGATCATCAGGTTGCGCAGATCGTAGCCGGTATTGTCTTTGCGTAACCGGCTCAGCCCGTGCCAGATGCTGCCATCGGGGCGCACAACTTCCAGCCCAAGGCATTGCGCCCGCGCATTGCCATAGCGCAACACATTCACCCCGCCCGCATTGGTAGCAAGCAACCCGCCAATCCGCGCCGACCCTTCCGACGCAAGTGAGAGCGGGAAAAGCCGCCCTGCATCCTCTGCCGCTTTCTGGACATCGGCCAAAATGACGCCCGCCTCACACACCAGCACATTTTCCTTGGTATAGGTCTCGCGGATACGGTTCATCCGTTCGAGCGACAAAACCACAGGTGCCGGACCGTCAGCCAGAAGCTGACCACCCACCAATCCGGTGCCACCGCCATAAGGCACGATACCAACCCGCGCGTCGGCACATGCCTTGACGATAGCCGCCACCTGATCGGTATCGGCGGGGGCTACAACCACGCCCTGTCCGGTCCAACGGCCACGCGGTTCTTGCAAATAAGGGTCCGTGTCGTTCTTGAAGGCGGCAGTCGGCAACAGCGCACGCAACGCAGCCTCAAAAGCGGGTGTTACCGGATTAAGCATAACGGATACCTCTTCAGATCATCGCACTACATGGGGCAAAAGCTATGGGAAGCCAATTGGGTGGGGGTGAAAAATGAACCGATGTCATTTTCCGTTCAGACGAGAATGCGTTTGGATCGAAACGATGAAGCGGCTCTGGGGTAAATGGCAGGTACGGACCCTCCTGTCCATTCGTCGCAGTGATCGCAAAGGGCGGCACATGATGCGATCCTGCCCTTACGGAAACAGGCACTTTCGAATTTCATTTCGCCCCGTTCAGCCGACGATCACAAAAGCCCTCGAGCGCCCCTCCCTCTTTAAGTCTTTTTTTTATCGTTTTTTGCGTATAAAAGTATCGATCAGAGTTGAGCTACCCTGGAAGACGCTACATTTCAGCCAGCCGCTCTTAGAATTGACTGAGGAAAAAAATGAAGATTCCATCTACACGCTCTTGGGCAAAGTTAAGGGCGGGGCTACTTGCCAGTTCTTTCTTTTGCCTCGCCACTTCCGTTGCGGCACAAGAAGTCACCCTGCGAGAAATTGGCGGCACTAATAGCGTGTCTGGCGAACTGCTCGAATTCACCAACGACACCTATGTTATTCAATCCAGTTTGGGTCCCTTGCGTATTCAAGCCAGCTCTTATGAATGCGTTGGTATTGTTTGTCCCGTCCTTGAGGCAAGCGCCGGTACGGTCGTTGAATGGGACGTATCGCTTTGGGGCTCACGGCGAGCTTTCACAGAGCATGTTGAACGGATCGCGGAACTGGTTGACGAAAAGACCGACGGCAATTTCACCTTGAACCTTTCATATGGTGGGCTGGCCCCCAGCCGGGAGAACCTTGACGGGATTGCCGCAGGCACATTTGAGATGGCGCAATTCTGCGCGGGGTATCACCCCGAGAAAAACCCATCGATCACCGTGCTGGAATTGCCCTTTCTGGGCGTGACATCGCTTGAGCAAGAGGTTGACCTGTCCCTCGCCGTTTATAAACATCCCGCCACGGTCGAAGACATGGCCCGTTGGAATGCCACCCTTTTGATGCCATCGCCCCAGCCGCAAAACAACATCATCGGGGTCGGGCTCCCACCCACCTCGCTTGCCGCTTTCGCGGATATGACAATCCGGGCATCAGGCGGTGCGCGCAAGGCCATCGAAGCGCTTGGCGCTACCTCGATAACGATACCCGCACCTGATGTTAAGGACGCATTGAGCGCCGGTGAGGTCAACGCAGTGGCATTCGCTCCCCACGCCCACATGGCTTTTGAGACGATCGACAGCGGAAGCTGGTGGACCACCAACCTAAACCCAGGCACCTCAAACTGTCCTGTTGTGGTAAATACCACAGCACTCCAGAGGCTTGCTGCCCCAAACCGCGTAGCGCTGCTGTCATCGGTTGATGAAGCGATTCAGCACTATGTCGATAACTACAACGATGTGACGATGGCGGCCTGGGCCCCTGCGTTAAGTGATCGTGATATCGTTGAAATCACAATCAATGACGAGATTTTGACAGCAATCAACGACGAGGTCGCCGGACCTGTGGCCGCTGATTGGATCGCCGAAAACTCGGCCAAGGGGCTGCCCGCGCAAGAGCTGTACGATCTCGTAATCAACATGATTGAAAACTAGCGCTATCGCGCTGAATAGAGACGCTATAATTACAAGGGCCCGCGTTTGCCGCGGGCCCTTTCTTGCATCCTTCACCACAGCAAGTTTCATCAACCAAGCATGGACAGATCCGTTAAGAGGTTAGGATTTCTTGACCCAGACTTCGACGCGGCGATTGACCCGACGACCATCGGTCGACGTGTTGCAGCCCGCTGGTGATACCTCACCGTAACCTGAAACGCCCATTTTGACCCCCACGACGCGATCACCTGCATAGCTTTGGAATTCGTTCATGACTTGAGTCGCGCGATTTTCAGACAAGGCAAGGTTTCCGTCAAATGGACCCACGTCGTCCGTAAAGCCGATGAAGCGTATTTCGGTACCTTCTGGCTGCGTCTCAAGGTGGGCTGCCAGCCGTTCAAGGTCAATACGCGCCCTTTCGTCCAAAAGAGACGAGCCCGTAGCAAACCGGAAGGTCGTTGACAAACGATCATAATCGGCCATTTCCGCCAACACATTGCGCCTTATGCCACCTTCGTAGGCGTCGGTATCCGTAGTGGCCAGTTTCACCGCTCGGCTGCCATCCAGGGGCATCTCTTGGCGCTCTACGCCCAAGTCAACAAAACCTGATTTCAATATAACACCGTCGACCTGTGACGATTGGACAAAGTCTAGGAACGCAGCGGCCTCATCCGTCAGCGTGTCACCACGATTATAAAGATAGAGGCGGCGCTGAAGAAGATACTCTTCAGTCCTTGCCGAAAACGCATCAGGTGTCATGGTGATGCGGCAGTCGCTGATCAGGGTCACAGGCTGTGCACCACGTTGAAAGGCAAATCCAACAAAACCAATGACACTCGGCTCTGCGTTCACGATTGCAGCAACGCTGCTTTCATCGCTCATACGGACTGCAGCCTTTGTAAGAGATGCGTCGGCCGATCCAAGAATACGTTCGCTGAACACGGCCCCGGTGCCTGAATCTGCTTCACGGTGGACGACGACGATCGGTAAATCAGGGCCGCCAAGTTCGGCCCAATTCCGCGTTTCACCAGTATAGATATTAGCCAACTGTTTCACAGACAGAACATTCACTGGATTGTCCGGGTGGGTGATGACGACAATGCTGTCAACGGCAAGAATATGTTCTTGTTTGGGATCGATCATGCTGCCGGCACCGCTGGCACGCAAAGCGCGCGCCTCGGACGGGGTGATACGCCGAGACGCCATACCGATATCAGCCGAGCTGTCCAGCAACGCGTCAAATGCATCAGTCGTGCTGTTTGCCGTTACAAGGTGAGTGTCAAACTTGTCGCCAAATCCATTTTCACTAACGTACTCAACAAGGTACTGCCCTGCGATATCTGTTTCGACAACGGTGCTTTCTGCATCCAGGCTTGACCCGTAAGCTTGCATCAAAAGCGGCATGAAACCCAGTCCAATTGAGTCTGAACCCGCTACCCGGATACTAATATCATTTTCTGTGTTTTCGATACACGGCGTCCCCTCACAACGCATCCCGTCTGCCGAAATGCGTAATTCACCCACAGGAGTCCGGATGATGTAGTAATCATCTGCAAAACTTACGAATGTACCAGTGATGACTGTCGAGCCGTCATCGGAAGTGAAGGTGATCGTTTCGGCCAACGTTTTGGATGCTGGCAAAAGGGCACCTGCAAATGCGAGGGCGAATAGCCATCCTTTATTTTTTGAAATGTTATGCGATGTCATTTCGATCTCCCTCGTTACAGATGACGTTCTTGGTCAGTTTTTAAAAATTACAGCAATCCATTGGTCTCAGTCGTGGCTTTCGGTCAGCTTCATGGCCGTGAAATCGAAAGTGCCTCGGGGCTTACCTTTGCAGCACCTGTATCCTGCAGCACCCAAGCGGTGACTTGTTGCCAACGCGTAAGAAACTCTATGGCCTCTTCACCGGTGATGTTCATCATGACATTGCCGCGATCTTGCATAAGTTCAATGAATTCAGGCTTTTGCGCCGCAACTGCATAGGCAGCAGTCAGCTTTTCGATCGCCTCTTGCGGCACGTCTTGCCGCACATAGACACCGTAGAAATTACCCCAAGGAAGGTAACGATCCAAACCAGGAAGCGCATCCGTGATTGCCGGAACACCTGGCAGAACGTCGTTTGGCTGCGTGTCAAACACGGCTAGGGCACGCAAATCTCCGTTCGCAACACCATCTGCGGCAGACGCGATAGCGGTTGGCATAAAGTCGACGTTACCACGCAGCATCGCCTCCAATCCCGGACCTTCACCTTCATAGTTGACGGGCGTGACTTCAAAAGCGGTCGCCTGCGAAATAATCGCGGCAATCGTTGATGGCAGCCCGCTTGCACCGGTTGATCCCATCCGAACCGCCTCTGGGTTCGCACTGATTTCATCCAGCAAATCCTGAAGCGTTTGATGAGGTGAGCTTGCCGGTACAGTGATAACCGCCAAGCCGCGACCAAAAATGTAGATCGGATAGAGGTCCAGATAATCAAGTTCGGAAACGCCTAAGACGCCGTGAATTTGGGGATTTTCGGCACCATATAGCAGGGTGTAGCCGTCTGCCTTGGCTGTATAAACATACGCAGTGGGGATTGCACCACCACCACCTGGTTTGTTGGAAAGCACGATAGGTTGACCCAGGGCCTCTGCTGCGGCATCGTTCACGGCCCTCGAGACTGTATCAGTCCCACCACCTGCACCCCACATGATAACGCCTTGAATTTCTCTTTCTGGGTATTCGGCATGCGCTGAGTTAACGAGCGTGAATGCGGACACCAAGGCAGCCGCAGCTATTCCAATTTTGCTCATTTTTTATGCTCCTAGTACCAACATATTTATGGAGTTTGCTATTAAAACACTCTTGGCGCCTATCATACTAGTATTATTGAGTGTTTTTCTTGTTTTTTTTCCGCCCAAATTGCGGCAGCAAGATTTGGTGCTAAAGATGTAACTATCAATCGTCCCAGACGAAACTTGCGCAGAACCTACCCGCCATAAACGGTTCGCCGATTGCGATTACTGAAAACTCCGTGCGCAATCCCAGCATCGGCAAACGCTCGCGCCTTGCTCACCGCCGCCCCTTCCGTGCCACCTGACGCCGCTCAGAAGTCCGCTCAGGACTCACACAGAATGACAGTTGTTGCGAAGGTAATGGAGGGAAAACCTCCCCAGCCTGCCACCGTGAAAGATCCTGGGCTTGACACATTCCTATCTAGATCTTTGTTGCCAAACATCTCTTGGTACCCTGTATGAATCGAGCGCGTTCGTACCAAAGATTGCGTCCCTTGCTAGCGCATTTGGCACGAAGGAAGCAGCCAGATCGAACCAGGCGTCATAGTCAGAGGCAAGAGTCAGGACCGGCCAATCGCTTCCCCAGACCAGCCTTTCGGGGCCAAATGATGCAAACAGATGGTTAACATATGGAGCGACATCAGCCTTGGTCCAGGTGTCGCCTGCTTCGGTCAAAAGGCCCGATAGCTTGCAATAGGCGCTACTTTCCTCAGCAATTGCAGCGATTTCATTTGCCCATTTGTCGAACTGGCTGGCGGCGATGTCTGGCTTGGCGCCGTGATCAATGACTGTGCGCAGGTTCGGGTGACGTGACAAAAGCTGTCCAAGCCGAGGGAGGTGTCGGGGAAGCACCAAGGCGTCGAATGTCAGGTCAAGTTCGATCATCGCGTCAAAGGCCGGGGTCAGGTTGCTTCCCAGCATCCAGTCGTCATCCGGGATGTCCTGTATCATCGGGCGCAGGCCGACCAGTTTGGGATGTGCGGCCAGTCGCGCGATATCTGCGGCGGCGGGCGGGGCTGCAAAATCGACCCAACCGACGACTCCCAGCACAAAGGGGTTTTCATCCGCCAAGCGCAACAGGAATTCGGTTTCGGCCATCGTTGGCGCCGCCTGCACGAGGATCGTTGCGTCAACGCCGTTGCGCGCGAGGATAGGCTGCAGGTCATCGGGCAGGAAATCACGGTAGAGCGGGGCCAGATCAGGTGTCAGCCAGCCATAATCACCGCGCGAAAGCTGCCAGAAGTGTTGGTGCGCATCGACAATCATCTTCCGATCACGCCTTTCTTGAGGATGATATTACCATAAAGCCGTGTTTCACCGGTCTGGATGATCGCAAAGGCAGATTTGGCACGGTCATAAAACTGGAAGCGTTCGAGCTTGCCCAAGGTGATTGGATTGTCCGCAGTATTGGAAACGATCTTTTGGAATTGCGTCACAATGGTCGGAATGGCGTCGGGGTCATCCACAACTTCCATCACCACGGCGGGGTCTGGCACGAAGCTATCCAGTGGCAGAACGCGCAGCACGGCGTCCAATACGTCTGTGGCACTTACGCCGTCCAGACGGTGGCAGCGGCTGGCAAGCGCCGTTGCCGGGAAGTTTGCGTCAGCAATCACGATGTCGTCGCCGTGCCCCATGGCGCGAAGACTATTGAGCAGATCAGGCGACAAAATGGGGGGTATGTTACGCAGCATGATTATTGTCCGTCGGTGTGGGTGCATCTGCACGGATGAGTCCCTCGGTCTTCAGGTCTGACCACAGCGCTGACGGGATGGATCTTTCGAAGATAGCAACGTTCTGGCGCACTTCGTCGGGCGTGGAGGCCCCCGGAATGACCGTTTTCACCGCGTCGTGTCCAAGAGGGAACTGGAGGGCCGCAGCGATCAGGGGCGTGTCATGGGCGGCGCACACCGCAGTCAGTTTGCGAACCCGTTGCATGATGTCTTCGGGCGCGGGAGCGTAGTCATAATGTGCGCCTTCTATCGCACCCGTTGCAAGGATGCCGGAATTGTATGGCCCACCCAGAATAACCCCCACATCCCGTTCGACGCACAGTGGCAGAAAGCTGTCGAGCGGCTCTTGTTCCAACAGGGTGTAACGCCCCGCCAGCAGAAAACCGTCAAAGTCGGCTTCGCCCAAAAGACGCTCACAGATCTGCCATGTGTTAACGCCTGCACCGATCCCGGCAATCCGACCGGCATCGCGTAGGTCTGTCAGGGCGCGGTAGCCACCGGACTTGAACAGCTGGCGCAGATTTTCGTCCTCGCCGTCTTGCCCGTGGGTTCCGGCGTCGATGTCGTGAAGAAACAGCAGATCGATCCTTTCGGTTCCAAGGCGGACCACGCTGTCTTCATAACTGCGCATGATCCCGTCATGTGTAAAATCGAACATGATCCGTTTTTGGGGGACGTCGACGAAGGCTTCCGGTGTGACTTCATCGGGTGCGCAGTCTTCCAGAACGCGCCCAACCTTTGTCGACAGTGTCAGCGCATTTGCATCAAATCGGGTCAAGGCCTCGGCGAACCGCATTTCTGATCGGCCCAAGCCGTATTGCGGTGCGGTGTCAAAATACCGGATGCCCGCATCCCAAGCGGCGTCAAGCGTGGCTTGGGCGTCCTCATCTTCGATCTTGCGATAGAGATTACCCAATGGCGCACCGCCGAACCCCAGCTGCGTTAGACTGACGGGCACAGGAGTACGTTGGTTCAGCGTATTCTTTTGAGCGAGTTTCATCGTTGCTCTTTTCAGATCGGGTCAGCGTGGTCGGAAAAAATCAGGATATTGGCGTTCAAGCGGTTCAATGCGCCCGATCAGTTGGCGCAGGTGGCGTGACATGGCGGATCGCGCGGCCACCGCGTTATTGGCTTTGATCGCTTCTAGGATCGCCTCGTGTTCGGCAACCGCTGCGGCTGGGCGACCGGTTTCGGGCAACATCAGTTTGCGGGCGCGGCGCAGTTGTAGCGTCATTTCTTCTGCCACAAGGTTCACCTTTGGGAAGCCTGTGAAGCTAAGGATCATTTCGTGAAACCCAAGGTCGGCCTCAAAGAAACCTTCGAAGTCTTCGTCTTCGACAAGCAGCCGCTGTAAACGAATGTTCCGCGACAGCTGCTTAAGCTGGGTGTCAGAATGTTCGGTGGCGACCCGCGCGACGGCGGCGACCTCTACCGCCTCTCTTAGAAAGTTCTCTTCAAGCAGTTCGGCCATGGAGAATCGTGACACGCGGGTTGCGGATTGCGGGATGATGTCTACCAAACCGTCAGAGGATAACCGGCCCAACGCCTCTGCGATCGGGGACCGCGAAACACCCAACTGATCACACAGCGCGCCTTTCCGCAGAATCGCCCCAGGCTCCATCGACATGTCCAGAATACGATCCCGCAGAACCGTATAGACACGCTGCCCGAGCGGGCCGTCCAAGCTGTTAATATCAAGTGTGTGATCCGGCATTCGTATCATACTTCTCCCTATCTGACATGTTAGTTGACACATGATGCAAGTCAAGCTAGTCATCACATTATTGAAACGGCCCACTGTAAGCCAGAGGAATGCGCTAAATGCCTCGCATGCTAACGCTCAATCCGCACGACAATGTCGCCATCGCATTGGATGATATTGCGGCTGGCGAGATGAGCGGCGACGGTGGGGTGGAGCTTCTTCAGCCGATTGCGCGAGGCCACAAGATTGCGATCTCTGCGATCAAGGCGGGGCAAAACGTGCTGCGTTACGGTCAGATTATAGGACAGGCAACCACAGATATCGCAGCGGGAGAGCACGTCCATATACAAAACCTCGGTATGGGCGAACATGCTCAGGACTACGCCCACGCAAGCGAGGCAGTAGCCCTTGAAACTGCGCCCGAAGGCCGCATGTTCAACGGATATCATAGGGCCGATGGCCGCGTCGGCACCCGCAATTACCTTGGCATTCTGACATCGGTGAACTGTTCGGGATCAGTTGCAAAATTCATCGCGGAAGCTGCCGAAAAGTCTGGCCTGCTTGATGAGTTTCCCAATATCGACGGCATTGTTCCCATTACGCACGGAACGGGCTGTGGGATGTCGGGCGAGAACGAGGGCTACGATACTTTGTTCCGCACGCTTTCGGGCTACGCGCAGCATCCGAACTTTGGCGGTATTCTTTTGATCGGCCTCGGCTGCGAGGTCATGCAGGTGTCCGCCCTTGTCGGAGGGCGCCCCATTCGTGCCGATGGTGCGCTGCGATATATGACAATTCAGAACGAAGGCGGCACCCGAAAGACGATTGAAAAGGGTCTCGTAGAATTGCGCGGCATTGCGCAATCGGCCAACGCCGCCAGGCGTGAGCCCGCGCCGATTTCCAAGCTGATGGTGGGCATGCAATGCGGCGGATCTGACGGATATTCCGGTATCACGGCCAATCCCGCACTGGGTGTGGCGTCCGATTTGCTGGTGCGCCATGGCGGCACGACGATCCTGTCAGAAACATCTGAAATCTACGGTGCCGAACACCTTTTGACCCGCCGCGCCACAACGGTTGAGGTGGGTGAAAAGCTGATCAAGCGCGTACGCTGGTGGGAAGATTATACCGCCCGCAATAAGGGCCAGATGGACAACAACCCCAGCCCCGGCAACAAGCGCGGTGGTCTGACAACAATTCTGGAAAAATCACTCGGCGCAGTTGCCAAAAGCGGTCACGCGCCGCTGACGGATGTCTACCTTTTCGCCGAAAAGATCGACAAGAACGGTTTTGTTTTCATGGACAGCCCCGGGTTCGATCCGTGTTCCGTGACGGGGCAGATCGCGTCCGGTGCGAACCTGATCGTGTTTACCACGGGTCGCGGGTCGGTGTCCGGATACATGCCGACGCCCTGCATCAAGATCGCCACAAATTCCGAAATGTATCGCCGCATGTCCGACGACATGGATATCAATTGCGGCGACATCATCAGCGAAGGCGTAAGCCTGCACGACAAAGGCGATGAAATTTTCGAGATGTTCATTCGCATCGCATCTGGCGAGCAAACCAAAAGTGAAGAGCTTGGTTTTGGCGGGGTGGAATTCGTGCCCTGGCAGATCGGCGCGGTAATGTGATCATGGGAACTGGTATGACGCTGACAAACAAGACAATTTTGATAACAGCCGCAGGACAGGGCATCGGTGCGGCAAGCGCGCTGGCCTGTGCGCAGGCGGGTGCGATTGTAATCGCGACAGACGTGAACGCCGACCTGCTAACCAATCTGGACGACGTGTCAGGCATTGAGACCCGTGTGCTGGACGTCACCGACGCAGATGCAATTAGCGCCCTTGCGACGGAAATCCCTGATCTGGACGGGTTGTTCAACTGTGCGGGCATCGTGCATCACGGATCGGTGCTTGAGTTGACGGAGGCAGACTGGGCCTTCGCGCTTGACCTGAATGTGACGTCGATGGTCCGGATGTGCCGCGCGTTCGTACCCGGTCTTTTGCGCCGCGCCCATAGCGAAGGCAGCGCTTCGATCCTGAATATGTCGTCGATGGCTTCGTCCGAAAAGGGGTTCATCAACCGCACGGCTTATGGCGCGACGAAAGCTGCCGTGATCGGTCTGACCAAAGCGATTGCGGCAGATTTTGTGGCACAGAATTTGCGGTGCAATGCGCTGTGCCCCGGCACGGTCGACACGCCAGCCTTGCAGGGTCGCATCGCGTCGGCACCAGACCCGGTTCAGGCCGAAAAGGATTTCATCGCGCGCCAACCGATGGGCCGTTTGGCCACAGTGGAGGATCTGACACCAACAATCGTGCATCTTTTGTCCGACGATAGTCGGTTTATCACCGGACAGTCCGTCTTGGTCGATGGTGGCTGCACGATCTAGCGATGACAGTTGGCTTGGGAGGGCCTGCGACATGACGTATCTGGTGGAGATGAAAGGGATCGAAAAGCGGTTTCCGGGCGTTCATGCGCTAAAGGACGTTCGGTTCGATCTTCGCCCGGGTGAAGTGCATGCCTTGATGGGCGAGAACGGCGCCGGCAAATCCACTCTCATGAAAATCATGTCTGGCATTTACTCTCGCGACGGTGGCGAGATGCTCGTTGACGGCAAGCCGGTCACACCCGATAGCCCGCGCGCGGCGCAGGATCTTGGGATCGGGATCATTCACCAGGAATTGAGCTTGATGAATGATCTGACGGCCGCCCAAAACGTGCTGATCGGGCGCGAACCGCGGCGCAGCTTTGGACGGTTGGACGAACCGGCGCTGAACAGGAAGACCGCAGAGATTTTTGCCTCGCTCAACCTGGCGATGGACCCGCGCACGACGGTCAGTACGCAAACGATTGCCCGGCAGCAGTTGATCGAAATCGCCAAAGCCCTGTCTTATCATCCGCGTGTCTTGATCATGGACGAGCCGACGGCGGCCCTGAACGACGCTGAGATAAACGAGCTGTTCAAAGTAATCGAAAAGCTGAAGGCGGATGGCGTCGGCATCGTATACATCAGCCACCGCATGGACGAGATCAAACGCATCGCGGACCGCGTCACAATCCTGCGCGATGGTGCATATATCAACACAGTCGACGCAGCCGACACGCCTCTTTCAACCATTATACAGTTGATGGTTGGCCGCGAAGTCACACAAAACACCCCCAACATTCCTGATACATCGCAAAGCCCGGTTGCATTGGAAGTCCGCAACCTATCGCGTGGCAAAGAGGTCCGCGATGTCAATTTTGACGTGCGCAAGGGAGAAATTTTGGGGTTTTCCGGCCTTATGGGCGCAGGCCGCACCGAAGTTGCGCGGATTATATTCGGCGCTGATCCCCGTGATGCAGGTGAAATTCTGGTCGCTGGACAACCCGTTGACATTCGCACCCCCCACACCGCCGTTGCTGCAGGCATCGGGTATTTGTCGGAAGACCGCAAACATTTTGGGCTCGCGGTGGATATGACCGTCCGCGCTAATATCGCGATGGCAAATCTGGGCCAGTTTACCAGCCGCACTGGTGTTCTCGACGAAACTGCGATGAAAAGCGCAGCTACCGACTATATTAAACAACTGGGCATCCGCACACCGTCTGACATGCAAGAGGTGCGGCTGTTGTCGGGCGGCAATCAGCAAAAGGTCGTCATCGCCAAATGGCTTCTGCGCGACTGTGACGTACTGATCTTTGACGAGCCGACCCGCGGCATCGACGTTGGCGCAAAATCCGAAATCTACGCCCTGCTCGAAGACCTTGCCGCGCAAGGGCGTGCAATCATTGTGATCTCGTCTGAGCTGCCCGAGGTTATGCGCCTCAGTCACAGGATCGCAGTGATGTGCGAAGGCCGTCTGACCGGCATTTTGCCGGGTGGGGCGTACACCACACAAGAAGACATCATGGAATTGGCCACACAGCGAGAGCCCTTGTTGTCGGGCGCGGAGGAAACAGCATGACGACCACATCAATAGATGCGCCGAAGTCGGCGCTATCGCGGATCATCGCCGCAGGAACGCACCAGCGCGTTCTGGCCTTTGCCAGTTTGATCGTCCTGTTGATTGGTTTCTCCATTGCGTCGCCGAACTTCATGCAAGCATCCAACATGATCGCGATTTTGCAGGCAACATCCGTTAACGGCGTGCTGGCCATTGCGGTGACGCTGGTGATCATTACCGGCGGCATCGACCTTTCAGTTGGAACCATGATGACGTTCTGCGCGGTCATTACCGGCGTTGTTCTGACCTATGCCGGGATGCCGCTCATGTTGGGGGTTGTTGCCGCTGTGTTGACCGGCGCGGTGTGTGGCGCATGTTCGGGCACTTTTGTAGCGAAAATGGCAATTCCACCGTTTATTGCGACTCTTGGTATGATGCTGATCCTGAAAGGGTTGAGCCTGGTTATCTCAGGGACGCGGCCGATCTATTTCAACGACACGCCGGGCTTTAGCGACATTTCACGCGGATCGCTCATTGGTGAGGTCATCCCGTCATTGGCCATTCCGAACGGCGTCCTGATCTTGTTCATCGTCGCCATCGTTGCCTCATATATCCTGAACCGGACGGTGTTGGGCCGCTACTGTTTTGCCCTTGGGTCGAACGAAGAATCCGTGCGCCTGTCAGGGGTGAATACGGACCGCTGGAAGATCGTGATCTACGCCCTTGCAGGATCGATCGTCGGCATTGCGGGCCTGCTGATCGCATCGCGTTTGAATTCCGCGCAGCCCGCGCTCGGCCTCGGCTACGAGCTTGAGGCGATTGCAGCGGTCGTTATTGGAGGTACGTCTTTGTCGGGCGGTCGCGGGTCAATTATCGGCTCACTGATCGGGGCGCTCATTATGGCTGTTCTGACCAACGGGCTGCGTGTGCTGTCCGTCGCTCAGGAATGGCAAACCGTCGTCACTGGCGCGATCATTATTCTGGCAGTCTACGCAGATATGATGCGGCGCAACAAATCCAGTTAACCAACCAAGAACCAAAAGTCCGGGAGGAGACCGGGCTACAACAGACAACTTAGGAGGAACTATCATGTTGTCACGTCGTACCCTCGTAGGCGCCGTTAGCGCGTCCCTTGTATTGGCATCTGCGCCCGCCGCATTTGCACAGGATGAAATCTACATCCCGCTGATCTCGAAAGGGTTTCAGCACCAGTTCTGGCAGGCTGTAAAGTCTGGTGCAGATCAGGCAGCCGAAGAATTAGGTGTGCGTATCACCTTCGAAGGCCCCGACAATGAAACGATGGTTGATCGTCAGATTGATATGCTGGCCGCTGCGTTGGCAAACAACCCTGCTGCTATCGGCTTTGCGGCACTGGACAGCCAAGCGGCTATCCCATTGCTGAGCCAAGCCGCCGATGCAGGTATCCCGGTCATTGCGTTTGACAGCGGTGTCGACAGCGACATTCCAGTGTCTACCGCCACAACCGACAACGTCGCAGCCGCCGCACTGGCCGCGGACAAGATGGCCGAATTCCTTGGCGGTGAGGGCACAGTCGCCGTGGTGGCGCATGACCAGACCAGCCGCACGGGTATCGACCGTCGCGACGGGTTCCTGAACCAGATGGAAAGCCAATATCCCGACATTCAGGTCGTGAGCGTTCAATATGGGGCAGGCGACCAATTGCAGTCAACTGAGGTTGCCAAGGCAATCCTGACAGCAAACCCTGATCTGGGCGGCATGTTCGGCACCAACGAAGGTTCCGCCATTGGTATCGTCAACGCCGTGCGCGAAATGGGGGCACAAGACCTGACCATCATCGGCTACGATTCCGGCAAAGCCCAAACGGATGCGATCCGCGAAGGCCTGATGAACGGCGCAATCACACAGAACCCCGTTGGCATCGGCTATGAAACGGTCAAGGCCGCAGTTGCCGCGATGAACGGCGAAGAGATGCCTGCAATCATCGATACCGGCTTCTACTACTACGACCAGTCCAACATCGATGATGCTGAAATTCAGGCCGTCCTCTACGATTGATTGATACGTTGTCGCAGCCTCTTCTCCCTTGGGGTTGCGATACGTTCGGCCCGACCGGTCGCCGGTCGGGTCCGACTGAGATAACAGGCAACCGCCTATCTAAAGAGTGGCGAAACTGATCGATTGGTATCGAAGCCAGGGTGTTCAAACGCAGTCAGTAAAGAGAACTGGCTATGCGCTTACGCTAGACATGCTAAGTAAAGAACCTGAGTTTGGGCCGCGAGCGAGCAGTGATTTGATCGCAGCATCAAGCAACAGTTTGCGCGACATTCATATAGCAACCAGCCAGACCCGCGCGTTTCATCAATGGGTGACTTCTCTCACTTCAGCCGCCAGCCACTCCGCGACTAGCTCACCCCCTACCCACGTCCGTCTTACCCCGCCGATCACCGCGCAAATTCGCATATAGCACGTGGTTCCGCCACCGCCCGTTGATTTGCAGATAGCTTTGGGCAACGCCTTCGTATTTGAAACCACATTTCTCAAGTAGCCGCCGCGAGGCGTCGTTTTCCGGCAGGCATCCTGCCTCGATCCGGCTGAGGTCAAGAATGCTGAAAGCGTGATGCACCACGGCCTCTATCGCCTCTCGCATATATCCCTGACGTGCGTGGCGGCCGCCGATCCAGTAGCCTGCCGTACCGGCCTGCGCAGGGCCACGGCGGATATTATCAAGCGTGATGGCCCCCAACAGCACGTCATCGGACCGCCGTATCATGAACAACGGCATCGCCGTCCCGTTCGCGATGGATCGCTGCGCCCAGTAGACCCTGTTGGTAAACGCCTTGCGTGACAGGTGATCACCCGCCCATGTCGGCTCCCACGGGATCAGAAAATCAGAGCTTTCCTGACGCAGCGCTGTCCATGCCCGGAAATCGGCATGCATCGGCGGCCGCAGCGTCAGCCGTTCCGTCTCCAGCCGGATTTTCCGACGGGAACTCAGCATCACGCAACAAGGCGCGCCCGTAGGGCATCTAATGTAGGTGCGGCCTGTGCGGGCCCATAAAGCGCCATGGCTGAGCCCGTCTCGGCAGTCTCCGCCGCAAAGGCGCGAACGTCACCGGTGGTTACAGCGTCAATTCGTTCAACGGTTTCATCAATCGACGGAATGCGGTCCCAGATCGATAAAAGCCGCGCCAGACGCTCGGCACGGTTCGACGGGCTTTCCAGCCCCATCAGCAGGCCCGCTTTCATCTGTGCCCGCGCGCGGGCCACTTCGGCGGCTGTCATATCATCGGCGGCCCGTTTCATCTCATCGACCGTGATATGGGCCAGCTCCGTGATCTGTTCCGCACTGGTGCCCGCGTAAATCGTTGTGAGCCCGGTATCCTCATACGCCCCGGCTTGTGCAAAGATCGTATAGCACAGACCGCGGTTTTCACGGATCTCCTGGAACAGGCGCGATGACATGCCCCCGCCCATGGCACTTGCGTAAATCTGGGCGGTGTAAATCGCGGGATCACGATAGTCGGGGCCTTCGAGGGCAAGGGCGAAATGCACCTGTTCCAGCGTTTTGATCTCGCGCCGTTCGCCACCACGAAAGGCTGCAGGCTGCACGATATCTGCCGCGCGGGGCACCGCAGAAAGATGACCAAACAACGCCTCGGCCTGTGCGACAACCGCGTCATGATCAACCGCGCCTGCTGCCGAAAGGATCATCTGATTGGGACCGTAATGTTCGCCCACAAAACCTTTCAGATCATCCCGACGAAACGCACCTACCCGTTCTGACGGACCCAGAATGGTTCGGCCGAGCGCCTGATCGGGGTACGCCACCTCTTGCAGCCAGTCGAAGATGATATCGTCAGGGGTATCAAGCGCCTGTCCGATTTCTTGCAGGATCACACCGCGTTCGACCTCGATCTCGGAGGGATCAAAGACCGGGTTCAGCAGAATATCCGCGATCACGTCCAGCCCCAATGCCACGTCATCCTCAAGCACCCGGGCGTAGTACGCCGTCATCTCGCGGCTGGTATAGGCGTTAATATAGCCGCCCACATCCTCGATGCTTTCGGCGATCTGCAGGGCGCTGCGGGTCTTGGTCCCCTTGAACGCCATATGCTCCAGAAAATGCGCGATACCGTTCTGTTCCACCCGCTCATGCCGTCCACCAGCCTGCACCCAGATACCAATACTGGCCGATTTGAGACCCGGCATATGTTCTGTCACGATCCGAAGACCGTTCGACAGCGTGTGAAGTTCAATCGTCAATGCGTCATCCGCCCCCTGATGACCGCCTGAATGGCGGCCAGATCACCCGCAACCCGCGTAACCCGTTCCGGACGGTCATACAGGTCTGCCATGCGCGGGGGAAGAGGGGCCGTGATGCCCGTTGCCTCTTTCACGGCGTCCGGGAACTTGGCCGGATGTGCTGTGGCAAGCGTGACCATGGGTGTCGCGCCTAAATGTTCCTCGGCCACATGGACACCCACAGCGGTATGCGGGCAAAGCAATTCGCCATGGTTTGCGCGATAGTGTTTGATCGCTGTAAATGTGTCTTCTTCCGAAGCGCGACCCGATTTGAACGTATCTTTCAACATCTGATAGGCACCCTGGCTGATCTCGAAACCACCATTCCCAAGGTCATCCATCTGCCCGGCCACAGCCGCGCCATCACGCCCATAAGCATCAAACAGCGCCCGTTCAAAATTGGAACTGACCTGAATATCCATTGATGGGCTGATCGTCGGCGTGACGCCTTCCTTGGTGTAGGCCCCGGTTTGCAATGTCCGATGCAAGATGTCGTTGCGATTCGTCGCAACAACCAGATCAGCAATCGGCAATCCCATCTTCTTGGCAATATATCCTGCGAAAATATCGCCAAAATTGCCGGTGGGCACAGTGAAGCTCACCTCGCGATGCGGCGCACCCAGCGACACTGCAGCCGTAAAATAATACACAACCTGCGCCAGCACCCGGCCCCAGTTTATCGAATTGACGCCTGCCAGTTTCACCTCTTCGCGGAACGTGAAGTCGTTGAACATATCCTTCACAGCCGCCTGACAATCATCAAAGTCACCATCGACCGCCAGCGCATGCACGTTCGATTCCGCCGGTGTCGTCATCTGGCGGCGCTGCACCTCTGACACGCGCCCGTGCGGATAAAGGATAAAGACATCCACCGCGGCCAACCCCCGGAACGCTTCAATCGCGGCAGAACCGGTATCGCCTGACGTGGCCCCGACGATCGTCACCCGCTCACCTGATCGAGACAGCGCTGCCTGAAACATCTGCCCAATAAGCTGCATGGCAAAGTCTTTGAACGCCAACGTCGGTCCGTGGAACAATTCGAGCAGGAAATGGTTGCTGTCCAACTGAACCAAAGGCGCGCGGGCCGCATGGCCAAATCCGGCATAGGCGCGGCTGATGAGCGTTTTGAACTGTGCATCCGTGAACGTCTCACCAATGAACGGGCGCATAACCTCAAAGGCAACGTCTTCGTAGGATTTGCCCGCCATCGCCGCTATTTGGGCGTTGGTCAGGGTCGGCACCTCTTCGGGAACATAGAGCCCACCATCGCGGGCCAGGCCCGTCAGCATGGCCTCTTCAAATGTCAGCGCCGGGGCTTTGCCGCGGGTCGAGATATAGCGCATCGGTCAGGCGTCCTTTTGCCGGGTTGTCCGATAGATCAGGAACAGGCTCATAACGGCCCAAACCAGTGCCAGCAAGAACCAAGTGATCGCGTATTCCAGATGATCGTTTTTGATATTGCTGGTATCGACCGGCAAAAGCGTTGTTCGCGGGTCGGGCGACGATGACGTGCTGGCCACGACCATCAACGGTTCGGTCGCCAAAGCCGTTGCCATCGCATCCACATCACGCGCAAACCAGATGTTTTTGTCCAGATCAGGATCGGGGGTGGAACTGTTGCGGTCATCCGGCCAGATCAGGTTGCCGGTGATGTCGGTCCGGTCTGTCGCCGGTGGTGCGTCTTTCTGCTCCAATGGCAGAAGACCCTGATCAAGCAAGATCCGCCGCCCGTCATTCGTATCGAACGCCGAAATGACACGATAACCAGTGCCAGCTGCGGTGCCAGAGACCAGCACATGCAGTTCTTCGCCCGTCGGGGTGCCGCTGGCCTGCACACTGGTATAGTTGTCTGCGGTTGATGTCGGGGAGGCTGGCAGCGGCAAAGGATCAGCTGCAAGCCGCGCCTCAAGATCGGAAAGGATATCCTCTTTCCATTCCAGACGCTGAAGCTGCCAAACGCCCAGATACAACAGGACCGCGCAGCCTGCGATACCAAGAACAAAAGGGAATAGGATCTGGCGAAGCATCGCGATGCCTTTGACGGGAAAACGCGCGAGGGCAAACTCGCGCGTTTTTATTCAGGATGGTGGGTTGGAACCCACCCAAGCACAGGTACTGATCAGCCGCCCCAAACGTAAACGGCAGCAAACAGGAAGAGCCAAACAACATCAACAAAGTGCCAGTACCAGGCGGCGGCCTCAAACCCGATGTGTTTTTCAGGGGTAAAGTCACCCTTTTGCAGCCGGATCAAGCAGACCAGCAGGAAGATCGTCCCGATAAAGACGTGCGCCCCATGGAAACCCGTAGCCATAAAGAAGTTGGCGCCATAGATGTTTCCGGCAAAGCCAAAGGCTGCATGGCTGTATTCATAAACCTGGAAAACAGTGAACAGCGCGCCCAATGCCACGGCAAGGATCAGACCCCATTTCATGTCTTCGCGGTTGTCCTCATGAACAAGCGCGTGGTGCGCCCAAGTGGCCGCAGCCCCGGAACACAGCAGGATGAGTGTATTGATCAGCGGCAGATGCCACGGGTCGAATGTCTCAATCCCCGCTGGCGGCCAGACACCGTCCACTGCAGGGCTTTCCGGCCCCATAGGGTACATGGCGTGCTTGAAGAAGGACCAGAACCATGCCGCAAAGAACATGACCTCGGACATGATGAACATGATAAAGCCATAGCGCAGACCGATCCGCACGACGGGGGTGTGATCCCCTACCCGGCTTTCGGTTATAACCTCTGCCCACCACGCATACATCACGTACAGAACAAGGGCCAAGCCGATCAGGAACATATATGGCCCGCCGCCTTGCTTTGGCATCCAAAGCACAGCGCCAAACAGCATGATAAAGCCGCCCAGCCCGCCAAGGAATGGCCAGATCGAGGGTGGCAAAATGTGGTAGTCGTGGTTCTTTTCATGCGCCATGTGGTGCGTTCCTATTGGCTGGTCTTTAATTCGTGTCTATGGCGTCTTGCGCCGTCGTTGTCAAAGCCGCATCGTCCACGGCAGCATGCTGTTCTTGCTCAGGCAAATCGATCTGATAGAACGTATAGCTGAGCGTAATGGTATGCACGTGCTTGCCCTCTCGATCATCCACAATCGCGGG
Source organism: uncultured Paracoccaceae bacterium (assembly GCA_947496535.1). GTDB lineage: Bacteria > Pseudomonadota > Alphaproteobacteria > Rhodobacterales > Rhodobacteraceae > Yoonia. The sequence goes on along the minus strand of CANMDE010000001.1, from coordinate 593,973 downwards.
ATCAACGAAAAAGCTGACGGGCATCAATACCGTCTCGCCGGGCTGCAAAACCTGTTCGGTAAAGCAGAAGCATTCGATCTTGTCGAAAAATCCGCCAGCCTCATACGGTGTGACGTTATAGGCAGCCTGACCCGCAATCGGGACATCCAGCGGATTATGCGCCTCGTAAAACGCCAGCCCCATTTCCCCGATCCGCAGTTCCATCTCGCGGACCTCCGGCTTGAAGGACCATGGCATGTCACGCTCCAGCGAGGCATCAAAACGGACCTTGATCGTCTGGTCCAGCACAACATCACTGCTCTGCTCTGCGACGTCAGTTGCACCGCCAAAGCCGGTGACACGGCAGAACCAGTCGTAAAACGGGACCGATGCCCAGGCGAGCGCGCCCATCACAACCACAACAGATGTTGTTTGCGCCACAGTCCGCATTGGACCTTTGAGGTTAGGAAACAGTTTCACTGGTCGGCCTCCTCTTGTGGAACAATTTGTGGGCGGGCCACGTGATCGAAACGCTCAAACTCGGCAGTGTCACCCAGTTGCAGGACTTTCACGACGGTTAGTCCAAAAATGATGGCGATGAACCCGATCAGCAACAAGCCCACGCCAAGATTGCGGCCGCGGCGGCGTTCGTGAAGCTCATGTTCGACCTTGATCGCCATTACCACCCCGAAATCCCATATTGCCGCAAGATCGCCTCAAGCAGCAAAGCGCCAAAATGCAGGAACAGATAGTACAGCGAAACCTTGAAAACTGCGATTTCGACCTTGTGCTTGTCAGCCTCGCAAGCAGCGTCATCGCGCCGCCAGATGTCATACGCACCCTTAAGGAACCACAAATTCATGACAGACGCCACCGCAAGATAAACCGGACCCCCGATTGAGGTGAACCCCAACCCAAGCGACACAGGCACCAGCAGCAATGTGTAGATCAGAACGTGACGGCGGGTGGTGTCCCGGCCATGCGTTTCGGTCAGCATCGGAACACCGGCATTGCCGTAGTCGGATTTCACAAACAACGCCAAAGCCCAGAAATGCGGCGGGGTCCACATGAAGATCAGGGCAAACATCAAAGTGCTTTCAATGCTGACAGCACCGGTCGCGACCGCCCAACCAATCATCGGAGGAAACGCACCAGCCGCCCCACCAATGACGATGTTCTGCGGCGTCGATCGTTTAAGCCACATCGAATAAACGACCGCATAAAAGAAGATCGTGAAGGCGAGCAGGAAGGCCGCCAGAAAGTTCGTCGCCAGTGCCAGCAAAACGATGGAAAAACCGGAAAGCCCCAGACCAATCGCCAATGCCTCACCCGGTTCGACCCGGCCAGATGGGATCGGGCGGCCAGCGGTCCGCTTCATGCGGGCATCAATATCAGCGTCCCACCACATATTCAGGGCACCGGATGCCCCTGCCCCAACGGCGATGCAAAGGATTGAGACAAAACCGATGAACGGATGCACCGGAAAAGGTGCGACCAGCAAACCCACCAGCGCCGTAAACACCACCAACGACATCACGCGCGGCTTCAGCAGGGCGAAATAATCGCCCATACCGGCCTCATAGGTGGTTTCCTGAAGACTTATGTCACTCATGCACGGCTCGTTCAAAATGGCGGGGACAACCCACCGACAAGGTTAAGATGTCGCCTCGGTCAACCACTGGTCATATGTTTCCTGGCTGACCACTTTCACTGTAATCGGCATATAGGCATGGTCCTTGCCGCAAAGCTCGGAACACTGACCAAAGTAAATGCCTTCCTGCTCGGCGGCGAACCACAGTTGGGCCAGACGCCCAGGAACGGCGTCCTGTTTCACGCCAAAGGCGGGAACAGTCCAGGAATGGATCACATCAGCGCCGGTCACGTTCATCACAACGGTTGCACCAACGGGGACAACGACGGCTGTGTCGGTCGCCAGCAGATATTCATCCTGACTGTAGCCGAACTCTTCCAACTCGTCCCGGGCCAGCATAAAGCTGTCAAAGATAACGCCTTCATCAACATATTCGTAGCCCCAGTACCACTGATAGCCCGTAACCTTGATTGTGATATCGGCCTCTGGAATCTCCTGCTGCTTGAACAAGACAGGCAGCGAGAACGCACCGATGAAAACAAGAATGACGATCGGGACAACCGTCCATGCGACCTCAAGCGGCGAGTTATGGGTAAAACCGGCCGGGGTAGGGTTTTTCTTCGCGTTGAAACGCACGACAACCCACGCCAGCAAGCCTGTGACGAACAGTGTGATGACCGTAATGATGATCAGCAGCATATGGTCCAGCCACTGTACATCGCGTGCCAGTTCAGTGGCCGCAGGCTGAAACCCTGTTCCGCCCGGGATCGGGCGGCCAATGATCTCCAGATCCTGATTAACCTCTTGGGCAAAGGCACCTGCCCCCGCCATGATCAGCCCAGCCGAAGCCCACAGTGAGGTCGCAAAGGTGTTCAGTCGCATATCAAACCCTAACAATGGTGGCGCCTGATCGGCGCGTCTTTGAGGTAATCCGCTTCCGCGAAAGAAGGAATCCCGTTGTATCTGGACGCTCATGTCCCATATCCTGATGAACAACTCAAGAACCGCTGTTGCGGCAAACAGACGCTTTTGTTGTTTCAAGGCATCGCCCAAAAGGAAATCCCATGTCAGACGATCCGTTCCGCCCCTTTGAGACCAATCTGGATCAGGACACAGCGCTGTCTTTATTGCAGGAAGCGACAGCCGGTGCCGATGATGGCGAACTTTTCCTCGAACGGCGCAAATCCGAGGTTCTGTCCTTTGACGATGGCCGTGTCAAAACCGCGAGCTTCGATGCATCCGAAGGGTTCGGCCTGCGGGCCGTGAAAGGCGAAACCGCAGGCTACGCCCATTCCACCAGCATTGACGAACACGCCCTGAAACGCGCGGTCTCCACCGCCCGGCTCGCCGTGGGCGATGGCGGCGGGACAATGGCAACAGGCCCGGCTGGCACCAATCGCAAGCTTTACAGCGACGACGACCCGATGCTGCAGGCCACCTTCCCCGCCAAAATCGACCTGCTACGCGAGATCGACGCCTTCGCCCGCGCGCTTGATCCGCGTGTGGTGCAGGTCAGCGCCACCTTGGCTGCCTCGCATCAAGAGGTCCTGATTCTGCGCCCCGAAGGCACGCTTGTCACCGATACACGCCCGATGTCGCGGCTCAACATCAGCGTGATTGTAGAAGAAAACGGAAAACGCGAAAGCGGCATGATGGGCGGCGGCGGTCGCGCCGGGCTGATCGGGCTGATCAGCCGCGAAAACTGGGAACCGGTCACGCGCGAGGCATTGCGCATCGCTTTGGTGAACCTCGATGCCGAACCCGCCCCGGCTGGTGTGATGGACGTGGTCCTTGGCCCCGGCTGGCCCGGCATCCTGCTGCACGAGGCCATCGGGCACGGGTTGGAAGGTGACTTCAACCGCAAAGGCTCCAGCGCATTCGCCGGGCTGATGGGCCAGCAAATCGCGGCCAAAGGCGTGACCGTGCTGGATGACGGCACCATCCCCGACCGGCGCGGGTCGATCACCGTCGATGACGAAGGCACGCCCAGCGCCAAAAACACCCTCATCGAAGACGGGGTGCTGGTGGGCTACATGCAAGACCGGCAAAACGCGCGGCTGATGGGGGTAGCCCCCACCGGCAACGGACGGCGCGAAAGTTACGCGCACGCGCCGATGCCACGTATGACAAACACTTACATGCTGGCGGGCGACGCAGAGCCTGAAAGCCTCGTCGCGGATCTGCAGGACGGCATCTATGCAGTTGGGTTCGGCGGCGGACAAGTGGACATCACCAACGGCAAATTCGTGTTCAGCTGCACCGAGGCATACCGCGTCAAAAACGGCGTCGTCGGCGCACCCGTTAAAGGGGCCACACTCATCGGCGACGGGGCAACAGCCCTGAAACAAATCCGAGGCATAGGCAACGACCTCGCTCTTGACCCCGGCATAGGCAATTGCGGCAAAGCAGGGCAATGGGTGCCCGTCGGGGTCGGACAACCCAGCCTGCTGATCGGCGGCCTGACTGTTGGCGGGGCTGCGGCCTAGGGCGGCGGCAACGTCTGCACCAGATCGAGAATGATCGCTAACATACGGGCGGCAAAGCAAACGAATCCGCACAATTCGATTCGACGTTAGGTTTCTGCCCCATCCGGCATTCGACCCTAGTCAGGACATGTTGAACCTACTCAGCGCCGATAAACACACCATCGACAAAGGTGTTGCTGTCACTGTCATCCAGATTGATCTGACCTGTAAATGTACCACCAACTGTTCCGGCATCAGCCCCGAAAAGACGCCCTTCGTAGGTGGTGTTGTCGAGCGTGCCACCAATATCGCCGGCTTCAATGCTCACGTTACCAGCAAACCCGTTTCCAACCAGATCGGTGTCATCAAATGCGATTGTTACAGGGTCAAAATCCAAAGAGCCTTCTATGAATTCAAGCTCGGCGGTTCCCCCGACTGAATTATCATCAAAGTCCACCGTGAGGTTCAGATCGCCGCCAGCAGATGCGCTACTAAATCCATTCCGCAGGGTTGCTTCTGCTCTTCCGGTGTAATCCGCACTACCCGTAATCATTTCAACATCGTTTGGGTTGGTGTCTAAACCTAGGACCAATTTCCCGTCGTTAAGTTCGCCGTCAATCACCGAGAATATATTCACACCGACAGCTTGATTATTTTCACCAATTGTTGTGCTCAGTTGAACGAAATCACCGCCATCATCGAAAGTTGCGATCGAGGGATCGATCGCATCTCGCTCAAGCACGTATGTTTCGCCATCCAAAACAAGTGTAATGTCACCAGCGCCAATAGTGCCCGAAAGATCAATGTCTTGGCGTTCCTGGCTCAATTCACCATCGACACTGCCCAAGGTCCGAATGGTATCTTTGATGTTGTAGTCAAAAGAGCCATCCTGTGGCCGTTCGGCGTCAGCAAAACCAAAGGCGGAGATCGGTGAGATTTCGGCGCTGTTGCCCCCGCTGTCGCCACCCCCCCCACCACATGCCGAAACGAGCGCAATCATTGAAAGGGCAAGGTTAGATCTGAGAAGCATCATTAAATCCTGGGCAACATCGAAAAAGATAGAGAACGATAACAGGATCGTGAGACTTGCCAATAGGTTGTTGATCGGCGTCCGTGCTTGCCCATGGGGTGCGGGCATTAAAGCAACACCTAAATCTCGCACTCTGCGAATTGACAATCTGATTCTTGCTGCGTCTCGCATGGATGACCGGTCATTCCGCCGCACTTCCTGTTCTACTGGCACGCGCGACAAGAAAATCGAATTCACAGATTGGGCCTTCGCCCTGACCGGCGCCAACAGCAACTTGGCCGAGTTTTCCAGACTTGGATCAAGTGATACGTGAAAGCCGAAACCGTGTGACACCCAACACCACAACCCCCCACCGCACACTTCGTTAACCTACTAAAATCCTAAAAAACCGCGCGCTGGTGTCCGACGTTTTGCCGACGCTTGTCCGACCGGTTTCGGGCACCGTTTTAACCAATAAACAAAGGCGTTAACCATCTCTTCGGCGCAAACCTGCAAAAACGGGCCACGCAACACCCACCGAACGTTGCACCACCCCCTCAAATCCGCCATGCGATCTCGCAACACCGAACCTCCAGAAAGCCGGAACCATGCACATCCGCCGCGCCACGCCCGACGACGCCCAAGGCATCAGCAATGTGTTGATGCGCCTTTATGCGGATACCAAACCCACAAGCCCCGATCATGCCCACGACTTCTACATCACCCACCCCGATGGCATTCAGTGCACGGTGGCCGAAGAAAACGGCATGATCCTCGGCTTCCAGGCCCTGAAACTGGCCACCAAAGGCAACATATACAGCGTCACCCCCGGTTGGGGCGTCATCGGCACCCATATCAGCCCCGATGCCGCCCGAAAGGGCGTGGGCGCGGCTTTATTCGCTGAAACAAAGAAGGCAGCCAAGAACGCAGGACTGCAAAAGGTCGACGCAACCATAGGCAAGACCAATACGGGCGGCTTGGCCTATTACGAGGCGATGGGTTTTCGCACCTACCGCACCACGGACAGTGCCATCTGCAAATGCTACGAGGTGGATTGATCCAACGTAGGGTGGGTAAAACCCACGCGAAAAAAACACCCCGAATTACGCCGTTTTCATACCGACAATTGCATTTTTTCAAGGTCCGTCACGGTTTCGTTCACACCTCGTTAACCTTCTCGTCCTAATCCTTGTGACGCAATATGGCGGAGCATTGGATGGCTGGAACAGACGAATCTTCCGCTCACCCCCCACTCCTACCCACCACGGAAGAGGATACGGTCAACCGGCTTCGTCTATTGCGCTCCCGGCGCGTGGGCATCGCGACCTATCGGCGCTTGCTGGCGGAGCACGGCACTGCAGCGCAGGCGCTTGCGGCCCTCCCGGACATCGCCAAGGCGGCCGGGGTATCGGATTACGCGGTATGTCCGGCTGGTGTGGCATTGGCCGAACTCAAAGCTGGCCGATCAGCGGGCGCACGGTTGATTAGTGACACAGACCCCACCTACCCAGCGGCCCTCAATGATATCGATGACGCGCCGCCGCTGTTATGGACAATTGGCGATCTTGAACTCCTCAAGCGCCCCATGATTGCCATGGTCGGTGCGCGGAACGCGTCTTCGCTCGGCACGCGCATGGCCAAACGGCTGGCGCAGGAACTGGCAGAGGCTGGTTTCGTCGTCGTCTCGGGCCTTGCCCGTGGCATCGACACGGCGGCGCATCTTGCGGCGCTCGATGGTGGGACCATTGCAGTTCAGGCCGGTGGCATTGACGTGATCTATCCGGCAGAGAATGCTCAACTGGCGGACAATATCGGCCAGCGCGGATTGCGGCTGTCCGAGATGCCAATGGGTCTGCAGCCACAGGCACGGCATTTTCCGGCGCGAAACAGGATTATCTCTGGCGTCGCAAAAGCCGTCATCGTGGTTGAAGCCGCAGCAAAATCCGGCAGTCTTATCACAGCCCGAAACGCGCTGGATCAGGCGCGTGACGTTCTTGCCGTCCCCGGCCATCCGTTCGACGCCCGCGCAGCGGGCTGCAACATGCTTATCAGGGACGGTGCGATCCTGGTGCGAAACGCGGCCGACGTGATCGAGGCGCTTGGCCCCATTGCAGGCACCGCGCCAGAGCCACCGCTGGCGCAGCCGGACAGGCAAAAGCCCAACCTGCAAAACGCGGCCAAACTGCACGACATGATCCTGTCGCGCCTTGGCCCCTCTCCCATCGCCGAAGATCAGTTGCTACGCGATATGGCCGCCCCTGCAACCGCCATTACTCCGGCACTTGTTGACCTTGAGCTTGATGGAAAAATCACCCGACAAGCCGGCGGACTTTTGTCTCGCGTCGTGTGATTTAGGCCGGCGGAAAGACCATCGCTTTTCCGTGCATTGACATTCTTCCAATCCCGCCCACATCTTCCCCGACTGAATCGGACGCTTTGTTATAAAAGGATTCCCATGCCCGTTGTTGTTGTCGAATCCCCCGCGAAGGCCAAGAAAATAAACAGTTATCTGGGTTCAGACTATACCGTTCTGGCCTCGTATGGGCATGTGCGTGACCTGCCGCCCAAGGACGGATCAGTGCTGCCCGATGACGGTTTCGACATGAAATGGGAGATCGCGAGCGATAGCAAAAAGCATATCAAAGCGATTGTTGACGCGCTCAAGGGCGATAACGCGCTGATCCTTGCCACTGACCCCGACCGCGAGGGCGAGGCGATCAGCTGGCACCTGACAGAAGCATTGACCGCAAAGAAAGCGATCAAGAAAGACACCCCCGTCAGTCGCGTCGTCTTCAACGCGATAACGAAATCGGCGGTAACCGAGGCCATGAAAAACCCCCGCCAGGTTGATGCGCCTCTGGTCGAGGCCTATCTGGCCCGTCGCGCGCTTGACTATCTGGTGGGCTTCAACCTGTCGCCTGTCCTCTGGCGCAAATTGCCCGGTGCGAAATCAGCTGGTCGCGTGCAGTCAGTCTGTTTGCGTCTGATCGTTGAACGCGAGATGGAAATCGAAGCCTTCCGCGCCCGTGAATACTGGACGGTCAAGGCACTGCTGCAATCGCCCCGCGGTCAGACCTATGAAGCGCGCCTGACAACACTTGCAGGTAAAAAGCTAGACAAGTTCGATCTGGGTAATGAAACGCAGGCCGAGATGGCGGTTCAGGCCATCAACTCCCGCGATCTGATCGTCAAATCAGTCGAGGCAAAACCCGCGACCCGCAACCCATCGCCTCCGTTCATGACCTCTACACTGCAGCAGGAAGCCAGCCGTAAATTCGGCATGGGTGCAAAGCAAACCATGTCGGTCGCTCAGCGTCTCTACGAAGCCGGGCTGATCACATATATGCGGACCGATGGCATCGACATGGCACCCGAAGCCGTGACCGGCGCGCGCGATGCGATCAAATCCAAATTTGGCGATAAATACCTGCCCGAAAGTCCGCGCGTATACAAAAACAAAGCCAAGAACGCCCAGGAAGCGCACGAATGTATCCGGCCCACGGACATGATGGTCGGCACTGCCGACGCCAAAATCATGGATGCCGATCAGCGCAAGCTTTATGATCTGATCTACAAACGCACCATGGCCAGCCAAATGGCCGCCGCCCGTCTTGAGCGAACCGTGGTTGACGTAACCAGCGCCGATGAACAGGTCGTTCTGCGTGCCAATGGGCAGGTCATGGTCTTTGATGGCTTCATTGCGATTTATGAAGAAGGCAAAGACGATAGCGCCGGGGACGAAGACGATAAACGCCTGCCACAGCTGACCGAAGGCGAGGTTGCAGAAAAGCAAAACGTCGACCCGGAACAGCATTTCACCCAACCTCCGCCGCGCTACACCGAGGCAACACTGGTCAAACGGATGGAAGAGCTTGGGATTGGGCGACCGTCCACCTATGCATCGATCGTGACCACGATTCAGGATCGCGGCTATGTCGAGAAAGACAAAAACCGACTAATCCCACAGGACAAGGGTCGGCTCGTCACGGCCTTTCTTGAAAACTACTTCCGCAAATATATCGGCTACGGCTTTACCGCTGATCTCGAAAATCAATTGGACGAGGTCAGCGCAGGTGATGCGGACTATAAAGAAGTGCTCAACCGCTTCTGGCGCGATTTCTCGGCCGCCATAGCCGAAACCGCCGATCTGCGGATTACCGAGGTGTTGGAGAAAATCAACGAAGTTCTTGAACCTCACCTCTTTCCGCCTACCGAAGACGGAAGCGACCCGCGCCTGTGCCCCAATTGCGGTGCCGGGCGCCTATCGATGCGCACGGCACGATCAGGCGGCGCTTTTATCGGTTGCTCTAACTACCCCGAATGCCGCTATACCCGCCCCTTCGGCCCACCTGACCCAGAGGCCGAAGCGTCGGCCATCCCACCAGACGGCAAGCTGCTGGGTGAAGATCACGGCGATGAAATTCGTATTTTCAAAGGCCGCTTCGGCCCCTACGCCCAGCGCGGCCCGGTGACCGAAGAAAACAAGAAACCACCGCGCCAAGGTATTCCTGCCGACTGGCAACCAGAGGAGGTCACGCTTGATCAAGCGGTCATGCTGCTTTCCCTGCCCCGCGAAATCGGACCGCACCCCGAAGATGGCGTGATGGTGTGGGCCAATATCGGGCGCTATGGGCCATATCTGAAGCACGCTGAAAGCACATCGCATCGCGGCGGCACCAATGCGAATCTCGAAAGCATTGATGAGGTCTGGACCGTGGGCATGAACCGGGCTGTCCAGCTTTTGGCTGAAAAGATCGCGTCGCGCGGTGGACGCGGCAAAGCGGCGGTCCCGATCCACGAACTGGGCGAACACCCCGAGGCCGGTGGGCCAGTCAATATATATGACGGCAAATACGGTCCATATGTGAAGTGGGAAAAGATCAACGCCACGATCCCCGACACCATAGAGCCGGGTGATCTCACCATGGCACAGGCCGTCGATCTGATCGATGAACGCGCGGCCAAGGCGGGCAAGAAGAAGCCTGCCAAGAAGAAAGCACCGGCGAAAAAGAAAGCCGCAGCCAGCAAGAAAGCCTCCTAGACCGCATCAAGTGCCCGTTGACTTCACGTCAACGGCGCGGCAGTTTCCGCGCGAAACGAAAGCGGGATGCGGATCATGAAGAAAATCTACCCCAATGCAGCGGCGGCTTTGGACGGGCTTTTGCACGATGGAATGTTCATCGCTGCGGGTGGCTTTGGCCTTTGTGGCATCCCCGAACTGCTTCTTGATGCGATCAAAGAGGCTGGCACCAAAGATCTGACATTTGCCTCCAATAATGCCGGGGTTGATGATTTTGGTATCGGCATCTTGCTTCAGACGCGGCAGGTCAAGAAAATGATCAGCTCGTATGTCGGTGAAAATGCCGAGTTCATGCGGCAATATCTGTCAGGTGAGCTTGAGCTGGAATTCAACCCCCAAGGTACGCTTGCCGAACGGATGCGGGCGGGCGGCTGTGGTATCCCCGGTTTTTATACAAAGACCGGTGTGGGCACCGTAATCGCAGAGGGCAAGGAACATAAGGAATTCAACGGCGAGACATATATTTTGGAAGAAGGCATGTTTGCCGATCTGTCCATCGTCAAAGCTTGGAAAGCGGATGAGACAGGCAATCTGGTGTTCCGCAAGACCGCTCGCAACTTCAACCCGCCCGCCGCCATGTGTGGTAAGACTTGCGTCGCCGAAGTGGAAGAAATCGTACCAACAGGCAGTCTCGACCCCGATCATATCCATCTACCGGGCATCTATGTGCACCGTCTGATCCAGGGCGAGCATGAAAAACGCATCGAACAACGCACAGTAAGGACAGCATAATGTGGGATCGCAATCAAATGGCGGCCCGCGCCGCGCAAGAGCTGCAGGATGGCTGGTACGTGAACCTTGGCATCGGGATCCCGACGCTGGTGTCGAACTACATCCCTGAAGGGATTGAGGTGACCTTGCAGTCCGAAAACGGCATGCTGGGCATGGGGCCCTTCCCGACTGAGGATGAACTGGACCCCGACCTGATCAATGCAGGCAAGCAGACAATCACCGAACTACCACAGACCGCCTATTTTGATTCCAGCCAGTCCTTTGGAATGATACGTGGCGGCAAGATCGCCATGGCCATCCTGGGCGCTATGGAAGTGGCCGAAAACGGTGACCTCGCCAACTGGATGATCCCCGGCAAGCTCGTCAAGGGTATGGGCGGGGCGATGGATCTGGTCGCTGGCGTTGGTCGTGTGGTGGTCGTGATGGACCACACAAACAAGCATGGCGACAGCAAGGTTCTAAAGGAATGCACCTTGCCACTCACCGGTGCAGGTGTGGTGGATCGGATTATCACCAATCTGGGTGTTCTGGACGTCACGCATAAGGGTCTTCATATTGAGGAACTCGCGGACGGTGTCAGCCGCGAAGAGTTGATCGCCGCGACAGACGCCACGATTGTATGACTCTTGTCGCGGAGATCAGCGCCTAGATTCCGTTGACGTTGAATACGCAGCCATCCGTAATCAGTTCCGGAGGCGTCCTGCAAAGTCCTTTCGCCACCTGCCATGCGGCGAGAACCTTTGGCACATAGGCACGGGTTTCTGCAAAGGGCGGAACGCCATCGTGGCGGGCGACATTTCCCTCACCCGCGTTATATCCAGCGAGCGTCAGAACAGGGTCGTTCCCGAAATGGTTTAACAGCCACGCCAGATACGCTACACCGCCCTTGATGTTGTCAGAGGCGTTCATGCTGTCGTTCACGCCAAAGCGTGACGCTGTGGCTGGCATAAGCTGCATCAAACCTTGCGCACCGGCTGAACTGGTTACTTCGGTCCGCCCGGCGCTTTCAACAGCAATCACCGCCAATACAAGAGCAGGGGAAACATCGGTGCCCACAGTCTCTCGGAGAATGTCCAGCCCGTGACTGGTTGCGATCTCCTGCAAGCTTTGAAGGCGCGGGGCTGGAACACCCTTTCCATTTGGCGGGTTTGTGATCTGATTGATCGCCAGTTCCAGACGGCCCGGTCCCGAATCGGAAAGTTTGGGCGAAACTGTCGTCCAGAACCAGTCGAGAGGTGACGGCTTTGGCAGATCAATCGCTCCGCCCGCAACTGGCAGCGGTTCTGGCTCGGGGTCAGATCTAACAGGATCCAGACGCGGGGCGTTTGGGTCAATCTGCACGGTAATGCGGTTTCCACCGCCCGAGGGCACGGCTACTTTGCGAAAACTGAATTCTGGCTGCAAGCGTTCGACTTCGGCATGCGCCGTACCTACACATATGACGACAGCCACTGCCGCCGCAGATAAATTCCTGAACACGTTCCTGTCCCGCTCTGTTATTATTATTTGAATCACTTTTGGCAGCAAAGCCTTTGAAAAACCATCCAAACCTCTACAATTGAGGCGATTTGGCCCCATTGCGGGCTTTTCGGCAACGGCACCACACGAAAGTTAAGAAATCATTAACTATAAAATCCTTTTAATACAGGTATTTACAGCTACTCTTGCGAAAATTCGCGCATTTTTCCAAAAAAATAGAATGCCGCCAAAATCACGCCCCATTTATCCGGCTATATGTACTCATCCAAGACGGGGATTAAGCCAAAACCAAGGCTGGTCCAAGAGACCCGACGAGGACTGAAAGTTTAAACCCTAGAGAAAAACCCCTTAGGAGGGACTACAATGCTTAACTTTTTTGAAAAATTCCACAACGACGAAGACGGTGCTGTAACAGTTGACTTCGTTGTTCTGACTGCTGCTATCGTTGTTCTTGGCTTTATCGTCATCGGCTTCGTCGCCGACGGCGCACAAGATCTGGCATCGCAGATCGAAGCAGAATTGGATGTTCAGACAACTGAACTGACTGGCCAGGCGCAGTCTGCAATTGATGCTCGTGACTAAATAATGTTTCTGCTGCTGCAGTATCTAGAATTGCCGCGCCTTGTGCGCGGCAATTTGCTTTCCAAAACGCCATTTCAAAGAAACAGAAAAAGAACCAAAGCCGTCAATTTACCGCCACATTCCCTCGATAACTATCTGTAACGGTAGGTATATAAAGTGGTCTGGTCCAAATGCTCCCCTTAGCGTACGCAAAAAAATTCGTTGGCGATGAGTCTGGCGCCATAACTGTAGATTTCGTTGTCTTAACCGCAGCATTAGCTACATTTGGCCTTGTGATCGTGGTGTTCATAACCAATGGATCAACAAGCATGTCTGAAGAGATCGGAAGCGAGCTGAATGTATTGGTGCAAGATGTCAACGGCGCGTACGCCCGGGCCCAGGCGAATATCGATTAGCACATGCCTATCTGACCTGCTTGAAATCTGAGCCCAATATAGTTGCCTTTCTTGCTTTCTGATCGGGTGCCGTCGCAAAAAGGGCGGTATCAGATATGTTGAAGAAGTAACCGAAATATTCAGTTTTTGTTAATATTTAGAGATTGCCCGCTGTGCGCAAAGTAAACAGTAGCCGCGGCAGCATAGGCCTTGATTTTGGCGTCATGATTGCTTAACTCCGCCACCGACCGGTTTGCGTCGCTCCATCAACAGAGGTTAAAACAATGCGTGCAGTTTTTGGACTAGTTTTACTAATCGGGATTGGACTAGCTGGTTTTGCAGTTATGCAAGTTAAAGGCTTTTTGGATAGCAAGGACGCGCAGTTAACGCGTCAGCAGCAGCTCGCAGCTCAGGCCGTGAAAACCGTTGAGGTCTATGCTCCCATCCGCGCGCTGACCTATGGTGAGTTTGTAACCGCCGAAGATGTCCACCTGATCCAATATGCTGAGGACTTTTTGCCCGAGGGCGTCTTTTCCTCAGAAGAAGAGCTTTTTCCGCAAGGTTTGGATGAGCCACGCGTGGTATCTCGCCCAATGGAAGTGAATGAACCAATTTTGGCCTCAAAGGTTACGGCTCCAGGTGCTCCACTTGGACTAACTGCTTTGTTGAAACCCGGCACCCGCGCCTATCCACTATCTACAAACATGACGTCAGAGTATGAAGGGCAGCTGCGCCCCGGCACGAAAGTGGACATTTTCTGGATCGGGCGCATTGGTGATAAAACAGAGACTCGCCTGCTGATGCCGCGCCTGGAGGTATTAGCAATTGACGTCAACTCTCGTGTCGTATTGCAGGTTAGCACAGAAGATTTTGCTGCACTTTCACAAGCGCAGACCGACGGTCAGCTCAAGATTGCACCGGTTGGTGATACCGATGACACAACAGCGCCCGAGATTAGTATCGGCACCAATGACGTTCTTGGCATTCAGGCGCCAGCGGCGCCAGCACCCGTTGTGCAGGAGCAACGCTGCTATGTAGGCCAAGGATTTGGCGCCAATCGGGTCGAAGTAGAAGTTGAATGTGACTAAGCCGAAATAGCACTGATCCGATATAGATCCTAGGAGCGTCTGAACTTTTCAGGCGCTCTTTTTTTGGGTACTTGCCGGCAGTGTTGCCAGTTATCCACATACGGTTCGACCTGCAACTTATTGATTATTGCAATAAATGACCGCCTCCCTCATGGTCCACCATTATCAGGGGCACTAAGACCCCACTTAAACGAGGCGTGATCGGAGAGGCAGGTCACTTATGAAGTATGACAGATTCATCAAGGCCGCATTGACGGGCTTAACGTTGTCGCTCGCGGCAACACCTACTTTGGCACCGGCCGAAACGCTGCGCGTTGTGCGCGGCGCGGCGTCCAGTGCTCTTAACGTGCCCATGAACAGGGCAGTCGTCGTGGAAAGCGATGTTCCGTTCGCGGAACTTTCAATCGCCAACCCCGGCATCGCAGACATTTCGTCTTTGTCTGATCGCAGCATTTACGTCCTCGGCAAAGAGCCGGGCCGGACAACGCTGACAATTTTGGGCGCCGATGGGCAGCTCATCACCAATGTAGAGGTGCAGGTCACCCCCGACATGGCCGAATTCAAAGAACGCTTGGGGCAGATTATACCAGGTGAAAACATTGAAGTGCGCACCGCCAATAACGGGATCGTACTGTCTGGTACAGTCAGCTCAATCGCGCGGCTGGATCGGGCACTTGATTTGGCTGAGCGCTATGCGCCGGATCGCGTATCAAACCTGATGTCTGTCGGCGGCACACAGCAGGTCATGTTAAAAGTGCGCTTCGCTGAGATGCAGCGTTCGGTTAGTAAGTCTCTTTCATCGTCGGTATCGCTGCTTGGCTCCGGCTTCGATGGTGATTTGGACATTGGCGCAGGTACGGGTAACGCGGCCAGTTCCGCTGGCAGCGGCGGTCGTAATATTGCAACAACTGGCGAAGGAAACGGTGCAGTTTTGTTCGGCTTCGATGCCGGTGGACTTGAAGTGGGTATACTGCTTGAAGCTCTTGAGTCGCGCGGCGTTGTCCGCACACTCGCCGAACCAAACCTGACAGCGCTGAGCGGACAGGAAGCTACTTTCCTTGCCGGTGGCGAATACCCTGTGCCGATTTCAAATGAAGATGACGGAATAACAGTTGAATTTAAGCCATTCGGTGTTGAATTGAACTTCATACCGCGTGTCGTTGACCAAGATATCATCAATCTCGAACTCGTCGCAGCTGTTTCCGCTATCGATACCGCAAACGGCATCACAGTCGATGGTTTCTCAATTGATGCTTTCTCTCGTCGCGAAACTTCGACAACAGTTGAAATGCGCGATGGTGAAAGCTTTGCAATTGCTGGTCTGCTATCCGACGACTTTACGGACCTTAGTGGCCAAGTGCCTTGGGTCGGCGATATTCCGATCCTTGGTGCCCTGTTCCGCAGTGCTGAATATCAGCGAAGCCAAACAGAACTCGTTATCATTGTAACGCCACACCTAGTGACACCGACGAGCGGTTCGGCACTTGCGTTACCAACAGATCGGGTACGACCGCCGACTGAACAAGACCTGTTCCTGTTTGGCCGTGTTGCGGCATCAGATGCACCGACCTCTGGTGGTGCAGGCGAAGTAGCACGCCAGGACTTTAGCGGGTCCTACGGCTATGTGCTCGACGAATGATTGGAGTGTAAGTCAATGAAATATGTAATGACAGCGGCCATTGCCGCCGCGACCCTCGCAGGTTGCTCACAGGATGACCCAACTTATTCGTCATTCTACTCAGAAGCTGGATCCCAACTTGATGCAGGGGGTTTTGGCAACGCAACCATGAACAATAGCTTGGTGCAGTCGGGCCAGGCTGATTACACCATTAACCTTGCAAGACGGTTTGCTTCTGAAGTGAACTCAACGGTCAACTTCGCCTTCAATTCGGCGCAGTTGGATGCAAGCGCACAGGCAACGTTGGTTCAGCAAGCAAACTGGATCCGTCAGTTCCCTGAAGTGCGGTTCCGGGTTTATGGACACACTGACCTTGTTGGCGGCAACGCTTATAACCAACGTCTGGGTCTGCGCCGTGCACAAGCGGTCGTCGCCTTCCTGACATCGCAAGGCATCGATCGAGGCCGTCTTGAAGCGGTCGCATCGTTCGGTGAAACTCAACCGGTCGTGGCTACGCAGAACCAAGAACGTCGAAACAGACGGACTGTTACGGAAGTGTCTGGTTTTGTGCAGAATCACCCGGCGGTTTTGAATGGCAAATATGCAGAAGTTATCTTCCGCGACTATGTCACGAGCGCTACGGTTGGAGGGCAAGTCACCGAAACCGAAGTGGCGGCAAGTGGCGGATAAGCGCCCAGATCAAATTAGTTGTTTACGCCAGGCCCAGCGCCTGGCGTAAACATTTTTGGCTTATGGACATGATCGTTGCGAGATTCCGCATAATTGTGACCTTTTCGTCCAAATCTCGACACGTTTCTAAGCAATATTTAAGTCGAACAGACTGTGCAGTTTCTAACTGCTGTCGGGAATCAGGTAAGGGCAATATGCACTTGCCTATAAATACGTTATACTTTTTGCTGCTAAAGCCATGGGGACCTGAGTAAATGAATACAAGTCCAGTCGTGCAACACGATCAGCCACAGATTGTCGCCTGTACGATCAGTCGAGATGTTCAAATCTTTGATCTGCTGATTGAAGACATGGAAGCAGCCTTAGGCGACTCTTGGGGGGATCTGAGTTTTGATGATGCGGCATCATTCCTGGGCCAGCCAGAGGCACGTTCTCTTCAGTTTGTCACCATTGCAATGGATGCCGAAGACGAAGATAGGCTTGAGGCCGTATCCGGGGTTATTTCTGCGGCAAAAGCAGCAGGCATCAAAGTAATTTTGATTGCAGAAGACGTTAGCCCCTCTGCCCTACACCAGCTTTTGCGAGAGGGTGGCGATGAATTCGTCCCTTACCCATTGCCGGAAAATGAGCTTGCGAAAGCGATTGAGCGTGTTCTGACTCAGCCCGACATATCCGCTGTCGATAACGATGGCAGTCCCCGCACTCAAGGTTTTGGGGACAAATCCGGCGTGGTTATTCCTGTGCAAGGTTTGGCCGGTGGTACAGGTGCGACCATGATTGCGGTGAACCTGGCGTGGGAACTCGCCAACGTCGAAAAAACCGACGGTCCAACGGTTTGTCTTTTAGATCTGGATTTTCAGTTCGGCACGGCATCGACTTATCTCGATCTGCCGCGTCGCGAAACAGTCTTGGAAGTTCTAACGGATACCGAAAGTCTTGACAGTGAAGGTTTCATGCAAGCGCTTCTCACCTACGAGGACAAGATGCATGTTCTAACCTCGCCGACCGACATGATCCCTCTCGACATGATTTCCCCCGACGATATCGGGCGACTTGTTGAGATGGCCCGAACGAACTTTGACTACGTTATAATAGATATGCCAACCACTATGGTTGAGTGGTCGCAAAACGTTCTTGAGGCCGCGCATGTCTATTTCGCTATTATAGAGTTGGATATGCGCTCTGCGCAGAACACCCTGCGTATGAAACGGGCACTTCAATCTGATGACCTGCCGTTCGAAAAACTACGTTTCATACTAAACAGAGCACCGGGTTTCGCAGATCTGAACGGAAAAGCACGGGTGAAGCGTTTGTCCGAAAGTTTGGGCATCGCTATTGAGGTTTTGCTACCAGACGGAGGCAAGGCTGTGAGCCAGAGCGGCGATCACGGCACACCACTTTCGGTTGGCATGGGGAAGAGTCCGTTGCGTAAGGAAATTCAAAAACTTGCCAAGTCTGTACATGCGGTCAATCAGGCCGACGCAGTCGACGCCAGAACTTAAGAGGCAATACTCATGTTTTCAAAGTATAAAAAGCCGACACCACCCAAAAACTCGTCTGCTGCAAACGCGGCTAATACGGCGACGCCAAAGGTAAACATCGCGCCAGTCGCAGCGGCTAAATCTGATGAACAACGCAAGTCGCTCATGAAGTCCGCTCCGACTAAGCCGGCGTCTGCAGCTCCGATGGACAAGGAAAAGCGCCGAAAGGAACGGTTGGCAGAGATCAAACTCGAACTGCACAAGTCACTGCTCGATAATCTCAACCTTTCCGCCCTTGAAACCGCAAGCGAGCAAGAGTTACGATCAGAGATCAACGCGATTGCGAGCGAGTCACTGGAAGATTTAGGCATCGTATTAACCCGCGATGAACGCCAGACGCTAAGCCAAGACCTCTTCTTCGAAGTCACGGGCCTCGGACCGCTAGAAACACTGCTAAAAGATGATGGCGTCAACGATATCCTGGTCAACGGACCTCAACAGATTTTTGTAGAACGCGATGGGCGTCTTCAGTTGACCGATGTTACTTTCAAGGACGAAAAGCACCTGCTGCGGATCATTGACAAGATTGTCTCAGCTGTGGGTCGTCGTGTGGATGAAAGTAACCCATACGTTGACGCCCGTCTCGCAGATGGATCGCGCTTCAACGCAATGGTCCCACCAATTGCGGTGGATGGATCTCTGGTTTCCATTCGTAAGTTTAAGAAAGACAAGCTTGGTATAGAAGAGCTGGTCAATTTTGGAGCGTTCTCTGAGGAAATGGCCGCGTATTTACAGGCTGCCGTTTCAACCCGCCTGAATGTCATCGTATCGGGCGGTACTGGTTCAGGTAAAACAACGACATTGAACGCGCTTTCGAGCTTTATTGACGACGCTGAGCGAATTCTGACGATTGAGGATACTGCGGAACTTCAATTGCAACAGACCCATGTGGGCCGAATGGAAAGCCGTCCGCCAAACGTGGAAGGCAGAGGCGGCGTATCGCAGCGTGACTGTTTGAAAAACGCTTTGCGGATGCGTCCTGACCGGATTATCGTTGGGGAAACGCGTGGTGAGGAAGTTATCGACATGCTCCAGGCCATGAACACCGGCCACGATGGCTCGATGACAACAATCCACGCCAACTCTTCTCGCGATGCCGTCAGCCGTTTGGAAAACATGGTGGCGATGTCAGGAATCGAAATGCCGATCAAGGCAATGCGCAGCCAGATCGCATCGGCTGTTAATTTGATTGTTCAGGCATCACGCCTGCAAGACGGCTCGCGCCGCATGACTTCCATTACCGAAGTGACCGGCATGGAAGGCGACGTCATTTCAATGCAGGAAGTTTTCCGCTACCAGCGGGTCGGTCTAACTCCTGAAAACAAGATCATCGGCCACTTCACGGCTACAGGTGTGCGGAGCCACTATTCCGAGCGCTTCAAACTGTGGGGCTTTGATCTTCCGCCAGCAATCTTTGAACCAATGGTCGCGGAGTAACTCTGATGATTTCTGCAGAACCAATTATATATGCCGTCGTCTTTATATCTATCATCCTGCTGGTGCAGGGTGTCTATTTGGTTATCTTCGGCAAGTCGATAAGCATGGACGGCAAGGTAAATCGCCGGTTGGACATGCTCGAGAAAGGCGGAAACCGCGAACAAGTACTGGATCAGCTCCGCAAAGAGATGACCCAGCACATGAAGTCTCAAAGCATCCCGATATACGCGATCCTTGCCAACAAGGCCCAGAAAGCGAATATCGCATTTTCACCAAATCAGCTGATAGTCGTGATGCTGGGTCTTTGCGTCGTGGCATTTGTTCTCCTGACTGTGGTCAGTGATGTGAATATTATTATTAGGGCTGTAATTTCGGTTCTGATGGGAGTCGGCGCTGTATATACTTGGGTTAATAACAAGGCGACCAAACGCATGGATATGATCGCCGAGCAGCTTCCCGATGCCGTGGAACTGATGGTACGATCGTTGCGTGTTGGACATCCTTTTGCATCAGCTGTTTCAATTGTTGCGAAGGAAGTGCCCGATCCCCTTGGTACCGAAATGGGAATGGTTTCAGACGAGGCGGCCTATGGTCGCGATATGGGCGAAACACTGAAGATCATGGCGGAGCGCCTTGAAATGCAAGATATGCGTTTCCTTGCTGTTGCGGTAACTATTCAACAAACATCAGGGGGTAACCTTGCTGAAATCCTGGATGGTCTCGCCAAAGTAATCCGGGCGCGTTTCCGTCTGTTTCGCCGCGTGGCTGCGATTACCTCGGAAGCAAGATGGTCCGGTAAATTCTTGTCAGCTTTTCCCATCGTAGCCATTATCGCGATTAACGTCGTCAAACCTGATTATTTCGACGATGTATCGCAAACGGCCTTTTTCGTTCCGGTATGTCTGGGAATTGCGGCCTTTCTTGTGGTCAACATATTGGTGATGCGTAAGATCACCGATATCAGAGTTTGAGGTAAAAATTATGGAAGCGTTACAAACTGCCATTGTTGAGACCTTGGGGCAGTCTGGCCCCGCGCTGCTGGTTGGTGCACTTGGGTTCTTGATGATCCTGCTTACCCTACCAATATTCCTCAAGCGTGAAAAAGATCCCCTGGACAAGCTCAAAAACAGTGCTCGCGGTTTGGGCAATGACATTTCCAAGAGCGATCAACTCAGGTCAGGTTCAAGCAGAGACAAGCTGGAGAAGTATTCAGACTTTCTTGAACCGAAAGATGCGGAAGAGTATTCGGCGGTAAAGCTGAAGCTACTTCAGGCCGGGTATCGCGGTAAAAACGCTGTAAGAACTTTTCATTTCCTCCAATTTGCTTTTGGGATGTTCGGCTTGCTCTTGGGTGCAGCCATTGCCATCTATCGTACAATTCAAGGTGAAGTCACGTCACAAGACCTTGCCGTAACTGTTCTGGCACCCGCCGTCATTGGGTACATGGCACCTCGTTACTGGGTGACGCGCCGTCAGAACGCACGTAAGTTGGCGCTGGAGAATGCTTTTCCCGACAGCCTTGATCTTATGCTGGTTTGCGTAGAAGCTGGCCAGTCTTTGGACCAAGCTATTCTAAGGGTCGCTAACGAGCTCAAGGCTGGTTTTCCGGAAATGGCTGAAGAGTATGAGACGGTCAGCCAGGAACTCAAAGCAGGCAAGGAAAAAACGTCCGTTTTGAAAGACATGGGTGAGCGATGTGGAAATCAGGACATCACCAGTTTTGTGACTGTTCTGGTACAATCCCAGCAGTTCGGTACATCGATTGCCGATGCGCTGCGTGTATACTCCTCTGAGATGCGGGACAAGCGGATCATGCGCGCCGAAGAAAAGGCAAACAAACTGCCGGTAAAGATGACTTTGGCAACTATGATGTTCACTGTCCCACCTCTGCTGCTGATCCTAGTGGGCCCTTCGGTCTATGCTATCGTGGTAAATCTCAGCAACAACGGTTCGGGCTAAATGATCCGACGGCAGCGTAGTCTGGCAGTTCTCGCTCTTGTAACTTTTGCCGCCTGTTCGTCAGGCGGCATTGGTCGTTCGGATGATACGGTCTATGCGCCCGGAATTGCTGGACGCTCCAATTTGGACGGCTTGATCGTGGGGCACCGCCTCATGGCTTCGGCAGAATACGAACTGGCGTTGCAGGCCTACAACCGCGCGGCTGTTCAACAAGGGCTGAATGTCGACACTCTCTCCGCGATCGGATCAGCAAACCTGAAGCTGGGACGTCTGGGACAAGCCGAGCGCTGGTTACGCAGGGCAACAGAAGAAGACGAAGAATTCCCCGCGGCCTGGAACAATTTGGGCGTCGTCCTCATGGAACGAGGCAAGACTGCGGAAGCGAGCGAAGTTTTCCGTCGCGCCTATGCAACGGATAGCGGAAATTCTGACGAAATACGCGACAACCTGCGCTTGGCGCTCGCAAAATTGGCCAATCAAGACGATAATGTGCTAGAGGAAGACAGTAACTTTAATCTGGTGCGTCGGGGGGCAGGCGACTTCGTACTCCTAAGTGCACTGTAAAAAAGAAGAGCAGCAAAAGGACGCAAAAAAATGCGCCACTCTATTTTCTTTACGCTTTGTGCGGCAACGGTATCTTTGTCCGCATGTGAAAAAAACGGCGAGGCCGAAGTGGAACGAGCACTTCAGGACCTGAACGTCGTCGATGAAACCAATCTAAACGATGTCATGCTGACAGTCGGTGACCCTGATCAAGCGGTCGAATATTTTATGGCTGCAAATGCCAACGATCCCGGTCGTATTGATCTTCAACGCGGTCTGGCAACATCGCTGGTACGCGCAAAGCGACCCAATGATGCGGTTAATGCCTGGGAAGCAGTAATTGAGCATCCTGAATCGAACAACTCCGACAAGGTCGAACTTGCGGGTTCGCAGATCCGATCCAACCTCTGGGATGAGGCGGCCGCAACGTTGAACACGATCCCACCAACATATGAGACATTCGAACGCTATCGTTTTGAAGCCATGGTGGCTGACAGCAAGCAGCAGTGGGGAAAGGCTGACACGTTCTATGAAACGGCGGTGGGTCTAACGACACGTCCTGGATCAGTGTACAACAACTGGGGCTATTCAAAACTGACGCGCGGCGAATATGCAGGAGCAGAACGCCTGTTCAGCGACGCACTGCGGCACGACAGCGGTATGTTCACCGCCAAAAACAACCTCGTCCTCGCGCGTGGTGCGCAGCGGAACTACACCCTACCGGTGGTCAATATGACCCAAGTTGAACGGGCGCAGCTTCTGCACACAATGGCGCTAACAGCCGTCAAGCAAAACGATATTACCATCGGCAAGACGCTTTTGAGTGAAGCCATCAACACACATCCACGGCATTTCGAAGAAGCCACCCGCGCATTGCGGGCGCTCGAAGCCAACGTGACGAACTAGAAGCAAATGGGAACAACGGCGACAACAGCGGCTTGGTTTTTAATCGCCGTTATTCCAATCACGATCTTCGTGTCGTTCAGCGACATGAAAAGGATGAAGATCCCAAATGTCGCCGTTTATTCGCTGCTCGCAGCTTATGCGGTTCTTGGGCTGATCACCCTACCCTTCTCGGAATACCTGTGGCGCTGGTCGCATTTTGCCATTGTCCTGGCCGCATGCATGCTTCTCTGGGCGGGCCGTGTACTCGGCGGAGGCGACGCAAAATTTTTGGCAGCTGCCGCGCCAATGGTTTCCTTGCAAGATATCAGGCTCATCATCCTGCTGCTTTCGGCTACGCTGCTGGCAGGGTGGGCCACTCATCGATTGGTCAAAATCAGCCCTCTTCGCAAAAAGCTGGACGACTGGGCCAGCTGGGAGACAGGAAAACGCTTCCCCATGGGGTTTCCGCTAAGCGTAACACTGTTGCTTTATCTCCTCTTGGCGCTGTTCTACGGGTAGGTCCGCGCACTATGCCTTGGACTGGGGCATATTTGTCCACTATTTTGCCACAATAGGCTGTAATCTTGGGTCTGAGAATTAACGGCTTCGTGAATCAGTGAGGGTTCAATCAGATGAACGTCCAAACATCGAACGTCATGGCACCGCCCGCCCCTAAAACGCTGGATGGCATGCTTCTTCCTATGGCGATGATGCGGGATATCCTCATCAAAACCATGTTCCGTATGAATCTGGATTTGGTCAGTGCAATCAGCAAGGCGATTTGCCTTCCCATTCCGGTGACACAAGAACTCGTCGATCTGGCCCGCGGTCAGCTTTTGCTTGAGGCGACAGGGACACTCAACGCCAATAGCGGCAACGAAATGGGCTACCAGCTCACTGAGGCAGGCCGGGCGCGTGCGCTCGATGCTTTGGCTCAGTCTGAGTACTACGGTGCCATGCCCGTCCCGCTCGATATTTATCGTGAGCAGATCAAACGACAGTCGATCCGAAACATTCAGGTAACACGCGATCAGCTTTCCGGTGCGATGAACCATCTGATCCTGCCCGAGGATTTGTTATCTAACCTCGGCCCTGCGGTGAGCGCTGGCCGCTCCGTCCTGATGTACGGCCCTCCGGGTAACGGGAAGTCTTCAATCTCAAACGGGATTCGTGACGCGCTGGGTGATAAAATCTATGTGCCGCGCGCCATCGAATATTCTGGTCAGGTGATCACCGTGTACGACCCGATCGTACACAGCGCCGCCGAAGAGGATGTCGATGATCCAAACAGCCTGCGCCGTACATCTGGCCGGTTTGATACACGCTATGTTCGTTGTGAGCGGCCTACGGTGATCACCGGTGGTGAATTGTCACTTTCCATGCTTGATCTGGTCTACAACCCGACTGCGCGTACCTATCAGGCACCACTGCAGTTGAAGGCGACCGGTGGCATATTCATCGTGGACGACCTTGGCCGTCAGGCCGAACCACCACAGACCCTTGTGAACCGCTGGATTGTTCCACTGGAAGAAAACAAGGATATCCTTGCACTGCAATCGGGTGAAAAGTTTGAAGTGCCGTTCGACACGCTGGTCATCTTCTCGACCAACTTCCACCCTAACGCGATCTTCGATAACGCGGCTCTGCGTCGTATCTTCTACAAGATCAAAATCGATGGGCCGACGCAGGAAGACTATCTGAAAATCTTTGCCATGGTCGCGCGTAAACGGAAAATGCCGCTGGATGAGGATACGCTCGTTCACCTGCTGAACACGCGCTATGCTGAGATTGATAATGTCTATGCCAATTATCAACCGATCTTTCTGATCGACCAGATGATTGCAATCTGCGAATTCGAAGGCATCCCCTACCAGATGTCACCCGATCTGATTGACCGAGCATGGGACAACATGTTCGTGAAAGAAGAGCACATCGCGCACTAAGAGTTGCGAGTTTCATAACCTCGCACAAAGCCATAATCGCGGCCAAAGGCATGCGGGGCTATACGTTGAGCGCGAAAGCCTTAAGCTGATTTCAAGTTCGCTGGTCGCCTGTCCCGCAACACACGGGCTGGCACACCGCCAACAACGGTGTTGTTCACCACATCACGGTTAACCACAGCATTGGCGCCAATAATGGCGTCACCGCCCACATGAACACCACCTAGAATGACAACACCGGCGCCTACTTCGACGCGGTCGCCGATGATAGGACGGCCGTCCATATTGTCCAAGCCAGCGATACCGAATGTTGTATTTTGCCGTATTGTCACATCATTGCCGATTGAATGCGCAACAAGAACCATGCCGCCAAAATGGTCCAGCCGTACACGTCGCCCAACGCGCACGGTATACGGCAGATGAATGCCACAGATAATCTCGGTAAGTTTGAACATGATCCGGTAGATCAAGCTGAAAGGCATCCGTAGCAGACGGAACTTGATCCCCATCCGCCAGTTTCCAAACCTGTGCCAGAACAACGCCCAAAAACCCTGGCTCGCAAACTGACGCTTATGCGTACGAAAATCTTCTGCAACCAGTGACCAAAAACCAATATCGGCTGGGTTTTGGTTGTCAGTACCCTTGTTGCGAGCAAATAGTTCAGGATGCAAAGCCTGCATATCAGTCATAGGGTTGCTCTCTCATACCTAACAGGGGTCTAATAGCCATCGCCCAAAAATCCCCGTAAAAACCAATCGGTGCTGAAGGCTGTTTGCCTCTCATACCCGAAATCAAAAAATTCAACGACCGTCCAATCATCACTGCAAAAGCTGTCAACAATGCGTAGACGCGACCATGCGTAGTCAGGAAATAATGCTGCCAGGAGAAGTACCAGTAGCTTGGCTTTCGACGCCGCTCTGCTTGTGCACTCTCTACCTGCGTTGCCGCACCTTCCTCATGTTCTACTTCCGCGTCTGCAAGATACCAGACCTGATGACCTGACGCCTTGACACGACGCATCAACTCAACCTCTTCGTAGTAGAGGAAAAATACCGGATCGAAGCCTCCCACCTCTTCCAATGCCGTTACACGGACCATCATGGCGGCTCCTGCGACCCAATCAACCTCTTGGGTCGAAAGGTCGGGTGAAAGGGCGATAGTTCGCCTAGAAATCAGGCGGCTAATGGGCCGAAAGGCAATTGCGGCTGCAAGTTCGGTACCGAATGTCGGAAAACGAAATGCCGCAACGCGGGCACCTAAGCCCGGTTTAAGGATTTTTGCCCCACCAATCGCGGCCTTTGGGTGCTCTTCCAAAAAGGTCGCCATTTTGACAATGGCATCATTCTTGAGCCGGGCATCCGGGTTCAGCAGAAAAACATAATCCGGCGGCGTATCTTCGGCCAACAAACGGTCAATCACCAAATTGTTCGCCCGTCCAAAACCGTGATTCACTGCTTCGGCATAGACCGTGACCTGATCGGATTGGAGTGCTTTCAGCCGCTCTCCGTCATCACCGGGCGAGGCGTTATCAACAACATGCACAGACACCGAGATACCGTCGTGATCACGGGAAATGACACTATTGACCGCAGCCACGGTCAAATCGGCAGTCCCATAATTCACCACAATAACAGCAACACGCACAGCAAAATCCATAAAAAACTCGTTGGTTCTTTGTATGAATTATTTGAGCGGCGCAATCCCCTTGACGCGCTGTCAGCAAGACCCATCCTGCAGATGATGAAACAATTACCATCGCCACTGCAAAACTGGTTCAAATCGCGCCACTGGAAGATCCATCCGCATCAACAAAACATGCTGGATCAGGCCACAGAGCCGGCTGTTTTACTCATTGCGCCGACGGGTGGCGGAAAAACGCTGGCGGGTTTTTTGCCAACCCTCGTGGACCTCATAGATGGCCAACATCAAGGGCTGCACACGCTCTATGTCTCACCGCTCAAGGCGCTGGCAGCAGATATCAAACGAAATTTGCGGACTCCCGTAGATGAGATGAACCTGCCTATCAGGATCGAGGATCGCACGGGCGATACGTCATATACTCAAAAGCGTCGTCAACGGGCCGACCCGCCTCATATCCTGCTAACAACACCCGAGTCGCTTGCGCTTTTAATCAGTTATGAAGATGCCCCCCGCATCTTTTCAGGTCTGCAACGGGTCATCATTGATGAGATTCATGCCTTGGCCGAAAGCAAACGCGGCGATCAACTGATGCTCGCCCTCAGTCGCCTGCAGTCTCTTGCGCCCAATATGCGGCGTGTTGGACTATCCGCCACGGTCGAAGATCCCACCGCCATCGCCCAACAGTTGGCCCATCACCCCGATCCTTGTCAGATCATCACCGCCGATCCCGGCCCGGACCCGGATATCACCATGCTGGAGACGGACGAAAAGCCGCCCTGGTCCGGTGGCGGCGCTGCTTATGCCATTCCCGCGGTGCTGGAACAGGTCAAACAGCACAAAACCACACTGATTTTCCACAACACCCGCGCCCAGGCCGAGATTTTCTTTCACAACCTCTGGCTGGCCAACACTGACGACCTGCCCATCGGCATTCACCACGGCAGCCTGTCACGCGAACAGCGCGAGAAGGTTGAAGGGGCAATGGTTGCAGGCGACTTGCGCGCCATCGTCTGCACCGGCAGCCTTGATCTTGGGATCGACTGGGGCGACGTCGATCTGGTGATCCAGATAGGCGCACCAAAAAACGTCAAACGGCTGGTCCAACGCATCGGACGCGCCAACCATCGTTATAACGCCCCATCCAAGGCACTACTGGTCCCCGCGAACCGGTTTGAGGTCGTCGAGTGCGTCGCAGCTCTCCAAGCCGCCAAGGAACACGACCTTGACGGCGATCCCAAAGGTCCCGGCCCCCGCGACGTGCTCTGCCAACACATCCTGATCACTGCCTGTGCAGGGCCATTCGATGCCGACAAGCTATATTCCGAAGTCACCAGCGTCGGAGCTTACAGCACTCTCACTCGCCCGGCCCTCGACGATTGCCTCGAATTCTGCGCTACCGGGGGGTATGCACTGCGGTCTTACGACAAATGGAAGCGTCTCAAACAGACCGACGGGCACTGGCACTTGCGCGATCCCCGCGCCGCGCGCAATATCCGCATGAATATCGGCACCATTCAGGACACCGATACGGTGAAAGTCCGCTACAAGGGCAGCTTCAAACCCCTGGGCGAGGTCGAGGAAGGCTTCGCCGCCACCCTGAGCCCCGGCGACACATTTTTGATCGGCGGCCAGATCGTACGTTACGAAAACTTGCGTGAAATGACGGTCGAGGTGACACGCAACGCCAGCAAAAAGCCTAAAATCGCGACCTTCATGGGCACGAAATTCGCCACTTCAACGCAATTGCAGGCTCGCATCCTGACGATGTTCCAACAGGAACGCTGGCCAGCCCTACCCGCTCACACCGCCGAATGGCTTCATATGCAGCGCGATGTCTCCAAATTGCCAGAGGCTGACCGTATCCTCGTTGAAAGCTTCAAACATAGTCGTCGGCCACATACGGTCTTTTATGGCTTTGCCGGACGGAACGCGATGCAGACGCTTGGCCTTCTCATCACCCAGCGCATGGAAGAGGAAAAACTCAACCCTCTCGGCTTTGTGGCCACCGACTACGCGACCATGGTCTGGAGCCTTGATCCCGTCACTGACCCCGGCGCCCTTTTTGTCGCCGATGACCTGCGGGCCGGGTTTGAGTCCTGGCTGCAAGGCAACACCGTCATGAAACGCACCTTCCGCGCCTCGGCTACCATCGCGGGGCTGATCGAACGGAACTTGCCGCAATCCCGCAAATCAGGGCGGCAGGCTACATTCAGCAGCGACATCCTTTATGACACGCTTGCCAAATACGACCCTGACCATCTTCTGCTGCAAATCACCCGCGAAGAAGCCCTGCGCGGCCTCGTCGATTTCGGCCGTATCGAAGAAATGCTGTTCCGCACCAATGGCCGCGTCGATCATGTGACGCGGGACCGGGTTACGCCTCTGGCAGCGCCCCTTCTGCTCGAAGCAGGTCGTGTGCCAATTGGTGGGGCCGGCCGTGAGAAGTTGTTGGAAGAAGAAACCGCACGCCTGATGGAAATCTCCGGGCTGAACAAGATCGACCTTAAGCCCTCGAAACCGCAGTGGCGCGTCGGCTGGTAGGGCTTGCAAGGCACGGCTCGCAGTGGCAAAGAACATTACATGAACAACGGCTACGCGCTCGAACTCTCTAGTGTTGAACTGATCGCCCTGCCCTCCGGCGCGCTCTGGCTGCCGAAAACACACGCCTTGTGCGTCTCAGACCTGCATCTTGGCAAATCGGACCGTATCGCCCGCAGACGTGGCGTTATGCTGCCGCCATATGAAACCCGCGCAACGCTCGAAAAACTGGACGGGCTGATTGAGGTGCTGTCCCCTCGCATGATCATCTGCCTTGGCGACAGCTTCGATGACCTCAGTGCCGCGGAAAGCCTGGACACATCCGAGACCGAACAACTCATGCGCCAACAGGCCGGTCGCGACTGGATCTGGATCGAAGGGAACCACGACCCCGGCCCGGTTGATCTCGGTGGGCGGCACCTGAAGGAATATCATGTCGGTCCGCTCGTATTCCGACATATCGCCGACCCGAAAGCGCGGGGCGAAATATCCGGCCATTACCATCCCAAATGCAACGTAGCCCGCGGCGGCACACGCCCCGCTTTCCTGATCGACAAACATCGCGTGATTATGCCGGCTTTCGGCACTTTCACGGGTGGCCTCTACGGTAGCCACCCGACCTTACGAAATCTGATGCAAGCCGATGCGACTGCGGTTCTCACCGGCACACGCGCCCTACCCGTGCCCTTCGCGGCAACGGCTTAGGCGGTCAGCCCGTCAGGCTCATCCAACCCATTGGCACGGCAACAGGCCGTCACGGTATTGGCCAGCAAACAAGCTATCGTCATTGGGCCAACACCGCCCGGTACAGGCGTAATCGCCCCCGCCACAGCGGCGCAGCTGTCATAATCCACGTCACCGACAAGGCGCGTGCCGCCTTCAGGCTTTTCGATACGGTTGATACCCACATCAATCACCGTGGCCCCGGGCTTGATCCAATCCCCCGGTACCATCTGCGGACGCCCAACGGCAGCCACGACGATATCGGCCTGCCGCACGACACCCGGCAAATCGGCGGTACGGGAATGGGCGATTGTTACAGTACAACTGTCATTCAGCAGCAACTGCGCCATCGGCTTTCCAACCAGATTGGACCGGCCAATAACCACAGTATTCTTGCCTGATAAAGACCCCAGCTGATCACGCAGAAGCATCAGACATCCCAGCGGCGTACAGGACACCATTGCGCGCTGCCCTGATGCCAGCAGCCCCGCATTGACAACATGCAACCCGTCCACATCCTTTGCCGGATCAATCTGTGCAACAATGTCCGTCTCACTCAGATGATCCGGCACAGGAAACTGGCATAGTATCCCGTGAACCGCCGGATCAGCGTTCAGCTTGGCAATCAAAGCATATAGTTCATCGCGGCTCACATCAGCATCCAGCTTATGCTCGAAGGAATTCATGCCTACTTCGACGGTTTGCTTACCTTTGGAGCGCACATAAACCTGACTGGCTGGATCTTCACCTACCAGCACGACGGCCAGCCCCGGTGTAATCCCATGATCAGCCTTCAATCGGGCCACATGCTCTGCCACCTTCCCCCGTACGGTCGCGGCAAAGGCTTTCCCGTCAATCACTGTCGCTGTCATGGCATCTTCTTCTTTTTTTCAAAATGCTCCCGCGCGGCGCGCAATGGGAGAGTGGGCGGGGCGACGGCATACTCAGACGTCGCCCAACCGATATCAAAACAACCCTTCGATCTCGCCCTGATCATTCAACATAATCGCTTCGGCCGATGGAACACGCGGCAAGCCTGGCATCGTCATAATCTCACCGCAGATCGCCACGATAAAACCAGCGCCAGCGCTCAACCGCACTTCACGCACCGGCACAGTGTGGCCCGTGGGCGCACCGCGCAGGTTCGGATCGGTCGAGAAACTGTACTGCGTCTTGGCCATACAGACGGGCAGATCCCCATATCCCTGCTCTTCCCAAGCCTTTAGCTGATCACGAATTTTCGTATCCGCGATCACCTCATCAGCACGGTAAATGCGCTTGGCAATCGTATCGATCTTGTCAAAAAGACCCATCTCATCAGGATAAATTGGTGCAAAATTCGCACTTTCAGCATCGGCGATTTCGGCCACGCGGGTCGCAAGTTCCGTGGTGCCCTCAGATCCCAAAGCCCAGTGCTTGCACAAGATTGCTTCTGACCCCTGCGTCTCCACATAAGCCTTCACGGCGGCCACTTCGGCATCCGTGTCGGTGACAAAATGGTTGATCGCGACGACCACAGGCACACCAAAGGATTTCACATTCTCGATATGCCGCCCCAAATTGGCGCAACCTGCATTCACAGCATCCACATTCTCTGCACCCAGATCAGCCTTGGCCACGCCGCCATTCATCTTCATCGCCCGGACAGTCGCCACAACCACAACGCAGGATGGAGCAATTTCTGCCTTCCGACACTTAATGTTCATGAATTTCTCGGCGCCCAGATCAGCCCCGAAACCGGCCTCTGTCACCACATAATCCGCCAATTTCAGCGCGGTCGTGGTCGCCGTGACCGAGTTACAACCATGCGCGATATTGGCAAACGGACCGCCATGTACGAATGCCGGGTTATTTTCCAAAGTCTGGACAAGGTTGGGCTGCATCGCGTCCTTGAGCAATACGGTCATCGCACCGTCCGCCTTGATATCACGGCAATAAACCGGCGACCGGTCACGACGATATGCAACAATGATGTCGCCCAGCCGCTTCTGCAAATCCTCAAGATTGCGGGCCAGACACAGGATCGCCATGACTTCAGACGCCACGGTGATGTCAAAGCCTGCCTCACGTGGGAAACCGTTGGCCACACCACCAAGCGATGTCGTGATCTGCCGCAAAGCCCGGTCGTTCATATCCAAAACCCGACGCCAAACCACACGACGGATGTCGATTTCGAGACCGTTACCCCAATAGATGTGGTTGTCGATCATCGCCGAAAGCAAGTTGTGGGCCGAGGTAATCGCGTGAAAATCGCCTGTGAAATGCAGGTTCATATCCTCCATCGGAACGACTTGGGCGTAGCCACCACCAGCAGCGCCACCTTTCATACCGAAACAAGGACCAAGCGAGGCCTCACGAATACAAATCGCCGCCTTTTTGCCGATGGCATTCAGCCCATCGCCCAAACCGACCGTAGTCGTCGTCTTGCCCTCACCTGCAGGGGTCGGATTAATCGCCGTCACCAAAATCAGTTTACCATCAGAGCGGTCCTGCACGCTGTTGATCAACCGCTGGCTGACCTTTGCCTTGTCATGGCCGTAGGGCAGCAGATCATCGCTTTCGATGCCCAGCTTCGCGCCAATCTCCTGAATGGGACGCTTGCTTGCCGCACGCGCGATCTCGATATCAGACTTGTATTCCATGAAAGACTTCCCTGATTTGGGGCAAATGCCACTTTTATTCACATCGCTTCTAGCTGCGGCGCAAGAGATTATGCGCAGCGATTGCGACATTTTCGCCCCCGGAATCGGCGGGAGGGGGAATAGACGTCTCCGATGGGAAACCTATGGCCGCCATGCGCGTTGGTCCGGGACATGCAGTGTAACCGGGTCGCCTACAGCCATACGCCCCTCACATTCCACCCAGGCCGTCACGCCACGCTTACCTTTGGCAGCCACCTTGAAGGCATCCCCCGCGCCCGGATGATCTGCATTGATCACCTTCGCCGGGAGATGACAGGGCCGGTTTTCCATGTCCACCACCAGCACCGCGCCATCCGGCATTTGAAGTCGGGACGAGGGCGGCAAATGGGTGAAATCGGGGATGCCCTTCAACACAAGCGACGCCCCGGCATAGGTTGGATCAAGCGTTTCAAGTCCGCAATCTGCTGCAATCTCGGTCAGTTCCTCAGCAGACATCACACAAAGCTGCCGCACATTCCTGATCTCGGTTCCCTTGGGATGCTGCGTGACCACCCGCGCACAAGAAGGCCGCGTCAGCCCCCCATGCGCCTCGCCCGGGATACCGGCATAAGTCAACGCAGCCTCAGGTGCAGGTTCAGAACACAAGGACGCCGCCCGATCCGGCACACGTCCGATCCAAACAATCTCACCTACAATCTCGGTCTTGACCAATGCCGGCATGAAACATCCCCAGTCATGTTGTGCACAACGGCTAAGACATCACGGGACCGTCTTCAAACCAAAATCATCTGGTAGGTTTTATTCCGCACATCTCAACCCAACTGTGCCGTATCTTTCACAATTGCATCGAATTGTAGTTTTCAAAACCAATTTATGGACTCGAAATATTATCAGGCCCAGGATAGGAGCCGACCATGCGCGCGCAAGCTGCAGCCAAAGCCCAAACGAAAAACGCCGCCCCGAAGGACGGCGTTTTCTTAATATTAAACCGAAGGTTCCGGCTCCATCCCGCCATCAGGGGCACGTGGTTTTTTCGGCTTCGTCTTCGGGATTGCCGTCACGGAAGAGCCGCTTGATGGTGGCGTATCATCCACATCTTCGCCCGTATGTGGCGGATCACCCGCCATTACACGTTTGATCTCGTCGCCTGTCAGCGTCTCGTACTCCAGCAAGCCTTGTGCCAAACGTTCAAACTCTTCGTTCTTTTCAAGAATAATCTCGCGTGCCCGCTCATATCCTTGCTGGATAAAACTACGGACCTCTTCCTCGATCAATTCCTTGGTATGCGCAGACACAGACAAACCCGCTGTGTTGCCTTGGTAACCTTCATGGGCCTCGGCATAATCAATATTGCCGATCTTTTCAGACATGCCCCAGCGCAGCACCATGGCGCGAGCCAACTGGCTGGCCTGCTGGATGTCGCCAGCCGGGCCATTGCTGACCTGATCCTCACCATATTTGATGATCTCGGCGGCTTTCCCAGCCATCGTCATTGCCAAACGCTGGTGGCATTCGTCCTTGAACATATTCAGACGGTCCATTTCAGGCAGGCTCATCACCATACCCAGCGCACCACCGCGTGGAATAATTGTCGCCTTATATACCGGGTCACATTTCGGCAGGGAGATACCGACGATTGCGTGCCCCGCTTCGTGGTAGGCCGTCATCTCTTTTTGCTCAGCTGTCATAACCATGGACCGGCGCTCTGCGCCCATCATGACCTTGTCTTTAGCAGACTCGAAATCGAGCATGGTGACAAAACGCCGCCCAATACGGGCAGCCATCAATGCAGCCTCATTCACAAGATTAGCCAAATCAGCACCCGAGAAACCCGGAGAGCCACGCGCGATGATCCGCAGGTCCACATCGGGGCCAAGCGGGATTTTGCGGGCGTGAACACCCAAAATCTTTTCGCGGCCCTTGATATCTGGGTTCGGCACAGTGACCTGACGGTCAAACCGACCGGGACGCAGCAACGCGGGATCAAGCACATCACGACGGTTGGTGGCCGCGACGATGATCACACCTTCGTTGGCCTCAAAACCATCCATCTCAACCAAGAGCTGGTTCAGCGTCTGCTCGCGCTCATCATTCCCGCCGCCATACCCGGCACCACGAGACCGTCCGACCGCATCAATTTCATCGATAAAGACGATACATGGCGCGTTCTTCTTCGCTTGCTCGAACATGTCGCGCACGCGGGATGCACCCACACCAACGAACATTTCGACAAAGTCTGATCCCGAAATCGTGAAGAACGGCACGCCAGCCTCACCAGCAATCGCCCGCGCAAGCAGCGTTTTACCAGTCCCCGGAGGGCCCACCAGCAGGGCGCCCTTTGGAATTTTACCACCGAGTCGGCTGAATTTCTGCGGGTTGCGCAGGAATTCCACGATCTCTTCCAGCTCTTCCTTGGCCTCATCAATACCGGCCACATCGTCGAATGTGACGCGCCCATGTTTTTCGGTCAGCAGCTTCGCACGGGACTTGCCAAAGCCCATCGCCCCGCCTTTGCCGCCGCCCTGCATCCGGTTCATGAAATAGATCCACACACCGATCAGCAGCAGGAACGGAAGCAAGCTGATGATGAAGGATTGGAACACCGAAGTTTCCTGGCTTTGTGCCTCAATTGGCACACCAGCATTGATCAAACGATCAGTGATTTCCGCATCTTCGGGCTTAATCGTCACGTAAGTGCGACCACCTTCCTCATAGCGGATCTGCTCTCCGTCAATGATTGCGCTCGTCACGCTGCCGTCGTCGACGGCTTGGACGAATTCGGAATAGTCCTTGGTTTGTCCACCGGTCGATCCGGGCGGGCTGCTGAACAGGTTAAAAAGCGCCAGCACCATAAGGAACAGGACGACCCAGAATAGAACGTTACGCGCGTTGCCCAAGGGAAACTCCTTTAAAATCGGGAAATGTCACGACAGAGTCGCGTCAAAAGCGTTTGACCTAAAATAGAGGTTAAAGATTAATCTTCAATGCGCAAACGCGCTTGAATGAAAATCCGCGACAATCTGCGCTGTCCATCCGTTGGCAAATCCTGCCACCGGGGCCGCAATTAGCTCGTTCCCGCGCCAAACGGCCGGTGTCGCGATCAATGATGATCGGGGCATCTCCGTCGCGCGCCAGTCCGGGCACGCCCGGATACCTTCGCCCAAGGCCCGCAACTCCAGATCGGGCGCATGAGGGCCACTCAAACGCCAGCGCCCATCCCAAACTTCTGCCGATGGACACACCGTTTCGCGCACAGCCTGATATTCGCGGGTCACACGCCAAACATGCATCTTGCGTGAGATCAGACACCCCCCGACCGTCGCCCTTTGATCAGCGGCCAAATCACAAACGATCTCAATTAGTTGCTGCTGACGGGGCGGGTAATCAGCCCCACCAACCCAAGATAGCATAGCCCGCCAAAGCCGCCGGATCATTTCAGCCGGCAATTCGATGTCAGGATCGAGGCTTAAGACCAGATCACCGTCTTGTTCGGTGATATGATGCTTTGCCTCGATCCGGCTGTAGTGGGTCAGCGCATGTTTGGTCGCACGCATTGATGCCCCCACGGATGTCAGGACCTCTGAGCCGATGCCGAACTCCTGCAACGTCTTCAGCGCTTGGCGCGCGCGGGTCCGGTCAAACGCTTGGTCCTCATTGGTTGGATCATCAACCCAAGAAAAATTGTGATCACGAAGATAATCACGCAAACCAGCACGATTTTCCTGCAAAAGGGGACGCGCCCAGCTAAGACCGTGCCTTTCAAACAACGGTTCCATGCCCGCCAATCCGTCAGGGCCAGCCTTTCGGGCCAGCCGGATTAGGAAATTCTCGGCCTGATCGTCGGCAGTATGACCCAACAAGATGTGACCAATGCCCTGCGATGTGGCCCATTCGGCAATCAAACGATAACGGGCAGCACGTGCGGCTGCCATCAGATTACCACGTCGGTCCCAACCCTCCCAGGAAAGGGTAGTATGGGAGATACCCCGTTCAGCACAAAACGTGCCAACAAAAGCGGCCTCTTCGGCAGCCTCAGAGCGCAAGCCGTGATCGACGGTCACTGCAGATACGTCGAAAGCATTTGATTGGATGCAGGCCAGCAGAACGGCCATGGAATCCCCGCCGCCGGATACCGCCACTGCGACGCGGTGTGGGGGTTCGGCAAACGCGGTTCGTACCAGATCCTGCAGTTTTTGATCCCGGGCAGCTTTGTCTGCCCCATCAAAACCCTCTACTGGCATCCCAAATTTTGCATGGACGTCTTGGCCTGCGTCACAGACGGACTACCGGGAAAGCGCACCTCAACCTCTGCCAGCGTCAAACAGGCATCCTGCGTCTGTCCGATCGCACCTAAAGACTTGCCCAACTTGAACAACGCGTCAGGCGCTTTCGGTCCCTGCGGATTGCTGGAAAACGATGCGAGATAAGCGCGGGCGGCACTGGTTGCGTCACCCAAACCCTCCAAGGCCTCGCCACGCAACAGCTCAACATCAGCGGTCAGCGGGCTTCCTGGGTAGGTCGTACCAAAGGTCTCAAGCTGGTCAGCGGCGCTGCGAAAGTCACCAGAGGCGAGCGCCTCCTGCGCCCGCTCAAAGTCACCGCTTTCGCCCACCGCCAATGCAGGGCCATCCGTCGCGGCAGGCGGGGCTGCACTTGGTACATCAGCACCATTGTCGACACCACCAAGGGATGGCGTGTCGCCCAAGGTGGCAATATCACAATTCGCTTCCAGCTCGCATAGCCGGAACTCCAGATCACCGATACGGTTTGTGCCGTCCACCGTGATACGGTTCACGCGAAACTCAAGCTGTTCCGTCTTTGAAGTCAGACGCTGCAACTCGGCCTCAACCGAATTCAAGCGCTCAAGTGGCGTGTTACCCGCCACATTGCTGCCAACACCACCGGTCGTCGAAAGTTCAACTCTCAGCTGCCGGATATCGGAATAAAGCACGGTCAACTGCTGACGAATATCAGCCAGCGTCTGATCCTGCGCAAATGCAGGAAGAGGAGTTGTCAAACCAACGGCACAAACAAGAGCAATACAACGCAACATCATTCCAGACCCGCCTTAGCTACCGACTTGGGAGAATGACAAAACCGTCACGGCGCGGCGGTTTTTAGCGTAACAGGATTCAACCGAACACACCTCGATTGGGCGTTCCTTGCCGTAACTTGTAGTCTGCAATCGGTTCGTCGAAACACCTTGCGACACAAGATATTCCCGCACCGCGTTTGCACGGCGCTGACCCAGCGCAAGGTTGTACTCGCGTGTGCCCTGCTCATCGGCATGGCCTTCAATCACGGCGCGGTAGTCGGCGTTGCTGTTCAGCCATTGCGCCTGACCGTTCAGGATGTTCTGACCTTCCGGTGTGATGGTTGACGTATCAACCGCAAACAACACCCGGTCGCCGATGGTTTGGCTGAAATAGGCCGGACTTGCCGGATCACCGGCAGCACCCAAAGCGCCACCATTCAGCCCCGCGGCAGCGTCGCTACCAGCGCCACCCGTTCCATCGTCAGCGCCCCCCCCAAAACGGTCTGGGCGCGTACAAGCGGTTGTCGCCAGAACAAGAAGCACCACCGCCGCTTTTGTCATGATTTTCATCAGATCAATCCCTGTTTTTTATCTGCTCTTTTTTACACCATAGCATGGCTTTGCGCGTTGGGGAATTAGGAACATTAGGGTTGTAACGGCCCCCAGGATGGGTCGGATGCGCCGCCCTGGTTCGGTACAGCCTTCAGGTTACGACCCGAGATATCCACCGAATACATCGATGATGTCCCCTCAGCACCCTGCGTCTCTCGGCTGAACATGATGACGCGGCCGTTGGGGGACCAGGTAGGACCTTCATCAAGGAATGACGACGTCAACAAACGCTCCTCGCTACCATCAGTGCGCATCACGCCAATATGGAACCGCCCGGCATTCTGCTTGGTAAACGCGACCAGATCACCACGAGGGGACCAGACCGGGGTGCCATATCGGCCTTCACCAAAGGAAATGCGACGCGGCTCTCCGCCATTTGAAGACATGATATACAATTGCTGCGTACCGGACCGGTCGCTTTCAAAAACAATCTGGC
The DNA here is from genome assembly GCA_947496535.1 of uncultured Paracoccaceae bacterium. Taxonomy (GTDB): domain Bacteria; phylum Pseudomonadota; class Alphaproteobacteria; order Rhodobacterales; family Rhodobacteraceae; genus Yoonia. Next base: position 555,354 of record CANMDE010000001.1, on the reverse strand, counting down.
TGCCATCAGGCGACAGGCTCGGGGCCGTTTCGATCGATGGCGTCTCGGTCAGGCGGATATGCTGACCACTCGCCAGATTGGTGCGATAAATATCTGTATTGCCACCATTTGCGAGACTGTAAATCACGCTGTTTCCGTCCCGCGAAAAGCGCGGACTGAACGCCATCTCACCCGGCGCAGTGCCAAGCTGTTGCTGGCCAACATTGGCGACGTTCAAAACGTTGATGCGGGGAAAGCCAGACTGGAAACTGGTATAAAGTACACGATCGCCGTTTGGCGAAAAGCGCGGAGCCAGCACAATACTGCTGCTATCGGTCAGAAACTGCACATTCGCACCGTCATAATCCATGACGGCTAACCGCTTTTGCCGATTATCCTTCGGTCCGCTTTCCGAAACAAAGACGACACGGCTATCAAAATATCCCGACTCGCCCGTGATCCGGCTATACGTCGCGTCCGCCACCTTGTGTGCCATCCGGCGCCACCCTTGAACGGTGCCAACAAGCTGCTGACCTTCTCCCAACTCGGTGCCAGAAAACACATCATAAAGCCGGAACTTGACGACGAGCTGATCACCACTAACGGTGACGGCACCAGTGATCAGGGCCTGCGCACTGATAGCGCGCCAATCTGGGTAAGCGACAGGTTGGGCGAACGATGATACTTGCGAGATGAAAGCACTGGCCGGAATTTCCCGGAACAATCCAGTCCCCGCCAAGTCTTGGACAACAAGCCGGGAAATATCCGAAGCCACCTGCTGCGCCTCGGCATTTTCGGCCTGAAAACTGGGAACGGCGAAGGGCAAAGGTTCAATCACCCCATCCGTGATCGTCAGGCGGAGCGGGCCAGGATCGTTTTGCGCGACCGCGGGCGCTGCCAATAGCAGGGCCAAAATCAGTATCAGAAATCGTCTCATCGTCATTGCCTCACTCTGCATGTCCCAATTTGTCTTGGAACGGCTTTCTTTATCTTATTCCTAGCAGGCTTCGGGAGTATTTTCATTCGTCCTGCGCGTATATCTGCCTACCGCAACCTCATTCCGCTGGGATCAAACGTAATCACAACTTCTTTCCACTGGTCATACTTGTCGGCAGGCAACTGATACCCCCCCGACTGACAACGCAATATAGCGCGACGTGCCGCTTCAAAGGCTGTTTGGGTCGCACTCTGATCACCGTCGGAACTAATCATGCGCGGTTCACCCTGTACGGTTCCATCCGGGTTCAAGTTAAAACCCACTTCGACGGTAACGCGTGCGGCGACCGATCCCGGGTCAACATTCCAGCACCGGTTCACAGCAACACGGAAGCTATCTCTTTCAGATCCTGTCATCGGCGGACCTGCTGCCACAGCTGGCGCTTGCGGTGCTGCGGGTTCATCTCCAACTACACCGGCCAGCAAATCCTCAACAGAAGTGTCAGTCTCCGCCGCCGGTGGAGTCTCAGCCTCCGCATCAGCGGTCTGCGTTTCTTCCTCAGGCTCCGGCGCAGGCGGCGCGGGACGGCTAGGCCGTGCCGTCGGACGCATCGATGTCTCAACAGCGCCCGAAGGTTCCTCATCCTCAATCGCCAGTTCAGTCGCCGCTTCCTCCGGCGACGTCGCCTCCTGCGGTTCCTCAACTTCTTCCGCAGTCTCGGCCTCATCCGGCACCACGGCATCCTGCTGCACATCCGCCACGTCTGCATTGTCAGGCGGTGTCACAGCTTCAGGGGCGACACGCGGCACAGCTTCCGGCGTGGGATCATCGCTCGGCGGCAGATCAGGCGCAGCAGCAGGCGGTGCAGGTGGTTGTGGCTCTATCGGCGGTTCATCGGTCGCATCCGTAACCAACGGTTGCGGCGGCGGTGGTGGCGGCGTTTCTTCTTCGGGTTGCTCAACCGGCTCTGGCGGTGGCGCTGGCAACGCGGCTTGCTCCTGCGCTGGCTGCGCTGGGGCGGTTTCATCAATCTCGGGCTGCACCAGTTCGGTCGGCTCGGCCTCTCCGGGTTCCGGTGTCTGGGCAGCAGTCATTTGCTCGAACTCTTCACCGGACATCGCGGTGACCGTCATCACCTCAAAATCCAGCGGTTCGCTGTTGAACCCCCAGCCAAGGATCAACCAGCCAATCAGCGCTGTGTGGCCGACGGCAGAGATATACGTGCCCGGCGTCTGCATGCTCTAACCGTCAGAACCGCCAAGGGTCGGGCCGCCCACATCTGTCACCAGCCCAATATTCGAAAACCCAGCCGCATTCAGCGCGCCCATGATCTCCGCCACCTGGTTCCAGGCATTGGAGCCGTCAGCACGCAGGAAAATGCGGTCACTGTCACGCTCCGCGGCAATGCCCTGCAAACGCCCCACCAGATCTTCCCGCGTAACTTCGGTTTCCTGAATCATCACAGCGCCCTCGGCGGTGATAGTGACGGTCAGCGGCTCTTCATCATCGCTTTCCAAAGCCGTCGCAGCGGTTTCCGGCAATTCGACCGGCACACCAACGGTCAGCAAGGGGGCTGCGACCATGAAGATAATCAAAAGCACCAGCATCACGTCCACAAACGGCGTGACGTTGATCTCAGACATTGGCTGATTACGGTTGGAACGGCGGCGTCGGCGTCTACCGCCACCCCCTCCTGATTTCATGACACCGGCACCCATATCAGCTATCCAACTGACGGCTCAGGATGGTGGCAAACTCATCCGCAAACGCCTCATAGCCTGATAGTATCGCATCGCTGTCCGCCGACAGCTTGTTGTAGAAAATCACCGCAGGAATAGCGGCAAGCAGCCCCAGCCCAGTGGCCAAAAGCGCCTCAGCGATCCCGGGCGCCACAACGGCAAGGTTTGTGTTCTGCGCTTCGGCAATCTCAATAAAGGCATTCATGATGCCCCAGACGGTCCCGAACAGCCCCACAAACGGGGCAGTCGATCCGACAGTCGCCAAGATGGGCAAGCCTTTCTGCAACCGGTTGGCCTCTTTTGCTATGGCCACATCCATCGACCGATCAATCCGGGCCTGCGCGCCGGCGATCAGTTCACCATCCTGCCTGTGCGACCTTCGCCATTCCAGCATCCCGGCGGCAAAGATTTTCTCGGACTGGCCCTCCGGCTCTGTTCCGATCTTGTCGAACAAACCATCCAAAGGCTGTCCTGACCAAAAAGAGCGGTCGAACACATCCGCCTCGGCCCGAGCTTTGCGATATTGTATGATCTTGTCGATGATCACTGCCCAGCACCAAATTGACGCTGCAATCAACATGATCATGACAAGTTTTACGGTAATCGTCGCGCGAGCGAATAACGCCCACATCGTGAAGTCTTGTGCTGCTTCCATGTGCCTGCTCTGCATAATGGCCCGATTTTGGGCTCTGATTGCCTATAGCAATAACCCAGGCCGCGACAGAAATCCAACCAATCCCGCACGATTTCTTCAAAGGACGGCTTATTTTTGGTTCAGACCTAGGCGAAGCGCCGCCGGAAGCCGCGCCGGAACCCCACTTTCTGAAACACAAACAAGGGTCACAACCGCCGTAAACAGCAGCGTATCGGCCCGTTTCACATCCTGCCGGACGACCAGACGCGCGCCCGAAAAACTATCCACTTCCGTCTCTACCAGCAATTTATCATCAAACTGCGCAGGCACCAGATAATCCGCCTCCACCCGCCGCACAGCAAAGACCATCCCCTCGGCCTTCATCGCGACCTGATCAATACCCAGCTTACGGACCCACTCAGACCGGGCACGTTCGATGAATTTCAGATAGTTGGCGTAGTAAACGATACCCGCAAGGTCGGTGTCTTCGTAGTAGACGCGGATGGGGAAGTGGTGGGTCATGGCACAACCATGCCCCCACAATGATACGAACGATAGACCTCCACCTCACCGTGATGGATCGTCTCAAGCCCGGTGACATTAAACGCGGCTTCCGCAACCAAGACAAAATCTTGCCATTCATCCATGTCGCATTGCCCCGACCCGCGCACCCAATCTTAATGCATGGCTGGCATCCGTGGCCGCCACAGGCATCACCGGATCATAAGCCGCCCGGATCACATCCGCGATCTCGGGGCGCAACACAGCTTTACCGTCAATCATGGCAAGTGGCGGGGTCTCATCAAACGCCATATCCGACCATAAAAGGATCGTCTGCACGGCCTGCGACAGCGCCAGAGTATCCGCAGCCACCGCCGCCAAATGATCATCCATCCGCAAAAACACGAACGCCGCGCGAATGCTTCCCGCTTCATCAAACCGGAAAATCCGGTACTGGTTCGCATCCGCCTTTTGTAGCTTTGCGACCAATGGCCCCAGATCAGGCACGAGACTGTCCAGATGCGGCACCTCTGGCAGCTCTGCCCAGTCCTGACAGAAGAACACCATCAGATTAGCGCCCAGCTCCGGGTCCGTCTCAGCCATCTGATGATTGGCCAATGCAACAGTTGCCTCGATCGCTCCCTTGAACACGGCAAGCGATGCATCATCCACCCCAAACACCACCGGCACAATCGGGCGGCCCCATCGGGCAAACACATATGCGCCGTCCGAGCGGGTGAATAACTGCTCAAGTTCCATCTTCATCTTGGTACCAAAACTCCCGCCGGAGGCATCCGATATCTCACTCAAACAAATCCGTCTGCGACTTTGGCGGCGCAATCCCCAAATGCGCCCAAGCGGCCTGCGCCAGCATCCGGCCGCGAGGTGTCCGCTGGATCAGCCCTTTCTGCAACAAATAGGGCTCAATCACGTCCTCAAGGCTGTCCCGACTTTCCGACAAAGCCGCTGACATCGTCTCTACACCCACCGGGCCTCCGCCATAACTCTCAGCAATCAAACGCAGATACCGTCGGTCGGCATTATCCAATCCCAGATGATCGACACCCAGGCGCGTCAATGCGCGATCTGCAATCTGCAGCGTCACGGTTCCATCCCCTTCAACAATCGCAAAATCCACAACGCGGCGCAGCAACCGCCCCGCAATCCGAGGCGTGCCGCGCGCACGCCGCGCAATCTCGCGCGCGCCATCATCCGAAGCAGGCGCACCCATCAAGCGCGCACCGCGGGTGACGATTTCGTGCAATTCATCTTCGGTATAAAACTCCAACCGTGTCGGAATACCAAACCGGTCCCGCAACGGCGTCGTCAGCAACCCCATCCGGGTCGTGGCCCCCACAAGGGTAAAGGGCTGCAACTCAATCCGCACCGTCCGCGCAGCAGGACCTTCGCCGATCACCAGATCCAGCTCAAAATCTTCAAGTGCGGGATAAAGCACCTCCTCGACTGCCGGATTCAACCGGTGAATCTCATCAATGAAAAGCACATCCCGCGCTTCAAGATTGGTCAGGATCGCGGCCAGGTCCCCGGCCTTTGCCAGCACCGGGCCAGAGGTCATACGAAAGTTCACTCCCAACTCCCGCGCCATGATCTGGGCGAGCGTGGTCTTCCCCAAACCGGGGGGACCATGGAAAAGCGTGTGATCCATCGCCTCGCCCCGCCGCCTCGCGCTCTCGATAAACACTTTCAGATTGGCCCTCGCCTCACGCTGACCAATAAATTCATCCAAACTCTGGGGGCGCAATGCGCGATCACTATCCTCGGCCAAGGGCTCCGGGCGCATGACGGGATCAGGTTCGGTCACAGCAATCTCCAGCGAAGACGACCCGGAGGGCCGGATGAGCGCACCACCCTACCCTTTCGGTGCCAGCAGCTTCAAGGCTGCACGGATTAGCGCGGGTGTATCGGCGTCAGGGTCAGTACCCGCAGCTTCGGCCACCGCACCGGCTGCATCGCCGGGCGCATAGCCCAGATTCCCCAAGGCCGACAAAGCTTCTGCTTGCGCGGGGTTGCTTCTTGGCGTGGCCACACGCCGGACCGGCTCTGATGCTTCCGTCTCAATCACCTCATCCACAGCGGGGCCCGCCCCCATCGCCATCACGCCGGGCGCTTTGTCCTTCAACTCAATTATCACCCGTTGCGCCGTTTTGGGGCCCACGCCCTTAGCCCGCGCAACGGCTGGCGCATCACCCAGCGCAATCGCCCGGCTGACCCCATCGGCCCCAAGTGTGCCCAAGATAGCCATCGATGCCTTCGCTCCGATCCCCTGCACGGACATCAGCAATCGATGCCACTCCTTCTCAACCAAGGTCGTGAACCCGAACAGCTGTAGGTTATCCTCGCGAACCAAAAGATCGGTATAAAGCGCTAACGCCTCACCATTTCCTGGCAACCCGGCCATGACCCTGTCAGACACGTAAATCACATAGCCAACGCCGCGCACATCGATCAGTACATGATCGTTGCTGCGGTATTCCAACCGCCCCGCGATCTTGCCAATCACGCCCCGGCCCTCGCCAATGCTGCCGACAATGTTCCCGCTGATTGCACATGGTGTGCATGACAAATCGCAATCGCAAGCGCGTCCGCTGCGTCTGCCCCAGCAATCTTTACGCCGGGCAGCTGCAACCGAACCATATGATCCACCTGCTGCTTCTCGGCGTGGCCGACACCAACCACCGCCTTTTTCACGGCATTCGGCGCATATTCCCCAATGGGCAGCCCCGCCTGCGCAGGCACCAGCATCGCAATCCCACGCGCTTGACCCAGTTTCAACGTGCCCGCGCCATCCTTATTCACGAATGTCTGCTCCACCGCCGCAACATGAGGCAGATATTCCGCAATCATCGCGGTCAATTGATCATGCAAAGACAAAAGCCGCCCCGCCAAATCATCCCCTACGGAATGACAAACCCCATTGGCCACATGCGACAAACGGCTGCCCGCCACATCAATCACGCCCCAGCCCATATTGCGAAGCCCCGGATCGATCCCCAAAACGCGCATGCACTGCCTCATTGTTCTTGTTCTTTCAAAGCGGTAGCACAAAACGCGAACAAAGACCAAGGCACTTTCTGTGCGATGGTCATTCAAAACCGCCTGGCAAGGCAAATATTGAAAAGAACCACGCTCCAATTTGCTTAAATTTAGTGCAATTTTTAACGCACTTGCAAATTCAAAAGGCATTCTGAAAACACATAGGACCCTTGCAGAAACAGCGCTGGTCGCATCATGCAAAGCACCCTAAATGCGGGGTACAAAGCAATTTCGCTGCAGCGCAGCAAGAACAAGGATACGAGGCATGGCCACTTTTCAAACGACTACCGCACAACCAACCCACGTCGGATCAAGTGTTGCTGGGCGCATCACTGAAATGATGCAGTCTTTCGCAATGTGGAATGATACGCGCAAGACCCGCAACGCACTGTCAAAACTCACAACAAGAGAGCTGGAAGATATCGGCCTCACACCATCGGACATTCACAACCTGTAAAACGTCCCCCGTCCGGCAAAATGGCCTGAACAAAGGCAAAGAACACCACCCGCCACTCTCTAAAAAGTCGACCACTCATAAAAAGTCCGCGCCCGGGGAACCGGACGCGGACTTTTTTGTATTCCAGATCGTTAAATTACGACTGTGGGAGAACCGAAGAAATCGTTTCACCGATATAGACGGTCGCCGGATCAGCTTGCAGGAACCACGCACCCACTTTTTCAACCGTTGATCCCTGAAGCAGCAGACCAACCCGGCTGTTGTAAGTTTCCGCACCCATGCCAGCAAACAGGAACCCTTTGAACAGGAACCCGACGACCACCAAAAGCAAAATTCCTTTCAGCGGAAATCTTGGTGTGTAAGAGCGCGGACGCGCAACGATCAGACCGTCAGAACCGACTGTCCTCACCACACCATTTGCCATCTTATCGTGACGGCGAACAATACGCTTTAATCTTTTATCAAATGGTACACCAGCTTGCGCCATAGTACGCTCCACTATTAAAGTCCCCCAACCCTAATAATCTTAATGTGTTCAAATTTTGTGTCTGAAACAAGGCAATTGTGATGGCTCGGCGACAAATAACCCAAAATTCGCTAATCTTTTGCCAAAGTGAGGGTCGTCCATTCAACAATCTGGTTTCTTTGCAGTAGATTAAAGCCAATTTGGCGATAAACTTTCACAACTTCGTCAGCTTGTTCATTCAAAATGCCTGAGAGAATCACTCGACCACCTGTCGCGACATGAGCCGCCATATCAGGTGCAAGAGCCAGCAGCGGGCCTTTCAGAATGTTCGCAAAGACAAGATCAAAAGGGCCAAAGTCTGCCAGACCCGGCGCGTCAAAACCCGCACCGACAAAACACTCCACGCGCCCGGTAAGGTCGTTGGCTTCCAAATTGGCCTGCGCCACATCAATGGCAACCGGATCGATATCGCTCGCCACAATCTTGGCGGGTAGCACAAGGGCCGCCGCCATTGCCAAAACAGCCGTGCCACAGCCGATATCAGCGATCCGATCCCCGGCAAATCCGTCGACCAGCAGGGCGTCAAACGCCTGCAAGCACCCCAAAGTTGTGCCGTGATGCCCGGTACCAAAGGCCATAGCGGCGTCGATCAACAGGGGCACAGCATCGGCTGGCACCTTCTCCGCATCATGCGAGCCATAGACAAAGAACCGCCCAGCCGTGACCGGGGCAAGTTCCCGTTGAACCTTCGACACCCAGTCCTGATCCGGTATGTCTGATATGGCAAATGGTTTGCCACCATGCAGGGCCGACAAGACGGCCAACGCTCCTGCATCAGGGGTTTCGATGAAATAGGCCGCAACCTCCCAAAGCCCTGACCCGTCCTCAATCTCGAACACACCAACACCGGTGGGTTCCGGCTCCAATCCTTCGAGAGCGTCCGCAAGCTTATAGGCAGTGTCTTCGCCCGCAACCGTCGTCAATGCAGAATAGGTAATCATGATGCAGGCCTTATAAGGGACGCCCCCCGTTAGGCCCTGCCTCCAGCGGGGTCAAGCAACGCGGGGTCTCGCAAAATGATCTGGCAGATCTCCTCTGCCCATGCAGCATAAACTTCATGCCCGGGATGAAACCCGTCGGCCGACATATTCTTATCATTCAGACCAAGATCAATCTTCACCGGCGCACAGGCTGGCCTCGTCGCAAGCAGCCGTTCCAGATGATCGTCAAACCACTGGGCCCGGCGCCCCATCGCCCAGCGCAACGGTTGCGGCAACAGCGGAAACTGCCCCATTGGCGGCAGACCAGACACAATCACCTTACGCGCGCCAAAGTCCGCCTCCAACCGATCCATCAATCGGCGTTGCAGTGCGAGCCAACGGCGCAGCGGTACTGCCTTGGTGACATCGTTGACACCAAGGGCAAGCACCACCACGTCGTAAGTCTTGACCGGTATTTCATCGAGCCATGAAAGCGCCTGCGACGTCTTGGCACCCGTCTCGGCCACCAACTCGTAGTCAACACGGGCCACATCAGACAGACGCTGCGCCATTTGTCCCAGCAAAGCGGAATCCTGAGTTTCAACACCGACACCCGCCGCAGAGGAATCTCCAAGTATCAAAACACGCAACAACGGCCCGTCGCCAACCACCCCCCTGCGATCACCCTCCGGTTCCGGCAGGATCAACACCCGCGACCGCACATAGACGGCCTGGGCAAGCAATACCGGCAGCAGCACCGTGTGGGACAGAAAGTTGACGATCACAGATCAACGGTCCCACTAAACGCGCTACGATCATCGTCGACGAATCCACCCCCCTTGGTGGGGACGGCACTGAACACATCACACTGGATGAAACGCCTAGACACCCACACCAATCGGGCATGTCACGCCGGTCCCGCCAATCCCACAATAACCGTTGGGATTCTTTGCCAGATATTGCTGGTGATAATCCTCAGCAAAGTAGAACAGCGGCGCATCCAGAACTTCGGTTGTAATCGCGCCATAACCCGCTTCAGTTAGCCGAGGCGCGAATGCAGCCTGTGATATCTCCGCTGCAACCTTCTGTGCCTCGGAATAGTTATAAATGCCCGAACGATACTGCGTGCCGGCATCATTACCCTGACGCATTCCCTGGGTCGGGTCGTGACCTTCCCAGAACACCTGTAGCAATTGATCATAGGATATGATCGTCGGGTCATAGACGACGCGCACCACCTCATTGTGGCCAGTCTTGCCGGTACAGACTTCTTCATATGTCGGGTTCGGAGTATACCCACCAGCATAGCCAACCATGGTAGACACGACGCCGTCCAGCTTCCAGAACATCCTCTCAACGCCCCAGAAACAGCCCATACCAAACATGGCTTCTTCCATAGCGTCAGGGACATCAGCCATCAGCGGCGTACCGAACACAAAGTGCTGATCCGCTGTCGGGATCGGCGCAGGGCGGCCAGGCAAGGCATTGGAAGGGTCAACCATTTCAGACTTCGCACGGTTCAGGAAAAACATCAGGCAGGCTCCTTTTCTAGCACCATAAATAGCGCGACACCGCCACCGGACCAATAGAGCGTCTGACATATATTTTGCGATCACGGACTTGTAATTAGTCAAACAATACCCATTTAGGTCATATATGCTGACATTTATTTACATTTCGGATAGGCGGTTTTCAGAACGGGCTCCAAGACCCAGCCTTGTCTACGCTATCCCAAAAGTCCCTAGCATATTCAACGACGCACCCAGCTAGCGTCGCTTCCTTCTTACCAAATAATTCACCAAGGGCGGCCCCCGGTCTGCCCTCCCAAAAAGGAGTCTCCATGCTTGGAACAATCATTGTTGTCTCATTCACCCAATTCATCCTCAGCTACTTTATGCGACTGCTGGATTCACTGATCACGATCGGCCTACCCGCAGGATCATCATTTATCCCCTATGCGGTCGCTGGGATCCTCGGCGCATTGCAATTCATCAGGACAGAATACCGTCCCATGCGCTTGGGAGAGCGCGCTTACTGCGCTGTGACCAGCATACTCGTGATCGCACTTGTACCGGCTGCGATTTCGCTTGTGGTGGGCATACTGAACATCGTGGTGATTGCCCCAGAGGCTATCTGGGGCCTTCTCAACGCCGTTGTTTATCTCTACGCCATGACGCTCTGGTTCAGCTTGGGCAACCTCGTTCTGGCATTTATCATTCTTGTTGTCGCGATGACCGTCACCCAACGGATCAAGCAAAGATCAAGCGGCTAGACAACTTCACTCCGCCGGGGCCAGCGCCCCGGTACGCACCAAGGTTTCGTTTCCCCGTGCTGGATGACGCGGGATCAGCAACGACAGCAAGAGGGAAACAATCGCCATCCCAGCAGCCGCCAGAAACACCAGACCCGGCGATTGCAGCCACAAATACCCCAACAGCACCGGCAGGAAGACGGCCGCGATATGGTTGATCGTAAAGGCCACAGCGGCGGTCGGTGCGATATCCTGCGGGTCCGCGATCTTCTGAAAATAAGTCTTGATGGCCAGCGCCAGAGAGAAAAACAGGTGGTTCACCACATAAAGCACCGCCGCCAGCACAACACCCCATTCAAAATAGTAGATCCCCGCATAGGCAAAGAACACGCAGCAAAGACCCACATACTCCACGATCAGCGCCCGGCGTTCGCCAAACACGGCAACCAGTTTACCCAGAAACGGGGCCGCGATCATGTTGATAATCAGCGTCGCCAGAAACAGTTGCGTGATCTCATCGACCTTATAGCCGAACCGCTCCACCATCATAAAACCGGCAAAAACGATGAATATCTGACGGCGCGCACCCGACATGAACTGCAACGCATAATAAAGCCAGTAGCGACGGCGCAGCACCATGGTCTTGAGCTGCGGATGCGGCGTTTCAAATTGCGGATAGATCAGCAGACAAAGCAGCGCCACCAACGCGGTAAAACCGCCAGAGAGCCAATAAACGATGGAAAAGCTCAGATCCAGCGCCTCCCAGAGCATGACAATCAGCACATAAATCACAATCGTCGCGGCGGCACCTGCCGAGATCAGCCACCCCAGCATCTGCGGCGCACGGTCCTTTTCCAACCATTGCAGCTGCAACGACTGATTGACCGTCTCGTAATAGTGAAACCCGATGGACGACAGCATGGTTATCGTCAAAATTCCACCCATCGTGGGGAATTGGGCCGTGACTGCCGTAGCAACGCCCAGCAGGATCAATGACACAAGCCCCAGCACCTGCTCGCGAATGAAGATGATCAGGGCAATAACGCCGATGGCAAAAAATCCGGGTATCTCGCGAACCGTATGCAGCCACCCAATGTCAGAGCCGTCAAACTGGGCCACCTCAACAACAAAGTTGTTGATCAGCGCCATCCAGGTCGAAAACGCCACAGGCATGGCAATAGCCATGACAAACAGCAAGGCTGTCGGCCTGCGCCAAAACGGCAGAGTGTAGGCATCTTCAAGGTGAACGGTTTTCATCACCTTGCATTACGCCCATTTCAGACCCTTGGCGAGTACCGATGAGAAGCAAAAGAGCCCTACCCAACGACGGTAGGGTGGGTGTCAACCCACGGGAATTGTCGAAAGGCAGCGGCTACGAGCAACAAAATCCTTAACGCTGGTCGCAGCTGTCCGGCGCCGCAACCTGCATCACATCAGTAAGTATCGCCGGTTAAGTCGTCGCAATTGTAAGGCTCGAAACTCGCATCGGTCAGGTTCACAGTGTCCTCGCCCGAATAGGTTCCGACCATGTAAAGCGGATCATCGGCAACATATTCCCGTGTCAGCGTCGTGCCGTCCTCACTCACAGTAAATCGTTCGACGATGTGAAGCTCAGGGCTGTTCTTGGCCGCACCGTTAGGGACCGGCGGGGCCACAATATATCCGTCGTCAAATCCAATCGTATCAACGACCAGCACACCGTCTTCCCACTTCCCGATGGAATGCCCCGCCCGGCTGGGCGTGATGTCATCGGGATGCGCATCCATATCAAGGTGAATGGTGCGGACGATATCCATGAAACCGTAGGTTAGCGTGATCGTGTCCTCGGTCTGTTCAATAGTGTTCACCATCTGGTCGAACCACCAATCAAGAATGATATTGGTCGCCTGACAGTGGAACCGTGGGTTGTCCTCGCGCTCATAACCCTCGACCGCTGCAGCACCTGCCTCGGTCAGTTCAACAAGGGAGGGAGCACCCGCGCCTTCGGCACCCGGTGGCGGACCACCTGCGCCCTCAGCCCTGGGAGGTCGGCCACCCGCACCTTCAGCGCCAGGGGGTGGGCCATCGCCGCCACCACGCGACGGCCTTTCCATCCGTTCCGCGACCCAATTGCCGCTGATATTCGGGGTCACGCCATCATCCAGCGTCAGCTCCCGAGGCGGCACGACAGCTGCACCATCATCGTCCAACTCGTCGTTGCGCCCAATCGTTCTGCCATCGGAAAATGTGATAGTTTCAGTGTAACAGGCATAGTCCTCGTTGCGGGCCGGTCCACCGTTGATCGTAATCTCGGTGCCGTCGGCGAACATCTCAGCCGACCAGCCTTTCCGCTTGAGCAAGCTCCCCGAACTCAGCTCGCATCTCCATTCTTCAACTTCGCCGGCGTCATTGGTCACATCAAAATAGACATAGGAATGTGGGTTCACCAATCTGATGCCAGTCACGACACCACTGACTTCGATCTCTTGGCTGGTGTCGAACTGGCCGTTGACGCCGTGATGCGCAAAACTTGGGTTGGTCGAAAGTGCTGCGATGCAGCATGCCGCAATGGTACCGAACGCTCGCTGCTGTCTCATGATTTCTCCTTGGCCACTGTGGGGGTCTACAGATGGTTTGCCGGGACGCCTTGCACGCCGCTTTGTCGTCTACGGATTTATACGAAGCCGCCCGACGGTCCCGTCGAGGAAAGATCAAAAAGATAAGGCCATAGGCTGATCCTTGTGCAACAGGATCAAAGGAAATGACTTCGACTGGCAGAGCGGTATTGCTGTTTATGCCGTTTCTCGACCGGCGCGCAGTCTTTGACAAGATGCGGGGGTCCATCTCTATTCACGGAGCCGATGTTTCAGGCTGGTTTGGCCAAACGTCAAACATTGCTGAACCTACGGCGGCTGTTGGGACTTTGCTGCCGTTCGCCACGATTGCGCCAATGTCCGGTTCGGCTAACCTAGACGTCCGTATATCTAACCTAGGCGTCCGTATATTCCGTCAATGAAAGTGTATTTCCGCTTGGATCGCTGAACCAAGCGATCTTGTTGCCATCTGGGGTGGTCCAAACCCCTAGCGCATCTTGAGTGAGCTGATCGAAGCGCTGAAACCGCACTCCCTTGGAGGTCAATTCCTCAATGTCGTGAGCGATATCGGCCACCTTCCAGCCGTGAACAGTGTAACCAACGGGTTGAAGCTCCGAGACAATTTGCACTCGGAGTACGTGCCCCCCATCAACGAAGACCAATGCGAAAGGGGTAGCTTCACAAAGTTCGAGACCCAAAACGTCCGCAAAAAATGTTCGTGCTTCATCAGGGTTGTCAGTTGCAATAAATGAAACGGGCTGTCGAGTGTTTTTCATATTCTGATGTTAACAGACATTGAAGCGTAGTGCAGCATTCGGCACTCTGGGCGCCTTGACACCTTCGCTACACCTGCATTTTGACGTTCAGCACCGTCGCCGAAAATTTTAACGCCACATTCACACTTAAAGCGTTCGCACCGTTAACGCGGCCCCACCGTACGGGCGTGCCATACGTTTTGCCGACGCATCGCCGACGTGGGGCCGCACCCCCCAAAACCCTACATTAAATATGTTTCGTGACCGTTCGCGCGATTCGCCAGCAACGGGCACGGCAACACCCACCGAACGTTGCTTAGGCCCGCGTTCTTGCGGGCTAAGGCTCCTGCGCCAGCCGCGCTTCAAGCACGTCAAACGGCACACCCGGTTCATCCTTGGCCCCGCGAATAACCAACGAGGTCTTGACCGAGGCAACATTCTCCGCGCTCGTCAATTCTTCGGTCAAAAACCGTTGAAAAGAACGCAAATCCGGGGAGACACACTTCAAAACGAAGTCCACCTCGCCATTGAGCATATGACACTCCCGCACGAGCGGCCAATTCTGACAGCGGTTCTCAAACGCGCTCAGGTCCACCTCAGCCTGACTAACAAGGCCAACCATGGCAAAAACCTGCACTTCAAAACCCAGCTCGCGAGAATTTACAACCGCATGATATCCTTGGATAAAACCCTGCTCTTCCAGCGTCCGCACCCGCCGCAGACAAGGCGGAGCCGAGATACCAACGCGCTTGGCCAACTCCACATTCGTCATGCGGCCATCAGCCTGCAACTCCGCAAGAATCATGCGGTCAATCTCGTCTAGCTTCGTTCCCGGCATCAAACACCCCTATTTTTGCGAATACTACGGTGGAGCGGCGGAATGCGCAATAATGTTTCACGTTAGCGCAACAAAAAGACATTAGACCAGCAATTGTATAGGCTGACCGGCATCGCTATATCGGGCCAGCAGCAGTTAGATGAGGCCGCCAAATGCCCGATACCCGCCATACCAAAGTTCTGATCATCGGCTCCGGCCCCGCCGGTTATAGCGCAGGCGTCTACGCCGCACGCGCGATGCTCGAGCCTGTCCTTGTGCAAGGGATCGAACCCGGCGGCCAGCTCACCACAACGACTGAGGTCGAAAACTGGCCCGGCGATACAGAGGTGCAAGGCCCTGATTTGATGGTAAGAATGGAGGCCCATGCGCGTGCCATGGGTTGCGATATCGTGGGCGATATCATTACTGAACTGGACCTGTCCAAGCGGTCCTTCACAGCAAAATCAGATAGCGGCACAGTCTACACCGCCGATGCCGTGATCCTCGCGACCGGCGCCCGCGCCAAATGGCTCGGCCTGCCGACAGAAGAAAAATTCAAGGGCTTCGGCGTGTCTGCCTGTGCGACCTGCGACGGGTTCTTCTACCGCGGTCAGGAGATCGTTGTAGTGGGGGGCGGCAACACCGCAGTCGAAGAAGCACTCTTTTTGACCAACTTCGCCTCCAAAGTGACGCTGATCCACCGTCGCGATGAATTGCGGGCTGAAAAAATCCTGCAGAACCGTTTGTTTAAGAACGAAAAAATAGAAACACTGTGGTTCCACGAAATCGATGAAGTCTTCGGAACCGACACCCCCCTAGGCGTCGAGGGCGTACGCGTCAAACATACCAAAACTGGCGAGATTACAGAAATTGCAGCCAAGGGTGTCTTCATCGCCATCGGCCACGCCCCGGCTTCAGAACTGGTCAAAGATCAGTTGGACACGCACAATGGCGGCTACGTCAAAGTCGAACCGGGCTCAACACGCACTGCAATCTCCGGCGTCTTCGCCGCGGGCGACCTGACCGACCACATCTACCGTCAGGCCGTCACCAGCGCGGGCATGGGCTGCATGGCCGCACTGGACGCAGAGAAGTTTCTAGCTGAGCAGGAATAACCTAAAGCGCTTCAGCGCAGGAGTATCCGCGATCTTGAATTGATTTTGACGTCCCGTTCGCAAAAGATACCTCTCGGATTGGCTGGCTGGCAGTCACGCGTGCGGGGCCAGTCCATGCCTCTCCGGCCCGCTCTTCGCAAAAGCGCGAAACGCGTGCCAGCATGTCTGCACGACCAATCTCGTTGGTGAAGTGTATGACTTTCAGCGATGGGGTCGCATCACCTGATTTGTAAGGGATCACCTCATACACACCACGACGGTCGGAGGGATCAGGAAAGACCTCCGCAATCACTTTGGCACGTCGTTGAGTGTCTGGGTCTGATGCGCAAGCAGACAGGGCAGCAAGGAACAAAATTGCAAAAGTAACTCTCATGATTTCAAAGTCTCTCTGTTTAAAAAATCCATTTCGTATAGCAACGGTGGATTGTCTTTTTATCTTAAATCAAACATTCACCATTTAACTGGTCTGGGCAAGATAAGTCGATCCGAATGGCAACGACCCGCCATTTTGCCAAAGGTAAATGAACGCCGGATGCGAAAAATATCAGGAACATTCTACCGGATCGCCTTTGCACATTACGCCAATACTGTCCTTGATGGGGCTATCCATCCCGAAGGCCGCTTTCATCACGATCATCAACCAGCGCTTTATACATCTCCCACCCCGGAAACAGCTGCCGTAGCAATCGATATCTATGTAAAGCCGGACGATCCACTGCGCGTCATGATCCCTCTTGACGTTGTGGCGGCCAAGGTCGCTGACTTACGAGACCCAGCAACATGCGCAGCTCTGGATATCGACCCTGCATGGCCGAGCGTCCCATGGGCAGATCAGCGGCAGACTGGAAACCCGGCAACAAGTTGGCAAGCCTCTGATCGGGTACGCGACAGCGGGGCAGACGGGATGATCTATACGTCGCGTCGTACGCCAACCCGTTGGCATCTCGTTTTGTTTCGCTGGAACGGCGAAGGTGCGCCAAACGTAAAAATTTCAGGCAAAATAACAGATTGGCACCCATCAAGGCGCTGATTTAGGCGCTTTATCGCAAGTCCGGCAATGCCCCGCCATCTTTTTGGAACAGTCCGCTAGACATTGCCCCTTGGTCGGGTCTATGCCCCCCGCAGCCTAAACATCCGTTATCCGAGTAAATCATAATGCCACAAAACCTTGCTCCCGTTCCTGAACTATTTGTTTCTTACGACAGCGCACAAAAGCTAAAGCTTGAAGCGGGCGACTTGACCTCGCACGATCTCACGCCCCGGCAGATTTGCGATCTGGAATTGCTGATGAATGGCGGGTTCAGCCCGCTCAAAGGGTTCCTGACCGAAGAAGACTATAACGGCGTCGTTGATAATATGCGCATGGCCGACGGGTCACTTTGGCCTATGCCGATCAATCTCGACGTAAGCGAAGATTTTGCCGACGGTATCGAGCTGGGTCAGGACATCGCCTTGCGGGATCAGGAAGGTGTGATCCTCGCCACCATGACGGTGACGGACAAATGGGTGCCGAACAAATCGCATGAGGCCGAAAAGGTCTTTGGCGCCGACGACTCGGCACACCCGGCAGTCAACTATCTGCACAACACCGCAGGAAGCGTCTACCTCGGTGGGCCTGTGACCGGCATTCAACAACCGGTGCACTATGACTTCCGCGCCCGCCGCGACACGCCCAACGAGTTGCGTGCCTATTTCCGTAAACTGGGCTGGCGCAAAGTTGTGGCCTTCCAAACCCGCAACCCCCTACACCGCGCCCATCAGGAACTGACATTCCGCGCTGCGAAAGAAGCGCAAGCAAACCTGCTGATCCATCCGGTCGTTGGCCTGACGAAGCCGGGCGATATTGACCACTTCACACGCGTTCGCTGCTACGAGGCAGTACTGGACCAATACCCCGGCTCAACCACGACTATGTCGCTGCTAAATTTGGCCATGCGCATGGCTGGCCCGCGCGAAGCTGTATGGCACGGGCTGATCCGCAAAAACCACGGCTGCACACACTTCATCGTTGGCCGTGATCACGCTGGTCCCGGTAAGAACTCAGCCGGAGAGGACTTCTACGGTCCCTACGATGCGCAGGATCTGTTCCGCGAGCATCAGGAAGAGATGGGCATCGAAATGGTCGACTTTAAGCACATGGTTTATGTGCAGGACCGCGCCCAGTACGAACCAGCTGACGAGATCAAGGACAAAGACAAGGTCACGATCCTGAACATTTCCGGTACTGAGCTGCGCCGCCGCTTGGCAGAGGGTCTTGAGATCCCGGAATGGTTCAGCTTCCCCACAGTGGTCGAAGAACTGCGCAAGACGCGCCCGCCACGGGCAAGCCAGGGCTTCACCGTATTCTTCACCGGCTTTTCAGGCTCTGGTAAATCGACCATTGCCAATGCGCTGATGGTCAAACTGATGGAAATGGGCGGTCGACCGGTCACGTTGCTGGATGGCGATATCGTCCGCAAGAACCTGTCGTCAGAGCTCGGCTTCAGCAAGGAACACCGTGACCTGAACATCCGCCGGATCGGTTATGTCGCGTCCGAGATAACGAAAAATGGCGGCATCGCCATCTGTGCGCCGATTGCACCTTACGCAACCACTCGTCGGGCCGTACGCGAAGATATCGAAGCCTTCGGTGCATTCATCGAAGTCCACGTCTCTACAACCATTGAGGAATGCGAACGACGCGACCGCAAGGGTCTCTACAAACTGGCCCGCGAAGGGAAAATCAAGGAGTTTACAGGGATTTCAGATCCTTACGACGTTCCTGAAAATCCCGAGCTTCGGATCGAGACGGAAAATGTTGATGTCGATAACTGCGCACATCAGGTCATTTTGAAGCTGGAAAGCCTCGGGCTGATCCGCGCCTGAACCCGGTCATAGGGTGGGTTCGTCCCACCCTGACCCGTTTCTTTAGTGAACTGTCACCGGCTGCATCTGATGCTCACGCGCCAGATGGAATGCCAGTTTGCGGTTGGCGACCAGCGCCAACTGCTCTCCGTCCGCGTTGTGGACAGCGAAAACTGTTTCCAGCTCACCCACATGCTCCTGCACTTCATCTGGCAGGTCAGCAACCTGCACGGATTTGACGTAAACAGTATCATCGCCAAATGCGCTAAGATCGAATTTCGTATTCATAGCTTACCCTTTCCGAATGTTGATGGTTTGCACGATGCGATCCGGGACCGCGCGGGTCAGATCGACATGCAGCAAACCATTTTCCATCACCGCCTCGCCCACATCGACGCCGTCTGCCAACACGAATGAACGCTGGAATTGGCGCGCGGCGATGCCGCGGTGCAAAAACACACGTCCTTCAGAGTCGTCAGTCTGACGGCCACGTATGACCAAAGAGTTATCTTCGACGGTAATCGCCAGATCATCCTCGGCAAAACCGGCCACGGCGAGCGTGATGCGGTACGAGTTCTCGGATGTCTGTTCGATATTGTACGGTGGGTAGCCGTCATTTCCGCTTTTCGCGGTGCGTTCGACAAGCCGTTCAAGCTGTTCGAACCCCAAAAGAAAGGGATGCGTTCCCAATGCCAGTTTCGTCATAAGACATGCCCTTTTCGCTAAGCGACTGTCAGTTGTGGTCCCGATTGCGGCGACCTTCCCTCAAAATATGGGCATCTGTATCATATTGATCAAGAGGAACTATTAGGAGGAATCGCACATAAGGCGTATCTGTATAAGCAGAAAACCATCTAAACGGGTTCGCTTCTGATGAACACATCTGCCAAAATGGAACAATTAGAGGTGCTCCGCGTCGAACTGGAGGTTCTCAAACGTGAGCACCGCGACCTTGATGAGGCGATTGAGGCTCTGCATGCGCGTGGCTCGTCCGATATGCTGACGATCAAAAGGCTCAAAAAGCAAAAACTGGCGCTCAAGGATCAAATCGTGACGCTGGAAGATCGCATTTTTCCCGATATTATTGCCTAAGCTGCGTTGCAGCCCCATCCACCTTGGCTATAGTGCCGCTTCATTTTGACATAGGGCGGTAGCAATGACCCAACCTCTGGTCGGCATCATCATGGGCAGTCAATCAGACTGGCCCACAATGCGCGAAGCGGCTAATATTCTGGATGAACTTGGCGTGGCTTACGAGGCCAAGATTGTCTCAGCGCATCGTACCCCCGACCGATTGTGGGACTACGGCAAAACCGCTGCCGGACGCGGCTTGCAGGCGATCATCGCAGGCGCGGGAGGTGCTGCGCATCTCCCCGGCATGATGGCCTCAAAAACCCGCGTGCCCGTCATCGGCGTGCCAGTGCAGACCAAGGCACTTTCAGGCGTCGATAGCCTTTATTCCATTGTACAAATGCCGCGCGGATATCCGGTCGCGACGATGGCAATCGGGGCCGCAGGGGCCGCAAATGCGGCGCTGATGGCAGCAGGTATCTTGGCCTTGCAGGACAGCGAATTGGCGGGGCGGCTGGACAAGTGGCGCAGCGACCTTAGTGCATCGATCCCGGACGCCCCAAATGACTGATCCGCTCCCAACCGGCGCAACAATCGGTATTTTGGGTGGTGGGCAGTTGGGGCGTATGCTGTCTGTCGCGGCGGCGCGGCTTGGCTTGAAAACCTGCATTTTCGAACCCGGCGGGGACTGTCCTGCATCGCATGTGGCCAATTACCACTTCAAGGCAGGCTACGACGACCACGCCGCCCTGGAGGAGTTTGCCAAAAGCGTGGATGTCGTCACCTATGAATTCGAAAACATCCCCACAAGCGCGCTCGACCTCATCGAGGCTCACGCCCCCATCCATCCCGGCAGACGGGCGCTGGCGACCAGTCAGGACCGTTTGACCGAAAAGTCATTTCTGCAGGAACTGGGCCTGCAAACCGCGCCTTTTTCAACCATCGATACTCTGGATGACTTGACGACCGCTGCGGAGCAAATCGGCACCCCCGCCATCCTGAAAACCCGCCGGATGGGTTATGACGGCAAAGGTCAGGCGCGGATCAAAACGAACGAAGATATTCCCGGCGCTTTCGCGGATATGGCCGGTGCCCCTGCAATCCTCGAAGGTTTCATCGACTTTACCCACGAGGTCTCCGTCATCGCCGCACGCGGTCTTGATGGTTCCGTTGCCTGTTATGATCCGGGTGAGAACGTGCATGAAGCCGGTATCCTGCGGACGACAACGGTGCCAGCAAAGCTCAGCCCCGGCCAACGCACCGACGCCGTGCTGCTGGCCGCCAAAATCCTGAATGCACTGGACTACGTTGGCGTCTTGGGTGTGGAGTTGTTCGTCACCCCACAGGCTTTGATCGTCAATGAAATCGCCCCTCGCGTCCACAATTCCGGCCACTGGACGCAAAACGGCTGCACGATCTGCCAGTTTGAACAGCATATCCGCGCCATCGCTGGCTGGCCCTTGGGCGATGGATCGCGCCATGCGGATGTAGTGATGGAAAACCTCATTGGCGACGATATGAACCGCGTGCCCGATTTGGCAAAAACCGATGCGGCGATCCACCTTTATGGGAAATCAGAGGTCAAGCCGGGCCGAAAAATGGGCCATGTGAACAGGATCATCCGCTAATCCAACCCAAAAATCAGGTCCGACATACTCAGATCGGGATCGAACTCACCGTCGCGTAAAAACTTCAGCACTTCTTCCATGACCAGCGGATTGTTCATCATGAACGTATGGGTCACTGGCAGCACAATATGATCTGTCATCCCTTCAAGCTTCGTTGAAGCAACAGATACCTTCCCGTCATCATCCCCGTCGATCAAGGCAGAATAGACCGGGTTCAGTGTCCGATCCCCGGCAATGATCCCAACCTCATATTCGGGCAATTGAAGTGATTTGGGAAAGCTGTTCTCACCCGTTCCCAACTGCAGACCCGCAGGCCCATTCACCCACTCAAACGGTTCGAAATCACCAAAGATATCGACCAGCTCCGACCCAGCATTGGGTGGTCCCAACATCACAACACGGCCCATTTTTTCAGGACGATTGTTGGTGAGCCATGCACGGGCAAGGATACCACCCATCGAATGGGTCACGAAGTGCACTGTCGTATCGCCGCAAGCCGCCACATCTTCTGCCAGATAGTCATCGACCAAGGTTTCTATGGTTGCCAGCGTCGATGGATAGCCACGATTGACCACGTTGTAGCCCTCATCCTCCAGCACGTATTCCAGCGCCGCAAACGAAATCTCTGACCGGGCGAGCCCATGCAGCATGACCACGCAGTCCTGCGCGGCAACGCTGGTGGCGCAGCAAATGGAAGTGGCAAAAGCATAGATCAGACGCATGAAAATGAGATAACACTCCAACGATGAAACAAAAGCCTCTGCCGCCGAAAAACCTAACGTCGCGGCAGAAGTGACAACGCGATCCCGCCCAAAACCATCACGGCAGATGCTGTCATCCGCCATGTAATCGGTTCAGCCAGCAAGACGGCCCCTGCCGCCACGGCAATTACCGGTACGCTTAGTTGCGCAATGGCCGCTGTGGTGGTCGGCAATGCGGGAAGAACACGATACCACAATGCATAACCCAAGCCCGACGTGACCGCGCCTGCTGTGACCGCAGTGGCCGCACCCCAGAACGTGATAGGTCCACCACCCAGCGTCAGGCTGGCCAAAACAACCAATGGCAAACACAGAAGAAAGTTCCCTGCAGTCGCACCAAGCGCATCATCTTCGCCGCGCCCGAAGAGTGTGTATGCGGCCCAACCGAAAGCCGCCGCAATCATCGCGGCGGTTCCCCAAAACGGCACGGCGGTTGCCCCTGTCGGCCAGAGCAAGACACACAAGCCCACAAGCGCGACCCCTGCACCAAGCCAGCGCAAAGGTGGGATGGTTTGACGCTCAAACACGGCCCAACCAAACATGGCAACCTGCAAGACGCCGAACAAGATCAGCGCGCCCAACCCTGCACCAAGGCTGAGATAGGCCCAGGAAAATCCGATCATGTAGATGGCAAGTGCAAGTGCCCCGGCAATCCGTTTCTGCACAAAAACGACAAGTGGCGCGGCAGGGCGCATCAAGACCAGCACCCATAGGATCAACGCCCCTGACGCCACTCGAATGGCAGCGAAATCCATAGGGTCCATGCCCAGATTGGCCACACCAATTCGATTCAGCACCGAATTGGCGGCGAAGGCTGTCATGGTAAGTGCTGTAAGAAGCAGAAGCTGTATCGGGGTCATTCAGGAATGCATCAATGTTTGAAACACTGATACATTCTTTTGCGAATAACGCGAGATCACAGTTGGTTCTGTTTCAACACCTTATCGTGCGGCCAGACCCGACCCGATCGCATTCGAGTCATCCTGTGCGTCAAAATAGAGTGACATGCCCTCACCATTGTCACCGAGGAAGGCCCCTTCGACATCGAATACATAGTCCGTCCCGTCGATACTGCCTGCTGCGGTCGCGTCGTAGCCCTCCGCAATACCGGCCGTGTTGGTTCCGGTCAGTGTACCATTGTCGATATCAAGACGACCGCTGACACTATTGCCCTCGAAGTCTTCGAACGCGACAACTTCTCCGTCAAGCGTATCGTCGGCAAAATCGACTGTTACACTCACACCGCCAACATATCCTTCGATCTGATCGACCAGATCTTGCGGGTCGGGCGTTTCGCCCACTTCAAAGGCTCCTGTCGTATTGAAACCTACAACCCCACGATACGTTGCTGATCCGGTTGGCAGATTTTCCTCTGGAGTGAAGGTCAACAGATCTTCGTTGCTTTGCAGATCAGCGATTGCAGCCGCGTAGCTATCTAAACCGCTACCTCCACCGCCACCGCTGCTGCTGCCACCGCCTCCACCGCAAGCTGCCAATGAAAGCGCCGCCGCAGTCATAACCAATGTATTTGATTTGGCCATAGAACCTGTTCCTCTTCACAAGCCCCACACCCAAGATGACGTTAGCCGAAGTTCACAGTTCTGTGAAGCTTTATCAAATCAAAATAACACACCCTCTTTTTTTTGAGCGCGGATTTACATCATTTTAACGAATAAGGGCGGTCCAAGCGGACCGCCCTATCATCTTCAATTTGGCATGTTCTCTGCCTTTGGTTTCAGCAAAAGCCGGCCACATACGCAGTCAAATCCATCAGGATTTGACTGGTTACATCATGCCGCCCATGCCGCCCATGTCGGGCATGCCGCCACCAGCACCGCCCGCGCCTTCTTTGGCAGGCTTGTCAGCAACCATGGCTTCGGTGGTGATCAGCAGGCCAGCGACCGATGCTGCGTCTTGCAACGCAGTACGGACAACCTTGGCTGGGTCAATCACGCCGAACTTGAACATGTCGCCATATTCTTCTGTCTGCGCGTTGAAACCAAAGGCCGCATCGCTGCTTTCGCGGATCTTGCCCGCAACAACGGAACCGTCAACGCCAGAGTTCTCGGCGATCTGACGCAGTGGTGCTTCCAGTGCCTTGCGGACGATTGCGATACCAACGCTTTGGTCAGAGTTTGCACCTTCCAGCCCGTCAAGCGCCTTGCCACCCTGAACCAGAGCAACACCACCACCAACAACGATACCTTCCTGAACAGCGGCACGTGTCGCGTTCAGGGCATCGTCAACGCGGTCTTTGCGCTCTTTGACTTCGATTTCGGACATGCCGCCAACGCGGATCACGGCAACACCGCCGGCCAGCTTGGCCACGCGCTCTTGCAGCTTTTCACGGTCGTAGTCGGATGTGGTTTCTTCGATCTGGCCGCGGATCTGGCTGACCCGTGCTTCGATCTCGGCTTTCTCACCGGCACCGTCAACGATGGTAGTTTCGTCTTTGGTGATGGCTACACGTTTGGCGGAACCCAGCATGTCCATGGTGACGCTTTCAAGCTTCATGCCCAGATCTTCGGAAATCACCTGACCACCGGTCAGGATCGCGATGTCCTGCAGCATGGCCTTACGACGATCACCAAAGCCGGGTGCCTTAACAGCAGCAATTTTCAAACCACCACGCAGCTTGTTTACAACAAGCGTTGCCAGTGCTTCGCCTTCAACATCTTCAGCGATGATCAGCAAAGGCTTGCCCGACTGGATCACTGCCTCAAGCAGTGGAACCATTGGCTGCAGCGACGACAGTTTCTTTTCGTGAAGCAGGATGATCGCATCTTCCAGCTCAGTCGTCATTTTCTCTGTGTTGGTCACAAAGTAAGGCGACAGGTAGCCACGGTCGAACTGCATACCTTCAACAACATCGGTCTCTGTTTCCAGACCTTTGTTTTCTTCTACGGTGATAACACCTTCGTTGCCGACTTTCTGCATCGCGTCAGAGATCTGCGTACCGATCTCTTCTTCGCCGTTTGCAGAAATCGTCCCAACCTGCGCCACTTCTGCACTGTCAGAAACAGGGCGAGACGCGCCTTTGATCGCATCAACAACTTTCGAAGTTGCCAGATCGATCCCGCGCTTGAGGTCCATTGGGTTCATGCCTGCAGCAACAGACTTCATGCCTTCTTTGACGATGGCCTGTGCCAGAACGGTTGCTGTTGTTGTACCGTCACCAGCTTCGTCGTTGGTGCGCTGGGCCACTTCTTTGACCATCTGTGCGCCCATGTTTTCGAACTTGTCTTCCAGTTCGATTTCCTTGGCAACAGATACACCATCTTTGGTGATGCGCGGTGCGCCGAACGATTTGTCCAGAACCACGTTGCGGCCCTTGGGGCCCAGAGTAACCTTCACCGCGTTGGCGAGGGTGTTGACACCTGTCAGCATGCGATTGCGTGCATCTGTGTCGAATTTGACGTCCTTAGCAGCCATTTTCATGTGCTCCTTGAATTAGATAAATATGAGGGCAGACCGCTCGGCTTACATGATGCCGAGGATGTCGCTTTCTTTCATGATCAGCAGCTCTTCACCGTCGATCTTGACCTCAGTGCCGGACCATTTGCCAAACAACACTTTGTCGCCTGCTTTGACGTCCATTGCGATCAGTTCACCGCTGTCCTTGCGGGCGCCTGCGCCGCAAGATACGACTTCGCCCTCGGCGGGCTTTTCTTTGGCGCTGTCAGGAATGATCAGCCCGCCAACGGTCTTTTCGTCGCTTTCGATGCGACGGACCAGTACACGGTCGTGAAGTGGTGTAAATGCCATTTCAGAACTTCTCCAGTTCGTGTTTCCGTTGATGTTAGCACTCACCATTGCAGAGTGATAACGCAGCGTAGTTATGGTTCCAAAAGGTCCGAGTCAACAGGGCGAACACGCAGTTTCCAGTAAAATTACTCAGACGGCGGTTCATCATCGTTTTCGGAAAGAATTCGCCAGGCATCTCCGTCCAGATCATCGTACTGATTGGCCCGCAAGCTCCATAGAAACGCCGCTAAACCAAGCCCACCCAGAACCAGCGATGCGGGGATCAGGATCACCAGTACATTCATACCCGCCCCCGTAGCCGCAGAGTGTTCAACAGCACTGTGATCGACGACGTCGACATCGCCACCGCAGCCAGCAACGGCGTCGCAAAACCGGCCAGCGCAATCGGAATGGCAATCGCGTTGTAACCCACAGCGATCCCGAAGTTTTCCATCACCCGCCGCTTGGCCGCACGCGCGATCAGGGGCAGATCAACCAATGGCTTCAAACTGTCATTAAGCAGCACCACATCCGCTGCAGCCCGCGATGCATCCGCTGCCGTCGCAGGCGAGACAGAGGCATCCGCCGCCGCCAGCGCACCCGTATCATTCAAACCATCCCCAACCATCAGCACACGCGCGCCGTTTGCGCGAAGCCCTTCAATATAGCCGATCTTTTCTGCCGGGCTGAACTGCGCCCGCCAATCGGTAATACCGAGCATCTCGGCCACCCGCGCAGTCTCAACCGGATCGTCGCCAGAGACCAATTGGACGTTAAGTCCCTGCGTCTGCCATGCCGCGATCAACTCTGCCGCCCCTTCGCGAAGTTGCGACTGCAAAGCGATTTTCTTTGGCGCTGCATTCCCAATCTGAATGAAGGTGCCCTGCCCCGCACCCAGCCATGCACCCGACCCCAACCGAACCTGTTGGCCTTGATACCATGCGCTTATTCCTTGACCGGGATGCTCTGTCTGTCCGCTCACCTCCGCCGGTTCGATGCCGTCACCCAACAGCGCCGCTGCAATGGCCTGCGACACCGGGTGGGTTGTATTCCGTGTCAGGGCCAAAGCCACTGACTGATCCTCTGCGTCCAGCGCGTCACCAGCCGCCGCGGGTAAGGTCAGTGTGCCGGTCTTGTCGAAAACAACCGTATCCACCTCGGCCAGTCTTTCCAGCGCCGTGCCATCCTTAACCAGCAATCCCATGCGAAACAACCGTCCAGCAGCTGTTGTAGAAACCGCTGGCACCGCCAGCCCCAACGCACAT
The DNA here is from genome assembly GCA_947496535.1 of uncultured Paracoccaceae bacterium. Lineage (GTDB taxonomy): Bacteria > Pseudomonadota > Alphaproteobacteria > Rhodobacterales > Rhodobacteraceae > Yoonia. The sequence goes on along the minus strand of CANMDE010000001.1, from coordinate 527,783 downwards.
GGGCAGGTAATGATCAACGTGGCCACAGCGATGTTGAGTGACAACCGCACATCACCGGAATAGGCCACCCAACCAACGAACGCTGCCAGTGCCAGCAGATGCACCACCGGCGCATAGAACGCGGCGGCACGGTCAGCGATGGCAGTATAGCGGTTGCGCACAGCCTCGGCCTGATCGACCATCGTGACCATCTTTCGCAGCGTTGTGTTGTCGCCGACAGTGGCCGCACGGATGGTCAACGGCCCCGTCATGTTGACCTCACCCGCGCTGACGATGGCCCCCATCCGGGCAGAAATCGGTTTGCTTTCACCGGTCAGAAGCGAACGGTCAATTTCGCTTTCGCCATCCGTGATGATCCCGTCCACCGGTATACGCCCCCCCGGCAAAACAATCACATGATCGTCCACTGCAAGCTCGGCGAAGTCCACCATCTCGCGGACACCTTCACGCGAGCGCATGACACGCGGTACCTCCAGCGCCGACAATTGCACCGCAGCTGACGCCGCAGCCTTGCGGCTGCGATGATCCAGATACCGCCCAACCAACAAAAAGAAGGTGAGCGATATAGCAGCGTCAAAATACACCTGCACGCCACCGACGAAAGTCTCGAACAAAGACATGCCAGCCGCCAAAATGATCGCCAGAGAGATCGGCACATCCATATTTAGCCGCCGCACCGAAAGCGCCTGCCATGCATTGCGGAAAAACGGCTGGGCGGCGTAGATCAAGGCCGGAATGGCGATGCTAGCGCTGATCAGATGGAAAAGATGCTGGGTCGCCCCCACGGCCCCCGACCAGACGGCCACCGACAACAGCATGACGTTCATCATCGCAAAACCGGAAATCGCGATGCGGGTCAAAAGTCCGCGACCATAGCTGTCCGTCTCAACACCCAATAGGCCCGTATCCAGTACCCGCGCCTCAAAACCGGCCATTTCCAGCGTGTCGATCAAGTCCTCTGCCGGAATGGGTCGATGCAGGCCAACGGTCACCCGCTTCATCGAAAGGTTCACGCGGGCATTGGCGACGCCATCCATACTGCGCAAGGCCCGCTCCACCCCGTTGATGCAAGCGACGCAATGAATACCGGGCAGCAACAGAATGATCTGATCCGACCCGTTCGAGGCCGCCCTTTCCAGCGGCCCATCAGGCAGGCCCACGCAGGCCGGGCAGATGACCGCGTCACTCATTCCACAGTCAACGGAAAGCGACGGCGGAACTGGGTGCCATCGGCGGCCTCCAGCACCAGACGCAGGTTCCAATAACCCTCGGTCGCGGGGACCGGGGCTGTGAACGCTGTACCGTTCCATGTCAGGTTCGGGGTGCTGTCCTCACCCGTATGCGTCGCGCGGCCAAGTGTGGCGCTGACTACTTTCGGCCGGGTCGCGTTGCCTGCGGCATCCAGCACCGACAGCTCAAGCTCACCATCCGCCAATGTGGCTGTCACATCCCAGCGCAGGGCGTCCTGCGCGGCACGGTCAGCGTCGAACGATTGGCTGGCAACATAGGAGTTTTTGGTCTCCAACCCCGGAAAAGTCCGTACCGCATTAAAGGCCAGCGTGAGGTTCACCGTGATGATGATCCCGAAAGCGCCAACCATGATGGCCAACATATGCCAGCCGGTGAATTCGCGGGTCATTACCGTACCCTCCCGTTAAAAATCGTGTCTTTATAAGCCCGTTCACCAGACATCAGATCCTCGACCCAAAAACGCAGATCGACCCGATCCATCGAAGCCGCCGGATCACCGGGCCGGGCCGAGACATAAACCCGCTGCAGCATGGTTTCATTGGCCGGAACAACGATGCTGCGCTGCGCAGTGCCCTCCACATCAATCCGCAGGATTTCATCGGAGCTCAGCGATAGATGAAACTCCCGATCCTCACCGTTTTTGTTGAGCAGGCGGATATCGTAGATGTTCCGGATGGTCCCGTCGGACAATGTGACAAAGGTCGGATTGCGAACGGGCGAGACCGTCATTTCGATATCCGCACGGATGAACAGCGCAAAGACCAGACCGAACCCGATCAGCGCCCAAAGCGTCGTATACAGCATCGTGCGGAAGCGAAAGACGTGCCGCCAGATGGGTTTGGGTGGCTGTCCCTGCGCTTCGGCCTCTTGATCCGAAAGTGCCAGATAATCGATTAACCCCCGTGGCTTACCAATTTTCGCCATGACGTCATCGCAGGCATCAATACAGAGCGCACATGTAATGCACTCCATCTGCTGTCCGTCCCGGATATCGATCCCCGCAGGGCAGACGTTCACGCAGGCCATGCAGTCGATGCAGTCGCCGGTGGTGTTTTCATGCTTCTTGCCACGCGGCTCGCCCCGCCATTCGCGATAGGCGACGGTGAGCGTATCGGGGTCCATCATCGCGGCCTGAATGCGGGGCCATGGGCACATGTAGTTGCAGACCTGCTCGCGCATGAAGCCGCCGAAGATAAACGTGGTCGCGGTCAGAACGGCGATTGTCATCCAAGCGATGGGCGGTGCTTGCAGAGTGACAAGGTCGCGGGCGAGCGTCGGGGCGTCAGCGAAATAGAACACCCACGCACCGCCGGTGGCGACGGCGATCAGTAGCCAGACCGTCCATTTTGTTATTCTTAACCGCCACTTACGGAAACTCCACTTTGCATTCCAAAGCCGTACGCGGGCATTGCGGTCGCCCTCGATCCAGCGTTCTACAAGGATAAAAAGGTCGGTCCAGACGGTCTGCGGGCAGGTATAGCCACACCAGACACGGCCCAGCGCCGAGGTGAACAGAAACAACCCCAGCCCCGCCATGATCAAAAGGCCCGCGACAAAGTAGAACTCATGCGGCCATATCTCGATCCAGAAAAAATAGAACCGGCGGTGCGCCATATCGATCAGTACAGCCTGATCAGGCAGGTTCGGGCCACGATCCCAACGAATCCAAGGGGTTAGATAGTAAATGCCAAGCGTCACGGCCATCACCCACCATTTCAGCGTGCGGTAAAACCCGTGAACGCGACGCGGAAAAATCGGCTCGCGCGCGGCATAAAGCGGCTGATCGGGATTCAAGGACATGGCTGACCTATGGGAAGATTTCTGTTCGCAGGGTCGGTTTTAGTAGCTCTGCGTGAAAGGTCCTTGATGTGGATCAAGAAGGGGCACCGCAACGCACGGTGGGCGTTGCGCGGGGTCACGGGGCCAAACGCCCGGAATCATGTATTAACGCCTTTGTTTATTGGTTAAAGCGGTGCCCGAAACCTGTCGGACAAGTGTCGGCAAAGCGTCGGGCACCAGCGCGCGTTTTGTTAGGGTTTTAGTAGGTTAACGAAATGTGCGGTGGGGTTCATGATGTTGGACGTCACACGGTTTTGACCTTCACGTCATCAATTGACCCAAAAATGAGAAACGAGGCAAAGCTACCGTTCGCGATTGTCGCAGCGAAGGTCTCAAAAGAGCCCAGTTTACGTGATGCTGCGCTGGACACGAATGACGGCTTTACCAAGAGCGACTGAAGCGCTTAACTGACACCACTAAGATTTTCCATCACAATAAGCAGGGGCGGGCCGTTGGCTGAAAGCGTGGCAGACGATAAGCAACAGCCGGTGGACCGAGTTTTGCTTGGTCTCGTTTTGATGGCTGCCGCGATGTTCGTTATACCGTTGAGGGATGGTATCGCGAAGCACATGACGGACGCTTTGCCAGTCTTCACCATTGCATGGGGCACCTATGTCGCCGCTGCCATTGTTGCTGTCCCAATCGCTATGAGGCTTCACGGACGTGAAGCGCTGCTGCCAGCGGGATTAAAGTCTCAAACGGCGCGAACATTGTTGCTAGTGGGATCGATGACCGTGTTCTTCTTTTCCATTCGAACAGTCCCCCTCGCGAACGCGATATCTGCGTATTTCGTCGCGCCATTCGTTGCCGCAGCTTTAGCGCCTTTTGTTTTGTCAGAACGTCTAACGATTCCAATAATTTGCGCAGTTGTTGGTGGTTTCATCGGTGTCATCATTGTTTTGCGTCCTGATGGACATTTCGACGTCAATATTCTCTGGGCTGTCTTGGCTGGCATCTTGTTTGCGTTCTATATGCTCGCAACCCGGCTGGCCGCGCGCCAGGCACCACCAATGGCTGCTCTGGCCTATCAGGCGCTCCTTGGTGCACTGGTCCTAACGCCATTTGCACTTTGGTCCGGGATGGAAGAAATTTCATCTTATCTGGGTTGGTTTGCAGCCATTGGAATGCTGCAAAGTCTATCCCACGGTTTGTCTATTGCAGCTTTCCGGTTTGCGCCCGCAGGGATACTTGCACCAATTGTTTACCTGGAGATAGTGGCGGCAGTCGTTGTCGGATTTGTGGCGTTTGGTGACTGGCCCGAAGCACATACTTGGCTTGGTATTTCAGTCATTCTGTGCGCGGGAGCTCTGGTAGCAATAAAGCGGTCATAGACCCCATTTTGTCAGAAGCAGCCATTCGTGAAGCCGCAGCGAAGGTCGGCTCCGTCCCGCTTAGCCCTCCCCACCCTAAGCTTCCGCTTGTGACATCATTCCCGCCAACGCCCAAACACCTGCCGCTCCTCTTCACCCCGGTCTCTGCAACTTACCCCGCGCCTTTTCGGCCTCGGCTCGCAGCACGCAACCTTCTGCGTGGTCGTTGATCAAGCCCATGGCCTGCATGAACGCATAGACAGTCGTCGGTCCAACAAATTTCCATCCCCGTTTGCGCAGCTCTTTGGACAGGGCGTGGGATGCTGGCGACGTCGAGCGGGTTTGCGGTTCGGCGGTCTCTTCTGTTGGTTCAAAGCGCCAGAGAAACGCGGCAAGTGACCCTTCGGTTTTCACGATCTCACACGCCATCTGCGCATTATTGATGACCGCTTCGATCTTGCCACGGTGGCGGACGATCCCGGCATCGCCCAACAGCCGTGTGACATCCTGTTCGTCAAACTGTGCGACCTTATTGAAGTCAAATCCAGCAAAGGCCCGTCTGAAATTCTCGCGCTTGGCGAGGATGGTGCGCCAGCTTAGTCCCGATTGAAAACTCTCAAGGCAGAGCTTTTCGAACAGACGGATGTCATCGACCACGGGAAAACCCCATTCCCGATCATGATAGTCAAAGAACTCTGGGGCGGACGCACACCAACCGCAACGCGGACGGCCATCTGGTCCAAGAACCGTTTTTGTCATGTTTTTTCGTCTTTCGCAGAGTTGATTGTTGTGGAATCTCTTGGGCTGGGCATGAGATATGATGCCCCAACACATGGTATTGCTCGTCATCCCGCAGAGACAAGTCTGTCTACCAGAAAACCTGTTCAGGTCAGGTGCTTAATTTATGATGAAAAAGTATTCATATATTTCAGTAAGATGAAAGATATTTGACTTTTTATTGAATAGTTTTAACTCTAGTGGCCCTAAATTTGCCTCATTATAGGGCAATCTGAAAAAATCATCCACATCGGGTGTGGTGTAAATTACGAGTGAGACACATTATGATCGGTTTATCGTCGCGTGCGGCATGGGGTTCTGCCCTTGGCACCGCATTACTTTCCACCCTTTTGCTGACAGCTTCTGCCGCGCCACTTCAGGCACAACAAGCCGCAACGGTGCAACTTTCTGCCAACGACGGCAGCATGACCATAACGGGCAAGCTGCTTAGCTTTGACGGCAACATGTACGTTGTCGAAACCAGTGATCTGGGGAATCTGCGGGTTGTCGCAGACAAAGTCACATGCACCGGCACTGTTTGCCCGGTCGTCAACCAATTCGGCCCTGTATTCGGGATCTACGGATCGCGGACAGTTGGCACTACGCTTATTCCGAACTTGCTGCGTGGTTACGCGAAATCGGTTGATGCAACCTACGAAATCGTTCCAACTGATGAACCAGCCGAACGGATTGTCCGGCTGACCAATGCTGACGGGTCACTTCGAGCAGAGATTGATTTGCAGACCCGCGGATCTGGCAGCGCGTTTCCCGCGCTGGCAGACGGGGTTGCAGCCATTGGCGTTGCAGACCGCCGGATGAAAGACAGCGATGTTGAAAAGATCGCAGCAGCCGGTATTCCCGACCTGCGTGATACCGACAATGAAACGGTTTTGGGTGTGGACGGGATTGTGATGATCGCGCATCCCGATAATCCGGTTCGTAACCTGTCATCGCTTGAGATTGCCAGAATATGGTCGGGTGAAATCACCAACTGGCTGGAACTTGGCGGCGGCGATTATCCAATCACCGTCAACTCCTTCAGCGAAAGCTCGGGCGACCGCGCGGTGATGATGGACGCGCTGGTGCGTCCGAATGGCCGGGATGAAACCGCCCCTGTCACACGGTGGAGCGCGTATCAGGACATGGTCGATGCTGTGATGGATGACCGCGGTGGCATCGGTTTTGTCGGCCGCTGGCTGGCGCGAACCAACGACGTGAACCTGCTGGATATCCGCGAGTCTTGCGGATTACTGTCGCCGCCCACAGATTTTCGGATGAAGATCGAAGGGTACGCGCTGTCCCGCAGACTGTACGCCTACACGACGCCAGGCGCCGTTCATCCAGAGGCGCAGGCATTTCTGGATTGGACCCTTACCAGCGAAGCACAGGCTTACATCAAGGAAAGCAACTTCATTGACCGGGAGCTTGAGCGGATGCGGCTTGAGGATATGGGCATGATGTTGGTTCATACGGCTGCGGTCGAACCCGATTTCGACGGGGCGCAGTATTCGGACATGATGCAGCAATTGCGCGGTGCCGACCGTCTGAGCACTTCGTTCCGCTTCAACACCGGGTCCAGCATTTTGGATGTAGAATCTATTCGCAACGTCCAAGAGCTTGCCGACAGAATGGAAGCCGGTGAATTCGACGGCCTTGAGGTATTGCTGGTTGGCTTTGCTGACTCCGTCGGACAACGCACCCGCAACACAGAGCTTGCGCAAGACCGCGCAGAGGCCGTTCGCGATATCGTTGTCGACTCTCTGGATGGCGACACAGCCAACCGGCTGCGTGTCGTTCCGCTCAGCTATGGTGAGCTGTTGCCACTGTCCTGCAACGAAGACGACGTGGGCCGCGCCCGTAACCGGCGTGTAGAGGTTTGGCTGCGCCTGCCAAACAGCCGGACAACACTGCGCTGATTTTTATCTAAGCAAGTCCAAAGAGGCACCGGCATCGTCGGTGCCTTTTTTGTTTTGAACGTTGAGGGTCACTGCTGGCTGATCCAATAACGGTTGTATTTTGAAACTGCGGTCATCCATACCTAACGTTGTCTAAGGCCGGTCGCAGATGTGTTGTCGTCTGAGATGATCAGATCAGTGGCCATCCAGGGTTTGGTCTGAGAACGCATGCTGAATATGTAGTCTCTATTTGTCTTCCCAAAAACAATATTTCCGTCAACGGATGACGCACGTCAGTGTACCGACAACACAGGCCGAACCCGTCTTTGGAAAGCATCATTGTGCCCACTAAAACAGCCCTAGGAAGGGTCAATCAAGAAATGACCCAACCAAGCCCAATTTTCACCTGTTTGGCTTTATTTCGCCACGATTGTAGGGGATCAACGACCTATGATGAGTAACTGCTATCCGAGATCTGGATAAGCAAGATATGGGATACGAACAATGAACCTGACACGCCTTGTGTATTACAGCCAGCGCAACCCTTCGATAAGTTTGAATATGCCTGAGTTGCTAAAAACGTGTCACCGCAATAACAGTCCGATGAATGTCACCGGCATCCTGCACTACAATGGAAATGCCTTTTTACAGGTGCTGGAAGGGGGACGGGCTGAAGTCAGCTCGATCTATCACCGGATTGCGGCAGACCCGCGCCATATCAACATCATCCTGATCCACTGCTCTGACGTACGCGAGCGCATGTTCCCCACATGGTCGATGGGTCTTCATGAAGGTATGGACGACAAGACAAAAAACATTTTCCTACGGTACTTTTCCAGCAATATCGTCAACCCGGAAACGGTCAGCCAAGAAAGCCTGCTGGATGTTCTTCAGGATTTGTCTGACGAACTGGGCTAAGTCTTTCAAAACGATCTATCAACGCCATCATTCGATAAATTCGAATGATGGCTTTTTTATTCTTCGGTGTCGGAACGCTTCCGGGTCGGACGATTGCGCCGACGCATGCGTTCCAACTCTGACTTTACCTTTGCGAGCTTGGATTCGGCGCTATGGGCCAGACGGTTCGCGCGTGTAAGCTCGTCCACATAGGCGTCTGCCACCTTGGTCACCGCAATACGTTGCCTTTTTGCGGCCGACACCCTGAACAGTGCCAGCACACCAACGGCAATCAGGATCAGCACCAGATCTGGCACCGGCAGCGCAAACTCCGTTAGGGCTAGGATCATATTGGAAATGGCATCGGTGTTCATTTGTCTACAAATCCTAATCTAGCGAAGAATAAAGCTGGTCCACGGATTACCATCACCACCCGGGTCAGACAGCTCGCCCGTTGCCTGTTCAGTCGAGGTAGGTACCGTCTTTAGCTGCAGGAAATATTCAGCGCGATCCCAATCAATCTCGAGATCGGCCAGCCCGAGTTCCAGAAGTTCCAGATTGCCTGTCACGTCAAGACCAACTTCCTGACAATCGATAACCTGCTGTACGAGTTTGGTCACTTCGTCCTGCCGGTAAGACCACGGGATGAACTGCTCTTCCAAAAACGTAGCGTGCAAAGTGCTCAGCGATCTTTCAATGGCAGTAACGCAAAAGGGCTGGCCAACCGGGACCGTTGGTAGGGTGCTCGCTTCGATCACACGGGGTGCGGCGGCTACGTCTTGCGAGGTGGCAGAGCCTGCGACAGTTGGCGCAACGGCTGCTGTTGCAACACTGGCAGATTGGGCCACCGTATTGTCGATCGTTTCGGAATTATCAGTGGCCTGAGCGGCAACCTGTTCGGCTATCTCCGAAACCGGAGCGTCCGCAGGGGTCTCAGCCGCGAGTGCTTCGGTGGAAGACGACATGGAGTTATAAAGCAAACCGGCAGCACCCAACACCGCAGCGCCGGAAAGCAGATATAGCCACTTACTACCAGACCCGGTGTTTTGCTCCACCTTGTCCGACAGCCGTTTGGCACGAGAGGAATGAACACCGCCTCGGCTACTGCGCCCTATTCCCTTATTGCTGTTTGGTTTGGTCGACATAACAAATGACACTCAAAATCGCTGATACACGAACACTTATTCTAGTTCTTTTTCAGAAAGGTGTAGTACGACGCACCGTCAATCACTTCCTTTTTGAGCTCAATGCTCATCATCGCCGCTAGATCTGTCAGCATTTGCTCGTTTTCGGGCAACGAAACGGGGGAGTTGGTATCCGATAAGGTCAATACCAAGCCCAACTCTATTACGACTTGCTGCAGAACCCCTTGAAACCGGTGCGAATAGACAATCATCCTCGTTGGCCCTTCACTAACTAACAATCAGCTTTCAGTGTATCCAAGCGAAGAGTGTCGAAAGTATGTTCGCGCAGTGTAATTTTCCCGCCTTGAAAGGCGGAGATGGCTCCGTTGCGACAACCCATCACCCCAATAGAAAAAGACGCCTCCATATCCCGCGAGGCGTCTTTCCCTATGCACCTGACACGTGCATGCGCGAACAGTCAGATGTGTCAGGTCATCACTGTTATTCCTCCCCACCGCCCAGTTGGTGGACATAGGCCGTGACCGCCTTGATCTCGGCTTCGCTCAACCGTTCGCCCCAAGGCGGCATGACACCAAAACGGGCGTAGCGGATGGTTTCCTCAAGCGTGACGGGGTCGCCACCATAAAGCCAGATTGCGTCGGTCAGGTTTGGTGCGCCAAGGTCGCGATTGCCCAGCCCCGCATCCCCGTGGCACGCGGCGCAATTGTCCAGAAACAGACCCTCACCGGCGCTGGCCAATGTTGCATCATGTTCCTGCCCCGAAATGGCAAGGACATGGTTTACCACCTGATCGACTTCCTCATTTGTCAGGACTTCGTCATAAGCAATCATTTCCGAATAGCGGGCATCCCAGTCCTCTTCATTCCTGATCCCATGCCGGATCGTGTATTCGACGTTTTCGAAATCACCGCCCCAGAGCCAGTCATCATCAAGCAGGTTGGGATAACCGATCGCCCCCGCAGCCCCGGACCCGTGACATTGCGAACAGTTGTTGCGGAACACGGCCCCGCCAGCGGATGTGGCGAAACGCTGTAGTTCCTCATTCTCGGCCAAAGTGTTCAGATCAGCCGCGGCAAGTTGGGCCGAGATTTCGGCATTCGCCTCTTCAAACCGTGTGATGTCGGCGGCCACCTCAGCGCGTGTGGAATAGCCAAGCAGACCACCCGTGGCACTGCGGATCATGGGCCAGGCCGGAAAGGCAATGGTGTATCCGATCCCCCAGATGATCGTCAGATAGAACGTCCACAGCCACCAACGCGGCAGCGGATTATTCAGCTCCCTGATCCCGTCCCATGTGTGACCGGTTGTGTCGATCCCTGTGACCTTATCAATGTCTTTGTCTTCGCTGCTCATGATTGCAGCTCCTCAGTGTTGAACTGTTTACAACCGCAGTCGGCGCAATCATTCGCGCAACCGGGGGCATCTTTGCCAGGTGCATGTTCGTGGCGGAAAGGGATGCTGGCGATATCGTCATGCACCTTTGAGGAACCGGGCCGAAAGGCCCAGACCACCACACCCAAAAAGAACAGCGTCATGGCCAGAAGCACCCAGCTATCAGCGATTTGACGGAGGAGTGAATAGGTATCCATCTTGCGCCCCCCTAGCGACTGGCTTCGGGTGTGAAGGTCGAGAAATCGACCGTCGTACCGAGCATTTGCAGATAGGCAATCAGAGCATCCATCTCGGACACACCGGGTTCCCCGTCAAAATTGCGGATTTGAGCACCCGGGTAACGTTCGAGCAGATCGTCATAAAGCTCGGTATCCGGGTCGGCCTGTGCCAGTGTGTCGGCGGCTGCGACCTCGATCATTTCGTCGGTATACGGCACACCCACGATCCGATGCGTGGCGACCGTATCGGCCACATATTCTGCGTTGACCATGTTATCGATTAGGTAGGCATAACCGGGCATGATCGACTCGGGCACCACCGATTGCGGATCAATCAGGTGATCAAGATGCCATGCATCAGAATACTTGCCACCCACCCGCGCCAGATCAGGCCCGGTGCGTTTTGACCCCCATTGGAATGGATGGTCATACATGCTTTCGGCCGCCAGTGAATAGTGGCCATAGCGCTCCACCTCGTCCCGCATGGGCCGGATCATCTGGCTGTGGCAGACATAGCAGCCCTCGCGGATGTAAACATCGCGACCGGCAAGTTCGAGCGGCGAATATGGCCGCACGCCATCGACCTCTTCAATCGTGTTTTCGAGGTAGAAGAGTGGTGCGATCTCAACGATCCCCCCGACGCTGACCACCAACAGGGAGGCGACCAACAACAATGTCGGGCTGCGTTCCAAAATCGCGTGTTTAGCCAGAAAGCCCTTGGCCTTGGGTGTTGTGTCTGTGTCTGACATTCGTACTGATCCTTATTCCGCTGGCACGCCGACCGGGGCAGACAAACGCACCCCGCCGCGAATGGTCATCCACATGTTCCACGCCATGATCAGCGCGCCGCTCAGGTACAGCACCCCACCAAGGCCACGGACCACATACATCGGAAACTTGGCTGAGACGGTGTCAGCAAAGCTGTTCACCAGGAACCCGTTCGCGTCGACTTCGCGCCACATCAGGCCTTCCATGATCCCCGTCACCCACATCGAGGCCGCGTAGAGGATGATGCCGATAGTGGCCAACCAGAAGTGCCAGTTGATCGCACTCATCGAATACATCTGCGCACGGCCCCACAGCTTGGGTGTCAGGAAGTAAAAGGCAGAGAATGTGATCATCCCGTTCCAACCCAGCGCACCGGAATGCACGTGACCGATGGTCCAGTCTGTGTAGTGCGACAGGCTGTTGACCGCGCGGATCGACATCATTGGCCCTTCGAAAGTGGACATGCCGTAGAAGGCCAGACTGATCACCATCATCCGAATGATCGGATCGGTCCGCAGCTTGTCCCAGGCCCCTTGCAGGGTCATCAGACCGTTGATCATGCCACCCCAGCTTGGCATCCACAGGATGATCGAAAAGACCATACCAAGGGTCGATGCCCAGTCAGGCAGCGCGGTGTAGTGCAAATGGTGTGGACCCGCCCAGATATAGAGAAAGATCAGCGCCCAGAAATGGATGATCGACAGCTTGTAGCTATAGACAGGTCGCCCGGCCTGCTTGGGCACGAAATAGTACATCATCCCAAGGAAGCCTGCGGTCAGGAAAAAGCCCACGGCATTGTGGCCGTACCACCACTGGGTCATGGCATCCTGAACGCCCGCAAAGATCTGCACTGACTTGCTGCCCCAGATCGACACCGGGATGCTCAGGTTGTTGATGATATGCAGCATCGCGACGGTAATGATGAAGGACAGCAGAAACCAGTTGGCCACATAGATGTGCTTTTCGGTGCGCTTGAAGATCGTGCCCAGATAAACCAGCAGAAACGCCACCCAAACGATGGTCAGCCAAATGTCCACATACCATTCAGGTTCTGCATATTCCTTCGATTGTGTGGCCCCCAGAAGGTAGCCCGTCGCGGCAAGGACGATAAACAGATTGTATCCCCAGAATACGAACCACGACAGGTTCCCCCCCCAGAGCCGCGCACCACAGGTGCGCTGCACTATGTAGAACGAGGACATGATCAAGGCATTGCCCCCGAAGGCAAAAATGACAGCAGACGTATGTAAAGGGCGCAACCGCCCGAAATTCCCATAGGGTTGCAGGAACTCAAAGTTCAGCGCCGGAAAGGCCAGCTGAAAGGCAATCACGACGCCGACCAGAAAACCCACGACGCCCCAAAAACCTGTGGCGATGACCCCGGCGCGGACCACGTCGTCCATATAGCCATCCGTGGCCACTTGCTGCACCGGTTCATCGATGCGGCGCAGCACCTGCAGGAACATCGCGCCTGCAATCACCATGATGATGACAGCGTGAACGGTGTATGCGACGTCACGCCCCCAATTGGCGGCGACTGCGGCGAACAGCGTGATGCAACCCAGTGCGGCCAGTTTGAAATAATTTCCCATCCGGGCATCCCTTTTACGTGGCACCCCAAAAGGCAGGTGCCTGTCATGGCGTCCTTTTTGCCCACCAGATCGACAGCCGTCTTTGACATGGATCAAGATAAAGACGGACGGTTTGCGGCATGGTCATCGGTAAGGAGCGGCTTGCGTCATGATCGCCGCCGCATGAAAGGAACCGAAGATGGAGAAGGCTGGATCAATGGACTACAAAGTCATCGGGACAATAATGACGGATGTGGATCAGGGAACCGAATGGCTGGATGCCGCAATTGCGCTGACAGCCCGGATGGATGCGCATCTGGACATTTACGTTGTATCGGTCAGTCACACCGAGACGCACAGCTATTATCTGGGGGCCGAGGCGGTGATGATCGCCGACCGGACCAAGGACGCGATTGAAAAACGCGACCAGCTTGAGACCTGGTTGGAAAAACGGATGGCCGGGGAAGATATCCGCTGGACCCAACATGCCGCCGTCGTGCCGTCACCCGCCATGACAGGCTTTCTTGCCCGCAACCTTCGGTTTTCTGATCTGGTGGTGCTGCCGCGCCCCTATCAGGACAACCCAGAGACCACCAAACTGGTAGAGGCATGCCTGTTCAGCGCCGAACGTCCTGTTTTGATGATCCCCAAAGGGTGCCATGCGCCGGACATGGGCGGTCATGTTCTTGTGGGATGGAACGACGGGGCCGAGGCATTGGCCGCCGCCCGCGCCGCCTTGCCCCTGCTGCAGCAGGCGGATGTGGCCGATATCTGCATTATCGATCCGCCTGAACACGCCGCCGAACGATCAGACCCCGGCGGGGCCATGGCGCAATACCTGATGCGGCACGGAACCAGGCCCGAGGTCGCCGTTCTGGCAAAGACCGAACCTCAGATAGGCGAACTCCTCATGCGCAGAGCGCGCGAGCTGGGGGCGCAATTGATCGTCAGCGGAGCTTACGGCCATTCGCGACTGCGCGAAGCGGTATTCGGCGGGGTAACACGGAACCTGCTTGAGATAGCGGATCGGCCGATTTTGATGGCGCGGTAAAGATGTTAACTTTAACTATCGGTGGAAAGACCATATTTGCAGCTATCAAACTGATTGATTTTATTAACCGGACACTGGGATAGAACCAGTGTGTCGGTTTACTTTAGAGTATACTAGGTCGAATTCACATCGGGCACGCCTGATGTGGTACCTCTCGCTTACATTCACGACTGTAAACTCTTCTCTTCATTGCTGTTCTCCAATCTCATAAACACCTTATTTCGGTGTTCACGAAACCGGCAGCGCTGATGAAATTACCAGACGCATCCAGCCCGTCTGTGTGATCAATACGCGGAAAATATAGCCCCAAGCGGAGACACTTTGGGTAGCACAGCAGTCTGAACCTTCCCCTCTAATTCGCTGCACTAAACTCTACGAGAAAACGGTGACGAAATATACTCGTCACCGCGCTAGCATGGACTGTCCGTCCACTTTACAGCATTCGGGCCATAGATTGACCCGTAACAACAGATCCAAGTCATTGACGAGAGCTGGACTAGTCAATGATTGGTCAGAAAAGCTGCTTCAGAAAACCAAGTCAGACGTTAGCGCTTCTGATAGGACAACGCCGATGAGATGATCGTCGATTGTTTGCTGATCCGACACACTCACCCGAAAAGTACTGCCATTTTCAAAACCATCTTCGTCACTCGTCGAGATATACAAGTCGTAAGAATTTGTGTAAGTTGCATCGGCGATTTCTGCAAACAAACCAGCCGTCACATTTGTGTTTTCCTCATACTCTGATCCGTTAACTGCATAGGCTTGTGTTACGGTTTCGTTCGCGAGTAGCGCGTTACTTGTAGTCTGGCCATATGAAGCACCAACGGTAAAACCTACACCTCTCCCCGTCTCAGGATTGCCAATAGCACCAGTAAAATCGCCGCTAACAGTCCAGGATGAAGAACTTGTGTATATCGTACCTTCGGTCGCCGTATGCGTAACGGTCGCCACACCTTCGTGTGTGAATACTTGGCCGGTCAAACCTGCGATCGGTGATATTATGATATTTTCTGCGCTATCAAATGTGTAGCTGCTGTTAACGTAATTATCGACCACAATGGTTACACTCGTCGCCTCTTTTCCATCGTCGTCGAAGTCAAGATCCGACGTAGTTACTGTGTCCTCAATATCCTGAAAATCATACCCGAACATGTTCATAGGGTCGCCGAGGGCAAAATCAATTGATATGATGCCATCGTCGCCCGTGTATTCTTGAGTCTCGAACGCAGTGTACACTTCATTGACCGCTGAGACGTATGCGTTTGACGAGAGTTCCTCGAATCCAACAATGTCAAAAGAATCGCTGTATTCGTCGTTGATTCTGCTTACGAGTGTCCATCCCTCCTGTACGCTAGCTTCTGCTTGGCCATATTCTGTTATCACCGTATCTTCGGCCGCCTCTGTCGACAGCGTTTCAAACAGATCTTCATCCTGCGCACCTTCGGCCCGGGCCAAAACCTCTTCCCCGAAATCGCCGACCGACGCTGTGCCGAACGCGCTTTGATACGCGGTTTCAGCGATCTCTTCCGCCAAAGTCGAGCGCAGCTCTTCAAACTCTAAGCCGCTGTCGACCAGGATCTCATCCGTTTCCAGAACGGCTACCCCGTTCAGCGCCATCCCATCTGTCGTGGCTAAGCCGTCAACGAAAGTCACATTGACCGTGTCGCCCAAAAGAGCGGTGACATCAGCGCTGGTTTCGATATCAGAGTTTAGAACGCTATCGATTTGGGTAGCGGCCAATACGAAAGTGGCCATTTGTTCAAGGGTCAGCGTGTCGATGCTGATGTCCCGCGCGATCAAGCTATCGTCGAAAGCATCTTCGATTGTTTCTATGGTGGTCGTTGGACCGCCGTTCGTTTCATCGATTAGGCCCGTTTCCACGGACGCCAGAACCGCGGCCTCAGGGCCTGATTGGAGGTACGCGAAGTGAGCGCCCAATTCGGCACTCCTTTGGAATTCAAAACTGTCGCTGCTTTCGCCATAGAAGTCTTGTGCATAGCTATCATTGCTCATTATGTGTTCCTTTCAGTCGTCAATTTCCCAGTGTTCGACGGACTGCCGTGCCTCAGACCAGTTCAGATCTGCGACCAAGCCCCCTCAATTTATGCGGGGGCGGAAAATAGATTCCCCGCCACCTGCCTTAGCGCGACACAACATGAAACATTTGATCCACCTTGGACCTTCAACCGGTGATACCCGCGTCAGTCGAGTCTCGATGCAAGACAACCGAAAGCCGATCAGGTAGCAAGTGCTACCACCTGATATTTTTCGAAAATAATCATTTTATATCAATAATATACGAAGAATATACGATTTCTGAGGGCGCAAAAAATCGATGCCTTCCGACTAAGAAAATTGCCTGCAATACATCTCGTAAGGTGTTCGCAACGTGGCTTGAATCTTCTCAAAATAATTCGACACCAGGTGTCGCGCTTCCGAGAATTGATGCGCTTCCACACACGGCAGCAGCGCTTCGAGATACTCTGATATATTCGGATCAATGTCAGGGTTTTCATGCATGATCCAACGCACCGGACGTGTCAGCAACAAAGAACGCTGATAGACTTTGTGTTGCGTCGAATTCAAAATGAGTGCACCCAGCGCGCAGAGCCTGCGTTCTTGACGTGCAGGTTCTGTTTTAGCCTTGTGATCCGCCGGCTCCAGATCAACCCGATTAACCGCGACCGAGGACCGTAGAGACATTTGCTGAAGCCGGTCAAGGTCGTTTAGCGCCATGTCATAGAGCGCTATGCAAATGCGGTAATGGATAAGCATTTCATCAAGCGAGACGCTGCGGATATGAAATCCTTGGCCGGGAATTTGTTCGGCCACATCCTCGGAAGCAAGACGAATGAGCGCTTCGCGTACGGGAATTGTGCTGGAACGGTGCTTCTCGGCAAGGCTGTCGATCTTTAGTGGCCTGCCCGGCCCAAGCTTTGCCATTTCATATTGATCTCGAATGGCCCGATAAACGGGATGATCAGTTTGAAACGTCATTGCGACATAGTTGTCCTGAATTGCCCCGAGAGTTAGCGCAATCAGTGACGCAATAATGTTTCTCGCTCAAGGTGAGCACCAAAGCTTATGCAAATGCGGCGAGAAACTGCGAGTTTAGTTCAAAAACCTCTCGCTGTTCTTCACAAATGATCAGATCATTGGTCACTATAGGCCGCGCCAAACCATTCAGCCTTGAGCGCGTCATAATCCCCGCTTTCGCGTAACCGCAGCAAGACCCGGTCCAACGGCTCACGGAGAGAACTGCCACTGGGCAAAGCAATCCCGTAACCCTGCTCCTGAAAAACCCGGTCGATCAGCCGCGCATCGGCGTGGTCGGTGTTCTGAACATAATAGGCTAGAATTGGACCATCGAAGACGATCGCATCCAGATCATGGTTTTCGAAGGTAGTCAGCATGATGTCGAAGTCATCATAGGTCTGATGTGCAACCCCGCGCACGTTCAGATAGGTTGAGGTTGTTGACCCTTCCGTGGTGCCGACCTGTCGCCCCTCCAGATCGCTAATGCCTTCCACGTTTTCCGAAAGTGCATCCAACGTGATTGCCGCAGTGATGTTAGCCACGAAGATCGAGACTACGAAAAGACTGCCAATAATCATCACCACCCCAAAGACCCGGCCAAGCGCGGAGCGCGGCATCTCCTCTTCATATCCGCTGCTGATGATGAGGTTGAGCGCCCACCAGAAGGACGGAAACAACGCCTCTTTCGCCGTCCGCCCGAAATATGAATGTTTCTTGCGCTCAAATAACCACATCAGCATTCCCATGGCGGACAACAACACCAACGCGGCCAGCGCCATCAGCGCAAGTTGCGGTGTGAAGATTGCGCGAAGAACACTGCCTGTGCCGCCGGTGTCATCATGGACCATAATCTGCAGCCCACTTTCAAAGATCGGCTGGGTGAAATCCATGCGCATTTCACGGTCGGCAGTGATTGAGATATTGGCAATGGCTGCGTCGACCTCATTGTTTTCGACGGCATCGATCATCTGTCGGAAATTTTCGAACCGCTGCAGCTCGTATGGTAATTCCAGCTCTGTCGCCAACGCTTCCCATAGGCTGATGCTAAAGCCGGTATCCTGATCATCCACGACCATGGAAAACGGGGCGCGAGTGACTGTACCAATGACATAGGCTTCTTGTGCCGCTGCCGGTTCGCCTTTCCATGTCAAAAGCCACAGCAAAACGCCCAGCAATAATCGTTGCAGCATAATAAATTCCCTAAAATCGCCTTATAGTGGCATCCGCCTTTGTAAAAAGGCAAGAGACGATTGGCCCATTGACACGTTGCTATATTGCCAGCATCCAAGCGGGTGGAACGGGACAGGACGGATCATGGTGAAGGGCAAATCAAAGCAAAAAGTATTCACCTTGCTGGTCGAGGTGGGACGCAACGCCAGTGATGGTCTGCCCGACGGCGCCACAGGCGGCGCGTTGATGTGTTATGCCAGCGGCGTGGACGAGGCCGAAGCTGTGCGCGAGACAGTCGCGATATTAAAACAGGCCGATCTGGCCCCGCTTGATGTGTCCGGCTACGGCACGCTGGAGGAGCGGCTGGCAGAAGGGCACGACATCTCAGACGATGAAAAAGAATTGATGCAACGAGCACTGGACGAGAACAGCGTAATCGTCGCCCAGATGACCCCATTTTTTGAGGAGGCGGATAAATGAGCCAGAATCCAACGGGGCTTCCGATCACTGGCTGAAACCGCAAAAACGGTTACTAGCACACATCTAGTTCAGCGAATGCATCAACTCAGCGGACGACGAGAACCGACATGCTTGCGTGCGACGCCAGATACCCGGCATTCGACGCAAAGAAATGCTCCGCGAAACCGGGGACATGACTGGCCATCACGATCAGGTCCGCATTGATGGTTTCGGCGGCCCGCTCCAGCACGTCATCAAGATCTATTGTGATGTCATGGCTGATTTCCGTGTGCGGTACGAACGTCACGCCCAGCGCCTTGGACCTCTCTGCCGCGAATTCCGCAAGTTTTTTAGCATAAGCCTCAGGTGTGCGTGCAATCTCTGTGGGAGATGACAGCGTAACACCAACGACATGGGCCTCGGCTTTATACTGCTTGGCAAGTTCCGCTGCGACCGCGAACGCTTTGTCCACTTGTTCGGTATGTTTAAGATCCACCGGGATCATGATCTTTGAAAACATGTTGGGCTCCCCTTCATTGGACACAACAGTGTCATGAACGGATCACACCACCTTTGATGTCGATCAATTCAACAATTTCCGCCCGATCCGCGACGCTCCAGACCGCAGCGCGACGCGACCGTTTTCAGATAATCTTTGACATATGCACCCGAAGTGGCGACGCTGCTGCCTATCAAAAAGGGGAAAAACCCTACAAAAACTGGGAGGAACCAACATCATGACGTCATCTGAGCAACCAGATGTGGCGCAGGGAGGTATGGAGTACACCACCGATTACGAGATGGGACAGGACAATGTTCGTCCCCTCGGGCTGGATATTCATAACCCTGTTTTTCTAATTTCAAGCATCCTTATCTTTGCCTTTGTACTGCTAGCTCTGGCCAATCAGGAAGCCTCGGCCGAGTTTTTCGGCTGGTTGCGTCCATGGCTTACCAGCACATTCGATTGGTTCCTGGTTCTGTCGGTCAACGCCATCACGCTTTTCTGTCTCGTTCTGATCGTATTGCCGGTGGGCTCGGTCAGGATTGGCGGAAAGGAAGCTGTACCTGACTATTCCTATCCCGGTTGGATCGCGATGATGTTTGCCGCAGGCATCGGGATCGGCCTGCTGTTTTTCGGCGTCTTAGAGCCGGTTTATTACAACTTCGCTGAAGGCGGCGCGGCACACCCGCTAGGCATCGATCCGGCGCTACCCGGCAATGAATACATCGGCGTTGTGGGGACAATCCACCATTGGGGGCTGGAAGGCTGGGCCATCTATGCCGCAGTGGGTCTTAGTCTTGCGATCTTCAGCTATAACCTTGGCTTGCCACTGACCTTACGCTCTGCGTTTTACCCGATCCTGGGTGAGCGGGTCTGGGGCTGGTGGGGTCACATGATCGACACGCTCGCCGTCTTTGCGACGCTTTTCGGACTGACTACATCGCTTGGCCTCGGGGCCCAACAGGTCGCCGCAGGCTTGAACGAAATTTTCGGGATCGAGCCGTCAAACACTGTCACCGTGCTTATCATCATCGGGATCACGCTTATCGCGCTATGTTCGGTTCTGCTTGGTATGGACAAAGGCGTGAAGCGGCTTTCTGAGATCAACATGATCATGGCTGTTGCTCTCTTCTTCTTCGTCCTGTTCGCAACAGGGTTCGTCGCTGGGGTGACGCGCTATTTCGGCGTGATGGTCGATTACGTGGTAGCACTACCGGCACTGGCCAACCCGTTTGGGCGAGAAGACACCAGCTTCTTCCACGGCTGGACAACCTTCTATTGGGCTTGGTGGATCGCTTGGTCGCCATTCGTGGGCATGTTCATTGCGCGCATCTCCAAAGGCCGCACTGTACGTGAATTCATCCTCTGTGCGCTGATCGCACCAACTGCAGTCTGCGCGTTGTGGATGTCGACATTCGGCGGTGCCGCGATCGACATGATTAATGCTGGTGGTGCCGAGGGTGTCACAGCCACAGTGATTGATAGCTACAAGCCTGAGGGAGCACTGTTCGGGTTCCTCAAAGAGCTTCCGCTTTATGGCATTGTTGCACCAATCGCACTTATCCTGATCGTGATCTTCTTCGTCACATCGTCCGATAGTGGTTCGCTGGTGATCGACACAATCACCGCTGGCGGTAAGCTGGACGCACCTGTGATCCAGCGGATCTTCTGGTGTACGCTGGAAGGGTTGGTGGCAATCGCGCTACTGCTCGGAGGCGGGTTGAGTGCGCTACAAGGGGCCGCGGTTTCAACCGGCATCCCGTTCACCTTCGTTGTGCTGATCATGTGCTACTGCCTCTGGCTGGCACTAAGATCGGAACGCGCGAAGCTCTGACGCTTAGGAAATTAGCCGAGGGCCTCGTGTGGCCCTCGGCTAACTCATCCAGCAGCGGTAGCCTGTGCCCCTGAGCCTGCAATCCGATAAAACGGGAAACACTTAAGGCCGGCTTTCAATTCATCGGACACTGGCATCCTGTTTCTATCAACTGGTCAATCAGCCCGATCATCAAATGACCTGAACGACCCGAGCCGGGACGGAAGGTCACCTGCCCGAGCGGCGGCACAAAAATCACTTCAGCCTTAGGGTGAAATATACTACAAAATATCTATCCATGATTTAATTTTGAGGTGACTTTGTGGTAAACCTTACTTTGAATGGAGACTTTTCGAGCACCGAGGGGGGCGGGCAACCTAACCCAACTTCCTGGACAACCTCCGAGCCGGATTCCGCATCAAGCATCTGGACGCTTGGGGGTACTTTGCGTTTCAATCGAGGCAATTCCACGCCAACGGGCTCGATTTCTCAAAACGTCGGAGACGTTCCAATCGGAGAAACCATTGATTTTTCCTTCGACTACCTCGAGTACGGAGGCGCCTCAATTGAAGTTGCGGTCCTTGTGCAGGTGGTTGATAGCGATGGCCTTTTGGTAGTCAATGAAACAATTACAACACCCGGCAGCTACAACTACTCATTCACATCAGCCACAAACGACTACACGGTATCATTTGCGGACGTCTCGGAAGCGACAAATAGCCGGGACGCCGCTATTGACAATGTTGTATTTGATGCTCCATTTGTCGTTTGCTTTGCTGATGGCACGCTTATTCGCACACCATCCGGCGACTTGCCCATCGAGACACTAAAATGTGGCGATCTGGTCAATACCTTTGATAATGGACCTCAACCTATTCGCTGGCATGGGTCGACCAAAGTAAACGGTCGTCAGACTCTGGCTCCCATCCGATTTAGTCGAGGGGCTATTGGGAATGATCGTCCTTTGACGGTGTCGCCGCAGCACCGAATGCTAATAAAGGGTAGCAATGCGAACCTTATGTTTGGCGAAGCTGAGGTTCTGGCTTGTGCAAAGCATCTGGTAAATAGCTCGACAATCCAGCAGATTCCAATGCAGGAAATAGGTTATCATCATTTGCTTTTCGACCGACATGAAGTGATTTGGGGTAATGGCGTGCCATCCGAAAGCTTCCATCCGGGCAAATATAGTTTGAACAGTCTGGATACAGTTTGCCGGAACGAGGTTTTCGACATTTTTCCAGAACTTGTTGAAGATGCAGCTCTTTATGGCAGTGCAGCCAGGATGATGTTAAAATCGTGGGAAACGCGGGCGTTAATGTCGCAATAGACATAATATCGGATCGCAACCAGGAAATAGCGTTCCCAATTGTCGAAACTCACTATTCGTACAACGAGCTATACTCCTAGGGTCTATACTTTCACAATTTACAGCCCCCGCCCGACCCGGTAGCCATATCGGAAAGGAGCCCACGCCATGTCCCCGATTGATCCCGTTGCGCTGACCGCCGATCTTGTCCGCTGCCCTTCGGTGACGCCGATCGAAGGCGGTGCGCTGGTGTTGCTCGAAGACCTGCTCTCAACCGCCGGCTTTGAATGTAGCCGCGTGGATCGCGAGGGCGTATCGAACCTTTATGCCCGTTGGGGTCGTCAGGGCGCGAACCGTACCTTCGGGTTCAACGGTCATACCGATGTCGTTCCAATCGGCAACCCCGATGACTGGACCGTTCCGCCCTTTGGGGCCGAAATCAAGGATGGGTATCTTTACGGGCGTGGCGCGACCGACATGAAATCTGGCGTCGCCGCCTTTGCTGCAGCGGCTATTGATTTTGTCAGGCAGACGCCACCCGACGGGGCCATCGTGCTGGCCATCACCGGCGACGAAGAGGGCGACGCGCTGCATGGTACAACCGCCCTTCTCGATTGGATGGGCGCCAATAACGAGGCGATGTCGGTCTGCCTTGTCGGCGAACCCACCTGCCCCGATGTGATGGGCGAGGCAATGAAAATCGGGCGCCGCGGCTCGCTGACCGCATGGTTCACCATCCGTGGGGTGCAGGGACACTCGGCCTATCCGCACCGCGCCAAAAACCCTCTGCCCGCCATGGTCCGGCTGATGGATCGTTTGTCATCGCATGGGCTGGATGAAGGCACCGATCATTTCGATCCGTCCAGCCTTGCGGTCGTCACCATCGATACCGGCAACCCAGCAACCAATGTGATCCCCGCCAGTTGTACGGCTGCGGTAAATGTCCGGTTCAACGACGCCCATGCCAGCCAATCCATCATCGACTGGATGCAATCAGAAGCCGACGCGGCTGGCAGCGCCTTCGACGTCGAGATCGAAATGAAGGTCAAAGTGTCAGGCGAAAGTTTCCTGACCCCGCCAGGTGATTTGTCGGAGCTTGTCGCGC
Source organism: uncultured Paracoccaceae bacterium (assembly GCA_947496535.1). Lineage (GTDB taxonomy): Bacteria > Pseudomonadota > Alphaproteobacteria > Rhodobacterales > Rhodobacteraceae > Yoonia. The sequence goes on along the minus strand of CANMDE010000001.1, from coordinate 504,275 downwards.
GAGCGGTAGAAGCTGAAACCGGGCGAAAGCCTGTCCTTTCGACTTCTGGCGGCACTTCTGACGCCCGTTTCGTCAAAGATCACTGCCCGGTCGTCGAATTTGGCCTGGTCGGCAAGACCATGCACCAAATTGATGAACGCGTGGCGATTGACGAGATCGGTCAGCTTAAGGCAATCTACCTCAGGGTGTTGGAGGAGTATTTTGCATGACCGTCGAGATCACTGTTGTCGAAGACTATGAACCCTGCCTTGATTTACGGCGGGCGGTCTTCATTGGGGAACAAGGGATCAACGAAGCAGATGAATGGGATGATCTCGATGAACAGAGCACCCATCTGCTTGCCACATTGCACGGGGAACCTGTCGGCACCGCCCGCGTCTATCGCGAAGGCGATGTAGGCCGGATCGGTCGGATTTGCGTCGCCGAAACCCAACGGCGGGCAGGTCTTGGGGCCGCATTGGTGGAAGCGTCGCTCGATCAACTGCGCCAGATGCCGGGTTTGCGTGCAGCCAAGCTGAGCGCGCAAGTCCAAGCGCAGGGGTTTTATACAAAGTTCGGGTTCGAGACGACGGGATCGATCTATGACGATGCGGGTATTCCACATCGGGATATGGTTCTTGGGTTTTGAGGACGGATCGGCGGCGGCTGGCGGCTGAATATCTGCGCCGATGCTGATAAGGATCGGCACCGCGTTTTGGCGTCTCTTTCATGTTTGGTCGTGTAAGATCGATGCGGCATCCTTTGGCAAGCGCTCGCGAGCAACGAGGGTAAAATGAAACCCCGACCACTTTTCCCCGCAGGCTCAGAGGAGTCCGCCGCGCAGATCAAGGTCTCTCCAGGACTGGTTTCGGGAGATCATGTCTTCTTAACCGGCATGACCGGGAGCAATCCGGATGGCTCAATGCCCGAAGAAATCGAAGAGCAGTTCCGGCAGGCCTTCGAAAAAATCGGATTGGTCTTGCGCGAGGCTGGGCTGTCATATGACGCAATCGTCGAGATGACATCCTATCATGTCGGCCTGCGCGATCATTTCGACACGTTCAACGCGGTTCGCTCCGAATATGTTCGGGAACCATACCCCGCATGGACTGCCGTCGAGGTCGCCGGCCTTCGCCGTGAAGGTGCTGTGGTGGAAATCAGGATTGTGGCAGCTATTCGGACCAACTGAAGCGCTTTGCGGGGCAGTTGCCACATGCTTGGGGCGAATAAACTCTTTCAGATGACGTCCCGCCCCGCGCATGTTAGGCGGAACACATGAGTCGTATTCCTTCGAAGGCTGAAATCCTCGCCTGGATTTCCGAGAACCCCACCAAGACCGCGAAACGCGATATCGCCAAGGCCTTTGGCATCAAAGGGGCCGCGCGGATTGACCTCAAACGTCTGCTGAAAGAGCTGCAGGATGAGGGCAAACTGACCAAGCGTCGCAGTTCATATCGGGACGCGGAAGAACTGCCGCCGGTCTCTGTGCTTGAGGTAGTGGGCGCCGATGCCGATGGCGATCTGTTCGCTCGCCCGCTGGAATGGAAGGGTCAGGGCGCAGAGCCGCGCATTCTGATGATGCTGCGCTCCAGCGACCCCGCTTTGGGCGCGGGCGACCGCATCCTTGGCCGCCTGACGGTCGACAAGACCGAAGACTATAGCCACACCGCCCGCATGATACGCAGGATCGGTACCAATCCCCAGCGTATTCTGGGCGTATTTCGGGCCGGGTCCGAAGGTGGCCGGGTCCTCCCCATCGACAAGGGATCGGACAAACAATGGGTGGTGGCTGCCGGTGCGACGGGCGGCGCGAAGGACGGTGAACTGGTCGAAGCCGAACAGGCTGGCCCCAAGGGGCGCATGGGTCTGCCCAAGGCCCGTATTGTCGCCCGCCTAGGCGATCCGACCGAACCCCGTGCAGTCTCTTTGATTGCCATCCACCAGCACGGCATCCCCGACCATTTCCCTGATGAGGTGATAGCTGAAGCCGACACGGCCAAACCTGCCGGTTTGAAGGGCCGCAAAGACCTGCGGGACATGCCCCTGATCACCATTGATCCATGGGATGCTCGCGACCACGACGATGCCTGCTACGTCGAAGCGCATGACAACGGTGATTTCACTATCTGGGTCGCCATTGCAGATGTGGCCCACTACGTGACGCCAAACTCTGAACTGGACCACGAGGCGCGCAAGCGTGGCAACTCCACCTACTTCCCCGACAGGGTGGTGCCGATGCTGCCCGACAGGTTGTCAGGTGACCTCTGCTCGCTCCACGAAGGGGTGGAGCGGGCCTGCATCGCTGTCGCCATGCGGATCGACGCGAGTGGTCATAAGGTCAGCCACGAATTTCATCGCGGGCTGATGAAATCCGTCGCCTCACTGAACTACGAAGAGGTGCAGACTGCCATCGACGGGAAAGCCAACGATAAAGTCGCCCCCCTGATGGACGATATCATCCGCCCGCTTTATGCGGCCTATGATGCGTTGACAAAGGCCCGCGCGCAACGCCAGCCACTGGAACTGGACCTGCCAGAGCGCCAGATCGTGCTTGACGACAATGGCAAAGTCACCTCGGTCAATCACAAGGAACGATTGGACGCACACAGGCTGATCGAGGAATTCATGGTGCTGGCCAATGTGTCCGCCGCCGAGACACTGATTGCCAAGAAATCCCCCCTGCTGTTCCGTGTGCACGAAGAACCCAGCCCCGAAAAGCTGGAGGCCCTGCGCGAGATTGCCGATGCCTCTGGCCTGATCCTTGCCAAGGGGCAGGTTTTGAAAACAGCGCACCTGAACCGGCTGCTGACGCAGGCGCAAGACACCGATCATGACGAGCTGATCAACATGGCAACCCTGCGATCGATGACGCAGGCCTATTACTACCCCGAGAATTTCGGCCATTTCGGGCTGGCACTACGCGCCTACGCACATTTCACATCGCCCATCCGGCGCTACGCGGATTTGCTTGTACATCGCGCATTGATTGCGGCCCACAGTTGGGGCGAGGATGGTCTGAGCCCTCGGGATATCGAACATCTGGCCGATACGGCCAAACAGATCAGCGACACCGAACGCCGCTCAATGAGCGCAGAGCGGGACACGACGGACCGATATCTGGCGGCCTTCCTGTCCGACAGGATCGGGGCCGAATTGACTGGCCGGATCAGCGGGATCGCCAAGTTCGGGGTGTTCGTAAAGCTGGATGAAACAGGCGCGGACGGCATGATCCCGATCCGCACGCTGGGGGCCGAGTATTTCCACTACGATGCCGAAAGCCAGACCCTCATGGGCTCTGACAGCGGCATGATCATCGGCCTTGGGCAACGTGTGACCGTGAAACTGGCAGAGGCGGCACCGGTGACGGGCGGGCTGATCGTGGAACTTTTGAAGCTGGACGATAGGGCCGTGCCAAAGGGACCATCCCGCGGACGAGGCAAGCCCCCGCGCCGCAAGGTCGGGGCAGCTAAAAAGAAAGCGAAAGCGAAACGCAAGGTAATGCGCAATCGCAAGTAAGCGGTTGTTTTGTCAGGGCCCCCTCCTATTTGCGCAACTAGTTCTGGAACCTCGTGACGTTCTGAAAGTTTCGGCTGAACGCCTTCACAACCTGATCTAATCTCGCGCACGACATCACCAGTGCCACACCAACCAACCATTATCGCCACTATCTGCCGAATTTGCCCTGATCTGCAAAATTGCTTGAAGAACAGGATGCTAATTTGCAGGCTTTGGAAAATACCAACCACTCATCCTTAAGAAGCCCGATGGACGGCGATGGCCGTTGGAACTGCACTCAATTTTCGCGCCCGCAAAGGAGTTTGAAAGATGACATTTCAAGCCTTAGCCCGGCATCCAGTACTTATGTACACACTCATCCTCGCCAGTCCCGCATTGGCCCAAGATGCGATATCCGATGATCCCGCAGTTAGCGCGCGATGGTATCTGCGCGGAGAATTCGCAAAACCATCGATCCTGGATGAGGTTGATAAGTCAGTATCAGCAAGAAGCGCCGATCCACTATTGCTAAGCTACTCCGACGACAGCCAAAGCGGAACCGAGGCGTTAAGCATCAAAGGGGCCACGTTTTGGGAGATCCGGCGCAATATTGAAAACCAGCGCAGCCTGAAAATTGCCGCCTACACCATCGGCGTCGAAGTCGATCGCCGCGCAGTAAACGGGGTCGATACCAGCGACACCATAGAGTTTCAGTCCGGCGGTTCCTGGAAGTTCGAGGCAACCTCTCCTGACATGTTCTGGGAAAACAGCTTCCTTTCAGCCAATCTCGGCTGGATCACCAACTCCGCATTTGAATTGTCTGTTGGCACAGCTGATCTGAGCTACGTCCCGTCAAGTTCAAAACGAGGTTTCGGAGAGGTACCGTATGCCGTTGGCAACGCCGAGATGCAGTTCGAACCGGAGCTGAAGGCTCAGTATCAGAGGATCATCGATGATGCCGAAGTGGATCTTTATGAGGGCGAAACCGACCGCGTCTATGTTGGCGGCTCAATCGACGCGACACTGTCATTTGTCGAAAGCCCGCTGGACCGACTCAGCCTAGTGGCCGGGTACGAATACATGAAAAGCTTTACAAACGACCTCAACGATACCCGGTTGTTCTCCCTGCAGGCCAATTGGAAGCTCAGCGAAAAAAGCCCCATCAGCGTGGTTGTTAGCTACGAAAATGGTGACACCCCTACAACCGTCGATACCGAGGCCGTATCGGTAAACCTGGGCGTCGCGTTCTGAGGTTTGGTCATGTCGTTTGGCTTGGTGCGTTCGCGCTATCATTGATAGCAATATCACTTCTCCCTTGAGCGCAACCCGACTTGTGTCATTGCCCGTCAAGGTCTCATCCCATTCGCGCTTGGCGGGTAGGCCCAAGGCTTTCGGGACAATACAGCGGGTAAAAAAGGACATGGCGGCTTGCGAACACATGAGTTTGAGCGCCAGCATCAATCCGAAAAAACGACAAAAACCCAATTGATTAACACAATCCACGTCATTCTTATGCCACATTGAACTTGCAGAAATTCGAAAAATACACGCAAAGAGTGTCTGGCAGGCGGGACTATCAAACCCGCCAATTTCACATCTCACAAAGGAACTATACGTGAAGCAACTTAGGTCTCTGATGATCCTTTCCGGATTGGTCGCAATCTCCGCCTGCTCAACCGGTAGCGATGATATATCTGTAACAAGCAGCCCGGTGACCTATGAAAGCGCAATGAATGATGCAGTGAAACTTGCAATACCGATGGGATATGACGAAACGACCGAAGCAGGCCCAATCGTCTTCAATGAAGATATACCAACATCTGGAACTGCCAGCTACACTGGCGTCGGCTTAGTTTCCGTTCACGATGGGGAACCTGATAATTTCGGGGACATCATTTTTTTCGGATCTACCACTATAGAGGCCGACTTTGCAGACGGTGGAAACATAACGGGCGAGATGACCGATTTCCACTTTGCGGATATATCTGACGGGGTACCTGACGATGACTACGTCATGCCTGCTGTCGATGGTAGCCTGACGATCAATAACAGCGAATTCTACGATATGGTGTCGGACTCTGGTGCTGAATCGGACCGCTATATTGCCGAACTCGCAGATGTTCCGGGATTTACGGCCGATGTTACCGGTACGTTGACCATCCCCTCTGATGTGGTGATGGCGGACACTGATTTGGCTATAGATATCGACACACAACTTTTTGCAGGGTTCACCGCCACCGGTATCTTCGGACAAGGTTTGGGCGGGGCGGAGGACTCTAACGGAAACACCGAACGAGATTCCTCAGTGACGATAATTGCTGTTGAGGATTAATCACATCCGCTGATATGCCATTGATTGATACAACACCAAGGAACACCGTTCTGTTCCTTGGCCGTTCGCTTTGTCTTTTCATCGGTATCGGTCGCCACAATGACACTGGACAGAGACAATTTGTATCTTCGGACCGGCGGCGAACCAATATCAGGGCATTTGCTTGCAGTTACTGATGAAACAATGCCGCAAAACCGCAGATCATTGACCTAAGTTAAGACATCTGCCGCCACACTATCATCCCAATCAAGCACACTCGCCGTCACTTAACCGCCTCATTTCACGCCTAAATTCTTCTCAGGGGCGTTTGAGGTCATAGGTTAAGGCATGATAAATAAGAAGCCGAAGTCGCATTGGATGAATGTCGTTGGGGGCTGCGAAAACTATTGCGTAGTTCCTCTCAGTGCGATCGACGCTCGCGAACACGACGGCAAAGTCGCGCATGACGCGCGACTGGCAATGCGCGAAGAAAGCACATCCCTACGCGTTCTTGCTCAGGCCAAGTCGTAAGACTGTTCAAATCGCGGTCTGGATCATGCTGGGACGCGACATGAATTCCTTGTGCCAAGCTGCCAATGCAGGATTTCCATCCCGCCAGCCCCGCGCATCATGGCGCAGATCAAGATAGGCCAGCGCGCAACCCATACCGACCTGCCCCATATGTAATGGACCGGCAAGGTGGCTCATCCAGCGGGTCTCCACCGTCGATACTGCACGGGTGATCTTGCCCCACTGCGCATCCATCCAGTCTGGCGATTGCTGGCTTTCGGGCCTGTACCGCCCCTCATAAGTGATCAGCACGGCGGCATCCATCATCGCGTCCGCCGTCGCCTCTAGCGTCAAAATTTCCCAAAGACCCGCAGCGGGATAAAGGTCCGCCCCGGCGATCTGGTCCAGAAACCGCGTGATGACCCGACTGTCATAGAGAGCAGGCCCATCGTCGCGGATCAGAACCGGTATCTTGCCAGTCGGATTGGCCGCCTTCACGGCCTGATCGGGCTCATATGGCGTTGTCTGGACATCAACCTCGGTCACTTGCTCCAGCAAATCAGCCTCGCGCAGCAAGACACGAACTTTTCGCACGAAGGGTGAGGCGGGTGACATAAGAAGCTGCATTGGAAAGGTTCCTTATCCACTGACCAGACCACTATGACCTTACCCAGCCGCAATTGCCAAGGCGGCTGTTACCCATCGAACCTAGGTGCACAGCAGAACAGTTTGGCGCTCACAAGTGATAGGTCAGCGCATGACGCACAAGAAGCCGAAGGCGCATCGGCTCAATGTCGTCGGCGGTTGCAAAAACGATCGCGCGGTTCCCCTCAATGCGGTCCATACCGGGGAACATGGCGGCATGATCGCGCATAACACTCGACTGGCAATGCGTGAACAGCGCACAACCTTCCGTATTCTTGCTCTGCCCAAGTCGCAAAGTTGTCCCCGATTTCGTCTCTGGCGTCAGATATGAGGGCTGCCCCCAGCGCAACGCCTCTTCAATCTGTCCGGCCTCGGGCGTGTCATCAGCCACATCGAAGATAAGATCGCGCAATATCATCGCGATTTCACGGCTGTCGTCAGGCAACGCCGCAAAAGCCGCCTCTACGGCGTCACTCTGAAACGGACGCTTCATCCCGCTGTCATCCTTTCCGCAACCCGTGTCGCATACTCAGCCAGCACCACATCACCTGCCACCCTTTGGCTTAACCCCGTCGGTAACGGCGTCGCCATCACCGCCCCCAGCATTGCCGCCATAGAGTAATCTGGCAAGCTGATCTGGTTCCCCATCAAAAATGGTTTGTCACCCAACTGAACGGCTATTGCTTGCAAATCCGGCTCCACTCGGGCCAGGCGTTCCTCTGCATTGAACCGGCCCAGCCCTTGCGACACCATCCCACGCAAGGTCGCGCGACGGATCATACCCGTGATGGGACGCCGCAGAAGCGTGGGTATTTCAGCGAAGTAATTCTCGCGGATGATGGGCCAGACCTCATCACTCCCCCAACGATCCAAGAGCAAGTGAAAGTACAGATGCTCTTCCGCCATGCGTATGAAGGCATGGCCCGCTGCGCGGTCGCGTTCCGAAACGCCACCCCAGAAATCCGCACCCTGCCCTTCAAGATAGCTTTGAATATTCTGACTATCCCCAATGATCTGGCCTTCCACCCGAATGGCTGGCAATTTGGCATACGGCATCTTACGGGGATCGTTACTTTCCTCGCGCTGCCATTCAACCGAAGCGGCAGATAACAGCCACATGGCCTTCACACAGAAGGGGCTAAAGCTGGGTTGGCCAAACCCGGCCCGATAAGTGATAAGGGTGGTCATGAAGTGTCTCCTTTGCAGACGCTTATGCAGTATGCTCCTGCCAGTTTTTGTCAGGAGGTGTGAGCGTGCCGACCAAGGTGCGTGGCCCGGTTCGAGTGCCCATTCGGTTTTCAAACGGGAGTTCTATCATGCTGATCAAAACCCGTCCTCCCAGCTTTCTTGGCCTTGCGCTAATCCCGCTATTGCTGGGGCTCACTTTCTTTGCGGCGTCTTTAACGCCCTCATTGATCCCGCGAGGCTGGCTGATCCAAGGCGTTCTTGGTGGAGCGGTGATGGGACTGGGATTCATGATCGGGCAGTTCTGCCGCACTCTCTGGGCGGCAGCCGGATTGCCGCGCGTTTACGGTGCCAGGGCAGTCAGGGTGCAACTGGTCCTTGCAGCTCTGGTTGGAGCGGGGGTCATCACGGCCTTGCTCAAGAACGAAGAATGGCAGGACGGTATTCGGGTCCGGCTGGACATGGCACCGACCGAAGATGTGCACACGCTTGCCTTGCTAGGCGTCGCCATGGGTGTTTTTACCATCACGGTGACGATTGGTTATGCAGTTCAATGGATTTTTGATCGTCTGAGGACCCGACTTTATCGCCTGATCGCAGAGCGGACTGCGAACATCGTTGCAGTAATTGCTGTTGTTATGCTTGTGCTTTTTATCCTCAATCGCGGCATCATCGGACCCCTTTTTGAGGTCGTTGATGACATCTACGAAACCGCCCAGAACCTTGCAGAGCCGGAAGCAGAAGCACCAACAGAGGACTGGCGTGTCGGATCGGCCGAAAGCCTTGTTGATTGGCAAAGCATGGGAAAGCCGGGGCGAGATTTTGTACGATCGGGACCTGATGCAGAGGCCATATCAGCCTTTACTGGACGCGACGCCTTGGACCCTTTGCGGGTTTATGTTGGTCGTGCGCAGGATGATGACCCGGAAAGGCGCGCCGCTATCGCTCTGCAAGAGCTATTGCGAGTGAACGCTTTCGATCGGGAGGTGTTGATCATTGCAAGCCCCACCGGAACCGGCTGGCTGGACGCAGGCAGTCACGATGTGGTCGAACACCTGCTGGACGGCGACGTGGCGACAGTTGCGGTACAATACTCCCATCTTCAAAGCCCAATAGCTCTGATCTTCGAAACCGAGGCCGGGCTTGATCAGGCAGAAGCGACTGTGCGCGCCGTATATGACCACTGGAAATCCCTCCCCTCGGCTGATCGTCCGCGCCTCTACATCCACGGGCTAAGCCTTGGGGCATGGTCATCGATGCATGCGGTCAACATCTTTCGCATTCTGAATGACCCAATTGACGGCGCGCTCTGGGCCGGGCCTCCCTTCCCGTCGGCTCTTTGGAAGCAGATCAATGCAAACCGGAACCCCGATAGTTCCTATGTTCGGCCCACCATCGATGATGGCAACCTGATCCGCTACGCCAGCCAGTATGGCGGGTTGGCTGACCAAAGCGCGTCATGGGGCGATATGCGGATCGTTTTTTTGCAATACGCTTCTGACCCCATCGTCTTTTTTGAGGCAGAGTCCGCCTTTCGCACGCCTATCTGGATGGAAGAACCGGCAGCACCAGATGTCTACCCTCGGCTCACTTTCACACCCTTCGTGACGCAACTCCAATTGGCCTTGGATATGGCCTTTGCAACCTCGGTCCCGATGGGTTTCGGACATAACTACGAAGCCGATGACTATATCGATGCCTGGCTGGCTGTCACCGGTGTCGCGGGGTGGAGCGATGAGGACATTGCCCGGCTCAAAGCCATTTGCGGCGGGGATTGGGGGCTGGGCTGTCAGATGTAAAAGAAGGGCGCACATAACTGTCAATTTTTGGCAGGATATGTCAGCCTGCCCCCATGTCGCGCACCGCCCGCCTGTTTCAGCTGATGCAACCGCTCCGCAGCCACCCCCCACCAGTGACAGCGGCCACATTGGCTGCCGACACGGGCGTATCATTGCGCACGCTCTATCGGGATATTGAGGCCTTGCGTGGCCTTGGCGCGATTATCGACGGAACGGCAGGCTATGGTTATGCCCTGACCGAAGATGCATCCGTCCCACCACTGATGTTTGACGACGAAGAAATCGAAGCACTGGTTTTAGGGCTACGCGACGTGCAGGCCATCGCGGATGATGATCTTGCGCGTGCGGCCAAGAATGCGCTAGCTAAACTGCAGGCCCGCCTACCTGCTGCACAGGCCCATCGGCTGAAACACGCAGTCCTGAGCGCGGATCGGATGATGCGCCCCGCCCAACCCAGCATTGACGTGCGCCGGTTGCGGCAAGCGACCTGGGACGAACAGACCATAGAAATCGCCTATATTGATGCCAATGATATCGCGACCACCCGCCGTGTTGACCCGCTGGGCATCGTTTTCCTTCAGGAAACTCACTGCCTTCTGGGCTGGTGTCACCTGCGCCAGGATTTCCGCCATTTCAGGCTGGATCGGATGCAGGAACTGGTGATCACCAAAGACAGCTTTCGCCCCAGACGGGTGCCGATGCTGCGCGAGGCGATCAAGGGTCTTTCGGCCACATGGGCGAAACCCTCTGTCATGATGGCAAGAAACGCCGGTGACGCGCAAAGATGATTTTGATCGCCACCGCTTTACGCTAAACTACATCAGGCAGAAGCAAATGGAGGTACAAACCATGTTTCGCAGGCAGTTTATGACAACAGCCGTCGGGCTGATCGCAGCGTCCGCCGCTGGCATGGCTCAGGCCAATGCAGCCGGGTTTCCCAACTGGATCGCTGGTTTTCGCAGCCGGGCGCTGGCCGCTGGCATTTCGTCGGGCACCTTTGATGCGGCATTTGCCAATGCGCAGTATTTGCAGGACAGCATCGACCGCGACCGCAATCAGGCGGAATTCGTCAAGCCGCTGGGCGAATACATGGCCACCGCAGCCTCAAACGACCGGGTCAGCAATGGCCGGTCCAAGCTGCAGGAATATGCCGATACCCTTGGCCGGATTGAGCAGACCTACAGCGTCGATGCCCATGTGGTCACGGCTGTTTGGGGGATGGAAAGCAACTACGGCGCACGTCGCGGTGATACGCCCCTGATCTCGACCCTCGCCACACTGGCCTATGACGGTCGGCGCGGCAGCTTTTTTGAACAACAGTTGATTGCTGCCCTGGGCATCCTGCAGCGTGGCGATGTGGCCCCGCAGAACATCACCGGATCGTGGGCCGGGGCTATGGGGCACACGCAGTTTATCCCGACCTCCTATGAAGCCTACGCGGTCGATTTCACGGGCGACGGTCGCCGCGATATCTGGGCGGATGATCCGACCGACGCACTCGCCTCGACCGCCGCCTATCTCAGCCGCTTTGGCTGGAACCGTGGTCAGCCTTGGGGGGTCGAGGTTCGACTACCGCAAGGGTTCGACTATGCCCAAACCGCCCGCGCCGTGCGCAGAACGCCCGACCAATGGGGACGGCAGGGCGTTGTCGGCGTCGATGGTAGCGTGGTCCCGAACTATGGTGAAGCATCGCTGATCACACCCACCGGCGCAGGTGGCCCGGCTTTCCTTGTGTTCCGCAACTATGATGTGATCTCACGCTATAACAACGCGCAGGCCTATATCATCGGCGTCGGTCATCTGGGCGACCGCATTCGCGGTATGGACCCGCTTCAGGCGGCATGGCCCATGCAGGAACGCGGTCTTTTGCGGGCGGAGCGTGTGGAGCTTCAACAAAGGCTGACCAACGCCGGGTTCTCGACCGGCGGGATCGACGGACGGATCGGGCCAAATAGCGAAGCAGCAATCAAAGCCTACCAGCGCAGTGTCGGCCTCCCAGCCGATGGCTACGCCTCACTATCGCTATTGGAGCGCCTGCGCTGAGCATTCACCGCCCTGCATACAGGTCGTCAGGGCATCAAGCACCGCGGGGGACGGGTTTTCAAAGATCTTCCCCCCGCACGGACCTGCGACCACAGTCGGCACGTCATCGACTTGCACGAAGAAAACCGCCTCAACCCCGCTTTTGGCACCACCGCACCACGATCCCGCACAGGTGGGCTGCAACGTGATCGGACCGGCATAATCATTCACGAAACCGTCTTGCGACAAACCCTTGCCGGTGAACTCAGCCGGGATCGGCACGGGCTCTGGCCGGTTGCCCATACCAACACTCTCGGGCAAAGCGGATTCGTCAAATGTCAGCGTGCCGTAAAGAACAAAATAGCTTTCCTCGGCCTCAGCGGCGTTTTGAAAGCTGGCAATCGGATCAGGACGCATACAGCTCAGCGCTGTAGCCTGACCGGCGACGGCGGCCAGAGCAAGTGACAGGGCGATGGTGGAATATCTCATAGGTTTCCTCCGGGTTGAGGTCAGCATGTCATGCAGGGCAAGGCGGCCAAAGCATGCTCACAGCTTCTGGGCAAACTCCGCCAGAACCTGCTCATAAACGGCACGCTTGAACGGCACGATGCTGTCGATCAACTGATCAGCGGGGAGCCATTTCCAGGCCGAAAATTCAGGATGCTTGGTCTGTATGTTCACATCCGCATCCGTCCCGTGAAAGCGTAGCAGATACCATTTCTGTTCCTGCCCGCGATAGCGGCCCTTCCACAAATGCGGCACTAGCTCATGCGGCAGATCATAGGGGATCAACCCGGCACTTTCCGCATCTACGCTGACCAGATTGGCAGTAACCCCGGTTTCTTCTTCCAACTCACGCAATGCAGCGTCCCGTGTGTTTTCACCTGGATCGACACCACCTTGCGGCATCTGCCACGCATCGGTGTCGCGATCCTTGCGCTGACCGACAAAGACATGGCCGCGCGGGTTGGCCAGCATGATGCCCACGCAAGGGCGATAGGGAAGTCGGGCGATTTCGTCAGGGGTCATAAACGTGCCTTGGTGTTTCATGGTCTTACCTCAGTTGAGTGAGGCCTACACTGAAATACGCCTGATGGTTATGCGATAACAAGTCGGGTCTGGTAGCGAATATGTCGGGCAATCCAGCGCAAATGGTCCCGCCGAAAGGCGACACACCCCGCCGTCGGCCGCCCCGGCCCGCGCCATTGATGAATAAAAATGGCTGATCCGCGCCCCTTCACGGCATAGGGCCAGTTCCAGTCGGTCAGAATAATCAGATCATACATCGGGTCCGCACGCCGCAGGTTTTCATGGCTGAACCGGTGCGAGGCACGAACCATCATGTTGTAGTTCGGGTCGTGCACATCATCCGACCACAGATCACGCGGCCCAATCGGGAGCGCCCAATCCGCCGGACGTGCCATTCTGTCGGGTCGATAAAGCATCCCGACGATGCGATGCACCCCACGCGGTGTTGCGCCATCCCCCTCGGCCTTCCTATCCGTCAAACCACCCCGCCCGACGCGGCGGGGAAATCGACGACCACAAAACCTCAGATGCGTAGGTGTCAGAACAAGGTCAGTTGGCTTCACCAACGCTCCCCCTTCATCTTGGCCCAAAAACTCCCCGCGGAGCGTCCCTTGCTCACAACAAATGTCCGGACTTCGCGGCCTTGGTCGCCAGATAAGCCGCGTTATGGCGGTTCTCACCGACCTTCAACGGCACACGCTCGGTCACGTCTATCCCACAGCTTTCCATCCGGGCGACCTTTGCAGGATTGTTGGTCAACAGCCGCACAGCACTGAACCCCATCCGCTTCAATATCTCGGCCCCAATTCGAAAATCTCTCTCGTCATCCTCGAACCCAAGCCGGTGGTTCGCCTCAACCGTGTCAAAACCCTGATCCTGCAAGGAATAGGCACGCATCTTGTTGGCAAGGCCAATACCCCGCCCCTCCTGATTAAGATAAAGCAGCACACCCGCGCCGGCATCGCCCATCTGCGCCAGCGCGCCGCGCAGCTGCGGACCGCAATCGCATTTCAGCGAGCCCAGCAGATCACCCGTAAAGCACGCCGAATGCAGACGCGACAGCACCGGCTTCGCCCTGTCGGGTTGTCCTATTTCAATCGCATAATGCTCCTCGGCCCCGTCATCGGGGCGGAATATGTGCAGACGGCCCGCCTCGGAGACCTCAAGCGGAAGACGGGCGCTGACAATCGGGTGAAGCGGGCTAAGGTCGGTATCAACCGCCGCTTTTTCCGGTATCAGCGTCAGATTATGCGTTGCCGCAAATCCTGCGGGATCGCTTACAGGCAATACCAGCGCTGCAGGCAGCAACCTCGCCGCTTTGGTCAAGGCGATTGCAGCACGATGCAAATCTGCAGGACCATCCCGCAAGCTGCGCAGCGGGCCTTTCATTGGGGTCAGCAAATCATCGGCGGGATCAGCCACCGCCTGCACCCATGCCAATGAGGCGCCGGGCGGCAAAGCGATTCTCGCAAGATCACCGTCATATGCGGCAGCCTTGAGCGTCTGCGCCCGCCAGCTCGTGACGGTCAGAACCGGATCACCGTCCAAGGTACGAAGATGTGCCAGCCGGTCCGCATCAAGGGTCTCGGCGGCCAGAACCACAGCGCCGCCATTCAGCACAACGGGCACGCCCATGCGCAGATCTGCCCGGGCGCGGGCCAGCCTTTCTGTAATATCGGGGGAAAATCCCATGCAAACCCGCCTGTCTTTGCGCGTATCGATAGCGGTTTCTGTCACGAATTGAAACATTTGCACGCCAAATCACACGTCCGTGTGAAACTTCGGCGGGGGTTCTTGTCCCGCACGTATCAAAGACACAAATTTAATAGCGTAACGAAGGAGACGGTCATGAGACAACTCAAACGCATTTTACTCGTCGATGACGATGATGATCTGCGCGAAGCGCTGGGTGAGCAACTGCTGATGACAGAAGATTTTGACGTCTTCGAAGCCGATGATGGTGCCAGCGCCATGACCAAGGCCAAGGAAGGGTTGTATGACCTGATGATCCTTGATGTCGGTCTGCCTGACACTGACGGTCGCGAATTGTGTCGCCTGATGCGCAAACAGGGCGTGAAATGTCCGATTTTGATGCTGACGGCACAAGACAGCGACTCAGACACCATTCTGGGCCTTGATGCCGGTGCGAATGACTATGTCAGCAAACCATTCAAATTCCCGGTTCTTCTGGCTCGTATCCGCAGCCAATTGCGGACGCACGAGCAGTCGGAAGACGCCGTGTTTCAGCTTGGGCCATATACGTTCAAACCCGCCCAGAAAATGCTTGTCACCGAAGACGACAAGAAAGTTCGACTGACCGAAAAGGAAACCAATATCCTGAAATTCCTTTATCGCGCGACCGAAGGTGTGGTCGCCCGCGACGTGCTCCTGCACGAGGTTTGGGGATACAACGCAGGTGTGACCACCCACACGCTGGAGACACATATTTACCGTCTTCGTCAAAAAATTGAACCAGATCCGTCAAATGCGCGCCTTCTTGTGACCGAATCCGGGGGCTATAGACTGGTTGCATAGGCATTACCCGGTGGTGTGGCGCAGTCTCCAAACCACCCGCCGGGGCCTACAGAGATCCCTTTGGTGATGGGGTTATATCACCAACCTCCCTGTTGAACTGGCCCGGACCTTGTGTCCGGGCTTTTTTTTCGGCGGCATCCCGCCCAAACCCATAAATTGGACCAAAACTGTCCCGACTCTGCCTTTTTCTCGCCCGATCAAACTCCTAAAAGCTGATTCATATCAAAGACCTCGGCGGTTTGGGTCGTCTCTTAACCAGATCGCCGAGGTTCAAAGGAATTCCCTGGTGATGGGATCAAATCACCAACCTCCCTGTTGAACTGGCCCGGACCTTGTGTCCGGGCTTTTCTTTTTTCGGGGGTAAATAGCGACAGTTTAAGGGCGCGGCGGCAAACCCTTGTCACCTGCCTCGCGTGTCGTCACACCGTCGACCAGCACAAACATGATCACGCAAGGTTCCGTCCCACGATTGGCCCACGCATGGTTGGTGCCACGCTGCACGACAACATCACCAGCCTTTAGCAGCACGTCTTCCTTTTCCTCATCCATCAGCATCCAGATTTCGCCAGACAATATGATCCCATAATCAACTGAATCCGTCCGATGCATCCACGGATGTCGCCCGCCCTGCACCACATTGGCACCAGCCCCCATTTCGGCAAATGCGGCAGCTCCATCTTCGCTGGACAGTTTGGCCATGACCTCCGGGTCTTCGGGCATGAACTCCACACAGCGGAAAACGGACCCATTCTGGGGTGGATGCAGGATAAACGGACCAGTGCAGGTCTCGGTCGGGCCATCATATTCGGCGGGGGTGCCATCGGTAAGCCAAAAATTCGTTAGCCGCACACCGGGCCGGTTGGGCCGCTCGAGGTACTGGCTGGCGGTCTCATCGCTTTCGATAATGGCGACTCCATTTTCATCATGACCGGTCACGACCCTACGAAACTCTCTGTGCATGTGTTGCAAACTCCTGCTGTATTAGGTGGCGGTGGCCGGGCGGCGGCCGTCGATCAGCACCAACCCGGCAAAAAGAAAGGCCCCGACAAAGGCGCTGCCCCACCCTTGGAACAGCAGGCACAGG
Source organism: uncultured Paracoccaceae bacterium (assembly GCA_947496535.1). Lineage (GTDB taxonomy): Bacteria > Pseudomonadota > Alphaproteobacteria > Rhodobacterales > Rhodobacteraceae > Yoonia. The sequence goes on along the minus strand of CANMDE010000001.1, from coordinate 487,681 downwards.
CCCGCTACCCCGGCCAGTACCCGCATCAAGGGCGACAATGGCTGGGACAAACATCCAATGATGGCAACCGCCACAGCCAGAATGCCCGCAAAGCCCGACACCACAGCCGCCGTATTATCCACCCAGGTACCTTGCATCAGCAGTCCGGGGCCAAAGACGAAGGCAAAGGGCAGCACAAAGCTGGTCGCCGCATAAGCCGCTGCCGTCCAGCCAACCTTGTTGACATTGGCCCCCGCAATGCCCCCGGCCACATAGGCCGCAAGCGCCACGGGTGGCGTGATGGTCGAGATACAACCGTAATAGAAGACAAAGAAATGTGCTGTCAGCCGGTCCACCCCCAATGACACCAGCGCCGGTGCCACGACAGTTGCAAGGATCAGGTATGCCGCTGTCGTCGGCAGCCCCATCCCCAGAATGATTGACGTAATCATCGTAAAAAATAGCGCCAGAAACAGCCACCCGTTCGACGCGACGTCGATCAATTGCGCAATCTTGGACCCCAGCCCGGTGAACCCCAGAACCCCCGCGATAATCCCCGCCGCCGCACAAGCCGCCGAGATCGTCACGACACTCCGCGCGCCTTCCGAAATCGCCCCGCCGATCTTGGTAAAGAACTCCATGTCGATTTTGCGCCGCCAGACCACGTCCAGACCGATCAGTGCGCCCATCGCCCAAAGTGAGGCGCGGAAGGGTGAATATCCCATCAGCATGAGCGCGATCAATGTCCCGAAAGCAGCAATAAACGGTCCACCTTGGATCAATACCTCAAGCAAGGACCGGTCATCACTTTGGTCATCATGATTGATAGCAATACCCGATTTCACCGCCTGCAAATGGACCACAATAAATGCCGACCCAAAGAACATCAGCGCAGGCAGGATCGCCGCAGCCATGACCGTTGTGTAAGGTACGCCCACAATCTCGGCCATTATAAACGCCGCCGCCCCCATCACCGGCGGCATGATCTGCCCGCCGGTCGAGGCAACGGCCTCAATCGCGCCAGCCTGATGCGGCGCGTAGCCTTCCCGCTTCATGATGGGGATTGTCACCGTCCCGGTCACGGCTACATTGCCCGCGGCAGAGCCGGACACCATCCCAATCAAGGTGGAAAACAAAACGGCGGATTTCGCACTCGCCGCACGCAGCCCGCGGGTGGCGCGAGTGGAAAGTTCGAAGAAAAAATCGCTCGCACCAAACCGGGACAAAAGCGCCCCGAATATCGTGAAAACGATGATATAAGACGCGGCAACGCCGACCGGGATACCGTAAATGCCGGCCGTGTTGGTTGTCAGATTGACGATAACGCGGTTCAGCGTCGCCCCACGCCCCTCTAACACGCCCGGCAGATAGGGGGCCAGAAACGGGTAGCTAAAGAAAACGACAGTAATCAGCGCAAGGATCAGCCCCACGCCACGACGCGCGGCTTCGAATACCAGCAAAAGAATGACCGCACCTGCGTAGATATCATTCGCCTGAGTAATACCGCCGCTAAACGCAATGGTCTTCCACCGCGAAAGAAGCCAGAAACTCGCGATGACCGTTGCGGTGATCAAAATCGCCGAAAGGATGTTATTCAGACGCGTACCAGCCAGCCCCTCGGTTGCTGGCTTGATGACGAAAAGCAGCGAAAAGGCTAGCATCACATGGGTGACGCGCATCGGCATCGTTGACACGATCAACAAACCGGAAACAACAAACAGATGATAAGCGCCAAGCGCAAAACCCGCGATGAACAGCGCGTTTTGCTTGGTAAGCCATGTGGGGATTTTGGTCATTGTATCCGGGCCGGTCTGGGACAGAAGAGGGCCCGCGTCGCGGGCCCCTGCAACATCAAATGTCTGGACTACTTATCAAAATAGGCCTGTGCCCCAGGGTGAAGCGGGATAGCCAGCTCAAGCGACATAGCCGGGTCGATCTGCGCGGCATTGGCATTTTCGGCCTTGAACTCATCCAGGTGATCAAAAATCGACGCGGTAATCGCTTCGACCACAGCCGCATCGGTTGAGTTGGGTACAATCAGCATATTGTTCACACCAATCTGCATACCGGGTTCTGCTGTACCATATACATCGGCAGGGATCTCCACCGGCAGATAGGCACTGTTCGCCCCTAAAGCCTCATCCAGCTTACCGTCTGAAAAGCTGATAAACCGCAGATCGGCCCCCGCTGACGCCTGCATCACGGCCCCGGCAGGAAAGCCCGACAGGGCAAAGGCCGCGTCAACGGTTCCGTCCGTCAACTGGCTGAACCCGTCGGTGTAGGAAACAAAGCTGGGCGTAATGTCGTCAAATGACATATCGTGCAACGGCATCAGGAAGTTCAGAAAACCCAGCGTTCCGCCACCAGCAGGGCCAACCGCCACGCGCTTGCCTTTGATATCCTCAATCGTCTGAATGTCGGAATCCGCAAGCACGATCATGTGCAAGACGCTGGGGTGAAGGGCCGCGACCGCGCTCATATCAATCGGGCCAGCATCGGCATAAGGGCCTTTACCGCCCACAGCCAGAACGGCCAGATTATTGTTTGTAATAGCAATTTCGACTTCGCCAGTGGCAATCAAATTAGGGTTTTGAACGGAACCGCCTGTAACGACGGGGACCATGGAAATATCGTCACCCGCATATTCATTCACCAGGTTCGATATGCTTTGCCCCATTGGATAAAAAGCGCCGCCAAGGCTGGCCGTTCCGATGCGCAGTTCCTCAGCATTGCTAGCCCCTGCGCCCAAAATAAGCGCCGTAGCGGTCGCCAAAGCTTTGATAGACGTCTTCATGATTTTCCTCCCAGTTAATCTTGAACAAGTTAACCTGAGTCGAAACTAAGCGCAAAAAAAAATCGATATTTATATGAATTTTTAAAAATGATCGTTTGTTTGCCTTGCGATGGCGCCGTTTGTAAGTCTAAACATTAAGCGCATTAGACAGCATACCCTTGCTTCATCAAACGCTGACCATACCCCGACGAAGCGACCATTTCCCATGGAACGCGGCAAGCTGAGCCACATATTGATCAGAAGATATTCACCCAAGACTACCCCCATGTGGATATCTTTTTCTTCAAAGTTTCCGATCAGCAGATTACGCTCTGACTAAGAATCGGAAAGACTATCGGGGGCTCAAATGAAAGACGGCATGGAAATGAAAACGTCGACATCGGATGCCATACTCAGCATCGCACCAGAGCAGACAAACGCGTTCGTAAAGAACTGCATCCACGAACGCTCTTTGCACAACACTATGATAGAATTGAACCAAGAGTTACTGCACGGTACAACCGAACAACGCGACAACGCACGCCGGGCAATCAAACAACTCGGCTTCTGCGACGTCTGATCTAACCTAGAGAATAAATGGATGTGGACGCCTCAAGCGTCCTCCACCTCAATAACGCCACCCAAACTGCGCAGCGCACCTTTGATCTGCGGGTTCACCGGGAAATCCTGACCAAGGTCCAATTCCACCTCGCCCGGCAAATCGTCATTCATCAGACAGAAAAAGACCGGTCCCTTGCCCGCCCGCACACCATCGCGGGCCGCGTTTTCCAGAATGGTCGCCACCGACTCAACCGCCTCAGGCCCGTCAATGAACACACGCAGACCCGCCCCGCCCGCATCTGCCACAACCGTATCAATGGGCGATACCGACCGGCCCAGCAGCTTTAGCTGATCCGCCTCCATCGTGGCCTCGCATTGCAGCACAACCTGCGCCCCGGTCTCAAGGTAGTCGCGCGACGCCTCCAGCGTATCCGAAAAAATCGTGACCTCGTATTGGCCTGTCGGGTCAGAAAGTTGGACAAAGGCAAACCGATTACCCCGCGCCGACTTGCGCTCCTGTCGCCCTGACACAGTGCCCGCCATTTTCACGATGGCTGCACCCTTTTCGGCCTTCGCTGTAACCTCGTCCAGCGTCAAGACCTGCTTGCGTTTGAGCGGCCCCAGATAGTCGTCCAGCGGATGGCCAGACAAGTAGAATCCGATTGCCTTGAACTCTTCTGCCAACCGCTCGGCAGGGAGCCAGTCATCACCACCGGTCAGGCGCGGTTCCTGCAGATCATCACCGGCATCGCCGAACAACGATACCTGATTAGAGTTCTTCTGATCGTGGATTGCCGCCGAATACGCCGTCAGCGCATCAAGACTGCCCATCACCCGACGACGGTTTGGATCAAGCACATCAAAAGCCCCCGCGCGGGCGAGCATTTCCAACGGGCGTTTACCGACGCGTTTCAGATCAACCCGACGGGCCAGATCAAAAAGCGTCGCAAATTCGCGCTCGCCACGCCCTTCGACGATCAGCTTCATCGCCTCGACGCCCACGTTCTTCAACGCGCCCAGCGCATAGACCAGCTTGCCATCATGCACGTCGAACGTCGCCATAGAGCGGTTCACGCATGGCGGTGTGTAACCCAGCCCCAGCCCTTTTTTGACCTCTTGAAAATAGACGCCCAGCTTGTCGGTCAGATGAATATCGCAGTTCATGACGCCGGCCATGAATTCCACCGGGTGGTTCGCCTTCAGCCATGCGGTCTGATAGCTGACCACGGCATAGGCGGCAGCGTGGGATTTGTTGAAGCCGTAATTCGCAAACTTTTCCAACAGGTCGAAAACCTCGGTGGCCTTCTTCTTGTCGACCCCGTTCTCCATCGCCCCTTTTTCGAATTTGGGGCGTTCCTTGGCCATCTCTTCGGCGATTTTCTTACCCATTGCGCGACGCAGCAGGTCAGCGCCGCCAAGGCTATAGCCCGCCATGACCTGCGCAATCTGCATCACCTGTTCCTGATAAACGATGATGCCTTGGGTTTCCTCAAGGATGTAATCAATGGACGGATGGATCGATTCCAGTTCCTTCTGCCCGTTCTTCACCTCGCAATAGGTCGGGATGTTTTCCATCGGGCCGGGTCGGTAAAGCGCCACCAGCGCCACGATATCCTCGATACATGTCGGCTTCATGCGCTTGAGCGCATCCATCATGCCCGAGCTTTCCACCTGAAAAACAGCGACGGTTTTGGCTGCCGAATAAAGCGCATAGGATTTTTCGTCATCCAGCGGGATCGCACCGATATCGTATTCAAAACCTTCCGGCGGATCGTACAGCTGCGTTCCGTCAGCCGCGGTATTCAAGGGCCGCCCAGCCTTTCGGATCAGGTTCACAGCGTTCTGGATCACTGTCAGCGTTTTCAGCCCCAGAAAGTCGAACTTCACCAGCCCGGCCTGTTCCACCCATTTCATGTTGAACTGGGTGGCGGGCATATCCGACCGGGGGTCCTGATAAAGCGGGACCAGCTCGTCCAGCGGCCTATCGCCAATCACCACCCCGGCGGCGTGAGTGGACGCGTTGCGCAACAGCCCCTCAACCTGCTGGGCATAGGTCAGCAAACGGTCCACGACCTCTTCCGCCTTCGCCTCTTCCCGCAAACGCGGTTCATCGGCCAGCGCCTTTTCGATCGATACGGGTTTGACCCCTTCCACCGGGATCATCTTGGACAACCGGTCCACCTGTCCGTAAGGCATCTGCAAAACGCGACCAACGTCGCGCACGGCCGCCTTCGACAAAAGCGCGCCAAAGGTGATGATCTGCCCCACCTTATCGCGCCCGTATTTGTCCTGAACGTAACGAATGACTTCCTCGCGCCGGTCCATGCAGAAATCGATGTCGAAATCGGGCATGGAAACACGTTCGGGGTTCAAAAAACGCTCAAACAGAAGCGAATAACGCAGTGGATCAAGATCGGTGATCAGCAGCGCATAAGCGACCAGCGACCCCGCACCAGACCCACGACCCGGACCCACGGGAATGTTCTCATCCTTGGCCCATTTGATGAAATCGGCAACGATCAGAAAGTAGCCGGGAAAACCCATGCCCTCGATAATGCCCAGCTCAAACTCAAGCCGCTTTTCGTAATCCTCGACGGGGGCAGCATGAGGAATGATGGCCAGCCTGTCTTTCAGACCCTGCTCCGCCTGTCTGCGTAATTCCGCGACCTCATCATCCGCAAATTTCGGCAGGATCGGATCGCGCTTATAGGCCTTGAACGCACAGCGCTTAGCGATCTCAACGGTGTTTTCAATGGCCTCGGGCAGATCGGCAAACAGCGTCACCATCTCCTGCTGCGACTTGAAGTAATGCTGCGGGGTCAGGCGGCGGCGCGGTTCCTGCTGATCAACATAAGCACCCTCCGAGATGCAGATCAGGGCGTCATGCGCCTCATAAAGCTCAGTCTTCGGAAAATAAGCGTCATTCGTGGCCACCAAGGGCAAGCCCTTAGCATAGGCCATTTCGATATGACCACGTTCTGACGATTGCTCGGGCTCCGGCAGACCTCCCTCACCGGGATGGCGCTGCAACTCGACATACAGCCGGCCCGGATAGATCGCAGCCAGCCTGTCCATCAACGCCTCTGCCTTGGGGCGCTGCCCTTGACGCAACAGCCGTCCTATCGGTCCATCGGGCCCGCCAGACAGACAAATCAGCCCCTCGTGATGCGCCTCCAGTTCATCCACCGTCACCTGCGGCAGCTGTCCAGCTGCATCCAGATAGGCGCAGGAATTCAGCTTCATCAGGTTCATGTAGCCAGCTTCGTTCTGGGCCAGCAGAACAACAGGGGCAGGCTCTTCGGTCCGCTTGCCCGGCTCTGGTGTGGCGTAACCGACATCGACCTGACAGCCGATGATCGGCTGCACACCTGCACCGGCAGCCCCTTCGGAAAACTCCAGCGCACAGAACATGCTGTTGCTGTCAGTGACGGCGACGGCGGGCATACCCATCCCTGCCGCAAGGCCGGGCAGCTTCTTGACCGGCACCGCCCCTTCCAGAAGTGAGTACTCGGTGTGGACGCGCAGGTGGATGAATTTCGGATCGGATGCCATAGCGGCAACGTAACGCAAGCACCGACAGGCACAAGCACCGGATCGCGCAATCTGGCGAAATCCATTGCGCCCTTTTGGTCTGCGCTTTAGCCTCATTGTCATGCGCTATATTTTTGCTTTTGTATTAAGTCTTTTCGCCAGCCCCGCCCTTGCCGAACATCCGTTCGACGTACAACGATGTGTCAACCTTGATCTCGCTCTCGAAGCGCCAGAGGAAGGGGCGTGGGGCTATATCATTCAGGAAAACCACATCAACTGGATCGCCAACGCAGGCTTCGACACGATCCGCCTGCCGGTCCGGTTCAACGCCTATTGGTACGGCACACAACTGGACCGCGGATTGGTCCGCCGTGTGGATCAGATTCTTGGCTGGGCCGAAAATGCAGGGCTGCAGGTCATCCTCGACCACCACCACTACGACGCGATGATGCAGAACCCAGACGCCGAGGCGGGGACGTTCATCGCCATTTGGGCGGAATTGGCCGAACGCTATGCTGATCGAGGCGATTGGCTGATTTTTGAATTGCTGAATGAACCTTTCGGGAAACTCACCAATGAACGCGCGATGCAGCTGTTCAACGACACCATTCCGGTCATTCGCGAAACCAACCCGAACCGCTGGATCGTGATCGAAGGGGCACCTGTGGCCCGGATCGACTCGCTGCCCGCCCTGACACGATATGACGAACATGTCGCGCTATCGTTCCACTACTACATCCCGCACACGTTCAGTCATCAGCAAGCCACTTGGATGAAAAATCCGCCCCCGCCGCGCGATTGGGGATCACCCGGCGAACGCCAACTGATAGTCGATCATATGAAAGAAGCAGCCAGCTATGGCCTGCCCATGTTTCTTGGCGAATTCGGCGTGACAAAACAGACAGAGCTGCGGCCACGGCTGGACTATATCACCACAGTCCGCGAAGAAGCAGAGGCGAACGGGATAGGCTGGTGCCACTGGGGCTTTGCGGGCGGCTTTCCGATGTTTGACACCACGATCAACGACTGGTCGCCGGGGATGAAGCGGGCGTTAATGGGTGAGTGATTATTAGTTAGCTGAAACGCTAAGTGATTTGACAACGGCACGAGACAGCCTGCATCCTCGCCCGCATGACCAAACAACTCGACCTTTTCTTCGGTGCCATGGCCGATCCGACCCGCCGTGCAGTTATCGAACAACTGACCAAGGGCCCGGCAAGCGTCAGCGCATTGCATGAACCCCACCAGATGGCACTGCCCACCTTCATGCGCCACCTCAAAGTGCTTGAGGATTGCGGCATCGTCCGCTCGGTCAAAAAGGGCCGCGTGCGAACCTGCCATATCGAAGCTGGCCCCCTGATCGAGGTGCAAGGCTGGCTGGCCTGGCAGCGCGAGATTTGGGAGACCCGGGACGAGTCACCCGAAGAGACATGACCTACCGCCCGCTGCGAAGCCTGCCAAGCTCGTCAGCGAGAAAGTCATAGACCCGCCTGATGCGACGACTGGTGGTCAATTCTCGATGCGCAACCAGCCAGATAGGAAATGTCAGCGGTTCCAGATCGGGCAGCACACGCACAACATCCGGCTCGGCATCACCGATAAATGCGTCCAGAATACCAATCGCCGCCCCCTGTTTCACCAGTTCCCACATCACCAGATAGCTTTCGGTCAGCAGCGGAAAATTCGCCTCGGTCAACCCCAGACCAAGCGTATTCAGCCCTTTGATCATCCCGCCCGAATGATCCAGGTTGATGAAATCAGCATGCCGAAGGTCATAGGGCGTCGCAGGGTTGCCGATCTTGGCGATGTAGTCAGGCGTCGCATAAAGCACCGCATCCGCGTCACCGATCCTTTTGGCAATCAGGTCAGGCTCTGTCGGGCGGAAATTACGGATGGCAATATCAGCCTCGCGCCGTCGCAGATCGCTGGCATGGTTGGCGACCACAATCTCCACCTTGATGCCCGGTTCCTCTGTCCGCAGCTTTGTCACAATAGGCGGCAACAAAACAGCGGCATAAGTTTCACTGGCCGAAATGCAGATCGTCCCCTCCAATGCCTGCGACTGGCCCAGCGCGGTCAGCGACACGCGCCCCGCCGCCTCGCCCATATCGCGCACATGCTCTAGCAGCTCCAGCCCACTCGGTGTCAGCGTCAGTCCGCGGCCCACCCTTTCAAAAAGCACGATGCCAAGCTCCTGCTCCAAGCCATCAACCTGACGGCCAAGCGTCGGTTGCGCCATGCCAAGGGCACGCGCGGCGGCGGACAAAGATCCTTCCTCCGCAGTCACCAGAAACGCCCGCGCCTTGTTCCAATCGAATTTCACTGACCGCCAATCCATGCAGATATGCATATCAAAGTAAAAAATTTGGTCAATTCGCATGGGCAGCAACCCGATCTAAACTGACCCCAATACCAAAACCGAAACGCAGCCCATCCCGGCCCCGCATTGCGGGACCGCGCCGATAGCGGCTTGACCCGTGAAAGGAGACAAAATGACCGACCAAACCAAATCCCAATGGAACCCGACAGCCGCCCGCACCGCTGGTGCGCTTTATCTCGCCATCGCAATCTGTGGCGGTTTCAGCATCGGCTATGTTCCTATGCAAATCGTCGTTGCTGGTGATGCAGCGGCCTCGACCGCCAATCTGATGACGCATCAGGGCCTGTTCAAACTCGGCGTGCTTGCTGACAGCGCCGTGATCCTGTTTGAACTGGCAATCACCGTCATCCTTTATCAACTCTTCCGGCATGTGAGCCCGCAAATGGCGATGATCGCGATGATTTCGCGGGCGGGCATGATCATGGTGATGGGGATCAACCTGTTGCTTTGGGTGATGCCCTACATCCTGTTGACCGGCCCCACGGGGTTCACGCCAGCGCAACTCCAGTCACTCGCCCAGTCCTATTTTGATGCGCATGCAATGGGCGTCTTTGTCTGGCAGCTTTTCTTCGGGGCACATTTGCTTGCCCTTGGCTGGTTGATCCTGCAATCGCGCATCGTGCCGCATCTGTTGGGCTGGGGCCTGTTCATCGGCGCCTTCGGTTATCTGATCCAGGGCATCGTGGAGCTGACCTTCACGGACGTCGCAATCCTGGATGCAGCCATCATTGGCCTGCTCGTGATCGTCAGCCTTTCGGAAATCAGCTTTGGTCTCTGGCTCCTGATCCGCGGGGCCAAAACCAAAGCATCCCATCAACAACCAATGCCCACTGCGGCGTAAAGGAGAAACCCATGCTTGCTTACACATATTCCCAATACGGTTCTCCCGATGTGTTGGAGGAAACCGAAATCCCCACACCAACCCCCAAAGCCAATGAGATGCTGATCAAGGTCCATGCCACCACCGTCAGCGCTGGTGACTGGCGGGCGCGCAGCCTGATGATGCCCACGGGGCTTGGTTGGATGGGACGGCTCGTCTTCGGGGTCTTCGGGCCTCGGAAACCGGTCCTCGGCACCGAACTGTCCGGCGTAATCGAGGCAGTTGGCGACGACGTTACAACCTATCAGCCGGGTGACGCAGTCATCGGCTTTCCCGGTGCAAATTTCGGCGCGCATGCCGAATACATCACGATGCCCGCCGACGGCAAAATCCTCCACAAGCCCGAAACCCTGAGCTTCGAAGATGCCGCTGCCATCCCTTTTGGCGCGACCACGGCCTATGACTTTCTGATCAACAAAGGGCAGCTGCGTCCGGGCGAACGGGTGCTGATCAACGGGGCGTCGGGGTCCACCGGATCAGCCTGCGTGCAACTGGCCAAGCATTTCGGGGCGGACGTCACAGGCGTTTGCAGCGCAGAAAACGCAGATCTGGTCCGTTCAATTGGTGCGGACCGCGTGATTGATTATCAAACGCAGGACTTCACCAAAGAAGGCATCCAATACGACATGGTCATCGACACCGTTGGCACTGCCCCGTGGGCGCGGACCCGCCACGCCGTCCGCTCCGGTGGGCGCATGGTCATGATCGCGGGCTGCACATCCGATATGCTGTTCGGTGCGTTAAAGGCGCGGCTGCGTGGCAAACGGTTGATCGGCGGCGTCGCATCAGAGGGCAAAGACGTCCTGCATAAGGTCGTAGAGCTGGCAGCCAGCGGCGCTTTTCGCCCGGTCATCGACCGCTGCTTCGACTTCTCGCAAATGGCGGCAGCGCACCGGCATGTCGATACGGGACACAAGAAGGGGAATGTGGTGGTGACACTGCAAAAGACTTTGCCGCATTCCCTGCCGATATCAGCATAGGTCCGCATTCGCCTAAGAGCATAAAGGCATCGCTCGGCCTGAAGGTTGGACGATGCCGACCGCTTCTCCATTCCGGCCCAACATTGCACGAGAATCGACCAACCACCTGAAACCCAGACCTATTTGGCAGCATTATCACCGCTTCAACCGCGCAAAGGGGTTGCAAATCTGGCTGCTTGTCGGTTTTCTGCATCTGCTATGGGGGCGCTGTCTACGTCGCATCGACAGCCGCCACATCCCGCCACATTCGGTAAGGCGACGGGTCTACAATATGAATGTCACGTTTCTTCTCAATGGGGAAACCGTGGAGGTCGAGGCGGAAGCGACCCGCACTCTGCTTGATTGGCTGCGCGAGGATCGCGGGCTTTGCGGCACCAAGGAAGGCTGCAACGAAGGCGATTGCGGGGCCTGCACGGTAATGGTGACGGATACGGACGGGGCCAATGCGCTGAATGCCTGCATCCTGTTTCTGCCCCAGCTTCACGACAAGGCGGTCCGCACGATCGAAGGCATCAGTGGACCTGACGGCGAATTACACCCGGTGCAAACCGCGATGATCGAACACCACGGATCACAGTGTGGGTTCTGCACGCCGGGCTTTGTGGCCTCCATGGCGGTGGGGCATCTGACAGGCCGGAAAGATCATGACGATGTGCTGGCAGGAAACCTCTGCCGATGCACAGGCTATGCGCCGATTGTGAGGGCGGCGAAGGCGGTAGAGGACACACCCACGCCTCCTTGGTTAAACGATAGTCTTCCACAGACCACCGCGCAGCCCTACGCTCCCGAAACACTCGATGAGCTGGCCACATGGTACGCCGCCAACCCTGATGCGACACTGATCGCAGGCGCAACCGATGTCGGACTTTGGGTGACTAAACAGTTGCGGGATTTGCCAAACGTCGCTTTCCTCAACCGATGCACGGATTTACGCAAGATAGATGTGAATAAAGACACAATTCATATCGGCGCAGGGGCCACGATGACGGACGTTTTAGGCGTGATGGGTGAAAATCACCCATCCTACGCCGAACTTATCCGCCGCTACGGATCAGAGCAGGTGCGCAATGCGGCGACCATCGGCGGGAACATCGCGAACGGCTCGCCCATCGGGGATAACCCGCCTGCGCTGATTGCACTGGGAGCAACCCTGCATCTGCGGCATGGCGATAAAACCAGAGACCTACCACTCGAAGACTTCTTCATTGACTACGGCAAACAAGACCGCGCACCGGGCGAACTGGTCACCGGCGTCACCCTGCCCCGCACAGCCGCCGCTTTGCGCTGTTACAAAATTTCCAAGCGGTTCGATCAGGACATCTCAGCCGTCTGCGGTTGCTTCAACATCACCGTTGAAAACGAACAAGTCACCACCGCCCGCATCGCTTTTGGCGGCATGGCGGGAACACCAAAACGGGCACGCGCGGTCGAGGACGCGCTGATCGACCAACCATGGACCACCGACACAATCTCCCAAGCCGCCGAAAAATTCGCCGACGACTATGCGCCCATGTCGGACATGCGTGCCTCTGCCGCATATCGTCTGACCACCGCAGAAAACCTGCTGCGCCGCTATTTCGCAGAACTCAACGGTCAGGAAACAAGCGTTCTTGAGGTAACAGCATGAGCGTCGCCAAACCGCTCCCCCATGATGCCGCCAGGCTGCATGTGACCGGGGCGGCCCGTTATGTGGACGACATCCCAACGCCCGCCAACACGCTGCACCTCTCCTTTGGCGTCTCGGACATCGCCAGGGGCATAGTCACCGCGATGAACCTTGAAAAGGTGAAGAGCGCTCCGGGCGTGAGTGCGGTGATCACGGCAGAGGATCTCCCCTGCGCCAATGATGTCTCTCCTTCGATCCACGACGAACCATTGCTGTGCACGGGCGATATCCACTATCTGGGCCAGCCGATCTTTCTGGTGGTAGCAGACACCCACCTGAACGCCCGCAAAGCAGCTCGCCTCGCGGAAATGAATTATGATAAAGGCACCCCCATTCTAACCATCGAAGACGCGCTGGCGGCGGATAGCCGGTTCGAGGACGGCCCGCGCATATGGACCAAAGGCGATGTGGATCAGGCTATGGCTGAAGCCCCCCATCGGGTGCAGGGCGAGATCAACATGGGTGGGCAGGAACACTTCTATCTCGAAGGCCAGGCCGCGCTTTCCCTGCCGCAGGAAGGAGGCGACATGATCGTCCATTCCTCAACCCAGCACCCGACCGAGATCCAGCACAAGGTGGCGGAAGCGCTGGGCTTGCCCATGCACGCGGTGCGCTGCGAAGTGCGCCGCATGGGCGGCGGCTTCGGCGGCAAAGAAAGTCAGGGGAACGCCCTTGCGGTCGCTTGCGCGGTCGCCGCCCGCGCAACCGGGCAGCCCTGCAAAATGCGCTATGACCGCGATGACGATATGATGATCACCGGCAAGCGGCATGATTTCCGGATCACCTATGACGTTGGTTTTGATAGCAAGGGGCGGTTGCTGGGTGTCGATTTCACCCAAATCACGCGCTGCGGCTGGGCTATGGACCTGTCGCTCCCCGTCGCCGACCGGGCCATGCTGCACGCCGACAACGCCTATCATCTGCCCGCCGCGCGGATCACCTCACACCGGCTGAAAACCAACACCCAATCTGCCACCGCATTCCGGGGCTTTGGTGGCCCGCAAGGGGTTTTGGGGATCGAGCGGTTGATGGATCACATCGCAGCGGAACTGGATCAGGACCCCATCGTGATCCGCCAGCGAAATTACTACGCGGCCATCGACAAGGGGGGGCTGTCTGCCCCCCGCGCTTCGCGCCCCCCCGAAGGTATTTTTGAACAGAAGAAGGCGGGGACGGGTCAGCGTTACGGCGGGGCTTATTCGCCAAAGCCGGCAGTGCATACGACACCCTACGGGATGGAGGTGAAAGACTTCATCCTCAACGAAATGACCGAAGCGTTGCTTGAGACATCCGATTACCAACAGCGCCGCGCCGCCATCGCCGATTGGAACGCTGGGCAGAGCATCTTGAAGAAAGGGATTGCATTCAGCCCGGTCAAATTCGGCATTTCCTTCACGCTGTCCCACCTTAACCAAGCCGGTGCGTTGGTGCATGTGTATCAGGACGGCTCTGTCCATATGAACCACGGCGGGACAGAGATGGGGCAAGGGCTGTTCCAGAAGGTGGCGCAAGTCGCCGCACATAGGTTCGACATCGATGTGAGCCATGTGAAGATCACGGCGACCGATACAGGCAAGGTACCGAATACATCTGCAACCGCCGCGTCATCCGGATCGGATTTGAACGGGATGGCCGTTGCCAATGCTTGTGACATCATCCGGGACCGGATCGCGGAATGCCTGGCAGAACTGCACCAGACCAAAACCGAAGACGTACGTTTCCAAGATGGCCATGTGCATATCGGCGGCGAAAAAATCACATTCGCCGAGGCCGCAATGACCGCCTATCAGAACCGCGTCGGCCTGTCGGCCACGGGTTTCTACAAGACCCCCGGCCTGGCGTGGGACAGGATCAAAGGCGAAGGCACGCCGTTCTTTTATTTCGCCCAAGGGGCGGCGGTGACAGAGGTGGTCATTGACACCCTGACTGGCGAGAACCGCACATTGCGCACCGATATCCTGCATGATGCGGGGGCATCGCTGAACCCCGCACTCGACATCGGCCAGATCGAGGGCGGCTATGTGCAGGGCGCGGGCTGGCTGACGACCGAGGAACTGGTTTGGGATGGTGCAGGCCGCCTGCGCACCCACGCGCCGTCGACCTACAAGATCCCGGCTTGTTCCGACCGACCGGATATCTTCAACGTCGCCCTTTGGGATGCGCCCAACCCGGCGCAAACGATCTATCGGTCCAAAGCAGTGGGCGAACCGCCCTTTATGCTGGGCATCTCCGCCTTTCTCGCGCTTTCTCATGCCGTCAGTGCTTGTGGGCCGCACTACCCTGACCTGCAGGCCCCCGCGACAGCGGAAGAAGTCCTGAACGCCGTGCGAAGAGCGACGCGATGAGCACACCCATCCGCATCACCATCACCAAAACCGCAGGCTCCGCCCCGCGTGAGGCGGGCACGCAGATGCTCGTCTGGGCCGACCGGACCGAGGGCACGATCGGCGGCGGCGCACTGGAATGGGAAGCCATGGCAGAGGCACGGCGGATGCTGGGCGAAGGTCGCGACCACCACACACAAACCTTCCCGCTTGGCCCCGGCCTTGGTCAGTGCTGCGGGGGATCGGTCACGCTGACATGGGACCGGGCGGACAGGATCAATCAAAAACCCAAACGCCCGCTCTGGATTTACGGGGCGGGTCATGTCGGCCGGGCGATAGTCGATGTCATGGCACCTCTGCCCGATTTCGATATCACATGGATCGACACCAGCGCTGACCGGTTCGCCGAAACGGAGGTCACCACGCTGATCGCGGCTGATCCAGCCAAGGTCGTCCAACACGCACCGGCACAAGCAGACCATCTGATCCTCACCTATTCCCACGACATCGATCTGGCGCTCTGCCAC
This sequence comes from uncultured Paracoccaceae bacterium, assembly GCA_947496535.1. Taxonomy (GTDB): domain Bacteria; phylum Pseudomonadota; class Alphaproteobacteria; order Rhodobacterales; family Rhodobacteraceae; genus Yoonia. Next base: position 472,080 of record CANMDE010000001.1, on the reverse strand, counting down.
GCGATACTGTCGCGCGATTTCAATAGCGCAGGCCTGATCGGGTCCGCTACCAAATGGACACGGTTCAAAAAGCGACTGGCGGCACTGGGCCATAGCCCCGATCAAATCGCGCGCATTGCCTGCCCCATCGGTGACCCGTCTTTGGGAAAACACCCCGCAGCCATTGCTTTAGGCGTCGCAACCGCCATGATCAGTCCTCAGAATCGCCAGGGTAAGGACCGCACTGCATGAATACCCCGCTGCTGCAGCTAAGCGGCCTGACCAAAGCCTATCCCGGCGTGATCGCCAACAAGAATGTCTCGTTCGATATCGAACGGGGCGAGGTCCACGCGCTTCTGGGCGAAAACGGTGCGGGTAAGTCCACGCTTGTCAAAACCATCTATGGCCTCGTGGAGCCCGACAGCGGGACCATGCTGCTAGAAGGCCAACCCTTTATACCGGGCGAGCCACGGGCGGCGCGTGCCGCCGGGATCGCGATGGTGTTCCAGCATTTCTCGCTGTTTGATGCGATGAATGTGGCCGAAAACATCGCACTCGGCATGGAAAACCCACCACCCCAGCGCGAGATTGCAGCACAAGTGCGCGCGATGTCCGACCAATACGGCCTGCCGCTCGACCCCGACAGGATCGTGGGTGAGTTGTCCGCCGGAGAACGCCAGCGGGTCGAGATCATCCGCTGTCTTTTGCAGGATCCGAAACTGCTGATCATGGACGAACCCACCTCGGTCCTGACCCCGCAGGAAGTGGCCATCCTCTTTGAAACCCTGCGCAAACTCAGCGCCGAAGGCACGGCGATCCTTTATATCTCGCACAAGCTGGAGGAAATCCGGACGCTTTGCGACAAAGCAACTGTGCTGCGCATGGGCGAGGTCGTGGGCACTTGCGACCCGCGTGCGACATCTGCGCGCGAGATGGCCGAATTGATGGTCGGCAGCACACTGCATGTACCGGAAAAACCGGAACGCCCGGCGGGGGACGTGGTACTGACGCTACATGGACTAAGCGCGGCGGCCCCACATCGTTTTGGCACGGCCTTGAAAGAAATCAACCTAGAGGTCCGCGAAGGCGAGATTCTGGGTATCGGCGGGGTCGCGGGAAACGGGCAGGATGAACTGGTCGCGGCTTTGTCAGGCGAGATGCGGGTCCGCGCCGCCATGCTGCATTATAAAAATCGTGACATTGGCCGCCTATCGCCGAATAGGCGGCGCAAAATCGGTGTACTTACTGCACCGGAAGAGCGGATCGGCCATGCCGCTGCCCCGGATATGAGCCTGACGGAAAACACGGTCCTCACGGCCGCCACCCGGCAAGAGCTGACCAGCCGGGGGTTCGTGCATTGGGCCAAAGCAAGGGCCTTTGCCGAAGGGGTTATTGGCGGTTTTGACGTGCGTACACCGGGGCCAGACAATGCGGCGCGGTCGCTGTCGGGTGGGAACCTGCAGAAATTCGTCATCGGGCGCGAAGTGATGCAAAACCCCGATGTGCTGGTCGTCAATCAGCCCACATGGGGGGTTGATGCTGCGGCCGCTGCGGCCATTCGGCAGGCTTTGCTGGATCTGGCAGCCAAAGGGGCGGCAGTGATCGTCATTTCTCAGGACCTTGATGAACTGATGGAAATCGCCGACCGGTTTGCGGCGCTGAACGAAGGGCGGCTTTCTGCCCCTCGCCCTGCAAAAGGGCTGACGGTCGAAGAAATCGGCCTGATGCTCGGCGGTGCGCATGACATGGAGGTGGCGCATGTGGCGGAGTGAAGGAGCCTCCGGCGGGAGTTTTTTGGCCAAGATGAAGTTGGAGCGCTGTGTATGATTGCCCTTGAGAAGCGCCCCCAGCCGTCTCGGGGCTGGACCTACGCCACGCCCATCTTGGCCGTCATTCTGACGATGATCTGCGGCGGTCTGCTATTTGCCGCCTTGGGCAAAAACCCGTTCGAGACCATCCGTACAATTTTTCTCGATCCGCTGTTTTCAGAATTTGCATTCTACTATCGCCCACAACTGCTCATCAAAGGTGCACCCCTTGTTCTGATCGCCATCGGCCTGTCATTTGGTTTCCGGGCCGGCATTTGGAACATTGGGGCCGAAGGGCAGTATATCGTGGGCGCGATCTGCGGGGCTGCCGTTGGTCTTGCATTCTATCCGACGGAATCGATTTTCATCTTCCCGCTCATGGTCCTTGCCGGGGCCATTGGCGGCTTTGTCTGGGCCATGATCCCCGGCGTGTTGCGGGTCAAATTCGGGACCAATGAAATCCTTGTTTCGCTGATGCTGGTCTATGTGGCTGAACAGTTGCTGGCCTCGATGGCCCTGGGCGCGTTGCGCAACCCCGAAGGCATGGGCTTTCCCGGCTCGCGCAATCTGGCGCAATACGATGCCGCCAGCAGCTGGATCGACCAATCCATCGGCATGCATTGGGGTGTGGTCAGCGCGTTTATCGCGGTGATCTTTGCCTATGTGGCCCTCTCACGACACATCTTTGGCTTTCACGTTCGGCTCGCCGGGCAAAGCCCGCGGGCGGCGCGGTTCGCTGGCGTCAATCCGGGCGCGCTGATCCTGATCTGCATGGGGCTCTCCGGCGCGCTGGCTGGCCTTGCCGGACTGTTCGAGGTCGCAGGCCCCGCCGGTCAGATCAGCATCGATTTCAACATAGGCTATGGGTTCACCGCAATCATCGTGGCCTTTCTGGGCCGCTTGCACCCTATCGGCATCCTGCTGGCGGGGGGATTGATGGCGCTCACTTACATCGGCGGCGAAATCGCACAGTCGAACCTTGGGCTACCACTCGCTGCGATCCAGATGATGCAAGGAATGCTACTGTTCTTCCTGCTGGCGGTGGATGTGTTGACGAATTACCGGGTGCGGTTTGGACAAGGAAAACCGGCATGAGCGAAAAGGCAGGCCTGATCGACTGGATAGACACGCTCTTCAAACTGGCGATAGGGTTTTTTCTGGGGCTGGCAGTCGGGTTTGGCATCCAACTCTTTACAGAAGTGAATTTCTGGATCGCTCTGGTGATTTGCGTCGGAGGCGTGCTCCTCTTTTATGGCATACTGGCGCTCGACCGGCTGTTCGACGGGATCTTTGACCGGATATTCCCCGGCTGGGCACTGCCGCCCAACCGACGGTCTGAGAAGAAGAAATCGCCGCTGTTTCTGGGACGCTTCGGGGTGCTGATCGGGATCATCGCCGGGGTGCTGGCAGTGTTTGTGCTGCCCGAGGCATGGCTGGATGGGATTTTGTGATGGACCTCTCTGCAATCAATCCCGTCCTACTGCTCGCTTCCCTGATGGTGGCAGCCACCCCCATTCTGTTGGCCGCGATTGGCGAATTAGTGGTCGAACGGGCGGGCGTGCTGAACCTCGGCGTTGAAGGCATGATGATCACCGGTGCCGTCTGCGGTTTTGTGGTGGCGGTCAACTCCGGCTCACCCTGGCTGGGCTTCTTGGGGGCCGCTGCCGGAGGTGCGGGCCTCGCGCTCATCTTCGGGGGGCTCACACAATTTCTGTTGTCCAACCAGGTGGCGACTGGTCTCGCGCTGACCCTCTTTGGCCTTGGCCTGTCGGCGCTGGTGGGACAAGGCTATATCGGGATCAAGGCCCCGGCCTTCCCCGACTGGCACATCCCGCTGCTAGGTGACATTCCCATCATCGGGCCGATCATTTTTCAACATGACCCCATGGTCTATGTTGGACTGATCTTTGTGGCTGGTGTCTGGGCGTTCCTGACCTACAGCCGCCTCGGCCTCGTGCTGCGTGCGGTTGGCGAAAACCACGAGGCCGCCCATGCGCTCGGCTATGACGTTATCAAAGTCCGACTTGCCGCCATCATCTTCGGTGGGGCCTGCGCAGGGCTGGGCGGCGCGTATCTCAGCCTTGTGCGCGTGCCACAATGGACCGAAGGGATGACGGCAGGCGCAGGCTGGATCGCGCTGGCGATTGTGGTCTTTGCCAGCTGGCGACCCTGGCGGCTTTTGCTTGGTGCCTATTTGTTCGGCGGCATCACTGTTCTACAGCTCAACCTGCAAGCAGCGGGGTCGGCCCTCCCGGTCGAATATCTTTCCATGACGCCCTATCTGGCCACCATCGCGGTTCTTGTTATTATGCGCAGCGGTCGGGCACCGGGGGCGCTTGGCCAAATCTTCCATGCCTCGCGCTAGAGGCCTTTCACGACCACCAAGGGGATGAGTATGACAATCAAAACAATTCTGGCCGGGGCGACACTCGCGCTTGGCCTTGCGACAGGGGTTGCGGCACAGGACACAACGACAGTGGGCTTCGTCTATGTCGGGCCTGTGGGCGACGGCGGCTGGACCTATGAACATGATAAGGGCCGTCTGGCCGTCGAGGAACATTTCGGCGATGCCGTTGATACCGTCTTTGTCGAAAGCGTGCCCGAGGGACCTGATGCAGAGCGGGTCATGACGCAAATGGCGCTGAACGGGGCAGACCTGATCTTTACGACATCGTTCGGCTACATGGACCAGACCGTCGCAGTGGCCGAAAAATTCCCTGACGTGAAATTCGAACACGCCACAGGGTACAAGCGGGCTGACAATGTATCGACCTATTCTGCACGCTTCTATGAGGGACGCGCCGTACAAGGCCACATTGCAGGCGAGATGACCGAAAGCAACATCATCGGCTATATTGCATCATTTCCGATCCCAGAGGTAATCCGGGGCATTAACTCCGCCTACATCCACGCCAAGGAAGTGAACCCTGACGTCGAATTCAAGATTGTCTGGGCCTACACATGGTTCGACCCCGCGAAAGAGGCCGAAGCCGCCAGCGTGCTGATCGAACAAGGTGCGGACGTTATCCTGCAACATACCGACTCCACAGCACCGCAAGCGGCTGCACAATCCGCCGGCAATGTTGTCACCTTCGGACAAGCCTCTGACATGGCAGAGTTTGGGCCCTTTCCGCGTGTCTCATCCATCATCGATAACTGGGCGCCCTATTATATTGCGCGGACGCAGGCTGTGATCGACGGCACATGGGAAAGCACAGACACATGGGACGGGATCGCACCCGGCATGGTCGAAATCGGTGAAATCACCGAAGCAGTCCCAGCTGAAGTAAAGGCAAGCGCCGAAGCGATGATCGAAGCCATGCGCAGCGGTGAATACAACCCATTCACCGGCCCGCTGAATAAGCAAGACGGCTCTGCATGGCTCGCGGAGGGTGAGGTTGCCGATGATGGCACGCTGGCCGGAATGGATTTCTATGTCGAAGGTCTGGCGGGCGAAATCCCACAATAACCTTACACCTCTTATTACACGTAAAAAGCCCCGTTTCTAAAGCGGGGCTTTTTGCTATCTACTGGATTTCAATGCTAAACTCTTGGATACTAGGCTTGTACTTCTTTTTGGCAAGAAGAAGAATCAACAGACGAACAGTTTTTCCATTTAAATATGGCGTCTCCGATTGCTGAAACGGTGCAAAGCCCGCAAGAATGTGTCGGATTGGCCATAATTTGGAAACGGAAGCCCAATTTTTTGCGCAAAACGCCCGCTTTGTTGCTTCAGCAGCTACTAAAAGCGTCACTTTTTTGCAACGACAGCATTAAGTTTTACATGCCTGCGAAGCCCCGCAACATAAGGGTACACCACCGCTTTTTGCTTTCGCAATAGGTAGTTATTGCAAAAACCGGAGTGATTTCAGCGTCAAATATCCTAAAGCCGCCATGCACTTTTTCATAGACATACACCGATGCAAATCGCGTACTTTGATCTCAACAAAAATGAGCAATGTTTCGCCTCAATTTGTGCACAAAACTTGGCCAATTTAACCGAGTAAATCGAAAGATCCTCTCGGATTTTTTTCGATTCAGATCTTAATTCAAGGCGTTCAGGTGAACCACGAACTTGAACAACAAAGAAAGTAAATGGAGAAAATGATGGCTAGTAAAGTCTTCTCAATGAAAAGAAATTTCGTTTCTGCTATAGCATTGGCGACGGCCATGTTGGCTCCTGCTTCGGCGATGGCCGAAGAGGTGACACTGCGGTCCGCTGACGGCACCGTGAACCTTGTTGGTGATTTCATCGAATTCACCGACAACAACTACGTGATCCGCACAGGTCTGGGCGATCTGCGTATCTCGGCATCTCGGGTTCGTTGCGAAGGCGCTGCCTGCCCAAGCTTTGAAACAGCCGCCGAAGCGGACGTCACCCTTTCGGGGTCTGACACCGTTGGTCTGGGTGTTATGCCTCTGTTGATGTCAGGTTACGCTGCCTATCTGAACGCCGAAGTAACAACAACAGAACTTGGCGCCGGTGGCGAAGTACTCGCCGAAATGATCGGCGACGAAGGTTTCGGTGATCCGGTCGGCAACTTCCTGATCCGCTCCACTGGTTCCAGCGATGGCTTCGCCAATCTTCTGGGCAAATCCGCTCAGGTCGCTATGTCTTCACGTCGTATCCGCGTTGAAGAAGCACGCGCATTACGCGATGCAGGCGCCGGCAACATGGTCAGCCCTGACCAAGAGCACATCCTGGCAATCGACAGCCTTGTGGTTATCACACACCCCAGCAACCCTATCGACACCCTGTCGGTACAACAGCTTGCCGGGATCTACAGTGGGGCCATTACCAACTGGTCCGAAGTAGGCGGTGAAAATGCCCCAATCACTGTTCTGACACGTGATGAAACGTCCGGTACGCGTGGTGTCTTCGACGAGCGCGTTTTGGGTGAAGGCGTTTCGCAAACCGGCCAGGCTTTCACGATCAGCGACAACAACGCGATGGCTGCGACAGTCAATGACGATCCAAACGCCATCGGTTATGTCGGCTATGCCTTCCAGCGTGGCGCCAAGCCATTGACGTTGATCAATGAATGCGGCCAGACGATGGTGCCTGATGCGTTCTCCGCCCGGACAGAAGAATACGCGCTGCAGCGTTTCCTCTATCTCTACAACCGTGCAGATACTAACATTTCAGAATCGGAAAACTTCGTCGATTACGCAGTTTCCAATGCAGCTGACGAAGTTATCGCCAAAGCAGGCTTTATCGACCTTGGCATCGACCGTCGTGCGCAAACAATGGACGACCCACGTGCACAAAGCCTGTTGGATCCAAATGTGGATGCATTCGAAGGTGGCGTGATGCGTGAAATGCTGGCGCAGATGGTCAACTATGACCGCCTGTCATCCACATTCCGCTTCCGCACCGGTTCGCAAAACCTTGACCAGCGTGGTCTGCTGAACCTGGAGCGTCTGACCGACTATCTGGAAACGCAGCCCGAAGGCACAGAGGTTCTGATCGTGGGCTTCACGGATGATGTAGGTGCATTCGAAAGCAACCGCGAACTGTCCGTACGTCGTGCAGAGTCGGTTCGCGCCACGTTGCGCGACTTCGCAGGCGATCGTCTGAACGGTATCACTGTGGCAACTGCGGGTTACGGTGAAATTGCGCCGGCAACATGCAACATCACCGAAGGACAGCGGTCCATCAACCGCCGTGTTGAAGTCTGGATCCAGTCGCCAGCATAAGACAAAATTCAAAAGGGGGAGGGATGCAAATCCTTCCCCTTTTTATACGAGTGAATAGCCCGCTAAAATATCTGCGGACTTCGTTAAAAAAACTCATGTACCCCTTTGCGCTAAGCCTGAGGCGTCAACGTTTTTAGAATTCGCTCACCGGTTGACACCTAATTTACGCATCGTGATCAAAACCGCCCTCGGGGCGACCCAGAAGAATACTTAAGGACTACCCCAATGTTCCCATCTTTCAACCCAACCCGTCTTCCCAAACGACTGATGACAACACTCACAACAACGGGCGCAGCCATAGCCATCATGACGGCAGCAATCCCGCAAACCTCCTTCGCCCAGGGCGAGATTCTCGTTGAGGGGGTCTATGACGGCAGCAAGGCGCGCGTAAACTTGTCCGCCAAACTGCGCTCGCTCAGCGAAGGCGTTGCCGCTGCCACTTGTCGCGCCAACGAAGGCGTCGACACTGAAAACGCTCTTGCCGACTTGGCAAGCATGCGGAGTGACTATGCACGCATTCTGGATGCGTTGGAAAATGGAAACCCAACTCTTGGCGTTCCCACAGCAGAAGAAAACCCGCGCAACCTAAGATCATTGGCCGCCTTGAAAGAACTATGGGCTCCATTAGAGGACGCAACCGGACGGATTGCCGATGGAACCGTTGACCCCGCCGATGTCGAACTGATCGCAAAAAGTCATGCCGATCTGCTGGCAGCCGCTGTGATCCTCGCCTCGGATATGTCTGGGCACTACTCCAACCCACTGGAACTGGCACAGGCCGAAGCAATCACGCTCAGCTTCATCGGACGTCAACGCATGCTGCTGAACCGGATGGTGAGAACTTCCTGCGGCACTCTCGCAGGCAACGATGCCTTCGGCACAACCGATGAATTGCAAACGACAGCTGATGTCTTTGACAAATCGCTCATCGCCCTGCGCGACGGGATGGCAGACGTCGGCATCAGCCCACCGCCGACCGACGCGGTGCGAAATAGCCTGTTGGAAACCTACGGCACATGGTCGGACAAGGCCTCGTTAGTCGGGGACATTGTCGAAACGGGCGGTACTACCGCGGACCAACTGATCGAAATGGCCGAAACGGCGGGCGACTTGTCAGTCGGGATCGACAACACGATCACTCTCTACCTGATTGCGTCACCAGGCCAGTCCGGCATTTATAAGGTGCCTCTGGAAGCCTACATCGAAACAGAGCTGAATGGATGGCTTGAAAACGCCGATCTAATCGCCGCGGTCAACGCCCAGAACGAAGCGCATGCCGGACTGCAGCAAGCCGATATTGATGCACTCGACCAGAAATGGCGGGCGGAAGCCGGCGGCGACGGTGGTGAGCTTGTCGACGATCTGATGGGCCGTCCCGTGTCCGAATGGCTGGTGGCACAGCAAGAGGCCACAACCGGCCTTGTGACCGAAGTCTTCGTGATGGACAACAAGGGCCTGAACGTTGCGCAAAGTGCTGTAACATCCGACTACTGGCAAGGTGACGAAGCCAAGTGGCAGGAAACCTACGGCAACGGCAGCGGTGAAGTTCACATCAGCGAAGTCGAATTTGACGACAGCACAGGCTTCTACCAAACGCAGGCTTCTGTCCCGGTCACTGATCCGGCTACCGGCGAACTGATCGGTGCTGTGACCTTCGGCATCAATGTTCAAAGCCTTATGTAGACTATCTTTTTGTTATAAAGAACGCCCCCGGTGGTTGTGTTATTCGGGGGCGTTAGTAAATTTTGAGTAATTAGTGTGGGGGCATTGGTAACTAGTTGAGGAGTTAATAAGTATGGCTATTTATGCCAAAACTGCCATTTCAGTTCTGAAATCGGCAACAACCATCGGTGTCATCCTGACGCTATCGGTTCCAACGTTTGCATTAGGTGATTTTTCCGACAAAAATTCAACAGCACCAGCGCCGTCAGTCCAAAGGGCCCAATTCCTCGAAGACGAAGGCGCCAGTCAACGCATCGATTTCTCGGGCAAGCTGCGTATGCTTAGTCAGCGCATTCCAGCGGCCGCCTGTAATCTGGCCAGCGGCATCGACACCGAAACGAGCCAGACGTTGCTGGTCAATGCCGCCGCAGAGTTTGAGCAGATCGTTGATGCGCTTGAATTCGGCGACGACAATCTTGGCATTATCGGTGCCGAAACCCGCCGCAAGACATTGGTCCAAATCGCTGACCTGCGTGAAAGATGGGAACCGATGTTCACTGTCGCGCAAACCGTCGATGACAACGGCGGTACCGTCGATCAAATCGCAATAATGGCAGCGCAAAGCGGCGAGGTTCTCTCCTCTGCCAAACTTCTGGTAAGCGAGATTTCCGGTCAGTACTCTGATCCGACAGCCCTGTTGCAATCCGACGCAATCACGATCGACATTGCCGGGCGCCAACGCATGCTGACCCAGCGCATGTCAAAAAATATCTGCCTGATTGAGGCAGGTATCACAACCGACATCGCCAATGCGGAACTTGAGACGACCATGAAAATGTTTGACGCATCGCTCAACGCCTTGCGCTACGGCATGGAAACAGCCGGAATCGAAACCCCACCCAATAGCGATGTCGAAGCCGGGCTGGACATCGTGATCAGCGACTGGGCCGCGTTGATGCCATTTGTGCAGCAGGTTCTGGCCGGCGAAGAACTGGACGACGAAACCAGAGGCAGCATTTTCCGCGATATGAACGCCATGACCGGCCACATGAATACAGTCGTGGGCCTTTACTCCGAGGCGTCCAAACTACAGCTTTGATTTGGTTTGATTGGTTGAAATGAAAAAGGCGCGCCGAACAATCGGCGCGCCTTTCGTTTTCAATTATGCGTCAGGTCTCAGTGCTTGTGCCTGACGATTTCACCAGACTTAAGCCGTGCGAAATAGCTGTTCATCTCGCGCTTGACGATCGGCATCAGGAAGTAGAGCGCAGTGATGTTGACCACAGCCATCGCAAAGATCATCGCATCAGAGAAGTCGATGACGGCCCCCAGTTGGGCGGCAGCACCGATCACGATAAAGACGCAGAAGATCAGCTTAAAGATCAGCTCCTTTGTCTTGCCCTCGCCTACCAGATAGGTCCACGCCTTCAGGCCATAATAGGACCAGCTGATCATGGTCGAGAATGCGAACAAGATGACAGCAATCGCCAGCACATAAGGGAACCAGCTGAACCCGGTGGCAAAGGCCGCCGATGTCAACTGCACGCCCGATACGTCGTTCACGGTCGCGATCTGCGTTCCTGCTTCGTTAAGCACGAAAAGACCTGTCTCCGGATCAGTAACCAACATGCCCGAGATGGTAATAACCAACGCGGTCATTGTGCAGATCACCACGGTATCGATGAACGGCTCCAGCAAGGACACGACACCTTCAGTGACAGGTTCCTTTGTACGCACGGCAGAGTGTGCAATGGCCGCAGAACCTACACCAGCTTCGTTCGAGAACGCTGCTCGTTTGAAGCCCTGGATCAACGCGCCGACAAATCCGCCAGCAACACCCAGACCGGTAAACGCACCAGCCCAGATCTGGCCAAATGCCCAGCCGATCTTGTCGTAGTTCACCAGCAAAATCACTATTGCGACGAGAACATACATAATGCCCATGAACGGCACGACTTTCTCGGTCACTTGCGCGATGGATTTGATGCCACCCACAATCACGAGGAACACGACAATCGCAAAAACCACACCAGTAATCCAACCGGGATAGTCACCCGTGATACCCGCAATTTGCGCATGCGCCTGATTGGCTTGGAACATATTGCCCCCGCCCAACGCACCCAAGATACAAAAGATCGCGAAGAGAAAGGCCAGAATACCGCCACCAGGCAAGTTTCGCTCTTTGAAACCTTTGACCATGTAATACATCGGGCCGCCTGAAACGGTACCATCAGGGTATTCGTTGCGATATTTCACACCCAACGTACATTCAGTGAACTTCGATGCCATGCCCAGCAGACCCGCAAAGATCATCCAGAACGTCGCACCGGGGCCACCGATCCCCACGGCAACCGCCACACCAGCGATGTTACCAAGACCAACCGTCCCCGACAGCGCCGTCGTCAGCGCCTGAAAGTGACTGACCTCACCGGCATCATTAGGATCGGAATAGTCGCCCTTGACCAGACTGATCGCATGCCCAAAGGCGCGAAACTGGATCAGTCCAAAGTAAAAGGTAAACACGGTCGCACCAATCACCAGCCACATCACGATCCAGGGGAAACTGGCACCGGCGACCTGAAAGGGAAGGTTTGAGAAAATCAAACTCACGAACCAACCCGTGGAATTGGCGAACACCTCGTTCACCTTGTCATCAAACGACATCTCCTGCGCGAAGGCCGCAGCAGGTGTCATGGCGGCAAGCATCGCCGCAGTCAGGAATTGCTTTTTCATCATCCGCCCCCTCATGGAACAATCGTCACAGGGACAGAGGCCGAAGCAACCAACCGTCCAGTGACACCGCCAAAAACACGTTCTTTCAGACCACGTGCGCCAACCCGGCCCACGATAATTTGCGAGGCACCCTGCTCTTTGGCTATCGCATCCAGCAGATCAGCGGCGTCACCATGCTTTACGATGCCCTCTGCGGTGAACCCTTCTGATTTACATTGGGTTACAGCCGGGTCCAGGACACGCTCATGCGCCATTGCAATTTCGTCTTCGCGGCGCTTGTGGCGTTGTTCATTCTCTTCGGGGGTTTGGAAAGTGAACGGCGACCATTCGATAATATAACAAATAGCAATTGCCGCATCGCCGACCGCTTTGGCGCGTTCCTTGGCAAAAGCCAATGCGCGGCTCCCTGCCTCGGACCCGTCAAGGCCGACGATAAAGGTTGTTTTACTCATGATTAGTGTCCCTGTTGTTTGTCGTATTTTGGTCTTGGATTGGGGTGTTGGACCCCCGATGCCTTTTTTTCTGTTCCCTATGTTGCGATGTTGAACTGTCTGACAGCATACGCCAACAAGGCGTACAGGCGAAAAAAACTTGATAAGGTGGTCTTTTTCAGTCGTTTTTGGCCAAAAACCGCCTCAATGGCAGTTCAGATAGTTATCTATTGCATGGTTTTTAGCCAAAATGCCTCTAACGCCAATGCCGCTGAAATGGTTGCTTTGGGGAACTCTAACGCCCAAAGCTGTTGGTCCTGAAATCAGCGCTCACTGATCGGGTCCTGCACTGGCTTGACGCCAACACCGATTGCCCCCGCCGCCGCCTTCCGCTAACGAAAGGCCAACTCAAAGCTTAGCGGAGCGTCCCAAATGGCCAGCAATCAATTCGTGTATTTCATGGATGGCGTATCCAAAACCTACCCCGGCGGTAAAAAGGTATTCGAAAACATCCGCCTCAATTTCCTGCCCGGCGTCAAAATCGGCGTCGTGGGCGTGAACGGTACCGGTAAATCAACGCTGATGCGGATCATGGCCGGTCAGGACAAAGACTTCGCCGGCGAAGCATGGGCAGCTGAAGGCGCGCGCGTCGGCTACCTGCCACAGGAACCCGAACTCGACCCAAACCTGACCGTCCGCGAAAACGTCATGCTGGGCGTAGCCGACAAAAAAGCGATCCTTGATCGCTATAACGAAGTCGCCATGAACTACTCCGAAGAAACTGCTGACGAGATGGCACAACTGCAAGACCAGATTGACAGCCAGAACCTCTGGGATCTCGACGCACAGATCGACATCTCGATGGAGGCGCTGCGGTGTCCCCCAGACGATGCTGACGTCACCACCCTGTCCGGCGGCGAAAAACGCCGGGTCGCGCTCTGCCAACTTCTGCTCGATGCGCCCGACATGCTGCTACTCGACGAACCAACCAACCACCTGGACGCCGAAACCATCGCGTGGCTGCAACAGCACCTGATCGATTACAAAGGCACCATCCTGATCGTCACGCACGACCGCTATTTCCTGGACGCGATCACTGGCTGGATTCTCGAACTCGACCGCGGCTCCGGCATCCCGCACGAGGGCAACTATTCCAGCTGGCTGGAGGCAAAAGCCAAACGGCTGGAGCGCGAAGCGAAAGACGACAAATCCAAACAACGCACCCTGCAACGGGAACTGGAATGGATGCGGCAAGGCGCCAAAGCCCGGCAAGCCAAATCCAAGGCGCGGATCAGCGCCTACAACGACATGGCCAACCAGTCCGAAAAAGAAAAAATGGGCCGCGCCCAGATCATCATCCCCAACGGTCCACGTCTTGGGTCCAAAGTGATCGAGGTCGAAAACCTCAAGAAGCACATGGGCGACAAGCTCCTCATCGAAGGGCTGTCATTCGACCTGCCACCCGGCGGTATCGTCGGCGTGATCGGGCCAAACGGCGCGGGTAAATCCACGCTCTTTTCCATGCTCACCGGACAGGCTGAACCAGACGAAGGCACCGTCGAATACGGCGACACCGTAAAGCTAAGCTACGTTGACCAATCCCGTGACGCGCTGAACCCCGACACCACCGTCTGGGAAGAAATCAGCGGCGGGGCCGAGATTATCGAACTCGGCGACGCCTCCATGAACTCCCGCGCCTACTGCTCGGCCTTCAACTTCAAAGGCGGCGACCAGCAGAAAAAGGTAGGGCTGCTGTCGGGCGGTGAACGCAACCGCGTGCATATGGCCAAGCTGCTGAAATCTGGCGGCAACGTCCTCCTACTCGACGAACCAACCAACGATCTCGACGTAGAAACCCTCCGCGCGCTGGAAGACGCATTGGTCGACTTCGCAGGCTGCGCCGTGGTCATCAGCCACGACCGCTTCTTCCTCGACCGGATCTGCACGCACATCCTTGCCTTCGAAGGCGACGCCCACATCGAATGGTTCCAGGGGGCCTTCACCGACTACGAAGAAGACAAGAAACGCAGGTTGGGCGCCGACGCGCTGGAACCGAAGCGGATGAAGCATAAGAAATTCGTGCGTTAGGGTGGGTTTTCACCCCACCTCAGATCAAAACCCGACCGGCTCCTTGCCTGCTGCCAACCGCGCGTCATCCTTGTCGTTCAGTTCTTTCAACTGAAGCTGGATCGCCTCTTCCACTCGCATGGCATCGGCGATCTTCATATGGGCCCAAAGGCTGAGGATACGGTTGATCCGCCCCTGATACCCCGCCCCCATCGCGCGATAAAATCGCGCGACACTTTCATCAAGGCGCAGAGTAACCTTCAACTTGGGTTCCTCCACATCCAGATCGCTTTCAAGCGTGTGCCATGCCGTGGGCACCCTGTCCCGAAGGGCCAGCGACAGGTTCTCCTGATCCAGTGTCTGCTCATAAAGATACCGCATCAGATACTTGCGCGATAAGCGTTCGCCTTTGGTCATTCGGGGCATGAGTGTCTCCTTTGTGGCAAAGGATGAACACCAGATGTTAACGGACCCTCAAGCCGCCGCGCGTCGGTGCCCGACGTTTTGCCGACACGTGTCCGACCGGTTTCGGGCGATGGTTAACCATGTCGTTCGGGTCGAGAACAAAAGTTACACCCGTGCCAACTTCATTTTTTCTTAAGGTTTTGAGGATCAAGTGAGTGCAGTCTTCAAAAGAAATGACGCCACGTCACACCATCAAATGGGGGGCAAAATTCACACTCTGCAGAAAAACTGCGCAAATTCCCCTCACTTTCGTCACTTTTTATCCCTTAAGTAAAACTCACGGGACAACCACAGGATAACTGCAATGGGACTTGCAATGATCATAATTAGTGGACTAGCTGGGCTCTTTTGTGCCTCGTTTTCATACTTTGTGTTTGATTTCAGCATCTTAGCGTGCTTTTTGGTATATTCATTTGTCGGCTCTGCTACGTTGCTCGGCCAGCTTATGAGTGTAACAACGGAACAAGCGGACGAAACTCTTTCTACCAGACAGAATGCGGCAAAATCTGCCAGCTGAGTTATAAACTCTTTCTTTCGCAACAAAGTGACTTGCTTTTTTCTGTTGGACACCCCACATCACGCCTGCTGACGTGATCCAACTCGACCCACTGTTTTCCTTCCAGGCTACAGTCTTTCGATTTTGCACTGACTAAGCCGAGCTGTCGCACCTACGCGGATAGCATTGATCTAAAAGGAAAAACACAATGGCAACTGGCACCGTAAAATGGTTCAACACCACTAAAGGTTTTGGTTTTATCGCACCTGATGGTGGCGCTAAAGATGTATTCGTTCACATCTCTGCGGTTGAACGCTCCGGTCTCACCGGTCTGAACGACGACCAAAAAGTGACATTTGATATCGAAGCCGGCCGTGATGGTCGCGAATCGGCTATCAATCTCGCACTGGCCTAAGAAACTACTTATGCGATTGGACCCGGGACTTGTCTCAGGTCCGATCGGCAATTGTTCGCCACCTATATTTCACGATTGAAATTTACTTGCGAAATATATGGACGGCGCACATGTTGTTTCCGCGACGTTAACAATATCGACCACTGATTCCTGATACCGCGAGTCAATCGATCCAAGTTTGACGGGCCGGTCCGCTGCACTTCCGCGAGCGGTAATTATTAAGGAAAACAGAGACATGGCTTCAGGCACTGTCAAATGGTTCAACACCACCAAAGGTTTTGGTTTTATCGCTCCAGATGGCGGATCAAAGGACGTGTTTGTTCATATTTCCGCAGTTGAACGGTCAGGATTGACCGGGTTGCGTGATGATCAAAAGGTCAATTTTGACATCGAAGCTGGGCGTGATGGCCGCGAAAGCGCCATTAACCTGACCTTGGCTGACTAAGGCACTTCGACCATACGACGAAACAAAAAAGGGCGCCCTTCATCGGCGCCCTTTTTGTATAATTTGTCAGTCCTTTAGGACAAATGTCAGGCGCATCACGACCCGATATTCGCTGATTTTACCATCCTTTACAGTGACCTTCTGATCCGACACCCAGGCCCCGGTAATACCATCCAGCGTTTTTGACGCCTTCTTGATCCCGTTTTCCACAGCATCATCAAAAGATTTCGATGAAGACGCAATAATTTCGGTGACTTTAGCGACAGACATGGGCTTCCCTCCAGTATTGTTGAGACATCCAACCTAGCGTCATGCCGCCGTCCAGTCCACGTCAACGGCCTCTTTCACCTTCAACGTCCCGTCCGGGTAGGGTTTCATTAAACTTTTGACCGTATCCTCATCAGCCGAAAGCCATTGATCCAATTGATTTTCATTCAGGATAACTCCCATGCGGTGATGAATATCGCGAACATCCGCCGACGGGTCGCATGTGATGGTTGCAACCTGATGCACTGTCACGCCACCGGGGCCGTTCCAGATGTCATAAATCGCTGCAAAGTACAGTAATTCGCCATCCTTACGCGAGATGCGCCAAGCTGTCTTGCGGCGCTTTTCGCCGGTCCATTCGTACCAGCCATCCACCGGAACCACCGCCCGTTTCACATCGGCATATGCTGATTTGTCGAAAACCGTTTCGGATCGCGCATTCACAATCGTCTCCATCACCGGTCGCCCCCGCGCATTCACGCGTCCCACAGGGATCATCCCCCAACGCATGTGCTGCGCCCCTTCGGTGGTTAGCGTGATAACCTCTTGGCCCGGCGCGATATTTCGGCGCGGCGGGTCTGTGATACCGGCCACCGGGCGGCTAAGGAAAAACCGCCCTGGCATCTACTCCGCCGCCTCAATAAAGCTCAGGACAGTCGGCCCCATCGCCTCGACAATGACGGCAACGCCCTTGCTGTTGGGATGAATACCGTCGGTTTGCAAATACGCCGCCATGCCGTCGCCCAACCCTGCCACGGCGCGCAAACCGGCCGAGAAATCGGGGTAAAGCGAAACATCATAATCGGCGGCCAGATCGGCATACATGCCCTCAAATGTATCTTTATAATCGGCACCATAATTCGACCCGACGCTTAACCCGACAAGCAGCATATCCACCCCGGCGGCTTGCCCAGCTTGCAAGATACCTTCCAGATTGGCCCGACTCACGGCCGGATCAAGGCCGCGTAAATAATCATTACCCCCAAGCGTCACGATCATCGCATCCACATCTGGCGTCAGCGTCCACGCAACCCGGCTGAGCCCACCCGCCGTGGTATCGCCAGATACACCCGCGTTGATCACCTTTGCATCGGCACCATGCGTATCCAGCCAGCCCTGCAATTGCGGGACAAAACCCTCTGCGGATGGCAATCCATAGCCTGCCGTCAGACTGTCCCCAAGTGCCGCAATTGTGACCGTCTCCGCATGCGCTATACCAGTTGTTATCAAAACCATGGCAATAAGGTTGCGGAGCGCGCGAAGCGCACCATATCCAGCCTGTACCACCCGATCAGAGGCCCCCTGCATGACCGACCCCGTCCTGACCATCACCAACGCCAGCTTGTCACTTGAGGGCAATGCAGGCCGAGTGGACATCCTGCACGACATCTCGCTGGACGTGACGGCGGGGGAGACATTGGGTCTTGTTGGGCCAAGTGGATCGGGCAAATCATCGCTCCTTATGCTGATGGGCGGGTTGGAACAGGCCACCTCCGGCCGGATCGAGGCGGTGGGCCAGGATCTGACGGCGATGAACGAAGACCAGCTCGCCCGCTTTCGCAGGGATAATATGGGGGTGGTTTTTCAATCTTTCCACCTGATCCCTACCATGACCGCGTTAGAGAACGTGGCAACCCCTTTGGAACTTGCCGGTGCGTCAGATGCATTCGACCGGGCAGAATCCGAATTGCAGGCCGTGGGCCTTGCCGACCGGATCAACCATTATCCCAACCAGATGTCAGGTGGCGAGCAACAGCGCGTGGCGCTTGCCCGCGCTTCTGCACCACGACCGCGCCTGCTACTCGCGGATGAGCCGACCGGCAATCTTGATGAGGCAAACGGTCAGGCCATCATCGATCTTCTCTTTGATCTGCGCGACCGGCATGGGGCCACCCTGATCATGGTCACCCATGCCAATGATCTGGCAGCGCGCTGTGATCGGATCGTGCGCCTGCGCGATGGGCGTATAGATCAACCACTTTCCAAGGCCGCCGAATGACCACTGCGATTGCATGGCGATTTGCCCTACGCGAATTACGCGGCGGCTTGCGTGGTTTTCGTGTGTTCCTTGCTTGTCTGGCACTTGGTGTCGCGGCCATCGCAGCGGTCGGCACAGTCCGCGCAGGGATTGAGGCCGGTCTGACCCGCGACGGTGCAGCCCTCTTGGGTGGCGATGCGGAGGTTGAATTCACCTATCGCTTCGCCCGCGACGATGAACGCGCTTGGATGGCCAGCATCGCGGACGATGTTTCCGAAACCGTTGATTTCCGGTCAATGGTCGTCGTGAATCGCAACGGTGAGGCTGAGCGTGGGCTGACACAGGTTCGCGCCGTCGATGATGCTTATCCACTGATCGGACAGGTCGCACTACAACCCGATATGCCACTGGATCAGGCACTGGCCGACAAAGGCGCGGTGATGGAACGTGTTCTGGCCGACAGGCTGGCGCTGTCCGCCGGTGACACCTTCCGAATGGGCGAGCAGGATTTCACCCTTCGCGCCATTCTTGACCGATACCCCGATAACGCCTCGGGCGGTTTCGGCCTTGGTCCGCGAACCATCGTGTTGACGGACGATCTGGCCAATTCCGGGCTGATCCTAGAAGGCACATTGTTTTCTACAGAATACCGGCTGGATCTGCCTGAAGGTGCCGACCTCGACGCGCTGGAAGCCGCAGCCGAAGAGCAGTTTCGCGATACCGGCCTGCGCTGGCGCGACAGCAGGCGGGGCGCCGGTGGCACCGCGCGATTTGTGGAACGGATAGGGGCGTTTCTGATCCTTGTTGGCTTGTCTGGATTGGCCGTTGGCGGCATCGGTGTATCCTCTGCCGTACGGGCATATCTGGCAGGCAAGACCGAAGTCATTGCCACCCTGAAAACACTTGGGGCCACACGCCGGATTATCTTTCTGACCTATTTCTTTCAGATCGGTGTGTTGACCCTGCTAGGCATTGCACTGGGCCTCATCCTTGGCGGCGGATTGCCCGTATTGCTTGGCCCGGTGATCGAGGCTCAATTGCCAATCCCAGCCATCTTCACCATCTACCCCGGCCCACTGATCGAGGCTGCAATCTACGGCATTCTCGCCGCGCTGATCTTCACGCTATGGCCACTGTCAAAGACCGAAGACATCCGGGCCGCATCGCTCTTTCGGGACGCGTTCGGGGCATCGCGCGGGCTGCCGGCAACAAAGTATCTGGCTGCCATCGGGGCACTGATCGCGACCCTTCTCGGACTGGCCATCTGGTTCTCAGGGACCGCGTTCCTCACGCTCTGGACCGCAGGCGGTATCGGCGGGGCGCTGGTCATTCTGATCCTCGCCGCGATCCTCGTCCGCTGGATCGCCCGCCGCTTTCAGCACCGGGCACGGGGCCGCCCTGCCCTGCGGTTGGCGCTTAGTGCTGTCAGCGCACGCGGGGGAGAGACGACGTCGGTGGTTCTGTCGCTTGGCCTCGGGCTGGCGGTCTTGGCGGCTGTCGGGCAGATTGACGGCAACCTGCGCAACTCACTCGCAGGTGATCTGCCAGAGGTCGCGCCAAGTTACTTCTTCGTCGATATCCAGCCCGACCAGATCGACGGCTTTCGCGAAAGGCTGACCAACGATCCGGCGGTTAGTCAGGTGGACACCGCCCCGATGCTGCGCGGCATCATCACCCAGATTAACGGACAGTCGGCAGAAGAGTTCGCCCAAGGCCACTGGGTCGTGCGCGGCGACAGGGGCATCACCTATTCAGCCACCAACGCCGATGGAAACACAATAACAGAAGGCGAATGGTGGCCCGAAGACTATGACGGCCCGCCCGTGATGAGCTTCGCCGCCGAAGAGGCTGCTGAAATCGGACTGGCCATCGGTGATGAGGTCACGGTGAACATCCTTGGCCGCGACATCACCGCAACAATCACGAACTTCCGCGATGTCAGTTGGGAGGACGCAGGCATCGGCTTCGTCATGGCGCTGAACCCATCGGCGCTGGCAGGGGCACCGCATAGCTGGATTTCTACAGTCTACGCCACGCCAGAGGCCGAAGCGCCAATTCTGCGCGACCTTGCCGGGGCCTATCCAAACATCACCGCAATCCGCATTCGCGACGCGATTGATCAGGTCGTTGATCTGATCAGTGGAATTGCTGCGGCCACGCGCTACGGGGCGCTGATCACGCTGGCAACCGGGTTTCTGGTGCTGATCGGGGCCGCTATCGCAGGTGAGCGAGCGCGGACATATGAAGCCGCCGTTCTGAAAACCCTTGGCGCGTCCCGCCGACGGATCATGACCAGCTTTGCCCTACGTGCCGCACTTCTTGGCCTTGCAGCAGGAATTGTCGCCTTGGTGGCAGGTATTCTGGGCGGATGGGCCGTGGCCACATTCATCATGGAGGACGACTACAGCATCGTCTGGTCCAACGCGCTCTTGATCGTTGGCGGAGGCGCACTGACCTCGCTTCTTGCGGGGTTGGCATTTGCACTGCGCCCACTGGCGGCCAAACCAGCACGAGTATTGCGGGCGCGGGAATGAGCGATCCAGCCTTCTTCGGTTATGGCAGCCTCGTCAATCTGGCGACCCATGCCTACACCAATCCGCAGCCCGCGCAGCTACATGGCTGGCGGCGCGTCTGGCGGCATACGCATTTGCGACCCCTCGCATTCTTGTCGGTTGAACCTGCGCCAGACGCGACTATCGCCGGAATTGTCGCCCATGTTCCCGGCAGCGATTGGGCCTCACTCGACGCGCGCGAGGCAGCTTATGTCAGGCATGACGTGACCAAAGCCATCTCCCGCACCACGCCGCCATCCCCAACCGCTGTCTACCAAGTGGACCACAGCCACGGCCATGCCGACACAACCCATCCCATCCTGCGCAGCTATCTGGACGTGGTCGTGCAAGGATATCTGCAAGTGTTTGGGGAAGAAGGCGTTACCGAATTTTTCGCAACCACTGCCGGCTGGGATGCGCCTGTATTGGATGACCGAGACGCCCCTCGCTATTCACGTCACCAGCCACTATCCGAAGCTGAAACGGCGCTGGTGGATACGCATCTAGCGGCGGTGGTGAAATAGGCTGAAAAGTCGAGCCTGACGGGCAAAGGGCTCTGCCTCAACCTGTTCGGTCTGCCGCGCGATAACCCAACGGGCCAGAACATAGGCGAGGATAGCAAATATAGCCCCACCCAGATATTGCCCGATCAGCACGCCCGGCGCGCCGTAAAGAGAGGCACCCACGATCACAAACGGGATCGTGCCAGCGGTATGCCGCCCCCAGTTCACAATGGTCGAATAAAACGGGTGGCCAAGGTTGTTGAACGCCGCATTGGCCACGAAGATCACGCCGTTAAAAAAGAACATCAGTGACAACGGACCTGCGAACAGGAACACGACGGTCAGCGCCATCCCATCAAGGTCGAACAGGCTGACCAACAAAGGGCGCGACAGGAAAAACAGGGCCGACACGACCACCACAACAATCCCTGCAAACAGCAGCCCATCGCGAAACGCAGCCTTCACCCGATCCGAAAGCCCGGCACCGGCGTTCTGCCCGATAATCGGCCCGATAGCGCCCGAAAGTGCAAAGATGATCCCGAACCCAACCGGTGTGATCCGTGCGACAATGGCCATACCTGCGACAGCCTCCTCTCCGAATTCCGCCATGGTGCGGGTGACATAGGCTTGCCCGATGGGTGTCGCAATCTGGGTCAGAATAGCAGGTATCGCAATGGCCAGTATCGGGCGAACATCAACGCCAAGGCTTTGCCGTGTCGGCCTGTCAAATCCATCGTAGTGCCGGATCAGCGGCACCAGCGCGGCACCGGCAATCACCAGCCGTGCGCAAACACTGGCCAAAGCCGCCCCGGTCAATTCCAGATCCAGCCCGAAAATCAGGATCGGGTCCAGCATCGCATTAACAATCCCACCCCAGATCGTCGCCATCATGGCCCTTCGCGCGTCGCCATGGGCACGCAGGATCGCACCACCAATCATACCGATCATCAGAAACGGAAGCGACGGCACGATGATCCGCAGGTAGCCCACAGCAAGATCGAGCGTTTCACCGCTCGCGCCCAAAAGCCCGGCCAGAAAGGTAAGATTGAACCACACGACGATTGCAAAGAGCGCCCCAAAGATCACCCCATAGATCAGGGAATTGGTCGCCCTGCGCCGGGCCTCTTCGGCCTCACCCGCGCCCAATGCTCGAGCGACCAAGGCACCGGCAGCGATGGCCATGCCGATGCCAAATGACGTGGTGAAGAACAGGATCGCGCCCGCATAACCGACCGCCGCAGCAAGCTCTGCCTTGCCCAGCATGGAGATAAAGATCATGTCGACAAAATCGACCAGAAAAACCGCCATCAGGCCAACAGAGGCCGTCAACGACATGACCGAGATATGGCTAAACAGGCTGCCTTGGGTGAACTTGGCCCGCTGGTCTACCATTCAGTCGATGCTGGGCTTCGTCTGGAGAAGCGGCATCACGTCGGCCATTTCAGGCCCGCGTTCCTTGCCCGTGACAGCCTTGCGGAGCGGCATGAACAAGGCTTTGCCCTTACGGCCCGTCTCCTCTTTCACGGCAGTGGTCCAATGCGACCATGTGTCAGCATTGTAGGGCGGACTATCGAGCAGGAAGAAGGCTTGCGCGATAAACTCCTTGTCTTCATCAGCAACCAGCGGCGTGGCCCCGTCGCGGAACAGTGCCCACCAACCGGCCACATCGTCAAGGCTGGCGATATTATCGCGTACGACCTTCCAGAAAGGTTCGGCCAATTCATTGGGCACATCCGCGGCTGTCAGCACATCTGCCACATCCTCATGGCTCAGCGTCGCAAGATAGCGCGCGGTCAGCGGACCCAAATCGTCGGCATCGAATTTCGTCGGTGCTGATCCGAATTTGGAAATGTCAAAGCCCTCGACGACTTCCGCGACATTGGCGCGCAACTCCACCGGATCGGACGACCCCAGCCGCGCCATCAATGACAGAATGGCTTGCGGCGCGATCCCCTGTTTTCGCAGATCACGCAATGACAACGTACCAAGCCGTTTCGACAACGCTTCGCCCTGCGGGCCGGTCAGCAGCGAATGATGCGCAAAGCGTGGGACATCGCCGCCCAGCGCCCTGATCATCTGGATTTGGGTCGCCGTGTTGGTCACATGATCTGATCCGCGCACCACGTCGGTAATGCCCATCTCGATATCATCGACAACAGAGGCGAGCGTATACAGGATTTGCCCGTCATTCTTGAACAAAACCGGGTCGCTGACTGATGACGCATCGATAGAGATGTCACCGATAATCCCGTCAGTCCATTCAATCCGCTCGTGATCAAGTTTGAAGCGCCAATGTGATCCACGCTCGGCCCGCAGCGCGTCTTTTTCAGCGTCGGACAAGTCCAATGCAGCCCGGTCATAAACCGGCGGTTTGCCCATATTAAGCTGCTTTTTCCGCTTCAGATCCAGCTCGGTCGGGGTTTCAAAGCATTCGTATAGGCGACCCATCTCGATCAACTGCGCTTTAGCCGCCTCGTAACGATCCATACGGGCGGACTGGTGTTCAACCCTGTCCCAGGCCAAACCCAGCCAGGTCAAATCCTCCATGACCCCGTCGATATATTCCTGCTTTGACCGTTCCTGATCAGTATCATCGATGCGCAGAACGAAAGTGCCACCTGCCTTGCGGGCAATGGCGTAGTTGAACAAAGCGGCCCGCAGGTTGCCAATATGCAGCCAACCGGTGGGCGAAGGGGCGAAACGGGTTGTCGTCATGGGATGTCTCCTGTTGCGCAACGCTTTGTCACGGCTGTCCGGAATTGTCCATTGTCACCTATCTGTGAAAAATTCGGTATCGGTGCATATTGCCGCAGTTGGAAGATGCGCTAATCTTTGCTTCATCCAATCACACCTGAAAGGTCAAAGACGATGAAATTGACACGCCGCCAAACACTCTTGTCAGGCGCAGCTCTTCCGCTTGCTGCAACGGTTCCAACGGGCGCAAGCGCGGACGCTCATGCGGCCAGTTTGCCAACGCATCGTGACTTCACGCTTGGCGATTTCAAGGTCACAACTTTATTGGCTGGCAGCCGCAGCGTTGACGGACCGCACGAGATATTCGGTCTGAACGTGGATGACGCCACCTTCGACGAGGTCAGCGCCGCCAACTTCCTGCCTACGGATGCCGCCCAGTTCTTCTTCACTCCAACCGTAGTGAATACCGGTTCTGAGGTGATCCTGTTCGATACCGGCCTGAACCCTGAGGGGACCGGTGCTGCCCTGAATGCTGCGGGTTACACCCCCGGTGATGTGACCCACGTTGTCATCACCCACATGCACGGCGACCATATCGGCGGCCTGACAAACGACGCAGGCGAAGAGACCTTCACAAACGCCGCCTATATCACCGGTCAGGCAGAGTTCGACTATTGGTCCGGCGCAGAGAACGAAAACTTCGAGGCCAAAGTCCGTCCGCTGGCCGAGAAGTTCAGCTTCATTGGCGACGGCGATGCCGTACGTTCGGGGATCACGGCGATGGACACGTCAGGGCATACACCCGGCCATATGGCCTACATGCTGGAAGGCGGCGGCAAGCAGTTGTTGCTGATGGCCGATGTCGCCAACCACTACGTCTGGTCCTTGGCCTATCCCGATTGGGAGGTCCGGTTCGACATGGACAAGGAAGCCGCCGCCGCCACACGCCGCAGGGTGATGGACATGGTGTCAGCAGACCGCGTGCCACTGGTCGGCTATCATATGCCTTTCCCGGGCATGGGCTTTGTTGAAACACGCGGTGACGGTTATCACTTCGTTCCGCACAGCTATCAGCTGATTTGATATCAGCAATGCATGCTGTCCGGCTACTTTAGGCCGGGCAGCCACCTAAGTTGGTTTGATCGGCCAGCGCGCGCCAAGATCATCCAGGCCAGCCTGCACCAACTCTTCCGCTACATCCATATCAATATCGGCGAGCTTGTTCACGTAAAGACAGGATTTGCCCATCTTGTGCTTGCCCAAGCGTGCCATGATACTACCGAAATTCGCATAGCCGGGCATGATGTACAGCACGAGGTTGGCCTTGCGAGGGCTGAAGCCCGTCGCCAGAAAATCACCCGTCCTGCCACTTTCATAAGTGTAGTGATACTCGCCATACCCGATAATCGACGGCCCCCACATACGCGGTTGCCACCCGGTCACGCGCCGAAACATATCGTTCAGAACAGCGGCGTCCGCACGTCGCGTAGGATGATCTACGGCTGCGATAAAATCAGCGACGGATTGAGCGGTGGCTTGGGTTTTATTCTGGGCCATAGGACAAACACATATCATGAAGTCCATTTTTCAAAAAGGATTTCAGTCAGCTACGTTAGTAACCACCCAGTATTTGAAGTCTGGACGATCCTTGGAATAATCCTCAACCAACGAAAGGTTCGATGCGGCCAGATATTTCTCGAAATAATGAATGATCCGTTCAAGCGAGTGATCGAGTTTGTTCAATGGCAGAAGGTGTGTCGCACCCGAGCTATGGATTTGAAGGTAAGACTGATACTTTGTTGTCTGGAATTCAGCCACACTTTGAAGGTTAACCCAAGGCACCGTCGCGGGTTTGTCAGTATCCTCCGGGAATATCCAGATACCACCATTCGAAAGCGACATCCGGCGCCGAGGTGGTGGCGCCCGAAGGCTGAACAAGTAGAGAGCCATGAAAGCGAACCAGGGCGCAAGGAAGTACAGCATACCGATGGGCGAAAGCATACTAATAGCTGCGGGAAGCAGCATTCCCGCTGACACAACGTTGATAAATAACGGCGCAGATACCAAAATAATTAACGCAGCTTGCGCTTTACGCCGCGAACCCGCGTCCTTTGCCAGCACGTAAGACTCGATAAATTCCTTTATGTCGATCTGCTCGTCCAAAATCAGCTCTGATCCCGCCACCGGTTCACGATAGGATACCTCCGATCCAACCAGAACGCACGGTTGGACAGGCGCGGGCCGGGGGCCGATTGGAATCTCTTGTATTCGCTAATGTAAATCAGATGCTCGACCTTCTTGACCGTTTCACGATCATACCCGGCGGCCACGCATGCAGCGACCGACGCTTCCTGATCGACCAGCATCTCCAATATGCCATCAAGGATGTCATAAGGCGGCAGGCTGTCTTCGTCCTTCTGATCCGGTCGCAGCTCGGCTGACGGAGGCTTGTCGATAATCGCCACAGGGATCACTTCACCGGCTGGCCCTTTCATCCAGGGCCGGTGATTGGCGTTGCGCCAGCGGCAGGTTTCAAACACGCGCGTTTTGTAAAGATCCTTGATCGGGTTATAGCCCCCCGACATATCGCCGTAAATCGTGGCATAGCCAACGGCCACTTCGGATTTGTTGCCGGTGGTTAGCAGCAGCTCACCAAACTTGTTGGACTGCGCCATGAGCAGCAGCCCACGAATGCGGGACTGGATGTTTTCCTCGGTCAAATCCTCTGCCAAGCCGTCAAACAAGGGCTGCAACGCCTCTTTCACCGCAGCACGCGGACCTGCGATGCTGACCGTGTCGTACTTCACGCCCAAAGCATCTGCCGCTGCGGCCGCATCATCCAGCGATCCTTGCGAGGTATATTCTGAGGGCAGCATGACACAGCGTACGTTCTCAGGCCCCAAAGCATCGGTTGCTATGGCCGCCACTATTGCACTGTCGATACCACCTGAGAGACCCAGCAACACTTTCTTGAACCCGGTCTTATCCATGTAGTCGCGCAGGGCTTCCACCATCACGCGGTAGTCTTGCTCGGTATCATCGGGTAGCGTCGCCATTTCGCCCTGCTGTGCAACCCAACCTTCGTCGGTCAGATCAAAATCGACATGGGCAACACCTTCTTCAAAAACTGGCATCTGCATCGCCAGCTTGCCACCACGGTTGAGCACGAACGAACCACCGTCGAACATCTGGTCATCCTGCCCTCCGACCATATTCACATAGACCATCGGAACGTCATTTTCGATCACGCGGGCGACCATTGTGTTCATGCGGATCGGAAATTTGTGCCGAAAATAAGGGGAGCCGTTGGGGACCACCAATATCTCTGCCCCGCTTTCGACCATTGCCTCGGCCACATCGGGGTACCATGCGTCTTCGCAAATGGGCGTACCAATGCGCGGACCGTTGTCGACTGCATAGGGTCCGGAGATATGGGCGCTTTTGAACAGACGTACTTCGTCAAACACATTGAAGTTCGGCAGAAAATGCTTGCGCATGGTCGAAATAATCTCGCCATGCTTGAGGATGAAGTAGGCATTGTGCAGGCGGCCTTCTTCCACAAATGGCCCACCTATCCCGATGGCAGGGCCGTCAGCACAATCCTTGGCCAAGTTCTCTATCTCGGCTGTGGCCTGTTCAATGAACGCAGCGCGACGGATCAGATCCTGCGCCTGATAACCGGTGATGAACATCTCGGGAAACGCAACCATTGCGGCCCCTGCATCCCGCGCCTGCGCCCACGAATCACGCGCAAGTGCTGCGTTCCCGGATAGATCACCTACCGTGGGATTAAGCTGCGCGATCGATAAACGAAACTTTTTTGTCATAGTTTTGTCCCAATGGCTTGCCATGGATGTATCAGACTGGTGCGCCTTGGAAAGGCGTTACGGAAACAATGTAGTATGCGAACCACCTTTGGCGTTGTCAGGCGACAAATGCTCTACTAGGCTACGAAAGTTGAGGAAGTGACGGAGATGGGGATGATCTTGTTTGGATATAGAAATTGTGCGGCTATTGCCCTTGTGACCATTGGGTTTGCAAGCGCATCAATAGCGCAGACCGTCCAGACAAAGCAGTACGACGACGGGGGCATCTACGAAGGTACCTTTGTCGACGGAAAACAAGACGGCACGGGGACTTACCGCCTTCCCAACGGGTACGAATATTCGGGCGAATGGGTGTCCGGCGAAATCCGGGGACAAGGCTCCGCCACATTCCCTAATGGTTCAGTTTATGAAGGCGCTTTTGCCGCCGGCAAACCAGAAGGCCAGGGTCGAATCACATTTGCAGATGGCGGAACGTACGAAGGCGAATGGGTTGACGGCAACATCACCGGAACCGGTATCGCCAATTACGCCAATGAAGTCGTCTACGAAGGTGAATTCCGCAACGCTATGCACCACGGCACCGGCAAAATGACCAGTCCCGGCGGTTACACGTACGAAGGCGCATGGGTCAACGGAATCAAAGAAGGCGAAGGTAAAATCACCTACCCCGACGGGGCCGTTTACGAAGGCAATCTCAAAGCTGGTGAGCGTGACGGCAACGGCACCCTGACCATGCCAGATGGTCTGGTCTACGCGGGCGATTGGGTTGATGGCCAAATCCAAGGCAACGGCAAGCTGACACATGCAAACGGCGACGTATACGAAGGCGAACTGATTGAAGGTCAGCGACAAGGCCAGGGCAAGGTTACATACGCCAATGGTGAAGTGTACGAAGGCAACTTTGTCGATGACCTGCGCAACGGCGAAGGAACACTGACGGGCACGGACGGTTATGTCTATTCCGGACAATGGTCCGCAGGACAGATCAACGGAAACGGCGAAGTGACCTACCCCGACGGCGCAATCTATGTCGGCGCTTTTGTCGATGGCGTGGCTGATGGCCAAGGCAAAATCACATATGCCGACGGCTCTACCTACGAAGGTGATTGGGACGCCGGAACGATCAACGGCAACGGCGTCGCGACATTCGCAAACGGCCTGATCTACGAAGGCGAATTCCAGAATGCCAAGAACCATGGTCAGGGAAAGATGACCTATACCGACGGATACGTTTACGAAGGTATGTGGGTTGATGGTCAGCGTAACGGGTCCGGAACAGCCACCTACCCTGACGGGACAGTCTATGTCGGTGACTTCAAGGAAGGTCAGCGTCACGGACAGGGCGAGATTACCCTTCCCGAAGGCTTCACCTATGTCGGCCAATGGGCAGATGGTGTAATCAACGGTCAGGGTGTGGCCACCTACGCCAACGGCGATGTCTACGACGGATCTTTCATACGCGGACGACGCGAAGGCGAAGGCACCATGACATACGCAACCGGTCAGGAAAGCACCGGCGTCTGGTCAGATGGGGCGCTGGTGTCGGAGAACACAGAAGGAAGCGAATAACTTCGCACCTTATTCAGGTAACGAAGGCCTCTCTTTATTGCTGAGGCCTTCAAATCCTGGTTGAAGCCATCAAACGATTTGACCTGCCTCCAGTTTATCAAGAAATAAACTCGCCTCGGACAGAACGGTATCTCGCCGCGCTTCATCCATCCGGTCCCACACCCGATACATATTGCCCATGCGCGGGTTGCCCTCAAACCGGCCGCGATGCCGGTCAAGAAAGTGCCAATAAAGCAAGTTGAACGGACAAGCATCGGCCCCGGTCTTGTCCTGCACCCGATATGCACATGAACCGCAATAATCGGACATCTTATGGATGTAGTTGCCGGACGAAATATATGGCTTTGACGCAATAATCCCGTCATCGGCAAAAAGACTCATCCCGATGACATTCGGCGCCTCAACCCATTCATACGCATCCGCATAAACCGCCAGATACCACTCATGCACCTCCGCCGGGTCGATCCCGGCCAGAAGGGCAAAATTCCCAGTGACCATGAGCCGTTGAATATGGTGGGCGTAAGCCTCTTCCTGGGTCTGGGCGACAGATTTGGCGATGCAATTCATCTTTGTCTGACCACCCCAATACATCGCGGGTAGCTTTCGGTCGTGACCCAGCGCATTGCGGTCCACATAATCCGGCCCTTCGCGAAAATAGATGCCGCGCACATACTCACGCCAACCGATAATCTGACGAATGAACCCTTCAACAGCGTTCAGCGGCGCAAGGCCGTCGCGATAAGCCTCTTCAACTTGCTGACAAACCTCTAGCGGATTCAGCAACCCGGCATTGAGGTAAAGCCCGATAATCGAATGATAAAGAAAGCGGTTGTCATTCAGCATCGCGTCCTGAAAATCGCCAAACTTCGGCAAACCATCCCTGATCCAATGATTCAGATGCTGACGAGCTTGCTCGCCATCAGTCGCAAACCAAAACGGGCGGAGCGTCCCAAAGTTATCGCCAAAACGCTCTTCAACAAGATCAAGCACCTCTTCAACCACATCATCGGGCGCAAATGGCAACGGACCGTCATAGTCCACCTGATCGGGGGCAGGTTTGCGGTTGTCGTGATCGTAGTTCCACTTTCCACCTTCCGGCTGATCCCCATCCATCAACAAATTGGTCTTGCGCCGCATCTCGCGATAAAAATATTCCATGCGCAGTTGCTTGCGCCCCTCGGCCCAGTCTTCAAAATCCTGATGTGAAGCGACAAAGCGGTCATCCGGCAGCTGATGGGTTTTCAATGGCAATTCGGAAAGCGCATTGATCAACCGCCACTCACCAGGTTCGGTATAGACAACCCCCTTGGCCCCGTATTCGCTGCAGCGGCGGATCAATTCTCCGGCAATGGAGCCAGTATTGTCAGGGTCATCCAGACGTGTGTAAGCCACCTGCCAACCATCATCTTGCAGGCCTTTGGCAAATTTACGCATTGCAGCAAAGGTAAAGGCGATCTTTTTGGGATGGTGGGCGACATAAGTCGCCTCGCCCATCACCTCTGCCATCACGACGACATCACGCTGTTTGTCAGTCTTGCGAAGAGCAGAAAGACCGCCCGAAAGCTGATCACCAAGAACAAGAACCAGCCTCACCAAGGGATCTCCTGACCGGCATAATCAAAGAACCCACCCGATTGGGCCGTTGTCAGACCATCAGTCACGCGCAAAAGGTTTTCTGCCGCCTCAACAGCCGGAACAGTTTTATGACGACCCGCATAGTTTGTGGTAAATGGCGTCTCGACTGTTCCCGGATGCAAGGCAACGCAGATCGATTGTTTGTGGCTACGCCCCAATTCAATTGCCGCACCATGAACAATCTGGTTCAACGCCGCCTTGGACGCGCGATATGAATACCACCCGCCGATCTGATTATCGCCAATAGATCCCACACGGGCCGACAGCGTGGCAATGACGGATCGCTTGTTCTTTGGCAGCAGTCGACCAAGATCGCGCAAAATCAACGCGGGACCGAACGTATTGACCCAGAAAACCCGCGCCATGTCGGCAGCCTTGATCGTCCCAAGCGATTTCTCCGGTAATCCCGCCAAAGGGGCAAGAATACCAACCGCCAAAAAGACCAGATCAAACGGCCCCTCCATTTGTGCCAAATGCTGTTCGACAACATCCGGCTTTGTGACGTCAAACCCGTCTTCCGACCGCGACAGCGTGACGACATCCCAGCCCCGATTGCGCAAATTCCGGGCAATGGCCGACCCAATCCCACCACTCGCCCCAATGACCAATGCGCGCATACAACTCTCCCTTTGACATCAAGGCACCTAGCGCCACCTCATACAGGGACAAGGAGGAGACCCATGCGTAGTTTTTCCATTGCCCTCTCGCTGCTGGCGGCGCGGGATCGGGACCACCGCATTGACGTTTGCGAAAACAAGATGTGGCGCGGCATACGCGTCTTTTTTGCCACCGGTGGTTGCCAAAAAGCTTAATGCAAACCGCCATTGCATCAAATCATAGAACTAATAACCCGCACCACGGTCCACTACATTGGCGAACGGTAGCCCGCTTTCACCGCGCTTGATGTTCGCCGTAATGACTCCGGCCGCTGTATCGGGCCGGGTTGTTGATGCGATATGCGGTGTCACGGTGATCTGCGGGTGGGACCAGAATGGGTGATCCTGTGGCAGTGGCTCGGTTCGAAAGACATCCAGTGTTGCGTGCGCGACCTGACCGGTTTTCAACGCCAAAAGAAGCGCTTCGTCATCGATCAGGGGCCCGCGACCGGGGTTGATGACGAACGCGCCGTTGGCAAGCAATGACAGTGTTTTTGCGGTGAGGATGTTCTCGGTCTCTGGTGTTTGTGGCAGCAGAAGGATCACGATCTGTGCATCTTTCAGAGCGGCTTGCAGTCCGTCATCGCCGTGCATGCAGCGGATGTTGGGGATATGCTTTGCGCCTCGGCTCCATCCAGTTACCGGGAACCCTAAGGCGTGCAGAGCCTGGCCACAGGCAGCCCCGAGCGCGCCGATACCCAGAATTGTGACAGGGCGTTGCGAAGCGAGCGGGGGATAGGTCGTGTTTCGCCATTCGCCGTCTTGCTGATGGATATGCGTATCCATACCCAAATGGTGCCGCAATGTATGGCCAGTGACCCATTCGACCATGCCGTTCGTCAGGCCGTCATCGACCATACGGATCAGTGGTTTGGTCAAGGTTGGGTTGTCCACGATGGTTTCGACACCTGCCCAAAGGCTCATCACCGCTTTGACATTGATGTAGGGTCTGAAGTCATCGCCCTGACCCCTTTTCGGGCCATAAACGATGTAATCCACCGCTAGGGGCGAATGATCGGTGCGCAGATCACCGTCAAACCCGGCAGCTTGAAAGGCCTTGTTCAGCGGATCGCGATATTCGTCCCAAAGAGGGTCTTCAGCCAAAAACAGGATGTTCGGCATCAACGCGGCCTGTGGACATGGGCGCTTTGCACCAGCCCGAACGCGACGAGCAGGACAAGCATGGCCGACCCCCCGTAGCTCACCAGCGGCAGCGGTACTCCGACCACGGGTGCGAGGCCTGTGACCATGGCCATGTTGACCGCGAAGAACAGGAAAAACGTCATGGCGATTCCAAGCGTCAGTAGCGATGCAAAGCGGTCCTTGTTGCCGATTGCCGAGACGACGCAGAAAAGGATGATCAGCAGGTAGAGCACAAGCAGGGTGAATGCGCCGATAAAGCCGAACTCTTCCGCAAGCGTAGTGAAGATGAAGTCGGTGTGTTTCTCGGGCAGAAAGTTGAGCCGGCTTTGCGTGCCCTGCATGAAACCGCGCCCTGTCCAGCCGCCGGACCCGAGTGCGATTTTGGCTTGGGTGATGTGATAGCCCGCACCTAAAGGATCATTGGCCGGATCAATAAATGTATCGATCCGGCGGTACTGATAGTCTTTCAGCAATTGCCACGGGGTTCCCCGGCTTTGGAAAACAGCAACGATTGCGCCGACACCGCCGCCAATAACTGTCGCCCAGTACAGCCAGTGAACGCCCGCCAGAAACATCATCGTGGCCCCTCCCATCAGCAGGAGAAGCGCTGTCCCCAGATCTGGTTGGTTCAGAACCAGAAAAACGGGGGTGAGGATGAAAATAACTGGTAAAGCGACCCACAAAGGGTGGGAGGTTTTGTTGTTTGGCAGCCAGTCATAATAGGCCGCAAGGAACATCACCAAGGTGATTTTTGTCAGTTCGGACGGTTGCAGACGCATAAAGCCGATATCGATCCAGCGCTGTGCGCCCTGTCGAACTTCTCCGAAAAACTCGACCCCAAGCAGCAGGAGGAGCGATCCGCCGAAGGCGACAAAGGCCATGTTGCGCCAGAACCAGATCGGCACCATCGCGACACCGATCATGAGCACCACACCAAGCGCAAAGCGCTTCATTTGCGGCTCCATCCATATCTCCGGTCGACCGCCGGAGACAGAGTAGAGCATCAAAAACCCAGCGCAGGCCACAGCCGTCAGCAACAGAATGATCGGCCAGTGCAAGTAGAGCAGTTTACGGAACCCGGACGGGATGTACTTGGTGTTGTACTCAAGATAGCTCATGCCCGGGTCAAACCTTTGGAACCGGGTGGAATGCGATCCTTGATGCGTCTCTGCAGGGCTTCGATTTCAGCATGGACGTTGGATGGGTAGGCATCCAGCGGCGGCGCATCCTCGTAAAGCGCCTGTAGTATGATATCGCGCGCAATCGGGGCGGCGGCCTTGGACCCACCGCCGCCATGTTCAACGACGACGGAAACGGCGTAGCGCGGTTTGTCAAAGGGTGCGAAGCAAACGAAAAGCGCGTGATCCCGTCTTTCCCAGGGCAAATCTTCGTTTTTTGTGACACCACGCGCGCGTTCATCAGGTGTAATCCGGCGAACTTGGCTTGTGCCTGTCTTGCCGGCCATGCGGAATTCTTCAGCCACGATGCGCGAGTTGTATGCCGTACCGCGACGATGGTTCATCACATCATTCATTGAACTGCGAACCCTGCGCAGCATATTCTCGTTCAGCCCGAGACTTTCGCCCAAACCGCTGGGCTGTTCGATACCGTCAATGGTGCGAACAAGGCGGGGCGTCACGGTCCTACCCGTGGCAATCCTTGATGCCATGACAGCCAGTTGCAGTGGCGATGTCAGGACATAACCCTGACCGATAGAGGCGTTCACCGTATCGCCGATGCGCCATACCTCGTTACGGACAGAGGATTTCCACGCCTTGTCTGGCGCAAGCCCCGCTGCCACCGCAGACATCGGCAAGTCATGCTTGATGCCAAGCCCCAGCTTGCGTGCCATTTCGGCCATTTTGTCGATCCCGACGCGTTGGGCGGCTTCGTAATAATAGCAATCGCAACTTTGTTTCAGGCTTTCATGCAGGTTGATGTTTCCATGCCCGCCGCCTTTCCAACAGTGGAAGCGGATACCGTACACATCTGTGTAGCCGGGGCAGTAGACAGTTTCTTCAACGCCAATAACGCCCGCCTCTAATGCTGCAAGTGCTGTGACCATTTTGAAGGTGGAACCCGGTGGATAGGTTCCCTGAATGGCCTTGGCCGCAAGCGGGCGGAATTTGTTTTCGTTCAGTGCAACCCAGTCATCGACCGAGATACCGCGTACAAACTGGTTGGGATCAAATGACGGTGCAGACCCGACCGCCCTTAGATCACCATCTTCAAGATCAATCACAACTGCAGCTGCGGATTCCCCTTCCAACCGCGCCTGCACATAACTTTGCAGACGGCTATCAATCGTCAGCTGTACGTCTTTGCCCGCGATGCCATCTTGCCGGTCAAGCTCTCGCATGACACGGCCAACGGCGTTTACCTCAATGCGCCGGGTGCCTGCGCTGCCGCGCAAAGTGTGTTCGAGTTTGTTTTCCGCGCCCGTCTTGCCGATCTGGAATTTCGGGATTTGCAACAGCGGGTCCTGATCATCGATCCGGCTAAGATCATAGTCGCTGACCGGGCCGACATAGCCCACGACATGGGCCATATCAGCGCCCCATGGGTATACGCGGCTCGTGCCGACCTCGGCCTGTATGCCGGGCAGAGCGGGAGTGTTTATGTTGATCTGGGCGATATCCTCCCAAGACAGCCGGTCGGCAATCGTGACAGGTACGAAGGGCGAGCGCCGCTCCATTTCCTCCATCGCGCGGGACAGATCATCCGGGTCGATCTCAACGATCTTGGTCAGGTTCGCCAATACTTCCCCGATATCGCCGGCATCCTCGCGGATCATCACGACACGGTAGTTTTGCTCATTACCAGCGATGGGTACGCCATTGCGATCAAAGATCAGACCACGAGCGGGTGGAAGCAAGCGGATGTTGATCCGGTTTTCTTCGGCCAGCAGGCGATATTGATCGGCCTGTTCGACCTGCATCGCCCGTAGGCGCATCCCCAAGGCACCAATCACGCCCAGTTGCACGCCGCCGACAACCAATGCCCGTCGGCTGATAATGCGGGCGCTTTCGGCGATATCCTTGGGGGGGCGTTTCATATGCGTCTGCCTTTGAGGCCAATTTCCCCCGGTGCGGATCGGCTGATCCCAAATGCGAAGCGGGCAATCAATGCGACCAACGGGTAGACCAGAATGGTGAAAATCATTTGGATCATTGTCAACGCCAACGGTGTTTGCGGTATCATCACAATAGCAAGCACCAGACGATTGGCCAAAGTAATCAGCACAACCCCTGTAGCGATCATGCCCCATTCAATGGCTATGGGCATGTTGCGAATATCATGTGCCCGCTTGCGAATGGCCTCTGTCAAGATCACGACAAGAGCAGCCCAAAGCCCGGGTGGACGCTGAAACAACAGGTCTGTCGTCAGAAATATCGCTGCAACGACAATAACAGGCAGGTAGTCGGGTCGTCGCGCCACCCAGGCCAATGTCGCCACCAGCAGAATATCCGGTCCCGGCCAACGTATCGGGCGGGCATCCAGCGGCAGCAGCTGAAAAATGATAATGATAAAGGCCAAAGCCAGAAAAACTGTCCTATTGATCCAGAGTTGTGTGGTGCTTTGTTCAGCCATCCGTTGCCTCGGCTGTGTTGACATCCGCGGATGTGGCCGCGGCCGGGCCATAGTATTCGATATCCGGGGTCAGAAGACCACCGGGATCGGTGATATCTTCATGCGGCTGGGCGCGCATGACGCGCAGAAACTCCAAACGCTGATAATCGGCGGCCAAGCGGACGCGCAGCCGTCCGTCCGTGCCCAGTGCCACTTGTCCAACAAGCAAATCGGCTGGAAACACCCCACCATCCCCGGACGAAACGACCCTGTCGCCCGGACGGACCAAATCGGGGTTTTCGAGAAAATCAAGCGGCGGGGTCAGGGTGTTGTCACCTGTCAGAATGGCCTTTTCCCCCGAAGGCTGAATCGTGACCGGGATCTTGCTGGATGTATCGGTCAGAAGCATCACACGGCTGGTACGCTGACCAACGCCGGAAATGCGGCCCACAAGCCCAATTCCATCCATGGTCGGCCATCCATCGATGATCCCGTCGCGGACACCGACATTCAAAAGAACGGACTGACGGAATGGTGATCCACTGTCAGTGCTGACAACACCGGTCACATAAGTCAGCTGCGGATCAAGCCGGACATTATTCAAATCAAGCAGCTTTGCGTTTTCCTGCTCCAGTTGAAGGGCGGCCTCTTTCCAGGCCTTCATCTGCTGCAACTCGCGACGCAGATCGGCGTTCTGTGCCGCCAGTTGCTGATAGCTTTGAAAATCACTAATCAGGTTGGCCATTCCGGTGACAGGGGCCATCGCCCAATCAAAGGATGGCACTACCCTGTCAATCACGGCAGCGCGCATCCTTTCAACGCGGGGGCTATCGATCCGCCAGACAAGGAAAAGACCAAGCAGGCACAACACTAAAACCCCGGTCAGCAGGCGGCGGATCGGGCCAAAATAGTCTTCGCTGTTTTTGTCGCGTGCCAAGGGGCTGGAACCTCGGTCTTTGCTTTAACTGTCGTAATCTATGACATGCCGCAGCTGTTTTTCATACTCTAGCGCGCGACCGGTGCCCAACGCCACACAATTCAGCGACTCGTCTGCCACAGAAATGGCAAGGCCGGTTTGCTCGCGCAGAGCCAGATCAAGCTGTCCAAGCAGAGCCCCACCGCCTGTCAACATCACGCCACGATCAACAATGTCAGCGGCAAGGTCAGGTGGTGTTGCTTCCAGTGCCGTCATCACGGCCTCGCAAATTTGCTGGACGGGTTCGGCCAGCGCCTCGGCCACTTGGGCCTGGGTAATTTCGGTTTCTTTGGGGACGCCGTTAAGCAGGTCGCGCCCGCGGATCTGCATGGACTGGCCACGCCCATCATCTGGCATACGGGCTGTCCCGATGGACGTCTTCACGCGCTCTGCCGTGCTTTCACCGATCAACAGGTTATGTTGACGACGAAGGTAGTTGATGATTGCTTCATCCATCCGGTCGCCACCAACGCGGACTGACCGCGCATAGACAATGTCACCCAGTGACAGAACCGCCACCTCGGTTGTACCGCCGCCGATATCGACAACCATATTTCCTGTTGGGTCAGTAATGGGCATACCCGCCCCGATGGCGGCAGCGATGGGCTCGGCAATCAAGCCGGCACGGCGAGCACCAGCTGACAAGACCGAGGTGCGAATGGCACGCTTTTCGACTGGCGTCGCGCCGTGGGGGACGCAGACGATGACCTTGGGTTTTGAAAAAGTCGTGCGGCGGTGAACCTTGCGGATGAAGTGTTTGATCATCTCTTCGGCCACGTCGAAATCGGCAATCACCCCGTCCCGCATCGGGCGGATCGCCTCGATGCTGCCGGGTGTGCGCCCCAGCATCAGTTTGGCGTCTTCGCCGACGGCGAGCACCTTCTTCACGCCCTCTTTGACGTGGTAGGCAA
The DNA here is from genome assembly GCA_947496535.1 of uncultured Paracoccaceae bacterium. Taxonomy (GTDB): domain Bacteria; phylum Pseudomonadota; class Alphaproteobacteria; order Rhodobacterales; family Rhodobacteraceae; genus Yoonia. The sequence goes on along the minus strand of CANMDE010000001.1, from coordinate 433,601 downwards.
CCACAGAAGGTTCGGACAGGATGATGCCCTTGCCTTTGACGTAGACCAGCGTGTTTGCCGTGCCCAAATCGATCGCCATGTCAGATGAAAATAGTCCGCCGAAACCTGCCATTCGCTGGCCTTCCCGTAACCCAGTTAAAAATCCCGCGGTCGTCCCATACCCGCAGCCTTGAGACGTTATAATGGGTGGCTTGGTTGGTTTGAACCCCTTGTTTCAAAGAAGTCAGCACTATTCTGCCGCTTTCACTTTTTCAACTTTTTTGACGGTCAACCAGCAGTCCCATCAATTAATAGTATCACTTAATCGATATTTTGTGTATCTTTATGCCAACACTGATCCAGTATGCCAAACAAAACGGGCGGCCTGCAACGCAGACCGCCCATCCTGGATCAAGTTCCGTTCGATTTTAAGAATCCTTGTAGCTTACCTCTTTGACGTCCGCGCCCGGTGCTGATTTTTCACGCCGCACCAGCAACCGGTTGAGCGCGTTGATATAGGCCTTGGCGCTTGCGACGACCGTATCTGTATCCGCTGATTGACCTGTAGCAATACGTCCGTCTTCTTCCATTCTGACGGAAACGGTGGCCTGCGCGTCAGTGCCTTCCGTGACCGCGCTTACCTGATACAGCTGCAAGCGCGCACTATGATTGAACAGCGCCTTGACCGCGTTGAAAGTGGCGTCGACCGGGCCATCGCCGGTCGATTTTGTTTCCACAATTTCACCGTCGACTTCCATTTCCATTTCCGCCGTTTGGGGACCATCAGTACCACAGACAACACGCAGAGATTTCAGCTTCAGCCGGTCAGTGCCCGTCTCGTTTTGATAGACCAGCGCCATGAGGTCGTCGTCGTAGACTTCCTTTTTGCGGTCAGCCAGATCCTTGAAGCGGACGAACACATCGTTGAGCTGATTGTCCGCCAGCTCAAACCCCAGCTCGGCCAGCTTGGCCCGCAGGGCAGCCCGGCCCGAGTGTTTTCCCAAAGGCAGTGAGGTGCCGGACAGGCCCACATCTTCGGGGCGCATTATCTCGAATGTCTCGGCGTTTTTCAGCATGCCGTCCTGATGGATACCGCTTTCATGGGCAAAGGCGTTTTTGCCGACGATGGCTTTATTGAACTGTACCGGAAAGCCGGACACAGTGGCGACACGGCGCGAGATGTTCATGATCTTTGTCGTGTCGATCCGCGTCTGGAACGGCATAATGTCACTGCGCACCTTGAGCGCCATCACGACCTCTTCCAGCGCTGTATTGCCCGCCCGTTCGCCCAGACCGTTTATCGTACATTCGATTTGGCGCGCGCCACCCTCAACCGCTGCCAGCGAATTTGCAGTCGCCATACCAAGGTCGTTGTGGCAGTGGGTCGCGAAGATCACCTCATCTGCGCCGGGTACTTTTTCGATCAACATACGGATTAGATCGGCGCTTTCCACCGGGGCGGTGTAGCCAACTGTATCGGGAATATTGATCGTCGTGGCCCCAGCCTTGATGGCGATTTCGACCACGCGGCAGAGGTAATCTTCTTCTGTTCGCGTGGCATCCATGGGCGACCACTGCACATTTTCGCAAAGGTTGCGGGCATGGGTCACGGTGTCGTGGATACGCTCGGCCATCTCATCCTTGTTCAGATTCGGGATCGCGCGATGCAATGGTGAGGTCCCGATGAATGTGTGGATGCGCGGGGACTTGGCGTGCTTCACCGCTTCCCAACAGCGGTCGATATCCCTGAAATTGGCACGGGCAAGGCCACAAATCGTGGCATCCCTGGCCCGGTCGGCGATTTCGCTCACCGCTTTGAAATCACCTTCGGAGGCGATTGGGAAACCGGCTTCTATAATATCAACGCCCATATCGTCGAGCAGTTCCGCAATCTCCAGCTTTTCGTCATGGGTCATGGTCGCGCCAGGAGACTGTTCGCCGTCGCGCAGGGTGGTGTCGAAGATCAACACTTTATCTTTGGTCATTTAAATATTCCTTGGTTTCTTAGCAAAAATCCGGCGCTGGTCCCCTCTGAGCGGTCGCGCCGAATGGCACGCTCAGAGGCTGCTAAGAAGTAGGATGTCGCGCAAAAGCCGCCCGGAAAGGGCTTGGCTGGGAATATGTGCACGGTTCATCATGCGCGCAACTATACAATTGTTTTGAGCGTTGAAAAGGCCGAAAATCCCGCCCGACAGGTCTAAAACATCAGGCAATCGGAGGTCGATGCCGGTGCCGAACTACCGACCGGCAAGGTTGGCGTGTAGTTGAAAGATGCGATGCTGGCCCGTCGCATTGAGTTGTCCAAATACCGTCAGTACTGCGACAAGATGCAGATACCACGTCACGCATCTACAATGGCTAATGCGACAATCCACCAAAGAATGGCGAGATCGCACAAGCCGCTTGAGGCGATGTGCTGATCTCTGCCGATAATCTAAATCAGGCCGCCGATTTACCCCGTGACCGATTACGCCGCTGGCGATTGCCGCCACCCGGCTTACCTGCACCACCGCCGGGCTTGCCCTGCCTGTTGCCACCGCCGCCACCACGGCGTCCACCACCGCCACCATTGGGGCGTTTTTTCTGGCCCGGCTGAACCTCCCACCGACGGCCACTTGCCACGGGGATGGTTTCTTTCATCGCCTTCTCGATATCCATAAGCTCGATCATTTCGTCCGGGGCGACCAACGCTACGGCGGCACCGTCGGCACCGGCACGGGCTGTGCGCCCGATCCGGTGAACATAGTTTTCAGCCACATTTGGCATATCGTAGTTATAGACATGGCGCACATCAGGGATATCGATCCCCCGCGCGGCAACATCTGTCGCCACCAGCACGCGCACCTTACCAGCTTTGAATTCCCTAATTGCGCGATCCCGCTGGCCCTGACTCTTATTGCCGTGGATGGAGGCGGCGGCAAAGCCCTTTTGCTCGAGCACTTTGTATAGCTTTTCGCATCCGTGTTTGGTGCGCCCAAAGACGATGGCCCGCTCATCGCGGTGACCGTCCAGAAGTTCGACCAGAAGATCCAACTTGGCGGCCTGGGCCACAAAATGGACGGACTGGTTGATCTTGCGGGCAGCCTGACCCGGCGGGTTCACCTGCACACGAACGGGATCGGTCAGATAAGATGCGGCCAGTTCCCCCATCAGTTTGGGCATCGTCGCCGAAAACATCATTGTCTGACGATCCTTGGCCAGCAATGGCGCAATCTGGCGAAGCGCATGGATGAAGCCCATGTCCAGCATCTGATCAGCTTCATCCAGCACCAGATAAATCGTCTGATCCAGCCGTACCGCCTTGCGGTCCAGCAGATCAATCAAACGACCGGGTGTGGCCACCAGCAGGTCGAGCCCACCGGCAAGCCGTTTGGTCTGGCCAACAATACCAGCGCCACCAACGACCAGCGCGACTTTAAGATGGCTGCCCTTGGTGTAGGCGGTCAGGTTGTCGGCAATCTGCTTGGCCAGTTCCCGCGTTGGAGCAAGGATCAGACCACGCGCAGTTTTGGGCGCAGGTTTCACTCCTGCCTTCATCAACGCATGAATCATGGGCAGGCCGAAAGCGGCAGTTTTGCCTGTACCCGTTTGGGCAAGGCCCATCACATCACGCCCGTTCATGGCGTGGGGGATGGCTTGTGTTTGGATTGGCGTGGGATCAGTGATCCCCTGCGCTTTGAGCGTTTCCACCAATCGGGGCGCAAGGCCCAGCATGTCGAAATCCATTCAGGATCGTCCTATATTTTGGCGAACCTGCGGCCCGCACATATCACAAGCCTGCGGGGTGATCCCGCAGACAAGCAAGGTTGCGCCATATGCTGACAAAACGAACTGCATTGTCCGGTCGCCGATCTGGCGCGGGACCCCTGCGTGATGTGGGAACCTGTTATTATGATCGATGCCGTTCGGTGGACCTCAAGGTCTCGCTCTGCTCACGCGGCAGCCTGCATCGGTTGAGTGCCAAATGAGGGTTGCGGACCGCTCTGTCAAGTGCAGTCAGCAGGAAACATTATTCGCGAATGATCCACTGCTTGAACAACGGGTCAGTATCAGCGCAGGCCGCCGTCATCAAATTACGAGACATGAACGGCCCCGCCGCAGCACTGCTTTCGCCCACCACAACACAAAACGAGGTGTCAATTGCGATATGGAATTCCATGCTGTTTTCGTCATAGGCGAATTGCTGACCAGCTTTCGTTTCGTCACAGTCGAAAAGGCCAAACGGAACAGCCTCCCCCGGCGCAACAAGTTCGACGCATTTGCCGTCAAACTCCACCGATTTGATTTGCCCAGCTTCCGGATCATAGGAAAACTGCGTATCGCCGCCCTGTGGCTTGCAGCTATGGGCTTGTATCTGCTCAGAAAATCCACGGCCCAAAGTATCAATACACCAACCGTAATTGTCTTTCTCATCCAGATTATCAGCCAGATAAATCACCGTACCTTCGGTCGGAACCTGTGGGGCATCAGCCAATAGGGCGTGTGGCGTAGTTAAAAAAGTGAGCGCCAAGGCAGTTCGGAAAAATAGTATCGTCATGATAAAATCCCTTGCTCATGGCAGCGTATCAAAACGCAAACGATGGGTCAGCATGAACGAACATGAAAAAGCATGGATCAGCGACGTTCCGCGCTTTCTTCCCCTCTGACAACACCATATACCGGCGCAGATCACTGGCATCTGAGGGTTAAAAAGTGGCGCACATTATCGCTGTGGGCAATGAAAAAGGCGGCGCGGGAAAATCGACCGTGTCGATGCATGTGGCGACGGCGCTGGCACGCATGGGGCATCGGGTCGCGACGCTCGACCTTGATTTGCGACAGAAAACGCTGGCGCGTTATCTGACGAACCGGCGGGCCTTTCTCGACAAGGAAGGTCTGGAAATGCCGACACCGGCTTACACGGATTTGCCTGATGGGGGTGATGACAACGGACTGTCCGCCGCGATGGATAGTCTGGCAGAAAACCACGACTTTATCCTGATCGACTGCCCTGGCTCACACACGGCCCTAAGCCAGATCGCCCATGCACGGGCCGACACGCTGATCACCCCGTTGAATGACAGTTTCGTGGATTTCGACCTTCTCGCCCACGTAGACAGCGAAGGCGAAAACATCATCGGCCCATCTGTCTATTCCGAAATGGTGTGGGGCGCACGGCAACGCCGAGCGCAAGCTGGAGAACAGCCGATCGACTGGGTTGTGGTGCGCAATCGCCTTGGCTCTCAACGGATGCTCAACAAGGAAAAGATGCAACGTGCAGTCGACAAACTTGCCAAACGGATCGGCTTTCGCGTCGCCCCCGGTTTCAGCGAAAGGGTCGTGTTTCGGGAACTTTTCCCCCGCGGCCTGACCCTGCTTGATCTGCGGGATGTGGGTGTCACGAGCCTGAGCATCTCGAACGTCGCTGCCCGTCAGGAATTGCGCGAACTGATCAAGGCGCTCAACCTTCCGGGCGTAACAGCAGATTTCTAAGGCAGGCGCGGAACTTCGCAGATAACTGACGCGATTTGGCGGTTTTGTGGGTCAAATCGCCAACGTCCGTCATGCAATTCTGGCCCATAACTGACGGTCAATGCAGCCTTTCTGACTGGCCGCAGCGCGGGACTAATCCGTCATTCAACGATCCGTCGTCAATGTCGGCTGCGCCAAAACCAATCCTTGATGATCTTGAAGCCTGGCTTGCTGTGCAACTGACCCGCATTCCGGGCAACTCCGAACTGGCCAAGGGAATCGGTTATGCCCCGGCACGGATCAAGAGGCCGCGTGACTGTCTGGATCAAGACATCCTGGAAATCGATAACATTTCTGCGGAAAGAGCGATGACGTCAGTGACTACCAGGCGGAAGAACTTCCCTTTCTGGTTTCAATTTAAAGCTTTGAGATGCATTCGGCGGGGTTTTGCGCGATAAAACCGGTTTTTTTTGCCGAAAACATATGAGTATCTACAGCCGTGTTGACGACCCGTTGTCGTAAACGTCAAGCACGGCGCAGATGGTTTCATTTCATCAAATACGCGGGCGTTCGAAACCATCATTGATCGACGTTTAATCAGTTTTCTCCTCCACCAATCAGCCAGTACTCAATAAGTCCGCATAATATAGACGGAGAAAAAGATGTCAGATACGACCTTACTCACAGGTACAGACGCAGCTGACGCGTATAGCCTTACCCCCACATCAGATGGCGGTATCACCACCATCGATAATTTTGGCGATGATGATACGATAGAAATCAATGGTTACGACTATGACGCCGAATACCTCTACCATTTCGCCTATTACGAGCGCAGCCTGGATATGGACGTTGACCTTGGTCTTGTTGAGACTGACGATACGACGCAAGTCCTGCTTTATACGAATTCCGCTGAAGAAGGTGAGATCGCGACTTATGATGAGCTCTTTGCTGTCATCAATCTCGAGTCTGACACGGGAGCCAGCACAGTTTTGTCTGGGACTGACGATGCTGATACGTTTGAATTCACGGCTTCGTCTGAGGATGGGCTTGCAACCGTTACTGATTTTGGCGCCGAAGATTCGATTGTCGTTGATGGCCAGACATTTGACGCCGAATACCTGTACTTTTTCGCCGCCAATGACCGCAACCTCACCGGGTCCGTTGATCTTGATCTGGTTGGTGAAGGCGACACCCAGCAGATCGTCCTTTATGGGGATTCTAATGACGAAGCGAATGCCGCCTCTTACGATGATCCATTTGCCATTATCGAAGTGGAAGTCGCGAATGGGTCGATCGCCTAATCCTGGCTGACCATCTCCGGGGCGCGCGCATCCTGTACCTGCGCGCCCCGATCTCTCGCCGACCGCGCTATAATATCTCACCCGTTTTTGCAGGGCCTATGCGATCAATACATTTATCACTCGCACCCGCTGAGGTCAGTTTTCTCAGCCGATCCATCAAATCTGGTTTGAAGTCAGTAGCTTGCGCAAGGCATTTTGATCCACTTTGGCACGATGACGCAAAGACCAAAGTCACCTGGCGTTCCACAACACAACCGCACTGCTCCTTTTCAAAACCAACAACATAAATCGCGATCAATTCACTTTTGTCTTGTGCAACAGCACCCTAGGGTGGTCCAAAACGCAGGGAGAATTGGTCTTGGAAAAACTGACTTCGCTAGAGCGGTACACGACCTTTGCGCTCATGGCGCTTTTGACTTTTGTCTGCTTGGTTGGCGCTATTTGGGTTCCATGGCTACTGATCCTCGCTGCCCTCTTCGGGGCTTTGACGGCACTTGGTATCCGTGACGTCACTCAGCCCAAACATGCCATTCTGCGCAACTATCCTGTTCTGGGCCATATGCGGTTTCTCTTTGAAGGCATCCGCCCTGAAATCAGGCAGTACCTGATCGAAAGCGATCAGGACGAACAACCCTTCAGCCGCGAACAGCGCTCGCTGGTTTATCAGCGGGCCAAGGGACAAGAGGACAAGCGTCCTTTCGGCACACAGGAAACGGTCTACGAGGCTGGTTATTCCTGGCTGACCCATTCGGTCGAACCCACGCATTTTGCGGATACCGACTTTCGGGTGCTCATCGGTGGGCCAGACTGCAAGCAGCCCTACAACGCCTCGCTCTATAACATCTCGGCGATGAGCTTCGGTTCTCTTTCGGCCAACGCCATTCTTGCGCTGAATACTGGCGCGAAAGAGGGCGGTTTTGCCCATGACACCGGCGAAGGTGGGATCAGTCGCTATCATCGGGAACCAGGGGGCGACCTGATCTATGAAATCGGGTCGGGCTATTTTGGCTGCCGAAACGATGATGGCACGTTCAACCCGGACAAATTCGCGAAACAGGCCGCCGCCGATCAGGTCAAGATGATCGAAGTGAAGCTAAGCCAGGGGGCCAAGCCCGGCCACGGCGGCATGCTACCTGCGTCGAAAATCACACCCGAAATCGCCGAGGCGCGTGACATTCCGATGGGGCAGGACTGCGTCTCCCCCGCCGCCCATAGTGCTTTTTCCGGCCCCGTAGGTTTGATGGAATATCTGGGACAGCTGCGAGAGCTTTCGAAAGGCAAACCCGTCGGGTTCAAGCTTTGCATCGGTCACCGGCGCGAGTTCATGTGTTTGGTCAAGGCCATGCTGGAAACCGGGATAATCCCGGACTTCATCGTGGTTGATGGCAGCGAGGGCGGCACCGGGGCTGCCCCGCTGGAGTTTTCCAACCATGTCGGTATGCCGATGGTCGAAGGGCTGACCTTCGTGCACAACACACTGCGCGGGGCTGGCATCCGCGACAAGATCAAAGTCGGCGCAGCAGGCAAACTTGTCAGCGCGTTCGACATCGCCAGGGCATTGTCTTTGGGTGCTGACTGGTGCAACTCTGCGCGCGGCTTCATGTTCGCGGTGGGCTGCATCCAGGCACAGGCCTGCCACACCAACCACTGCCCTGTTGGCGTGGCCACACAGGACCCGCTGCGCCAGCGCGCACTCGACGTGGACAGCAAAAGCAAACGGGTGGCGCGGTTCCACGCCAACACCCTCAAGGCACTGGGTGAAATGGCCGGGGCGGCCGGGCTGCAAAACCCATCCGACTTTCTGCCCTATCATTTCATGGCCCGCAAAGGGGACGGTCAGATGACAGAAGCCGCCGATGTTTACGGCTATCTACCGAATGGCTTCTTGTTGGAGGGAATCAGCGACGATCACGGCTTCACCGAACGCTGGCACAGGGCAGATGCCCACAGCTTCGCCCCACCAGAGGCCAGGGCTGACTGACAAAAGCTTCGTTCATTGATACAACAATTCATGGTCACCCGAATTAATCACAAGCTCAACCCAAAAACACATGTCAAGCGTGCATGCATCAACATAATTGCACCAAAGATTTTGGCTTCAGCGACCGCGAAGATGGTACCATCCAGCTGTTTAGCTTCCAGTTGAAAGAAGAAGGCAGTCAACCGGTCAATCAACTCGACGCACTGGTCTAAGCGAGACTTTCACAACCGGGTCACTCTACGACGAACTGAGTTTCTAAACGTGCCCGACATCTCAAATGAGATGCAGAAAATCGAAAAGCCGCCGGATGGTATTTCCGGCGGCTTTTTCGTTCAGATACTGAACTTCTATTGCTGTCGGGGCGGTTTCTTCCCAGCGATCCGCATAAACAGGCTGACCCGCGGCGTGGTGGCCGTTTCCGACCGCGACCGCGTCCGCAGAACCGGTGTATTGTCAGACCCACCCCGGCTTTCGCGTAGTACGATATACATGCCACTGGCGATGATCACCCCGGCCCCGATCATTGTCGGCTGATCGATGGTTTCACTAAAAAATAAAAATCCAAAAACGGACGCCCAGATAATCTGACTATACTGCATCGGCGCGATAATCGCGGCTTCTCCGTCATTGTAGGCCTTGATCAACAGGCGGTTGGCGATCCAGGCAAAGGCGGCGATGATCCCCAGCATACCCAGATGCTCAATCGGCATCGGCACGTAAACGAATGGCAGCACGCAAGCCATGACAACAAAGTTCACGACCATCGGGTAAAGCAGAATGACCACGGGCCGTTCATCCGCCCCGATCTTGCGCACCACGATTGAGGCAACAGCCCCGCCGACGGCAGACATCATGGCGGCGAAATGGCCCAGCGTCAGTGGCGTCGATCCGGGCCGCAGAACGATCATGACCCCGGCAAGCCCGACAAGGACCGCCAGCCAACGCCGCAGTTTGACCTTTTCGCCCAGAACCGGAATGGCCAAAATGGTGATTAGTAGCGGCGAAGCAAAGAGGATCGCATAAGTCTGCGCCAGAGGCAGAACCGAGAAAGCGTAAAACGCGCAGACACCAGTCACCATGGCCGCCGCCGTTCGCAATGCCATCCACCAGGGATGTACTGGCAAAAGCGTGCCAGGTTTGGCGTCCTGCATCAACATGACGGTGGCAAGCGGAAAGCTGAGAAGCACGCTGAAAAACACAATCTGGAACGGGGAATAGATGCCGCCAAGTATCTTCACCACCACATCATGCGTCGCAAAAACGCCGAACGCGATCAGAGCAAAAATGGCACCTTTTGCGTTTGATGACATGGCGGGTCCTCCCGTCGTTTCAAAGGGTCAAGTCATGAGCCTCTCGGCAAAACTGTCAAGCTCCATATCTGCGACGCGATAGCTGATCTTGTCGATCATCGGCACACCAAGGGCACCATAGAACGCCTGCGCTTTTGCGTTGTTGCCATCGGTCTGCCAATCAAACCGCTTGCACCCTTCCGCTTTAGCAATTTGGCACAAACGACCCAACAAGGCCTTGCCAATCCCGCGTCCTTGGGTGGTCGGATCGACAAAAAGTTCCTTCATGAACAACGCAATGCCCGCCTCCGCCGGAAAGGTCAGCGTCCACATCGCAAAACCCGCAGGATGGCCATCATCGAAAGCCAACTCGCAAGTCAAATGCCGGCCGCTGTCCAACAAAGCAATCAGCCGCGCCTCTTGGTCAGAGGTCGCGGCTGCAATGTCGTAATGCCTCAGACAGGCCCGGTTCAACGCGAGAAACGCTTCCGCATCTGCGGGCGCGTATCGCCGAGCCGAGATGGTCAAAGCGACGCGTCCAACGCCTCCAGAATGACATCGCCCATCTGCGTGGTCGAAAGCGGCGTGCCACCCTCCGGCCCCATCAGATCACCGGTGCGTGCGCCATCTGCCAGCACCTTCTCTATCGCCGCTTCAAGACGATCGGCCTCTGCCCCTTGATCAAAGGAATAACGCAGCGCCATTGCAAAGCTCAGAATGCAGGCAATCGGGTTCGCCTTACCCTGACCGGTAATGTCGGGGGCAGAACCATGAACGGGTTCATACATCGCCTTGGGACGTCCATTCGCCATCGGCAGACCAAGCGAGGCAGAGGGCAACATGCCCAAGCTTCCCGTCAACATAGCTGCGCAATCGGACAGAATGTCACCAAACAGATTATCAGTCAGGATAACGTCAAATTGCTTGGGCGCACGAACCAACTGCATGGCACCGTTGTCGGCATACATATGGGACAGCTCAACATCGGCATAATCGGCCTGATGCACTTCATTGACCACATCGCGCCACAGGATGCCACTTTCCATGACATTGGCCTTTTCCATCGAACACAGCTTGTTCGACCGCTTGCGTGCCAATTCAAACGCAGCACGGGCCGCGCGTTCAATCTCGGCCTCTGTATAACGCTGAGTGTTCACACCGACGCGCATGTTGTCTTCCATGTGGATGCCGCGAGGCTCACCGAAATAAACGCCCGAGGTCAGTTCGCGCACGATCATGATATCCAGACCAGCGACGATATCCTTTTTCAACGACGAGAAATCAGCCAACGCATCAAAACACTGCGCTGGACGCAAATTGGCAAACAGGTCCATTTCCTTGCGCAGGCGCAACAACCCGCGTTCCGGCTTCACCGAAAAGTCCAGATCATCGTATTTCGGCCCGCCAACAGCGCCCAACAGCACCGCGTCGACTTCTTGCGCCTTGGCCATCGTATCATCATGCAATGGCACGCCGTGGGCGTCATAAGCAGCCCCACCAACCAGATCCTCGGACACGTCAAACGCCAAATCCCGCTTGTCGCCAAACCAGCTGATAACCCGCTTCACCTCATCCATGACTTCGGGGCCGATACCGTCACCGGCAAGGATCAAAAGGGAGGGGTTGGACATGGGGTTTTTCCTTGTTTGATACGTTGGCAGGGGCCTAGCCCGGTGGGAGAGAATGTTCAAGACACCAGCGGCCTTAACCCCTCTGCCAGTAATTCCCACACCCGCCTGACACGTGGTGTGTGTCGCATGGCCTCATGTGCGGTTAACCAGATTGGCAAGGTCGGCAGAGGAAGCCCTAGCTTGATCTCCTCAACCAGCGGATCAGGCCGGCCGATGACGGTCTGCGCAAAGCCAATCCCGCAACCTGCGCGTACCAACTCCCAATAGACGCTATTGTCGTCGCAGCGTGTTTTGAAAAAGTCGCGGTCCACCGGAAAACCAGCTTCATTGAAGCCATCAATAATTTCCAAACTCGCGTCGTGACCAACAAAATCGTGCTGGAAAAGATCCTCTACTTTGAAGGGCGTCCCTCTTTCCGACAGATAAGACTTGGCTGCGAACATACCGAATTTCAGATCGCCAATGTGGCGGGTGACAAGATCAAGCTGGGTCGGGCGATACATGCGTACCGCAATATCAGCCTCACGATATAGAAGGTTACGACTGTCATCGCTAGGGACCAGCTCAACCGCAATCTGCGGTTCAAGTTTGCGAATTTGGGCAATGATCTGCGGCAGATGCGCGCCAGAGGTCGATACGCTGGCGGTAATTCTTACGGTCCCCTCCAGCCGCGCCTGCTGACCTGCAGCGGTCAGGGCAATCTGTTGCACGGCGTCGCGCATCGCCCGCGCCGGATCAACCAGATCAGCACCGGTAGAAGTTAGGGCCAACCCACGTGGCTGGCGGTGAAACAGCTCTGCACCCAACTGCGCCTCGATCGCCTTGATCTGGCGACCAAGGGTTGGCTGGCTGGCCCCCAAAGCCCGCGCCGCGCCCGAAAGACTACCTGTTTCAGCGACAGCCAAAAAGGCCTGCACCAACGACCAGTCGAGTGATGAAAGCGACCTATCCATTCAGATATGAATACATGATCTGCAATTTTCGGCAATTCATTTAGCCTAATGAATAGATAATTGTCGCTTCAACCCAACAAAGGAGCGATCCAATGACACAGACAGTTCTGATCCTCGGTGGCAACGGCAAGATCGGCAGCCACGCAGCCGACGCATTCTGGAACGCCGGATGGAGCGTGCGCCACTACACCCGTGGCACCGACATGACGCAAGCCGCCATGGGCGCTGACGTCATCATCAATGGCCTGAACCCACCAAACTATCATGATTGGTCACGCAACATCCCCGCCATCACATCGCAGGTCATCGCCGCGGCCAAGGCGAGTGGGGCCACCATGATCATCCCCGGCAACATCTACAATTACGGCAATCAGCCGGGCGTGCTGGATGAAACGACGCCGCAAACTCCCAACACCCACAAAGGCAAAATCAGGGTCGAGATGGAGCAGGCCTATGAAGCCGCAGGCGTGCCGACCATTATTCTGCGGGCCGGGAATTTCATCGATCCCCATCACAACAGCGACCTGATGAGCCTTGTTATGATGCGGGGCGTAAGAAAGGGACAGATCACCGCGATGGGCGACCCAACCAGCATACTGGCCTACGCCTATCTGCCCGATTGGGCGCAGGCCGCTTTGATGCTGGCTGAAAAGCGTTCAGAGTTCAGCACGTTCGAAGACATCCCGTTCCCCGGACACGCTTTCAGTGCCGCCCAATTGCGTGATGAAATAGAAGCATTCACCAAATGCGCGATACGCGTAACCACCTTCCCGTGGTGGCTCATGAGTGCCCTCAGCCCCGTTTGGGAACTCGCGCGCGAGATGCGGGAAATGCGTTATCTCTATACGATGCCGCATCAAATCGGGGCGGATAAGTTCAACCGCATCCTGCCCGATTTCCACCCAACCGATTTGACAACCGTCATGCGGGCAGGCCTACCGGCTGATATCCACCCAAACAAGGTGATGCGGTCCAGCGGCCATGCCGTCGCTGCCGAGTAATGCAGCATCGTAATCACCCGGCGCAGGCCAGAACACGCCTGCGCCCGCGACCTGCCAGTTGGCCGACGGCAGCACATAACTCACCCGCAAATTGCCTGGCCCCTCCTCTTCGGGCCAGTCTGCGGTATCATGCGCTGGCAATGGGTCCTGTAACCTGTGATCGGCCAGAAACGCCGCCATCGCCTGACTGTCACCCTGCCCGTCCATGGGGTCGAGATTGGCATTCCCCGCGATGACAAACCACTCCGCCACTGGGCCAAAGCCACCATCCAACACCACTTCCCACAACCGCAACTCATCGCGGTTCCGCAGACCATTGCGATCCTCAGGCCCATCAAAGACCGGTGGGGTCGCAGCGAAAGCCATCACCGATAACGGTGGTCCCTCCTGCGGGACAACGGGCACAATCCAATGCCCGCTGGTGGAAAAACGCTGCACCGCAAGCACGTCATCAGACAGAAAGGGTTCGCCATCAACCACTGGCAAAACCGCTCCTGGAAGATCACGCCATAAAATGTCGGATAAATTGGTCACGGCGTCAGCATCGATAGGGTGCCGCGACAAAACCGCCATCCCGCCATCACCTGCAAAGCGGCCATACCCTTGGGCGTCGCGCGGCTCTCCCACACGGCCATTGCGATCAAGGTCAAGACCGGTGGCCATACCCGTGTTGGGCAAGGCGGCGAACCAATGGGGGTAAGGCGGATCAAACTGCGCGGCAAATGCAGCAAGGGCCGCACCATCAAGGTCATAGTCAAAATCAGTCAGAACCAGAACGTCAGGATTTACCCTTCCGACAACGGCAACAGTCGCGGCAATCTGGGCATCTTCGCCCCGCAGAATATCCCGCAAAAGCAAGCCCGGACCATTCCGGCTGAGCGGGGCAGCAAAAGTGGCGATACGGATAGGATCGGCTACGGCGCATAAGGGCCAGACGCAAAGGATTAGATATACTGCGATCCATCCTGCTCGGCCTTTTCGTAAGCACGCTTGCGTTGAAGGTAAATCATCGCGGCCACGCGGGTCAGCGCCACCCCCCGCATCAGAATACTTGCTGGCAAAAACGCCCATGCCGCCACCGCCCATATCAAGGTCTGTGGATCATCAAGCGAAACCGTCGTGCCCAGCATCGCGGTCAGCTTCACCACTGCTGGAATGATGAAAGGCAGCAAAAACCCTAACATAATGTTAACCCGACCATCACGATTGAGGCGTTTGACAACATCGCCACCCACCGTGGGGTCGAAAGTGGGCAGGTTAACCCAAACATTGAACGCACCACCCCGGCGGGGCCAGCGTTGCAGGCGAAGCAGGATGATCAGCCAAATGATCGAAGCCCATGACACAAGATAGCTCAACCCCGCCGCATCCCGCAGGGCGGTCAGCAGTTCAGGGTCAGTGTTGCGCGGCATCATCACCACAACCAAACGCACCGGTGAATATGGGAAATCCACCGCCTCGCCTATTTGACGACCAGCTTGCTGGAACATGCTGGACATGGCTGATGGAGTTTCATACCCGCGAAAAATGATCGTCAGCACCAGAACGGTAACGAACAACGCGCTGAACCTCAGCCGGTTGAACGGCGGAGCGTCACGAAACTCTACCAAGCTGGGGCTTTTGGACGTGTATTCGACAATCGTAAAGAGTGCGGCAAATATTGCTATAAGGGCAACGACCTGTACCTGATCCCCCGCACCGTCAGCCAGCAGCAATGACGGCATCGCAATCAGTACTACAACGAAAAACGCTCGTAGCAATGCTGCAGGTAGACGAATGAACACTGCGCCCCTTATCCTCTCGCAACCGACAGTATATCGCGCCGGTCAATAACGTGGCGAACAGTCGGTAACGACCGCCCACCTCTTAGGTTTATAAGATTGCCGACTTTAAGCTCATCCAACAAGCATAGGGCGTTTCCAGACGATTCTACTATGACTTTTGCGTCAGAACTGGTGCGCTATTGCAACCATTCGTTTGACGCTAACCCCCGAACAACGCTCAGAAATTGGGTGGTGCGGATGAGGGGTCGCAAACAACAACAGCCAGATTAATCAACCTGAGATTTAATTATCCTGTCTGCACCTTCTCTCAAGAAGGTCGAATCGCGCGAGGTAGCCCCCGCGCGATGTAAAGCAATCTCAGGCCCAGGGTCGCGCCGTAGCGACCTGCGCTTCAAAGCTGTCAATCGCCGACGCTTTTTCCATCGTCAGGCCAATATCATCAAGACCGTTGAGCAGGCAGTGCTTCTTGAACGCATCGACCTCAAAGGTGAAGACTTCGCCATCAGACGACGTGATCGTTTGCGCCTCCAGATCCACTTCAATCCGGGCGTTCGCACCCTTTTCAGCGTCCTTCATCAGCACATCCACCTGTTCTTGCGGCAAGGCAATCGGCAGAATGCCGTTCTTGAAGCAGTTGTTGTAGAAGATGTCTGCGTAGCTGGGCGCGATGACACAGGTGATCCCGAAATCGGCAATGGCCCACGGCGCATGTTCACGGGATGAGCCACAGCCGAAATTGTCACCGGCCACAAGAATCTGCGCCTCGCGATATTGCGGCTTGTTCAGCACGAAATCAGGGATTTCCTTGCCGTCATCATCATAACGCATCTCATCAAACAGGTTTACGCCCAGACCAGAACGTTTGATGGTTTTCAGAAACTGCTTCGGGATGATCATATCGGTATCGATATTGACTAGTGGCAGTGGGGCGGCAATGCCGCTCAGTTTTGTGAATTTTTGCATGTCTTATCCTTTCATCAGGCAGCAATCGGAGCGTGACAAGGCACGCACGATGCCAGCCCATCACTGTTCTTTCTTGGTATTGTCATTTTTTGATCATTTTTCCCGGCATAACCTACGGTTGAAATAAGTTCGGAATAAACAGTATGCCCGTCATCATCGCCATTATCGGCGCCGCCACAGCCTTCTACTTCATTGTCATTCGCGCCCGAAATGCAGCCAATATGGCCGGCAACGCGATGGACATGGCCAACGATGTCCGACTGGCCGCACGCCGTTTTGGCTTCAAGCGCCGTACAAACCAGCACCCCGTCGAAAGCATCGACGAACCCAACCTTGCCATCGCGGCCATTGGGCTCAGCTTCATAGAGCTGAACGACCTGCCCACTCAGGATCAGCGTGATGCGATGATTGTAGCATGCCGAAGCACCTTTCGCACCAGCCAGTCCGACACCGAAGAGATGATGGTACTGGGCCGCTGGCTGATGAACGAATGCGGCACGCCAGACGCCGCCATCAGCAGGATCACCCGAAAACTGCAGCGTCTGGACGGAGCGGGCGGCTTCGACCCGCTCATCGCAGTCATCAAATCCACCCTGCCCGAGAGCGGACTGAGTGATAAACAGCGTGAGGCGCTTGATGACATCAAACGGTCGTTCCGGATCAGGTGATCCGTTTTTCATCTGGTCAATGTGCATCAAGCTGAAGCTCCATATAAGGAAGCATCCTGCCCGCGATTGAACCCGAGGGCGTTTCGCGGATCGTTGTAAAACCCAGCTTGTCATAGAATGACTGCGCTGCGGGATCGGATTCCAGATGCAGAACGGTCAAGCCGTGATCTTTTGCCAAGGCAACAATTTCATGCCACAGCCGCTTGCCAACGCCCTTGCCCTGAAAATCAGGATGCACAAAGAACGAGCTAACCTCGCCCCCTGCGCCATCGTCATCGACAGACAAACAAACGCAACCGCACAAGCCTTCCGGTACCTCTGCCACCCAGAAGTTACCGTCCCGCAACCGTTCTGGCGTGACGCGCAAGTCATCACGGCACAACGCCATGAATGCGTCGCTGTACCCGTTCGCTTGCTTTGAAACCATGACGAGTTCGGTAAGCACCTTGGTTTCGTCAGGTTTTGCAGGCCGTATTTTCATGATTGGTTGCTCCACGAAGCGGTTTCTACGAAACCACCGAATGCTTCACATCATCTCCCGCACATCCGTCAGCTTACCCGTAATCGCTGCTGCCGCCGCCATCTGTGGCGACATCAGATGTGTCCGACCGCCGCGGCCCTGACGACCTTCAAAGTTGCGGTTGGACGTGGCCGCGCAGCGCTCACCCGGTGCCAACTGATCCGGGTTCATCGCCAGACACATCGAGCACCCAGCAAGGCGCCATTCAAAACCGGCCTCCTTAAAGATATCGGCGAGTCCCTCTTCTTCGGCCTGCGCACGAACCAGACCAGAACCGGGAACAACCATCGCCCGCAATCCGTCTTTCTTTTTCTTGCCCTTCAGGATCGCGGCCGCAGCACGCAAATCCTCGATCCGGCCATTGGTGCAGGAGCCGATGAAGACCGTATCGATTTCGATGTCGGACAAGGGCGTACCCGGCTTCAAGTCCATGTAATCTAGTGACCGTTGCGCCGCGCCAACCTTGCCACCTTCGAAACTGTCGGCTGCTGGAACGGTTGCCGTGATCGGCAGGACATCCTCGGGCGATGTGCCCCATGTGACCACAGGAGCAATATCTTCGCCTTTCAGCGTGACCACCTTATCGAAATGCGCGCCTTCATCGGTGAACAACGTCTTCCAGTAGGCAACCGCCGCTTCCCACTGCGCGCCTTTGGGTGCATGCGGGCGACCCATGCAGTATTCGAACGTCTTCTCATCAGGCGCGATCAAACCAGCGCGGGCACCGCCTTCAATAGCCATGTTGCAGACGGTCATGCGACCTTCCATCGACAAATCGCGGATCGCTTCACCACAATATTCGATGACGTAACCGGTGCCACCAGCGGTCCCTGTCTCACCAATGATCGACAATGTGATGTCCTTGGCGGTCACACCGGGGCGCAACTTGCCGGTGATCTCCACCTTCATGTTTTTGCCCTTACGCTGGATCAGCGTCTGCGTGGCCAGCACATGCTCGACCTCAGAGGTGCCGATACCGTGTGCCAAAGCACCAAAGGCGCCGTGGGTTGCCGTATGGCTGTCACCGCAGACGACAGTCATGCCAGGCAGGGTCCAGCCCTGCTCTGGCCCGACGATATGCACGATCCCCTGACGGACATCAGACACCGGGTAGTAATGAACGCCGAATTCCTTGGCATTCTTGTCCAGCGCTTCAACCTGAATACGGCTGTCTT
The DNA here is from genome assembly GCA_947496535.1 of uncultured Paracoccaceae bacterium. GTDB lineage: Bacteria > Pseudomonadota > Alphaproteobacteria > Rhodobacterales > Rhodobacteraceae > Yoonia. The sequence continues at coordinate 414,902 of CANMDE010000001.1, read as the reverse complement.
CGGTCATGTTATCGGCGTTATCGCGACCCAAAGTGGTCGGCACGTTGTGATCCGGCACAGCAATCGTTTTCTCAGGCGCGCGGACTTTACGGCCCGCCATACGCAACCCTTCAAAGGCCTGCGGGCTGGTCACTTCGTGAACCAGATGGCGGTCGATATACAAAAGACATGTGCCGTCTTCGGCTTCATGGGCGACATGTGCGTCCCAGATTTTATCATAGAGCGTTTTGGGGGACATGGGTCCTCTCCCGTATAAGAATTTCATAGGTAGGCAGGCGTGCGGAAACGAGGGCTAATTAGCCCCGGGCAAGGATCGTACAAGTCGCGCCAAAGAACCGCCAAGGCAGGCGGGCGCGATCATCCATGTCAAAAACCTGTTTCATAAAGGGGCAGATACACCTCAAAAGCGAATCTCGCAAGGGTTTGACGGGCATCACCAAGCCGAAAAGTCGGGCCACGTTCCGTCAGGCGGTCAAACCAGCCAGCGTGCTCTCAGGATTAAACAAGTCAGCTTGGGCCGTCACGGCCACGGCGATGTTCGCATCATCCAACTGATCGATTGACAGGAACTGGAGGAAAACGGATGCAGACTCTGACTCTTCGGGGCCATCAGTACCGCCGACAAAAGCAGCATCTACACGGACACCGTTCACACCGTCCTGCGTTTCCTCGGTCAAAGTGATCTCCGTCTCGGGCACATCCGACCCATCAGGTACATAATCGATGGTAAGTGTGAGAGTATCGCGGGTGGGGTCGAAATCCGTGATGGTCGCTTCGGTCAACTGCTCATCACTGGCATTGGCGAGCGCATAAAAGTCATTGTCACCCGCACCGGCAACCAATTCGGCGTCGCCAGTCACAAGGATGAGGTCGTCATCGTCGGCACTACCATCGGCGCGACCTTCGTTGCCCCAGATGTAAATGGTATCGTCACCATCATCACCGCGGATCACATCGGTCGATTGTTCGGCATCCACCAATTCGCCGTCTTCCTCACGGGCATCAAAGCCGCCATAGATCACATCGTCGCCATCACCGCCGCGCAAGAGATCCGACCCGTAGCCCCCGTCAATCTCGTCATCATCAGCACCGCCAAAAATGCGGTCATTACCGACATCTCCGTTCAGTTCGTCCTCACCCGGGCTACCCAGAATGTAGTCGGGCCCATTGCCACCATTGACGACATCATCCCCTTCACCGGGGCGAATTTCATCCGCACCGTCGCCACCATCGATGGTGTCGTTACCACTCCACGACTGGATCAGGTCGTCACCGTCCGTTCCTTCTATGTCGTCATCGCCATAGGTGCCGCGGATTTCGTTTTCATCCGAACTGCCACCGTCATCATCATCCCCACCCAAATTAGGCAAGATAATCGCGCCAGCCACAGCCACCAAAAGCAAAATCGTAATCGTCATGATCCCTATCCCTTGAGCACCCCTCGATACTTGTAGGCTGATCAAAGGGAAAAGAATAGACCGACTAAATGGAAAGACATAGGACGTTAGGGAATTCGCTGCATCTCAATGGTCCGTTCATCACCATCCCAATGATCGCGGACAGTGACAAAGCCCTTGGCCGCGTAAAACTTCTCTGCAGCAATCGATGACCGCACGGTTAGTTGGGTCACCGGCCCAAAGGTCCGATCCTGCAATATCGCTTCATAAAGCCGAGACCCGACGCCCTGCCTTTGCAGATCGGCCCTGACGAAAAGCGTACGCACGGATAATACAGTATCCTCGTCAGTTTGGCGCAGACCGATGGTGCCAATCAACTCTCCAGCGGTTTCGGCGATCAGCGTGCGGTTGGCGTTCAGCATTTCCACTACACCCTCCGGCGTGAAATGACTGGCAACACGTGCAATATTGGTGGGGCCATAATCGGCAAGGTTTGATGCCCACAGGACATCGCAGATCATTGCTGACAATGCGGGGGCGTCTTCGGCGAGGGCGGGACGGATTGCAATCGGTTCAGGCATAACCACAACCTTATATCGTCCCATACGCGGGTGCCAACTTGCCTGATGCGACCCGGCATGCAAAGGTTTCGACAATCAAGACAACCGGGGGAAACGTATGGCAGGGCACTTTGAAATTAGAGGCCCCGACTATGCGATCAACGAAACGCAGGACGCGCTCCCTTGGGATAATGCTCTTGCCACCGGAACCGAGCTTCTGACTGAGGCCGAGACATTTCTGACCAGCCTGTTCCGCACATGGAACCTCTACCAGATCGGCATCGCCATTGCGCTGATGGCCGTGGCCCACCTGCTGCGGATGGTGCTTGGCCCGCGCATTAGGACGTGGATGGCACAGCGACAGGACTGGCCGCAATGGCGGATGCGTATCCTCGTCGTCATCCACCAACGGCTGCGGGCCATCTTCTTTGTGGCTCTGATCTGGATCACCGTCTACACGATGCAAGAGATCACATGGCCCAGCCGCAGCTATCTGCTTGGGATCATCGCAACGCTGTCTCTTGCCTGGCTGATTGTTGTCTTCCTGACCCGCCTGATCAAAAGCCCATTCTTTCGCAAGGTCGTTCGCTACGGCGCATGGACCTATGTCACCTTGCGCATCCTGGGACTGTTGGAACCGACAGAGCGATTGCTCGACAGCGCCGGGTTTACCGTGGGCGAAATCCGGTTTTCGCTTTTGCTCGTTATTCAGGGGCTTGTCATTCTGGGGGCCCTGATCACCTTGGCCCGCTTTCTGACCACCACCACATCCAGCAGGGTAAGGCGCAGCGAGGACATCAGCCCATCCATGCAGGTGCTGATCGTCAAAGGCGTGCAAATCGCATTTTATGGGGCGGCTTTCTTTATCGGTGTGCGGGCACTGGGGATCGACCTGACCGGGTTGGCGGTATTGTCCGGGGCGATCGGTGTGGGCCTCGGTTTTGGTCTGCAAAAGGTCGTCTCGAACCTTGTGTCCGGCGTGATCATCCTTCTGGACAAATCCATCAAACCGGGGGACGTGATCAGCCTTGGCCAGACCTTTGGCTGGATCAACTCTCTGGGCGCGCGCTACGTGTCGGTGGTCACGCGGGACGGAAAGGAATACCTGATCCCGAACGAAGACCTGATCACCGGACAGGTGGTCAACTGGTCCCATTCCAACGAATTCGTCCGGCTGGATATCTATTTCGGCACATCCTACGGGGACAGCCCGCACGAAGTACGGCGGCTCGCCATCGAGGCGGCACAAAGCGTGGAACGGGTTCTGAAAAGCCGACCCACCGTCTGTCATGTCGTGGGTTTCGGGGACAGCTCAGTTGACTACATCCTGCGGTTCTGGATCGAAGATCCGACCGGTGGCCTGACCAACATCCGGGGAAATGTCTATCTGGCACTTTGGGATACGTTCCAGGAAAACGGCATCAGCATTCCATTCCCTCAGCGCGAGGTAAAGGTACTGCAAGGCGAACATTTGGGGGCAGAGGCGGTGCAGGATTGATCGGTAGAACGCCCCGCGCCCTTGACGAGATGCCGGGATTTCGCGGATCGAACCGTGCCGGTTTGCCATACAATTCTGGGCCGAACATCACGCATTTCAAAACTAGATCAGACACTCAATCCCGCAGAGCTGATCAACCGCAAAGCGGGACAAAGTGAGTTTTCTCCGTAGAGGTTTCAATGGCAGCAGTAGGCGGTTTCTTTCAGTTCTGTTTGGTGAGTTTGGAAACAGTGGATTGTCGGTCGCGGGCGAGCGTCGAAGCTTCTGCCTGGCTTAGCGACAGGAGTGTTTCTTCGGTTGTCATTCCTTTGGCTAACGACTTCGACCAAATGCGTCGTGCAGAAGCGGGGGACCATGGCAGCGCGGCTTGCGACAACCACTGCCTTAGTGGGGTTGGCAAGCCGTCAAACGCCGCCATAGGATCACCAGCACGCCGCTTGCGCCGCAAGCTGCACTGCCCGAGATTGCCGCTCATGCGTCTTCGTCCGGATCAATCATAGGGTCTAGCACGAGGACGAGCCGGGTTTCCCCGGTGCCTTCTATTGGCGGCGAACGATGCAACAAACCTGAGGGCGGTTGCCCGGGCCACAACGTTCCACGAAGAAGAATAGGAGCCCCGGTTTGAACTGTGAAAACACGGGTCGGACCGTTACCGTCTGTGGAAATTCCGTATTGCGTTCCGGTGCCGCGATAAGTGCAGACCAGTCGGGCCGTGATCGCATCGATATGGAATCTCCGACAAGCGTTGGTCGTCGCAGCCTGGAGCCTAAGCCGCAGGTATCTGGCCTGCATCAGGTCGGAAAACATTTCGGCAAGAGAGACGATATCCGCCAGGAGCCAGTCGCGTTCCGGCCCAGCAGGCAAATCCGACATGTCGGAAAAATGCCCAACGGCATCCGCGACGGCGTCCGTTCGAAGAATGACTCGCCCACATGGCAGAACCTCCGGGTCGAGACCGTCCAGCCAAGATTGGATGTGTGGAGGGGTTTGCCGACGCCAGATTGATGCAGCGCATCCGGGTTGTAAAAATGTGCCAAGTGCTGCCGGATCATCCGCGATGCTAACGCCGATTGCCGCGTCATTTACGGTCTTTCGAACCAAGTTCATGCCGCATCCTCGACACGCCGCCAGCCCGGGAACGGATCACGCATATCAAGCGGTAAGGCCTCGGGTCCCGCAGCAAGAACAGTTGGTACAAGGCAGGCATCCAATTTTTCTTTGAGGCTAGCCCAGTCGATGGCCGCGCCGATAAATACCAGCTCTTGTCTACGATCGCCCCAGGGCTCCACCCAGTGCTGCTGGATATAGGCAGATGCCGATACATGTTCCGGCCAACGCTCCTTTGGCACGTTCGCCCACCAGGTCCCGATGGGTTTCACACTGGAAAGCGCGCCTGCGAGCGAGAATTCGGCGACCCACTCAGGTCGGGTTGCGATCCAGAAATGGCCCTTGGCGCGAATGACGCCGGGCATATCGCCGTTCAGAACCGCAAGGATTTTCTCTGGGATGAATGGCTGGCGGGCACGGTAGACATAACTGGTGACGCCATATTCTTCGGTTTCGGGCACGTGATCGGCAAAACCATAAAGCTCTTTTGCCCACATCGGGTGCTCATGCGCTTTATCGAAATCAAAGAGACCCGTGTCTAGGATCTTGGCTGCGGCCACTTCGGACTGGTCGGTCTCAATGATCTCGGCATCTGCGTTCAGGCTGCGAATAATCTTGCGGGCAGCATCGACTTGTCCGGGCGTAGCATCGGAAACCTTATTTAGGATCACAACGTCAGCGAATTCCATTTGATCCGTGAGCAGGTGGACAAGAGTACGTTCGTCCTCTTCACCCATCACCTCACCACGGTCGCGGAGAAAATCATGGCTGGAATAATCCTTGAGCAAGTTTACTGCATCAACGACTGTGACCATCGTGTCCAGCCGGGCCACATCTGACAGGCTATCTCCGAACTCATCGCGAAAGTCGAAAGTCGCCGCGACTGGCAACGGTTCCGAAATACCAGTGGACTCGATCAGCAGATAGTCGAAGCGCCTTTCAGCTGCGAGCCTGCGAACCTCATCCAACAAATCATCACGGAGCGTGCAGCAAATGCAGCCATTCGACATCTCAACCAGAGTTTCATCCGTGCGGCTAAGTTCCGTATCCGCCCGTACCAGGTCCGCATCGATGTTCACCTCGGACATATCATTGACGATCACGGCGACCCGACGACCTTCGCGGTTATTCAAAACACGATTGAGGAGTGTTGTTTTACCGGCACCTAGAAAGCCGGAAAGCACCGTGACGGGAAGGCGGGAATCTGACATGAGCGTACTCCAATAGACTATGGATGAGTAACGTAACTTACTCAGTTACTAGATTAACGCAACTAGTAAAGTTACGTTATGTTAAAGATTGGGAGCACGAATGAAACGCAACAGCCGACTTTCTCTTGCACTGCACACCTTGAGCCATATGGCCGGTGATCCGGATCATGTGCGGACATCTGTCGATATTGCCGATCACGCTGGCACAAACCCTGTTGTGGTGCGTCGCGTTTTGGGTCGGCTACGTGAGGCCGGGTTATTGATTTCGGAGAAAGGACATGCAGGCGGCTGGCGTTTGGCGCGATCTCCGAATCTCATAACCTTGGCGGACGTGTATCTTGCTTTGGACGAAAGCCTTGTTGCGACCGAAAAAGATGAGCACAGCCCTACGTGCTCGGTTGAGCATGCGCTTCACCGTCGCGTCTCAAGCGTCATGAAAGAAATCGAGCAGAGCTTGATAGAGCGGCTCAGCGAAACGACAATCTCGGAGGTCCGGGGAGAGTGAACAAAGGTCAAACACCCACACCTGACAGCCTTTCATTCACGTCGTAGAATTTTTGCTCCCCCAGACATCGTCGCCGCGAGGCCGAGGAACAGCAGCTTTGCTACCCTTATGAAATTTATGCCAACTTTTGACATGACCGCCAAGGCCCTCTGACCCTCATCACAACCGGTCATCGACACCCCCATGTTGCCCCCGTGGCACATATCTGCAAAAATCCGCTTACTCTACGTCAATGGGTTTATTCGACGCAGGATCGCGCCTACAAATGCGACATTGCAACGCACAACCACAAGGAGGTTATCGATGTTCTTTTATCAGATTACGAATACCCCTTGGTGTGGATTGCATTTGGCTCTCGTGGGCACCCCGCGAGCGGGACTTAATTCCTGACAAAGCCACCGGCTTCTAAAACCTTAGAATCCATCCTTTCCAACCTCTACCAAACCAAGACAGCCCTTAGGCATAGTGCGTCTTATGCGTTCGGGCGGTCTTTCCCAATCAAAAGAAAGGGACCGGTCCGTTTGTGCTGGCCGGTTAAGTGACCCAAATGAATGCAGTACCTTTAAGAACCCGGCACTCTCCACAGGAGATAGTGGACAAACTGGTCGCCGATTTCGGAACAAGAAAGGTCTTTCTGGCAGTGCTCGCTAGGGTTTTTCGACGAACCCGACCACCTGACAGCAAGACTTTTGAGAAATTGGGCGATCAGCCCGGTATCGACCAGCTGTCAGAACACCTGCGTCGGGATCTGGGCTTGCCGCCCGATCATCATCGGCAGGTCAAAATCGATCTGATCGAACTGAACCGGCGGGACTTTTACTAAGGACGATGGGCGGGACGTCAAAGACGGCCCGCCCAACCCTTTTCAGACCCGCGACCTGATCCACGGTTTGATCACCCGCAGATGAACCGTCACAACAGCGGTCGCAGCCAATGCCAACGCGCATAACACCACCTTGGACGCCCAGCCCATCGTCCCCTCAATCATCAGCGCATGAACAACGGTGGCCACAACCACCACAGTTACAAGGGCATTATGGATCACGCGCCAAACGGAAACCCGCATCCGTTTTCGGAAAAGAGCCAGCAGCGCCGTCAAAATCACCGCCCACATCGCCATTACGCCGTAGACGGAAAACGGGGTGGGTGAGACCAGCAGCAGCGCGTCCATCGCATCCATCGGGCTGGTCAGATAAAGGCCACCGATATGCAGCCCAACGGCAACCACAATCCCCAGACCAAGCCACTGATGCAAACGGCGTCCCTGCACAAAACGCAACCCCGGCAGATACCCACCAGCCAGCAATGGTTGCACCAAAAGCAAACAAAGCCCGACAATCCCGGCCATGCTGGCGATGATATAGATGGCGTCACGCCCCGCCAGATACGGACTACCCGCCGCGATGAGCACCGGGCCGACAAGGATAAAGGCCAACCCGGCCCAGATCAGCAGGGCAAACACGCGGGACAAATCTGATTATGCCCGGGCGAGGATGAAATCGGCCTGTAGGCTGGTATCGCTGGCACTTGGCATCACCGGACGCAGGAACACTGTCTGGAAATCTGCATCATCATAAGCCAGATGCCCATGCGGCTGCCCGAAGTTCGGAACAACCTGCTCCATCTCAAGCTGATAGGTTCCATCGGCAGCGGTCAAAACGCTGCCATGGTTTCGAGGCTCACGCTCACCGCCAAGAAGCGTCGCAGCCCAAATCTGAATACGCACACCTTCCAATGGCGCGCCTGTGCCCGCCTCCAACACCGTGCCGTGCATCAAAAACCCGCTGCCCAGACTCTCAACCAACGGCGCATTGGGGCTATAGTTGTTGCTCCCGCCACGCATGGTTTGCGTGGGCGCAAATGCGCCCTGCGCCTGCGCGGGGGCGAACATGTTGAACGGACCTTGAACCAAGGCGGCACTGGCCAATCCTGCACCAATCAACAAGGAACGACGGTTGTAGGCGGGGGCTTTCATCTCAATCTCTCCTGTCAGGGGTCAGTGGTAAACGCATCTTCAGACGCAGGTTCTTGCGTTGAATTATAGAGTAAATCGGGTTTCAGACAAACCCGCACCCACATATTCGTGATGCGCACGGCCAAATGATGCAAAAGACGTTGCGCCAGCCCCATAAGGGCCAGCGCAATGCAGATATCAGGAAAAGACGCGACGCAACGCGGGAATGCGCGACAGGATCAACGTATCAACCGCCAGAACAGCCAATAACGTCAGACCTGCCAACGGAAAGGCCAACGAAACGCCCAAACCAACCAACACAGCCCCTTGCCATAATGGCATATCCGCAGGCATCGGCGGGGCAGCCAAACGACCCGCCTTGGCAGGACGACGCATCCACCACATCACAACACCGCTGATGCTGACGAAAATAACCGAAAGGCAGAACACCGTATTCACGATGATGTTCCAGACGCCCATGTCGCCTTCGTGCAGCGCAATGCCCACCGCCATGCCCTTGGCATAAACAGAATAATCGGCGAACTGCACATCAGCCAGGATACGACCCGTGTATTGGTCAATGTGAACGGTCCGGTCAGACGTTGGATCAGCGCTATCGTTGCTCATTGAATCCCGAGAGATCGTCCAGACACCGTCCTCACCCGATGGCAGGTTAAGTTGAAAGCGGCCATCAAACCCGATTTCGCCTGCAAAGGCCGCAACGTTGTCCAGATCAACGGGCGTGCCTTCGGCCAAGCCGGTGGCCCCCTTGTCGGAACCGGATGCAGGCATCGGTGTCTGCTCCAAAGCCCACGGGACTTCTTCACTGGCACCCGTATTCATGCTGGCATGGGTCACGTCTGACAGTGGGGCATCCCATTTCTCTGCCGGAAAAGTGTTCCAGGCCTGCACGAATTTATCGCCCCAGATGCCCGCCCATGACAAACCGGACACCAAGAATAGAACCAGCAAAACCGAAATCCAGGCACCAATCGTCGCATGCAAGGATTTCCAAAGCGACCGGCCACGCGCCGCAAGATTAGGCACGAAAACCCGCCAACCCTGCCCGCTACGGGGCCACCACAGATAAAGCCCCGTCGCTATCAACACCATGGTCAGCGAGGCCGCAATCTCGATCATCCGATCGCCGGTGACACCGATCAGAAAGGTGCCATGCACGTCATTCATCGTGTCATACCACCCTGCCCTGCGGGGCAGTTCGGCCAGCACTTCAGCAGTGTAAGGGTTCACGGCCACCATGATGGCATCATCGGCGACATCGACACGAAAAATCGCGGCCAAATCATCAGCACGCGGGGCGATGTACTGAACCACGGTGCCATCTGGGACAGCCACCGCTGCGGCATCAGACAGCGTCGAAACAGCCTGCACCTCGCCCACCGGTTCAACCGCGATCCATTCACCATCGCGGCCTGCCAGAACCGAAATCCAAAGCATCGTCAGGCCAGTCACTGCCAGCATGACAAGAAACGGGATCACATACAGACCCGCATAAAAGTGCCATCGCCAAGCGGCGCGGTATAGCTTGCTTGCGCCGGTGTCTGATGTCTCAGTCACCTGCGTAGGATCAATCGAAACCATGTGCGCTGCCCCTAGTTGGTCGCGCCGTGGGCGCTGTGATCCATGCCCTCGTCACTGCGGGCCTCAACGTTGAAGACAACTTCAACCTCGCCAGCCTTTTCAAACAGCAGCTTGGCCGGGATCTCCTCACCGACTTCTAGCGGATCACCATTCAGCCCCATGAACATGACATGCATCCCACCGGGGGCGAGCGTGATCGTCTCACCCGCTGGAATATCGATACCTTCCACATGGAACATGCGGGCCACGCCGTCTGTCATTTCGGTATCGTGAACCTCAACCCGTGGAAAATCGGCCTCAACGCCGATCAAACGGTCTGTCTCGGTGCCATTGTTGGTAACGCTGAAAAAGCCGCCACCGCTCATCGCTGTCTTTGCAGTCTCAAAGGCCATCGGGTGATCAATCACCAGATCGCCAGCTTTGAATTCATGCGCCTCTGCTACGGATTGGGTCGCAATGAATGTTGCGGCCAGAGCCGCGATTGTGAAAATTTTCATGGATTTATTCCCCTAGACGGCACTGTCCCACAGGCCGCTTTGCGTTAACCTTCAGATATCAGACGAAAGGTCAGCCCAGTGGCGGAGCACGGGCAGCACGATAGGGAACAAAGCGGGCATCCACGAACAGATCACCCGGAGGAATGACCAGCGCCTCAAGAACGATACGGACACGATCCGGGGCCACTAACGGAGCACACGGCAGCGCAACACTGTGCACCAACCGGCAGGCATCACAAGACGTGGATGCCTCATGCGAAGGCATATCGTGATCAATGCAAAGATCACTCAGCGATCCCCCCGCCTCCAGATAGGCGCGCAGTTGAGGTGTCATATCCTCGGCAGCAAACCGATGCGCAAACCCAGTCCCCGCCATCGCGACAAAAAGCGCAACGACAACCAAAAGCTTGGCAAAGGGAACATGTAAGCGACGCATCATGAGATCGGTATAATAGCGGCGCCTGTACCGCGCCAGTGTCTTTCTCTGCGTCAAATCAGCGATATGCTGATATTGACTTAACGCTCGCAACGGGCCGAACAATCATACCAATATTCGGTTGCGCCAGCCGCATCACTTCCCGCGAATTTAGTGTGCAGCAATTCAAAGGCAGTCTGCGCGACCGGCACGCCACCAATTGTACCCAATTCATTTTGTTGACCAAGCAAGACAACGCGTCGCAACCCATCGGCCATTTCCACATCCGGCCCGAAACTGCGCAAAAATCGGTTTTCAGGGCTCTGCTCGGCCCAGCGCAATAAAGAAAGGCTAACGCGCCGCGATAACCCATGATCTGGCCCCAGCAAGGTTATCTCGTCCCACGCTATCAAACCCGAAAACCCGAGCACGGCCCGGGGTCTGTCGGGAACTATCACCGGAATGCGCCCCCACCACACCGGGCGCACGCCCCGATCATATGCGCGGTCCATTGATCCCACGCTGTACCCACGCATCCCCGCAAAGGCACCCCAACGCCCCGGTACTTGCAACCAAACTTCCAGATCGCGATCAAGGAAAGCAGCGGTCCGCATCTCCAAAGGCAAATTGATACCATATTTCGTTCGACCGCGGATCAACGCATCAGTATCACCGCCAAGCGGGGGGTACTCGGAAAGCTGCGTTAACCAGACTGAACCATCCGGCAACGCCAGCACAACCAGTGCCAACTGAACATCAAGCGGCCACGATCGCTGCATGATCTGCTCCAAAGCCGCGTCCTGATCCGGAAATGCAGTGCGCAACTGGGGAACAAGAGCCTCAGCCTCAGTCAGACGACCAAGAGCAACCAGCCGCGCGAAAGCGGTGCCATACATCTGTGCTTGCGCCTGTGGATCGTAGCCCAGCGTTTCAGCGAATTGCAGAAGATGCGCCACTGACAACACATTCAGCGCGCGCACTGACCGAATATCCAAGGCCGTCGCCCGATGAATTGCTATCAACTCATCAAGGGTTTCTGCATGATAGGTCCGGGCCACATTCAGCCATGAAAGGCTCTCCGCATCAGGCGCCAGCGGCACCAGATCATCAAGCGTTTGCCCATCCCCGCGCTGGACCCGCAATCTGGCCTCGTTACGGAACGCAACGCGATACATCGCGTCCGGCAGATAACCGCGATCCGCTTGGAAGATATCGGCGCCATGACGCAAGGCGGCAAGACGCAGGACGGCATGTGCAGCGTATCCGGCAGGTGTGGCCAGACATTCATCAACAGCCACCTGCAAATCGCTTAGGTCCGGCAGATTCACTTCGCCTCCTGGCGCAAGAACCGCCGCCGCGGCTAACCACGCAAACTCACCATGATCGTCGAATTTGGCTAGGCTTTCATTCGCCAGATCAGAATACGCAGAAAAATCCGACCGTTGGCTATCCGCAAAATACCAGTTGTAAGCCCACGGGGCGTTGGACGCGGCCTGTATGAACTGCAACCATTCGACCAAAGGATATTGCTGAACCAGCTCAGATGTGCGCCTCTCAGCCGGGGACAAATCACTGCGTTGGAGTTGCGTGATCCACCAGCCGGGCGCAGGTCCAAGCGTCGTGGTCAGATCGCCCAGCGTGGCGACAAGATACTTGTCGGCCTCCGAAAGCCCGCCGCTCGGATTTCCCAAGGGCAGCAAGCCAGCAAATCGGTCATGATTTGCAAATTCGCTTTCAGCTTCACGCAAGGGATCATCAGGCCAACCAACGCGCATCCTATCGACATCGCGAAAGCCCAGATCGGTCTGGTTGTTAAGCAGACGATAGACATCAATGGTCGCCCCAACATTGTCGCGCCTATGCCAATGATCGCCTCCCGAATACAGCGTGCCATATTTAGTGTAAGCCGCATCAAGTACCTCAGCAGCGCCGACATAGCGTCCGTCACACAGGTCGGCGACCTCCAAGGCCGCAGACGGTGCGCCCCACATGGCACACCAAGTCATCGCCGCGATGCGTTTCACTTTTTTGGTCTTCCTTAACACAACCTCCACACTTTCACCGCGCGTTGCGTTAATCCACCCCCAACCGCCCGGCGGTGCCCGACGTTTTGCCGACACTTGTCCGACCGAAAACCAGCACCCGATTTCGTCAATAATTTCAAAGATTAACGCGCGATTCGCAGCAAAAAGGCCGCACAACAGCGTTGCACGGCCCAATCCGTTACCGGCCGCTGATTAACCCCGATTCATCCGGTTATCGATCAGATCATCGACCACCGACGGATCAGCCAGCGTCGAAGTGTCGCCCAATGCATCGAAATCATCCTCTGCAATCTTACGCAGAATGCGTCGCATGATCTTGCCCGAGCGCGTCTTGGGCAGACCTGGTGCCCATTGGATCAGATCCGGTTTGGCAATGGGTCCAATCTCGGCGCGGACCCACTTTTCAAGCTCTTTGCGCAACTCGTCGGTCGGTTCTTCACCGGACATCAGCGTGACGTAGGCATAGATGCCCTGCCCCTTGATATCATGGGGATAACCAACAACCGCAGCCTCGGCTACTTTCTCATGGGCGACCAGCGCACTTTCAACTTCGGCCGTACCCATCCGGTGGCCAGACACGTTGATCACATCATCAACGCGGCCAGTGATCCAGTAGTAACCATCCTCATCACGGCGACAGCCATCGCCGGTGAAATAGTAGTTCTTGTAGTCTGCAAAATAGGTCTTTTCGAACCGTTCATGATCTTCCCAAACGGTGCGCATCTGGGCTGGCCAGCTATCCTTTATGCACAAGACGCCCTCGGCAGCGGTCTCGGTGATCTCTTCTCCGCTTGTGGGTTCCAGAACAACAGGTTGCACCCCAAAGAACGGCAAAGTGGCAGAGCCCGGTTTGGTCGTCGTGGCACCCGGCAGCGGGGTCAGCAAATGACCACCGGTCTCGGTCTGCCACCAGGTATCGACGATGGGAACATTCCCCTTGCCGACGATATTGTGATACCAGTTCCAGGCTTCGGGATTGATCGGTTCACCCACGGTGCCCAGCACTTTCAGATCCGACAGATCGTATTTTTCAACGAAGTCATTGCCTTGCCCCATCAGCGCACGAATGGCCGTGGGCGCGGTATAGAACTGGTTGACCTTGTGCTTTTCGCAAACCTGCCAGAACCGGCCAGCATCTGGATAGGTTGGCACGCCTTCAAACATCAGGGTCGTGGCTCCGTTAGCGAGGGGACCATAGACGATATAGGAATGCCCCGTGACCCAGCCCACATCAGCGGAGCACCAAAAGATGTCCCCGTCCTGATAATCAAACGTATATTGATGGGTCATCGACGCATAGACGATATAGCCGCCCGTGGTATGCACCACGCCCTTCGGCTGCCCGGTCGAACCCGAGGTGTAAAGGATAAACAGCGGGTCCTCTGCCGCCATCTCCTCGGGTGGGCAGTCGACGCTGACCTTCACTTCCATCTCGTGCAGCCAGTAGTCACCCTCGGGGCGCCACGCAATCTCTTGCCCGGTGCGCTGCACACAAAGACATTTGACGTCGTGAATCACGTTGATCAGCGCCTGATTGACGTTGTCCTTGAGGTTGGTGATACGGCCACCACGCGGTGCACCATCGGAGGTAATAACCACCTTGGCATGGCATCCACCGATACGGGCTGCCAATGCATCGGCAGAAAATCCGGCGAAAACAATCGAATGAATGGCGCCAATCCGGGTACAAGCCAGCATCGCATAGGCGGCCTCCGGGATCATCGGCATATAGAGAACCACCCGGTCGCCCTTGCCGACACCCATATCCTTGAGCGCATTGGCCATAAGGCAGGTTTTCTCATGCAGCATCGCGTAGGTGATGTGCAGGGCCTCTTCATCCGGGCTATCAGGCTCCCAGATAATGGCGGTTTGATCGGCACGGTCCGCAAGGTGACGGTCAATACAGTTGGCACTGACATTCAGCGTGCCATCCTCGAACCATTTGATGTCAACATTGCCGGGGGCAAAGCTGGTGTTCTTGACCTTGGTAAATGGCTTGATCCAATCGATCCGCTTGCCATGTTCGGCCCAGAACGCATCGGGGTCACTGATGGACGCCTGATACATCGCCTCATACGTGGCCTTGTCGGCATGGGCCGTTTTGGCCATGGCGGCGGATGGCGGATAGGTCTGGTCGGTCATGGCGGTTCCCCCCCTGAATTTATTATGTCTTGCGTCGCCGCGTGGCAGATGGGCGATCTCCTCCGGTGCGTATCATCGGCAGATCGGCCCGGAATCCAAGAACACGCTGCCTAGGGTCGGCGCGTTTTGTCAATGTTAACACTCTGGCCCCATATTCCCAGTCAACGATTTTACACCCCTTTGCAGCGCCCCGGTGAAAAGGCTAACTCGTCCCATGGACGCAATTATCATTCTGGGCGCTGCGGTTTGGGCCGATGGTCCGTCACCCACTTTGCGCCGCCGGACCCTGCATGCCGCCCGGCTGTGGCACAATGGCGCCGCACCGCAGGTCATTCCTTGCGGTGGTCTAGGCCAGCACGGCCCGACCGAGGCAGAGGTGATGCGCCAACTGCTGATCAGCGAGGGCGTGCATGACGATCAAATCATTCTTGAGGATCAGTCAAAGAACACTTTGGAAAACCTCCGCAACGCAAAGCACCTGCTATCTGGCGACCGTGTCCTTATCGTCACCGATCACTATCACGGCCCCCGCGCCGCCATGGTCGCCCGGCATTTTGGTCTGCAAGCAACCATCCTAAGCCCATCGTTGAAAGGCACCCATCTGCCAACACAGTTACGGAACTATCTACGTGAGGCGGGCGCGATCCCCGCCTATGCCCTTCGTTTACGGGTCATGTAGTTTTGACCAGCCGACGGGCGGGGGGCGAAAATCAAATCGTCTTTCACGTAGCGCGACCTTCATGTGCTCGTGAACCATCAAACCTGTGCTTGATATGCCAGAAAGCTCAAACTACCGGCGGTGCGGACAACCTAATTGATACACCTGCCTTCTTTGCAATCGCAACGAAGGGGCAAGAAGCTGACTTTGCGGTCGTTAAACAGGCGGACCCGGAGGTCAGCTTTCGGGTCGCATTGACCAGTCTCGTGCTTTGACCTCCAGAGTTTCATCTCTCAGATAGAATTGAAAATGTCGTTCCCCATAGCCTTCCAACTTGACCCAAGGCGTAGGATCAACATCATCTCTAGTATCGCCAGAAACTTCGTAGAATTCTCCCCATGAGGGTGCAATTCCGCTAAAGCGGCATTGTCCCAAATACCAGCCATGATCGTTTACGGGCGTCACTCGATACATTGCACAGCCACCAAATCTAACAATGATTTTGGCTATGCCTTCGTACTTTGGGTAAAGCCACGGATTTGGTTTCATAACGGCCAAAAGAGTCTCGCCATTATGCTTGACTGAGAGGTGTGGCGCGTTTGGTTCCGCATTCCAGTCTTCGTTGAGGCGTGTAAAAGTTGGCATCTTGTTCCAAAGGTTTTGTATAATCGTTATCCAATAACATTAGCAGACCTTTGTGCAATCTGCAGCATTATGCAGTTCGGACTCTTCCTGATAATTCGCTGCAGCCTGAACCAATGAACGCTTATATTACGACCCCACCTCTCATCCCTCACGAACATGCCTCGGCACGTAATCAAAGTTAACAACCGGTTAACCAAATTCTGCAACACATGACTGTCGGATGACGGGTCGTAACGATGCGGGTAATTCTTGGTCTGCTCTTGGGATTGGCGGTGGCGCAACCAGCGCTGGCGGGTGCATGGGCGCGCGAAAAGGGGCAGGTTTTTCTATCATTCGGCAGCAGCTTGATGTTGCCGGACGGATCGAAGACACTCACCAGCGAAGATCCCAGCGTTTACATCGAATACGGTCTGACCGGCCGCCTGACCGTGGGGCTCGATTATCACAGGGACGACCCCGGCAGCCAACATACCGGCTTCGTCTTTGCCCGCTTCCCATTGGGCAACCCCACACAAAGAGACAAATTCGCAGCAAGCTTTGCACTCGGGGGCCGTGTTGATGATCTGTCATTGATTGACCCGCTGATCCAAGGCGGCCTGTCATGGGGACGCGGATTGGACAACGGATGGCTTGCCGTTGATGCCAGTGCCACGCGCAGCAGCACTGACCCGACCTTCCGCCCAAAGGTCGATCTCACCTGGGGGAGCAACCTCAAAGACGACTGGACATCACTTGTGCAGTTGCAAATTGGTCGGGGGCTGGACGACACGACCTATACCAAAATCCAGCCCGCTATCATCTACAACGTCAACGACACCGCACGGATCAGCCTTGGTTCAACCAAAGCCCTATCGGACGACAGTGAAAGCACCCTGAAACTCGACCTGTGGCTGACGTTCTAAAGCCCACCCAGTTCCCGCATCAACCCGGCCACATCATCAACGCCTTCCCCATGGCGCAGACTGGCGAACACAACAGGCAGATCACCCCGCATTCGCGCCGCGTCACGCGCCATGACTTCCAGCGATGCCCCCACATGCGGGGCCAGATCGGTCTTGTTGATGACCAGAATATCCGACCGCGTAATTGCCGGACCACCCTTACGTGGGATTTCCTCACCGGCCGCCACATCGATCACATAGATCGTCACATCGGCCAGTTCCGGGCTGAACGTCGCCGACAGATTATCGCCTCCGCTTTCAATCAGCAGCAATTCCAAATCCGCATGACGCTCGCGCATCTCGGCCACAGCAGCCAGATTGATTGAAGCATCCTCACGAATGGCGGTGTGCGGGCAACCACCCGTTTCAACGCCCATCACGCGATCGGCAGGCAATATCTGCATCCGCATCAGCGCTTCTGCGTCCTCTTGCGTGTAAATGTCATTGGTAATCACACCAAGGCTGATCTGATCTTTCAACGCCTTAGCCAGCGCCGCTGTCAGCGTCGTCTTACCTGCCCCAACCGGGCCACCAATGCCAACGCGCAAAGGTCCATTCGGCGACATATCAAAGCACTCCTACAATGATCAGACCGGCCCCAAGGGCCAGACATAACGGCGCATAATAGCGTCGGTCATAAGTGGCAAACGGTTCTTCAGGCGTCATTCGCCGCCACTTTTTCGTATAGGCGATCAAACCCCGCAATACGAAAACTGCCGCCGCAAAACCAAGCACGATCTGACGCAGCAAACCGGCGGGCAGCCATAGGAAAAGCACCAAGATCAAAATCCCAGCCACCACCAGCCAGGTCGGGATCGGGCCGGGCATTCGTGTCACGTCCGCCGCACCAACGACAGTACGGGCCAGCTTTTCTTCGTCCCTGATCGGCCACCATATTTCCAGTGCCCAAAGCGCATGAATGGCGGCGATGGCCAGCAGAACGAAGGTAATCAACAAAGTCATGATCTGAATATACGCGGAAAATCCGCCTCATGCTGCATCGAAGCGATATCAACGGCAAAGGTGGCCGAGCCAATATCGCCAACCGACGCATTCACTGCCCCAGCCCCAATTTTAGCACAAAGCGGCGCCAAACCCGCCAAAACACGTTGCCCCTCAGTCTGTCCAACCGGCATCAACCGCTGTGCCGCTTGCACAAGATTGCTGGCAAAAGACTGAAGCCAGACCTGTGCCACCGGCTCCACCGGCAGTTCTTTCAATCCAGCGGCCCGACCCACAGCAACCGGATAGGCCATATCGGGCAGATCAAGCCCCCAAACTGCTCGCGTCGTGGCTGCAAAAGCTGCCCCCTGCTGCATTGTCTCCATACGACGCTCTAGCGATGGCGCCAGAGCAGCAGCCAGATCCGCAATCTCCGTCACATCCGCGGCACCGTGCGCAGCACAAAGCAAAATCGCATCCGACCGCCCCGCCCCATATTCCAGAACCGCACTTAGCCAATCAGCTAGGCTTTCAGAATCCGTGACATCCCCACGACTTACAGCGCGTTCCAAACCGTGTGACCAAGCGAATGCACCCACGGGATAGGCCGGGGATAACCATTGGGTCAGGGTCAGCAGGTGATCAGTGCGCATGGGAATGGCTGTGATCGTGGCCCATCGTGCGGCCATGACCATAAGCCCCGCCCTCCGGAGTAAACGGCCCCTCAAAATCCGTCACAACAGCACCCAACTGCTCCAGCATCGCGCGCATGACCTTTTCGCGTTGCACGATCAGTGCATCCTCTTCGATTGCGCAGGGGGCATGACGATTGCCGACATGCCAAGCAAGCCGAACCAGATCACCAGTCACGCGCATCAACGGCTCATCGGCAGCGCGCACGGCAACGTGGCGGCCATCCTCCAAAACAAACGCATCGCCAGCGTTCACCGACATTGTCTGCGGCAAATCCACCAAAAAGGGCTCACCCTCATCCGTTACCAACCGCTTGCGCCGCAAAAGCCGAGCATCATAGGTCAGCGAACAGTAGTCGACCGGATCGGCAGCCTCAGTCGCAACCTGATGGGCCGTCACAACCATCAGCGCAACGCCCTGATACCGGTGACGGTGTAAATGTCAGGCTCTGGATATTCATCATCTTTGTAGGAGGTCAGCAAACCAATCCCCAGTTCCGACACATAATGGATACCCTCATCGTGATTATAGTGATCACTGCGGTATTCAAGCCGACCGGGGATGACAGCATAAGTGCAATCGCCATAAGTTACGGTTTGCTCTGCCCCCCAGATATGCGTCTGGGTTTCCTTATAGCTCTCATAGGTGTCGGTATAGGTCGTATGTACGCGCCATTGACCATTCGCCTCTGGCAGCGGCATATCTTCGGCAGCCATGGGATAGCGATACATCACAACACTATCCAGATCGAGAACGCCGTCATTCAGGTCCACAAGTTCTGCAACGTAGACACCTTTGGCAAGCTTCAGTCGACTGACGTAGCCATCCCCATAAACAGATTCGGTCTGCACCAGCCCCCCGCCAATGTCGCGGTATACCTCAACGGTGTCGTCGTCCCAGCGTACTTCAATCCCACCCGCGAAAAGGTCGTCTTTCACCGGGCATTTTGCGACCGCCGGTGTGGCCGCCAAAAAAATCAAAACAGAACGCAGAAGCATAATCCAATCCCATCAAATACAGGACCAGAGCCTAGCGGCGTTCCCGGAAAGCCGCCAGACCCCAAGATGCCCTAAGCACCCTGAAATCAGCGGCTTGCCGACAGAAACGCGATTCCATTTTCAGTGGTCGATCGTTTGCGGCGAAACAGCCGCGCGTCGTAGGACAGCCGCACAACATGATCCGCAGATGGCGGCGTATGCGACAGCCGAATGCGCAACAAGGGTCATGGCCGACCGTCAAGATAGCCTACATATAGCGACCGAACGCTTTGATGACGGCATCAGCCCGGGTCAGACCCTGTGCAGCAAGCTGCTCGTCGGTCATCTCGGAAATAGCACGCGCGCGGTCAGCGTAGCCGTTGTTTTCGGCCAGAAACGCGATCAAGCGGCCAAAGCTGCGGAATGGTAGGGTCACCAACTCGATCAAAGTCTCTCGGGTCGAAATCAGTGTGTTGTCGGCGTGGTAGGCCATGGGAAGTATCTTTCAATTCTATTTCATTCCTCCCGTGTCCGAAGTTAGGGGCACATCCACGATGCCACAACAGACCATCCTGCAAAGCGACTATGCGCCCAACGCATTGGTAACGTCCTGTTTAGCAACATTTCTTAGCACGGCGGCTTCTACGGTCATCTGACGATGCCTGCGCGGTCTCTTTGGTGGCAATATTCTTGTCCGGCATCAAAACAGAAAATATCGCTGCGCCATGGGCAGTTCTTCCGCTGGCTGACATGTCAGCAATTCCCCATCGGCGCGGACCTCGTAAGTTTCCGGGTTGACCTCAACCTTGGGCAGCGCGTCATTCAGTTTGAGATCCCGCTTCCCAATGCCCCGTGTATTCTTCACTGCCACGACATCCTTGGTCAACGAATAACGCTCAGCCACACCTGCCTCGACCGCAGCAGCCGATGCAAATGTCACGCTCGTCGCACACCGGGTCACACCGTAAGCCCCGAACATCGGACGGGAATAAACCGGTTGCGGCGTCGGAATCGACGCATTCGGATCACCCATCTGCGCCACAGTGATCGCGCCACCCATCAGCACCATTTCGGGCTTCACGCCAAAAAAGGCGGGGTCCCAAAGCACCAGATCAGCACGTTTGCCTTCTTCGACCGATCCAACATGAGTTGAAATCCCATGCGCAATCGCCGGATTAATCGTATATTTCGCCACATAGCGACGAACGCGCAGATTGTCGTTATCGCCAGTCTCTTCGGACAATTTCCCCCGCTGGACCTTCATCTTATGGGCGGTCTGCCAGGTGCGGATGATCACCTCACCCACACGGCCCATAGCCTGGCTATCGGACGCGATGATCGAAAACGCGCCCATATCATGCAGGATATCCTCAGCCGCGATTGTCTCGCGCCGAATACGGCTTTCAGCAAAGGCCACATCCTCAGGGATTGATTTGTCCAGATGGTGGCAGACCATCAGCATATCCAGATGCTCATCCACGGTATTCACGGTGAAAGGCCGGGTCGGGTTCGTCGACGATGGGATCACATGCTCTTCACCGCAAATCCTGATGATATCCGGAGCATGGCCCCCACCCGCCCCTTCGGTATGGAAGGCATGAATAGTGCGGCCTTTCATGGCAGCTACGGTGTTTTCCACGAAACCGCTTTCGTTCAGCGTATCGGTGTGGATCATCACCTGCACATCCATCGCATCAGCAACCGTAAGGCAGTTATCAATGGCCGCCGGGGTCGTGCCCCAATCCTCATGCAGTTTCAGACAGGCTGCACCCGCACGCACCTGTTCCTCCAACGGGGCAGGCAGCGAGGCATTGCCCTTGCCAGCAAAACACAAGTTCATCGGAAACGCCTCTGCCGCACCCATCATCGACATGATGTGCCAAGGCCCAGGCGTACAGGTCGTTGCCAACGTCCCATGGGCAGGCCCGGTGCCGCCACCAATCATGGTGGTCAGCCCGGAGTGAAGCGCATCTTCGATCTGCTGAGGGCAGATGAAATGGATATGGCTGTCGATACCACCAGCAGTCAGAATTTTGCCCTCACCGGCGATCGCCTCGGTCCCCGGCCCCACGATAATATCCACACCGGGCTGCGTATCAGGGTTGCCCGCCTTGCCGATCTTGACGATCTTACCATTCTTGAGGCCCACATCGGCCTTGATGATCCCGGTCCAGTCAACAATCAGCGCATTGGTAATAACTGTATCAACAGCCCCGTCAGCACGCGTCACCTGAGACTGACCCATCCCGTCGCGGATCACCTTACCTCCACCAAACTTGACCTCTTCGCCATAAAGCAAAGCATTGGTGCCAGAACCACCAGTCGATGAAGCACCAGCATTTTCGGCGGTCAAATCTCGCTCGACCTCGATGATCAGATCGGTATCAGCCAAACGCACCCGGTCGCCCACAGTGGGGCCAAACATGGCGGCATAGTCTCGGCGATCAATTCTTGCGGGCATCTAAGCCTCCTTTAGATCAGAAAGCATCCGCACCCGCGGAGCGTGTCTTCGATTGTAAACGAACCGGGCCCACAGCCGCATGACAACAGTCGATAAGCCTGCGTCGATCGTGACATGATCTGTCAACCGGGCGCCGTCCCCGTCGGGCGTCACGGTGAGCACATGAACCCAGCTGCGAATTGCCCCGCCATTCTCTATGCTGCGAAACCGGCGCGCTTCAGGATCGTATTCCGATAGTTCCATGTGATAGTCCATTGGTGGCATCCACCCAAACAAGCGAACTTTCACATCAAAGACGTCACCCGCGCTCAGGCTGCCTTTGGTTGGCATCCCCTCAAATGTCGCGATACCTTTCATGGCTTCAGCAAAGCAGGAAAAGTCGGTCGCCATATGCCAAACGGCGTCCGGTGATGCGTCATAGTAGTGGCTGATGATGACCGGCTTGCTCACAAATCCCCCATCACCTTACCATTGAATCCAAAGACACGCCGCGCACCCGACATCGGGATCAGCGACACCTCGCGCCTTTGTCCCGGTTCAAACCTGACGGCCGTTCCGGCAGCAATATCCAGGCGCATCCCATGGGCGGCATCACGATCAAATTCGAGCGCACTGTTCGTCTCGGCAAAATGAAAATGTGATCCGACCTGCACCGGACGGTCCCCAGTATTGGCCACCTCAAGCGTTATCGCTTCCGCATCGGCATTGAGCGTGATTTCACCGTCAGCCACGATCACTTCACCCGGTTTCATCGCAACGCTCCCTCTTCATCTTGGCCAAAAAACTCAAATTCAACGGATCGGATCATGCACCGTCACCAGCTTGGTACCATCGGGAAACGTCGCTTCCACCTGTACCTCGTGGATCATGTCGGCGATGCCGTCCATCACCTGATCGCGGGTAATGACCTTCGCACCCGCTTCCATCATGTCAGCCACGGACCTTCCATCCCGAGCCCCCTCCACAACCGCATCACTGATCAGCGCAATTGCTTCCGGGTGGTTCAGCTTCACACCACGGGCGAGCCTTTTGCGCGCAACCTCGGCGGCCATCGAGATCAGCAGTTTGTCTTTTTCGCGGGGGGTCAGTTGCATGGGTTACAATCTCCAAACACGGGGCAGCGGCGCGTCTGAAAGCGCCTCTATCACTGGTATCAAATCGCGGCGCAGGGCAAAACCGTCTTTGGCGACAAAACGGGCCAACAGTACATCATCGGCGATAAGGCTGGCACCGCAGCTTTCCGGCCAGTCAAAACCAATCATTGCTTGCGCCTGCGGCCCCGCCAACATGACCGTGGCCATGGCACCAGCACCTGCCGCAATCGCTTTGCGGCGCAGCATTTCATCCGCATCACCCAACATCCGAACGGCATCAGCAAAAACCAATCGGCCGTCGCGCCACACCCGCCACTGATCAGTCCAACGCAGATCATGGACGGTCTCACCCATAGCCGTGCGACCGAAAATAACCGGCTCAACAACCAGTGCCGTCGCATCAGCTGCGAGCAGGACCGTCAAGGTCCGGTCGAGCGCCGCACCATCAAAAAAAATGGTCTCCTGCGGCAACCAATCGATACGCCCACCGGCGGCCACATCCAGCGTCACATCGCTCCGGGCCACTTGCCCTGTCTGGGCCAGATACGCCCTTTCGGCCGCCTGGGATGACAGCACAACATGCGCACCCTGCCCGGCGGACACAGCCATCTGCATGTGGTCACCGCCGGTCAGTCCACCGGCAGTATTCAGGAACACAGCCTGCAGGGCATCACCGCGTACGCGCGGGAAAAGCGCCTTCAATGAACCTTCCTGCCGCAGATCGTCAATGACGGTCTCATTGCCGCGCCGCTTTGCAGCCAGCCGCAACGCACCCTTGGCACGGGGGACTACCGGCGCGGCGGTGTCGGATCGAATTTCGCTGGCGTAAGTAATGACATTCATCCGGGCAGCTTCGTTCGCCGCAGATTGCCAATGAAATGATGGCCTTGGCCAGAGCAGAGCATCAAGCCCACCCGGAGTTTGCGTGTCTCAAGCGCGGTCTGCCTAAAAATCGGGCAGTGTCACAAATGAAAGAGGGAGCCAGCAAGGCCCCCTCTTCACGAAAATCTATACCCTACGAGGTCACAACATCCGTCCGCACCTGATAGCGGACATCGCCCTTGACCGGCGCGGACCAATGCAGATGGACAAAGCGATCATCCTCACCCTGCGCCGCCTCGCCCCATGGCTGATCAAAGACGCGACTGCCGGATGCGTTTGTAATCGCACCATCAGGCATGACCGCATCAACAAACCGGGCAATCCCACCGAACGGCAGCGCAGTATCCGTATCCATCACCCATGTCGTCGCCGCGGTCGATTGACCATGGGTCAGAACGACGGGGTTCGCGGCAGGCTCATTGACCGCGTGATAGACATTCCCGGAAAAGGTCAAATCGCGGGTGCGGGTCAGATCAAGATCGGCAAAGGTCGTATCGACATGTTCAACCCGGTCAATCGACCCATTGATGGACCGGAACACGTTGCTGACCACCGAAAACCCATTGATGTAATGGTTGGGGCCATAGGGCTTGATAACGATAAAGTTAAACCAGTCCGCCACATCATTCGTGGTAAAGATATTGCCCGTAATCGTCAGCCCACCAAACGAAAACTGCGTCCCCAGCGCCGGTGAACTATCATGCTCATTGGTCCATTCAATAAAGTTATTATCGCAGTAATTGCCCGTGAACACGCTTTTTGGATTGGGCAGCGTCATGATGACCCCGCCTTTACGAACGCCATTCACTTCATCATCGCCATGAAACCAGTGATTGCCGGAAATCAAATTACCCGACCCCGCGAGCACACAGAAATGCTTGAACTTGCTCACCCGGTTGTCGCGAATTTTGACGTCATTAGCATTCGCATTGAACCCAACCGTTGTCCGGTCCGCCACGGCGACGCCCTGCTCTTCGGATATCAACTGACACCGGTCAATCATCATCCCCTGACACCCGCGACCAGCAGACGTAAGGCCACGATCACGCGGGTGATTGATAAAACAATCGCGCAGATGGAACGTGAACCCATCGGGGGCAAGCATGATCCCACTGGCCGTCCCGCTGCCCTGAAACTCGACGTCGTCCAAGACAAACTGGCTGAATTTTTCATAACCCGAAAAATCAATCATGTATTTGAAACGGGTAAACGTGAAATCCTGCGTGCCTTCCGCATCATACATTGGCTGGCTCAGCGTCAGCGTGCCCTCGCTGACATCAACCGAGGTCACATAAATCTCGCGGCCCACACCATTGCCTTCGACCAGAGCACCGACAGGCACGTTGGCAATGTTCTGAACATTGGTCAGGGACTTGTCATCGCTTGCAGCATAAGTGGCGCGGGACGTCACAACCGTCGGGTCCCACGCCGCCCCGTCAACCGGCTGAAACTGCCCATTACGGATCACCCGGCGCGTTTCAAACCTGCTCTTGGTCGGATCAGCGGCCTGCATATCAACCGGTTCGGTCAGTGAAATACGCCGGCCGTTCAGATCCAGCGATTCATGGTCAGCAAAGTTGATCAGCGCCTGAAACGCCTTCTTAAAGGCAAGTTCCTCATTACCAAACGCTTCCAAGTAGGCGTCATAGTCGTATCCCTGCTGCAGGATAAAACGATACTCTGGCTCCTGCACAATCGTCCCTTCAAATCGCACTTTGCTTTCCATCGTCACGCTCTGGCTCAGGCGGTAGCTGCCGGCAGACACAAGAACATCACGCCCATTGGCAGCAGCATCGGCAGCCTCAAACGCATCCGAGTCGTCCGTAACCCCATCGCCAATCGCCCCATAATCACGCACATCGACAAGTGACATCAGGTTGCGATGAAAGGCTGATGTGACATCCTCAATCTGGATATCATCCACACGGATCAGACCACCCGTCGGCCCAGTCAGGTCGATACCGAAATGGCCATAACTTGCGCCATGCCAAAGCAGATCAACCCCGGTCCGATCACCCGTGCCGACAATCGCGCTGACCTCAACAACCTCACCATAGGTGGTCAACTGCACGGACTGGCCCGCCTGCGGCAACCCGGTCGCCTGACCACCGCCTGCAAGGCCGGGCCAGCCAGAGATACGCACGGATGGCAAATCACCCGCAACAGCCTTAACCCGCGCGGTGATTTTCAGATAACAACCCGGCAAAATAGGTGTTTCACCCATATACCGCACACGCGCGACAGGGTCGGTTTTCAAAACCTCAAGGCAACCGGCAAAATCCTGATCTGCCGCGACAAACACACCCGATCCGCTCACCGCATATGTGTCCGATCCTGGTGTGCCATCACCGCTGGACCACACCCCCAGACCTGCCGAAAATGGCAGTGGTGCAAAAACAATCCCGTCCGTAATCGCCTTGTTCATCGAAAATACCTCTTTCGCAGCCATGATGCGGCCCAAACCAACGAGTGGGCCATTGCGAAAAGGGGTAGGACGAACCTCTAAATCCTGTCTGAAAGCACCGTTACGGAGTACGGCGCAACGGGCGCGTCAGGTGCCGATATCCTCGGGCGGCAGCAATTGAACACCATTGATGCGCCAACCGGCGACTGTCTCAATCATCTGATAATTCAGCCAGTGTTCTGTCCCGGACGGATCAACAACACGGACCTTCTGCCAGATATTGCCCGAAATCTCGCGCAGTTCCAGATACCGCACATCCCGATTGTCCCAGACCATGGGATAGCCCTGCTGGACCATCATCCCAAAATTGTCCGAACTACCGAACAGGCGTTTGATATTGGGGCTGGCATATTGCCAGGCTTCGGCCACATCGCGATCATTGAATGCCCGAAGCTGGTCGCCAATGACATCTTCAATCGCATTGGCGTCCTGCGCGGCAGCAGATGTAGCAACCAGCCACAGCCCAAAAAGCATCACAATAAAACGTCGCATCATCCGCACCTCCGCTGTCCAGATATTATGGATACGTCGCGATCAGGCGTTCAGTTCTTTTTCTTTGTGGACTTCGGCTTCAAAGTCCCGGCAAAGATCACTGATTTGGCAAACCAGTCCGCCAAAGTGGCCTCATCGCGCAGCAGCGCTTCCGGCACCGCAACATAGCCATTCATCACGCTATTGTAGCGGATTACCGGATCGTTCGGATAATCCGCACCATAAGCGGCGATCCCTTCTTTCGACAGCCGGATACACATCTCGCCATCCGGTCCGACAAAGCTGAACATATTGCCATTCATCGCGGTATAGGCGCTGGCCTTGCCCTTGCGGACAAGACCATCATGCTGGGCAATCAGACGATCATAAATGGCAATAACGGCATCGCGGTCCATGCCGCAGCCTACCGCAAACTAGCTATTTCGCCAATTTTTCCTCAATCAGCGCAATCGTCTCATCCACACCATAAAGCGCAATGAAACCGCCAAAACGCGGCCCCTGCGAGGCTCCCAGCAGCACCTCGTAGAGTGCGGTAAACCAGCCCCGCAGCGGATCGAATCCATGCTCTTTACCAACGGCAAAGACCATGGATTGCAGGGCCTCGGCATCCAGCCCGCCATCCCAGGTCTTCAACCGCGCGACCAAGTCTTCCATCGCCGCACGTTCCTGATCATCAGGGGAGCGGTAAACCTTGGTCGGCTTCACGAAGTCATTGTAATAGGCCACAGCAAACCCCGCCGCCTGATCCATCTGCGGGTTCTTCTCTGCGGATGCCTCCGGCGCATAACGCTGAATGAAACCCCACAGGGTTTCCTTGCTCTCGGCCCCAGACACCGATGCCAGGTTCAACAACATCGCAAACGGCACCACCATATCCGAGGCAGGCACATTGTGGCCGTGGATATGGAAAACCGGGTTGTTCAGCCGCGCAGCATCATCCTGATCGGCATAAGCCCGGAGCTGCTGATGATACTCATCAACGGCCTTCGGAATCACATCAAAATGCATCCGCTTGGCCGTCTTCGGCTTGAGAAACATGAAATAAGACAGGCTCTCGGTCGCCGCGTATGTCAGCCATTCATCAATCGAAATCCCGTTGCCTGAAGATTTCGAGATCTTCTGGCCATTCTCATCCAGAAACAACTCATAAGAAAAATGGTTCGGCTTCCGCCCACCCAAAATCTCGCAAATCCGGTCATAGATCGCAGTATTGGTGGCATGTTCCTTGCCATACATCTCGAAATCAACGTCGAGCGCGGCCCAACGGGCACCGAAATCCGGCTTCCACTGCAATTTCACGTTGCCGCCAGTGACGGGCAAGGTCCATTCACGACCATCCTCGTCATCAAAAGTGATCTCGCCCTTGTCGCCATCGACATTCTTCATGGGAACGTAAAGCACGCGGCCGGTCTCAGGATGGATCGGCAGGAAAATCGAATAGGTCCCCTGCCGCTCTTCGCGCAGGGATTTCAACATCACGGCCATCACGTCATCGTAACGCGCAGCGGCACGCAAAAGCACCTCATCAAACTGGCCGGATTTGTAAAACTCCCGGGCCGAATAAAACTCGTACTCAAACCCGAACGTATCCAAAAACCGGCGCAACATCGCGTTGTTATGATCGCCAAAGCTTTCATGCGTACCAAACGGATCAGGGACAGATGTCAAAGGCTTCTGAATATGCTCCGCCAGCATCTCCTGCTGCGGCACATTGCCCGGCACTTTGCGCATCCCGTCCAGATCGTCCGAAAAACAGATCAGTTTCGTGGGAATATCCGAGATCAGCTCAAACGCCCGCCGGATCATCGTCGTGCGTAAAACTTCGCCAAAAGTGCCGATATGCGGCAACCCGGACGGACCATATCCCGTCTCAAACAGGACATATCCCTTCTCGGGGTCCTTCTTCTCATACCGTTTGAGCAACGCGCGCGCCTCAACAAAGGGCCAGGCCTTGGAGTTCATCGCCGCATCGCGCAGATTGCTCATTATCTCTCTCACATATTTGACATCGCCAAAGTGGCGATCACAGCGCACTCCCTATTGCGACATGGGCACAGCGTCAATAAACCGGACATAGAACCAGAGGATTAACCGATGCTGCAAGAAACCCCACTGACCGCGCAAGACACGCTCGTTGCGTTGATGATCGCAACATCCGCATCTGACGAGAATATCCGCACATCCGAATTGGTGAAAATCACCAATATCATCAATAACTTGCCCATCTTCGCAGGCTACGACGCCGAGCGGCTACCGCGCATGTCCCAAATGGTTTTCGACTTGCTGGAACAGGAAGACGGGCTCGAGGCGCTTTTCGGCCTGATCCGGGACGCATTGCCAGAGCCGCTTTTCGAAACGGCCTATGCGTTATCTTGCGACGTCGCCGCAGCCGACGGACGGATCGCCGGGCCAGAAGCACGGATGCTCGAAGAAATCCGCGATGAACTGGCACTGGACCGGCTGCACGCAGCCGCCATCGAACGGGGCGCAAGGGCGCGACATATGACATTGTAGGGAGTGCCGACATGCGCAAATTAACCGCCATCACAGCTATTCTTCTGGCCAACGCGGCACAGGCGCAAACGCTGTCGACTTTCACTGAAAACGTCCTGACCCATGTGGCCATCCACGAAATCGGCCATGCCCTGATCCGCGAATTCGACCTGCCAGTGCTTGGCAATGAAGAAATCGCCGCCGACGCATTCGCGACCACCTATATCGTCCAAAACATGCCCGATCAGGCGTTGGACATCATCACTGCTCGTGCACAATCATGGGAATCTGAGATGGATGAAGAAACCATCTTTTCGGAATATCCTGACGATATCTGGCGAGCAGGCCAGATGATCTGCCTGGCCTACGGACTTGATCCCAACACTTTCGAGACCCTCGCCCGCGATGGCGGCATAACGGGTGACGAGGCTGCCGCTTGCCGCGAACGGGCACCGGAAATCAGCCGCTCATGGCGACGCATCATATCACCGCTACGCCTGCCAGACGGTGCCTTGGTCAACGAAGTGTTTTTTCCCATCGGCGAAGGCCCGTGGGAGACCGCAGTCCGCGACAGCACGTTGCACAACCAATTGCAGCAGGTTCTCAGCAGCTTTGACTGGCATTCCCAAATCGCCCTGCATTTCGATCATTGCGAGGGCGGCGCGGGCTGGTCACGCAACGGCCGCACCATCTTGATCTGCGACGACCTGATCGAGCGTTTCGAGACTCAAAACCCCGAACAATAAACTGCGTGGACGTATCCCAACAAAAACGCCCCCGGTTTCCCGAGGGCGCTTTTTCATTCTGTTTGGTGCGCGTTCATGCGCACCGCATCGCTTACCCGCGCTCTTCGATAATCTCGACGAGGTGCGAAATGCTTTTGACCATACCACGAACAGAAGGGGTGTCTTCCAGCTCGCGGGTGCGGTTCATTTTGTTCAGGCCAAGGCCAACCAGCGTAGCGCGCTGTTTGGCTGGGCGGCGGATCGGAGAACCGATCTGCTTGACGACGATAGTTTTTGCCATGGTTTAAGCCTCCTCAGCGACTTGGGCGGATGCGGCTGGCGCCTCATCCCGCTTGGGCAGGATGTCGGACACTTTCTTACCACGACGCTGAGCCACGTTGCGTGGGCTCTGCTCTTTGGTCAGACCGTTCATCGTGGCGCGGATCATGTTGTAAGGGTTCTGCGAACCGATGGACTTGGAAACCACGTCCTGCACACCCAGCATTTCGAAAACAGCACGCATTGGACCACCAGCGATGATCCCGGTACCAGCAGGGGCTGTACGCATGACCACTTTACCGGCGCCGTGACGACCCTCGATATCGTGGTGCAATGTGCGGCCTTCGCGCAAGGCAACACGGATCATGTTGCGCTTGGCTTGCTCAGTGGCCTTGCGGATCGCCTCAGGAACTTCCTTGGCTTTACCCTTACCAAAGCCAACACGGCCTTTTTGGTCGCCAACAACGACAAGGGCAGCAAAGCCAAAGCGCTTACCACCTTTAACGGTTTTCGAGACCCGGTTGATTGCGACCAGACGGTCGGCAAACTCGGGGGTCTGCTCTTCACGGTTGCGGCCACGGCCGCGGTTTTCACGTTCTGCCATTGATGGCGTCCTTTGTTTTCATGCCCGAGGGCGTTGTCCAATCGCGGTAGCCAAAGCCCCGGATCATCGAAGGTGCGCATGAACGCGCACCCTACAGATTTTGGTATGGTGGGTGAAACCCACCACCACTTTAGATCTTCAAACCACCTTCACGGGCAGCCTCGGCCAAAGCCTTGATCTTACCGTGAAAGAGGAAACCACCACGGTCGAAATATGCAACTTCAACGCCGGCTTTCTTGGCGCGCTCTGCAATTGCAGTACCCACCTTGGTTGCGGCTTCGACGTTGTTCTTGCCAACCACGCCCAGATCCTTTTCGAGCGACGAAGCGGACGCGAGTGTCACGCCGTTCACGTCGTCGATCAGCTGGACGCTGATGTTTTTGTTGCTGCGATGAACCGACAGACGGGCACGGCCCTGGTTGGCGGTCACACCGCGCAGCTTGTTCCGAACGCGCATACGGCGCTTCAGAAACAGTTGTCTCTTGCTGTTTGCCATTTTTGCGTTCCTTACTTCTTCTTACCTTCTTTGCGGAAGATATATTCGCCTTTGTACTTGATACCCTTGCCCTTATAGGGCTCGGGCTTACGCCATTCGCGGATGTTTGCCGCGACCTGACCAACAAGTTGCTCGTCGATACCTTCCACTGTGATTTCGGTGGGCTTTGCGGATGTCACGGTGACACCCTCCGGCACTTCGAAATTCACATCGTGGCTGTAACCCAATGACAGCTTCAGGACATTGCCCTGCATCTGTGCACGATAACCAACACCCGACAGCTCAAGCTCTTTCTTGAAGCCTTCGGAAACGCCGGTTGCCAGGTTCGCAACCATCGTGCGGCTCATGCCCCACTGCTGGCGCGCACGCTTGGATTTGCCACGTGGTTCTACTGTGACAACGTTACCCTCAACGGAAAGGGTGACGTCATCGGTTGCTTTAAAGGTCCGGGTCCCCTTGGGGCCTTTCACTTCAACGGTCTGACCTGACACAGAGGCGGTAACGCCCGATGGCAGCTCAACCGGTTTTTTACCAATACGAGACATCGAATTCTCCTTAGAATACGGTGCAAAGCACTTCGCCGCCAACATTGGCCGCCCGTGCACTTGCATCCGACATCACACCCTGTGGGGTGGAGACAATCGACACACCCAAGCCCTGACGGACAGATGGGAGGTCCTGTGCGCCCATGTAAACGCGACGACCGGGTTTTGAGACCCGCTTGACTTCACGAATAACAGGGGTGCCCTCGTAGTATTTCAGGCTGATTTCAAAAGCAGGGTGGCCGTTGCTGCCATCCTTCTTTTCGTAACCACGGATGTAGCCTTCGTCAGAAAGCACATCCAGAACCCAGCCACGCAGCTTGGAAGCAGGTGTTTCCACCGTGCTCTTGCCGCGCATCTGGCCGTTGCGGATACGTGTCAGCATATCACCGATAGGATCATTCATAATTGTTGCTCCTTACCAGCTTGACTTGACCATGCCGGGAATTTCGCCATTGGAACCAAGGTCCCGCAGCGCGATCCGGCTGATCTTCAGTTTACGGTAATAGGCGTGTGGACGCCCGGTGAGCTGGCAACGGTTGTGCAAACGGGTCGCAGAAGAGTTCCGGGGCAGTTTGGCCAGTTCAAGTGTTGCCTTGAACCGCTCTTCCACGGGCTTTTCTTTGTCGTTGATGATTGCCTTCAAGGCGGCACGCTTTTCGGCATACTGCTTGACCAGCTTTTCACGCTTCACTTCGCGTGCGATCATGGATTTCTTAGCCATATCTAATCTCTCCCTGGCGCTTAGCTGTTGAACGGCATGTTGAAAGCTTTCAACAATGCCTTTGCTTCAGCGTCAGTGTTCGCTGTTGTGCAGATAACGATGTCCATGCCCCAGTTCTCATCGATCTTGTCGAAGTTGATCTCGGGGAACACCAGATGCTCTTTCAGGCCGGTGGCATAGTTGCCGCGACCGTCAAAGGATTTGCCGGATACGCCGCGGAAGTCGCGGATACGAGGCATAGCAACGGTGATCAGACGGTCCAGGAATTCAAACATCCGGTCGCCGCGCAAGGTCACTTTGGCACCCAAAGGCATGTCTTCACGAACGCGGAAACCAGCGATGGATTTCTTGGCGCGTGTTGTCATGGCCTTCTGACCGGCGATGGTTGTCAGATCTTCCTGAGCGGATTTGGCTTTCTTGCTGTCACGGACAGCTTCAGCACCGCAGCCGATGTTCAGGACGATCTTGTCCAGCTTCGGGATCTGCATGTCGTTCTTGTAACCGAACTCTTCCTTCATCGCAGCGCGAATTGTGGAAGCGTAGGCGGTCTTCAAACGCGGGGTGTAGTTTGCGGTATCAAGCATCAGATCGCATCCCCTGTTGTCTTGGCGAAACGGACCTTGTTGTCGCCATCCATACGGAAGCCGACGCGGGTCGCTTTGCCATTCTTGTCAACGATTGCCAGATTGGACAGCTGGACCGGCATCGCCTTTGGCGTGCGGCCACCTTGTGAATTCTGGGATTGCTTGGTGTGACGGATGGAAATGTTGATCCCATCAACGACCGCCTTGCCAGCTTTAGGATCGATCGAGCTGATTGTGCCCTTCTTACCCTTGTCCTTGCCGGCGAGCACGATGACGTCGTCACCTTTACGGAGTTTCGCAGCCATGGTTACAGCACCTCCGGAGCAAGCGAGATGATTTTCATGAAGTTCTTGGCGCGCAGCTCGCGAACAACTGGTCCAAAGATACGTGTACCCATGGGCTCGTTGTTGTTGTTGAGGATGACAGCAGCGTTGCTGTCAAAACGGATGGCGGTGCCATCTTCGCGGCGTACTTCTTTGGCAGTGCGTACGACGACGGCCTTGCGGACGTCACCTTTCTTTACGCGACCGCGTGGAATGGCTTCCTTCACCGAAACGACAATGATGTCTCCAACACTGGCGTAACGACGGTGGGAACCACCCAGAACCTTGATGCACTGAACACGGCGAGCGCCGCTGTTGTCAGCAACATCCAGATTGGTCTGCATCTGGATCATTTGGTTTCCTTCCGACCTATGAGCAAGTCCCGATTTCTGTCCGGGGGCCCAGGGTTTCGATTAAACCGGGTGGTACTGCCCTAGGAGGCAATAACCTCCCAGCGTTTGGTTTTCGACTTCGGTGCACATTCTTGAATGCGAACTTTGTCACCGACGTTGAATGCGTTCTGCTCATCATGAGCACGATACTTCTTCGACTTACGGATCGTTTTCTGTAGCAGCGGGTGCTTGTAACGACGCTCAACCGATACTGTGACGGTCTGAGCATTTTGGTTGCTTGTAACAACCCCGGCCAGGATACGCTTAGGCATAGATTAAGCCTCCGATGCCGCAGCAGCGGCCTTTTCGTTCAGAATGGTTTTGACCTTCGCGGCGTTGCGACGTGCATTGCGAATGCCTGCGGTGTTTTCCAACTGGCCAGTGGCCTGCTGAAAGCGCAGGTTGAAGGATTCTTTTTTCAGATTTTTCAGCTCCTCACGAAGCTGATCGGGTGTCTTGTCCCGCAGTTCACTGGCATCCATCGCCATATTCCTTTTTCAACATCACCGGCAGGCCGTACGAAACGTCACCTGATTCCCGATGGAGTGGGTAGAAGTGGGCCGTATAGGAGGGTTGGGGGTGTGTGGCAAGGGGTTATTGAAGCACCTTACACAAGTTGTCGCCGCACTCTGCACAAATCCTGCAAATCCACCGGCTAACAACCACGAACACAATAAAACATAAAAAAATGAGACAATAACTCAATGGCAAAGTACTTCGTTCCAAGCGCTCGCATACTTCTCTACACCATAAGCGCCGCGAGTTTGGGAGCACTCATATACATTGTGCAGGGGACAAGCGGGGCTATTGCGCATGAAGCGACATTGATGCTCGGGACGCGGTGTGCGTTGGCTATTTGTTTGAGCGCTCTTGTATTGGCAATACTGCGACGATCCGTACCGCTGAGCGGTATGGCTGCTGCCTTCGTGTTGTTATGGCTAATAGGCCCTCTACCAGGATACACAGCGTGCCTTTTCGGCGGATTATCCGGTGGCTACGACAGGTATTCTAATTGTGGTCGGGAATTCGCCATTCTTAGTGGGTTCTTCGCCGCAGGATCGATCGCAATAATCGAATTCCGATCCGCCGCCTTGCTAGGAGTGGTTTCTACCGCGATCTTAGCCGGCACTCTTCAACTGATCACATTTAGTCTTAAGGCACCGCTCGCCAACGAGTTCCAGGATGCGAATTTTGTTGAAGAGTGCTTTGTCGTTGAAAGCAATTACTACACTGTCGACCTGGACCCTAAGACGACGATGCGTCTGAGCACCCCCAATGACCTTAACCTCGGCAGGTTTGTTGGCGAGCAATCTCCGCGTATTTGGCGCGTGAACGAGGACGGCAGTTTCGTTTGGAGATATGCGCAAAGTAAATTCGAGCGCTCCGAACTCGAAGGTCTTACGAAGTTCTGCGGCATGTCAGCCGAGTGAAAGAAGTTTCAATAGCAGACTAAACTCGCAAACCTCTCGCCCGGACGATAGACCCGGCAGCGCCCAGAATTCCAAATTAGCGAATTATGCCACCACCAACTCATGCGGCACCTGCCGATGCAAAGGCTGCCCATTCTTCACATGCCGATACGCCAGCTGACGAGCCCGTTTTCCTGAAACGAATAGCCCAGCGGGATCGGCAGCCATATCGCTCAAACGTTCCGGTGCCACCCCATAGATCGTGCAGATATCCTCAATCGCTTCGGGGCTGAGCACCTTCATCGTTTCGGGCCCCAGATACAGGCTTTCTGCGGGAATACCTTCGGCCAAAATCACCTCATGCGCCTCAAACAATATGTGGAAGTAAGTGAGCCCATCACTATCCGGAACCAGCTCAACCCCATCCATGTCCAACAGGTCCTTTGCGCGGACAAGAACATCAGGCTGCCCGAACATCCGCTCCGCTATCCGCGAACACACCAAGATGCGGTGCTGCTGAGAAACACAAATATCGCGCCGCGGCAGCCCCTGTCCAAGCGCATGACGTTTGATCTTAACTGGCCAAAGCTTGGGATTTTGGCGCAGATCGGCCGCTGACCAATGCCGCGCCCATATCCATTTGATCGCCACAAGCCGACCGCCATATGTCTGCAACAGGTCCCCCGGTCGCAGGTCTTCGATCATGGCGGAGCCATTTGACGTCTCGAACAATGTACCGTCAGTAAAACAGACATTTGTCGTACCGGGGGTTGGCGTCTCATTGTTTACAAATGTATCTGCCCCGTCCGGACTCCGTTGAATCGAGGATCCATCACTGTCCGAGCCGAAGTTTTCACCACTGCCTGATTGGGTAGCCGTGCCCGAAAACCCGGAATATGTGGTCGGATCATCCAGCGCGTCGCCATTAAATCTGGCAGAGATATATTCATCGCCAGCTGGATCATATACGACCACATTATCGCCGCCGTTGTTGATCAGCGGGCTGCTGCGCTCAGCATAAAAAAACTGGTCCCCTGCATCACCCGTCAGCGTCGCGGATTCAAATCCGGTCATGACCATCGCGTGTGCGCCAGGCTGCAGGATGGTTCCGGTCGGGAATGTGAACCAGTTGCCGTTGCCCGCATCCCAAAGCTCTAACCCGCCAATATCAATGGCCGTAGCAGAGGTGTTTAGCAGTTCGACGAACTCATCTTCATTATCAAAAATGCCATCCCCGTTGGTATCGAAACCAGATGTCGAAGACGTATTGGGATCAGCAAGAATTTCGTTGATCACTATGCCGCCAAGTAGAGTATCCGCCATGTGTCGCCTCCCGCGGGAAAATTAGATAACAGTTTCTCCTTTTGCGCAACTTTTACGTATCAAGCGTCTAAGGTTGCGTCCGAGCAGCTCTGAATTTGTTCCCCGCGCCTACCCCAATTTTAACCCTACATTCACAAACGCCGCCGCGCGTTGCGTTAACGGGCCAAAATCGAACCGACCGCGCGATGGGGTCCGACGTTTTGCCGACGCATGGCCGACCGGTTTCGGGCGCCGATTTAACCAATAAACACAGGCGTTAACCATCGATTCGCGCAAGGTCTGCCCTCTGCGCCGACGCAACACCCACCGAACGTTGCGCCCTGCCACGCCACTTGACCTGCATCAACGACCTCGCAACCCGTCCTAACTAAGATGACTTCTAAATTGAAAAGGAGCCATCCATGTCCCACACCCCTCACGAATTGGCCGAGGAATTTCCCGAACATATCGCCAAAATGCGCGAACTGCGTGATGGCGATGCCCATTTCGCAAAACTCTACGACGCCTATCACGAAGCCAATCGTGCAGTGCATCGGGCCGAGACGGATATCGAACCAACCTCAGACGATCACATGGCTGAATTACGTAAAGAACGGATACTGCTAAAGGACGAAATCTACGCCTATCTGGTGTCCCAAACCCAACCATAACCCCGAGTAACAGAACAAGAAAAAGCCTCCGCAGCGATGCGGAGGCTTAAAATCTCTTCAGCTTTGTCAGCGCTTAGGCAAGCGCAGGCTGCTCTGCCTTGACCCGACGGGTCGCGAACAAACCGCCTAATCCAGCCAGCAGCAACCAACCGGCTGCAGGCAGCGGAACGGCCGCGATCTCATCCATCACAGCCGTTAGGTCAGCTGCACCTCCGGCCAGAACGTCGGTGTCAAATACCAAGGTCACACCGCCCAGCAGGCCGCCTTCGGATGTGCCGGTGAAGTCGATAAGCAGATTTGTGAAAGCGTCCCCAGCTGGCTCTTCACCATCCAGCTGCACAAGACCGTCATATTCAGCCGTCACAGTCCCGGCAAGCGAAGTATTCTCAACCAGCGGGCTGCCATATTCATCAAGCGACAAAGGCGATCCACCTTTGGTCCCGGTAGTGCTCACATCGCTATCCCCACTCACGACAGCGTCGAAAATGACACCCGCAGGGGCAAGGTCAAAAGCCAGTGATGCCAAGCGGTTGTCGGTCAGCAGCTCAAACCCCCACCACTTGTAGCTAAGGTCGTAACCATCGGCGACAACGCCTGCTGTCCAGGTCGTGAACTGGGTCCAGACAGAGGTCTCACTGGTGCCATCCGTGTAGTTTGCCGTAATCACTGCGCCAACAAGATCGGTCGCATAGGTGGCAGTATCTTCACGGATGCCGTCAGACATGGTGTAGCCAACATCCTGATCGTAAGACACGTCAACGGTGGCCGCCTGTGCGGCGCCTGCACCAAACGCTGAGATAACTGCAATGGTTTTCAAAACCTTGGTCATAATTCATCCGTTCGTAAAAATTTGTCCAACAAGTGGCCCAAGCCATGCTGCGGTGCAACAGCAAATTGACGCAGCGGCGAATTTTCACTGACGGCGCCAAAATTCTGATCAATTTTCAAACAATTACAGATACAAAACCGAAAATGTTACTCGCACTTCGCACTTCGGACCGTTATCAGCAAACTCATGTCTGAAATCAGATCGCTTTTCGCCACTCGCCTCTACCGCGCCAAAATG
Source organism: uncultured Paracoccaceae bacterium (assembly GCA_947496535.1). Classification (GTDB taxonomy): domain Bacteria; phylum Pseudomonadota; class Alphaproteobacteria; order Rhodobacterales; family Rhodobacteraceae; genus Yoonia. The sequence goes on along the minus strand of CANMDE010000001.1, from coordinate 376,110 downwards.
GCCGCGTTCGATGCCCCTATCGATCAGGCCGAATTGCATAACTCCTGCCTTGTGATAGCTGATGATGATGAGGCGGGTCAGAACTGGTGCGACGACAACGGATACCCCGGCTACACGTCTTACGCGTCGCTGACCGATCTGCCTTGGCGATTTCCAATATTTGCTGATCTGGTCAAAACACTGGATGCCCATGTGGCAGCCTTTGCCAAGGACGTACAGTTCGATCTGGGCGACAAGGCCCTAAAATTAGAGGATATCTGGATCAACATTCTGCCACCGGGTGGCATCCACACGTCACATATCCATCCCCATAGCGTGATCAGCGGCACAACCTATGTCGCGGTACCTCAAGGGGCCAGCGCAATCAAATTCGAAGATCCTCGGTCAGCGATGATGATGGCAGCCCCGCCGCGCCTGCAAGAGGCACGGGACGAGCTGCGTCAGTTTATCTACATCGCACCCGAGGTGGGCGATGTCCTGCTTTGGGAAAGCTGGCTGCGCCACGAAGTCCCCATGAACATGGCAGAAGAGGACGAACGAATTTCGATTAGCTTCAATTACGCGTGGGAATGATGGTGGCGCGAACCCGCTCGCAACCCCATTTTAACTGTTCTTTTGTCTAGTATCGCGGAATTTGCCCCATTATTGCCAAATTGCTTGGCAACAGACGTTTAAAGTAAGGAGTATTCAGGATGACGATTGAGACGAAAAAGACCATCGCCGACGATGCTGCCGAAGCATTTTATGGCCAGAGTGACCACTCATTTGCAAATCAGGTCGCCGACATCTGCCGCAGCGACGAACGACTGATCGCCGTGTTTAACCGGACGCGGGAACGCTATGCCGAAGCGAAGGCTGGCGGGCGGTAAGGCGCAAAACTACTGTTCGCATGAACTGCAGCGATCGATCAACATCATGAAGACGCCGTATTAGCCGGGTATCCGCTTGAGTCAGCTCCAATTTGGATAGCTTATTTAGGAAACTCCTTGCGAAGTTCCTCTCTTATCTCAGTGACAATCCTTGCAAGAAAGCTCTGCCCCGGTCAATCTTTTGGCGCTGTCTCCATCGCGGCCGCCGCATCCAGCCCGATCGTAAGACATCCAGATAACCTAGCGTTGTGCCCCAAAAGTAAAACCCCCACCGATTTCTCGGCGGGGGTTCTTTGTTTTTAGGCGGTTCGGGCCGTATTTGGCGCGCTTACCAGTCTTCCCGAACAATCGTCCGTGTCTTGATCGGCAGCTTCATCGCAGCAAGGCGCAGGGCCTCGCGGGCGACTGTCTCGGACACGCCGTCGATTTCGAACATCACACGGCCGGGCTTGACCTTGCAGGCCCAGAAGTCGACCGAACCCTTACCTTTACCCATACGAACCTCGACAGGTTTCGATGTCACTGGGGTGTCTGGGAAGATACGGATCCACACACGGCCCTGGCGCTTCATGTGACGCGTCATGGCCCGGCGGGCGGCTTCGATCTGGCGGGCGGTGACCCGCTCTGGCTGGGTGGCTTTCAGACCGTAAGTGCCGAAGTTCAGATCAGAGCCGCCTTTGGCTTCGCCCTTGATCCGTCCTTTGTGCATCTTGCGGAATTTTGTACGCTTTGGCTGAAGCATTGTTCAGTTCTCCTTAGCGACGTGGGCCGCGAGGGACAGCGCCCTCTTGCAGCTCAGTATGTTTGCGGTCATGCGCGGAGGGGTCATGCTCCATGATGTCACCTTTATAGATGAACACCTTGATGCCGATGATCCCATAAGGCGTCTTCGCCTCGTAATGCGCATAGTCGATGTCGGCACGAAGAGTGTGCAGCGGCACACGACCTTCACGATACCATTCAGTCCGTGCGATTTCAGCACCACCCAGACGACCCGCAAGGTTGACCCGGATACCCAGGGCGCCCATGCGCATCGCATTCTGAACAGACCGCTTCATGGCACGACGGAAAGAAACCCGGCGTTCCAGCTGCTGACCAATGCTTTCGGCAACCAAGGCTGCGTCGAGTTCTGGCTTGCGCACTTCAACGATGTTGAGGTGCAGTTCGCTTGCTGTCAGGTTGGCCAGCTTCTTGCGCAGACCTTCGATGTCTGCACCTTTCTTACCGATGATCACGCCAGGACGGGCTGCGTGGATCGTCACCCGGCACTTTTTGTGCGGACGTTCGATAATCACGCGGCTGATGCCGGACTGTGCGCATTCTTTCTTGATGAATGCCTTGATTTTCAAGTCTTCCAAAAGAAGATCGCCATAGTCTTTGGTATCGGCGTACCAGCGGCTATCCCAGGTACGGTTGACCTGAAGACGCATGCCGATGGGGTTTACTTTGTTACCCATTATGATTGCTCCTCAACTTGACGCACCTTGATGGTCAGTTCTGAAAACGGCTTGATGATCTTGCCAAAACGACCGCGGGCCCGAGGGCGTCCGCGCTTCATGGTCAGGTTCTTGCCGACATAAGCCTCGGCGACGACCAGTTCATCAACGTCAAGGTTGTGGTTATTTTCAGCGTTGGCGATAGCCGACTGCAGGCATTTACGCACATCGTCCGAAATCCGCTTTTTCGAGAACGTCAGATCGTTCAGCGCAACTTCGACCTTTTTGCCACGGATCATCGCGGCGACAAGGTTCAGCTTTTGCGGAGACGTGCGAAGCATGCGCAGTTTTGCCATGGCTTCGTTATCGGCCACGCGGCGAGGGTTCTTATCCTTGCTCATTTGCGCTTCGCCTTCTTATCGGCAGCGTGACCGTAATAGGTGCGAGTTGGTGAATACTCACCAAACTTCTGACCAATCATGTCTTCGCTGACGTTGACGGGGATATGCTTCTTGCCGTTGTAGACCCCGAAGGTCAGGCCAACGAACTGAGGCAGGATGGTAGAACGACGCGACCAGATCTTGATCACTTCGTTGCGGCCGCTTTCGCGGGATGCTTCGGCTTTTTTCAGCACGTAGGCATCCACGAATGGGCCTTTCCAGACGGAACGAGCCATAATTAACGACCCTTCTTCTTGGCGTGACGCGAACGGACGATAAGCCGCTGCGACGCTTTGTTTTTGTTACGTGTGCGCTTGCCCTTGGTGTCTTTACCCCAAGGTGTCACAGGCGTACGACCACCAGATGTCCGGCCTTCACCACCACCATGCGGGTGGTCGATCGGGTTCATGGCGACACCACGGACAGAAGGACGGATGCCCTTGTGACGGGTACGACCAGCTTTACCGAAGTTCTGGTTTGAATTGTCCGGGTTGGACACAGCACCGACAGTGGCCATGCATTCCTGACGGATCAGGCGCAATTCGCCGGAAGACAGACGTACCTGCGCGTAACCACCATCACGACCAACAAACTGGGCGTAGGTGCCGGCTGCACGGGCGATCTGGCCGCCTTTGCCTGGCTTCATTTCGATGTTGTGAACGATTGTCCCGATAGGCATGCCAGAGAATGGCATCGCGTTGCCGGGCTTAATGTCAGCCTTGGCAGATGCGATCACCTTGTCGCCAACAGCCAAACGCTGCGGGGCAAGGATGTATGTCTGGGTGCCATCTTCGTATTGAATAAGGGCGATAAACGCGGTCCGGTTCGGGTCATATTCGATGCGGGCAACAACAGCGGACATGTCCAGTTTGTTGCGCTTGAAATCGACGATACGGTAGAGACGTTTTGCGCCCCCACCAATGCGACGCATGGTGATCCGTCCGGTATTGTTCCGACCGCCCGATTTGGTCAAACCCTGAGTAAGGGATTTGACAGGACGTCCTTTCCAAAGCTCCGAACGGTCGATCAGCACCAGCCCACGCTGGCCCGGCGTCGTCGGTTTGTACGACTTGAGTGCCATGTTAGCTTCTTCCGTTTGCTTGGCGGCCTCTGCTGAGGCCTATATGGTTAAGGCCCCCGTAGGTGCCCGATGGTCAAACCACAACACCCCGGACGAATCCGGGGTGGAGTGATTGCGGGGATGTAGCAGGGGATGGGTGGGGTGTCTAGAGCGCCCGCTGCAAAATAGTTTCGACGCAAAACTTGATGTCAACTCACTTTCGAATTCCCAGTGACGCAAACAACATCGCATGCACTTTGAATTTGGTGGTTACGTCAATCTGCTGCTCAGCAACCGGTCGGTTAGTCTCGTAGATCCAATCCCACGGTCGATCCTCGCGTAGTTTCAAGCCAATTGCTCCAATCAGGTGCAGTCGATAAAGAATTTGCTGCACTAAGTCGATTGGTTCGAGTTGTATTCTGCCATCAACATAATCAGAAATCCTCTTCCAAATTTCATCATCGTGGCATGATGAGTTTCTACCAAGTTCATCAAACAAATTTTCGACTAGTCTTGAATGGCTCAGTTCGCTAGCTAGGCGATGAACTGGCCGATCTCGTAACAACTCCAACAGTTCAGCAATTGCAGGAAAAGTACCTGACCACTCATGTATTAGTGTTTCATGACGTAGGTTTGAGTAGTTGGCCTCACCTTTCAAAAATGCATTCTTGCTTACGGCCGACTTACCCTCCGCCGCTTGAAGCGCTAGATTTATGAAGTTAATTACGTCTCTCGGTCGGTGAAGAGTTCGAGTTACAATGTAGTCCCAAGGTGGCGTTCGTGTGTCTGGACGCTGCTTGAAGATATCATCGAAGGAAACGTTGTCAGACGAGTATTGCCACCGGAACAACTCTTTGATCCTCTTATCCGCCAAAGATCGAAGTTGAGACTTCGACCACTTCAAGCGAACGATAAGATCGTCATATTTTTCAATTTGTCTTTGAGATGAAGGGGTTTCTCTAACCATTCGAACGTAGAGATCATTGCGTAAGGCCACAATAACCTGGAAATTTCGCAGCTTCTTGAGACCCTTGGCAGTCTCGAACAGCGATTGAAGCAACAAGAATTTGATGTCTTCATCGACCCAGTTTTCATCCAGCCCGTCGATTGTGATGAAATATCTATCATTCCTGCCTCGAGTGTAGTCTGAAAGTGCTGATATCACCGATGGCAGTTCTGAAAGAGTCGCTTGATTCAGAAATTTTTTAGCCCTTTGCTGCAGCTGAATTTTTTGTTGGCTACCGAGGTTGTGCAGATATCCAGCCTTGGCAACAAACTTTTTTAGCTCTCCTCCAAATTCGGCATTGAAGTCCCTCTCCAATGAGTCGGTAAGTTCAATCACATTCTCGTCTATCGTGTTCCAAAACTGGTGTTCATGTTGCTCAACAAACTTTTCTAGTTTTTCCCGTTGCCGCTGTCGGGAAGCCGCTTCAAACAATCGCGCAACCTTGAAACGAAACTGATCGGCGTTGGGTGCAGAGACTGCCAACTTAATATATTCTATGCAAAGAACATGCCGCCAAAGAGCTTGAAAGAACAACGCTAGATCGACTTCAAGACCCGTTAGAAACCCGATGGTATCGCTGTTGGCTATGTGATTCATAGCTAAATTGTGGATTTCTAGTTCAGCAGAACAAGCCTCTTGCTTGTTGACCATCCTTATTATTGCAGTTTTTCCTGCTCCTGTGCTTCCAAGAACGAACGTGCTGGGACTGTCTACGTTTGTTAGTTCTGTATATGATGGATGGTCAAAAAAGCATTTGAATAAGTAATGGTCGTCATATTCGGCACCATTCTGCCCGATGTTAACTCCTTCGTTGAGCACGATCTTGTTTGCTGTCGCCATGAATCTCAACCCGTTACACTAAATGACTGTAGTAAAGCTATTCTTTTTCACCTTAGAGTTGAAGTCTACAAATCAAAAGATGTGCAAAAATTTAGTCTGCTAAAATCTTCGCCCGGAACAAGCCGAAGGCGCCGGGCGAGCGGCTTCCGCTCATGTCGCGATTGCCGAGTGACCCACGTCACCGCCGCAAGATATTCTCAAACTTCTTGCCCCGCGCCAGTTCATCGACCAGCTTATCAAGGTAACGGATTTCCTGCATCAGTGGGTCTTCGATATCTTCAACGCGGACACCGCAGACGACCCCCTTAATGAGTGCCCGGTTCGGGTTCATCTTGGGTGCATCAGCAAAGAACGCTTCAAAGTCCCGTTCGTCATCAAGCACCTCCGCCAGCCCATCCGCATCGTAGCCCGTCAACCACGCGATGATCTCATCAAGTTGCGCTTTGGTTTTGCCCTTCTTCTCAACCTTGGTGACGTAATGCGGGTAAACGCTGGCAAAGCTCATTTGAAAGATCGGGTGGGCCATATTGCTCTCATTCCTATGTGCGGACCAATTTAACCCATGAACGGTATCCCACAACGAAAAAGGCCCCCGCATCGCAGCAGGGGCCATCTTCAATTCGTAACAGGCTGTCTTACAGACCAGTGCTCACGTCGATCGTGTTGCCCTCTTCGAGCGTCACATAGGCTTTCTTGACATCCTTACGGGTGCCGAGTGACCCGCGGAAGCGCTTCACTTTGCCTTTGGTGATCGTTGTGTTCACCGCTTTGACCTTTACACCAAACAGCGCTTCAACAGCCTGCTTGATCATCGGCTTGTTCGCGTCGATGGCCACTTCGAAAACAACGGCGTTCTGTTCGGACGCCATAGTTGCTTTTTCCGTGATGATCGGCTTGCGGATCACGTCGTAATGTTCTGCTTTCGCGCTCATGACAAACGAGCCTCCAGTGCTTCGACGCCTGCTTTGGTCAGGACAAGCGTGTCACTGCGCAGGATGTCGTAGACGTTCGCGCCCTGTGACGGGAGAACATCCAAGGTTGTGATGTTGGCCGCAGCCTGCTTGAAGTTTTCGTTCACTTCGGCACCGTCGATAACCAGCGCACGCTTCCAACCCAATGCGCCGACCATTTTGGCCAGTGCGCCGGTTTTGGCGTCTTTCACTTCGATAGTGTCAACGATCACCAGCTCACCAGCAGCCACTTTCGCGGACAAGGCGTGCTTGAGACCCAGCTTGCGGAACTTCTTTGGTAGGTCGTGGGCGTGGCTGCGGGGTGTTGGCCCCTTGTAGATACCACCAGACCGGAAGATCGGCGCGCCGCGCGACCCGTGACGTGCGCCACCGGTGCCCTTTTGGCGATAGATCTTCTTGGTCGAATACGACACTTCGGACCGGCCCAGCACGTCATGCGTGCCTGCCATGGCCTTGTTGCGCTGCCAGCGGACGACGCGGTGCAGGATGTCCTTGCGAGGCTCCAGACCAAAGATGTCGTCGTTCAGATCAACGGACCCGGCTTTCTTGCCGTCCAGTTTGATTGCATCAGCCTTCATTGTTTTCGCCTCCTTCTTCTGGGGCATCGGTTGCGGCGTCAGCTTCGGCTGCCTCCAGTGCGGCCTGTTCCGCCTCGGCAGCAGCCTTTGCGGCGGCTTCCTCTTCAGCGGCGGCTGCGGCGGCGGCTTCTGCGGCCAGCTTTTCGGCTTCTTCCTTCATGGATTTCAGACCGGCAGGGTAGATCACGTTTTCAGGGGTCGGTTTCTTGACCGCATCCTTCAACGTCACCCAGCCACCTTTGGAACCTGGAACAGCGCCTTTGACCATGATGATGCCACGGTCGGCATCGGTCTTGACGACCTGCAGGTTCTGGGTCGTGACTTTCGCCGCACCCATGTGACCGGCCATCTTCTTGCCTTTGAAGACTTTGCCCGGATCCTGACACTGACCGGTGGAGCCGTGCGAACGGTGCGAGATCGAAACACCGTGTGTCGCGCGCAAACCACCGAAGTTGTGCCGCTTCATCGCACCGGCAAAACCTTTACCGATGGATGTACCGGACACGTCAACGTACTGACCTTCAAAGTAGTGGTTGGCGAGGATTTCTTCGCCGACATTGATCATGTTCTCAGGGGCCACGCGGAACTCAGCGACCTTGCGCTTGGGTTCAACCTTAGCTGCTGCGAAGTGCCCGCGCATCGCCTTGGATGTGCGCTTGGCTTTGGCGTTACCTGCACCCAGCTGAACAGCTGTGTAGCCGTTGGCGTCAGCAGTACGCTGTGCCACAACCTGCAGGTTTTCGAGCGAAAGAACGGTCACAGGAATCTGCTTGCCGTCTTCCATGAAAAGCCGGGTCATGCCGACTTTCTTTGCGATAAGTCCGGTACGGAGCATATGATCTACTCCTTATACGGAAATCTGAACGTCAACACCGGCAGCCAGGTCGAGCTTCATCAGCGCGTCCACGGTCTGTGGTGTCGGGTCAACGATGTCGAGAAGACGCTTGTGCGTGCGGATCTCGAACTGATCGCGGGATTTCTTGTCGACGTGGGGGCCACGCAGAACGGTGAATTTTTCGATCTTGTTTGGAAGTGGGATCGGACCACGGACAGAAGCGCCTGTGCGCTTGGCTGTGCTGACGATTTCCTGTGTGCTTGCATCAAGCACCCGGTAATCAAACGCCTTGAGGCGGATACGGATGTTTTGGCTCTGAGCGGCCATGAGCATCACCCTTTCGAATAGGGCCTAGATCGGAGAGGAGGACCATGGCTCATCCAGAGCCCTCATCGCGTCTTTTTGTTAATCGAAAAAGGGCGCGACAAGGCGCACCCTTTGAAGATTTGCGTCGTTTAGGCGGAGTCGTGATTGAACGCAAGGGGGTTTCGAACAAAATGGCTTTGGCGACTACGGCTTTTTGTTGTGACTGGTTTTCAACCAATCGTATGGACTCCACCAAAACATACAACAGATCGCAGACGGTTGCTCGGTAAATGGGGCTTGCTGCTTTGCTCCCGATAAGGGTGCCGATTGATATGCAGGGCCTTTATCTGATCCACCCCTCCGCATACCTCACCTCTTCACATCCCCCAAACCGCGCCGCCCGATCCAATTCGTCGGTCAGGGCCTTCACCCTCCCGGAGCCCATCCGCACGCCCTTCTCCGGCCAGAACGCGGTGACAACCAACACCCCGTTCTCACGCTTCATATCGATCCGCCCGATTATCCGGTCGCCCTCGATCACCGGAAAAACGTAGTACCCGTATTTGCGCTTTGGCGCGGGGACGAAAATCTCGATACGGTAGTGAAAGCCGAACAGCCGCTCGGCCCGTTTGCGATCCCGCAATGCCGGGTCAAACGGAGACAGGATGCGCAGACGGCTGGGGACATCTGAAACCTTTGCGTCCATCGTATCCACCCAAGCAAATGACCGGCGCAGCTTGCCGTCCACCCCTTCGACATCCACTTCGATCACGCGCCCGTCTACCAGGGCTGCAGCACACCATGCCTTTGCTTCTATCGGGGTCACCACATCCCAGAACGCGGCCAGCTCACCACTGGTTGCAAACCCCAGCCTGTCCAATGCCCCAGAGCAGCACCAGTCAATTGTCTCTTCAGGGTGATGGCGGCGGTTCAGATGCTCTGCTGGAATAACCCGCTCAGTCAGGTCGTAAACTTTGGTGAACCCGTCGCGGCGCACCACCGAAACCTGCCCCGACCGCCACAGATATTCCAGCGCGGTTTTGGACGGATGCCAGTCCCACCAACCGCCAGAGCCACGATCCTCCCCCTCACCTACCTGCCCCGAGTTGCAGCAACCGTGGTCGGTGATCCGCCGCAATACCTTATCAATCTTCGACAAAAAGTCACCGCGCCGCCATTCCTTCCAGCGTGCCGCCATCCGGGCCTCGTCCCGGGCAAAACGCAGGCGCCAATGGGCGAAGCTTTCGATCGGAATGACCGAGGCATCATGCGTCCAATGCTCAAACACCTGCCTGTCGCGGTGCAGTAGATGCTGCAACGCCTTGGGCCGATATTGCTGCCGGCGCGACCACAGGATCAGATCATGCGCGCGCGCAAAGGTGTTGACGCTGTCGACCTGCACAAAGCCCAGATCATCAATCACCCCTTTCAAATCTGCACCTTTGCCGGGACCGGATGGTCTGCCTGATAGGCCATGTTTTGTAAGAAAAAGCCGTCTGGCAGCGGCGTTACTCAGAACAGGAACGCTCATGTATCGTCATCCGCCACGGCGATCTGTTGTAGGCGGATCTGGCGCAAAGCCTCAACTAGCAGGGCCGTGACCAGCCCGATATTCAGTAGACCGTTGGCTGCGGCCATGCCGCCAAGAAGTCGCCATTCAACGGGCAGCAACACGTCCCCAAAGCCCAGCGTGGTAAAGGCGACAAGCGCAAAATAGACTGACAGCTCCAACGTCTCGAATACATCCAACGCCATGAGGGTCAGCGCCCAGACCCACACGCCAGCCGTCATCTGGGCCAGTATCCACACCGCGGCGATACAAAGCATCAGCATCAGCTTTGGTCGATGCGGGGGACGGATCAGCCATGGGCGCATTCGCACGAGGCTCACCTCCATCAGCCAGAAACTCGCCCCGGCAATCATAATGGAAACGAACAAAAGAACGCTGCCCAGCGCGATTTGAATGAACATAATGGCGATCCCGGTTCTTGTGCTGTGCCAAGTGTAACGCGCTTCAGCCCGGACGCCAGAGCGGTCTGAACGGCTACTGACTTAAGCTGTCATTTCCCCTTCCACACCGGGTCGCGCTTTTCGGCAAAGGCGCGTGCGCCTTCCAGGTTATCCTCGGACCCGTAAAGCACATCCACGGTGGGCAGTTGCCGCCCCGTGATCCTGTTCAAGCTGTCCTGAAACTTGCTGTCCTCGGCGTCCCGAACAATTTCCTTGATCGCCGCATAGACAAGAGGCGGACCAGACGCCAACTGACGCGCCATTTTCCACGCCTCGTCCAACAGCGCATCGGGTGCGTGGATTGCATTGACGAAGCCCCAACGATGCGCCTCTTCCGCGTCCAGCCACCGTCCGGTGAACAACATCTCCATGGCGATATGGTACGGAATACGTTTGGGCAGTTTGATGGATGCGGCATCGGCCACCGTGCCCGACCGGATTTCCGGCAGTGCAAAGCTGGCATGGTCCGCCGCCAGAATAATGTCCGCAGACAGCGCAAGTTCAAGCCCGCCACCGCAGCATATACCATTGATCGCAGCGATGACCGGTTTGTTGAGGTCTCGCAATTCCTGAAGTCCACCGAAACCGCCAACGCCGTAATCCCCATCGACCTCATCTCCGTCAGCTGCCGCTTTGAGATCCCAGCCTGGGCAAAAGAACTTTTCCCCCGCGCCGGTAATAATAGCCACCCGCAGTTCTGGGTCATCGCGGAACTCCGCGAACACATCTCCCATGATCCGGCTGGTCACCAGATCAATTGCATTGGCCTTGGGGCGATCTAGGATCACCTCCAGAATGCCGTCTTTCCGGCGGGTTCTGATCGGTCCATCGGCGGTTTTATCGGTCATGTTTCACCTTTCACGATCAATGCATCCGCAACGACAGCCCCTTGCGGCGTGCAGATAAGTGGATTGATTTCGATCTCAACAAGCATAGCGTCATTTTGGATAACATAGGCCTGCAAAGCCATGACGCTGTCCAGAACCGTTTCAATATCGACCGGCTTCTGGCCGCGAAACCCGGTCAGCAGGGCATGGATTTTCAGACCCTTCAGGGCGCATTCAACTTCGTCCCGTTGAACCGGGATAAGCATTGAGCAGGTGTCGTCCAACAGTTCCGCAAGAACACCCCCGGCCCCGATAGTTACAACAAACCCATGCGCCGGATCGCGAACAACACCGATGAGCAGTTCAGCGAGACCACCAATAACCATTTCTTCGACCAGATAGCTTGGCGTGGCCATCACCTTCGCAGCGTCCAACACCGCGTCGGCATCCTTCAGGTCAAGAACCACCTCACCAACCTCGCTTTTGTGCGCGGTTCCTTCCCCCTTCAATACAACGGGAAACCCGATCTTTTCCGCAGCGTCCGCAACATCCACCAAGCTTAGGCCAGCAAAACTCGTCGGAACCTGCATTCCGGTTGCGCGCAGGGCTTCCTTTGCTTGGCCTTCGGTCAGGGTTACTCCGGCCTTAAATTGATCGGCCCGCAATAGCGGCAGAACCGTCGAAGACATCGCAGGCGTACAAGCAATCGAAATAGCGGCGCAGGCATCATCAAACCCGCAAAGAGGTGCGATCCCCTTTTTCAAAAGACGGTCGGCGACATCCTCGGGCAGGTTTTCGGGCATAGACGCAACAAGCGCAAACGGGGCACTCATCTGATCGGCGGCGTCTTCGATTGCTGCAACCGCCACCATCCAGTCGGCCAAATCACAGATATCCGGGCGCGGAAAATCGAGGACAACACATGTCAGGTCAACATCTTCGCCGGTCATAGTGGCGAACACATCGCGCATCGCGTCCCGGTCTCGCCAGATGGCAGTTTGATAATCCAGCGGGTTGTCCAGCGCGACCATCGGGCCAAGACGCGTCTTCAGCGTTTCGCTTTGCGGCACCGTCAATTCCGGAAAGCTGAGACCGTGGCGCGAGGCCGTATCAGCCATCACGCTCGCCTCCCCACCAGAGCAGCTGAGCGATGTAATGCGCCTACCACCCAAGCGACCCAGACAGTGAAAAACCTTCAGGGTTTCCAAAAACACGGTCAGCGAAGGCGCGTTGGCAATCCCCAGCCGGGCCAAAAGCGCATCAGACCCGGCTGTGCTGCCCGCCAAAGACGCCGTGTGCGACACGGTGGCCCGCTGGGCCGCGTCCGACCGCCCGACCTTGAGTGCCACGATAGGCTTGCCAAGTTCCGCAGCCCTTTTGGCCAGCCGCTCAAAGGCCGGGATATCGCCGAAACTCTCAACATAAATGCCGATGGCCGTCACACGTTCATCAGACAGCAACTCGGACGCAATATCCGGCAAGCCCTGTTGCGCCTGATTGCCTGCCGTCACCACATAGGCAATCGGCAAGCCCCGCTGCTGCATCGTCAGATTGATGGCAATGTTCGAAGATTGCGCCACGATGGCAACGCCGCGATCCACCCGTTTCAAACCATGTTGATCCGGCCATAACGCCACGCCGTCCAACGCGTTCAGCGCACCATAGCAATTCGGCCCAAGGATCGGCATATCCCCCGCGGCCACAAGCAATTTGGTGTTAAGCGCATCACCGTCGCCCACTTCCTTGAAACCGCTGGCAAAGCAAACCGCGCCACCGGCACCGCACTGGGATAATGCAGCGATAACATCTATCGTGGCATGGCGGTTGATGCCAACAAAGGCCGCATCAGGCACATCCGGCAAATCGTCAACCGAACTAAAAGCATCAAGCCCCGCAACCGTGGCCCGCGCCGGGTGAACCGGCCATATGTCGCCCGAAAAACCCAACGACCGGCTCTGCGCAACGACAGCCTCGCACCACGCGCCACCGCCAATAACGGCGACGGATGACGGGTTAAGGAGCCGTTTCAGCGAACCCATCACGGTGCCCCAGTCAGGCATTCAAAGGCCGCAACAAATCGCGGCTGATGATGTGACGCTGAATCTCTGACGTGCCGTCCCAGATGCGCTCCACCCGCGCATCGCGCCAGAACCGTTCGACGGGAAAATCATCCATCAGCCCCATCCCCCCAAATATCTGCAAGGTCGTATCCGTGACCCGTGCCAGCATCTCGGAGGCATAGACCTTGGCGCTCGCAATCTCGCGGTTGGCAGGCAAGCCTTCGTCAAGCCGCCACGCGCTGGCCAATGTCAGATAATCGGCTGCATCAATCTCTGTAATCATGTCTGCAATCTGAAAACTGACCCCCTGAAATTTACCAATCTGCTGCCCGAACTGCTTGCGGTCGGCGGCGTAGTTCAGGGCCAGATCAAAGCAGCGCCGGGCACGGCCCACACACATCGTGGCAACCGTGATGCGGGTCGCATAAAGCCACTCATTCATGATGGCAAAGCCACCATCGACCTCACCAAGAACCTGCGCATCAGGCAACCGACAGTCGTCAAACTCAAGGATCATGTTCTTGTAACCACGATGCGAGACCGATTTGTAACCATCGCGCACCTCGAACCCCGGCGTACCGCGATCGACCAGAAATGTCGTGATACGCTTTTTCGGGCCGCGCGGCGTTTCATCAACGCCCGTGGCAACGAACACGATGAAAAAGTCAGCGTGATCCGCGCCAGAAATGAAGTGTTTCGTGCCGTTGATAACCCAATCCCCACCATCACGTTTGGCCGTGCATTTCATGCCCCGGACATCGGAACCAGCCTCTGGCTCAGACATCGCAAGCGCATCCATCCTTTCGCCACGCACGGCAGGCATCAGGTAGCGCTCGATCTGGTCATCCTTGCAGGCCATCAGGATATTCTGCGGGCGTCCGAAAAAATGCGTCAACGCCATAGAGCCCCGACCCAATTCCCGCTCCACAAGGGCAAAGTCCAGATGGCCCAGACCTGCGCCACCCACGCCTTCGGGAAAGTTGCAGGCATAAAACCCCAGTTCCTTGGTCTTCTCCTTGATGGCTTCGGCAACATCGTCGGGCACCTCGCCCGTGCGCTCGACCTCATCCTCATGGGGATAGATTTCATTCTCCACGAACGCCCGAACGGTCGAGACAATCAGGTCTTGTTCTTCGGTCAGCCCAAAATGCATCTCTTCCACCTTCTGCCTGCGCTTCGCCAATACGGCCACGGTTGAGGCATCAGGCGCACAAGAAGAGCCGGTTTCAAGACTTAATTGCATAATGGGACGACGGCATGTTGCTGCAAAGCCGCCCTTGTGCGGCGACATCCCTTGGCCTATCTGGACGAGGCTATGGCCAAGAAACCGGAAAACAAGAACTACAAAGTCGTCGCCGAGAACCGGCGCGCGCGCTACGACTACGCGATTGAGGACGACCTTGAAGTCGGGATCATCCTGACCGGATCAGAGGTCAAATCGCTCCGGACCGGGCAGTCAAACATCGCGGACAGCTATGCGTCGGTCGATGACGGAGAACTATGGCTCACCAACGCCTACATTGCCCCCTATGACCGGGCGATGTTCAGCCACGAAGAGCGGCGCAAACGCAAACTCCTCTGTTCCAAACGCGAGCTGGCGCGGCTGTGGAATGCGACCAAACGCGAGGGCATGACCCTTGTGCCCTTGGTGATGTATTTCAACGACCGGGGTCTGGTGAAGCTCAAGATCGCGACGGCCAAGGGCAAAAAGAACCACGACAAGCGGCAAACCGAGGCCAAACGCGACTGGGGCCGACAAAAGCAGCGATTGCTGAGGCACGGGGACTGAGGCAGCGCATCAATCTGGCGCTATTTTGAAATCGAAGAATGAGGCCTCGCGACACTGGCAAAGGCCAAGGTCGGTTGTGAGCCCAATTTACCTGATGCTGCAAACGCTATGAATGTCTGCGATAGGGTGATTTCTTCTGCAGCGTCTACCCAGTTCGGTCTAGTTTTCTTGATGCCAAACAACGCCACCATTTCGATCAATATAGGAATATCGGTCCCAAGAATTTCCGTCGGTCGGAAATTTTACTCGAGCCAAACCATCTCGAAAAGGAAGGTCGGAATGGAACTGCGGAGGGATGACGTGCTTGCCCGCTAAATCCAAGTAGCCCCAAACTTTTTCTAGCTTGAAGCTAGCACGACCATCATTGAAATATCCGGTTCGCATTTCGGGTTTGAACCAGCGTGGTCGCCCCAAAATTCCAGGCATTGCAGCACTGCCATTCGGGTGGAAATACGTAGAGCCTTTTTGGGCGTGATTGATACATGCAACTCCGCCAGACAGAGTAGGGCAAGCGCTTGAGATCATGGGTGACCAATAGGTCATTGGTAACCTACCGACAATCTCGGTTGAGGTGATGTCAAAAACATCGGCGTGGTCTTGATCAAGATTGGGGACAACCCAAAGTCCGTCTTCAACATGGCGCAGATTTGTCAGGCGTTGGATCTCGAAATTACGCGAAAATACGGGCGAGCCTTCAAGTGTAAAAACATTTGTTGAACCGTCTTTCAGGACAGTGACATAAGGGTCTGTTCGAGAAGGATAAATTGCGTCGTATATCGGCGGGATAACAACTTGACCCTCGTGATTTATCAGTCCTTTCTTTTCGCTAGTCTTGGAATTTTTCGAAAACAGGTAAAATCCACTAGCAGCTTGCGAAAGATATGCTTCGAACGCGATGGAACCATCTATCCGCATTGCGTAGTAACGGGTTTCGCCCACGAAAACCCGGTCGCGCCCATCTAGCTTCCAAAGATCTTGGTTCTCTGCATCCACTTGATGCATGACCCCAAAAATACCTTGCTCATCGGGCGGTGTGAATGAAACCGGCTTGTGATCCTTTGGAAACTCGAAAACTGTATCGCCGTCTTCATCGATAATTATATGCCGGTTTGCACCTAGGCGCTGGACGACAGCATAACCAGCGTCAGAAAAGTGCTTTCCCAGTCCTCGGGCATTCTGCAAGAATTGCGGCTCAATCGTTACATTCCCTAGCCCGTCCATGAAGCCCATTAGTGGTCGCCAGTGGTCAGGAGTTTTGCCAAGTATGGTGAAAATAGGCATCGAGGGTCCCGTGTAGATGAGCAAAGCGGCCCGAAAGTAGGCTAATTTTTCTGATTAGTCGCAAACCACGAAGTCAGACACAACAGTGATTACACGAGTGCTCGACGCCAACCTCATCTTGATGTCTAAGCGGCCATTCGAGCAGCCGCAGCGAATTGGCGCTTCGTCCGCCTTTCAGATTCTCCAAACCCCACACCCACCCGGACGATCAATACTATGGCCGATGCAACTCCTCCAGAACCCCGGCAAGTCGGTCGAGCGTTCGCCTCACTGGAGGCTCGAACCGGTCTTCGTGGTGCGAGACCAGCCATTGGTCGTGCGACAGTTCCGATATCAAATCAGACACACGGACCAACGGCATGCCGTCAGCGATGAAGGTCGGCAGCACGGCCTGACCCACCCCGGCCAATGCCAGATCAAGCGCGTTGCGCGAGGTGGTGACTTCCAGCTCCGCCACATCGGTTTGCCCCGCAACCCACAGGGCCGAGGGCGTCTTGCCCATCACCCGCACCCAAGGACGCGGTGATTTGTCCAAAGCATAAACCGCAAACTCCACCTGCCCGACCCGGCGGCACGCCAACCCGATCTGATCCGGTCGCCGGTTTCTGATCCCGATGACAGCCTCGCGTCTGGCGATATCCAGATCATGGTCGGCAGCAATGAACCTGAGAGCAATATCATCATCGCCCATGATGGCCTGCGCATGCTGGCACAGCACCTGCGTCATCCACGTTCCCGCCGATATCTTGACCACGGCCCTGGTTTCACTTTTGGTCATCGGATCAATCTGGGCCTCAAGCGCCATAACCCGTCCAAGAAACGCCTGCCCCTGTTCGGTCAACACATAACCCCGCGGCAACCGCTTAAACAACTCCTGCCCGGTTGCCCTTTCCAATGCGAGCATCCGGCGGCCCAAGGTGGGAGGGCTCTTGCCTGTCGTCGCAGACGCCGCCGCCAACCCACCATGGCGGGCCACGGCAAGGAACAGGCGCAGATCGTCCCAGTCGAATTTCATTTCATTCATGAAACGATCATTACAATGGAATTCATCGCAATGGTAGATAGCGGCTGACATGATGGGTCCATCACAAAGGAGACCAATCATGAAATTCCTCAAAACCGATATTGCCCCGCTTGGCATGGGCTGCTGGCCCATCGGCGGCCCGTTCTGGATGGGTGACGCACCGCTCGGCTACGCAAATGCGGACGATGCCACCTCGATACGCACCATTCACGCGGCACTTGATGCCGGGATCACCCTGTTCGACACCGCCGCCGTCTATGGCACAGGCCATGCCGAACGGCTGTTGGCCAAGGCATTGAGCGACCGACCCGACGCGCTGATCATCTCGAAAATCGGTCTCGCCTTTGACGAAGAGACAAAACAGATGACAGGTGAGGATGCCGATCCGGCAGAAGTGATCCCCGCCATTGACCGGTGCCTGAAACGGCTGGGCCGGGACCGGATCGATATGATGCTACTGCATATCAATAGGCTGCCGGTCGCGCAGGCCAAGCCGCTGTTTGATGCGATGCAGGACGCCGTGGCCGCAGGCAAAATTCGCAGCTACGGGTGGAGCACGGATTTCCCCGAAAGTGTCGAAGCGTTGGCCGGATGGCCTGATTTTGTCGCGGTCGAGCACGCCATGAACGTCTTTTTTGATGCCAAATCCGTGCAACAAACCATCGCCGGAAATAACCTGACCGCCCTCATCCGCTCTCCACTCGCCATGGGATTGCTGACCGGCAAGTACAACGCCAACTCCGTCATGCAGTCTGACGACGTGCGATCCGGCGAAGACCCGTGGCTGGACTACTATGTCGATGCCAAGGTCAACCCGGTCTACCTCGACCGTCTCAACGCCATCCGCGAGCTTTTGCAGACCGGAGGGCGCAGCCTGACCCAAGGCGCGCTCTGCTGGCTGCTCGCCAAATCCGACCGGAACATCCCACTGCCCGGCGCACGGACACCAGAGCAGATCACCGATAGTGCCGGGGCAGTCGCGCACGGCCCGCTACCCGCAGATGTCATGGCCGAGATTGAAGGGCTGATTGAACGCCCGGAGGATAACGCGCGAGAGCGCTAAACCAACGGTCAACGTACCGAAAATTCCAGCAACAGCTCGATTTTCCTGCGCCTTTCGGACGATGCGACACTGCCACACTTGACAGATGAGCCTCTTACCTGTGCCTTGGACAGGTCAATGCGGAGGCGAAAATGAAAATGCATCTCACCACACTATTGGCTATCGTCTCGCTTGCTGCCCCAGTGGCTGCAAGCGAGACTATCAGCCACGGTTACTCAGCCTTTGGCGATCTCAAGTACGGCCCGGATTTCACGCATTTCGACTACGCCAACCCCAACGCCCCGCAAGGCGGCACCATGACACAGCGCCAGCTTTACGGGACCCCGACCTTCGACAGCCTGAACAACTTCATCATCAAAGGCGACTACGCACCGGAAGTCAGCGTGCATATGTATGACAGCCTGATGACCAGCGCCTATGACGAACCAGATGCCGTCTACGGGCTGATCGCGGAAAGCATCGAATACCCCGATGACCTGTCCTATGTCGCCTTCAACATGCGCCCGGAGGCTCGCTTTCATGATGGCGAACCCATCACAGCCCAAGATGTCGTGTTCACAGTTAATGCGCTACAAACCGAAGGGCATCCCTTCTATCGCAACGCCCTGGCAGACATTACCAATGTCGAGGCCGAAAGCGACACACGCGTCCGCTTTGATCTCTCACCTGATGCAGGCCGCACCTTCCCAAGCACAATCGCGGGCCTGCCCGTCCTGCCAGAGCATTTCTACGATGAAGAGACGCCCTTTGACGATAGCTGGATGACCATTCCTGTCGGCTCCGGCCCATACCTGATCGACACGGTTGACGCGCCGCGCACAATCAAATTCTGCAAAGATCCCGACTACTGGGCCACCGATCTGCCGGTCAATGTGGGCCGGAATAATTTTGAATGCTTCGCCTATGAATACTTCGCCGACGAAACTGTTGGTCTTGAGGCGTTCGCGGCAGGTGAATACACCATGCGTGTCGAATACAGATCTTCCTTCTGGGCCACTGCCTATGATTTCCCGGCAGCACAAGCGGGCCAAGTCAAACAAATTCTGCTTCCTGAAGGCCAGCCTGCGAATGCGCAAGGCATGTGGTTCAACCTGCGCCGCCCCGCCTTTCAGGACATCCGGGTCCGACGCGCACTGGACCTCGCCTTCAACTTCGCATGGACCAACGCGACGGTCTTTTACGACGCATATAAGCGCAATGACAGTTTCTTTGAAAACACCGACATGCAGGCCACAGGCGTGCCCGAAGGGGCAGAGCTGGCCCTTCTGGAAGAATTCCGCGATCAACTGCCACCAGAGATTTTTACGGAAACGGTATTCGTTCCGCAGGAAGGATCAGAACGACCACGTGACCGCGCCGCCCTGCGTGAGGCCGGTAACCTTCTCGACGCCGCTGGATGGACGGTCGGCAGTGACGGGAAACGTCGCAACGAGGCTGGTAAGGTTCTGACCGTCGACATTCCCGATGACAGCCAAAGCTTCAATCGCGTTATGGCCCCATATGTCGAAAACCTGCAAAGCATCGGCGTTGACGCCACTTTCAACGTCATCGACCCCAGTGCGGCCAGCGAACGCCGGCAACAGTTTGATTTTGATATGTCACTGACCGCGTGGATAGTGCAGGCCGTACCGGGCACCGAGCTACGTGGCTTTTACGGCTCGAAAGCAGCTGATGAAGAAGGTAGCAACAATCTGACGGGACTTGCCGACCCGGTCGTCGATGCACTGATCGGGCGGGTGGCCAACGCAAGCACACGCGAAGACCTCGTCGTCGCCGCGCAAGCGCTCGACCGCGTGCTGCGATCCAAGATAATCTGGGTGGGCGGCTGGCATTCAGGCAATCACCGCGTCGCACTTTGGGACATGTTTGGTATGCCTGACCAACCGGCTCCCTACGACCTCCACCGTGGCGTCGATTTCTGGTGGTTCGATGAGGCTAAATACGACGCTCTCGTCGATGCCGGTGCGCTGACTGATAAATTCCGGTGACGTTTAGCTATCCACCACCCTGTAAGGCTCCTCAAACACATGCTCTTCCAAATTGGGCCCCTCGCTCACACGGTCAATCACCGCAAAAAGCCCCGGCCCTGACAGCGGCGTCAGCACCCCGTGCCATGTCCCACGGTGAAAGTTTATCCCCTCACCGGGGGCCGTGATAAAAGCTCGCGGCTGCAAATCCGTATCCGCCACGATCACCAGAAACGGGTCTATGCTCATCGGGATAAACGCCTGCGATCCCAGCGGATGCCGCTCTACCAGATCGAGCGTGCAAGGCAGGCGACGCAGCTCGGACCGGAACAAGCTGACACCAACGCGGCCATCCACATCCACCTGCGCCCGGTCATGAAACCGGCCGCATAGCCCGGCATTGATGATCTTGTCGGGCGCTCCTGTGCAATTCAGCACGTCACCAAATGGCGCAAACGCTTCCGCCGTCAGGGGCTGCACCTGAATATCCCGGCTCACCGCGGCAACAGCTCTTTGAGACGATGAAACGCGATCCGTTCCACCTGCCGACAGGCTGCAGCAAACTCTGTTTCGCGATCATGTTCCAACCGACCTTGAAACGCCGCCTTGATCGAAGCCTTGTCATGATCCCGCACGGCAATGATGAACGGAAAGCCGAACTTTTCGGTATAAGCCCCATTCATCCGCTCAAACTCCGCCCTCTCCGCATCCGTCAACGCATCCAAACCGGCAGAGGCCTGCTCTGCCGTGCTATCCGTAGTCAATTTCTTGGCCGCTGCCAACTTACCCGCCAAGTCAGGATGCGCTGTCAGAACGCCAAGGCGTTCATCCTCAGACGCCGACCGAAACGCCCGGCACATCGCGTTGTGCAGGCCGAAAACAGTATCATGAGCAGGCCCCAGCTCCAGATCAAAGGCGCGGTCCTCCACCCACGGCGAATGCTCAAACACATGATCGAAGGTCTTTAAAAATGTCTCGCGATCCATCTGCGAGGGCCGGGCAAACCGCTGATGCGGATGCACCCGCGCCCAATGATCCGCAATCTGTTCGCGCGTCGCGAACCACACATCATCATGCGCCTGCGCATACTCAATAAACCGGCGCAACGCCTCTACCCGCCCCGGACGGCCAACCAACCGGCAATGCAGACCAACTGACATCATCCGCCCGCCCTCACGGTGCAGCGCATCAAAGCTGGCCTTGAGATAATCAAAAAACTGCTCGCCCGCATTGAACCCCTGCGGCGTGGCAAAGCGCATGTCGTTGGCATCCAGCGTATAGGGCACGATCAACTGATCCCGCCGCCCGAACTCGGCCCAATAGGGCAGATCATCAGCGTAAGTATCTGCGACATAGGCAAACGCGCCCGTTTCTGCCGCCAACCGCACCGTATTCATCGAACAGCGGCCCGTGTACCACCCGCGCGGCGGGGCACCAACCACTTCCGTATGCAGTGTGATCGCCTCTTCCATATGCGCCCGCTCTACGTCTTCCGGGGCATCCTTGTACTCAACCCATTTCAACCCGTGGCTGGCAATTTCCCAATCGGTGGCTTTCATCGCCTCGACTTGCTCCGGGCAACGGGCAAGCGCGGTGGCAACCCCATAAACGGTGACAGGCAAATCAGCCATCAACCGATGCAAACGCCAGAACCCGGCCCGCGCACCGTATTCGTAGAAGCTTTCCATGTTCCAATGCCGCTGACCCGGCCATGCATCGGCGCCCACGATCTCTGACAAGAACGCCTCCGACGCGGCATCCCCATGCAGAACGTTATTCTCGCCACCCTCTTCGTAATTCAGCACGATCTGCACGGCGATCCGCGCTCCACCGGGCCATTGCGGATCAGGCGGGTTGGGGCCATAGCCCGACATGTCACGAGGGTAGCGGTTCATCTGGACATCCCATTCATCATCATGAAAAGGATAGTCGCAAAGGGACGCAGAACATGGAACCGCAAAATGTATGATGCCGCGATACTCTGGGACTGGCTGGCCTTTGCCATTCGCTGGCTGCATGTGATCACCGCGATTGCATGGATCGGCTCATCCTTCTATTTCATCGCGCTCGATCTCGGCCTGAACCGCGACATCAAAGGCCCTGCGGACGGCGAGGAATGGCAGGTCCATGGCGGCGGGTTTTACCATATCCAGAAATATCTGGTCGCACCCGAGGCGATGCCCGAACACCTCACCTGGTTCAAATGGGAAAGCTATTCCACTTGGCTGTCCGGCTTTGCCATGCTGGCAGTGGTCTATTGGGCCGGGGCAGAGCTTTACCTGATCGACCCTGCCAAGGCGGACCTTTCCATCTGGCAGGGCATCCTGATCTCTGCCGCGTCCCTCGCCATCGGCTGGGTGATCTACGATCTGCTTTGCAAATCACCGCTTGGGGAAACACCGACGACCCTGATGATCCTCCTTTTCATCCTGCTGGTCGTGATGTCATGGGGCTACAATCAGGTCTTCACGGGCCGCGCAGCACTCCTCCATCTCGGCGCGTTCACCGCCACGATTATGACGGCCAACGTCTTTTTCATCATCATGCCCAACCAGCGCATCGTGGTGGCCGACCTCAAAGCAGGGCGCACGCCCGATGCCAAATACGGCAAAATCGCCAAGCTGCGCTCCACCCATAATAATTACCTCACACTGCCAGTGATCTTCCTGATGCTGTCCAATCACTATCCGCTGGCTTTTGGGACAAAATACGCATGGATCATCGCCGCCTTGGTTTTCCTGATGGGCGTCACAATCCGGCACTACTTCAATACCATGCACGCCCGCCAAGGCCGCCCGAACTGGACGTGGGCGGCGACAGTCGTGCTCTTCCTGATCATCGCGTGGCTCTCCACCATTCCGGGCCATGACACCTACGAAGAGGCCGAAGCACGCGCCCTCACCCCCTACGAACAACGCTTCGCGGACGCCGCCGGTTTTGAGGAGGCGCATGACATCATCATAGGCCGCTGCTCCATGTGCCACGCCCGCGAACCGGTCTGGGGCAACATGCAATGGGCACCCAAGGGCGTCTTCCTCGAAACGCGCAGCGACATCACCCAACACGCCCGCGAGATCTATCTGCAAGCAGGCGCGAGCCACGCGATGCCACCGGCGAATATCACGGGGTTAGAGGCCGAGGACCGGGCGAAGCTGGTGGCTTGGTATAGGGCGGGGTTGTAGGATGCGGGTCAAGGGCTTGCAGAGTGGTGAGATTGAGTGGTTGCTATGCCATCCGATTGTGACCCGACTGGTGGATGCAAAAAGCATTGGAGAAGATGGGTGCGAGTAAAGTGGGAGAAGCGAAATGAATGAGCATGTTTGGCTTTCAGACGCGACGAGAAGCCCTTCTCTTGCTAAAGGATTCTTTGCTGATTTCGAAAAGGGGCTTTCTCGCCAAGAAGAAATTGATTTAACTTATCATACCATGAGGCAGATGTTTAATGGTAAGCTTTTGCCTACTAAAGAAATGCCGAAAAAGTTTTATTATTCAATCCCAGAGGTCTTTGACGAAGATCTCCCTGGATTTTTCCATACACAATACCTCTTTTTCAAAAATGATGTTGCTGACATCTTCCGTGAATTTGATTTGGGCAGCGCGTATTTCTTGCCGGTCAAGTTGTTCCAGAATGATCGGGCGACCCCTATTGAACAGGAAGTCAGCGTGTTGTGCATAGGTAATACCAAAGACACAGTCATGATCGATGAAACACGGCGCATTAAGCAAAAGAAGCACGGCATATATAATTTGCCGTTTATGCCAAAGAATAATGAGGTTGTTGCATTAAAAAGTGCTTTGGAAGGGCCAGACGTCTGGATAGACCCGCGCATTGGCCAAGGCATATTTTTTCTAAGTGAACCTTTGGCAAATAAGCTGATCAAGGCGGGTTTGAAAAAGAAGTTCGCGCTTTTGCAGACGAAAACCATCTAAGTTCGATCGGATATCAAGCGTAGGATGGGTGATCTCACCCATCACACATCCAACCCCTCGCCCAAAACCTTAACTCGTCATTCATACATCCGCCGCACGCCCCATTAACCCCGGCAAATGCCGCCCCGATGCCCGACGTTTCGCCGACCCATGGCCGACCGAAAAACCAGCGCAAATTTACCAACAAAATACGGCATTGCCACTTGGCCCATCACCCCAACAAAATCTCAAACACCGCGCCCTGTCCCTCTTTACTCTCGCCCAGCACGATCTGCGCACCTTGCGCCTCGACCAGTCGCCTTACGATCGCAAGACCCATGCCCGTGCCGCCATCGTTGCGCCGTGTGGTAAAGAAAGGATCAAAAACCCTGTCCCGGTTGCCCGCCGAAATGCCCGGGCCATTATCGGCGACGACAAGCCGGTCCACCTGCCATGACACCGTCACCTCAGTTGCGCCGTGGCTGCGGGCGTTGTTAACCAGATGACCCAGGATCAGTTGCAGCACATCGCGGCTTAACGGCACCAGACCGTCTTTCAACACCTTGATATCAAAGTGGGGCGCCAAGACGCCCAGCCTGCAATGCCCTGACGGCAAAGGCTCTTGCGCCCGCGCCAGTTTACGCTGCGCATCAAGAAGGTCGGTCATGCGTTTGCTCGACTCGTCCATTCGTTGCAACAGCTTGTCGCGTTCATTGGCAGGCAAGTCACCATCCGACAACAACTCGACCGAACCCTGAATCACCGTCAGCGGCGATTTCAATTCATGCGTGACATGATCGGCATAGGTGCGCACGACGGCCTCGCGTGTCCGCAAGGTGGCGCTCATCTGCAGCATGGCGCGGCCAAGTTCGGAAAACTCCGGCGTGCCGAACTGGGTCAGTTCCGGGCTGTCGATATTGGCATGGGTGACCGAACGGGCATAAGCCGTCAGGTTTTGCACAGGCCGCAGCACGAGCCGCCAAAGCAGATAGGCGATAATGGATGTGGCCACGACGGACGACCAGAAGATCGCCCAACTGGCAACAACCCAACCCAAAGGACCAGTTGTCATCCGAATATAGACAATGCCCATAAGCGGCAGACCCATCACGGCTGCCAGCGTCCCGCCCATGACAAAAACAAGGGGCGGGCGCCATTTTGGGGCTACGCGCCGCTGCATGGCCCCATCCGCACACCGACACCATGGACGGTGGAAACGGCATCATTGCAACCGGCATCGGCCAATTTGGCCCGCAGGTTGCGCAGATGACTGTCCATGGTCCGGTCGCTGACATGAACATTCGTGCCGTACATCGCGTCCACCAACTGAGGCCGCGACATCACGTTTTCGGGCCTGCGCATCAGCTGCGTCAGCAGTTCCATCTCGCGCGCTGTCAACGTGACCGGCTCATCATTGACCCGGCATTGGTGTCTGTCCGGATCAACGCTCAGCACTCCACGGCGCAACACTGGGTTTTCGGTCGCCTCTACCCCGGTGCGCTTGAGGATCGCCCGGACCCGTGCCACCAATTCGCGCGGCGAAAACGGTTTGGCGACATAGTCATCCGCGCCGAGTTCAAGGCCAACGATCCTGTCCACTTCGTCACCCTGGGCTGTCAGAAACAGAATGGGCACTTCGCTGGATTTGCGCAGCTCGCGGCAAACCGCAAAACCGTCCATCTCTGGCATACCGATGTCGAGTATCACCATATCCGGCGTCAGCTGATCCGCCAGATCAAGCGCAATCTGCCCATCTTCGGCCTCTGCAACGTTATACCCTGCCTGTCCAAGTGCGATACGCACCACATCACGAATTTGCGCATCATCATCAGCGATCAATATCTGCTGGCTCATTCCTGCCTCTCCGCCTTTATCATTGCCAAACTATGCCGGAGCCGCGCATTACGATAGCCCCATTCGCGCCAATCAGCCGGTTCCATTACGGATGGTTGCCCCAAGATACAAGGCGACACCCCGGTCCGCGACCGAAAAGCCGCGATAGCAGGCAACGCGCCCTCGCCAAGGCTACAGGTGTAATCATAACTTTCCGGGTGTTTCGCCATGTTATGGCGGGCGATGATACCATCCACATTGGTCAGCGCACCGATATACAATGCCAACCCGGCCAAAGCGGCGCTACGCATGACAAACCAACCGATGCTCTGCCGTCGCATCATCTGCACAACCATCAGCGCCAAACCTGCCGCAACCAAACCCATCCAGACAAATGCCGCAAAGCGCAAGCGGGTTAGACCGTAAATCTCGACATAAAGCTCAAGCCGCAGGATCGAAGAGATCACCAAAAGGACGTTCTGCCCGACCCAAAGATAAAGCAACTGACGCAGAAACGGGCGGCCTTCGAGAAAGGGTTGCGCGGCAAGCGCGAATATCCCGGCCAACAGCGCCGTCGCCAAAAGCGGATAGGCCCCCCGATGCGCATAAGTGGCGTAGGTCATGCCATCCGGCAGCGCCACACCGCCCCAGAGATAGCCCAGATCAAGCAGGCTTTGCACCGCGAAGATAAGGTTGAACAAAACCAGCGCCCGCAGAACAGATCGGCCATTGATCAAACCCGATCGCCATGTCCGGCTTGGACGCGTGACCTGCTCGACCAGTGTAGAACCAGCATCCCTGATCCGCAGGAACGGCCACGCCAGCGCTGCCACAAGGCACCAAAACACCGTCCGCCCAAGGTCAAATTGCACCCAGCTTCCGAATTTCCCAACTTCGCTCAGCCAGGACGCGGTCAATGGATTTCCCGACGCCATCAGGCTGATAAAGACGGCCCCCACACCAACGGGCAACGCCCAATCGGCAAAAAAGGCCTGCCGCCGGGATCGGGACGGGGCCGCAACACGGATCTTCGCCGCATCTTTCGCGGATTGGGTCAAACCCCATAAGGGCAGCCGGCGCATAACCCGCAAAATAGCGGACTTGTCACCCGAGCCGATCACCAGGATCGCCACAAAGGTCAGTAATCCCGCAATGGCAAAGCTAACCGAAAGCGCTTGTATCAGTTCAATTGCCGGGATCAGCGAAGCGACCAGAACACCCCATGCCAACAGACCCGTGCGGCGATCAACAGGCGACGCAAACAAATGCGCCAACCCCGCCAAAACCACCAAAAACAACGCAAAACCGATCCCCGCCGCCGGTGCCCAGACCAGCCAGTCCGCACAGATCAATATCGCGCATAAGCCCCACAACAACGGCCTTTTCCGCGACTGTGGCCTTTCGCCGTTTTCTACCTCATCGCCCAGCCACCATGCATCGTCGGCCAATGATCTTGGCACACCCCGCAAAACCATATCCTGTCCCTTATTATTGCGCCCCCAAGCGCCGGGATAAGGAGTGAGTGTGCAGCTAACACCCGTAAAACGCGCATTTTTCGCGCAAAGAAACCGGCTTTTTTAAGTCGATGCCGCCGCGCGGATGGCACGGATGTTTTCGCCATACGGCGCAGGATCGTCGACTGAACCGCCACGGAATACGGCGGAACCCGCCACCAGCACGTCTGCGCCAGCTTCTGTGACCAGCGGGGCGGTGGTCGGATCGATACCGCCGTCAATTTCGATATGGATCGGACGGTCACCAATCATAGCACGCAGTTCACGCACCTTGTCGATCTGACTGTGAATGAACTTCTGCCCGCCAAAGCCGGGGTTCACGGTCATCACGCAGATCAGATCGACCATATCCAACAGATAGGCCACGTCAGAGGCCGGTGTGCCCGGGTTCAGCGCAACACCAGCCTTGGCACCGGCGGCGCGAATGGCCTGCAATGTGCGGTGGATGTGTGGCCCAGCCTCGACATGCGCTGTGATAATATCGGCCCCCGCCTCGGCAAATGCCTCAATATAGGGATCAACGGGTGCGATCATCAAATGCACATCCATGACACCCTTGATATGCGGACGGATCGCCGCGCACATCGCCGGACCAAATGTGATGTTTGGGACAAAATGCCCGTCCATCACATCCACATGCACCCAATCGGCACCCTGCGCCTCGACCGCGGCACATTCGGCACCGAAATTGGCAAAGTCGGACGCGAGGATTGAAGGGGCAATTTTGATGGAACGGTCAAAGGACATTGGGTACTCCTGTCTTCTGGTCAGCGGCATAACGCGCATTTTGAGGGATGTCACTCCCACGCAATCGGCAGCATTTGGCTCCAATTCAATTGCCTGCTGCAGCGCAAAATTTCCTATGCTAATTTGCCGCCATGACCACTCTTCACTGCGACAATATTCTGCAAAATGGCGCACGCATACATCTGACGCGGGCGACATTGACCTCTCAGCGACCAAAAGAGCTGCACGACCACGACTTTTATGAGCTCTTCTGGGTGCAAAACGGGACCGTCCGCCACCACCAGCCGGACAAAGCAACCACGTTGACAGAGGGCGACATCGTCTTTTTGCGTCCCGGCCAACAACACGGCCTGCAGGGGCGCGGCGAATTTGCCCTGATCGTGTCCCTTTGCATTCACAGCCAAACAATCAAGGCGCTGGCGAAACGCCATCCATCGCTTGTCGGGCACCTTTTTTGGTCAGACGGCCCGCCCGTCCAGTCGCACCGGGACATCAAACAATTGGCCGCCATCAACCACTCTGCTGTCCTGCTCGAACGCAGCGCCTGCGACACGCTGGCAGCCGAGGCATTTTTGCTCCCCCTCTGCGCCGACCTCACGGCCGAGAATTACCCCGAGGATATCCCCGATTGGCTTGCCAACGCCTGCACCGCCGCTAAAAATCCGGCGGTGTTCCGCGATGGCTCTGCCGGTCTGGTCGCGCTGACGGGCAAGGCCCACCCCCATGTCAGCCGCACGATGCGCAAATATCTGGGCCAAACGCCGTCGGATTTCATCAACCATATCCGGATGGAACACGCATCCCGCGCGCTGATCACCGATGCTGATCCGGTCAGCCAGATTGCCGACGATTGCGGCATCCCGAACATGTCTCATTTCCACAAATTGTTTCGGGCGACCCATGGGATGACACCGCTGCAATACCGGCAAAAGTTCCAGCGCCAGATCGTACAGCCCGTTTAAAGCAATCAGTATTTGACCATTTGGTCAAACCTTGCCAAGACGCACCCAAAGTGCCACCCTGATCCGGCACCTTGGAGGCGACCTTGCAAACCACCCACTCTCCCACGTTGACCGCTGCGCAACTGCCGCAAGTGCATGAACCGCGCAATGACGGCACACAGCTTGATCTTGATTGGGTCATGGCCGTGCAAGCCAACACATCCGCCATCGAACGGCGGGCCAAGACCCTGCCGGGGCGGCGTTCGGTCAAAAAGGATTATCAGGCCGCATGGCTCTGCAAGGCCATCAGCCTCATGGACCTGACAACGCTTTCAGGCGACGACAGCACAGGCCGCGTCCGCCGCCTTTGTGCCAAAGCGCGGCAACCGGTCCGCGCCGATATTTTGCATGCGCTGGGGATGGACGGTCTGACCACAGGCGCCGTCTGCGTCTACCACGACATGGTGCCCACCGCCGTCGAAGCGCTGCAAGGCTCAGGCATCCCCGTCGCTGCCGTCTCCACCGGCTTCCCCGCTGGCCTCTCGCCCTTCCACCTCCGCATCGCCGAGATAGGCGAAAGCGTCAAAGCGGGCGCTGAGGAAATCGACATCGTCATCAGCCGCCGCCACGTGCTAACCGGCAACTGGCAGGCGCTCTATGACGAGATGAAGGAAATGCGCGCCGCCTGCGGCGATGCCCATGTCAAAGCGATCCTCGCCACCGGCGAACTCGGCACCCTGCGCAACGTGGCCCGCGCGTCGCTGGTCTGCATGATGGCCGGGGCTGACTTCATCAAAACCTCCACCGGCAAAGAACCTGTCAACGCCACCCTGCCCGTCACCCTGACCATGATCCGCGCGATCCGCGACTATCAGGACCGAACGGGCATCAAGGTCGGCTACAAACCCGCAGGCGGCATTAGCAAAGCCAAAGACGCGCTGGTGTATCTGAGCATGATCAAGGACGAACTCGGCGACCGCTGGCTACAACCCGACCTCTTCCGCTTCGGCGCGTCCAGCCTGCTGGGCGACATCGAACGGCAACTCGAACACCACGTCACCGGGGCCTATTCGGCTTCGTGGCGGCATGCGATTGGGTAACACAATGAATGACTTGGCAGAACGTGTCCAAATGGCCCGGCAGACTTACACGGAAAACGAACGAGACGCGCACAAGCGTCAGGCCAAATCGCGCAGATTCAGATTGGTAGCAATACAGCTATTTGGACTCTGGTGGTCAGTTATACTCATCCCTTACAATGTTCTTTTGCGTATAGGAGAGCCTCTGCAAAACGCGCTTGGGCACTCTGGAAAAGTCTTCATTTCAGTCCTGCTAATTGCTGCAAGCGGTTTGTTTTTGACAAGAGTATTTACCACACCTTTGAAAAAGCTGTTGGTTGGGGAAACAGATGACAATTAAAGAAATCTTCGACACCATGGATTACGGCCCCGCCCCCGAAAGCGCGTCCGAAACCCTGCAATGGATCGCCGACCGCGGCGGCGTTGCAGGCCATTACATCAATGGCAGATGGGGACCCATCCGCGATGACTTCCCCTCCAACAACCCGGCAACCGGCGAAAAGCTGGCCGGCGTCACCAAAGGCACGGCAGAGGAAATCGAAACGGCAGTACAGGCCGCCCGCAAGGCCCAACCCGCATGGGCCAAATCAGGCCACAAACGCGCCCGCGTCCTCTACGCCATCGCACGACTGATGCAGAAACATTCCCGCCTGCTCGCTGTCATGGAAACACTCGACAACGGCAAACCGATCCGCGAGGCCCGCGATATCGACGTGCCGCTGGCGATCCGGCATTTCTACCACCACGCCGGTTTCGCCCAATTGATGCGCACGGAACTACCCGACCGCGAACCGCTCGGCGTTTGCGGCCAGATCATTCCATGGAACTTCCCGCTGCTGATGCTGGCATGGAAAATCGCACCAGCCCTCGCCATGGGCAACACGGTCGTCCTGAAACCCGCCGAATACACATCTATGACAGCGATGATCTTCGCCGAAATCTGCACCGAAGCAGGCGTTCCCCCCGGCGTCGTCAACATCGTCACTGGCGACGGCGAAACCGGTGCGGCCCTCGTCGATGCAGCCGTCGACAAAATCGCCTTCACCGGCTCCACCGAAGTCGGGCGCAAAATCCGCGAAGCAACCGCCGGATCAGCCAAAGCCCTCTCCCTCGAACTCGGCGGCAAATCCCCGTACATCGTCTTCGACGACGCAGACATGGACTCCGCCATCGAAGGCCTTGTCGATGCCATCTGGTTCAATCAGGGCCAGGTCTGCTGCGCCGGATCACGGCTGTTGGTGCAGGAAGGGATCGCCGATCAATTCTACACCAAACTCAAAACCCGTATGGACGGCTTGCGCATCGGCGACCCGCTCGACAAATGCATCGACATCGGCGCCATCGTGGACCCCGTCCAACTCGACCAGATCACCAAAATGGTCAGCGAAAACACCGAAGGCGAAACCTACCAGACCAAAGCGCCCGAGGGCTGTTTCTACCCGCCCACCCTGATCACCGGCCTCGCCCCTGCATCAACTCTGATGCAAGAGGAAATCTTCGGCCCCGTCCTCGCCGCCACGACCTTCCGAACACCTTCTGAAGCAGTCGAGATCGCCAACAATACCCGCTACGGGCTGGCGGCATCTGTCTGGTCCGAAAACATCAACCTCGCCCTCGACATCGCGCCCAAACTGGCCGCTGGCATCGTCTGGATCAACGGCACCAACATGATGGACGCGGCGTCCGGTTTCGGCGGCGTACGCGAAAGCGGTTTCGGCCGCGAAGGCGGTTGGGAGGGTCTGGCAGGCTACACCAAACCGAAAAACACAGCCAAAGCGCTCAAGAAAATCGAACCCTACACAACTGAGGACGGCCACCCCGCCGACCCGCTAGACCGAACAGCCAAGCTCTATATCGGCGGCAAACAAGCGCGGCCCGACGGCGGCTATTCCACCCCTGTCTATAGCCCCAAAGGCAAACTGCTCGGCCACGCCTCAGCTGCAAATCGCAAAGACATCCGCAACGCGGTCGAGGCCTGCAACGCCGCCAAAAGCTGGTCCAAAACCACCGGCCACCTGCGGGCACAAATCCTCTACTATATCGCCGAAAACCTCTCGGCCCGCGCCGACGAATTCAGCCTGCGGATCAACAACATGACCGGCGGCCGATCAGGCGCGGACGAGGTTGAAACCTCCATCCGCACGCTCTTCACCTACGCGGCATGGGCCGACAAATATGACGGTCAGGCCCACGGGGTCCCGATCCGGGGCGTCGCCTTGGCGATGAAAGAACCCGTCGGCACAATCGGTATCCTCTGCGAAGACAGCAAACCGCTCGCCGGGCTGATCGAAACAATGGCCCCGGCAATCGCCATGGGAAACAGGACAATCCTTGCTGCGAGCGAACCATTCCCGCTCGCCGCGACAGATTTCTATCAAGTGCTGGAAACCTCCGACGTCCCCGCCGGCGTGGTAAACATCGTCACCGGCAACCACGCAGAACTCGCACCAACCCTTGCCAAACACATGGATGTTGACGCGATCTGGTCTTTCTCAAGCACCGATCTGTCCAAAGAAATCGAACTGGCCAGCACCAGCAACCTCAAACGGACATGGGTGAATAACGGCAAGGCGCTGACCCCATCAACCCATGATTATCTGGCTGCGGCGACCGAGATCAAAAACATCTGGATCCCTTACGGCGAATAGCTCTCTTCATCTTGGCCATAAACTCTGGGGGAGGCCCATAGGGCCGGGGGCAAAGCCCCAAAACCAAAATATCAAATCGGCGCAGCCGTCATTCTGGTGGCAGCTTCTTTTTGTCCTTGGATCGCCAGGTATCCATCCAGCGGGTGAACCGACCCTTTCGCTCAGCCACGCCAGCCTGTACTTCGTCCAGCTGATCGCCCGCCGCATCCAACAAAGGATCAACCGATCGCTCGCGGAATTGCCGCCACATGGCACGAATGAACAGGATCGCGGCACCAAGGAAACCAAAGAAGAAGATATTGAACCAGGGAATGATCCGCACATCAGGGCCCTCGACAGGATTCAGGGCAACCGCATTCGGGAAGATCGACAAAAACGGAATACGCCAGCCATAGTGGGTAACAACGGCCCAGTTACCGCCTTCGCTGCTTGCGTCTTTACGTGCCTGAGCGGTTGCCTGACCATGCAAGTTCGAGCTGTCAAACTTAAAGTAGGGCGGCCATATCCAACCGGTATCCTCGTTGCGGTATACCATGACCTCCGTGCTGTCGCGCGGTACAAAGCCTAACAGGAACGTCTGTTTCTTCTCGGTGAAGATGTAGAATATGTCACGGTTTTCCAATTCGCTGCTGCCGCTGTCAGCCTGAGCATAAAACAGACGATTGAATGACCCAAAGTCGGTACGACGGGGTTCGGCCTGGCTAACTTGAACAATATCATGCTGTGGCAGCACATAATGCAAAAAGAGACCAACAATCAGAAAGGCCAGAACACGAAATGTTATCTTGATCCTGCGCATGGGGTATCCTCAATTCGTGTTCACAACATAAACGATCGCGCTCACCACGACCACCGGCACAACAAAAACCAAACCGATCAACTTGGGCCGGATGGAATTCTTGTAAGCCACCATCCCATCTGCCACAAAAGCATCGCGGGCACCCGGTTCGCCACCATCGGGATTGGCAGCGTCGAATTCGTTCTCCAGCTTTTCCTTGCGCACCGAGCGGGAATAAAGCGAGATCGAAAAATAGACCACAGTCAGCGCAATGAAACCAAACACAACCAACCGAATAAAACCCATCAACGCCTCCTCGTTACTGCACCCCAAGGGCCGACGCGGTCGATCAGATCGGCACGCCGGTCAGGGCGCGGTTCGTCCATACTGGCATCATGACCAAACAGGGCCTCCCGCGTCCCCGCCTTATCGACTTGGTATTCACGGTTAAGAAAATCAACGACATAGTCGCGCTTTTCATCAGGCCAGTCCGCATAGGCGCGATAAAATACCTCCTTGTGGCAGATAAACAACTGACGCACGTCAAGCGGGGTCAGCTCTGCCAAAAGCATATTCACCAGATCGGCATCGGGATGCGATTTGGCGCGTAAGGTATAGAAATAAGCCGGGTGTTCTGACGTAATATTGGGCCACGGCCCCTCATCCTCGGCCCAGCGCACCAAGGACGCCAACCCCTGCCATTCTTCCGGCAACTGCTTTGCATATTTGCGTCCCAGCACCCGCAGATCACGGCGCGTCGCACCTTGCAGGTTCTCATTCATCGACGCGGCCACCGATGCCACAATGAAATCCATCTTCTGTCGCAGGATCGCAGCGGAATCGATCCCGCGCGCCTCGATCACGGTTTCGGTCAGGTCGTTGAGGTTCAAAAACTTCGCAATCGCCGAACGATCATCCAGATCACACGTAAACGGGATCGGCAGCTTGCCCAGCTTGTCCTTGTCCCCGGCGACAATCACAGCCGGATGCCGCACGCCGCGAAACAGATACATCCCGCCAAAAAGGTCGGTCCAGAAATTGTTCTGCGCAAATTCCATCTGCCGCAGGTTCACCGGATTGCGCGAGACATCCCCCGTCTCCTTCGCCATCCCGATCATCTCGGCGATCAGCACATCGTCATGCCAGGCGTCATCCTCGGTCTTGAACCGGTCAATCAACCCGCCCAGCTTCTTGGCCGTGGCAACCGTGCCGCCGGTCGTATCCGCCTCAACCTTGATCTTGCGAATATCAAACAACCGCGCCGGGCCGTCGGCGCTGTAAACCGAATTCACCAACTCCCCCGCGACGGCATCCCGCGCAGTGAGTGCAAAAAGTTCCGCCCGGTTTTCCTCAATGAACTGCTTGAGTATCCCGCGCGAAGTAGAAAACTTCGCGTTGAGCAAAGGCGCCGTCGCCTGCTCGGTGGTCAGAAGAATAAACTGACGATTGACCCCTTGATGGTTGAGATAAAGATCATCGCCCAACTCATCACCGATTTCAGGAGAATACCCAGAAATATCAATATGAAACACATCCAGTGATGTTTCGCGGCCAGAAAGATGTTTCAACGCACGATTATATCGCTCGATCAGAACCGGAGAATCCACCCGGATCAGGTTGCCAAACATCAGGCCCTTTTCGATCAGCCGGTGCATTATGGTCGCTCCTCGGATTGGAATACGTACGCGCCATGACGCAAATAGTCTTCGTAGCTTATAAGTCGCAAGGTCCTATTGCGAACCTCACGTGCGGTCTCTTTCACGCGCGCTTCGCGGTTCAGTCCGCCACCGTTGGACAGGTATAATGCAGGAAAACTAGCCGCTTCTGTCTGTCTTTCCAAACGAACTTCCTCGGACATCTCTAGCGCCCGCCATTCGTTTTCTGGCAACGATTCCTTCAAACGGTCAAGCACTAGCTCCCCGACCGCTCCCCAAACAAAACCCTCCTGATGCCAGCATCTTTCACTCGCCAATGATGGGTTGGCTGCGATATTTAGCTGCTCTCCCATACAGGCGATGTAGGGCTGGTTTTGGCAGTTTTCTGGAAACACTGCATTCGCTTGAATGCAATACTCAAGCGATGTCAAAAGTGAGGGGTCCGGCCCATCCGCTTTCATAATAGTCGGAGCGACAGTAACAAATACAAGTACCCCATACAGGATGGGTGCCCGCAGCCATCTTTGCCCTAAACCCATCACCATGTCTCATTCACCCATTTCCTTGGCAACCCCGCCACTGAAAGCAACATGATCGGTGCCCAAATCATCCCCGAGATCAGCCCCAAGCGTCCGAAGAACAAGATATTCGCCGCCCATCCGGTTGCCGCTATCTCCCCCACTGGCACCCCCTGCCAAAGGTAAAGGCAGGCAAAGAACAGAGCAGAGATCAGAAACAACAGCACCGTCGACAAAAACGTATTCAACAGCAGCGGTTTCACACCCTCAGGGAAAACCCGCGCCAACACACGCGGCACAGCGAACCCCAAAAGCGCGATCATTGTGGCGGGTAGGATCAGATTGCCCGACAGAAATGACATGTCGTTACCCGTCCCGGGCTCGACCCGGGACCTCCACGTCAACTCTGGCAAAGGGTCCCGGATCAAGTGCGAGACTGCGCGATGCATCATCACGCTGTTTTTCTTCACAACACATTCGCGGCCTTTCTCCCAATCCAGAAGACGACAGCATAAATGGCAACACACAGAACACCCATATAAACAAACATTACTAGCGTATGTGAGATAAGGCCCCACCACGTATCGTGTTGACTCCAGAAAAATAACAAGACGACGCACGCAGCCGACATGAAGATTGCAGCGAGGCTTGTCAGAACACCTCGCCAAAACATCGAACCGGTGGAAACTCCTTGTGTAGCCAATTTGGTCCCATTCGTGAGACCTATCGTTACACCGATCGCCAGCGGTAAGAGGTAAATTATCCCGATCAGGAAAATCACTACCCCTTCCCCTCCATATATCGCTTCTTCGCCTCTTCCTGCCGCCCAAAGTCACGCACCATATTCTCGATCGCGACTTCATCCGACTTGTCGGCATAGCGGAATTCACTATCGGCGTAGCGGTTGATCTCCTGGATCACCATGTCCACCGTGATCGGCTGGCGCAGTTCGGATATCATCGCCTTTTTGGTGTCGTAATCCTTGAACAGGAACAAATCCGGCTCTTCCATCCATTCATCGGGCAACTCAAAATCCATCGCCCGGACCTTCACCGCATCGGTGATGTTCTTGATGGCCCGACCCGTGAACCGTTCATCGGCCTCCTGAATAGCCTTCAGATACGTCCCCATCTTGGCAATCGTATCAAGCGCCCCGATCTCACCCGACACGCGATCATAGACGTTGAGCAACCCGACCTCCTTAGGCCGCGCATGGCCTTCAAACGACGCAGCAACGGCCTTTTTGATCTCCTGCGCAGAAAACACCTCATGCGCACCCACCGGAATGTCGTGGTTCTTGCCCATCAGCAGATACAGGATGTCGATATAGTCATCCCGCGTTTGCGGCCCATCCACAAGGAACCGGGCACCGGCCCGCTGGCGCAAGGCATCATCCACATTCTCAGGATAGTTCGAAAACATCCCGAACGTACAATTCCCACGGACCACCGTATTCGCCCCGGCAAAGCTTTCCATCAGGACAGCCGTAATCTCCAACTGCCCGGCAGAGGATTGACGGTCCCCCCGCTTGCCCGCCAGCTGATCAATATCGTCGATGGTTCCAAAACCAATCACATGTGGGTCCAGCACGTTGTTGATAAACGCCTTCGCATTCTGGCCCGACTTGCCCTGATAGCTGTCGATATTGTCAGTCGAAAGGTTCTGATACCGGAACGGATAGCCCGCCACCTGACAGTAATCATTAACCAACCCGGCCATCATCTGGATCAGGGTCGTCTTCCCCGTCCCCGGCTTGCCATCCCCCATGAAGGTAAAAATGAACCCGCCCAGCTCGGCAAACGGGTTCAGCCGCCGCTCAAAATCATAGGCCATCAGCATCTTGGAAAGCTTCATCGCCTGATATTTGGCGATATGGTTGCCTACGACCTCGTTGGGCTTCTTGAAGGTCATGGTCAGGGTCGATCCCTTGGCCGACCGCGCCGGCGTGAACCCCTGGACCACAAAGTCATCCGCATCGACCCGCCAGGAGGCACTGTTGAACCCTTCCAACCGACCAGCAGTCGATGCCCGCAAGGCCACCTTGTCCATCAACTGCTCAGCATAGGCTAGCATCGTGGCAATCAGCGTCGGCTCATCCTCGGCGAATTGACCGATCTTCTGATCCAATTCCCAGATCGCTCCATGCAAGGCCAGCGGCGCATTATCGGTCAGAACTTCATCAACGGCCCCAACTTCGACACTTGCTTCACTGGCATGCGAGGCCAGTAAAAACGAACTGGCATTGGCAAAGGTATAAAGCGCCACCAAGGACTCAGCAGCGAGATACTCCGTGAACTCCACCGACCGATCCTGCGGCAAACGCCCCTCAAGGTTCAGCCGCTTCAATTCGGTCAGCGGCGTCTGATCAGAATAGGCATCCGCAATCGCAAAACTGATCGACAAGGCACGGCGCAACGCATGGGCCAGTGATGCCTGTGCCGGTGAAGTCAGCGGATCATCATCATCCGTCTCAGCAATCCGGTCCAGCAAGCGAACACCGGAAGCTGGCGCAGACGTGCGCGTCAGCAACCCCGGTGTGGTCGACCGAAACCGGCGGCGCGTAGCAGCCACATCCGGCGATTTCTCCGGTGTCTCCAATGACAACCGCGCTTGCGCCAAACGTGGCGTATGGTCCAACTGCATCAACATCTCGGCTGCCGGAATATAATGCTTGCGGATATCTTCCTCGCGCAGTTCCATCTGATCGCTTGTCTGGCTCATTACTTACCCTTCATCTTGGCCCAAAAACTCCGGCCGGAGGCTCCGGCAGCAGCCACATATGACCGTCTTTCAATCCACAAGTCGGGGGCTCACCCCAACTCACCGATAACTCAACACCCGCCCCCGGTCGCTCACCACGAATTTGCGCACATCACGAAACCCCGGCGGGTTACGCTCTGCCAGCGCCTGATAGGGACGCTCGGGCATGATCAATGACCGTTCCATCCGGGATGCACCGGTCTCTGCCCCGCCACCTTCAAACGGATCGAGCGCAAAGATCTGCCGCTCCACCGTCCCGAACCAGCCGGATTTTACATGCTCGACCCGCTCGGCCACCAATTCCTCTTCGGTCCAGACCAACGCCCAGTCCTCACCAACCGGAGACTTGGCCGCATCCAGCACCTCGCGCAGAGGTCCCGATTGCCGGGTAAAGGCATTCGAATACATCGGCCCGATATGAAACCTGCGCAGGCTGGTCGGGTGCAGATCGTCGAAATCCTCGTCAAACCCTTTGGCAATCGTCAGCAGCTTGAGATGCGCCACTGATTGGGCCATCAGATGGGCCTGCGCTTCCGGCCAGCGGCGTTCATCCTTGGGCAGCCCCGTGCGGCCAGTATCCTCCAGATCCATCAGGTAGATCGTGGGCAGGTTCACTTGGCTGTCATAGACGGCCCAATGGATCAAAAACCGGCGCCGGTCGCCGACATTCTCGATCCAGACCGCCTGCGGGTCATTGCGGGCCCAGAACATCTCGCCCTTCAACAGCTCTTCATAATATAGTCGCTGGGACAGCGCATATTGTAGCTTGGTGGGAATGTCCTGATCACGCAGGATCACCTCAACCATCTGGTCCTTCAACGCATCAGCAGAGGGCATCGCACCCAACCGCAACTCAGCTTGCTGGGCATCATTGGCCATCTCCAACAGCTCTTGATAGACCGGAAAGCCGCTTTCATGGCGGTCAAAGGTCAGCGATCCTGCATGGGCAAACCGCCCGGCAAAATGATATTTGTGGGCCAACGCCCGGAAGGTCCAATTCAGCCCCACCAGATACCGCGCCACCGCCTCAATATCGCGGCGGGCAAACCGCCCTTCCGCCTCCATCGTGGCAGCGACCTTGGTCAAGTGCTGTGTGATCTTCTCAAACTTGCCAAAATACCGGCGCGTCACACGGGTATCTTCCAGCTTCATATGGTCGGCCTGGAGGTCAGCCTGATTCATAAGAGACCTCCGACATAAGCGTCGAGAACAGGATCAATCTCGGTCAAACCTGTTACTCCACTTTTCATCATCATCACCAAAAAGAATCCACGCCTTAAGGGAGTCGCGGGGCGTGTGAATGCTTTCTCCCTGTAGTCCAGCAACGCCCCGGGTATGGTAAGCAGCCAGCCCGATCAACGGCATTGCGACTCCAAGACCGACTTGCCACCACGCGCCGGAGAGCAGTCCACCCAGAACCATCATGCCGCAGAACGCCAATGCAATCAGCCTCAACCAAGCCAGTACGGGCGGCAGTTTCGGCCAAAGCGGTTTGGAATCTTTAAGACCGTTTCTGACCTCAGATACCAATTCCGCACGCTCCTCCCGGTTCAAAGATATCAGCGTTTTGAACAGCGAATACCGCTTCATGCAACCATACCTGCGGTGAAGTCAGACCGGTACTCCGCATCCATAATGGCCATCGCTTTGGTCAGATGCTGATCGATCTTCTCAAACTCACCAAAATACCGGCGCGTCACACGGGTGTCTTCCAACTTCATATGGTCGGCTTGGAGGTCAGGTGTCGGCATTGGTCTTTTCCCGACTACCTCTGTCAATGAACTTGGTTGCAACACCTATTCCAAGTATTTTCACAAGAGGTTGCGGCCATGTCCGCGTTCGTTTCTCCAAAAAAATATCGCATTTCATTAGTAACCACATGAAAAAATACAGAACCAGCCCAACAACGGCGGCGCCCGCAATCAAGGCGGCTACACCTACACCGCTACTCAAGATATCAACTTCATTCACAGTTTTTCAGCCATCGCTGTTGCCGTCCCGCGCTTGACCCGGGACCTCTTGATCAAAAGCAGGTAGAAGCCCCGGAACAAGTCCGGGACGGGTAATCCTCAAGACTCAGCCCCATACGCATTGCTATCATGCTTCTCAACGATCTCCTGGAACCGCCTGATAAACCGCTCATCCGCTTTCGCCTTCTGCTCCAGCACTTCGCGGGCAAAGACCATGTGATCCTCGTGGGCTTCCAGCATATCAGCCATCCGGGCATTCGTGGCAGAGCCAATCGCAGCCATGGCGGTTTGTGCCTCTTGGTCCGTCTGCACGCCGATTTCGTTGATCTGGTGTGCGACGTCCTGCTGCTGGGCCGTCTTCAACGACTTCGACAGCGCGTCATACAAAACAACCCGCTGCTTGGTGTCTGTCTGCAACTTGTTGATCAGCACCATCTGCGTCGCCGCCTGGTTCTGCAATGAATCGGTCCAGGTCTTGCCCTTTTCGATATAGCGCTCCAGCGTCTGCGACTTGGCCAATTGCACCTGCTCGTTCTGGATCATCTCGTTGTACTGACCATTCAAGGCCTGCAATTCGGTCTCCAGCTTGGTCCGGGCAGCGGCATCCTGTTCGACGGAAATCTTGCCCTCAAGCTCAATAATCTTCGGGTCCATTCCCAAAATACCGGCGCGCAATGTCTCCAGTTCACCCACCGTCGCCTCGCGTTCTTCCAGCGTCCCGGCAAGGTTCTTCTCGACGCTGACCTTCTGTTCATTCAGCACAGCCAACTGACCTTCCAGCAGCTTCATGATCACGTCAGACTTCCCGATCAGATCCTGCAACTTGTCATCAACCGATGCGGTACGAATACGCTCCTGCCGCATGCTGTCGGCCTTGGCCTTGTTGAAAAAGCCAATAAGGCTCTCCATTCCGGTCTTGGAACGCATCTCATCAAAGTCTTTTGAGAACGCAGACGTCACATCGTCGAGCCCCATAATCAACTCGGCGATATTGGCATTCATCAATTCGGTATGGGCGTGAACGTCTTCCAGACTGGCATTTTCAATATCGACCGAAATATCGGTTCCTTCTGCCATTTTCGTCCGGGCCGTTTCGATCCTGCCGGTTAATTCTGA
This sequence comes from uncultured Paracoccaceae bacterium, assembly GCA_947496535.1. Classification (GTDB taxonomy): domain Bacteria; phylum Pseudomonadota; class Alphaproteobacteria; order Rhodobacterales; family Rhodobacteraceae; genus Yoonia. The sequence continues at coordinate 334,280 of CANMDE010000001.1, read as the reverse complement.
GATCTTGCTCTGCGCTTCGGCCACCTGGGCCTGTGATTCCTTAATCTGCGTCTCAAAATTAGCCATAAATCGTCCCTCATTTCTTGTGTGTTAACAATTAGCTAAGCACTACCATCCCAGTTTTCAAATCCCAGAACGGAAATTGCCGCAACAACGTTGCGGCAATCTTACTCTACAAAGAGGCGAAAAAAAGGTCTCAGATTGAGCTAAAATCAGGGGGCCGATCATTGGCCACCACATCAGGACCCAACAACTCCTCGCGCGAGAGGATTTTGGCAGGAAGCTCAATCCCGCGCCCATAGTTTTCCGGATCAACCCGCAACGATTCTTCGCGCGACCGGATAAACACCTGCATCGGCACCGAGATCTGATTATACAGGTGGATCGCGTCCTGATTGAACATGCGGATACAGCCCGCAGACCCTGAATTCCCGATGGATTCAAGATCATTGGTGCCGTGAATACGGTAATAGGTATCCCGGCTTCCGCGGTACAGATACAAGGCGCGCGCGCCAAGCGGGCTGCGCAAACCACCAGGGATACCGGAGCGGAAGTCCCCATAAACCTCTGGCTCGGTCCGCAACATGTTGGCCGTGGGCGTCCAGCCGGGCCACATCTTTTTCTGCCGGATCGTCGCTGATCCGTTGATGGACCGACCTGCGCGACCGACACCCACCGGATAGCGTGTGGTCGTGCCATCGCCTTTCACATGGTAAAGGAACTTGGCATATGGATCGACGTCGATCGTATTGGGGCCAGCCTCACCATTATAAATGCCGCTCATCCGCCGATTGACACCTAGCAGATACTTCGACGGGATACCCGGCAGATTATACCCCGCGTCGGAAAGCGGGCCATACCCGTCAATGAAATCCTCAGTCGGCTGAATAGCCCGCGAAACATCGGGCGCAAAAGGATCACTAACCGGCACAGGCGGGCCGCAGGCAGCCGCAGTTCCCAGCATCATGGCAGCAAAAGACCGGCGGGTGAATTTATTGTCGTATTCCATGGTAGTACCCCAGATAATCGACTCATCTCATAACACTTTGGGCAGGAAGGGCAAAATGCCATCGGCCCTATCCCACGCATTTGTGTTTCAAAACGTGTCACACAGGTGCCAGAGCGACATTCATGGGCAAAACGCCGCCGGTTGGGGCCGTCCAGATACGGTTCATTTTGTTACAGCTTGAAACCCTGATCACGGCGATATCACCGTCCCGCGGCTTTTGTTTCAGACGATATTTCAGGCGACCCCGCCTGCGTCACCTTGGCGTGAGACGGCTGCACAAGGCCCATTCGGCGCGGCATACACAAGACCAGTTCAACGTTTTGTATCACTAGGGGACACCACATCATGAAACATACATTCTACACCGTCATCGCCGCAGGCGCGCTCGCCACAATCGCTTTTGATGCGTATGGCCAAGGGCTTAGCCCACTTCTGGGCCATGCCAAACTGGCACCTGTACCGCTCGCCGGTCAGACACTGAACAAGATTTTCGGAGCCAACCCATCGGGCGCGGCCTACCTGCTTCACACCATCACCGGCCTTTTCGTCTATACACTGGGCTACCTCTGGGTTGCCCGTCCAATCCAATTGCGCATCATGCCTACCCTGCCATGGATTCTGACCTCAATCGTCTACGGCGTCGTCCTCTGGGTCTTTGCCCTTTACGTCATGGCACATCTAGTAGCAGGCAACCCGCCATTCCTCGGCTTCACCGGAATCACATGGGTCGCACTCACAGGCCACGTCCTCTTCGCCGTGGTCGCCGCATGGGTGATGGAAGCGCAGGGAATCGTTAGGAAGCCAGCGGGCGAGCAAGCCGCTTACGCATAAGGACGCGCAGGGCGGGGCCAGCCCCAACCCGCAACCCAGACCAGAAATAGGGCCGCCGCGACGTTGATTGCGGCGGCCATACCCAGGACCAGCGCGACGCTATGCGTGTCCGAGATCACCCCCGCCAATATGATGACCGGCGGCATCCCGATCTTGAAGATCGCCCCGGTGATGCCAGCCACGCGTCCCATATGTGCGGCCTCCACGCTTTCCTGCCGGTAAGACCAAACGCCGATCGCAAAGAACAACGCCGTGCCCCCCTCGCAAAAGCTGATCACGCAAAGCAACGCGAAACTGTCCACAAAGGCCGTCAGCGCACACAGACCAGCCAGAACCCAGATCGGCCAGAAAAATGCAGCCCGATAGCCAAGGTGTTGCCGCAGCATAGGTGCAAAGGCCGAAGCAACCACAGCCCCCATACCCGCAAACGCCAATACAATGCCGATCTCAAACGCATTGGCTAACACGTCAGTCTTCAGTTTCAGGATCAGCGCCACATCAAAGGCCCCTGCCGCCGCATTGGTCAACACGATGACGACGGTCATCATCATCAGCTCACGGTTCGCCGCAAAGACCTGCCAACCCTCAGACAACGACGCCCAAAACCCGTTACCGTAGCTGACCTCTTCGTCCGGCTGGACCCAGAAAGAGGCGACAAAGGCGCACACCATAACCAGACTAACTGCCGCCACCAGCCCAACATACCCAAGCTGCAACAAGGCAAAACCACCGACCGCCGGACCAATTGTTGTGATGACGGAATGGACCGCGCTGGACAGCGAAGTAGCATGGGACAAACGCTCGTGCGGCACAGTCAATCGGATCAGGGTCAGTTGCGCGTTGCCCAATGCGTAGCCGACAGCATTGAAGATAACCATGAAGACCATCAGCCCCGGCACCGACACGAGCCCTTGGGTCAATGAGGCGAGCAATACCAGACAGCCAAAGGCCAATAGGCCCGAGTAGAACCGAAACCCGGTAGCCTTCCGTATCCGATCATTGATCACACCGACGAAGACAGCGAACAGAATATTCGGAATGAACGCAGCGCCCTTGATCAACGAAAGCCCAAGCCCGTCGCCCCGCAATTCAAAGGCCAGCAGCGGCAGTGCAAAGGACAGCATATCCTGCACGGCCGCGTAGGCCGCATAGATCGTCAAGGCCGTCAGAAAGTTCCGGCTATAGCGGCGTGCAGTCATGAAATGCCCATAAGTTGCAGGGCCGACCATACGGTCTCTGTGGGGCATGTCGACACTGTGTTTGATGTTAGGCTTGCACGACAGGGGAGATGGCATTAGAAAATGAACATAGTTCACGGAATTGATATGCACATTAAAGTCAAATTGCTTTTTACGGCCATACTTACAGCAATAATCATGATGCCTTACAGCATCTGGCAACCACTTATATCCATGGGCGGGAGCAACCCGCTCTTTGTCGCCAACTGGCGAGAAGCCGTTCCAATAACGATGCTTTTCGCGCATGGCCTGTCCACCATCGTCATGTTGTTTCTTGAAAACCGTAAAAGGTATCGAAGAATCTTCCTACCTAACAAGGGCCGCATCATCGGTGCAGCCTCACTCGCTTTTTTTACACCGTTGGTAGTCATGGATTGGATGCCGCTTGTCGTTGGCCCCATGATATTGATGTTTTTTCCCTATTTGTCCTTGGGCGAAATCATTATCCAATTCGGTGTTCTCAGCTTGATCAGCCTCGCATGGTACCCGATCTCCTGCCTCATCATCGCAGGTACGCCCAACAAATGGCTCCGTTTCGGACGTTTCTGCCTGATGTTCTGGTCGGCCTGCGCGGCCTTGATCCTGATGTTTGGCGTTATCGACTTCAGCGTCTAGATTTAACCGACGACGTTATGCTCAGGCCCATACGGGAACCCCGTCACATTCTCATTGCCGTCTTCGGTGATGAACAGAATATCATGCTCCCGATATCCCCCTGCCCCCAGTTGACCCTCTGGGATTGTCAGCATCGGTTCCATGGAAATCACCATGCCGGGTTCCAGCATCGTGTCCACATCCTCGCGCAGTTCCAGCCCGGCCTCGCGGCCATAGTAATGCGACAACACCCCAAAGGAATGGCCATAACCGAACGTGCGATACTGCAGCAGATCACGTTCGGTGAAGAAGGCGTTGATCTTTTCGGTCACTTCCGCGCAAGTCGCGCCCGGCTTCAACAGCGACATACCATATTCATGCGCCGCGACATTCGCCTCCCATACCTTGCGCGAGGCATCGTCCACCTCACCCACAAACAACGTCCGTTCCAGCGCCGTGTAATACCCGCTGATCATCGGGAAAGTATTCAGCGACAGGATATCCCCCCGCTCCAGCACGCGGCTGGTCACAGGGTTATGGGCACCGTCGGTATTGATACCCGACTGAAACCAGACCCATGTGTCGCGGTATTCGGCATCGGGAAACCGCTTGGCAATCTCCAACTCCATCGCGTCGCGGCCCGCCATGGCGACATCAATCTCGCGCACGCCCGGCTTGATCGCGTCGCGAATGGCATAGCCGCCTACATCCGCTACAGCGGCACCGGCGCGGATCAGATCCAGTTCAGCGGCAGATTTATTCATCCGCTGGCGCATTGTCTCTTCCGAGATATCCATCAGATTGGTCGGGTGCAGATAATGGCGCAGCGTCCCACTTTGGGTGACGGACAAATGATCCGCCTCATAACCAATCGGCTTGCCAATCCCGGCAACGGACCGGACGGCCCGCCAGAAATTGTTCCGCTCCCAATCGGTATAGGTGATGTTGTCACCATAACAGCGCCGCCAAGGCTGGGCGGCATCAATACCCGCGCTGATCGTGACGTTATCGGTTGCTGTGACCACCAACCCGTAAGGCCGCCCGAAAGCGCAGTAAAGAAATCCGGAATAGTAAGCGATGTTGTGCATCGAGGTCATCACAACCGCGGCCACGCCCACACGATCCATCATCTGACGCAGCCCGGCCAAGCGCGCCTCGTACTCTTCCGGCGCGAACGGCAATACCTCCGCCCCTTGGTGAAAACGGAAGAACTGCGGGCGTTCGGTCATATCATGCTCTCGTAAGGCGGTCCCGGCGGTCAGGACGATTGGGGCTAAAGACGGCGACGATATCGCCATCGGCAAGAGTTAGCGCAGCCACCGGGTTAGATCAACGTTTATGCGGCATCCCAGACCGGGCACCACGGACCATTGACGAGACGCATATCGCGATCCAACCCGTCAATCTCGGCAATCTGTTCTGCGGTCAGGACCAGATCACCGGCAGCCAGATTTTCCTTGATCCGTTGCGGGTTGCCAGATGATGGAATGACAACATGCCCCTTCGCCACCAACCAGGCGAGCGCGATTTGCGAGGATGTGGCACCCAGCGCGTCCCCGATCCGTATCAACACCGGATCATCGCACACAGCACCGCGGGCAAGCGGCGAATAGGCCGTCAACCGGATACCCTTGGCATTGCAATAATCAACGATGGGCGCGTTATGCAGATAGACATGCAGCTCCACCTGATTGGTCAGAATGGGACGATCACCCAGCAGGTCCAAAGCCTTGTCCATATAAGGTTTCGTGAAATTCGACACCCCGATATGGCGGCACAGACCCGCATCATAAACGGCGGCAAGCTGCGCCATGTAATCCTCGATCTCATACTCATCCTTGATCGACGGATAATGCAGCAGGAGCAGGTCCACCGGTCCCACCCCCAGCTTCTCAAGCGACGCTTCGACATGCGGGCGCACCTGTCCGGGGCCAAAATTTTCCGGCGCAACCTTGGTCGTTACCCAAAGCTGGTCGCGCGGCAGGGCAAAATCGGCAATCGCCCGGCCTACAAATTCTTCGTTTTCGTAACCTTCGGCACAATCCAGATGACGATACCCCGCCTCAAGCGCAGTAAGCGTTCCCTGATAACCCTCGTCACCGGGACGGTTCCAGGTGCCATATCCAATTGTCGGTATCATGTCAGTGTCTCCCCCAATTCCAAACCTCGCAAAGCCTCCACCGCCGCCATCGGACGCTTGCCCGCCCGCTGGACCTGCGTAATCTCCACCGCACCGTCAGCACATGCAATGGTGAAGCCGCCCAAAACCTGCCCCGACGCACCGGACCCGTCAACCAGGCGGGAGCCAAGCAGCTTCACCCGCTCCCCGCCAACCTCACACCACGCACCGGGAAAGGGGGACAACCCCCGGATCAACCGATCTACCTCTGCTGCTGAGCGCGACCAATCCACGCGCGCCTCAGCCTTATCAATCTTGGCGGCATAGGTAACACCCTCATCGGGCTGCACGTCCGGCGCCAGTTCCGGCAGGCGTCCCAGCGCCTCAACCACCAGCCCAGCGCCCATGGCCGACAAGCGATCATGCAAAGCGCCAGTCGTCTCTTCGGCGCCAATATCCGTCGCCTCGCGCAGCAGGACCGGACCAGTATCCAGCCCCGCCTCCATCTGCATAATGCATACGCCCGTCTGCGCATCGCCCGCCATGATCGCACGGTGAATAGGGGCAGCCCCACGCCAGCGCGGCAATAGCGAGGCATGGATATTCAAACACCCCAGCTTTGGTGCATCCAAAACAGCTTGCGGCAGGATCAACCCATAGGCCACGACGACCGCGACATCCGCCTGCAAACCAGCAAACTCCGCCTGCTCTTGCGAGCCTTTCAAAGATACCGGATGGCGGACGGGCAACCCCAATGCTTCTGCCTTGACCTGCACCGGCGAGGGCCGATCCTTCTTGCCACGCCCGGCAGGACGTGGCGGCTGGCAGTAAACAGCGACAATATCGTGACCGGCCTGAACCAAAGCATCCAGCACCGGCACCGAAAAATCGGGCGTTCCCATAAAGATGATTTTCATGTGCTCTCCGCGGCCCCGCCTATGCAGACATCATTGCAAAACCGGACCTAAGAGAAAATGATCACCTGCGCAAACAGCAGCTGCGTCAGACAACCGCCCGTCGATACAGATGCCAGGTCGCATGGCCAAGGATCGGCAGAACAAATATCAGGCCGACAAACAGCGTCAAAACGCCCAGGCCCAACGAGACGGCGACAATCGCACCCCAAACAGCCACCGTCACAGGGCTCTGCCGCGTGATCTTTACCGACGTCGTGATGGCCTTCAAAATGCCTGAGTGGCGGTCAATCAGCAGCGGAAAAGACACCAAACTGATCGCCAGCACGACAACGGCAAACACAAAGCCAATGGCCATCCCCGCAATCAGCATCATCCAACCCGCAGCCGTGAAAAGAACATCACCGATAAAGGACCACGCAGAAACCGGGGGCTCGGGCCCAAGGGTCACACCATATAGCGCGTAGGCGATAAGCATCCATGCAATGAAAATGGCCGTCAGGTAGCCCCCCAGAATCGCAATAGGAACAAAAGACGGCGACCCGATCACGCCAAACGCATCACCCCAACCGGCCTTGAGGCCCTTTTCACGGCGGCGGCTCATCTCATAAAGACCGACAGCAGCCAAAGGGCCAAGCAGGGCAAACCCGGCGATCAGCGGGAACAATAACGGCCACATCTCGCGGTTCACCGCAAACCAGGTCAGAACCACACCAATGATGGGATAGATCAGCGCGATGAACATGACATCAGTGCGCAATTCCGCGAAATCCTCGGCACCTTTGCGCAACGCGTCGGTCAGATCCGATATCTCCAAATCCCTGATCTCTATCTCGGCATCATCATTGGGTATCTCGGCCAGCCCTTCGCCGATATGATGCGCGCTCTTGTCAAAGGCCTGCACGGCCCAGGAAAACGGATTTCCGATTGTTTTCACCACGACGCTTTCTCCTCTCGATATACTCGACAGACCCAAGGTCCGGGATCCAGAACGTGCATATACCCTACCAGAAAAGCCGAGTTCTGTCCTGCGGCGGGAGCAATCTCACAATAATTTGCGTTAAGGTGCCTATTGCTGCGGTTGTGCACTCAAATGGCTACTGCCTTATGCAACCAGTTACCCAGCGCCTCAGTAATACTTCTTTTTCGGATATTCAGACGCTAACAACACTGTGTATCCGCGCATTATCGCTCTCTCTCGCCCTGACGGATACGATCCCGCACAACCGTTTCGCCCCGTTCTGTGATGATCGTTCCAAGCGCCATTGAGGGAGCTCCGTCCATAGCTGGCCATCCGAGGATCGTAATGGTTTCTCCGACTTCTGCGACATCGCGGGGAATACCCGCATAGTCCCAACGACGAGGATTCATGGATTCAATATGCCATGTTGTTGTGCCATCACTTGTCTCTAATTCGAGGGTTACATGAGGGTTTTTGATCGAAAATTCGGTTAAAGTCCCAGTGATTTCAATGATATTTTCAAGATCAAACCGCGCAAAGGAGTGATGGGCATTTAGAGGACTGACAGAGCAAAGGGTCGTGGCGGCGACCAGACCAAATTTCAAGAACTTCATGGTTTTATCCCTTTTTTGAATACCCATGTAACGGGCAAACGGAACCAATCCGTCGTCAAAACTTTGACTCTCTTTCAAATGCCGATCTTCAATTGCATCATCTTGGTCGCGCCTGTGAATCGACGCACTTCGCCGAAAGTTGAAGTAGCAACTGATTAAAACGGACTTTTGCGGCAAACAGAAAATTGACACATTGGCCTCAACCCCGCCCGACCTTCCGCGCCTTTTTGATCAGCATATCCCGCTTCACCCGCGTCAGATGGTCAAAGAACATACGGCCCTGCAGATGATCAATCTGATGCTGCACTGATGTCGCCCAAAGCCCAACAAAATCCTGCTCTTCCATCTCGCCCGCTTCATTCAGGAACCGGACGGTTACGGCGCGGGGTCGTTTGATCTTTGCCCAAACCCTCGGCAAATTGGGCGACCCTTCCTCATGCTCACGCAATTCAACACTCGCATGCAGCACTTCGGGGTTTGCCATCCGCACGGCCTGCCCACGCACCTCGGATGCGTCCACAACGGCCAAGGCCAGCCCGATACCCAACTGAGGTGCGGCCAACCCGACCCCTGGCATCTTTTCCATTGCGAAAATCATCTCGTCCCAGATCGCCCGCACCTCATCCGTCACCGCCTCTACCGGCGCGGCAGCGGTCCGCAGCGCCACATGCGGCCACATCACATAAGACCGATGGCTCATATCTCTGTCCCGCTTTCGGTGATCAGCACGCCATCCAGATGATCCAGCTCATGACAGACGCACACGGCCATGATCCCCTCAAACCGGCCAATCTGTGGCGAACCATCCACATCCACCCAACGCATATCCACCCAAGTCGGGCGAAGCACATCGAAACTGCGATCAGGGATCGACAAACACGCCTCGGACCCGCGCTGGTGTTCGGCGGACGCATTCATGATCTCGGGGTTCACGAAAACCATCGGGGTCTTCTCCCCCTCTTTCCACGAAATATCCGTGACAAATACTCGGTCCAGCACACCCAACTGGGGTGCGGCCAGCCCCCGCCCCAGCGCATCATACATCGTGTCGAACAAATCAGTGACCAGCCCGGCCAAATCCGCATCAAACCGCACGATCGGATGGGCAACCTCGGCCAACACCGGATCGCCCACAAATCGCAACGGCCTGACAGGCATCAGGCCCGCGCCAGTTCGCGTTTCAGCTTTTGCATCTTGCGGGTGATCATCTGGCGCTTCAACGGCTTGAGGTAATCAATGAACAGCTTGCCATCCAGATGGTCGATCTCATGCTGCACACAAGTGGCCCATAGCCCGTCGAATTTCTCACGCTGGGTCTTGCCATCAAGGTCCATCCATTCAACCTCAACCTCTGCCGGGCGCTCAACCTCGGCGTAATGCTCGGGCAAGGACAGGCAGCCCTCATCATAGACCGACCGTTCCTCGGACGTCCAAATCACCTGCGGGTTGATCAGCACTATGGGGCGCGGCTTGGCATCCTCGCCTGTTTCACAATCGGCCACCACCATCCGCGACATGACAGCGACCTGCGGGGCGGCCAGACCGATGCCCGGCGCCTCATACATCGTTTCCAGCATATCATCGGCCAAACGGCGCAGATCATCAGTGACCGAAGCCACCGGATCAGCCACCTTTTTCAGCCGTGGATCAGGATGCAATAATATCGTTCTTTTACTCATGGCGCTGATCTAATCACTCCCCGCGAACACCGCAAGCAAACTTGGCCTTGCACACCGCCGCACATCCCCGCAACGTGGCGCAAACGCAAGCCGGAGAGCCATATGACATTCGACCAGACCCCAGATCGCCGCGACACGCATTGCTCCAAATGGGACAGCATGGAAGCAATCTTTGGCGTCAGCCCTGATGACGGGTTGTCGATGTGGGTGGCCGATATGGAGTTCAAGGCACCCGATGTCGTCCAACAGGCTGTCCAGAACATGGTCGATCACGGCGTCTACGGCTACTTCGGCGATGAAAGCAAATACAAGGCAGCGATCCAGTGGTGGATGGACACGCGGCACGGCTGGCAGATCGACCCGTCATGGATTTTCACCACCCACGGCCTGGTCAACGGGACCGCCATGTGCATCGACGCCTACACCAACCCCGGCGACGGTGTCGTGCTTTTCACCCCGGTCTACCACGCCTTCGCCCGCGTGATCGCCGCCGCCGACAGGCAGGTCGTGGAATGCGAACTGGTCAATAACAATGGCCGGTACGAAATGGATTTCACCGCCTACGACGCGCAGATGACCGGCAATGAACGCATGGTCATCCTCTGTTCGCCGCACAATCCCGGAGGTCGGGTCTGGACTCGCGCCGAACTACAAGCCGTCGCCGCTTTCGCCAAACGGCACGAACTGATCCTCGTCTCTGACGAAATCCACCACGACCTGACCATGCCGGGTCAGACCCATATACCGATGAGCCATATCGACGGCATCACCGACCGTCTGATCATGATGACGGCGACGACCAAGACCTTCAACATGGCGGGCAGCCATGTGGGCAACGTGATCATCGAAGACCCCGACCTGCGCGCACAGTTCGGCAAACGGATGGCTGCGCTGGGGATGTCACCCAACAGCTTTGGGCTGTTTATGGCAACAGCAGCCTATTCCCCCGAAGGCGCGGCGTGGGTGGACGAGCTACGCATCTACCTCGACGAAAATCGGCAACTCTTCGACGCCGGGATCAACACCATCCCCGGCCTCGCCTCCATGCCATTGGAGGCGACCTATCTCGCCTGGGTAGACTTCAAAAACACCGGCATGGGGCGCGAAGAATTCACCGCCCGCGTGGAACAAAAAGCCAAAATAGCCGCCAACCACGGCCCGACCTTCGGCAAAGGCGGCGACAGCTTCCTGCGGTTCAACCTGGGCGCACCAAGAGCACAGATCGAGGAAGCGGTGGAGAGGTTGCAAAAGGCGTTTGGGGACTTGCAGTAAATTCACAACGAAAGGGCCGCGCCCGACCCTGGGGCGAAGGCCGTCTTGCAAAAGGTCCAGTGGACCTTTTGAGGCCGTAGCGTGCGATAGCACAGGGTGCACGCAGTGCGCCCTCCCAACCCGGAGGGTCGGGCGCGGCCCGGCCCCTTTCAGGACCCGCGCCATTTAGGGCACGGCAGGATCGATGTTTTCACCGATCCCCCACCGCACACCCCATTAACCTAACAAAACCTTAACATTCCCAGACGATGGGGTCCGACGTTTTGCCGACACATGTCCGACCGGCTTCGGGCACCCAATTAACCAATAAACAAAGGCGTTAACCCACGACTCGCCGATCTTGCGCCACCGCGGGCCACGCAACACCCACCAACCGTTGCGTCCTACCGTGGTGCCGCCGCTCGCCGCAGCCGATCATTGATCGCGCGGCCAAGCCCGGTTTCGGGAATAGACGACACCGCAATCCGCTCCGCCCCCATCGCATCAAGCTGATGCAAGCAGGCAAAAAGGTTCGCCGCAGCCTCGGTCAGATCACCGCTGGGCGACAGGTTCAGATCAGCCTCAACCGGACCAAAGCCCAGTAAAACCTCGCCTTTTTCGGCCCTATCCGCATTCAACCGGACTGATCCAACCGGTGCGTAATGCGATGCCAACTGCCCCGGCGCTATCGGTGCCTCACCCATACCAGCAACCGCCAAGGGCGCTCCTAAACACGCCTCAATCGCCTGCGCCGGGATGCCCCCTTCGCGCAGCAAGGCCGGCGTTCCAACACAGCTGACAATCGTGGATTCCAACCCCACTGGGCACGCCCCACCGTCCACAACAGCATCAATCCGACCCGCCAGCCCCGCCTGCACATGCGCCGCCGTCGTCGGGCTGATCCGCCCCGATGGATTGGCCGAAGGAGCCGCGACAGGGTCGCCAAACGCCGCCAGTAAATCCTGCGCAATCCGTTGATCCGGAACGCGAATTGCGAGCGTTTCCAACCCTGCCGTCACCAGCTTCGATATCCCTGCATCCGCCAGCAAAGGCAGCACCAAAGTCAGCGCACCGGGCCAGAACGCACCCGCCAACCGCTCGGCCACATCATCAAAAACGCAATACCGCCGTGCCGTTTCCACATCTGGCACATGCACGATCAGCGGATTGAAACTCGGCCGCCCTTTCGCGGCGAATATCGCCGCCACCGCCGTATCACTTCTGGCATCAGCGCCCAGCCCGTAGACCGTCTCTGTAGGGAAAGCGACAAGCTTGCCATCCGCCAAAAGACGGGCTGCGACGCCAAGTCCTTTGGCATCAGGTGCTAATGTCGTTACGGTCGCTTCGGTCATGACGTGGCGTTTTGGTTGATGGGTCAGGGTGCTGCGATAGGTTAGGCTGGAATTTGAGATGCATAGCTGCGGCGCTCCCATTTGCCAAGCCGCGCTTGAAACCGGAGATAAAACAATGCCTTATCGCGCACCTGTCGGCGATTTCCGCTTCCTGATGGACCATGTGGTGGGCTTCGCCGATGTCGCCGGCACGGACCAGTTTTCAGAGGCAACCCCTGATATGGTCGATGCCATCCTGACCGAAGCCGCAAAGATGTGCGAAGAGGTGCTCGCCCCGCTCAACCGAAATGGCGACCTGCACCCCGCGCATCTGGAAAACGGCGTGGTCCGCACCTCCCCCGGTTTCGCGGATGGTTATGCGGCGATTGCCGAAGGCGGTTGGATCGGCATGTCGGCCATGCCAGAAAACGGTGGGATGGGTCTGCCAATGGCTCTGACCACTGCCGTCAACGAGATGATGGCAAGCGCGTGTTTGTCACTGCAGCTCAACCCCTTGATGACTCAGGGACAAATCGAGGCGCTTGAGCATCACGCATCAGACGCGATCAAAGAGCTTTACCTGCCCAAACTGATCTCTGGCGAATGGTGCGGCACGATGAACCTGACTGAACCGCAGGCTGGCTCCGATGTGGGCGCGTTGCGGTCAAAGGCCGAACCCAATGGTGATGGCAGCTTCGCGATCAGTGGTCAGAAGATCTATATCAGCTGGGGCGACAACGATTTCACCGAAAATGTCTGCCATCTGGTACTGGCACGGCTGCCCGATGGGGTGCCGGGGACAAAGGGGATCTCTTTGTTCATGGTTCCTAAATACATTCCGGATACGGATGGAACCCTGGGCAAGAAAAACGATCTGCGGGTCGTTAGTCTGGAACATAAAATGGGTCTGCACGGCTCACCAACTGCGGTAATGGAATATTCCGGTGCCACAGGTTGGCTTGTTGGCCCCGAACATGGCGGCATGGCCGCGATGTTCACAATGATGAACAACGCCCGGCTGGGCGTTGGCGTTCAGGGTATTGGCGCTGCAGAGGGTGCGCTGCAGCATGCACTGACCTATGCGCAGGACCGTAAGCAGGGCAAAGCGCCCGGCACTGGCACGATTATCGAACATGCCGATGTGCGCCGGATGCTGACGACAATGAAGGCGGATATCTACGCCGCCCGCGCCATCGCGTTAATGAATGCGGTTGCCATCGATATGGCCACGGCGACGGACGATGCGGCTTGGAAAGCGCGCGCGGCCTTCCTGACACCAATCGGCAAAGCTTTCGGCACCGATGTCGGGATCGAAGCTTCAAGCACTGGCGTTCAGGTTCATGGCGGCATGGGCTTCATCGAGGAAACCGGCGCCGCCCAATATTCCCGCGACGTCCGCGTCACGGCGATCTACGAAGGCACCAACGGCATTCAGGCCATGGACCTTGTTGCACGCAAACTGATGGACGGGGGCGAAGCTGCCTTCCGTTTGCTGGACGAGATCGAACAAGGGGCCGAAGCCGCGAAAGCGACCCAGCCAGAGCTTGCCGGGGCCGTCTGGGATGCCGCAGAAAGCCTGCGGGAAACAACCGAGTGGCTGGTGGCTCAGACCGATTTGAACAACCGCTTTGCAGGTGCTGTCCCCTATCTGCGGGCCTTTGCCCGTGTGTTGGGCGGGCACGTCCACCTGACCTCTGCCATGGCCGGGGACGAGGCACGTTTGAAGCTCGCCACGTTCTACATCAAACGGTTGTTGCCAGAACATACCGGACTTCTGGCCCATGTCCGCGAAGGCGCCGATGACCTGATGGCCATCACAATCGATGAGCTTGCCGCCTAAGGCAAAACAGGGTGCAAATCACAAAATCATATGTCCTCTGCGCAACACCGCGCAGCGGGACAACGATGCTGTGTGACATGCTGACCCAAACCGGCCGCGCAGGCCGACCAGCGTCCTTTTTTCGAAGAGAATCCTACCCATACAATCGGGCGCGTTTTGGATTTGATCCGGTAGATAGTTGCGACTGGGCCGAACGTTTTCGGGCCGAGGCGGGTATTGCGCCTTCACCAAGGCCCGCGTAACTCGGTCAAAAGGGAACACGCATGATCACATATCCTTGGGAAAACCCGCCAGCAGAAGGTGAAGCCGTCACCGTCGCTGAGGGCGTAGTTTGGATGCGTCTGCCATTGCCCATGGCGCTTGATCACGTGAACGTCTACGCACTGGATGATGGCGATAGCTGGACGGTGATTGATACCGGCTTTGCCTCAAAACGCAGCCGGGACATTTGGCAAAAGCTGCTCAGCGGGCCGCTGGCTGGAAAACCCGTGGGCCGTGTCATCGTTACACATCATCACCCCGATCACGTCGGGCTCGCAGGATGGTTCATCGAAAATGGGGCCAGTCTTGCCATGCCGCGCACCGGTTGGCTTATGGCACGTATGCTGACGATGGATGTCCATGAGATACCGACATACGAAACAATTGATTTCTATGCAAAATCCGGGATGGACGCCGACGAATTCACCCGTCGAAAGACCGACCGCCCGTTCAACTTCGCCGATTGTGTCGTGCCACTCCCGCTTGGCTACACGCGCCTGATCGACGGCGGCACGATTACCATGGGCGGACGCAATTGGGATATCCGCATGGGCGACGGCCACGCCCCCGAACATGCCACATTCTGGAGCCGGGACGACAATCTTGTGATTGGCGGTGACCAATTGCTGCCCTCGATCAGCGCCAACCTCGGCGTCTATCCGACCGAGCCAGAGGCAGACCCGGTCACAGATTGGCTAACCTCATGCGAGCGGTTCAAACCCTTCGCTCGCGATGATCAACTGGTACTGGGCGGGCACAAACTGCCCTTTACCGGGCTGCCAGAACGGCTGGACCAGATGATCGAGAACCACCACGGCGCACTAAAGCGGCTGCTGGAACATTTATCAGAGCCACGCAGCGCAGGCGAATGCTTTGCCCCGCTCTTCAAGCGCAGCATCGGACCGGCCGAATACGGGCTGGCCCTGGTCGAGGCCGTAGCCCACCTCAACCACCTTCATCAGACAGGATTGGCCAGTCGGACCCTTAACGACGATGGGGCATGGGTTTTTCAGGCAAAAGTCGCATAAGGTGGATTCAAACCCACCTACCCGCAGGATCGCCATGACCAAAGAGACGCCACCGCAAATGAGCATCGACACCTCCGCCGAGCTTTTGGAAAACGACATTCTCCCGCAGGTCCGGGAGGTGCATATCGACCCTGATGCCAACTGCGTCTCAAAGGCCAAACTACCGCATGCGCTTGTGGAACCATCCAAGCTGAAAAGTGCGGCACAATGGGCTTACGAGCGGATCATCATGTATATTCAGAACTTCGAAAAGCAGCTCGACAATGATCACGAGGTCGGGCTGGGCCTTGCCGGTGGCAACACAGGCGTCATCAAAATTGAAGGTCTTGGTTATTATGACCCCGACATCGTGACCTATTATGGCATCAATCAGGATGGGGCCAAGACTCAGCTGATCCAGCATGTCAGCCAGCTGAACGTCACACTTATCGCCAGCCCCAAACACATTGACCAACCCGAACCGACCCGCATCGGCTTTCGTCTGGCCAAAGGTCTGGAACCCGAAGAAAATGTGACCAACTGACCGGGTGACAGGCCGAATATTATCCGCTAAGTGATGACAAATTCGATTTTCAAGGATGCTGGAAATGGCCGAACACAAACATGGCGAAATGGATGTAACCGTTCAGGAAAAGACTTTCGACGGCTTTGTCAAAATGGTCAGCCGTGCAACGATCTTGATTATCGTTGTGCTTGTTTTCATCGCCCTTGTCGGCGCCTAGGTTTATTCTGAATGAACCGGCGGTTTTTTGTCGCGGGCCTGCCGCTGGTTTTGGCTGGCTGCTCTTCAGAAGAGATTTGGGCACCTGATGATATGGTCTCCCGGAATATCTATCGCAGCACCGGTCCCAAGCGGCTGACGCTTTACACGATGAAAAACAACGGGTCCGGCAATGGCGCGCATACGTCTTTGCTAATTGAAGCCAGCCAGAGCGTAATGTTTGACCCCGCCGGCTCTTTCAAGACAACCACGATACCCGAACGCAACGATGTCCTGTTTGGCATGTCACCGCGCATCGAACAGTATTACGTCAGTTTTCACGCCCGCGAAACATACCACGTCATCGGCCAAAACGTCGCGGTGTCACCCGAAGTGGCAGAACAGGCGCTGAATCTCGCCCTGACCAACGGGGCTGAGCCAAAGGCCCATTGCACTCGCTCCACCTCGCGCATCCTGCAGCAACTGCCCGGTTTCGAAAGCATTCGCCGGACTTGGTTCCCCAACAACCTGTTTGATGATTTTGCCCAACTGCCCGGCGTGCAAACCCGTGAATACCGCGAAGATGATGCCGACGACAAATCCGTCGCAGCGGCGCGGATCGATGCCGTTCTTACAGCAGGGCAGTAAGGCCCAGCCCGGCATAGAGGACGACGGCCCCGCTGATCATCCCCCACAACACATTTCGTGACCAAAGCCCGACCGCGAGCGTCGTCGCCGCGGCGATAAGCCGGGCAAGGTCAGGCTCTCCGCCCGTCGCGGCTGGCCAAAGGACCAGCGGGGCCACCATTCCAGGCAGAACCGCAACTGGCGTAAATCGCAACAACCGTAGAACCAATGGTGGCATTGGCCGGTCACCGATCAGTCCCAGGAATGAAAACCGGATCAGGAAGGTGCCAACGGCCAAGACGCCGATGATCAGCCATATCTGCGTCGTCGAATAATTCAAGCCCGCCGCTCCTGCCAGATTTCTACAACAACGCCCGTGATCATGGCCGCAAAAGCCGCAATCAAAAGCCCCGTCCCCGAAGGCAGCCCATTCAACGCCAAAGCCACAAAAATCGACATGGCAGCGGCAGCCACATGGGCCAACGATTTCAGCATCGGCGCGACCATCGCCAGAAACGCGATCGGCAGAATGAAATCAAGCGCCCAGGCATCCGGTATCGCCGTCCCCGCGAGGATACCGACCAAAGTCATCGTGTACCAGAACGGCACAATCGGCGTCGCTACTCCAAAGAAATACCAGACACGGTCGTCGACGCTCATCTCTGGGCGTGCCTCATAACGGGTGACAGCCACCATGTAGGTCTGATCAAAATTCAAATAGGCGACCAAAGCACGTTTCCAAAGTGGCGCTGGCCCCAAATAGGGCACCAACGACGCCGAATACATCGCCATCCGCAGGTTGACCGCAAGCGCCGCCAGCAAAACCATGGGCAAGGCTGCGTTCTCCACCATCATCTGCAATGCAGCAAACTGGGCGGCCCCTGCGATGACAAGCACAGTGAAACCCATGGCCTGCGCTAAGGTGAGCCCCGCATCAGTGGCCACCACCCCAAACAGAACGGCAAAGGGAACGACCACCAAAATAAATGGTGCGCCATCGCGCACCCCGGCCCAATAGGCGGATTTGGCAGGTTCTTTCTCAGTGGAAGTTGGCATGGCTTTGCCTTAGCTTGAGCATGTTCTGACAGGCTTACCCATGCAGACGGGGAATGACAATTGGCGCGACACGAAGACATCTCTGACTACCTGATCGCCCCTGATCCGGGTGCAGCACGGCTGACCCGTGCCGTGACCGGAACGGACCAGACAGGTGCCGTCGTGAACCTGAACGTGGTCGAAGAACGCCCGTTAACGATCTTTTTGAACGGTCAGGAAATCGTCACGGCGATGACAATCGGCGACTATCCCGCTTATCTGGCTCTCGGGTTCCTGCGAAATCAGGGGATGCTGCGCGATGGAGAGGTCATCAAGGGCGTCGACTACGACGACGAACTCGACACCGTAGTAGTGCGTACGGAAAACCCTACAAACTTCGAGGAAAAGCTGAAGAAAAAGACCCGCACCAGCGGCTGCGCTGTTGGCACGGTTTTCGGTGACATGATGGAAGGGTTAGAGGGTGTCACCCTGCCCGATCTGAAGCTTCACACGTCGGACCTCTACGCGCTGGCCGCCCGGATCAACCGCACTCCGTCGCTTTATCTTGAAGCTGGGGCGATCCACGGCACAGTACTCTGCCAGGGACCGCGCCCATTGGTCTACATGGAGGATGTAGGACGGCACAACGCGGTTGATAAAATTGCGGGATGGATGCTGTCGGAGCATGTCTCTCCCGATGACAAAATACTCTACACCACAGGACGGCTGACCTCCGAAATGGTCATCAAGGCAGCATTGATGGGTATCCCGGCACTCGCTTCCCGTTCAGGTTTTACCGCCTGGGGCGTGGAGATCGCCAATCAGGTCGGTCTTACCTTGATTGGCCGGATGAAGGGACAAAGGTTCGTCAGTCTTGCGGGAGAAGAGCGATTGGTACGCGATGCTGATCCCGCGACCATCAAGGATGAACCCGGCAAAATCAGCCGCAAAGGCGCAGCGGCGACCAGATGACGCTCCCCCCTTCATCTTGGCCAAAATACTCCCGCCGGAGGCTCCGGCATCTCAACCCGTGGAACGATGCACTGTGAAACAACCTTTAGGCGTCATCCTAGCCGGTGGGCGAGCAACCCGAATGGGCGGCGGAGACAAGGGGCTGTTGACGCTCGGCGATAGTACTATCCTGAGCCATGTGATCGAACGTTTAAAGCCACAAGTGGCGGGGCTTGCTCTGAACGCCAATGGTGATCCCACACGATTTGACGGGCTAGGCCTGCCGGTGATTGCCGATAGCGTTTCGGGGTTTGCAGGGCCTTTGTCAGGCGTATTGGCCGGTCTTGACTGGGCTGCCAACCAAGGTGCCAGCCATATCGTAACCGCCGCAGCCGATACGCCCTTTTTCCCCTGCGATCTGGTGCCGCAATTGATATGCGCCGCCGAACAAACTGATGCGGGTCTGGCCCTCGCCGCCACACCGGACGGACGACACCCAACCTTTGGGCTTTGGCCCGTTGCCTTGCGCGATGACATGCGCGCAGCGCTGGAAGAGGGTCTGCGCAAGGTTGTCCTTTGGACGAACAAACACGGCGCTGGCACGGCCCGTTTCCCCGACGATGCGGCGTTCTTCAACGTCAACACACCCGATGATCTGAAAACAGCCGAGGCAATGTTATGAAGCTTTACGGCATCGTCGGCTACAAGAATGCAGGCAAAACCGGCCTGATGGAGCGGTTGGTCACCGAAATCACCGGGCGTGGCTTCACCGTCTCAACGCTCAAACACGCGCATCACAGCTTTGACATCGATCAGCCCGGCAAGGACAGCTACCGGCACCGCCACGCAGGGGCGCATCAGACCTTGCTCGCCTCCAGCACACGTTGGGCGCTGATGACAGAATTGCGCAATGAGCCCGAGCCGCCGCTGGCCGACTTGCTGGCCCAACTTTCGCCGGTCGATCTCGTTCTGATCGAAGGCTACAAGCGCG
Source organism: uncultured Paracoccaceae bacterium (assembly GCA_947496535.1). Classification (GTDB taxonomy): domain Bacteria; phylum Pseudomonadota; class Alphaproteobacteria; order Rhodobacterales; family Rhodobacteraceae; genus Yoonia. The sequence goes on along the minus strand of CANMDE010000001.1, from coordinate 314,306 downwards.
ACCGCCATCCAAAAATCGAAGCTCATCGGACCGCCGCAGCCAACCCGCTGATTGCAACAGATGATCCCACGATCAAAGCGGTCGCCAGCGACACAGCCCTGGAAATCGACCGCCCCGTATTCGATCTCGATGACACGACTGCAATCGCCGATTTCATTTTGGCCCAGGTGGAGTTGTGAGTTTCGATACTTTCCTCATGGTCGATTGGTCGGGCGGGAATGATCGCGGACCAAAGCCGAAAAAAGACGCGATCTGGACTTGTGTCGCTCGCGGTGGCTCATCAGACGAACCGATCTATCATCGAAACCGGCAAAACGCCGAAGCATGGATCACGACCCTGCTTGATGACGAGCTCGCAGCTGGCCGCCGGGTCTTTGCCGGGTTTGATTTTGCCTTTGGATACCCCAACGGCTTTGGTGAAAGGTTAATCGGCACGGATGAACCTTTCGCGATCTGGGATTGGTTTGCCGAACGGGTTGAGGACAAACCGACAGCCAATAACCGCTTTGATCTTGCCGGTGAAATCAACGGCCTTTTTTCTGGCGTTGGACCGTTTTGGGGCAATGGGTTGCAACGTGACATCCCTGATTTGCCCCGTAAGGGCCGGGACCGTCACGGTCATGGGATGAACGAAAAACGCGCCGCTGAAAACATAGCAAAGGGTGCCTTTCCCGTTTGGCAATTGGCGGGCGCTGGCGCAGTGGGCTCTCAGGTGATCATGGGCCTGCCGATGCTCGCACGGCTGCGTCGCCGCTTTGACACAGCACTGCGTGTTTGGCCGTTTGAGCCGCTGGACAGCCCTGTAGCGATTGTTGAGGTCTGGCCATCGCTCATCGCCAAGGCGGTCGCTGCAACCATGCCCGAAGGGCGGGTCAAGGATGCCCATCAGGTCGCTTTGTTGGCCGAGGTTTTATCGCGGTTGCCGTTAGATACGCTCCATACTTTGTTGAACGCTCCCGCAACCCCGGAGGGCTCAATCTTCGGGGCGGATCAACCCGATTTGCTGATCAACGCTGCGATGACTGGTGCCACTCCGCCGCCCTTGCGCAATGACTGCTTTGCCATGCCGCAAGGGGCGCACTGGACACCCGTAGCTGACGCTCTGGACCATCTTCGCCGCAATCTCAGCGCGGTGACAGGGATGGAAACACTGGACCTTTCCGATACGGCAGGCCGTTTTCTGGCCGAGGACGTGACGGCAGAACGGTCGCACCCGCCTGCGGCCAATGCAGCGGTAGACGGGTACGGGTTCGCGGGCCCGGCACCGGCTGGTGCGCAGACCATGCCTTTGGTCCAGGGACGCGCGGCAGCGGGACAGCCCTACAACGACATGGTCCCGAAAGGGCAAGCCATTCGTATTCTGACTGGGGCAAGTATTCCGTCAGGTGTGGATACCGTGATCTTGCAAGAGGACGTCACCGCCGATGATCGCCACATCACCTTTCATGGACCGCTTAAACAAGGGGCCAATACACGCAACGCGGGTGAGGATATGGTTGCCGGTCAGACGATCCTCTCATCCGGGCGACATCTTCAACCCGGCGATCTGGCCATGTTGGCGGCTGCTGGCATCGGGCGGATCAAAGTACGCAAGAGGCTGCGCGTCGGCATATTATCCACCGGGGATGAACTGATCGAGGCGGGAAAACCTGCAGATGTCAGCAAGATATATGATGCGAACCGTCCGATGCTACGCGCCGTCGCAGCGGGATGGGGTTACGATGTCATCGATTTGGGGCGTGGGCCGGATGACCGTGAGGCATTGCGGGCACAACTGGATGAGGCGGCACAACAGACAGATGTGATACTGACGTCCGGCGGGGCCTCGGCTGGTGACGAGGATCATATCTCATCCCTTTTGGAAAATTCCGGGTCGCTTGCCCTTTGGCGGGTAGCAATGAAGCCGGGACGCCCCTTGGCGCTAGGGATTTGGCAGGGTGTTCCTGTATTCGGCCTGCCAGGTAACCCAGTGGCCGCCATGGTTTGTTCTCTGATCTTCGCCCGACCTGCCTTGCAAGTGCTTGCTGGCGGCGACTGGACAGAACCACAAGGGTTTGAGGTTCCGGCAGAATTTGCCAAATCCAAAAAAGAGGGCCGCCGCGAATACCTCCGGGCACGGATCGTGGATGGTCGGGCCGAGATTTTCCCATCCGAAGGGTCGGGTCGTGTTTCCGGGTTAAGTTGGGCAACAGGGCTTGTCGAACTGGATGATTCAGCACAAAAGGTGGCTCGGGGCGACCTGGTCCGTTATTTACCGTTTAGCAGTTTGATTTGATGAAGATCACCACAGGCATTCCAGACGAAGACAGGGTAAAGGCTGCGGCACTCTATTGGGAGGCGTTTGGTAGCAAGCTCGGTTTTGTTTTGGGGCCTAAGTACCAAGCCTTGCAACTCGTACAAATGGTCCTGCGCAAGGATCATGGCATTTGCGCCCACGATGATTCTGGGACGTTGTTGGGTATTGCCGGGTTCAAGACCAATCAGGGCGCGCTCGTCGGCGTTGATTTGCAAGATCTGCGCCGTGTGTATGGTTGGATCGGCTCGGCATGGCGCGGCTCGTTGCTCTCGTTGTTGCCTAAGGACATAGAAAACAAGCGTTTTTTGGTTGATGGTATCTTTGTCGCGGAAGAGGCGCAGGGCAATGGTGTGGGGACGGCGCTACTAAAGGCAGTGGCAGCTGAGGCGCGGTCTCGGGGGTATTCTCAGGTGCGTCTGGATGTGATCGACACCAATACGCGGGCCAAGGCACTGTATCTTGAACGCGGTTTTGTCGAATTGGAAACCCATAAGATCGGTCCATTGCACCGGATTTTTGGTTTCCGGGCAACCACGACCATGGTTCTCGATATCTAATCATATCACTGTCTGAACTTCTTGAAATACAAAGTGAACCGTTTAGTTTAATTTTTGACTTGCCGAAAGCGAACTAAACGGTTTAGTTGATATCCGTACTTCGAAAGGACCCATCAATGAAACAGCTGATGATCGCTATTGCGCTAACTTCTGCTGTCGCTGTTGCGGCACCAGCCACAGCCGCGCCGGTCAGTTTTGACCTGCCGCATCTGACATTCCCCGACACATCTGACGACGGGGTTAACAAGGGGTGCGCAACCCCCGGGACACTGACCGTCGACCTCTGCCCCGGCGCGTCCCGGTAATGCGTCCGCGATGGGCGGCCTTTTCCCCTCTTGCCCGCCCATCGCGGTAATTTTCTTGCTCGAAGTGAACTGATCAGTTTATACAGAAGGTCCATGACGGAGGAATGGATGCCCGACGGCACAATTGAACAAAAAAAGGGGCGGAAATTCGATCAGGTGCTTGCGGGCGCAAGACAGGTTTTTTTGTCTGACGGGTTTGACGGCGCCTCAGTTGATGACATTGCCCGTGCAGCCGGCGTATCGAAGGCCACGCTATACAGCTATTTCCCTGACAAACGCTTTCTGTTCATGCAGATGGCGAAAACAGAATGCCAGCGACAAGCCGAGACCACTTTGGAAGCGGTCGATATAGCGGCTCCTATCGAAACGGTTCTGCGTGATATCGCGAGCCAGATGGTGAATTTCATCACCTCAGAATTCGGCCAGCGGATTTTCCGAATTTGCGTCGGTGAGAGCGACCGCTTTCCCGAGCTGGGCCGGGAATTTTATGAAAGTGGCCCCAAGATGGTCCGCGACCGTATGGTAGATGTCTTTCACCTCGCGATTGAACGTGGCGAATTGCAGATAGACGATGTGACCCTGGCCGCCGATCAATTCCACGAGCTTTGCAAGGCCGACCTTTTCCCACGTATGGTCTTTAGTATGGCCAGTGAATTCACGGAGGCAGAAAAAATGCGCGTCGTTGACGGGGCCGTGGATGTGTTTATGGCGCGGTATGGGGTTTAGCGCGGCCGAGCGCTACAACTCATCAAAACTCCACCACAGCCCGGATACTTTCGCCAGAATGCATCAAATCAAAGCCCTTGTTGATATCATCAAGGCTGAGTGTGTGAGTGATCATTGGGTCGATTTCTATCTTGCCCTGCAGGTACCAATCCACGATTTTGGGAACATCTGTCCGGCCTGATGCACCGCCAAAAGCGGTCCCCCGCCAACTACGGCCGGTAACAAGTTGGAATGGGCGAGTGCTGATTTCGGCCCCCGCAGGTGCCACTCCAATGATGATGCTTTCACCCCAACCCTTGTGGGCTGCTTCAAGTGCTGTCCGCATCACCTGAACATTACCCGTTGCATCAAACGTATAATCCGCCCCGCCCCCGGTCAGTTCGACCAGATGAGCGACCATATCACCGCTGACATCCTTGGGGTTCACAAAATCGGTCATGCCGAAATGCGTCGCCATCTCGACCTTGCCGGGGTTCAGATCGACCCCCACAATCTGGTCAGCGCCCGCCAACCGTAGACCCTGGATTACGTTCAACCCAATGCCACCAAGGCCAAAGACGATGGCACGGCTACCTATTTCGACTTTGGCGGTGTTGATCACGGCTCCGATGCCAGTGGTGACGCCGCAACCGATGTAGCAGATCTTGTCGAATGGGGCATCCTTGCGCACTTTCGCCAGCGCAATTTCGGGCAGGACGGTGTGATTGGCAAAGGTAGAACACCCCATGTAATGCAGGATCGGCGTACCATCCAGCATGGAAAACCGGCTGGTCCCATCGGGCATGACACCCGCACCTTGGGTGCTGCGGATTTTCTGGCAGAGATTGGTTTTTGGATTCAGGCAGTATTCGCATTCGCGGCATTCGGGTGTGTAAAGCGGGATGACGTGGTCGCCTGGTTCCAGACTGGTGACGCCTTCGCCCACCTCCACCACGACGCCTGCGCCTTCATGGCCCAATATCGCAGGGAACATTCCTTCGGGATCGGCGCCGGACAAGGTGAATTCATCGGTGTGGCAAATACCGGTGGCCTTGATTTCCACCAGAACCTCACCCGCTTTGGGGCCATCAAGGTTGACCTCCATCACTTCGAGGGGCTTGCCTGCCGCCATGGCCACCGCTGCGCGTGTTTTCATTGTGCCTACTCCCTTGTTGTCGAACTGACGTTCGGGGAAAGCCCGCTCAAATTCAACCCCTTGCGCACGGTTGCATCTTGCAAGGACACCATACTGGCGGGCAGTATGGTGGAATGAGATATGCAATTCTGTTTCTTTTGCTCGCCGCCTGCGCAACGCAAGTAGCGGACAGGTCATTGCCGGAAGGCGCACCCACCGCACCTGACACCTGCGGGATCGCAGAGCGCGCCAGTTTGATCGGACAGGATGCCACGGCGTTAGAGCGGGTGCTGATTTTGGGCATGGTGCGGGTCATCCGGCCCGGTGATGTTGTCACGCAGGATTTCCGACCACAGCGGATAAACTTCGTCATCTCCGAAGACAATCGGATCGAAGACATTACCTGCGGTTAAAGATTTTCGAGAGGATAATCCCCGGTGCCACGAACTGGGTGGGGGCTATTGACCGCGACACCGGGGTTAGCATTTCGCTATAAAAAGACGCTAGTGGCGTACTGTGTCTCGAGTTGGTAAGTGCTGCGGCGTCAAAGAGGTGATTTTGTGGCAGAACCAAGGCGCCGCAAATAAGTGTTCTTGATTTTATGGGCATTTGGCGCAACGCTGCGTTATGAGCATTCATAATCCTATCCCATTTCACCCCACATCACAGATCGCCTTCCATCGTACTGAACTGAATATGATTCTTGGTCTTTACGGTCGGATGGTCGCAGCCGGTGAGTGGCGCGACTACGGTATTTCCTGCTTGCGCGATGTGGCCGTCTTTTCTGTCTTTCGTCATACTGCGGAGAACCCGCTTTACCGGATTGAAAAACGGCCGAAGCTGCGCATGAAGCAAGGGCAATATATCGTTTTGGGGATGAACGGGCAGATTTTAAAGCGCGGGAACGATTTGCGTCAGGTTTTGCGTGTGCTGGAACGCAAACTGATCCGGGCTGTGGAGTAGCGCCCGGATTTAAAGACGTTTTCGGGCGGTGACGGGTCCGTCCCCCTGCGCTTCGATCCTTAGGGTGGCTTGGTCAATCGGTTCGTAGGCTGTCGCCATGTGGTGGGCATTGGCGTGAATCAGTGTCTCGACATCGACCATAATGCCCACATGGCCCTTCCAGAAAATCATATCCCCGCGCTGTGGCTCACCGGTGACATCATGCCCGAGCTCCGCGCATTGCAGGTCGCTGTCACCCGGACATGAGATACCGCAGGCGGACATGCTGGCGGAGATTAGGCCAGAACAATCGATCCCGCGCGTGGAATTGCCACCCCACAGATACGGCACCCCATAGTGAAGCTGCGCCACAGTCGCCGGGTCGGTAAAGGGTCGATCCAGGGGGCGCAAATGTTTTTTGGGTATGTATCCTTGATCCGTCTCAAAAAATTTCCGCCGCTCATCCAAGGCAGTGACATGGCAAAGAAAAGGCAATGCAACGAGGTCGGGTGACTTCATGTCGTCATCTGCATAGGCATGCGTGGCAGGGGTCGCCACGAAATGGGTCGGATTGGTCGGGTCCGCCAGATCAGCCGAGGGAACGTAGCCGACATAGCCATCGGCGGCCTGCAAAAATGACCAACCATCCCGATTTTCGAAAACGCTGACTTGCGCGCCAAGCAGCAATTGCCGCTCACGACGCCCAGCGGGTTCGGCGCAGAGATCCGTGACCGGTTGGGTTATTGATCTCAGTGCGCCTGCGACAAAAGTGTCAGCCTCGACCTGTCCGGCCAGATGCATCGCCGCGACCCGTCCATTGGCTGGTGTCAAACGCGGGTCCGTCATAAGCCAAGCAGTTCTGGGAGAGCCGCAAGCACGGCGCGTGCGCCCATACCCACACCGCCTTTGGGTCGTGCAGGGGCGGCAGTCGGTTGCCACCCATAAATGTCGAAATGCATATAAGGGCGTTCCACAAAACGGCGCAGGAATAGTGCGGCGGTGATCGAACCGGCCATGCCCCCTTTCGGTGCGTTATCCAGATCCGCGATACCCGGTTCGATCATTCTTTCGTATGGGTCGTGAAAAGGCATCCGCCAGACCGGATCGGCCACCTTGCGTGCTGCTTTGGTAATGGCATCCGCGTGGTTGTCATGATCGGTGTAGAAGGGCGACAGATCAGGACCGACGGCCACGCGGGCCGCCCCTGTCAGTGTTGCCATGGAAATGATCAGGTCCGGTTCATCCTCATCGGCAAACGCCAATGCATCGGCCAGAACCAACCGTCCTTCTGCATCGGTGTTATTGATCTCAACCGTCAGCCCCTTGCGTGATGTCAGAATGTCCTGTGGACGAAAGGCGTTGCTACTGATGCTATTTTCGACAGCTGGGATCAAGACACGCAAGCGCAGTTTCAGGCCCAGCGCCATGATCATATGCGCCAGACCCAGCACCGTGGCAGCGCCACCCATGTCCTTTTTCATCAGGCCCATGGAAGCGCCGGGTTTGATGTTCAGCCCACCGGTGTCAAAACAAACGCCCTTGCCAACCAACGTCAATTGCGGCCCCGCATCGCCCCAGCGCATGTCAATCAGCCGCGGCGCACGTTCCGAGGCGCGCCCAACCGTATGGATCATAGGGAAGTTGGCCGCGATGAGATCCTGCCCCGTTGTCACCGTGATCTGCGCGTCGTGTTGCGTGGCCAGCGCATGGCTGGCCTTTTCCAGTTCCTCCGGTCCCATATCAGAGGCAGGTGTGTTGATCAGGTCACGTGTAAGAGTCTCGCCGTGTGCGATAGTTTCGACCCTCGTCGCATTAATATCGTCCGGCGCAACTAGTGAAGGTAGAGGATTGCCAGACTGGCGATATCGGTCGAACTTGTAACCTGCGAGCAGCCAACCGAGTGCCGTCTCTTCTAGAGACGTCCCCTCAAGCCCGCTGGCAATGAAGTACGCGCCCTGCGGCAACTTGGGCACCACGGCGGCCACATGAAAACGGCCCCTCTTTCGGGTCGCCTCGCTTCCGTAGCCTAGTAAGACACGCGCCACACCGCCATCTGCGTCGGGAAGAATAACAAATTGCCCCAGCTTTCCTGCGAATCCCTGCGCCTTGGCCCAAGCCTGATCAGAGGTCGAAAGCGCTGCTAGTGCGTCTTCTACCCGGTCGACCGCGACAACATCGACCGGAATGGCATTGTCGGTAGCGGGCGCAAAGGAAAGTGGCATGGATTGGTCCTGTCTGGTGCTTATCAGCGCACAGTACCAACCTGCCCATACCCTGCAAGGCCGATCACATATCGCGGAAGTTCCAAACGTCGGACACCGCGATATCAAACGCCCGTTCCAAACGAGCAACTGTCGCCTCCAGCGCGACCCCATCCGCCTGTTCAAGACAGGTGGCGACATGGCGGGCGGCGATGGAAACCTCGGTCAGGCCAATTTGATCACCAATCTGCCCAATCCGACGGGCCGGTTGGATCATCTTGTCAAAGCCACTTTGGGCAAGCTCGCTTTGAAGCAGGTCCAACCGTGTCGCAATATCCTCCAGCACGCCGCAGATAATGACCTCTGTCTCTACCTCACCGTGGTTTTGCGTTAGTGTCTGCAGTGGGAGCGGATCGAAATTCGTCCCATAAGGACACCGCAAGGCAATCACGTCAGATGGTCGCGACGGAGCAGCGGTTTCAAGTTGTATGATATGTTCCATCTGACAACGCCTAAACCATCAAGGTTCCCAGAAGGTTGAGACGCCCGACAAAAAATCTCTCGAAATTCAGAAAAATGCCGCGTATCTACGCCCCCAAAATTGCGAGGGACCTAAAAATGAAATACGCGCGCCCGCTTCCTGCCTATCTGGTCAAGCGCTATCAAGGCTGGAAAGCAACAACATATACAGAAAACAAGGGGTGGTATCGCAAGCTGGCAGACGAGGGACAGCATCCCCGCGCCATGGTGATCTCATGCTGTGACAGCCGCGTGCATGTGACGTCGATCTTTGGGGCCGATCAGGGCGAGTTCTTTATCCACCGCAATATTGCCAATCTCGTTCCCCCCTATAACCCGGATGGGGAGTATCACGGGACATCCGCAGCAGTAGAATACGCGGTCAACGCGCTGAAGGTGGCACATCTGATCGTTCTCGGCCATTCGGGCTGCGGCGGGGTCGAAGGATGCTATAATATGTGTTCGGGTGAGGCACCGGAGCTGGAGAAATCAACCAGCTTTATTGGCCGCTGGATGGAAATCCTGCGTCCCGGCTTTGATCAATTGCCCAAGGGTGATGCGGATACGCGCAAACGCGCCTTGGAAAAGACGTCGGTCGTCATATCACTACAAAATTTGATGAGCTTTCCCTTCGTAAAGGAAGCGGTGGAGAATGACATGCTTTCGCTGCATGGATTGTGGAATGATATCGGCGAAGGCGGGCTGGAAGTTTATGATCCCGAGGACAGCCATTTCAAGAGCGTCTGAGTAGTTGGGCAAGCCTGAGCGAACGTGGTTTTTACATCCGACACGACGTTCTGGATCGCCCAAACCAGACCACCCTCGGTCCGTTCGCATATTTTATGGGACATCAAGGGCAGATGGTTTATTTTTTGCCCACACAAGATGCAGTTGTGGTGCGGTTCGGGAGCAAACTGCAGTTGCTTCATTCCACGCTCTATGAATTACTCGCAGTGTAGGCCTAGCCAGTATCGCGCGACATAACGCCCATTTTTAAACCGACATTTGCCGTGATACCTAAGCGATATTGACAAGGAAACTATGACAGAAATCCTTTCCCTCGCCGGCGAGAACCTGATCTCTCCCATCATCCTCAGCTTTGCATTGGGTCTGGCAGCCGCTTTGGCCCGATCAGACCTGACCATTCCCGAGGCCGTGGCCAAGGGCATGTCGATTTATCTGCTGTTCGCAATCGGGTTCAAAGGCGGTGTGGCCGTCAGCACCCATGGGATCGATACGACGCTGATACTGTCGCTGATTGCGGGACTGATTTTGTCGTTCGGACTGCCGCTGCTTGCGTTTGCGCTTCTGAAAATTCTTACCGGGCTTTCGGTTGTCGATGCGGCGGCTGTTGCGGCGCATTACGGCTCGATCAGTATTGTGACCTTCGTGGCTGGCACCTCGGTATTGGAAGGCCGGTTGATCGATGCCGAAGGCTACATGGTCGCCGTGGCGGCGGTGATGGAGGCCCCGGCGATCCTGTCGGCCCTGTGGCTCGTTGCCCGCAACGGCGGCGGGGGTGCGAAGATGGAACCGGGTTTGATCCGCGAATTGTTGCTCAACGGGTCCATCGTTTTGCTAGTCGGTGCGTTCCTTATCGGCGCCATTACGGGTCAAGACGGTCTCGACGACATCGCATCGTTTATCGTGGCCCCGTTCCAAGGGGTACTTTGCCTTTTCCTGCTGGATATGGGCTTGATTGCCGGGCGCGGCCTGCGCCAATCACGCGGCGTTTTGGGGGCGGGCGCAATCGGATTTGCCATCCTGATGCCATTGATCAGTGCCTCGATAGGTCTGGTGACCGGCATGTTGATCGGCCTGTCTTTGGGTGGGGTGGTCCTTTTGATGATCCTGTCCGCCTCGGCCAGTTACATCGCCGTTCCAGCCGCCATGCGGGTCGCGCTACCAGAGGCGAACCCGTCAATCTACCTGACCCTGTCGCTTGGCGTGACATTTCCCTTTAACCTGACCTTGGGCATCCCGCTTTATCTGGCCATCGCCCAAGCCGCGACCGGAGGCTGACATGGAAACGCATACCGCAAAACGAGTCGAGATCGTGATCGAGGCACCCTTGGAGCGCCGCCTGACAGATGCGCTGAACGAGGCGAGCGTCACAGGCTATACGGTGTTGCCTGTGCGCGGCGGATCGGGCCGATCAGGCAAGTGGACGCGCGAAGGCCAGGTGGGCCGTGCCGGAATGGTCGCGGTCGTTTGCCTGATCAGGCCAGAGCGGCTGGACGAGCTGTTGGACGCTGCCTTTGCCGTCGTTGAAAAACATATCGGCGTGGTCAGCATCACCGACGCACAGGTATTGAGGGCTGAGCGGTTTTGATTAGGGCTTGATGCCCGCATCCACACTACTGCAACACATAGCCTTCCGGCCATGTCAGCGTGTAATCCAGCCTAACCTCTTCTTTGGTGCCAGCTTCCACTTCCAGATCCCATTCCAGAATGCCGCGTTGGCCTTCCGGGTCGATGCGTGTTGCGTTTGGCGATGCCTCGAAATCGACCTCCAGATCGTCCTGCTGGCTGTAAGGGATAGTGTCCCGTAGCAAGACAGGCCAGTCTTGTCCGGTGAGGTTTTCTATGCCGATCACTGCCGCCTCGGTTAGTTGATTGCTGCTTGAGAACACACCCCGGTCGCCCTCGGATCGTTTGGGGATGGCTCGGGTCAGGCGGATGCCGTCGAGCGGGCCAAAGCCCAGCTCGGCATCCGCTCCGGCCGCAAGCAGCGGCAATTGAGTGAACCCAATCATCGTGCCGTCGGCAAACATCAGGGCCTGGCCGGGCAGCAGAACTTCCTGCGTTGTGTTGGTGAATTCAGCAACGCGATAGGCGATTTGATCCCGGCTGGGAATAGCTTCTGCCCAGACGTCGGCGTCAAGGTTTAGCGTGTCCAAAGGCAAACGCAGATTATCTACACCGTTGCGGATATCGACGCGACCGGGATAGGTGTAAGTGACTGTGGCACCGCTGAAATCTGCGACGGCCTGAAAGTCTGCCTCCGCTACCATGGCAGGTGCGGGTTCAACCACACTACGGGACAACAAAGGCTCTGCCACACCCAGATTGCGATCCTGACGTTCGCGTTCCAGCTCTTCCTCGGAGACGATCCGGCGCGGGACCGCCCAGACATCACTGGGGGCAATCCGTTCGCCTGGCCGGGCCGTCGAGAGGATGAGGGTGACGTCCAGCCAATCCTGACCGGTTTCCTGACTGACAACGACCGAACGGTCGATATCGAGGGTCGGCGCATCGCCGGTCGTCAGGCGCATGTCATAGACAGGGGACCAATTGGCGTAGCCTTCGATAGTGCTGATTTCTACCGTGACCTCACCAGCCTCGGTCACATTGAGGTTGAAGGTCAGGACCGATCCGTCATCCGCTGGTGCCATCAGGGCGGCGAGGGCCTGACGTGCCTCATCCAACGCTTCGCGGTCGTCCTCTTGCGCGCGTTCGGCGGCTTTGGCTTCTTGCTCTGCCGTAAATGCTTCTTGTCGGGCGGCCAGCGTTTCAGAGCCGACCATCTGGGTCAGCGCTTGAATATCGGCAATGCTTCCTGCGCTGAGCGTCTCGCCAGCGCTGGATTGCGAAAGCCCTTGCAGAAAAGCGATCCGCTCCTCTGCAGCTTGGACGCGCAGTCGAATTTCTGCAATGGCCACAGTGCTTTGGCGGAGAACCTCTTCCAGTCGTTCGACTTCGGCTTCGGCGGCTTCAATCTCTGGTGAGGTCTGATCGGGCGTCACGGGCAGCCGGTCCCGGGACAGGTTGACGCCACCGATCTGGACCCCTGCAGGAGCGGCCACGCGAAGTCCGTCAGCCGTCACTTCGCGCGGCAAGCCGGGTACGATGATCTCGTGGCTACCGGCAGGTAAATCAAGTGTCACCTGCCGCATGACACTTGCAACGCCGGGGTAGATCGTGACCGTGTCCACGCTGGCTTGACCGGTGAAACTATCGGCAAAGGCGGGGGCTGTCAGGGCGATCAGGCTGGTTGTTAGCAGGGGGCGGAACATGGGCAGACTCCTCAAATCTATGAATACTCTATAGCTTTGACGGTTCGCAGGTGCCAATCCTTGGCGCATGGCCCGATTATTTTCCACGCTCAATCTTTAGAAGGATTTTAGCTTAGGTCTTTTGAAAAATCTGATGAGGCAAAGGCGCGAAATTACGCCTTTGCCCCTGATATATCAGCCTTTTTTCAGGCACTCACGTCCCAGAACTTCCGCGATTTGCACGGCGTTCAGCGCAGCACCCTTGCGCAGGTTGTCGGACACGCACCACAGGTTCAGACCGTTGTCGATGGTGCTGTCCTGCCGGATGCGGCTGATGAAGGTCGCGAAATCGCCCACGCATTCAACCGGCGTGACATAGCCGCCATCTTCGCGCTTATCGATTACCATGACACCAGGTGCCTGACGCAGGATGTCGCGGGCTTCGTCTTCGTCCAGAAAATCCTCAAACTCGATATTCACGGCCTCAGAGTGTCCGACGAATACAGGTACACGCACACAGGTTGCTGTCACCTTAATGGAGGGATCGACGATCTTTTTCGTCTCTGCGACCATCTTCCATTCTTCCTTCGTCTCGCCGCTATCCATGAACTTGTCGATATGCGGGATCACGTTGAAGGCGATTTGCTTGGTGAACTGCTTGGCAGGCTTGTCATCTGTGGGGTTGTAGATCGATTTGGTCTGATCCCACAGTTCATCAATGCCGCCTTTACCAGCACCCGACACGGATTGGTAAGTGCTTACGACAACACGCTTAATCCGGGCACGGTCATGCAGCGGCTTGAGCGCCACAACCATCTGTGCCGTTGAACAGTTCGGGTTCGCGATGATGTTTTTCTTGGTGTAGCCGTGGATCGCGTCGGCATTCACTTCTGGCACGATCAGCGGCACGTCTGCGTCATAGCGGTACAGCGATGAGTTATCGATGACGACACAGCCCGCCTTGGCGGCTTTAGGCGCATAGATCTTCGTTGCCTCTGAACCGACAGCAAAAAGCGCCATGTCCCAGCCGGAAAAGTCAAATGCATCAAGGTCTTGGGTGGTCAGGGTTTTCTCGCCAAAGCTGACCTCGGTGCCCAGCGATTTACGGCTGGCGAGTACGGCAATCTCGTCGACGGGGAAGGCCCGTTCGTCGAGGATGTTCAGCATTTCGCGGCCCACATTACCCGTGGCGCCGACGACGACGATTTTATAGCCCATTTGGCTGGCTCCTTGGTTGCAAGTGGGGGCCTGTTACACCGCTGCAGCCTTAAGGGAAAGGGGCTCTGCGCAACGTTCAGTGGTGTTGCGTTGCAGCGCAACACAGCATCAGGTCCGAATCATTGGATTTCGTGGTTAACGCGGTGATTTTCAGGGTTAATCACCCGCTGTTTTCTTGTCGGACAAGCGTCGGCAAAACGTCGGACACCACCGCGCGGTAGAGGTGGTTTAACAATGCGAACGGTATGAATATAAACGGTCTGTTAAGACGTGTTTACATTCCGTTAAAAATTTGCTCATCCCAGTGCGCTATTTATCAGCAACAGCTATTGGCCTCTTCTTTGATCTCGGATTGGTGCGGTGACGCCATAGACGCATCCGCCCCATAAACCGGTGAGTCTTCGAGGGTATAAAACGTCTCCCACCTTAGTCCTGACGGGTCTTCGGCCCAGCTTTTGTCCGACACGGCGTAGCAACAGGTCGCGGCCTGTTGGTCAAAGGTTTCTTCTTCTGCATTCTTCAGCCGTTTGGTGATGGCCGCTAGGCTTTCGGGATCGTCGGTTTGCAAACCAAGGTGGCTTAGCCCGGTTCCCTGCCCCGACCGTACCGAGATCGCGAAATTCACTGCCGGATCATCCAGCAGCCATTTGGCATAATCCTCCTTTGTCACAGTGGGCCCAGTACCAAACATGGTAGTGTAAAAACCGATGGATTTGGAAAGGTCGTCGACACCGACATGCACATGAAAACGGTTCATCTGGTTTCTCCCTTTGCGTCGTCACAACATTCGGGTTGAGGTTCGAGGCTGATCAGGTCTTTGACAATTTCGGGGTGGCCCTGGCAGCAATCCGTCAGCAAAAAACCGAACAGTTCGCGGATCGCTTTGTAGTTGGCCGTGTAAATGATCGACCGCCCTGCCCGCTTGCTTTCGACCAGACCTGCATTTGCCAGAACATTCAGCTGAGCCGATGTCGTGGTGAATTGGGCGCCGGCAGCCTCGGCCAATTGACCGGCGGGCATGCCGTCATGACCGGCCCACACCAACATGCGAAACAACTGAATACGTCCCTCGTGGGCAAGGGCTGACAGTCCGGCGAGTGCGTCTTTTGATTTCATAATCCATGGATACATGGAATTATAAAATACAGCAATCCCACTTCGACCTTTTATACCATGATTTTTGACGGTGCGGCATTCTGACCTAGTTCAGCCTAAGGAAACAAAGGGAGAGACATGATGCCTACGACCTCTGACCGCCCCGGAAGCCGCCTGATGGATCGCGCGGAATACAAAAACAAACCCAAGCCATTGACCCGTGGACCGGACACAACGATCGTCGATGCTGTGGCTGCAATGTCGGACAAGAATTATGGTTGTGTGATCGTGACGGACTCCGATGACAAGGTCATAGGCGTCGTTACAGAGCGCGATGTGATGAACAAACTGGTGGGCAAGGGTCTTGACCCGACCAGTACGAAACTGGCCGATATCATGACAAGCGAACCACGCATGGCCAAGGAAACCGATGATATGCTCGACTGGCTACGGATGATGTCGAATGAGCGGTTCCGCCGCCTGCCTGTGGTCGATGAAAACGGCCGGATCAAGGCCGTGTTCACCCAAGGCGATTTCGTCAGCTACACATGGCCTGACCTAATCGGACAGATGCGGACCATTGCAAAGGCCACGGTCACCAACAATTTTCATTATTTTCTTATTGGGGGTGGGATCGCGCTTTATTCGCTGCTGATGATCATCGTCATTGGTTCGCGCTAGCCATCCGGGTGTGACGACCTTGCCCAAAGGTTGATGTCCTGATCCTTGGCGTAGCGGTCGATTTCTTCCAACTCGGCTGTCGAGAAGTCCAGATTTCGGACTGCCGCCACGCAATCTATGACTTGTTCAGGCTTGGAGGCCCCAATCAACGCGCTTGTGATCTTGTCGTCGCGCAAGACCCAAGCGATAGCCATCTGCGCAAGCGTCTGGCCCCGTCGTTCGGCGATCTGGTTGAGGTTTCGGATGTTTTCCAATGCCTCATCCGTCAAGAAATCGGGCGATAACGATTTGTCATGAGCCGCCCGACTGTCCTTGGGGACGCCACCAAGATATTTGTTGGTCAACATACCCTGCGCCAGAGGTGTGAACGCAATAGAGCCAATCCCGAGATCTGGCAGCGTGTCTTTCAGCCCATCGGTTTCGATCCATCTGTTTAGCATATTATAGCTGGGCTGGTGGATCAGGCAGGACGTGCCGAGGTCTTGCAGAATGGCCGCAGCCTTGCGTGTGTTTTCTGCGTTGTAGCTGGAAATGCCCGCATAAAGCGCCCGTCCCGACCGCACAATATGATCCAGCGCGCCCATGGTTTCTTCGAGCGGGGTATTGGGGTCGAACCGGTGCGAGTAGAAAATATCGACGTAATCCACTCCCAGCCGTTTCAAGGATTGGTCGCAGGATGCGATCAGGTTTTTGCGGCTGCTGAGCTGGCCATAGGGGCCTTCCCACATCAGATAGCCAGCCTTGGACGAGATGATCAGCTCATCCCGGTGGCCCGCGAAATCAGTGCGGAGTATCTCACCGAACGCGGTTTCTGCGCTTCCGGGTGGCGGGCCATAGTTATTGGCCAGATCGAAATGGGTGATCCCCTGGTCAAAGGCCGTCTGGCAAATCGCGCGTTTGGTGTCGTGCGGTGTGTCATGCCCGAAATTGTGCCAAAGGCCCAACGATATCGCGGGCAATTTCAGCCCGGATTGGCCGCAACGCCGATAGGCCATAGTGTCGTAACGCGCGGCTGAAGGAGTGTAACCCATGGACGTATCACCATATTGCTGAGACAACCGACATTAAGCGGCTTTGCGTCAGGTTCAACCGCTGTTATGAGATCAACGCATCCCGCGAAGCAAACGGAGCGTCGAAGGGTGAAGCGAGCGTTTTCAGGTTGGTTCAAACCACTGTGCCATTCCTGATCGGGTTGTCAAAATATGGAGGATGAGATGACCACATTTCCTGTGATTGCTGCTGATGATGGCGTGACCAGACAAGTTTTATCGGATCATGAACAGTTGATGGTGGTTGCCTTTCAGTTCGAGAAAGGTGGCGAAGGAAAGCTGCATCATCATCCGCATGTGCAATCAACCTATGTGGAATCCGGCCGCTTTATGTTCAGCATCGATGGTGAGGAAAAAGAAGTCGGGCCGGGTGACAGCTTTGTCATTCCCTCCAATGCCGTTCATGGCTGCCGCTGTCTGGAAGGTGGCAAACTGATTGACAGTTTCACCCCCCGCCGGGATGATTTTCTTTAGGCGCGTAGTTTATGTGAGGGACCGCTTCGGATGATAGAGACCTGGCGGTGGTATGGCGCGCTGGACAAAATCACGCTTGATCAGGTGGCCCAGACCGGGGCCACTGGGATCGTGACGGCGCTGCACGAAATTCCCTATGGAGAAATCTGGCCACAAGAGGTCATTGCTGCCCGCAATGATCAGATCAAAGCCGCCGGGTTTGTCTGGTCGGTTGTGGAAAGCCTGCCAGTTCATGAACGCATCAAGCGCGGCGATGGTGATCTGGCGGAGCTGTTCGCCAGCTATCGTCAGTCCATGGCCAATCTGGCAGCAGAGGGTGTCACGACGATCTGCTACAACTTCATGCCTCTGCTTGATTGGACCCGTACCGATCTGGCCGCCCCGGTTGCGCGTGGTGGGACTTGCCTGCGGTTTTCAGCCCCGAAGATGGCCGCGTTTGAGCTATTTATGCTGGGCCGGGAGGCCGCACGGGCGGACTATTCATCTGACGTGGTGCAGGCGGCAGAGCGTTGGTTTCAGAAATCTACTGACGCTGACCGGCAAGCGTTGCTGAATGCCATCATGTCGGGCCTGCCGGGCGCGTTTGACCGGTATGATATTGCTGGCTTACGAGAGGCGCTGGCGCTGTATGATGGGATCAGGCGCGATGAGCTGCGCACCAACTATAAGCGCTTTCTGGATGAGATTATTCCTGCAGCGCAGGAGCTTGGCATTCGGATGTGCGTTCATCCCGACGACCCGCCACGTGATATTCTAGGGCTGCCCCGCATTGTATCCGACGCAGATGACATTGCTTGGATCATGTCGGCGGTTGATGCGGTAGAGAACGGTCTGACCTTATGTTCCGGCTCGCTTGGCGCAAACCCGGCGAATGACGTGTCGGGTATTGCGGTCCAGTTCGAAGACCGCATCCATTTTGCACACTTGCGCAATGTTCGCAAAGACCCCGACGGATCGTTCGAGGAAGCAGCGCATCTGGACGGCGACACCGATATGGTCGCCCTGATCAGTATTTTGCTGGAGATTGAGACTGCGCGCGGCGTACAAATCCCCTTCCGCCCGGACCACGGCCATGAATTGCTCTGGGATGTGGAGCAAGGGAATTATCCGGGGTATCCGCTGATCGGGCGCATGCGCGGATTGGCGGAGTTACGTGGGGTTATGCGGGCGTTGGATCGGGTTTAAGTTCTCATGTCGAATAATGCAAAGTGACCGCATTCGCTTTTTCTTGCGCTATTGAACAAGCATCTAGGGCGAGGTTACGCTGCGGACGATTCAACTATTGATAGGTTTGCGGGCGATTGATCAAATTTTAGCACCCGTTTTGGGCTTTTTTTGGTCAAAGTTGTTCATTAGCTGGTCCAGAGTCGGTGACAACAAGTCAGAATTTTGGCCTCAGGCCGTGTAGAGAGAGAGTAAAAGAATGAAGAATTTGTCTATATCCTCGCGGTCAAAGATTAGAACGTGGCTACTTACGGGGTCGCTCGTTTGCATATCAACAGCCGCCCTAGCCGATGAAGTCACCCTCACGTCGGATGACGGTACGATGACAATATCTGGCGAACTGCTGGATTTCACCGATGACACTTACATCATCCAATCAGACGTCGGCCCCCTACGCATTCAGGCAAGTTTTGTTCAGTGCAGTGGTGCCGGTTGTCCTGTGATCGAAGCCAGCCCTGACACTGTCGTGGAGTGGAATGTATCATTGTGGGGCTCTCGGCGGGCCTTCACTGAACACGTTGAAAAACTCGCTGAGTTGGTCGATCAAAAGACCGAAGGGCGGTTTACCCTCAACCTGTCTTACGGTGGGCTAGCGCCATCCCGCGAAAATCTCGATGGGATTGCAGAAGGTGCGTTTGAGATGGCGCAGTTCTGTTCAGGTTACCACCCAGAGAAAAATCCAACTGTTACCGTATTGGAATTGCCCTTCTTGGGTGTGGCCACGCTTGATCAGGAATTGGCCGTGTCCCGTGCTGTTTATGAACACCCCGCCACTGTCGCCGACCTCGCACGTTGGAATGCAACCATTCTCATGCCGACACCAGAGCCACAAAACAATATCATTGGCACGGGCTTCCCTCCGACATCACTGGCCTCGTTCAACGGCATGCAGATCCGCGCGACCGGTGGCGTTGGCCAAGCCGTCGAAGCATTGGGCGCAACAGCTGTTCCCTTGCCAGCACCAGACGTAGCGGCGGCGTTGAGTGACGGGACAATTTCAGCAGTAGCCTTTGCGCCCCACGCCCACATGGCGTTTGGAACACTCGACGCTGGAAGCTGGTGGACTACGAACCTGAACCCCGGAACAGGAAACTGTCCGGTTGTTGCGAATACGAACGCACTTAAGCGGCTTCCGTCCGCCCACCGTGAGGCGCTGTTATCATCCGTGGATGGAGCGTTGGAGCACTATATCGACAATTACAATGGCGCCACGATGGATGCATGGGGCCCTGCCTTGGCCGATCTGGAGATCGTTGAGATCACGATCAACGATGAGATCACGACAGCGATCAACAACGAAGTTGCCGGCCCTGCGGCGGCCGAATGGATTGCGGAAAACACAGCCAAAGGTTTGCCAGCACAAGAATTGTACGATCTTGTGCAGGACGTGATTGACGAGACCAACTGATTTGCAACTGGTGGCGGCGGTTAGATCAGTGCCGCCGCATCCAGGGCAGTTCGACCCAATACTGATGTATTCGTAGTCTGCCATTGGCGGAGCAGACTCTCCACGAACCGGATTTTCTTATATCGTCAGGCTGTTCACGCTTCAGTCATTCGACGCGACAACATATCACCAGTCGCCAACCCACGTGGTGACTGGTCACTATTGTTTATGAGACGGTGCTCACAAGCAAAGCGGTTTTCAGACATTCCTAATGCTGTTCCGGCACCAATATCTCGCGCTTGCCTACGTGGTTGGCTGAACTCACCACGCCTTCGTCTTCCATTTGTTCCACCAGTCGGGCGGCCTTGTTGTAGCCGATCGCCAGTTTGCGCTGGATATAGGACGTCGAACACTTGCGGTCCTTGATGACGATGGCAACGGCCGTGTCGTAAAGCGCGTTCTCGCTGTCGGAACCGTCGCCCAGACCCAGCACAAGATCAATGCTGCTTTCCTGATCATCGGAGGGGCCCTCTACCACGCCGGACATATATTCCGGCGGGCCGAAGCCTTTGAGGTGGTTGACGATTTCCTCAACCTCTTCGTCGCTAACGAATGGCCCGTGGACGCGGGTGATCTTGGACCCGCCGGCCATGTAGAGCATGTCACCCATGCCCAGCAGTTGTTCGGCACCCATTTCGCCCAGGATCGTGCGGCTGTCGATTTTCGACGTGACCTGGAATGAAATACGGGTCGGGAAGTTAGCCTTGATCGTGCCGGTGATCACGTCGACCGATGGGCGCTGCGTGGCCATGATCAGGTGGATACCGGAGGCACGGGCCATTTGCGCGAGCCGCTGGATGCACGCCTCGATTTCCTTGCCCGCGACCATCATCAGATCGGCCATTTCGTCGACGATGACGACGATATAGGGCATCGCTTCGGGCGCGAATTCTTCGGTCTCGAAGATCGGATCGCCGGTTTCGTCGTCGAACCCAGTTTGGACGGTGCGGCTGAACATCTCGCCCTTGGCCAGTGCGTCTTTGACCCGGCCATTGTAGCCGTCGATGTTGCGCACGCCCATCTTGGACATCTTGCGATAGCGTTCCTCCATCTCGCCCACGACCCATTTCAGAGCCACGACAGCCTTTTTGGGGTCGGTCACAACGGGGGAGAGAAGATGCGGGATGCCGTCATAGACAGAAAGTTCCAGCATTTTGGGGTCGATCATGATCATCCGGCATTCTTCCGGCGTCAGCTTGTAAAGAAGCGACAGGATCATCGTGTTGATCGCGACCGATTTACCGGAACCGGTCGTACCCGCGATCAACAGGTGAGGCATCTTTGCGAGGTTGGCAACAACTGGTTCACCGCCGATGTCCTTGCCAAGCGCCAAGGGCAATTTCTGGTTTCCATCGCCGAAGTCACGATGTGAGAGGATTTCGCGAAGGACAACCTTTTCGCGGTTTTCATTGGGCAGTTCGATCCCGATCACGCTGCGCCCTGGCACGGTGGACACACGGGCGGAGAGCGCGGACATGGATCGGGCAATATCATCAGAAAGCCCGATAACACGGCTCGCCTTGAGGCCTGGCGCGGGTTCGAGTTCGTACATCGTCACCACCGGACCGGGACGAACGCTGACGATTTCGCCTTTGACGCCGTAATCATCCAGCACGCTTTCGAGCATGCGGGCGTTTTCCTCCAAGGCCTCATCGCTCAGATGATGGCGCTGGATTTCGATGGGGTTGGTGAGCAGCCCGAGCGGCGGGTGTTCGTAGTCGGCGTATTTTTCGTCAAACCGGAGCGTAGGCTGCGCCTCGGCTATGGCTTGGGTTGATGGCTGTGGTGCCTTTTTCGGCGGATGCTGTACGACGCTGCGCGGTTCGGCGGCCAAGGGCGGGACGACTGGAATGTGCGGCTCTGGAATGGGCATGTGCGGTTCAGCCAGACGGGGCGCATCTTCGGCATCTTCGAAGATGGCAGTGTCATCTTCTGCGAGAGGGTCTTGACCATAGATCAGCGGCTGCGGGCCACGTCCCGCCGTCAGAGATGGCTCGATCCGGACACCCGTCTCGACGGGCCGTTCAGCCCGATTGCGCACTGCATCCGAAATACGTGCACTGATCCGATCACTGTCACCGGCAGGCAGGTCGGGCATGGTTAGCGGATCTGGCGTAACCAATTCGGGTTCCGGCATCGTGTCATTGCGTTTCAACAGACCCGAAAGAAAGCCGTTTGATTGCGGCTCTGGTGCCCTTGCAGGCGCAGACAGAGGCGGCGCGGGTGGCATTTTGGGTGCCGTCACCGGGGCCGTTTCCATTGACGGTGCCGTTGGCATGGCCGGGTTGGCCCGCACAACGGCGGCGGCGTGGGCGCGTAGATCGGATGGTGGAACGATGTTATGCATCGCCTCAACCTCTTCTGCGGTCTCAGGCTGTGCGCGTTCTTTGCGGTAAGTTTGCCACGTGGCATTGGCGCCTTGGGCGGCTTTGGTCGAAAGACTTGCCCCTTTGCCCAGCGCGCGCAGGGTCAGATCATAGAGCATGACCGTACCCAACAGAAGAAACCGGCGGGCCATTGCCAGTTCCGGCCGCGTGAACCCCAACACGAAGATCAGTGTTGCCAATGTGGCGACGCATGTAAGCAGCGAAAGCAGCTTGACCCCAAAGGTCGTGCCAAAGGGGATGATGGTCAAAAGAACGCCAAGAACAGTATCACCGAAAAGCCCGCCCAGACCAAAATTGGCGGGCCATTGGTCGCCCGGTGTCAGTGTTGCCGCGTAAACTGAAGCGACGGCCACAAAAATCGGGGCAAAGATCACCCGCCCGATAGCCCGCTCTGTTCCGCGATGCAGCAGAAAACGCGCACCCCAGACGATCAGAACGATGGGTAGCGCCCAAATTCCGGTGCCGACAATCATCATCAAAGGCGCAGTGGCTGAGGCCCCAAAATGACCCAGCCAGTTTTGCACCGGTGCGTCTGTGGCGGAAATCCAGCTTGGATCATCGGGGCTGTAGCTGCCGACCATCACCGCCAGAAGAAGCCCAACGACAAGCAGAGCCAGACCCAGCAATTCGCGGCCGCGTTTTTCGATCATCGCTTGCGTAGCACTGTCCAAAAGCGGGTCGCGTTGGCGTGACTGATATGATGCCATCTTGTCGTTCCTTAACCGTACAGACAGTCGCGGATCAGGGTGAGACCGCGCTGCATTTCTTGTGTTGGGGCCACCATGGCGACCCGGATGTAATTCTTGCCGGGGTTTTCCCCGTCCACGTCTTTACTGATGTAAGCGCCGGGCAGCGTTTTGACGCCCGTTTCCTGCCAGAGCTTCAACGCGGCTTTCTCGCTGTCATCGACCGGGAGCCAGAGGAAAAACCCGGCTTCGGGTGATTGATAGCCGGGGACGTCCGCGAAAATCTGGTCAGCGATTTGGTACTTCTGCCGGTACAGGTTTCGGTTTTCCTCAACATGGGCTTCGTCATCCCAAACCTTGGTGGCTACATCCTGCAGCGGACCGGGTAGCGGGGTGCCAGCAAAGGCCCGAAGTTGCTTTATCCGTGCAATGGATTTGGGGCCGCCGGCAGCGAAACCGCAACGCAGGCCGGGCAGGTTGGAGCGTTTGGACAGCGACTGGAAGATCACGACACGCTCCGGGTCCGCCCCCATATCCTTGGCCACTTGCAAAGCGCCGGGCGGTGGGCTTTCGCGGTAAATCTCGGAATAGCATTCGTCCGAGAATACCTGGAAATCGTGGGTCTCGGCGAGGGTGATCACCTTGCGCCAGTAGGCCTCATCCGCCACAGCCCCCTGCGGATTGGTGGGCGAACAGATGTAGGCGATGGTCGTGCGGTCCAACACATCCGACGATATCGCATCAAGATCCGGAAGGTGGCCGGAGCTTTCCGTTGCGGGGACGTAGATTGGGTCTGCGGCCACCGAAAGCGCGGCAACGCCGTAGACCGGGTAGAATGGATTAGGCGACAGGATCGCAGGCTTCTGGCCGTTCTTGGTTTCAGGCGATAGCGCCATGGCGGCGTTGTAAAGCCCCTCACGCGTGCCGTTGAGTGCGATGATCTGCGCGTTTGGCACGTCAAGACCATAGCGACGCTTGAGGAACCCACCCATGGCAGTCAGAAGGTCGTCCTGCCCATCATTGCTCGGATAGCTATTGAAACCCTTGAGGTTGGCCGCAAGAATATCGCCCACGAAAGCAGGAAACGCATGGCGGGGTTCGCCAATCGTCATATTGATCACGTCCGACGCCTGTGTTGGCGCGTCTAATAACGCACGCAAACGTGGCCACGTCGCAACCGGGAGGTTCGAAAACCGCTCGGGGAATACCATAACTGCCTCAACTTACGGGATCATTCCGCCCCGTTTGGGAGCAAACTAGCCCGAGGGGTGGTGTCGTGTCCAGAAGAACGGGGAGATAGGGGTGATTTTGTTGCGTTTTGGTCGTTTGGACTTAATCTTTAAAGTTGCAGTCTTAAGGGTAATTCAACTATATCGATTCACTCAGTCACAAACACGATGTGAATGTGTACGTATCAACCAAACACTCAGGGCCACCTCAGCAAATTATCAACGGGAAAATACATGAATAAAATTTTGGTCATGATGGGCTTAATGATAGCGCTTGTTGCATGCACACCCAATCCAGAGGCGGCAGCGGAAGGGCGAGCAAATCTGATTGCGAAGATATTCCCAGATCCCGCAGACCGCCAAGGTTTGTATCTTGTTTTTCCACTGGAATCCGGTGGGTTATATGACACCCTTTTGATTACCCATTTCCAAGATGAGGTCGGCCAAGCTGAAGTTGTGCGCCGTGTTGCCAACTACTGTGCTGGTCTGGGTTCGTCGCGATTGACGGGTCAGGCAAGTGTTGTAAAGCAAATGGAAACCTCAACACGCCCACGACCCGATGGTACGACAGGCACAACGCTTGCAGCGCGATACGACTGCGTTGCGGCATAGATCAAAGTAATTCGCTGGAGATGCGATGACTTTACGTCAGCGCATCTTCCGCCGCTGCACATAGACGCAGCAACTCCGCCTCTCCACCATTTCGCCCGTTGAACATCACCCCGCAGGACGGCACACCTGTTGGCAGCGTCATCGAGCAGACATCCATCATGTTCGCCACTCGTGTGTTGCGTAGGGCCAGCAGGTTCTCCGTTTTGTAATAGTCGTCATCCGCCAGCAATCTTTCTGCGCTGGGTGGCAGGATCGGGGCGGTGGGCATGATGACCGCGTCGAATTCGGCTGTCTCGGCCGCGTATTGGTTGCGGATGTCGCGGAGTAGGTTCCAGCCCGCTGTGTAGTCTGGTCCACTGACGTTCTGCCCCCCGCGCACGCGTTCAAGAATTTGAGGGAACATCTTTTCCGGGTGCGCCTCGACCAGATCGCGCCACCAGCCGTAGCTGTCGGCAGCGTAGAGGTCTCCCGCGACACGAAATGCATCGAAGAGCTGGGAGAAGTAGCGGTGTTCGATGGTTGCACCTGCATTTTGCAACCGCTCTGTGGCGCTTTGGAACGCAGCACTGGGGGCATCTCGAAGGTCGTCCATCGCGATAGTGTCGAGGACCATGAGGCGCGCACCTTCGAGGGAGTTGCCTTTCAAGTCTGTCGACTTGCTGCCTTCCAGCGCAGCAAGCAGGAGGGCCGCATCCTCAACCGTCCGGCAGAGCGGGCCAACCGTATCGAAGGTTAGGCAAAGCGGCACGACCCGTTCCAGCGACAGCCGTCCGTGGCTGGTTTTCAGGCCCACAAGGTCGTTCCAGGCCGACGGGATACGAACCGACCCGCCGGTATCCGAACCGATGGCAGCGGCAGCAAGTCCGAACGCAACTGACGCCCCTGCACCGGAAGATGATCCACCCGGGACGGCATCCGGATCGTTCTTGCAAGGCGGCGTGGCAGTGATTGGGTTCAGACCCAGACCGGAAAAGGCGATTTCCGACATATGCGTTTTGCCCAGGCAGACCAACCCGGCGGCTGTTGCCGTTTCCAGGACCTTTGCGTCGCGATCCGGGATGCGACCTGCCATCAGGGCAGTCCCGGCCTCAGTCGCAATCCCTGCGGTATCGAACAGGTCTTTCCACGAGACCGGTACGCCATCAAGCGGACCGCGCCGGAAGCCTGTCTTGGCCCGTTTTGACGCAGCTTCTGCTTCGGCCCGCGCGCGGGCCGGCGTGACGCGCGCGTAAATGCGGTCGCGGTGTTCGTGGCCGTCGATGGCTTGGAGGTAGGTTTCGGTAAGCGCGATGGGGTCGATCTCATCCGCCCCGATTGCCCGCCCAAGGTCCGCCGCGCTCATCCATCGCCAGTCTTGCATGTCACTCTCCGTTTGGGTGGACGGTAGCGGCCAAGCGGCACATGGACAATCCTGCTTGGACGCGCATATTGCAGGGCATGGATAGCGACATCATCATCGTTGGCGGCGGGCTGAATGGGCCTGCATTGGCACTGGCAGCGGCGCAGGCTGGATTCACGGTGACGATTATCGATCAGTTGCCGGTGGATAAGCGCAAAAAGGTGGGTTTTGACGGACGGAGCTATGCCCTCGCCCTCGCCTCAACCCGGTTACTGAACGGGATCGGAATTTGGGAAGTCATCGCGGATGACGCCCAACCGATGCTGGAAATCAAAGTCACCGATGGGCGTGCGGGCGAAGGACCAAGCCCGTGGATGATGCATTTCGATCATGCCGAGATCGAGGAAGGTCCGATGGGCTACATGGTCGAGGATGGGCATCTACGCCGGGCGTTTCTGGATGCAATGAAGGTGGATAAACGGATCATCCATCTGGCGGGCGAAACCGTTTTGGATCAAGCGGTTGATGATGGCCGGGTCAGCGTGACTTTGGCCTCCGGCAAAGTCGTTTCGGGCGCTTTGCTTGTCGGCTCGGACGGGCGGCAAAGCGGCACGGCTGCGCGTGCCGGGATCGAGCGCACTGGCTGGGGGTATGGGCAGACCGCGGTGGTCTGTGCCGTTGCACATGAAAAGCCCCATGGCGGCATCGCGCATCAGTTTTTCATGCCCGGTGGGCCGCTGGCGATCCTGCCGCTGACGGGCAATCGCTGTTCCATCGTGTGGAGCGAAACGGACGCCCGCGCCGCAGAACTGACCGCCATGAACGATACCGATTTTCTGGATGCCTTGCGCCCCGCCTTTGGCAGCTTTCTGGGCGAGATCAGCCTGACCGGCGCGCGGTTTACATATCCGTTGGGGCTGACACTCGCCAACAGCTTTATCGCCAACCGGGTTGCGTTGATCGGGGATGCCGCACACGGGGTCCACCCGATAGCAGGGCAAGGGTTGAACGCTGGTCTGCGGGATGTAGGCGCATTGGCAGAGGTTCTTTCAGAAGCCCATGGGCGGGGCGAAGACATCGGCACCGCCGCAGTCTTGCGGCGTTATCAGCAGTGGCGGCGGTTTGACACGACGACGCTGGCGATAGCGACGGACACGTTCAACAGGCTCTTTTCCAACGACAACCCGCTGCTTCGTGTTGCACGTGACGTTGGCATGGGGCTTGTCAACGCTACCCCCGGACTGCGACGCGGGTTCATTCGGGAAGCGGCCGGTTTGACCGGGGATTTACCAAAGCTGATGCGGGGCTGACTTCGTCCTGTCTTCTTTTGTTCAAAAATACCTCGGGGGAGTCGCCGCAGGCGACGGGGGTAGCACCCCCACGCAATAATCTCGTCGGCGCAGCCGTCATTTGGATCAAGGCAATTTTTGGGTCAGGCGTGTTCCGCTGCCATCATTTTTCGCAACTGTGCCACCGAAGCTTTGTCCACGCCGCTGTTTTCGAAAACAGCGGCGGTGAAGCTTACAGGTGCTGTACCCGGGGCGGTGATGATCCGGTTGTCTGAGAACGCTTTAGGGCTATCGGTTCAGAAAATCGTCCGTTCAACGACCATCGGCTTCTGTTAAGTTTTGCTGGATCGTGTGAGGTAAAAGCCTCCCCAAGAGGATGAAAAAGGCCGCACCGCCCGCAAATAGCACCACAAATCCCAAGATGTTAATTCCCAGTGCCGCAAACCCGAGTTCTCCGGCATCAAGGAATGAATAAGGGTACGTACCCAAAACCATTCCTTTGGCGATGGAAAGAATTGCGTACAAAAACGGGTAAATCAACCAATACGGTATATCCGTGTAGCGCATCGGTTTTTTGCGAGCAAACAAAACCCAATCGAGCAGATAAAGCGCAGGAATTACGATGTGAAGCAGACCACTTGTAAGCGCCGCCACTCCTTGATGATTAGATTGATGGGCAAGCAGGACTTCATAAACGACAGCGACAACAAGGATGTAAAGGGCGATGGCTCCACGCACGGCTGGTCTTTCAAAAAACCGGCGAAATGAATTATTTGGCCTTAAAATGGATGCGGTAAACGCCAAGGCCACGAGAATATTCGTGAGATGTGTGAAAAATCCAAAGTAGTGAATCACGGCGGCAGCAACAGTGGCGTGATCAGCGCTTGTCACGACCAGGTTAAACTTTGTGATTAATGCTGCCCAAGCCAAGGAAGCGCCTATCATTCGGGTGACTAGTTTAATTTGCATGAGTGCCTGCTATAAGTTCCGACTGCTTAGTATTCATTTAAAATGGTTTTGTTTTTAACGTCTTACCAGGGGCTTCGTAACGTAACTTCAGTTAGATACAATTTATGGATTGAGTATTTCAATAGATCCAATCAAACGCATCAGCCCATCAAGTCGCCCGGCTTTTGAAAACTGCTGCTGCCAACGCGACCGCATAAATTAGGCAAAGCAGCGCCCCAACACATGCCAGATACCACAGAAACGCTGCCCCAAGGCCTGCGTTCAATGCTGGCAAAACCTCTGCCGCTACGGACCAAGGTGATCCGTTCAGCAGAATTGGCGCGACAATTGCCGCAAAGAGTGCCACAGCCCCACCTGCGCCGATGGCAGCTGGCGCGAACATGGCCCAGCGTGGCGCACGCAGCGCCCGCTTGGCGGCTTGGATATGGCGGTGGAAATCCATCTGCATGGCCATCAACGACGGCACGATGAGCAGGACCAGAAACATGCCAAAGCCAAGCCCGAACACCAGCGTCACCACTGTTGGTTTCAGAAATTCCGCCTGATTAGACCCTTCGTAAAGCAGTGGTGTCAAACCCAACACAGTGGTTAGCGTCGTCAAAAGAACGGGTCGTAGACGATCGGCGGTGCCATCGATAATTGCAGGGACCAGCCCCCTATCCTTGGCGTATTCATCAATGGTCGTGACCAGAACGATGCTGTCATTGATAATGATCCCGACCATGCCGATCAGACCGACGACGGTAAACATGCTCATCGGGATGTCCCAGACGTAGTGACCATAGATCGTGCCTACCAAGGCAAAGGGTACAATCGACATCACCACCACAGGGCGCGTCCAACTGCTGAAAATCCATGACAGCGTGAGGTAAATCCCCAGAAGCACCAAAATCAGGCCGGTTCGCGCGTCGGCCAGGAACTGCTGCTCCTGCTCGCTCATCCCCGACAATGCTGAACTGACGCCGAAGTTGCGTTCGATCTCCGGCAGGATCGTCTCGTTTATGATGGTTTGTATTTCAGCGGCCCGGTCCGCATCTTCGTCGTCAAGATCACCGATAACCGAAATCAGCTGAATCCCGTTTTCGCGTCGGACGGTGGAGAACCCCGTGCGGCTTTGCACAGTGACGATATCGGCCAAGGGAACATATTCGCCGTCATCGGTCCGCATCTGGGTCCGATCAAGGAAGTCGGCTGTTAGCTCATCCTCGGGCAATTCCACGCGGATGCTGGCAGAGCGGGTGCCGTCAGGATAGGTCGCCGCCTCAATCCCGCCGAGCCGTTGGCGCAGAATTGTCCCGATCCCATCAATGCTGAAGCCGAGTGCGTCGCCTTGCGGTGTCAGCTCAAGGATCAATTCTTCCTTGTCATATGACAGCGTGTCTTCGAGACCCGAAATCTCGCCAAATTGAGAGAGTGCAAATTTCAGGGCTTCTGCGGCTCCTTTCAGCGTTTCGCTATCCGCCCCGAAGAACTGGATCTCCAGACCTTCATCAGATGGGCCACGTCCCCAGCTGCGGAAGCTGACGGTTTCGGCCATAGGATGCTGGCGCACGTTTTCTTGAAGCTCGGACACGAAAGCAAAGCTGGAATAAGGGCGGCTGTCGGCATCAATCATTTCGATTGAGATGGCCCCTAACTGATCGGTGTCCTTAGTGTCCGATCCGGCGATGGCACGGCCAGAGTTTCCGCCGATTTCGGCAACAACGAATTTCAGTGGGTTGGTTCCGTGCCGTTCTTCGTATTCCGCGCCAAGGGCTTGGGTCGCGCGTTGCATTTCGCGCATCATTTCCATCGTGTCTTCACGCGTCGCAGCAGGCAGCATCGCGAAGTTGCCTGTGATCTGCGCCTGCTCTGGCGCGTTAAAGAACCGCCAGCTGACATCCCCGCGAATGAACAAAGCCACCTGCGATGCCAACGCCAACAGTGCGAAGGCGAAGACCGGGTAGCGCGCCCAGATGACGAAGCCCATAAAAGGCCGGAACCCTTTGTCCCTAAACCAATCAAAGCCCTTGTTGACCTGACGCGATGGCCAATCATACCAGTGTTCCTTGGCCGAGTGCGCTATGGCGTGGCTCATGTGATTAGGCAGTATCAGGAAGCATTCGATGAGGCTGGCTGCCAGGACCGCGATCACCGTGAAGGGGATATCAATAATCAGATCCCCAAAACGGCCACCGATCACCACGAGCCCGAAAAAGGCGATGATCGTTGTAGTCGTGGCCGAAAATACCGGGCTGAACATGCGCTTGGCCGCATTTTCGGCGGCGACGGTTGGGTCCTCACCGAGTTGTCGGACCCGGAAATCTGCGTGTTCACCCACCACAATGGCGTCATCCACGACGATCCCGAGCGTGATGATCAACGCGAAAAGCGAAATCATGTTGATGGTCAGCCCACCCACATACATCAGGCCAATCGCCGCGAGCATCGCCACGGGAATACCTGCCGCGACCCAAAACGCGGTGCGTGCGTTGAGAAACAGGAAAAGAAGTACGACAACTAAGGCAAGGCCGGTCAGCCCGTTTTCCATCAGGATATCGAGGCGTCCGGTGATCGCCTCGGCGCGCGCGTTTGTCAGCGCAATCGATACGCCCGTTGGCAACGATGCACCCAGTTCAGCCGCAACCTGTTCGACGGATTCCTGCATGCCGATGGCGTCACCGGACGCCGAGCGCATCACGACCAGCTTGATGGCGGGCGTGTCGCCAACAAAATAGGCCCGTTCCCGGTCGGTGCCTTCTACACGGACACTGGCCACATCGCCGATTGTCAGTTGGGAGCCATCCGCGTCGGATCGCAGGACGATGGCTGCAATCTGATCTGCGCTGCGTTTGGCGACCCCGGTGCGGACACGGGCGTTACCTGATACGTCGCCTGCGGGATCGGCGGCGGCTTCTTCCGTGATCTTTGCAGCAATATCGGCCATGCTGACATCGTGTTTGATCAACGAAAGCGAAGACGCTTCAACAATGGTCGAAGGGGCTGCGACGCCCTGAATGAAAACTTGCGTGACGCCTTCGGCGAACAATCTGGCGGACATCTCATCAGCAAAACGTGCAAGTTGATCCACGCCGACAGGGCCCGTCAGAACCACATCCGTTACACGGTCGGACCAACCGCCGCGCCGCACATCGGGGTCTTCGGCATCGGTCGGAAGGGTCGTTGTGCTATCAATGGCCAGCTGCACGTCTTCAACGGCGCGGTCCACGTCGTAGCCGGGTTCGAACTCAAGCTCGATTTCAGCCCTGCCCTCGACCGATTGTGCTTCGGACGCGACAACCCCTTCTACCCCCAGCAAGACAGGTTCCAGAACCTGCACGATGGCGGCATCTACGTCCTCTGCGCCCGCGCCGTCCCAATCGACGGAAATCTCAAGATCATCGACCACCACATCGGGGAAGAACTGCGCGCGCATGTTGGGAAACGCGAACAGGCCACCTGTGATCATCAGGACAAGGAGCAGGTTGGCCGCGGTGCGGTGGCGGGTAAAGTATTGAAGGAGCCCCCCGGCCCGTGCGTTCAGAAGATCACCACCACTTTGCATGGATCAGCTCCCCATCCGGCTTTCGAGGCGGGTGACGGTTTCGGATGACACTTCCTCTTGTTCGAGCTGACCGATAATGCGTTGCTTCACCTCTTCCGGCATCCGGCTGCCGGTGACGTATTCCAAGAGCTTCGTGCGTCGCTCTTCGTCAAGTACAATCATTTCCGGTTCGTCTGGTTCTTCCACAGCGGCCTCGCCGGGTCGGATCGGTTGGACCTTGATCCCGGCCCCCAGAAGCGGTGAGCGTTCGGCGACAATGGTTTGGCCCACCAGATCACCAATTCTGATGATCACGTTATCGCCCTGTCGGCGCAGCAGCTCGACACTGGCGAGTTGCAGACGGTTTTCATCATCGACGACAAGAACCGTCTGATCTGCTGCAACAGCAGTAGAGGGAACGAGCGACACGCCGTCCACCTCGGGTTCGTCAATGCCGACGGTGACAAAATCGCCGGAGCGGAAACCGGCAGCAGAATCAAGTCGCGCGAACAGCAGACGCCCAGTCTGCCCTGTTCCGACGGTCGCGCCTTCGCGGATAATCTGACCATCGGCATGCAGATTGACGCCAGAGACGTCGAGCGCTACGCGCACCGGCGCGTTCAGCAGAGTTCCGTTGCCATCAAGCAGTCGGGCATATTGTGACGTCGAGACCCGAAAGGCGACTTCTAATTGGCCGGGGTCGATCAGTTGAGCGAATTGTTCATTCGCGGTCAGACGGCCGCCCAGACTGACGGTCACTTCGGACAGGATGCCATCGAACGCGGCCCGAACCACAGTATCTGCAACGATACGCTCCGCCTCGGCCACTGCGATTTTTGCGCGGTCCAGACCTGTCCTGGCCTGATCAATCCGCGCTTCTGCCGTGATCGCGGATTGACGGCTTGATAAAACCGAAGCCTGCGCGCTTGACACAGCCAGTTCCGCCGTCTCGACAGCGGCGGTTGTGCCGACGCCGCGTGTCTCAAGGTCGCGGGCCCGTGTCAGCGCTTGCTGTTGCAAGGTATATTGGCCCTGGGCCGCGACCAGATCATCCTGTGCCAGTGCCAGAGCGCGTTCGGCGTCGCGTACCTCGGCCTCAGCATCCTGTAAATCCGCTTGTGTTCGGTTCAGCTCTGCCTCGGCCTCGGCGGGGTCTATGCGCACAAGTATCTGCCCTTGCTCGACAACCCCACCTTCGACAAGGTCCTCGCTCACCTCGAGAACGATGCCGCCCGTCCCACTGCGTAAAGCCAAGGTGCGGCGACTGCGCAATTCACCAAAGACGGTCAGTTCCGGGGTCAGTGTGGCTGGTTCCAGCAACACCACATTTGCTGCAAATTCGCGTTCGCGCTGTGGCTGGACTCGTGGTTCTTCATTGAGCCGCACCATAACGGCCTCTCGGACGAGTGATGCCGACCAAGTGATGACAACCAGTGTTACTGCAAGAAGCAAAACGCCTACGAGACTACGGCGCAAAAATCGCATCCTGAATATCCTTATAACGATGTTCAACAGATAGCCTAGAACATCAAATATTCTAGTTATACGCGCATATCGTTATTTTCGGCGCAAATGCTCATCCAAACGGGGCATAATCTCGACAAAGTTACAGGGTTGGTGCCTGAAATCGAGTTGTTTGCTCAAAATTTCATCCCAAGCGTCTTTGCAAGCGCCGGGGCTGCCGGGTAGGGCAAACAGGTATGTGCCGTTGGCAACGCCCGCCGTCGCCCGGCTTTGAACGGCGCTGGTCCCTATCTTTTGCATACTTACGATCGTGAAAACCGTACCGAATGCATCGATTTCCTTTTCATAAACGTCGCGATGAGCCTCTACCGTTACATCGCGCCCGGTCAGTCCAGTCCCACCGGTTGAAATGATGACATCCACATCATCATCGGCGCACCAATCCCGCAACTGCTGCGCGATCTCTGCCCGCTCATCAGGAAGGATTTTCCGATCAGCAAGCGTGTGACCTGCCGTAATTAAACGATCCACAAGCGTTTGGCCCGACTTGTCATCGTCAAGCTGCCGTGTGTCACTGACTGTCAGAACAGCGATACGCGTCGGAATGAAATCCAAGGTCTCGTCAATGCGGCTCATATGATATCCATACCGCCAATGTACCGCTAAAAGTCCAGATTTTCCACGTTCAGCGCGTTGTTCTGGATGAATTCCCGACGCGGTTCAACGACGTCGCCCATCAGTTTGGTGAATAGATCGTCCGCTTCGGCCACATCTTCGACCTTGACCTGCAAAAGCGTCCGCGCGTCGGGGTCGAGTGTTGTTTCCCAAAGCTGGTCGGGGTTCATTTCGCCAAGGCCTTTGTAGCGCTGTAACGACAAGCCCTTTTCGCCTTCGTCCAGAATGGCCTTTAGCAGATCAAGTGGACCGTGGATGATCTGGTTGCGATCCTTGCGCACCAGCGTGGCAGGCAAGTTGTAGACATCCTGCAGGCTTTGTGTGAATGACCCGGTGCGCCGCGCCTCGCCCGACCGCAACATGGGGCCGTCCAGTGTGCGTACTTCTTCAACACCGCGCAGAATACGGGCGAGCCTGATCCCTTTGTCCTGGGTGATCCGGCCTTGCCAGCCGCGCTCCCATTCGACGGCGATCAGGTCGAGCCGCTCTGCCACTCGGTCGGCAACCCCTTGCAGGTTTGCATCCACCTCACCGGGAACAAACGCCCCAGCGATGGCAGCCTGTTCCAAAATGTGACGGGGGTAATGGGTCGGGAATGCCTCAAGCACACGCTTGAGCTGGCGCGCCTCATCGACGACGCGGCGCAGGTCGGCACCGGCGATTTCCTCGCCATTGCCCTGGCGCAGCATGGCCCCATCGATTCCTTGTTCGACCAGATAATCGTCCATGGCTGCCTGATCTTTCAGGTAAACCTCGGACTTGCCCCGTGCGACTTTGTAAAGCGGCGGTTGGGCGATGTAGAGATATCCACCCTCGATCAATTCAGGCATCTGCCGGAAGAAGAAGGTCAACAACAGCGTGCGGATGTGGGCACCGTCGACGTCGGCGTCGGTCATGATGATGACCTTGTGGTAACGCAGCTTGTCGATGTTGAATTCGTCGCGACCAATGCCGGTGCCGAGCGCCATGACAAGGTTGCCGATTTCCTGAGACGATAGCATCCGGTCGAACCGGGCGCGTTCGACGTTCAGGATTTTCCCTTTTAGCGGCAGGATAGCTTGCGTCCCCCGGTCACGACCCGTCTGGGCAGAGCCACCGGCACTATCACCCTCGACAAGGAAAACTTCGGTCTTGGAGGGGTCTTTTTCGGAACAGTCTTTCAATTTGGACGCGTTGAAATTTACGTCCATCGCCGACTTCCGTCGGATCTCGCGGGCCTTACGTGCAGCCTCTCGTGCGGCGGCGGCCTCAACAATCTTGGTGATGATTGTTTTGGCGATGGCCGGGTTTTCCTCGAACCATTCGTTCAGCTTTTCGCCCATCAGGTTTTCAACTGCTGGCCTCACTTCGGAGCTCACCAGTTTATCCTTGGTCTGGCTCGAGAATTTCGGGTCGGGAACTTTCACCGACAGCACGCAGGTCAACCCTTCACGGGCGTCGTCGCCAGTGAGCGAGACTTTCTCTTTCTTGGATATCCCGGTTTCTGTGGCATATTTCGCGATGGCGCGGGTCAACGCGCCCCGAAAACCTGCCATATGCGTGCCGCCATCCCGCTGTGGTATATTGTTGGTGAAGGGTAGCACCATTTCGTTGTAGCTGTCGTTCCACCACATAGCGACCTCAACGCCAATGTCATCACGTTCACCAGTGACGTAGATTGGCTCTTCCATAAGCGGCGTTTTAGACCGGTCGAGGTATTTGACGAACTCCTTGACGCCGCCATCGTAGAACAGCTCTGTCCGGAGCGGTTCAGCTGGGCGTAAATCCTCCACGATGATCCGCACCCCGGAATTCAGGAACGCCAGCTCGCGCAGGCGCTTTTCAAGCGTATGAAAGTCATAGTCGCGGTTGCTGAATGTGTCGGTGGAGGCGAGGAATGTGACCTCGGTCCCCTTACGCCCGTTGGCATCGCCTTCGACGCGCAGATGTTCAGTCGTAAAGCCGCCTTCGAACCGGGCATAGTGTTCCTTGCCATCACGCCAGATGCGCAGTTCGAGGTAATCGGACAGGGCGTTCACCACGGACACGCCGACGCCGTGCAAACCGCCAGAGACCTTGTAGGAGTTGCTGTCGAACTTACCGCCAGCGTGAAGCTGGGTCATGATAACCTCGGCTGCGGAGACGCCCTCTTCCTCGTGAATACCAACCGGAATCCCGCGCCCGTTGTCACCCACCGTGACCGAGCCGTCAGCGTTGATTTTGACGTAAACATGGTCAGCATGACCGGCCAAAGCCTCATCAATGCCGTTGTCGACAACCTCATAGACCATATGGTGCAGACCAGAGCCGTCATCAGTATCCCCGATATACATGCCGGGGCGCTTTCTGACAGCCTCTAAACCCTTGAGAACTTTGATAGAATCTGCGCCGTAGTCTTCTTGGCTGTTATTGTCGTCGGCCATGTATTTTGTCCCGCTTCATTATCCGCAAAATATATGCTTTTTTCAGGGGGTTGTCACCCGTTTGGCACAAGATTTTGTGGTTCGGCGAATGCTTGAAATTCTCAGGTGAAAGGGATCACCAGACCCACCCCAATCAATAGGAATCCGGCAACCAAATTGGTCCGCCGTAATGCTGTAGGAGAGGTCAGAAATCCCCGCGCGCGCCCGATGAAAAGCGCCAGCGCCAGATTACCCAGCAACGGAATCAAAAAGGACAGAAAGCAGATCGCGGCCATGTCGGCCCATGTCAGCGCGGTCAAATCAAAGAACCCCGGGAGCATGCCCATGTAGAACAAGATGGCCTTGGGGTTGCCAAGGATCACCGCCAGCCCAGCCAAGAACCCCGCCCACATACCGGGCCTCGTTAGTCGGCTATCGGCCGCGATCGTCTTGTCCGCATTGCGGATGATCAGCCCGCCCATCGTCAGGAATGTGATGCAGGCGACCCAGCGCAGTACGGCCATGAAGCCGGCAAAGACCGAGACCACCCATGTCACCCCAAGGATAGCGAGGAAGGGCCAGATGATGTCTCCGACGACAACGCCCAGCGCCACCGGCCACGCCGCCTGAAAACCACCTGAGAGGGCCCGTGCCGTCAGTGCGACCCAGACCGGGCCGGGCGTCATGAACAGGATCGTCAGCGCCCCTGCATAAAGCAGCAGTTCGTAGGGAGAGATCGTCATGTCAAAAGATATGTCCCAGCAGGTCGACTTCGGAATCGACATCCCAGACAGTGTCGCGCAGCGGTAAGACCATCAACGCATCGTCTACACGTTCGATAATTTTGTGGGTGATGCAGTCATCCAAAACGACATAACGCAAACTGTTCGCATGAGTTTTGAACCCGTGCTTGGCATAAATCGGGTGATCTCCAAACAGCACGATAAAATCAGCGAGGCCTTTACGCGACCGATTTATGGTTTCTTTCAACAAGGCAGAAGCGATCCCTTGCCTTTCTTGGTCAGGGTGCGTGGCGACCTCGGCCAACCCAATGATGGGCGTCAGCCGTGTACCCATGCGGATTTCGCGAAACAGCAAAGCGATGTGGCCGATGATTTGACCATCCTCACGCGCGATGATCCGCAAATGATGCCGCTGTTTATAAAATGATCGCCCGTTGTAGCCGTCATCGCCCATGCGGGCGAAAGCCGCGTTCAGAAGCTGCCCGATCTGCTGATCATCATCGGCGCTCAGGGACAGCTCATCAATCGTTTCAATCTGCATCAGGCTTCGGCAGCGTCAGACTGCCATCTTCGTTCAGCGACCAGAAAGGGTTTTGCGCCACTTCCCAGACATGCCCGTCCGGGTCGGCATAATAGCCGGAGTATCCACCCCAAAAGACCTTTTCTGGCGCCTTCAAGGGCGTCGCACCTGCCTTCAAAGCTGCTGCATAGGCCTCGTCCACCTGCGCGTCGGTCTCGAAGTTCTGCGCAAGTGTGATCGCACCAGTTCCCAACTTGGAATCGGGACGCCCTTGATCCTTGGCCAATGGACCAAGCCCGAAAAAGCCAAGTACCATCCCATTGATTTGGTAAAAGACGACCTCGCCCTCATCCGATCTTGGGGTCCAACCCAGCGCGCCATAGAATGCCTTTGACCGTTCCAAATCGGCTACACCAAGGGTGATCAGTGTGACACGTTGTGGGGTCATGGTTGATCCTTTTGGGTTATGGACGACACGCCGTCGGTTTCGGTCACTTCAGCGTATTGGGCGCGGGTGCCGAGTTCTGCGAACAGCTCCTCACCGGTGCCAGTCATGAAGGCCTGCGCGCCAAGGCCACAGGCCTCGTCATAAAGCGCCGCGCGGCGGTTCGCGTCAAGATGGGCCGCAACCTCATCAAGTAACAGGATCGGCGGGGCGCCAAAATCGCGAGCCAATGCCCTTGCATTGGCAAGGATCAG
Organism: uncultured Paracoccaceae bacterium; assembly: GCA_947496535.1. Taxonomy (GTDB): domain Bacteria; phylum Pseudomonadota; class Alphaproteobacteria; order Rhodobacterales; family Rhodobacteraceae; genus Yoonia. The sequence continues at coordinate 275,947 of CANMDE010000001.1, read as the reverse complement.
GCTGATGAGCAGGGCCTTTTGCTCACCGGTCGAGCAGTCCTTGGCGGCAACGCCTTTTTCCGCAAACACGGCGTGCAAATCAGCCCGGTGCGGGCCGATCAGAGTGCGCCCGGCGGCCAGATCGCGCGGGCGGCTTTCGGCGAGTGCCGTCTGAAGGTCGTCAGGGATCGGGTCAGGCGCGGTCAGTTCCAGACTTGCTGTGGGAAAGGCCGTAGTGGCCGCCGCCTGTGCAGCGGTCAGTTCGGTGATGGCACGCTGGCGATTGGTCTGGATCACGGCACCGGCTTCGGCCATCTGCGCCTCAAGTGCTGTGTACCAATGCGGATCACGCACCATGTCTTTCAAAAGCCGGTTGCGTTCGCGCATGGCCTTTTCATAGGACAAAACAGCGTCAGCGTGGGTCGGTTCAAAACTGAGCGTGGCCCGATCCAGAAACCGGCGGCGGCCCTCGGCCCCTTCAATCCAGAGCCTGTCCATCGATGGAACAAGCCAGAGGATGCGCGCGACGCGCCCCAACGCGACTTGCGGAGCGGTTTTACCGTCGATGCGCAACTGACGCGGGCTGCCTGCCTCGGCCCAGGTTTCGATTTCGTGGGTTTGGTGGAGCGATTGCAGGACCGCAGATATTTTCCATCCCAAAGCCTCTGGCCTGCGGACGAAATCATCGGCGGCGGCGCGGCGCAATCCGCGGCCTGGGGAGATCAGCGATGCAGCTTCGAGCAGGTTGGTCTTGCCTGCACCGTTGGGGCCATAGATGGCGAGCGGACGTGCATCCAGTTCAAGTACCGCACGCTTGTGCGACCGGAAATGGGACAGGGTCAACTGACGGAGCGCAAGTTCTGTCATCGAACCGTGAATGGATTTTCAGGAAAATCCACATCCCAAAATTTTTCGTGAAAAATTTTCCGTCCCGTCACACGCGCATCGGCATGACGACATAAACCGCCGTCGTGTCATTGCCTTCGCGCATCAGGGTCGGATCGCCGGAGGAGTTGAACATGAAAACAGCGTTTTCACGATCGACCTGGCTAGCGATTTCCAACAGGTATTTGGCGTTGAACCCGATCTCCAGCCGCTCATCGTTATATGCAACGGCCAGCTCCTCTTCTGCGGCACCGCTATCGGGCGCATTGACCGACAGGACCAGTCTGTCTTCGTCAAGCGCCAGCTTGACCGCGCGGGATCTTTCGGACGAAACCGTTGCCACACGGTCGACCGCCTTGGCGAATTCGGCGGCGTCCACCTCTAGTTTGCGCGTGTTGCCCTGTGGAATGACGCGGGTGTAGTCGGGGAATGTGCCGTCGATCACTTTAGAGGTCAACGTGATGTCAGGTGTCGCAAAGCGCACCTTGGTTTCGGACACCGAAACGGCGATTTGCATATCGTCATCGTCCAGTAACTTGCGCAGTTCGCCCACGGTTTTGCGCGGCACAATGACGCCGGGCATGTCCGCTGCACCTTCCGGCAGGTCGGCATCAACACGCGCGAGACGGTGCCCATCGGTCGCCACACAGCGCAGCACCTTGCCGCCATCGCTATCGGACACATGCATATAAACACCATTGAGGTAATAGCGGGTCTCTTCTGTCGATATGGCGAACTTAGATTTGTCGAAAAGTCGTCGCAAAACTGGCGCCAGCGCAGAAAAATTGGAAGCATAGTCGGAAGAGGCCATAACCGGAAAGTCTTCCTTCGGCAGCGTGGCCAGCGAGAAATTCGACCGCCCCGCATCAATCGTAAGACGCCCGGATGCGCCATCCTCGGTCAATGTCACAAGTGCCCCATCTGGCAGTTTACGCACAATCTCGTTCAGTGTGACGGCAGAGACCGTCGTGGCCCCTGCCCGTTCCACCTTGGCCGGGGCGCGATCCACCACTTCGATATCCAGATCAGTGGCCCGGAACTGCACATCGTCGCCTTCAGCCTCTATCAGGACGTTGGCCAGAATAGGTATTGTGTTACGTCTTTCGACGACCGACTGGGCCTGCGCAACCGCCTTCAATAGAACCCCGCGTTCGATACTGAATTTCATGTCCCATGCTCCGCATATCTTGGTGCCCGACCCCCACCGGGCGCGAAATGTACCGCATTTCCCGGTCGGCTCAAGCGTTTTGTTGGACTGTTGACGAAGGACCAGGCGGCGTCAAGCGCTGCTTATTCTTCCAGCGCGCGCCGTAGCAATTCCAGATCGTCAGCGATCTGGCTGTCAATTGTTTTCAGCTCTTCAATGCGGCGGACCCCGTGCATCACTGTCGTATGATCCCGCCCCCCGAAACGGCGTCCGATTTCGGGCAGAGACCTGTTGGTCATATGCTTGGCCAGATACATCGCCATCTGCCGAGGACGCGCATAGTTGCGCACCCGCTTGGGGCCGATCATATCCGACAAGCGGATGTTATAGTGTTCGGAAACCTTCCGTTGAATTTCCTCGACTGTGACTTTGCGGTCAGAGGCTTTGAGTACGTCGGAAAGACAGTCCTGAGTTAGTTCCAATGTGATTTCGCGACCAACGAGCGAGGCAAAAGCAAACAGCCGGGTCAACGCCCCTTCAAGGACACGAACATTGGTTGAAATTCTGTGGGCCAGAAATTCCAGCACACCTGGCGCGATCACCAGCTCCGGATATTGTGCGGCATAGACATCAACTTTGGACTGAAGGATTCCCAGCCGCAGTTCATAGTCTGTCGGATGAAGGTCAACAACCAGACCGCATTGCAGTCGGGACTTGATCCGTTCCTCAAGATCCTTGATTTCACCAGGCGCACGGTCGGCGGAAATGATGATCTGCTTTTGACTGTCCACGAGCGCGTTAAAGGTGTGAAAGAACTCTTCCTGGGTGCTGTCCTTGCCACCGATAAACTGTACATCGTCCACCATCAGCACATCGACCGACCGGAACATCTGTTTGAAGTCCATCATCTTGCGCTCGCGCAGTGCGGTAATGAAGCGGTACATGAATTGCTCAGCCGAGAGGTAAAGCACGTTGAGTTCTGGCGACCGGCGTTGCAACTCATGGGCAATGGCGTGCATCAGGTGGGTTTTCCCCAGCCCGACCCCACCATAAAGAAAAAGCGGGTTAAAGGTGACGGGGCCACCCTCGGCCACGCGCCGCGCGGCGGCGTTGGCTAGTTCGTTCGGCTTACCAACAACAAAGGTATCAAAGGTAAAGCGGGCGTCGAGCGATGCGTCGGGCGTGTTGTCTGCGGTCTTGGCCTTTGCCTGGGTCTTTGCAACGGGAGCAACGGTTTTCTGGACGCCGTCAGGGACTTCAAATTTCAGTCGCTGCACCTGCTCACCATTTTGCTTCATCTGATAGATGATCTGGTCGCCAAAGTTCTGGGATACATAGTTGCCAATGAAATTCGTTGGGACATGAAACGTGGCGACGCCGCCGCTTAGTCGTGAGAATTCAAGTGGTTCAATCCAATTCGAAAAATTATTTGCACCCAATGCGGTACGTAATGATGTAAGAACATTTGCCCAGATATCGTTAGTCATCTTGTCCCGTTTTCCCCAATTACAAACACTGCCCCATCGGCCTGGCCTGCATCCCAAATGCCAAACCGACAAAGCAAACACGCCACCCGGACACACATCCGGGCGCGCGGCCTTCCACCATATCCATAGGCCCTCCGCTCCTTTTTCGCCGTCAAAACCGGTCGAATAGGGTTAGCGAGTGGCATGACAGAGAACACAGACAGCAACAGCTACCGTGGAACAGACACGGTAAACGCAGCAGACACAGGCTAACCTCGACACATAGCAAAAGCTATGTTTCCCGATGCCACCTTTGCATGAAGTTCGGACAAGGACGACGCACCACGAACAGGTCGCAGCGCCATCACAGCTTGCCGATCTCCTCCATGTTCCCCCGGAACGATGTGAATCGCATCGCTAAGCTAGCAAGGTGGTCAGGGCCGCATCAACAGAACATCGTGCTTGACTCAATGAAACCCTGAAAAGAATCTGCGACCGCTTTGAAATGACAGCAAAACTGCGGCGCAAAAAGTACGATCAATAAAAAACGCGCCCGGACGGGCGCGTTTTCACTTGAATTGCTATCGGCACAAAACCGGCAAAATCTGATACTTATCCGAGCGCTTTGACGCGCGAAGAGAGGCGCGACATCTTTCGTGACGCAGTGTTTTTGTGGAGCACGCCTTTAGTGACACCACGCATCAGCTCAGGCTGTGCGGCACGCAATGCTTCGATCGCTGCTTTCTGATCGCCAGCGGCGATGGCTTCTTCAACGCTGCGTAGATAGGTGCGAATCCGCGAACGGCGCATTTTGTTGACTTGGAAGCGCGCGACGTTCTGACGTGCACGCTTTTTGGCTTGAGGTGAATTTGCCATTTGTTCTTTCCCTTCGTGGGGCCAATTGAAAATCTATTGCGCAATAAGCCCACGACCGGGTTCGGAACCGGTGATTCTGACCGAAGCGGGTCTCACGCGCATGTATAGCGGGGCTGATAGGTCACTTCGCTTGAAATGTGAACCCATAAAATATGGGTTTTTAACGGTCCCGGAACTGCGGTTCCCTTTTTTCGAGGAACGCAGCCATGCCCTCGGCCTGATCTTCGCTTGCGAACAGCGAAAAGAATAGCTGACGTTCGTAATTCAGGCCTTCCGCAAGCGTCGTTTCATAAGATCGGTCCACGGCATCCTTGGCGGCCGTGGTGGCCAGAAGGGATTTCTCGGCGATCTTTTCCGCCGCAGCCTGTGCCTCGGACAAAAGTTTCTTGGCCGGCACAACCCGGCTGACGAGGCCGCTCCGCTCAGCCTCATTGGCATCCATGAACCGTCCGGTCAGATGCATGTCCATTGATTTGGATTTGCCCACAAAACGTGTCAAACGCTGCGTCCCGCCCAATCCTGCGATGACGCCAAGATTGATTTCGGGTTGCCCGAATTTCGCTGAGTCAGCCGCAATAATGAAATCGCACATCATTGCCAGTTCACACCCGCCGCCCAAGGCATAGCCGGCCACGGCTGCAATGATCGGTTTGCGGGTCCGGTTGAAGCGTATGGTTTCGTCTTCAAAAAACCGGGCCGAATACATCTCGACAAATGACTTGTCGGCCATCTGGCCAATATCTGCCCCGGCGGCGAATGCCTTGTTAGAGCCGGTAATGACGATGCAGCGCACCTTGTCACTGGCGTCCGCTTCTTCCAGCGCCTGGCATAATTCGCCAAGCAAAGCCTTGTTCAGCGCATTCATTGAATCCGGGCGGTTCAAGGTGATGGTCGCGACGTTGTCGTCAACCTCAACGATGATCGTTTCAAAAGCCATGCTGCTGTCCCTTTGCCGCCGGTCTAAAGGTAGTGCTTAGCAAAGCGGTACTGCGGATCAAGCTATCTTTGGCATTGTGTGCAGAAAAATGATGAGCGCCCGGATTGAACGATTCGCTGAATTTTCTTGTCACATCGGGAGGTTAGGCAGGTTTGACCTTCCCTATCGTAAACCTGAAAAACATGCTGAAAATATCCCAATTCGCCATCTGTTTGGCGATAATCCCGCAAGGAAGAGCCGCCCGCATCGATTGCTTCTGCCAGAACATCACGAATGATCGGCACCAAAGAAGCGACACGTTTAGCGCTTAGTTGCCCTGCCTTGCGCTTGGGGTGAATACCGGCGCGAAACAGCACCTCGCACACATATATATTGCCTAGACCTGCGACGATACGCTGGTCAAGCAGGGCGGACTTGATAGGTGTGTTGCGGCCTTTCAATCGCGCCGTCAGGTATTCTTCGTCGAACCGATTGCCAAGTGGCTCCGGCCCCAGGTCCCTGATCAACCAATGCCCATCCTGCTGATCCGTCCGCATCAGATCCATTGCGCCAAAACGCCGGGCGTCGTTGAAAGTCACCCGCGCGTCCTTTTCCATATGAAAGACGACATGATCGTGTTTGGCGGGCGCCGGATGCGAATGATGGAAGTCGCCAACGGTATGGCCCGAGATCAGCATACGCCCCGACATGCCCAGATGAATCAATAGTGTCTCACCACTATCGAGATCGGCCAAAATGTATTTCGACCGGCGGCGAAGTTGCGTGATACGTTTGCCGGTCAACCGCTCTGCCATCCGTTCAGGAAACGGCCATCGCAAATCGGGCCTGTTGACGTCAGCCCGCACCACCATGCGACCCGCCATGACCGGTTCCAAACCGCGGCGAACCGTCTCGACTTCTGGCAATTCGGGCATGGCACACTTTCTATCGGCGCGGCGGCATTGTAAGCCCCGGTTGGCGTCCTATAGTTGGGACCATTGAAGAGGACCGCAAGCCCCCATGGCAGATCAATCTGATAAGACAACGCATTTCGGGTTCGAAACGGTGCCCGAGGGCGAAAAAGCGGGACGGGTGCAAGGGGTGTTTTCCTCTGTCGCCAACAAGTACGACATCATGAACGATCTGATGTCGGCCGGTGTTCACCGGGTCTGGAAAGATGCGATGATGGATTGGCTGGCACCGTGCGCGGGTCAAAAGCTGCTGGATGTAGCAGGCGGCACTGGCGATATTTCTTTTCGGTTTCTTAAACGCGCTGGTCAGGGGCACGCAACGGTACTGGACCTGACCGAACCAATGCTGGTCGAGGGGCGTCAGCGGGCCGAAGCCGATCAAATGGCCGAAAGCCTTGAGTGGGTAGTGGGCGATGCGATGGCCCTGCCTTTTGAGGCCAATACTTTCGATGTTTATACGATCAGCTTTGGCATTCGGAACGTCACGAAGCCGGAACAGGCACTGGCCGAGGCTTACCGCGTTCTGAAGCCGGGTGGACGTCTGATGGTACTGGAGTTCAGTCAACTTCCCAATCCGATGATGCAGGCCGCCTATGACGCCTATTCCTTCAACGTGATCCCGCGCATGGGCCAGCTCGTCACCGGTGACCGCGCCAGTTATCAGTATCTGGTCGAGTCCATTCGCAATTTCCCCGATCAGGACACATTCCTGCAAATGATCAATGATGCGGGTTTTGATAACGCGAAGTATCGGAACCTGACGATGGGTGTTGCGGCCCTGCATTCTGGCTGGAAACTCTAGTTTGCGCGGTCCCCACAACATCATCCGTCTGATCCGCACAGGTGCCACGCTGGAACGCACAGGTGCGATGAAAGTGGTGCTTGATGCATTTGATGCAGGCCCGCTGTTGCGGATCACGTTTCGCACGCTGGTCTGGCCGTTTCAGTGGTTGGGATACAAGGGCGATGTCAGTTCGCCTCCGGCCCCGCGTGCGCTGACGGCGCTTGGACCAGCCTACATCAAGTTCGGTCAGGTCCTGTCCACTCGTCCGGATGTGGTGGGGGATGAACTGGCTGTCCAGCTTCGGGTCTTACAGGACAAGTTGCCACCCTTTTCGATGAAAGAGGCCAAAGCAGAAATTCAGCGAGAGTTGGGCCAGTCGTTCGACCAGCTTTTCAGTTCATTCTCAGAGCCTGTTGCAGCAGCGTCGCTCGCCCAGGTGCACAAGGCGCATCTGGCGGACACGGGTGAGGCAGTGGCCGTCAAAATCCTTCGTCCCGGTATCGAAAGGGCGTTTCGCAAAGATATCGATGCGTTTTATTTTGCCGCCCGGGCGATCGAATTATTGTCGCCCTCCTCGCGCCGCCTGCGCCCGATGGATGTGATCACCCATTTCGAGGGCGTCGTGATGGGGGAATTGGATTTACGGCTGGAAAGTTCCGCAGCTGCGGAATTTGCGGCTAACACAGAAGCAGATGAAGGCTTTGCTGTGCCGCAAGTGCGCTGGCATTTGTCTGCGCGCCGCGTGATGACGCTGGACTGGGCCGAAGGCACCAATATCGGCATGAATGACGCCCTTGATGCGGCGGGTCATGACAGACGAGCGCTGGCCGCCCGTGTCTTGCAACTTTTCCTTAATCACGCGCTGCGGGATGGGTATTTTCATGGCGACATGCATCAAGGAAACCTGAAGGTCGCGGCCAATGGCGATATCATCGCCTATGATTTCGGGATCATGGGCCGGATCGACGCCTATACGCGCCGCGTCTACGCCGAGATTCTTTTCGGCTTTATCCGCAAGGATTACCAACGCGTGGCCGAGGTGCATTTTGAGGCGGGCTATGTCCCCGCCGATCGTGACGTCGATGAATTCGCCCGTGCCCTGCGGGCCGTGGGTGAGCCAATTTTTGGCATGGATGCGAGCCGTATTTCGATGGCGCGCTTGCTGAACTATCTGTTTGAAGTGACCGAGCGGTTTGGCATGGAAACCCGGACCGAGTTGATCCTTCTGCAGCGAACAATGGTAGTTGTCGAAGGCGTGGCTCGCTCCTTGGACCCCCATATGAATATCTGGCACGTCGCCAAGCCTGTAGTCGAAAGCTACATCAAGGACAGCATTGGCCCAAAGGCGTTGTTGCGTGATCTTGCAAAAACAGTGACCGTTCTGGCCCGGTTTGGCCCCCGCCTGCCGGACCTCGCGGAGGCAGCACTGATCCGCCAGACCAATCCACCACCCGAACCGAAACCACAGCGGCTGCGCGCACGTCTCGCCTGGATGGCGTTAGGTGCAGTTCTGGCCGTTGGCGTGGTCTGGATCGGGGGTGCCTTTTAAAGTGCAGGGTCACGCAACGCCGTGACGCTATCACCCGATACAGCCGATCCGCCCTGCATAATAAGGACGGTGTCGTTGCCTTCGATGCGGACCTCTGTGACTACGTTATAGGTTTCGGCCTGCTCTTCCGCGATAACGCTGTCATTGGAATAGCTGATGACGTCAAACCTGTAGAGTCCCTGTTCAAACGGATAGCCATCTTCGCCCACGCCCGCCCATTCAACGGCTTCGTTTGTCGTGCCAATGTCAAAACGCTGGACGACCGACCCGTCGGCGTCCCTCACCACGATTTCCGCGCTATCAGCGGCGGGTGCCACGCTGGGTGTGAGGGTAACAGGATTACCGTCGAAATAGGCCGGCGCGGCTGCCCGCGCCTCTCGCCCGACCCAAGCCGCCATATCCGCCAGGCCACTTGTGCTGATCTGACTGGTCAGCGATTTCAGCAAATCATTAGTCAATACAGCCTGTTCAACACCGGAAAAGGTGGCCAATTGAACAGCATAGTCCGAGGAATCCACTGGGTTGAGCGGGTCCTGATTCTGCATCTGAACGGTCAGCATGCGCAGGAATGTCTCAAAATCAGAACCGATCCCGCCGTTTGCTTCACTGTTCAACGCATCTGTCTGCGTCGCCAAACCGTTGGTGAGCGTTTGCCCAATTTCCATGTCAAATCCTCAAAGTCTAAGGTCAAGCCCGATAGTCACTTGCCCGGTCATCTTCTGTTGCCCCAAAGCTATTTCCGCGGGGCTGTCATCAGTATTGATGCTTTGGTTTTCAGGATAATCGGCATCTGCGGCTTCACTTTGCCTATCACCCTGATCGAATGAGAACGACACATCCTCGTACCCCATTTCCCGAAACTCATCCGCCAGAACTTCGATGTGACGCCGCATCAAATCAGCCGTTTCAGGCCGTTCCGCTGCGACATTGACCGTCACCGCACCCTCTATAATAGTCATGTTCAGACGAACGCGACCCAACTCCTCTGGGTTCAGTCGCAGCTCTGTCGTCCCATTTGCATTCCTTGACAGCGCAACGACCAACTGTTGCGCGACCGCCCTGGCCGTATCTGGACTCGCAGAAGTGACAGAAGAACCTGCGACCACATGAACCGGTCGTTCCGTGCCGCCGCCTGCCATCGCGCCGTCGGCGACGGTTTCGACTATCGGCATGCTGTCGGCCAACCGATTTTGCAGCGGTTGTTGCGTGGGGATGGCTGCCAGAACCGGTTGCTGAACTGTTGTTGTCGGGGCAGATACTGCCTGAGGCGCTGGAGCGATCACCTCCAGCCTTTCATTGGCCCTCATCATACCCGACGGTTCCGGTTTGCTATCCGGGTTTTGATCCGGAAGCGGAACCTTAAGCGTCAACCTGTCGCTTGGAATCAGCGTCACAGACTGTTCCACTGTCCGTGATATCGCCAGATTTGGTCGCACTTCGGGCCTGAACCTGGCTTCCGTCATTCGCGCATCGAAGCCAATCCGGGACAACGGAAATACAGCTGAAATCGTCTGTACCGCACCACTCTCCACCGATGTTGAACGGCTTTCTATCAGGCTTTGAACGAGCGTTGCCTGATGCGTTTGCCGATCCTCTGTCACATCATCCAGCTCTGATTTCACGGCATCAGTCGGCGACGGATTAGGGTTCTGTTCCAAAGGCTGCGTCGACGATGAAACAGTGTCTGACATCAAAGAGACATTTGCAGAAACATGATCATCATCAACGACCGTTGGATCAGGATCAACACCATCCGCGGGCCCGCTCAACAACCTCTCGCGCAAGTCGTCCAGATTCGGTTCATCAGCGGGCGCATGATCATTCAAGGCAAAGCATTCCGAGAACTCCGCACCCACGGCAAAATCGGCCGATTCAGCACCCAGCGCAAACTGCCCGCCCACATCATCAACAATTGCTAAAGGTATCATCCGCTCTCCGCGCAAATACTGCGATAGCAGACGTTTAGCATGACAACACTTACTGATTCTTTACCGACTGCTGGCAAAACAAGAAAAACGAACACGGAGAATCCGATGCAAACAATTCCAGCACTCTCGAAAATCCAGCAACCGCCGGTCCTGCCGGATTACGCTGCCACAGATACGAGTTTGAAAGATGCCGCCCAAAAGATGGAGGCGACCTTTCTTGCCGAAATGCTGAAATCCGCTGGTGTGGGGACGCCGCGCGAAACATTCGGCGGCGGCGCGGGCGAAGATCAATTCGCGTCATTTCTGCGCGAAGAATATGCACAGGCCATCACAGAAGCAGGCGGGGTGGGACTCGCCGAGGCTTTATTCAACGCAATGAAGGCCCGCATCAATGAGTAGTGCGGCTTACAATGCACTCATGACCCATCTGTCGCAGGAGAGGGAAGCGATCCGCAAGGCGGGATTTGCTCGGCTGGATGAAATGGCCGGGAAGAAAGAAGATCTCTTTTTGCAGGTGGCGCAAGCGACACTAAGCAACGCAGAACTGTCGCGATTGAAGCAGGCCATAGACCGTAATCAGAGCCTTCTTGCCGCAGCCATTGCCGGGGTCCACGCGGCACAAACCAGGCTGGCAGCGCTGGATCACGTGCGAGCAGGCCTGAGCGTTTATGATCAATCCGGGCAGATGGCGACATATCCGACGACAAAACCTGATATCGAAAAGAAGGCATAATACCCTTCAAAATTGGATCAAATTCGCCTGATTTCATGGGGTCCCCTTAACGTTTTGTTCAATGCAAAACAGTCATCTGCTTCCACTGCCACAAAGGCTCGGTGTTGAAACATCGCATCGATTTCTCCGTCAGAACGACGTCTCATTCCTCGGATTTCCGGGGTTTCCGAAATTAAACCGGCGCGAAGCGCCATTTAGAAAGAGACCAAATCAATGTCCAGCATTCTGACCAACAACAGCGCGATGGTCGCGCTTCAGACACTGAAATCCATCAACGGTGATTTGTCGAAAACCCAATCAATGATCTCGACTGGCAAAGAGGTTGGGTCGGCCAAGGATAACTCTGCCGTTTGGGCGATCTCCAAGGTTATGGAATCCGACGTCAAGGGTTTCAAAGCCATTTCAGAAAGCCTTTCTTTGGGAGAGTCGTCAGTCGCTGTTGCCAGAAATGGCGCGGAAACCGTGACCGACCTTTTGACTGAAATGAAGGAAAAGATCGTCGCCGCACAAGGTGAAAACGTTGACCGGACCAAGCTGCAAGATGATATCAACGCGCTGACCGATCAGATTTCAGCGGTTGTCGGTGCAGCCCAGTTCAACGGGCTGAATATGCTCAGTGGGACGGATGATGTAAACGTACTATCCTCGCTTGACCGCTCCAGCGATGGAACGGTTACAGCCTCCAACATTACAGTCGCGCGTCAGGACTTGAGCTTTGACGCTGGTGTTTACGGTACCGGTGCTGATCTGAGTGGCAATGTCACTACCGTTGACGGCGCGAATAGCCTGGCTGGCGTTGCCGGGACAGAGTTTTCGAACGCCGGCAACACAATGACGATCGAGTTGGCAGGCACCACAGCCGCCTCCAGCAATACGTACAATCTTCAGGTTGCCGGTGAAACAGTGACATTCACCTCTGAGGCGACGGGCAACACAGCCACATCTATCGCTGATGGTGTCACCGCCGCGCTCAACGCGGCCGGTATTGAAGGTGTCTCGGCAACAGCTGCAACCGGCACTATCACTTTGGCATCGGGGTCGAAATTCGATGATGTAGAGGTCAACTTCTCCACAACTGATGCAACCGCCACGACCGACGTTAACGGCACTGGTGCAGGGGCTGCAGGTGCTGGCTTTACAGGCGAAACAATCGATGCGCGGGCATCAACACTTACCTTCTCGGGAACAGCCGGTGTGAACGAAGGTGACGGATACCGCGTTTCAATTGGTGGCGTAAATCACGACTACGTTGCCGGTCCGGGCGAAACATTTGAGGATGTCGCACGGGGTCTCAAGACAGTCATCGATGGCGCCGGTGTGGAAAACATCTCAACCAACGTCAAACAAGATGAGGCGACGGGGGCCTGGACGCTACAGATCGACAATGACAGCGCAACCGATATCGCGCTTACGGGTGCAGGTGCTGCTGGCGGTACAGCGACTGGCGGTCTTGTTGGCTTGGACAGCCTTGATGTGACAAGTGATGAAGGCGTCGCGGCGGCGCTTGCAAATGTCGAAACCTATATCGACACCACAATTGATGCCGCCGCTGAATTCGGCTCCAGCCAGGGACGGATCGAAACACAGGCCGAGTTTATCTCGAACCTGACCGACTCTCTCAAATCTGGCATCGGCGCCTTGGTTGACGCCGATATGGAAGAGACATCCGCTCGTCTGCAAGCCTTGCAGGTACAGCAGCAGCTGGGTGTTCAGTCGCTGTCGATTGCCAACCAGGCACCACAGACAATTCTGTCACTGTTCCAGTAATCTGATACGTGGCGCCGGTATTCTGGCGCCACAATCACCTTCGCTGCGGTAAAACCGCACCCCATTCAATGCTGTCCCGGAAGGAACTTCCCGTGAACGCTATTCTGCAAGCCCAGCAAGCTTACGCCCCGACCCAGGTTTCAATCCGTACAGAACGGTCAATCGAAGCCCAGCTCGTCAGCCGTGTCACAGCCCGGCTTAAAAAAGCAATATCAACGCCCCCCATCAACTTTCCCGAACTCGCCGCCGCCTTGCACAGCAACCGCCGAATGTGGACCACATTGGCGGCAGAGGTGGCAGAGCCAGACAATGCGCTGCCGGAATCGCTGCGTGCGCAAATTTTCTACTTGGCCGAATTTACTGATCAGCACAGCCAGAAGGTTTTGAATCAAAAGGCCGATGCCTCTGCACTTATCGATATCAATACGGCTGTCCTGCGCGGCCTTAGCGGACAAGGGGCGACCTGATGGCGGGCCTTGTTCTGAAGCTCAACCCGCGCGAAAGGGTTCTTGTCAACGGGGCGGTGGTCGAAAACGGCGACCGACGAAGCCGCCTGTCAATCCTGACACCAAACGCAAACATCCTTCGATTGCGCGACGCCATAAAGCCAGATGAGGTCAACACCCCCGTCAGGCGTGTCTGTTACATCGCGCAGCTAGTCCTTTCAGGTGATGTCACGCAAGAGGATGCACGGTTGCAGATTCTGCGCGGCATCGAACAGCTTAGCCAGGCACTCAGGGATGATGACAGTCGCACTCATCTCAATGCAGCGACGGAGGCAACCAACGGCAACGATTTCTACCGCGTTCTGAAAGCACTAAGGCTGCTTTTACCAAGAGAGGCGCGCCTGCTGGGCACGCGAACGATATGAGTTTTCAACCCGTTGTACCCCTTACCGGCTATGTTGGTTGGCGGTTTCTCGAACGTACAATCGAAAGCCAGCAGACCGCATTCTCTGAAAGCCAGCCGATTACCCGTGCGACAGACTATTTTCGGGAAAACATCGGAAATGTCCATACCGCAGAGGAGTTGGTCAATAACCGGCAATTGCTTGAGGTCACCCTGGGTGCTTTCGGGCTGGATGACGATATCGACAATAAAGCTTTCATCCAAAAGATTCTCGAAGATGGGGCGACGGACGATGACGCGCTCGCCAATCGGCTGACAGACACAAGATATGCTGACTTGGCCGATACATTTGGGTTCGACAACGAACTTCCACGCATCAATTTGTCCTTTGTTCAGGAAGACGTCATTGATCGCTTTGAGAAACGGCAGTTTGAGGCGGCTGTTGGCGAACAGAACAATGATCTGCGGCTGGCATTGAATATTGCGCAGGGCGTGGCAGATGTCACCGATGATGCCAGTGGGGTCGATGCGCAATGGTTTTCTGTCATGGGCAACGCACCGCTTCGCAGCGTCTTTGAAACCGCGCTTGGATTGTCTTCAAGCATTGCTAGCATCGATATCGATGATCAGCTGACAATCTTTCAGGAGCGGGCGCAATCCGTGTTTGGGACAGATAGCGTAACAGACTTTAACGACCCGGAAATTCAGGAAAAACTGGTTCGGCTCTTTTTGATTAAATCAGAGGCGGCAAATGTCGGCACAATCAGTGGCGCGTCGACCGCACTGGCACTTTTGCAATCGGGCGTTTCTTGATTCATTTTGGAAGTGACGTGCCTGTTTATCAAAAATAGAAGATTGAATGGTGGGCCAGCCCCAAACCAAAGAAATAATGGCCTGCCTACCATATTGTGCCCCAAGCAGCATATGTCTGATATTCCATGCGGTCTGTAAGACGTAATCGATCAGATCACATCTTCCGACGCCCGATGTCTGCTACGGCGTTCCATCCCTGATGAGTAGGTGATCAACGGTCTCCTGCTTTCATATCGATCAAACGGCAGGATACTCATCAGTTGCCATCTGGCCGGATGATCCGCTTAGCGCCTGTCTGAGCTTGGCAAAATGCGCCATTGTTCCGCGTTGGTCTTTTGTGGCGAAAAGGTTTTCCAAATCCGGCATGCACGCGATGGCCTTGTCGATACTCTGATCAGAACCGGAACTGTAAAGTCCTGACTGAATCATTAGTTCGGCCCGGTCATAAGTACCAAGGCATCGGCGAGCCTGCGCGATAAGTGCGTTTTCTTGTGCGCTGGCGGCGTCCGGCAGTGACCGCGAAACGGACCGCAAGACATCAATGGCGGGAAAGCGGCCGCGCTCTGCGATTTCGCGGTCCAACACGATGTGCCCGTCCAATGTGCCGCGCAGCATATCGGCGACAGGTTCTTCCATGTCTGATCCGGCGACCAGCACCGAAAAGATGGCAGTAATGTCGCCACTTTCGCCGATCCCCGGCCCCGCCCTTTCCGACAATCCCGCCACCGCAGCCCCGGTTGACGCAGGATATCCACGTAAATTGGCCGGTTCGCCCGCAGCGACCGCGACCTCACGATGTGCCTCGCAAAAGCGTGTGACGGAGTCGATCAATAAAAGTGCATGCTGCCCCTGATCGCGAAAATACTCGGCCACTGCCATCGCAGCTAGGGCGCAGCGGCGTCTAACCTGCGGCGCGGCGTCAGACGTCGCAGCGACCACAATTGCGCGTTTCATCCCTTCGGGGCCCAGTACCTCTTGCACGAAATGCCGCACCTCCCTGCCCCTTTCACCGACCAGACCAATGACAATGACATCTGCATCAACTCCGCGCGCCAGATCGGCCAGGAGAGTCGATTTGCCCACACCGGACCCGGCAAAAAGCCCGACGCGTTGCCCGCGCACCAAAGGAAGCATCGTATTGAAAATGGCGATGCCAGTTTCCAAACGCTTGCCCATGGGTCGCCGCATTTGGGCTGGCAAGGCGTCGGCTACCATCCTCCCCCGCCGATCACCTGGCAAAAGCGGGCGACCATCCAGTGGCTGACCGTCAGGATCAATCACACGGCCAATCCAGCTATGATGTGGCGCGAAAATGGGCGGTTTCTGCAAGATGACCTTGTCGCCAATCGACAGGCCATCGTCCGTCCCATCAATCAGCGCATAAGCCCCCGACTGGTCCAGCTTGATGATTTCACCGCTCAATCGACCACCTGCCACAACGATCTGAACCCGGTCACCAATGCCGGCCGCATCAGCCAGACCGCCAATCTGAACGGTTCCTGCAGAAACGCCCAAAACGCGGCCGACTTTATGAACCGATTCTAAATGACTGACCGCAATCGTCATCTGATCGAAGATATTTTTGATCATCTTTTGTTCTCATCAGGATCGTACAACCTCTTCTTAAGGAATCAGGCTTAATGCTTCGTTGAAACAGAATGAGGGAGAAGCCCCAATGCATCATTCATTGAACCTGTTCCACACGGCTGGCACGATGGCGCAACATGCTGGCACGCAGCAGGCGTTTGTGGCACGAAACATCGCGAATGCGGATACGCCGGGTTATCAGGCGCAGCACGTTTCATCATTTTCCGAAAGTTACCGCAATCTGGATGTGGGCGGTCTGCGCACCACCCGCGCGGGGCACGTCACGGCAGACGCGCAACATAACGCTCTGGCTATCAAGACGGCGTCCGAGGCCGCACCAAACGGCAACACCGTCTCGCTGGAGGAGGAGTTGCTGAATTCGGTTGCAATCAGCCGAGAGCATAGCCGGGCGTTAGCCATTTACCGGCACGGGCTGACGGTCCTGCGCACTACGCTTGGCAAGGCATAGGTGGAACTATGACAGATTTTGCAGATGCGATGTCCGTTGCCACGAGCGGAATGAAAGCACAGGCGACACGGCTGCGGCATGTCTCGGAAAACATCGCAAATACCGACACGCCCGGTTACCGTCGGAAAATCGTATCATTTGAAGAGGCGATGGCAGACAAGACCGGGGCCGTCCAAACCGGTGCTTTGCAGCTCGACCGGACGGATCTGACACGGGTCTATGATCCTGCCAACCCGTTGGCCGATGGCACCGGGCACTACGACGGGTCCAACGTCAACCTGCTCATCGAAATTGCGGACGCGCGTGAAGCGCAGCGCAGCTACGAGGCCAACCTGAAAATGTTCGATCAGGTGCGGCAAATGTCATCATCACTGATGGAACTTCTCAGAAACTAAAGGAGCCCGATATGGAAGTGAACAGCACCCTTGTCGCACGCAATTACGCGGCCAGCAAAAACGTCACGGCGCCCGATCACGCCACATCTGAAAACGCCCTTATGGGGGCAGCTCAGGACTTCATGACCACACTGCAAAACAGTGAGGCAACAGCGATGTCGGCAATGACATCTGGCGCAGACCCTCATGCCCTGGTCCAGGCACTGGCGCAAACAGAGCTGGCCGTGCAGACCGCTGTCACTGTGCGTGACAAGGTGGTTGAAGCCTATCAGGAAATCCTGCGTATGCCTGTCTGATGGACGAGGCGGTTTTCTACGACACGCTGCGTCAGGGTTTGTGGGTAGCTTTCACCATTTCGATCCCGATCCTGACCGTGGCCCTGGTCACCGGACTGGTCGTGGGTCTTTTTCAGGCGCTGACTTCGGTGCAGGAAATGACGCTGACATTCGTGCCAAAACTCGCGGCTATCGTCGGGGTTTTCTGGGCGACTATGGCTTTCATGACCGATACCCTTGTCGATTTTTTTCAAAACTCACTGATCCCAATCATAGCAGGCGGTTAAACAATGGATAACACCTCATACGCCGCCTTGACCCGGCAATCCGGTCTGCTGAACGAAATGCGGACGGTCGCAAACAACATCGCCAACGCCTCGACCACCGGTTTTCGGGCAGAAGGGGTAATGTTTTCCGAATATGTAAAGTCACTTAGGCCGGGCTTTGATTCACTATCTATGGCGACCGCGACCGTTCGCGATACCGTCATGACCCAAGGAGGGCTGTCCCAAACCGGCGGTCCCTTTGATCTGGCCATTGAAGGTGACGGGTTCTTTCTGATCGAAACACCGCAAGGGCAGCGATTGACACGGGCGGGGGCGTTCACCCCAAACGAAAACGGGGATTTGGTGACAGCCGACGGCTACCCCGTTCTTGATGCAGGCGGTGCCCCGGTTTTCATCCCCCAAGGCGCGGGGCAGGTCGCCATCGCCCCGGATGGCACAATCAGCAATGGCGGCCAGCCGATCGCTCAAATCGGTATCATGACGCCGTTGAACCCCAACCAAATGCTCCGGCAAAGCGGCGTCATGTTTGACCCACAGGGCGGGTTTGAACCGGCGCTGGACGGCCGCGTGATGCAAGGCTTCTTGGAAGATTCCAACGTGAATCCCATCCTGCAGGTCAGCCGCATGATCGAAGTGCAGCGGGCATATGAATTTGGTCAGGGCTTTCTTGAAAATGAACACGAACGCGTTCGCGGCGTGATCCAGGCCATCCGGCGATAAAGGAGACAATCAATGCGTGCACTAAAAATAGCCGCCGCAGGCATGTCAGCACAGCAGATGCGGGTTGATGTCATTTCCAACAACCTCGCGAACATGAACACAACCGGCTACAACACCCGGCGGGCCGAATTCGCCGATCTGCACTATCAACAATTGGCCCGGCCCGGTTCCATCAACGCATCGGATGGAACCGTTTTGCCGACCGGCGTGCAACTGGGTCTAGGCGTCAGGGCAAGTTCAGTCTCCGTCATGCTAAGCCAGGGATCATTGTCCGCAACAGGCGGCGATCTTGATGTCGCGATCGAAGGCGAGGGTTATCTTGAAGTCACCCTGCCATCCGGCGTTCCGGGCTACACACGCGATGGCGGGCTGAAACTGACCGGCGATGGCCTGATCGTCACATCCGACGGTTATCCGGTCGTGCCGGATATCACAGTTCCGCGCGACGTTCGGTCCATATCGATAAATGCAGAGGGTGAAATCTACGGCTACTTCAATGATCAGGTAGAGCCGCAATTGCTGGGGCAATTCACCCTCGCCGGCTTCACAAACCCCAAAGGGTTGGAGGCGATCGGCTCAAACCTTTTTCTTGAAACACCCGCTTCGGGGCCGTCGGTTGTGACGGCACCGGGCGAAGATGGTTTAGGTGTTTTGCGTCAGGGATATCTTGAGGACAGCTCGGTTGATCCAGTGCGCGAAGTCACCAATCTGATCGAAGCGCAGCGTGGGTACGAGTTGAACTCCAAGGTTATCACTGCAGCTGATCAAATGCTCAGTGCGACGGTTCAGCTACGATGAAAACCCTGATCTTGCCTTTCATCGTGATGGCCTCGGTGACCTCGGCTGACACGATTGTCGCCAACCGCACCTTGCCTGCCAAGACAATCATCGGCCCCCATGATCTTGTGGTGCAACAGGTAGATATACCAGGCGCGATTAGCGATCCGGCATTGATCATAGGGCAGGAAGCGCGGGTCGCGCTATACGCTGGCCGGCCCATTCGTCAGGGCGACGTGGGCCCACCTGCGGTCATTGAGCGTAATCAGCTCATCACGCTTCACTACTTGCAAAACGGGTTGTCCATCTCGACCGAAGGGCGCGCACTCGGACGGGCGGGACCAGGTGACCGCGTGCGCGTGATGAACCTTGCATCCCGCACCACGGTCTCGGCACAGGTCGGTGAAGACGGCACCGCTTATGTCGCACAGTAAGGAAAAAACATGCGCAAATACCTGATTTGCATTCTAATTTTGGGCGGATGCAGCACCGCGCCCATTGGTAAACCGCCAGAGTTCACACCGCCCGAAACCACGATTGAACGGGCGGCGATGATTACCACCGGGCTTCCCGCACAGATAGACACAAGGCCAATTGCACCGGTCGCTGGCGCGTCGCTTTGGACGGGGGAACGCGGGTCACTTCTGGGCGACCGGCGGGCGATGCAGCGGGGCGACATCATGACGGTCGTGATTGAAATCGACGACAGTGCAGAGTTTTCCAACACCAGTGACAGATCCCGTTCAGCTTCGCAGCAATTGACCGTGCCGCAACTTTTCGGTCTGCCGCAAAAAATTGACCGGCGACTGCCAGAAGGGGCGAGTGCTTCGGGTCTGGTCGATGTCGGGTCAAGCAGCGCGGCATCGGGTGACGGTTCGGTTCGACGCAACGAACAGCTGACCCTGCGGGTTGCCGCAACAGTGACAGACGTTCTACCAAACGGGGTTCTGGCCATCGTCGGCCAACAGGAAGTGCGCGTGAATTTCGAACTACGGGAACTGCTTGTCACCGGCTATGTGCGCCCCGAGGACATCACCCGCCAGAACGAGATCACTTATGACAAGATCGCGTCGGCCCGTATCTCTTACGGCGGGCGCGGACAGATTACTGACGTTCAGCAACCTCGCTACGGTCAGCAAATTCTTGAATCCGCAATCCCATTCTAAGGTGCAATAAAGGACCGGACCGATGAAAAAACTGCTTCTTCCGCTAATTTTGGCCCTGGTCGGGACCGGTGCGGGAACGGGTGCAGGTCTGTTCCTAGCACCAGAACCATCCGACACAGACCACGCAGAAGCGGACGCGCCAGCAGAGGTCGAAGCTGAAACCGAAGTGGTTGATGCGGAAGTGGCACCAACTGATCGCGAATACGCGAAACTGAATAATCAGTTCGTGGTGCCGGTGGTTGAGGACGGGCTTGTTATCTCTCTCGTTGTGGTTTCACTGAATCTGGAAGTTCTGGCAGGCACACGGGAAACCATCTTTTTGGTCGAACCGAAACTGCGTGACGGTTTCCTGCAGGTCATGTTTGACCATGCCAATCTGGGCGGTTTTTCGGGAAACTTCACCACCGGTACCAAGATGCAGAACCTGCGGAGCCGCTTGTTAAAAAGCGCCCAGAACGCGTTGGGTGACATCATCACGGATGTCCTAATCATGGACATTGTACGTCAGGATTCGTAAGACGCCCGCCGCTTTTGTGTAACGCCACGCTGTCTGGCCGAAGCCTTGGAAATTTCCGCACTGGCTTGATCGCGGCCAAACGCAAGGCGCAAACCACGCAGTCTTTCTTCCTTTAACACCAACACTCTGGCCAATTCGGCGTTGATGACCTCGCGGCGTTGGTCAACCCATCGGTGCCATCGCAAGTCAGCCCCTGCCGTAAACGCTGGTTCATCAGGTTGACGCGTCCGTTCAGCCACCGCCCGTCGGTCCGCAACCAGGATTTGCAATTGACCACGCAACCCCATTTCGCGCGCCGTAACCTCCGCTAGCGCAGCTTGGGCCGTCTGCATCTGCAAAGCAGTCAATTCACAAAGTCCCTCCAGGCGATCTTTGCTCATCCCAGCCGCCTGGCCCTGATGCGCATCTTCTCTGCAAAACGGATCGCTGCGGCCACCGCCTGGTAATGCTCTGGTGTGATCTGGTCGCCGATATTGACCCCGGCATGCAAAGCACGCGCTGTTGGCGGGTCGGAATGAATGGGTACTGCGTGTTCATGCGCCAATTCACGGATCTGCGCCGCAATTTCATCCACGCCCTTGGCCACACAAACCGGTGCTGTCCCGGCAGCGCGGTCCCATTTGAGTGCCACGGCATAATGGGTCGGGTTTACGATGACGACATCGGCAGTTGGTACATCTGCCAGCATCTTGTTCATGGCGATGTCGATAGCGCGTTGGCGCCGTTGCTGTTTCATCGCGGGATCGCCGTCGGAGTTTTTCAACTCGTCCATCATTTCCTTGCGGCTCATCCGGTTCTTGCGCTGATGCTCCGCGTGTTGCCATAGGTAATCAATGATGCCTAGCGTCGCGGCGACGCAAAACACAATGCCCATGAGCGACATCACCAACCCGAGCAGGGCAATCACAATGCCAGCCGGAGGCAATGCCATCATGGCCACGATATGTTCAATCCGGGCCTTCAAAAACATGGCTAAAATGACGGAATAGATCGTCAGTTTGGTGAAGCTTTTCAGGAACTCAAAAAGCCCCTGCCGCCCGAACTTGTTATTGATCCCCGAAAGCGGTGAAATTCTGGAAAGCTTCGGGGCAATTTTTGTCGGCGCAAACACAAACGCCTGTTGCGCCAAAACACTCAACACCACAAGTGCGGCAGGAAAGGCGAACCAAATCGCGGTGTTTTTGCCAATCTGCGCAAAGACGCCCCCCATGATCGGCATTTGTGATCCGGAAAACACAAGCATCGCGATATCCTCGGACTGGCGCAGCATAATGCTGAGCGCGGCCAACAGATCAAGAAGCGACTGCCCCCCCAATGTGACACCAGCCAGGATGAAACCCGCATAGGCCGCTGCCGTCATCAAATCGGTGGATTTGGCGATTTCGCCTTTCTTGCGGGCATCGTCCAGCTTTTTCTGGCTGGCCTCATACTGCTTGTCGCTGTCTGCTTCGTCGCTCATGGCCACGGCCCAAAGGGGGACGCCATGAAATCCTGAAACGCAACGATCCAAAGCCCAAGAAGCGCAGGCGCGCTAATCAGTAGCAGTGCGAGCCCTCCGGCGGTGATGGCCGGGGCCCCTACGAATGACACCATCAATTGCGGCATCGCCCGATTGATCACGCCCAAAACCACGTTGTACAGCAAGGACGCGATCACAAACGGGGCAGCCAAGGTGAAACCAAGCCCGAATGCGCGCCCCGCCTCGCCCAGTCCAACTGATAGCAGGGTTTCCGCGTCAAGAAGCGTGCCAAAGGGCACCATCGCGTATCCCGAAATCATGTAGGCAGCAGCCTGAACATGCAGACCCATGAGTGCTGCCAATGCCGTACCTGCGACCACATACAGGTGTGCGATGGCGGGTTGTGGATCGGCACCTGCGCTTCCACCAAAAATCTGCGACAACGACGTTGATTGTGCCGCGATCGATCCTGCGATCTGCAATGCAAAGACGAAAAACCGCAGGACGATCCCAAAGAAAAGCCCGGCAAGGACCTCTGGCAAAAGCAACACAGTAAACCCGATCTGTGACGTGGGCATCGGGCCGATCTGGTCCGCGACCGCCGGCGCGACCACAAGTGTAAACATGAAAGAAAGCACCAGACGCACACGCACGGGCACAGTCTGATCACCAAACCCGGGCATAACAGACAGGATCGCGCCAACCCGCACAAACACAGCAAATCCTGTCCAAAGTGCGGCTTGCGACAGGGGCAGAAGAATAACCAGTTGCTCTATCATTGGGGAACAAGTCCGACCAACGCGGGGCGTGCATCGATGCCTATTTCTTCGAAAGACAAAACCGGGTTCATGATCCCCTTTGCCGCCAGAACGGTACGTAAAAACCTGCGACGGCGCATGGACGTAACAACGGCCGCATAAGTGCCTGCCTCGGCGGCCTGTCCCAGTTTTTCGGCAATCCCGTCTGCCAATTGGTTAAAGTTATCGGGCGGCAATGCCACATCGCCGCTGCCTTTGTCAGACCGGATCTCGTAGGTTGCGAATGTGTCTTCCCATTCCGGAGCAAGCTGGATCAGTGGGATCGTTCCGTCCGGACGGCGCATCTCTGCCACAAGCTGAAAGCCAAGACGCTGGCGGACATGCTCGGTAATACCGTCGACCCGCTGGAAGAGCTGCCGCCCTTCCGCCGTCGCCTCAAGGATCAGGGGCAGATTGCGGATGGACACCCGCTCCTCAAGCAGCAGCCGCAAGACCGATAGCAGCACATCAATCGGCACCTTGTCGGGGATCAACTCGTCAAGCAGCTTTCTGTTCGCCTCGGATCGGGCCGGATCGCTGAGCTTGATCATCTCGTCCAGCCGTCGCCGGAGCGCTTTCAACGTGAGCAGGCGAGAGAAATTACGCTTTACGATTTCCAGCAAATGGGTCGCCAGAACTTCCGCCGGCTGTACCGTTGTCATGCCAGCCATAGCAGCAGTTTCCTGATGCTCGCTGCCGATCCAGCGGGCGGGTGCGCCATAAACCGGCTCATTCACCGGTTCGCCCGGCACCGCGTTATCATCACTGCCATCAGTCAGGGCAAGGATTTTGTTGGGTTGCAGGGTTTCACGCACCTGCTCGACACCTTGAATTTTCACCACGTAGCACCCGGCGGGCAGCGCCGCATTATCGGTCAACCTGATCTCGGGCAGCACGATGCCAAACTCTGTCGCAACGTGGTTGCGCATATTGGCGATGCGGGCATCAAGACCGGTGCCCGGGTCCAACACCATATCGACGAGGTCGGGCGCAAATTCGACGTGGATGTCGTCCAGATCCAGCATGTCTCCCATGGAAGATCGCACCGGCGCTGCCTTTTCCTCTTTAGGTTTGACAGCCGCCGCCTGTGCCGCCTTTTTCGCGGCCGACGCCCCCAGAAATGCACAAAAACCCAAGACGACCGCGCCAATCACAAAGGGCAGGAATGGTAGGCCGGGCACCAGTGCAAACAAAGCCATCAGCACCGCCACCGTGCCCAAAGCCGCCGGATGGCGGCCCAACTGTTCGACCAGTGCCAAATCGGTGGATCCGGTCGCCCCACCCCGTGCCAGCAGCAACGCCGACGCGATTGAAATAACGACCGCCGGAATTTGCGATACCAGACCATCACCCACTGTAAGGATCGCATAGGTTTCAAACGCCTGCCCAAACGGCATGCCATGCACGGCTGCACCGATGATCAGACCGACAATCAGGTTCAGCGCGGTGATCAGCAGCCCCGCAATCGCGTCACCTTTGACGAATTTTGACGCCCCATCTAGGGAACCAAAGAACGTGGTTTCGGCCTGTTCTTTTTCACGCCGCGCCTTGGCCTCTTGGTGGTCAATCGCCCCTGCGGACATATCGCTGTCAATCGCCAGCTGCTTGCCCGGCATGGCATCAAGGGCAAAACGCGCACCAACTTCGGCCATCCGGGTAGCACCCTTATTGATCACCACGAAATTGACGATCAGCAGAACGCAAAAGACAACCAACCCCAACAGGACGTTGCCACCCATCACGAACATCGCAAAGCCTTCGATCACGTCACCGGCGGCGTTCGTGCCAGTATGTCCTTCGCCGATGATCAGCTTGGTGGACGAGACATTCAGCGACAGCCGCAGCATCAGTGACGCCAATAGCACGGTTGGGAAGGCCGAAAAGTCCAGTGGACGGTCGATGAACAAGGTCACGGTAAAGATCAGGATCGCCAGTGCGAATGAAGCGGCCAGCCCGATATCCAGGACCCATGCGGGCATGGGCAGGATCATCATGACAATCACCGCCATGAGGGCGATCGCCAGCATGATCGTCGGGTGGAATATGTTGCGCAGACTCAATCCGGTCATGGACTCCCCTCGTTTGGCAAAGGGACCAACGATCCGACCGCACGGGTGCCTTCGCTTGTCCGCAAAAGCGGGAAATCGTTGACCCTCGGTAACGCGGGTGGGGGCGTATCCACCGCATAAAGCTCCGGCAGGCTATCCAAGGCAGCCGCATAGAACCTGTCAAATCGCGCCCGATAACGATTGGCATAGATCGGTGTTCTGGAATGATACGCCCCCGCGGCCCGCGACCAGTCCCCTGTCTCGGCGTACAGGTCCGTCAAAAACCGGGCGGCATAGGTCGCGTTTGTTGTCGGATCAAACATCGCCTCGAGCGAAGTAAACTGCGCCCCATGCCAATGATAATTGATCTGAAAACAGCCAACGTCGAAACTGCGGGTCCCCCGTGCCAGATAGGATTTTGCCGCCACCAGCGCATCCGCGCCGTTATCGAACCATTGCCCCTCGCCTTCAACATTGATGGCCCACGGCCAAGGCTGCGCATCCGCCCCACGCCCGGTTTCGGTTTGCGTGATCGCCAGTAGAACCGCAAATGGAACCGAAGACGCATCCGCCGTGCGCCGCGCCGCATCGACACATTGCTGCGCAGAGGCATGTGCAAAACCGCCCCAAAGTATGGCCAATAGCGCCACTACGCTCTGGCAGCATCGATATAGCGGCATTCTGCCTTGCATGCGGTGCTAATCCATCCGTTCCGAACAAAACGGACTATTGGCAGCAATGGTTTACATTTCGTAATCGTTCATCACATTGCGTACGGGCCGCGACGATCCCCGACCATGACTTCGAACTGGGCGAACATGAAGTGGCATCGTCATTCCATTTATTCGCTGGTATACCAGAAACTGGGCCTTACCATTCCCGTAGGACACACCATGACAACCCGCACCTTGCATCCCAGCGATCAGCCCGAAAACAGTATGGATCAAACCCGTCTGGTGCGCGGCACGCTGATTGGGTCGCTGGCCAAGGACCTGATACTGGGGAACTTCATCGTGGCCTATGCGGTGCAGGTGCTGGACCTGTCCGAGGCTGAGATAACATGGTTCCTTTCGGTCATCCCGCTCAGCATTCTACTGCGCTACCCGTTTCTGGACAGGATCAGGCAACATCCACGCATTCAGGTGACGATTGCGGCACGCTGGTTGCAGCTTATCTGCCTGACGTTGCTGCTGGTTCTGCCCGCCGAATGGGTAAGCCTCCCGGTGCTATTTGCCATTGCGATCCTGTTTGTTTTTGCGAACGAGTTTTTTCAGAATGCCGTGTGGATCAACCTTGTGGCCGAGGTATCGACGGAACGTGACAGAGGGCGGTTCCTGGGCAGGCTAAGGATGTGGAAGCAGGGGACAAACATGTCCTTTGCACTCTTCGGGTTCTTTCTGGTTGGTCATCAGCTCAGTCGAGGAGAATACCAGATACTTCTTCTGGTCGTGATCGGGCTTCTGATCAATTCGCTGTTCTGGTACGGGCGGGTCACGCGGCACCCTCCCCCGCCCGCAGTCAAGGACTTCAGCGGGAAAGGGCAATTCTGGGATATCCTGCGCAATCACCCGATGATGCGGCGACCATTGATGATGACGTTTGTCGTCTCTGTCCTGCAATGGCCCATACTGATCGTTTATCTGGTCGGAACATTACACATGCCCGCGAACGTCCTGATGCTGACGATTGTCGCAAGCATGTCCGGCTCAATCGTGAGCGAAGTGATCTGGGGCAAAGCGGCTGACCGCTACGGAATCAAGCGCATTTTCCAAGTGTATTTCGTGGGCTCCATCGCCCTGCTTCCAATTTTGTTGCTGATACCTGACTTCGCCATGGTTGAGGCAGGAACAGGCCAGTGGCAAATCGGGATCATTATTCTGCTCATATTCTACTTCCTACGCGGGACACTTGAGGCGGGGCAATTGATGGCAATTTCCATGTATCGTGCCCATTTTGTGAACGGCACAGGCGGTTTTCATGCCCATAATCTGCTCACAGCGGCCAACCAGGTTTTCTTGTCTGGGCTTAGCGCAATCGGCGGTTATATATTGGTGGCATCAGAAACGACCGGCAGTACGCCATGGTTATCGCTTGGGTTCGTATCACTATGGATCGACCCTTTCCGAGTTACATCCGTTATAATTTTACTGGTCGCCATGATAGTTGGACTGCTAGTATGCAAAAACATAAGGCTGTCGGACCAAAGGGTTGGCAGCTAAACGGCTACAGATAGTGTAATAGTACTGCTCGTTGAACTATAGAATCTGCGCCACGGAAACTGGACATTATGGAACAAATCTACAGCATATCAGAGCGCCGAACGAGCGCCGACATGGTCTTTGACCACCTCTACAACGAAATAGTCACGCTGGGGCTGCTACCCGGCGCAAAAATGTCAGAGGCGGAGATCGCAACGCAGTTTGGTATATCACGGCAGCCAGTCCGCGATGCATTCAGCAAACTGGACACGATGGGTTTTCTTCTGATCCGGCCGCAAAAGGCGACAGTGGTCAAGAAATTCTCGATCAGGGAAGTGGAAACCACCCGTTTTGTCCGCATGGCGCTAGAGGTCGAAGTGGCGCGGCAAGCCTGCGAAAACTGGGAACCGTCGATGCTGGCTGAGTTTGAAACATGCCTCGAGGCGCAGACCAAAGCGATCTCTTTCGGAGACATGACAGCATTTCAAAGCCAGGATGATGAATTTCATAAGCTGCTGTGCAAGACAGCTGGCGTTCCCTTTGCCTTTGCCGAAATCGAAAAAGCGCGCGTGCAGGTCAACCGGCTCTGCGTTCTTGGAATTACGCGCGACCACAAGATGAACGATATCTGCGAAGATCACCGCAGAATTCTGGCGGCACTGATGGCCAACGACAAGACAGCCATCGAAATGGAAGTGCGCAGTCATCTTGGGCGTATGGACAAGACCATCGCAACCGTGCGGACACTGCACCCGGATTACTTTTCCGAGTAGATCAAACCGGCAAAGCGGTAGTTTGACGAACTGTGCGTAGCGCAAATG
This sequence comes from uncultured Paracoccaceae bacterium, assembly GCA_947496535.1. Lineage (GTDB taxonomy): Bacteria > Pseudomonadota > Alphaproteobacteria > Rhodobacterales > Rhodobacteraceae > Yoonia. Next base: position 247,768 of record CANMDE010000001.1, on the reverse strand, counting down.
ACGATTGCATCTGGGCTACTCCCGGCAAGGTCGCCAGATAGCGGCGATGGATGCGGGCAAAATCTTCGGTGTCGCCGGCGACAACCTTTAGCAGATAGTCAGCAGATCCTGCCATCAGATGACATTCGAGCACGTCGGGCACCCGTGCCACGGCGCGTTCGAATGCGTCCAAAACCTCATCGGCTTGACCGCTCAGCGTGATCTCGACAAACACCGTGGTCGGGCGGTCGACTTTGCGCGGGTCCAGAAGGGCGACATAGTCGCGAATAAACCCCTCTTTCTCCAAGCGTTGGACCCTGCGATGACAGGCAGACGGCGAAAGGTTCGCCACCTCCGACAGTTCCGCGTTGGACATGCGCCCCGTCTTTTGCAGAACCTCAAGGATTCGGCGATCAATGCTGTCTAAGTCCATCAGGCGCATGATCCTTCGATTATTTTTATCATAGCCGCGAAATTCTACCGCATATAGTTGAATAGGCCAAGATAATTGCCCAGAAAATCACACTCTTTCAGGTAAACGTATGAAAAGTCGGAGGAGAAGAAGACAATGCATATCGGATGCCCAAAAGAAATCAAACCGCAGGAATTTCGCGTTGGCCTGACGCCAAATGCAGCGCGAGAGGCCGTGACCCACGGCCATCAAGTAACCGTTCAAAGCCATGCAGGCACCGGCGCAGGCTTTTCAGATCAGGATTATATTGATGCAGGTGCCGCAGTCGCGGACACTGCCGAGGAAATCTTTGCGAACGCGGACATGATCGTGAAAGTGAAGGAACCCCAAGCCATTGAACGAAAGATGCTGGGCGATGGGCAACTCCTGTTCACCTATCTGCACTTGGCACCTGACCCAGAACAGACCAAGGACCTGATGGAAAGCGGGGCAACCTGTATCGCCTACGAAACGGTAACTGATGATCGGGGCGGCCTGCCGTTGCTGGCACCAATGTCAGAGGTCGCCGGGCGGCTGGCCCCACAGGTTGGCGCGTGGACACTGCAAAAGGCCAATGGCGGGCGAGGCGTCTTGATGGGCGGTGTGCCGGGTGTTGGCCCTGCCAAAGTCTTGGTCATTGGAGGCGGTGTCGTCGGCACACATGCAGCCCGGATTGCCGCCGGAATGGGGGCAGATGTCACCGTGCTGGATCGGTCACTGCCACGTCTGCGCTATCTCGATGACGTCTTTGGAAGGCAATTCAAGACAGGCTACGCAAGTGCAGGCAATACGACCGAACTGGCACAAGCTGCGGATATGATCATCGGCGCGGTGCTTGTCCCCGGCGCGACGGCACCCAAGCTGATCTCCAAATCGCAACTGTCTGAACTGAAACCGGGTGCCGCCTTGGTGGATGTGGCCATCGACCAAGGTGGTTGCTTTGAAACCTCTAAACCCACTACACATCAAGACCCGGTCTACGATGTGGACGGGATCATGCATTACTGCGTTGCGAACATGCCCGGCGCGGTCGCACGAACCTCAACCATTGCACTTGGCAACGCGACGATGCCGTTCATGCTGGCGCTGGCTGACAAAGGTTGGCGGCAAGCGTGCGATGACGACCCGCATCTATTGAATGGCCTGAACGTCCACGCGGGAAAGCTGACATATTACGCTGTGGGCAAGGCGCTTGGGATTGATGTCCTGTCACCCGCACTGGCGCTCAAGCAGTAAAACGCAAAAGGCCCGCCAGATAAGGCGGGCCTTTCTATACCACGTGACTAACTTATTTCTTCAGCGAGTCGCGAATTTCTGCCAACAATTCCTCTGCCGTCGGGCCTTTTGGCTCTTCGGGTGCGGGCTCCTCTTCAGGGCCTTTCATTTTGTTGACGGTCTTGACCAGCATGAACACCACAAACGCAATGATCAGGAAGTTGATCAGCGCCATGATGAAGTTACCGATCATGAATTGTGCGTCACCAAGGCCAAAGCTGATGCCACTAAAGTCAACACCACCGATGAACAAACCAATGAGCGGTGTAATCAAATCGTCGACCAAACTGGTCACGATGGCGGTGAAGGCCGCACCGATGATGATACCCACGGCAAGGTCCATGACGTTGCCCTTGGCGATGAAATCTTTGAATTCTTTAATCATGTGTTAGTCCCCATTCACTTTTGGCTGGCGCGTCGATCTCGTGCCGACTGCGCAACTACGCACACTGATACCGCGATATTAACACATGACCATAGGTTTTATTACCTATGCCGAAACAATACGTTCAACTGAGCTTCTTTTGCCAAAGGATTTATTATAATGACTGATCTCTCTGCCTTTCCGATTACCCAACGCTGGCCCGCCAAAGACCCATCCGTCATTCAGCTTTATTCTTTTCCCACACCAAACGGGGTCAAAGCCTCTATCGCGCTTGAAGAGATGGATCTGGCTTACGAGCCACATCTGGTCACGCTCAGCGATACGGATGTCAAAAGCGATGCTTTCCTGTCGCTGAACCCAAACAACAAAATTCCAGCCATTATCGACCCCGACGGACCGGACGGCCCGATCGGTCTTTTCGAAAGCGGGGCCATTCTCCTTTATTTAGCTGAAAAAACGGGCAAATTCATTGGCACAACAAGCAGTGACAAAGCCCAGATCACGCAGTGGTTGATGTTCCAGATGGGTGGAATCGGACCGATGTTCGGACAGGTCGGATTTTTCTACAAGTTCGCAGGTAAGGACGTTGAAGACGAAAGACCGCGCAACCGCTACCGGGACGAGGCGATCCGCCTTCTGGCGGTGGTCGACAAACAATTGAACGGGAAGGACTGGATTGCTGGCGATTATTCCATCGCCGACATGGCCATTGCACCCTGGCTGAACGCGCTCGGCTTTTACGGGACCAAGGATACCGTGGGGTTCAACGACCTCAAAAATGTGCCCCGATATGTTGAGCGGTTTTATGCCCGTCCCGCCGTCGACAAAGCCAAAAACATCCCGGCACGTCCACGCTGACTAAGATCATCCTTCTAATGCAACGGACCCTCACCTATCATTAAGGGCCCGTCGTTGTTTCAATTCATGTCTCTCCGAAACCGGCGACATCTGGCCATGCACGCGCTCGGACTTCGTCGAACCGCTGCAATTTCAGGATCTTCCCGTCCCGAAAGACGGGCTGCAACGCGTCGGCCCCAAGGGGTATGTTCGCCGCTGGCCGTGCGACGAACTGGCCACTGTCGGTCCGCATCGCCCCTTGCTTGCCCTTTTTGGATGTCTTGGCCCCGTTGGCAGTCTTGGGATCTTTGAAGACGTCGTGCCAGGTACCGTCGTAAAAGACCGCTGAGGCCTTCATTGCGTAGCCAAAGCTGTCGCGATCCACTTTCTGCAGCAACCCGCCACCCATGCCGAAGGCGATGTTCCCGATGGCGAGCCCCCGGTCGATCATCACGTCCATGATCTGCACGATTGAGTCCTTGTCGACCCCATCGCCCTGGATCACGCGCACCTTATCATTCAGCAACCGGTAGCCTTGGGCGGTGGTGCTGTAACCGAATTTGGCCATCAACGCCTCGATCACGTCGGGGACAATCTCAAGCGGGTCGCCGCTGTCAGGCCGGACGACGAGTACGCCACCGCGGGCAAGCACGTCGTCTTTCAGCGCACCGCCCCAGTAGTCCTTGACCGCACGCATCAGGTCATAGCTGTCGCTGACACAGGCGATCAGGCCGGACGGGTTGGCCGCAAGGAACCGGCGCATCTGATCCAGTTCGCCAGCCTCACCGGCGGCAGTCATGGTGCTGTGTTCGGTCGCGGGGATCGAGAAACCAGCCATGTCCGCCCCGTAGTAGTTCCGCGCATAGACCAGCCCTGCGATTGTGTCGGTTCCGAAGGAACTGACTAGGTGGGCGGCACCGCCGATCCCGGCGGCCTCTGCGCTGCTGACACCGCGTGCCCCAAAATCGTGCAGCTTGAACTCCGCACCAGCCTGACTGCCATCAGTCAGTTCCAGCCGCTCGCGGATTTTGCCCACGACGTATTGCGACAGGCTGCCCACGGTGGAGGCATACCAAACCGCCCGCAGCAGCCTAGTTTCCAGATAGGACACCAGCCAGAAACAGTTGGGATCAGTATTCTCAATCCGCAGTTGGGGAACAGAGACAGGGGCCAAAGTCCCCTCTGGCAAGGCCTCGATCAGGACGGGTAACCGGCCATCGTAGGTGTCGATGATGTATTGCCACCCTGCTATGTAGACGTCAAAACCGTGCGCCTTCAGAAACGGCGCGGCCTCGTCCAGCATGGGTTGTGTCACGACCTGTCCGGCCAGTTTGGCCAGTTCGATCTGCAAGCCAAAGAACATGACCCGATCAATGTCGCCCCACGCCCGGCGCGGTTCGATATAGGATGACACGTATTGGGTGCCTTCGGGATATTGGCTGAAGTGTGAGAGTTTATAGCTGTCGGTATCGAAGATTAGATTGTCGAATGCGACAGGGTTATCGAACAGTGCCGCGGCACCAGTGACTTGGTCTTTCATTGTCCTGTTCCTCCTCGGATTTGGACGGTTGGAACCCTTGCGGACCTCCCGCAGGGTGTTTTTGCAAAGATAAGCTCTTTGCGGGCTATTCGGTCAGCTTTGCGCCATCAGGATCGATGAATAGGCAAAGGGGACATCGGGAACGAGGGCCTGAATGATATCAAAATGGTCCTCGAATATGTTATCCGGTGTGATTTCGGTGATCGGGACCCAACGGGCCTGTGAGGCATCGCTGCCGGATTTGATTTTCTCCAGCTTGGCGCGGTCCTGCAGTTCGAACACGAATGCTTCGGTCCGGACCCAGCCCTTTTCGGATCGTTCGGGGTGGTCGAACACACGCTGTTCCCGCAACCGGCCGCGCATTGCACCCTTTGGCATATCCAGACCCGCTTCTTCGTAAAGCTCACGGATCGCGGCATCGAGCGCTTGTTCGTCCCGGTCGATATGTCCGCCGGGCAGCGCCCATTGGCCCTTGCCGGGTTGCAGTTTGCGTTCGACCATCAGGATATGGCCCGACTGGACAACGATGGCATCGGCAGTGTTCACCGGGATCGGGTAGCCAAAGACATCCTCGGCCGCCTGCGTCCGTTCGCGATAGTCCAGCACGAAAGAGCCTTCATCACGGACGTCCGACACCGCCTCGGGATGATTTTTCATCCACGATAGAACGGGCGCTATCTGTTCCAGCCCAAAACGGCTCGCCATTCGGCCAGTGTTTTCGCCACTGCCAAAGAACAGCTCTTGCCGCAGTTCGGCAGCGCTGACGACCTCGCCCTCATGGGTGTGGGGTGAGGCAGGCAGCATTTCCCATGTGGGAAACCAGCTGAGATAGCGGGATGATTTGTCTTTTTCAAAGCCGGTCAGGATTACTTTTGTCTTATCCGGGTCCAGCCCGGCCCGGCGCATGTGCAGGGTGACTGCTGTGCGGACATTCACGATCCACGCCCGATCATTGTAAAGCGTATCGACCAGCGGCAATGTCGCCACGGGTTTATCGATCTTGGCGGTGCCTTTGCAGATGAACTCCACACGTTCGGCGTAAGTGAATGGGTTTTTCCAACTGCGGGGCCTGTATGCGCTGCCCACAAGCATCAGCATACTATCCGCCTGCGCCAGCGCATTCTGCACGACGTCCAGGTGCCCGATATGAAAGGGTTGGAAACGGCCAATAAAGACGGCCAGCCTGTGTCTGGTACTCATGTCGCGCGACCTCCGCAGCGTATGGATTTTTCGCCAAGACCTCCTTGGCTAATCCACATCTAGCGCTGATCGCCCGCGAAGGGAAGCCTTACCACTGCATAGCCGCCCAACATTTGTTGCATGACTACGGCAGTTCACCATCCAGAACATATCTCAAGATATCCACCACCTGCCCCGGTTCCTGCACCACCGCAAGGGCCGCTGCATCGACCTCTTTCAAGGCATGCTGATGGTCGTCACCATGCATCACAATCAGCGATTTGCCCAAGGCCGCAGCATACCCCGCGTCAAAGGCCGCGTTCCATTGCTTATACTTCTCGCCAAACCGGACGACGACAATATCAGCCAACTCAATCCCATGCCGGGTACGGATCGCGTTCAGCTTTGCGCCTTTGTTGTCGTGCCAGAACTTCTCAGACTCCGCCCCCATGATCGCAACGCCGCAGTCATCAGAGGCCGTATGATCGGTCACTGGCCCGGTAAATTTCACGTCCATGCCCTGCGCCCCAGCAGTGATCTGGTCACGCCAATCGGTGTGGATTTCACCGGACAGATAAATGCTGAGTGTCATGGTCGTCCTTTCGATCAATGCGCCGCAAGCAGCTTTGCTGGCAGACTTAACGTCTGTGTCCCGGTTGTCCAGCAAGCTGTGGTCTGTTCACACCTTCCGCGCCACGATATAACGCGACGGTGGCGGGCCTTTGGGATGATTGCCTGTCTCGACAATTTCGAACCCGGCTTTCGAAATTGCTGCTTCCAGTTCTGGCACGGAGAGGCGGCGGACATAAGGGGCCTTCCCGACCAACTGCATCAGCGGGATACCGAACAGTATAAAGGCTGAAATCATGATGCCTTTGGGGGTCAACCCCATTCCCTTGAGGCAGGGCGTTTTTGAGATGAAGTATCCACCGACCGGCAATTGCGCGTGGATCTGCGCAAGGCTGCGCTCCAGATCAGGGACTAGGTGAAACAGGTTGAAGCCAAGGATAGCGTCATATGGCCCGTCCTGCGGCACCTCGGTTTCAACGGCACAAGCCATGTTCTGTACCCCCGCAGCATCGACTTTCTCCTGCGCGATGGCAATCATGCCGCCAGATATGTCGGTTGCCGTGATATGACCCACATTTGGCGCAAGAAGCAGCGCCGTTGACCCTGTGCCACAACCCAGCTCAAGCACCTTGTCGGTCCTTTTGAGATAGCTGCGGGTGCGGTCCAGCGTGTAATCATAAGCGGCCTGGTCGGCGATAGGGTCTTTGGCGTATTTCGGGGCGATCTTATCCCAGAAAGCTGATGATGTGGTCATGGTCTCTCTCCTTTCTCGACAACTATAACCCATACGCAATCCGAACCAAATTGACGAAATATGCAGCCTATATATACATCTACGTATGGATACGCCCTTTGACTGGAACCGCATGCGGGCATTTCTTGTGACCGCCGAGGAAGGCTCGTTCTCTGCCGCCGCCCGGTCGCTGGGACAGACCCAACCGACGCTCAGCCGCCAGATTGCAGCTCTGGAAGAAGAACTGGACCTGATGCTTTTCGAACGGGTCGGGCGGGGGCTTGAGCTGACGACCGCCGGGCAGCAAATGCTGACCCATGTGCGCGAGATGGGGACCGCGGCAGATAAGGTGGCCATCGTCGCCACCGGGCAATCCCAAAGCATCGAAGGTGAGGTGCGGGTCACGGCCAGCGATGTCCTGTCCGCCTACCATCTGCCGACAGCGTTGAAACGGATCAGGGCCTTGGCACCCAAACTGCGGGTGGAAGTCATTGCCACCAACGATATCCGTGATCTGATGCGACGCGAGGCCGACATCGCCATCCGCCATATGCGCCCGGATCAACCAGACTTGGTCGCGCGACTGATCCGTGAAGCGAACGGGTATTTCTACGCCTCCAAAGATTACATCGCAGCACGGGGCGAACCAAAAACGCTCGCCGATATGGCGGCGCATGATTTCATCTCATACGGAGACATAAATCGGATGATCGCCTATCTGTCCGACATTGGCATCAAACTGAATGAAGGGAACTTCCATACGGGGTCCGAAAACGGGTTGGTCGCATGGGAAATGTCACGCGCTGGCCTTGGGATCAGCCCAATGGACGAATTCGTAGGGCAGCGCCACAGCGACATGGTGCATATCCTGCCAAAGATGCCACCAATAAAGTTCCCGGTTTGGCTAATCACCCACCGGGAAATCCACACCAACCCGAGGATCAGGTTGGTATTCGATGTGCTGGCAGAGGTGCTTGGGAAGCCGTAGGATGAACTGATGCTGGACGAATGTGGGTGGACGGCTGCTTAGCGGACGGAGTGCACTTTCGTCGCGCCGAAACCAATGGCCGCTTACGACAATTCTGACTAAACTCGATATCGCAAACTATTCCGAAGTATCGGGCTGATTAGAGAGGTTAAAGACTTGTACTCTAACTGCGCTGCGGCCTTGGCCAAAACACTGCGACCGAACAAAAGAATTTGCAAACGGTCCAACGGCTTCTTACGTTCAGAGCAGCGAGTTTGAGGGAGTTGATTAGTGAAACAGGTAATACGTTCCGTAATCGGCCTATTGATGCCCATTATCCTGATCGCGTCTGGTGGTGCGATGGGCGGCTGGGGAATCGACAACGATTGGAGTTATGTCGCATGGGCCGGAATTGGTCTGGTTGTGGCCGGGATCATCTGGGGACTTGTTGTATGGCTGTTAGTAGACTTGAAGACTTGGTGATCTAACGCTGCGCTAAATGAGGACCGCAACCCTTGCTTTATTACATGCAGCGAAAAATAGCAGGCCTTCGAATATCTTGCAGCATCAGTCACTTTGAGCTCAAAGCCCCCATTCACCCGCCTTGAGATTCCCCCAAATAGGCAAATGCATGACGCCGGGCAGCGCCCCTTATCCTGACAGCTGGATGGGCCCCAATGGCCCTACCCCCGCAACACGCCCCCAGTGACCTTCGTCACTTTGTCCACGATCCTGGTGCTGATCGCCTCAATATCAGCGTCCTTCAGCGTCGCCTCGGTTGGCTGCAATCGCACTGTGACGGCGAGGGACTTCTTGCCTTCACCCAGGCTGCCGCCGATGAATTCATCGAACACGCGCACATCGGCGATCAACGCCTTATCGACGCCCGCTGCCGCGTTAACCAAGGTCAGCGCCTCGACATCCGCGTCCACGACAAAGGCAAAGTCGCGTTCGACAGCCTGCAAATCCGTCGCAGCCAAAGCAGGTCGCGCGGCGGATTTCTTGCGTGGCGCTGGCACCTCATCGGGCCAGATCGTAAAACCGACGGCAGGCCCTTTGATATCCATCTCGCGCAGCACGCGCGGGTGAAGTTCACCAAAGACGCCCAACACCTTTTTCGGACCCAGACAGATCTTGCCATGCCGCCCCGGATGCCACCATTCCGCGGCCCCACGCAGAATCTGAACCTTGGTGGGCGCGCCGATGGCGGCCAGCACCGCCTCCGCGTCGGCCTTTGCGTCATACAGATCAACAGGCCGCGACATGCCATGCACATCCTTTGGTCCGGTCCGCCCGATCAGAACGCCCGTAACCAGCATATGCTGCTCTTCCGGTTCACCACCATGAAAGCCAGCCCCCACTTCAAAAAGCGCCATATCCATGAAACCCCGCGCCTGATTGCGGGCGGCGGCACGCAACAGACCGGGCAACAGATTGGGCCGCATATGCGACATCTCGCTGGAGATGGGATTTTCCAGCATCGTCGTATCATCACCACCGCCAAACAGCTTTGCAGCGGCAGCATCAACGAAGGAATAGGTCACGCATTCATTATATCCCAATGCGGCAGCCGTCCGGCGTGCGGCCTGCTGGCGTGATTGGCTGACCGTCAGGATCGGCTTCGGCACACCGGCATCCACACGGGGCATTGGCTTGCCCTTCAGCTTGGTCAGGGACGCAACCCGCGCCACTTCTTCCACCAGATCGGCCTGCCCCTGCACATCAGGGCGCCAGGACGGCACATGGGCCATGTTACCTTCCATAAGGAAACCAAGGGCGGTCAGCGTTTCGCGCTGTGTCGCCTCTGGAATATCCATCCCGACGAGCGAGATCACGCGCTTTGCGTCCAGCGCATAGGCCCGGGCCGTATCCGGGACCGCACCCGCCTGAATCAACTCTGATGCTTCTCCACCCGCATGATCCACGATCATCCGGACAGCATGTTCCAACCCTTCCGGGGTAAAGGCCGGGTCAGCCCCACGCTCAAACCGGTAACGCGCATCCGAATTAATCTTGAGCGCACGCCCCGCATAAGCAATCTGCACAGGGTCCCAATAGGCGCTTTCGACGAAGACATTGACGGTCTCCGCCGTACACCCGGTCTCCGCCCCGCCCATGATCCCGGCGATACTTTCGGGGCCATTGTCATCGGAAATGACCATCTGACCCTGTTGCAGGGTGTATTCTTTGTCGTCCAATGCTGTGATTGTTTCACCACCAGCGGCACGATGAACCCGCAGATTGCCCGCGACCTTATCCGCATCAAAGACATGCAAAGGCCGGTTCAGATCATAGGTGAACCAGTTCGTTACATCGACAAGAAAACTGATCGGGCGCAAGCCAATTGCCCGTAGCTGTGTTTGCAGCCAATCGGGGCTTGGGCCGTTCTTAACACCCTTGATCACCCGACCACAGAATAGCGGGCAGCCGTCCAGAGTATCATCGTCAATCGACACGCCCATATCAGCCTTGAAGCTGGCAGGCACCTGATCAACGGTTATGGGCTTCAACACGCCCAAGCCCCGAGCGGCCAAATCACGGGCAATCCCACGCACGCCCAGCGCATCAGGCCGGTTCGGCGTAATCGCGATCTCAATCATCGGGTCCACAGCGTCCGGCTTGTTGGCCGCCAGCCAATCGGTGAAACTGTCGCCTATCTCGCCCGATGGCAGCTCAATGATGCCGTCATGCTCGTCAGACAGTTCCATTTCGCGTTCGGAACACATCATTCCGTAGGATTCGATCCCACGGATTTTTCCCACACCAATTGTCGTATCAATACCGGGAACGTAAGTTCCTGGAGAGGCTATAACGACGGTGATCCCCTCACGCGCATTCGGGGCACCGCAAATGATCTGGGTCGGGCCATCCTTGGTCTCAACCTGACAAACCTTCAGCTTATCTGCATCGGGATGCTTTTCAGCCGAGACCACCTTGCCGATGGTGAAATCCGCCAGCCGTTCGGCTGGGTTCTCAATGCCTTCGACTTCCAACCCTAGGTCGGTCAACGCATCCGCGATATCTGCGACGCTCGCCTCGGTATCGAGGTGATGCTTCAGCCAAGACAGCGTAAATTTCATCTCTGCTACCCTTCGTCCTGCACCTTCTTGGCCAGGTCTTCTGTGTCGCCCATCGCGGCGAGGTGAATGTCACGCACCAACCGGATTGTCGGCTTTGCGGCAAAGCACAAAGAACCGATCAAAAACAGCCAGGTGCCGGTTGTTTGCCAGCTCTCATAAAAGAACATGACGGAACCCACAACAAAGAGAAGGGCAGCGGTGAAATCAATCAGCGTATAGGCAATCTCGTAGATCGCATAACGGCGACAATTGTCGGGATCTTGGCGGTGATCTTTCTCGAACAACATGGCTCTATCCTTATCATCTGCATCGCTTGCGTTGCGAAACCTTAGCCAAATTGCAAGGTTCCTGCATCGCATAGTCAAGGATAGGTCGGATCGCGCCCCAACAGCTCATCCAACTGTCGGCCGATCCAGCCCTTTGGGATGAAATGACCCCGAGGGTGAAGATCAAGCATGACGCGTTTGCCAGTCGTGCAGTTGGTCCAGTCATGCCGTTCGAATTGGTCAGCTTGCGTAACATTCCACACCGTTTGGGCATGGCCAGACCCACAACCAAACTTCAGCCGCCAAAGCGCAACGGGATAAAGCATGTCATCCCCGGGCCCGATGGGGAAATCCATCACGGTATCGGACAACCCATGAACATGGCGAACTTCGTCAGGGGCTTGCGGGCAGCTTTCCGTTTGCCGAATACTACCCGCTACAGCCAGTAGCGCCGTCACACCATCACCGCTGATGCAGGCAAAACGCCAGGCCATCGCGGACCCGAAGGAATAGCCAGACACGAAAAGCCGGTCGTGGTCTATCGGATATCGGGCTGCGACGTCCTGCAATACGGCATTGGCAAAACTCACATCCTCATCTCGCCCGGTCCAGAAATCCCAAGTCTGGTTGATACCCGTCGGCGCGACCAGAAGCACGCCACGCCTGCGGGTCGCGCCGGAAATCCGAGCATGATAAACTGGTGTCGCACCGGTGCGCCCCCAGCCGTGGAAATGCAGCACGACAGGAAGCGGGGTGATCCCATCCCAACCATCGGGTTCTTTCACGTGGTAAAGGCGACCATCCAACTCGCAGGGCTCCTGCCCATGGCAGGGCTGTCCGGGCAGAATGGAATGGGGCAAGGTCTCTTGTGCTTGTGACACAGTGGCAATGCACAAAAAAACAAGGATACGGATCAACATCTTACCGTTGTACCCGCCTCTTCACCAATGTCACTTCACATCAACGTAAGCCGACGGAGGGTGTCACCCCTCCTCCACACCGGCAACGAGATTGCCTCCATTGGACTTCCACCCGACAACCGACTCTGGATAAAGCTTCATATTGTCCAGACTGGCCAGCTCAGAGGCATAAAACCAGTTCAGCGCGGCTAATTCACCCGTCTGGCAGAAGCTGATAACGCTTGCGTCTATCCAGTCAGCCTCATGATTTTTCAGGTGGGCGACAACTTCCTGCACGCCCTGCTCCACATCGATTTCATTCGCCAGAATAGACATCAACGGCTGCACCGGCGCGCTGCGGGCACCCGGCAGCGTACTGGCCAAGGCATTTCCGGTGGCATCTAGTTTACTGAACATGCCATGCGGACGGGCATCCAACAGATGGCCCGCAATCTGATCAGTCGCGATGCCATAGACGTCCACCTCATCCGCGCGCCACTCATTCGAAAAGCTGACCAAAGTCAGATAGCTTTCCTGCTGGATTGGCGCTTCGGCGACCGGCAGTTCCTGATCGACCCAGCCCTTGTAGCCGCCGCGCATGATCGCCATCGTCTGGGCACCTATGGACTTCAACTGCCAGTAGACAACAGCGGCGCGGCCGTTATCCATCATATTGGGCTTGGCATGAATGATGATAATCGGCTGATCCAACCGTAACCCGTTCTCACCAATGATCAGGGCGAGCCGTTCCGCCGATGGCGGCGCACCGGGGTTTTCCTTTGGTCCACGCCATTCAGCGTAAGGGATCGAGATTGAACCGGGGATCACACCCTTGGCCACATCATCGGCAGACCGGATATCCAAAATCTGGATACTCGCAATCTCCTTGAGGCTAGCCAATGTCTGCGGTGTCGGCATTACCGACCAGTCAATCGGGTTTTCGGCCGTGACGGTGCAGGGGATCGTCAGCTCGGTGCCGACATAGATCATGTTTGGATCATCACCGATGATAGCCAGATTGGCATCATAGATGGTCTGATACGCAAAAATGGAGCCCAAATTCTCAAGCGCCAGTTCGGAAAGCGTATCTCCGGGCTGAACCGTATAGTTGGATGTGCAGGCAAACGCTGCAGATATATGAATAAAAACAGCAAAAAAGCTATAAAATACGAGGCGAACTGCGGACATCAAAACCTCCCGCGCTAATCGATACTACCCACCTTACGTAAGGTTATCAGCTTTAGCCTTGCCACACAATTGCCACTTTTGCGGTAGTTGATTTTGTGAGGAGGCTGGTCAGATCAAGGGCGCGTTTTGACTACAGCTCCCGCCCCGCCAAATCCTCGACCAGTTCGAAATGCTCGAACACCAGCATCATTTCAGGATCGAACCCGCCGTTGCGTTTAAAGAACGCCTTGTGATCCTTGCGCCAGCCAAGCAGGTCGTCGTTCTCACCCTCGGCCAGCGCCATGTCTTCGGTCACGTCGCAATAGCGGATTTCCTGAACCTTGGTGGTACGGATCACCAGCGCAGGGGTCCCGTCCCAATTCGTGGCAATATCGCAGCGGCCCACAACCGGCATCGCCTCGGGCTCATCCACAAAATCCGCCGCTGCCCCGCAGGTTGCAGTTTTCTTGCCTTGGCGAACAAGAGCGATGAGGCGCTGGCAGAGTTCAGCACTGTCCCCGAATTTGAACGTGCCCGCGCCGGGGTAGGTGTCTTGGAGGTCTTCGGTGTCGTTGGTCATTCGGGTTTCCATTCACAACAGAGGGCGGCCCCCTCCCCATGGGGGAGGTCCGGGCGCTGCCCGGCAATGCCGGACGGGTGGTCTACCGTAGGGTGGGTGAAACCCACTCTACTGTCGTTAACTTTTATCTTTCCAATAGTTGTGGTGTGCCGCCATGAACGGCACCACAAAAATGTGGATGGCCACAAACCATATAAAAAAGAAAATAGGTGGAAGCGTCTCAAGTATCACGACCAAAATTGGAACCGGCACTATCCAAACTAGAGCACCAAGCCACCAACTCAACCGAGACACAACTAACATGCAGCGGTCGTAATATGCGGCCAAGATGACACCAAGCATGTACATGCTTACCGGGATAACCCACCATGCAATGTCGGCTGATCCAGTGCTGCAAACCCATAATTCCGCAACCAGCGCAAATCTGAATCAAAGAACGCCCGCAAATCCGGTATCCCGTATTTCAGCATCGCGATCCGGTCGATCCCCATACCGAACGCAAAGCCTTGCCACTCAGCCGGATCTACACCCGCAGCCTCAAGCACCTTCGGATGCACCATGCCGGACCCCAGAATTTCCAGCCAATCGTCGCCCTCGCCCACCTTCAGCGTGCCGCCTTCCCATGAGCAGCGGATATCGACTTCAGCCGATGGCTCGGTAAACGGAAAATGCGATGCGCGGAAGCGGATATCAACGTTGTCGACTTCGAAATAGGACTTCACGAATTCTTCCAGCACCCATTTCAGGTTCGCCATCGAGATATCGCGATCAATCGCCAAACCTTCGATCTGATGGAACATCGGCGTGTGGGTCTGGTCGTAATCGGCACGATACACGCGACCGGGGCAGATGATCCGCGTCGGCGCACCGGTCGCCTCCATGCTGCGGATCTGTACCGGGCTGGTATGGGTGCGCAACACATGTGGCGGGCGATTGTCGCCTTCCTTGCGGTGCATATAGAACGTGTCCATCTCGGCCCGCGCGGGGTGATGGCCGGGGATGTTCAGAGCATCGAAATTGTACCAATCGCTTTCGATCTGCGGACCTTCGGCAACGCGAAAGCCCATATCGGCGAAGATCGCGGTCACTTCCTCGGTTACTTGGGAAATCGGATGAACCGTGCCCTGAGGGCGGTCGCGGCCGGGCAATGTCACATCAAGCCATTCCGTCTTCAACCGCTCATCTAGCTGCGCATCGGCCAGTGCCGTTTTCTTCGCCAGCAACGCGCTGTTGATCTCATCTTTCAAAGCATTCAGCGCAGGGCCAGCCACCTGCCGCTCGTCCGGGGTCATCTTGCCCAGCTCGCGCATCTTCAGGCTGATCTCACCCTTTTTACCCACGGCCTGCACGCGGAGGTCCTCGATGGCTGCTTCATCGGCGGCATCGGCAATCAGGCCAAGGTATTTCTGTTTCAGATCGTCCATCTGGCGTCCCTCTTTGACTTGAAGCCGTGCTACCCTTTGCAATTGCGCCATGCAAGATGCAGGGCAATTGCTCATCAAGGAATTGGTGCCAAACCCACGCCGAGGATCTGCATCCAGACTTTCATCACTGTCTGTCCAAAATAAAAAAGGACCGCCCGGTTTCCCGCACGGCCCTTGATCTAATTTTTAGGACCAGAGCCCTTAAGCAGCCATTGCAGCCTTTGCTTTGCCAACAATCGCAGCAAATGCCTCGGGCTCGTTCACGGCCAGATCAGCAAGAACCTTACGGTCCACTTCGATGCCAGCCAGTGTCAGGCCGTTGATGAACTTGGAGTAGTTCAGGCTTTCATCAACCGAGCGCACACCTGCGTTGATCCGCTGAATCCACAAAGCGCGGAAGTTGCGCTTGCGGTTGTGACGGTCGCGGGTTGCATATTGGTTGGCTTTGTCGACGGCCTGCTTGGCGACCTTGAAGGTCTTGGAGCGGCGATCGTAATATCCTTTGGCAGCGTCGAGAACTTTCTTGTGCCGACGGTGCGTGACGGTTCCACCTTTAACGCGCATATCAAATTCTCCTTATTTAGCGTAGGGCATCATGGGCTTGATGATACCTTCATCAGCCTTGCACAGGGTTGTTGTGCCGCGTGCGTTACGCAGGAACTTGTTGGTGCGTTTGATCATACCGTGGCGCTTGCCCGCCTGGGCGGCAACCACGCGGCCAGAGGCCGTCACTTTGAACCGCTTTTTGCAGCTCGATTTAGTCTTCATCTTCGGCATTTCCGTCTCCTCTTTGGGTCGGTCGAAACGCGCGACTCGGCATGCCATATTGGCCGGACGCGCGGGTTGAAGTGCGCCGTATAGGATGGCTTTGCGCACAGCGCAAGAGGTTTAGTTGATGTACGTCCCCACCACCCGAACAAAGACGTCCGGGATCGCTTCGACCGTATAAGTTTCGGGATCAGTATAAACGGCATAGGCCGCACCACCCAAACCCGCCACCAGCAGGAGCAAGCCCAAACGCGGTTTACGCTTGTCAGTGAGGGCGGCAATGATCGTTGGCACCGAAAAGGCGGCCGCAATCAGGCCCGCCACAAAGATAAGGTCGAAATCCATTCCGTTAGGCTACTCTGGATCGGACGGATATATCAAACGTTCATCGCACGGGGCAACGCGTAAAATGTTGGTCGTGCCGGGGGTATTGAATGGCACACCTGCAGTCACCACGATCAAATCTTCTTTGGCCACCAGGTCTTGCGAGACAGCGGCGCGCACGGCAGCGATCACGGCCTCTTTGAAGCGGTCCACTGAACCCGTCACCACGCAATTGGTCCCCCAGGACAAGCATAACCGCCGCGCTGTTTCCATGTACGAGGTCAGCGCAATGATCGGCACACGCGGACGTTCCCGCGACACCAGCAGCGCTGTTGTACCGGATTGCGAGAAACAGCAAATCGCCTTGACGGCCGTCGTCTCGGCAATCTCGCGCGCAGCCGACACAATGCCGTCTGCCACGGATTGCCCTTCGGCGCGGCGCGACGCCTCGATAATCTCGGTATATGTCGGGTCCGACTCTACTTCCCAGGCCACGTTGTTCATTGTGCTGACCGCTTCGATCGGATAGGCCCCCGCCGCAGATTCAGCTGACAGCATGATGGCGTCAGCACCCTCGTAAATGGCCGTAGCAACGTCCGAAACTTCGGCCCGTGTGGGCATTGGCGATTCAATCATCGACTCGAGCATCTGTGTTGCCACGATCACGGGCTTTGCTGCCGCACGACACTTGCGGACCAACTGCTTCTGAATTGGCGGGACGTTCTGCACCGGCAGTTCGACACCCAGATCACCACGGGCGACCATGATACCGTCACTCACAGCCAGAATATCATCGAACACTTTTACGGAGTTGGGCTTTTCGATCTTCGACAGGATCGCGGCGCGACCCTTTGCTAGTTTCCGGGCCTCTTCAACATCCGCAGGCCGCTGGACAAAGGACAACGCCAACCAATCGACACCCAGTTCGCAGACAAATTCAAGATCCTTGCGGTCCTTTTCAGACAGGGCAGCAACCGGCAACGTGACATCAGGAACATTCACGCCCTTACGGTTGGAAATCGTGCCCCCGACGACAACCTCACAATCTGCAAAGTCAGCACCGCAATCTTTGACCAGCAACTTGATCTTGCCGTCATTGACCAACAGATGGGCGCCGGGCTTGAGCGCATCAAAAATCTCTTTGTGCGGCAGCTTCACACGGGTCACATCGCCCTCTGCATCGGCCAGATCAAGGCGGAAGGGTGCACCTTCGACAAGCTCTTCCTCACCATTGGCAAACACACCAACCCGGAGTTTCGGGCCCTGCAAATCAGCAAGAATGGCAATCGGGCTGTTCAGATCCTTTTCGACTTGCCGGATAATCTCGTGCCGGACTTTAATCTCGGAATGGTCGCCGTGGGACATATTAAGACGAAAGACATCCGCGCCAGCCTCGTGCAACGCCTTGATCATTTCATAATCGTTCGAGGCTGGGCCAAGCGTGGCGACAATCTTCACATTGCGGTGGCGTCTCATTCTTCTTTTGTCCCTTTGATACTGCGCGGTGGCCGTTAGCGGTAACGACATGGTGGCCTTATTGCGTAATTCCCTTCCGTTCACAACTAGCCTAAATGCGGTGACAAAGGAATGACACGCACTATGACCGATCTACCATACAAGATTGAAGGGGCTGACCGCCCGGGCCGCTGGCTGGTCGGTTGCGACCATGCCTCCAACAACGTCCCTGATTGGGTGCATGGGGGCGATCTTGGTCTGCCGCCCGAGGACATGGAACGGCACATCGCCTATGACATCGGCGCGGCGGGCGTAACCCGGCACCTCGCCAAACTGCTGGACAGCCCAGCCATCCTGTCCACGTTCTCGCGGCTGGTCGTGGATCCGAACCGAGGCGAAGACGACCCTACGATCATGATGCGGCTTTATGACGGCACCATCATCCCGGGCAACCGCAACGCAGATGACGCGGAAAGGCAGGAACGGATCAGACGGCTCTATCGGCCCTACCACGCAGCCTATGCAAACCTTGCCAGCAAAATGGACAAGCCAGTGATTTGTGCAGTGCACAGCTTTACCCCGCGCCTGCGCGGACGGCACCCGCGCCCATGGGAGGTCGGCGTGCTTTACGCCGATGATGCCCGCTTTGCCGTACCGTTTCTGCAAGCCTGCCGCGCTCAGGGCTGGTGCGTCGGAGACAACGAGCCCTATGCTGGCCACCTGCCGGGTGACGCAGTGGACAGGCACGGACTGCAACACGGGCGGCCCAACGTGCTGATCGAACTAAGACACGATCTGATTGCCGACGAAGCCGGACAAAAACTTTGGGCTGGCAATCTGGCACCTATATTAAGTGATGTACTGGCCGAAACCGGACTTTAGGGAGACTGAAATGGACGACCAAACAAAGCTAGAACTCGAAGCCGCCGCCTTCCGCCGCCTGCGCCAGCACCTGATGGAGGACCGGAAAGATGTCCAAAACATCGACATGATGAACCTCACCGGTTTCTGCAGAAATTGCCTGTCACGCTGGTATCAAGAAGCAGCAAACGAACGCGGCATCGAAATGAGCAAAGACGAAGGACGCGAAGCGTTCTACGGCATGCCATTCGACGAATGGAAAGCAAAGTATCAAAGCGACGCAAGCGCCGAGGCCAAAGAGGCTTTCAAGACATCACACGGGTGAAGATGGTTACGCGGTATCGCCGATGGCTTAGGGAATAATGTAGCCCGGCCAGTTTGCACACTTGCCACAGCTAAGGTCCGCTTTGACCCCAATTTGACCGATGCTACGCATGTCACAAATCACTACCAGTGGAGTGTTGATGACTCCCAAAGAGGCAGCAAAATATTGGAAATGCTTCTCAGAGTCAGGGAAGCCCCGCCGCACTACGAAAAGCGCGGCGGGGACGCTGGTCAGACGATAAGGTCGTCGTAGAGTGAACCCACTTCAAACGTTTCGCTGAGCGCGCCTTCAGATTCCCATATCGCGAAACCGGCCAGTTTGGCGTTCTGCACATCGCCAGTTGCACTTATGCTAAGCGATCCGTCTTCAACGGTGACTTCTCCGACCAGATCAAGGGCGGTTTGAAAGCCTGCCTCATCGGTAAGATCAAGGTCGTTGAAGACAAGTTCATCCTCAATATAGATGTCGATCACACGGGTGCCGGCAGTTTGTGCGCCGCCCCAGATCTCTGCAAAGTTCAATTCCACATCATAGGTGCCGTTTGCGACTTCCGTTTCATAGCTAAGCGTCTTGGACCATTTTTCTGTCTGGTAAAGGCCATCGTCAGCTGTGCCTTCAATGTCGGCGCTGGTCGAAAATGAGCGACCGTTGTCAAAGGTGTCGGCCTCATATGTGACACCGTTCGCTGCCGTGAATGAGTCACCGCCTGCGTTCAAGGCGTAGACCAAGTTGGGCGCGCTGTCATCTTCATCTGCGACGTTCACCACCGCAAACAACTCATCATATGAAGCAATTTCCCCTTCATCGTTTGAGTTTGTATACAAAAGAATCTGCTCTGTTCCGTCATCGGCGACGACGAAATCGGTATCGACATCCGAGCTGATCTGTCGTTGGTTCACCGCAAAGGTGTACAGATACTCATAATCGTAGGTGTAATTATCGCCTTCGATAGAGATCGTATCTTCCACGCTGAAATCATTCACGGTGACGACCCCGTCATCGGCGGTCGCCGTAAGTTCGAAAGTGTCCGCGTCCGACGTCCCGTCAAGGGTAAATGCGTCGGTGACGTTCAACACTGCAAACAACTCATCATATGACGCAACTTCCCCTTCAGGTTGGGAGTTTGTGTACAAAAGGATTTGCTCATTTCCTTCCTCGTCGACCACGTAACCAGTGTCAACGTCAGCAGAAAGTGAACGCTGTGCCATCGCAAAGAAAGAGACATAACCGAAGTCGTAATCGTAGCTATCGCCTTCGAAAGAGATCAGGTCTTCATCGCCAATACCGTCAATAGTCACAATTCCGTCGTCTGCCGTCGGTGTGAGTTCGTAGGTTTGAGGCGTCTCAGAGTCGGAAACTGTCGTGTCGTCTCCTTCCAGCACAAAACTGTAGAGTTGGACGGACCCGTCTTCGCGATCACTTAGGCCAAATTCAAGAGCGCCATCCGTTAGATCATATCCTGTTCCGACATCAACGGTGAAAATATTGTCGACCGTATCGCGATCAAAGATGTAATTGCCATTCTCATCGCGCGGACCGTCATCATCGTGGATGATTATAGGATAAGCGTTGCCCATGAACGTGACAGCATCGATGTGGCGACCGTTGCTCCATTCGCCCTGCGTGTCGAGCAGACGGTCGTAATCGAACTCCAGATAGAGTTCACCGCTGTCCGGATCGTATGTTGCG
Organism: uncultured Paracoccaceae bacterium; assembly: GCA_947496535.1. GTDB lineage: Bacteria > Pseudomonadota > Alphaproteobacteria > Rhodobacterales > Rhodobacteraceae > Yoonia. The sequence continues at coordinate 227,014 of CANMDE010000001.1, read as the reverse complement.
GTCGATAGCGGAGAATAGTGATCTAGTGCCAGTTCGAACATTTGCTTAACCTTTCTAGTACTTTGTCGTTTTCAAGTTTGCAGTATTTGTTGGGCGGGACGATGTTTAGTCAATGTTCGACAAAGCGCATCCTGACAGGCGCAAGAATGCGCTTGTTTGGATGTTCGGACTAAGCGGAAACCTTCGTAAGTAAGGTCAACAATTTGCGAAAGGCGACGCAGAAGGTTTGTTGATACCCCGTGATCCGTTTACGCACTTTCTTGGACTGACTTTATAATTATATCACTTTGGAAATATCAGTAAGAGACGTCTGATTGTGCCACCCGCCACAACTCAAACAAAAAGCAACGTTAGCGGCGTCGCGTTTCAGAGCAGACATCGGCACAACCACCGCAAAAGTAAACTTTGCTCCGCACAACCAACCTATCTCCATGACCACCACTCTATCTTGAAGGTCAGCATCCTCTCCCTATGATCGGTGCATGCCTCAAAAACCCGCTCCGACCGAACACTCATTTATCGACGATATCCAAGGCATCTCGCTAGGTATTTTTCTGGTCGGTATTGGGGTTCACATGCTGACAACACTTGGCCTGATCACCGGACAAACCGCTGGTGTGGCGATTATCATGGCCTATCTGACCGGATATTCCTTCGGCACCGTGTTTTTCGTGATCAACCTGCCCTTCTATGTCCTCGCGTGGAAGCGGCTGGGCATCACCTTCACCATCAAATCGCTTGTCTCTGTCACGCTTCTGTCTGTGGTGACCGAGCTGATCCCGCTGGGCATGACTTTCGATCAGCTGAACCCGGTGCTTGGTGCCGTCACCCTAGGCGCATTGATCGGTGTCGGCCTCATCGTCCTTTTCCGGCACAATGGCTCGCTGGGCGGACTGGGTGTCGTGGCACTTTTGGTACAGGACAACACCGGCTTTCGGGCCGGTTGGGTGCAGCTGATCTTTGATGGTTTTGTCTTCGCCATCGCGCTGTTTCTATTTGATACGAAAGTCGTACTTTATTCATTGCTTGGCGCTGTGGTTCTGAACCTCATCATCGCGGTCAATCACCGCCGCGACCGGTACATCGCCACCTGACCGCGCGACTCGGGTCAGAATTCACCTATTCTTAACCTTCCAGAGCGCACGCCCCTTTAGCGGGACACCCGACCCCATTTCGCAGACACGGTGCCCGACGTTTTGCCGACGCTTGTCCGACCAAAAATCAGACGCTCTTAACCCTTTAAAACAAGGCATTAACCAATGATTCGACCGAAAGGCCCGGACCACCGTTCGGTGCCCCCTTGCGCAACACCACCGACCGTTGCGTCAGACCGCCAGTTTGCGGCTTTCATCAAGGTAAATTTCGCGCAACCGCGCGGCCACCGGGCCCGGTGTACCTGCACCAACCGAGGTCCCGTCAATCTCAACCACCGGCATTACAAACGTACTGGCAGAGGTGATAAATGCCTCATCCGCGTCCTGCGCCTCGGCAATGGTAAAGCTGCGTTCCTCAACCTTCATCTGCGCCTCTTGCGCAAAGCGCAAAACAGCAGCACGGGTGATCCCATGTAGGATTTCGTTGCCCAGATGGCGCGTGATTATCGTATTGTTTTTAATGATATAGGCGTTGTTGGACGTGCCTTCGGTCACAGCCCCATCCTCGACCATCCAGGCATCATCGGCCCCGGCAGCCTTTGCCATCATCTTGCCCATCGACGGAAAGAGAAGCTGCACCGTCTTGATATCCCGCCGCGCCCAGCGCTGATCCTCGATCGAGATGACCTTGATGCCCTTTTGCGCCGCAGGGCTATTGGCCAACCCCGGCTTGTTCTGGGTGAAAAGTACAACCGTTGGAGTCGTCGTCTCAGGGTCAGGAAAGGCAAAATCCCGATCCGCAGGCGCACCGCGCGTGATCTGCAGATAGACCAGCCCTTCCTCAATCTCGTTCAACCGCACCAATTCCCGGTGGATTTCCAACAGGTTAGGCAGATCCTCAGGATGCTGCATGTCCAGTTCGCCCAACGACCGTTCCAACCGCCGTGCGTGCCCATCAAAGTCGATCAGCTTGCCGTCCAGAACGCTAGTCACCTCATAAACGCCATCCGCCATCAGAAACCCCCGGTCAAAGATCGAGATTTTGGCTTCGTTTTCAGGTAGGTATTCGCCGTTGACGTAAACTGTGCGCATGGTCATCCCCAAAGTCTGGCGGCAGGTGGGTGCACGCCCTTGTCATCAAATTGCAGTGGTTCATCCCGGTCTTCGGCCAATAACAACGGGCCGTCAAGGTCCGTAAACACAACACCTTGAGCGAGGATCGTGGCCGGTGCCATCGCAAGCGAAGACCCGACCATGCAACCGACCATGATGCCGTAACCTTCGGCAATTGCAGCAGCCTTTAGCTCCAGCGCCTCGGTCAATCCGCCGGCCTTGTCTAACTTGATGTTTACAAGGTCATATTTGCCTTTCAGCGCAGGCAAGCTGTCCCGATCATGGCAGCTTTCATCGGCGCATACCGGCAAAGGCCGTTCAATCTCGGCCAGCATGTCATCGGCCCCGGCAGGCAGCGGCTGCTCGACCATCTGCACGCCTAACCGGACCAGATGCGGCGCGAGGTCAGCATAGACATCAGCCGTCCAGCCTTCATTGGCATCCACAATGATACGGGCATCCGGCGCACCACTGCGCACGGCCTCAAGCCGGGCCATGTCGTCTGGCGTACCAAGCTTGATCTTCAAAAGTGGGCGCCCGGCGTTCTGCGCGGCCTGCTTTTCCATGGCTTCAGGTGTGTCCAACGACAGCGTGTAAGCTGTGATCTCTGGCACCGGCGTGGGCAACTCCAACAGGTCCCAAACGCGCCTACCAGCCTGCTTGGCCTCCAAGTCCCACAATGCACAATCGACCGCGTTGCGGGCGGCACCCGGCGGCAGAAGGTTTTGTAAACTTTTACGTGTTAGATCATTCGGCAGGCCTTCAATCTGCGCCCGCACACTATCCAAAGTTTCGCCATAACGGGCATAAGGCACCGACTCTCCGCGCGCCAAACCATCCAGCGTGACGGTGATAACATCGGCCTGCGTCCGCGATCCCCTGCTAATGGTGAAGGCCTGCGCCAACCGGAACACATCTTGCGAGACTTCGATCTTCATGCCCAACCTCTAAAGCGCGAGTAGCGCATCAACAAGACGTCCCGCCCCTTGCCTGTAGGTGTCCACGGTCGGCAGACCCATGCGGTCCTCAACTGTGGCCATATAATCAAGCGCCTCACGCTCTTCCAAATTCTGGGTGTTGATGGAAATGCCCGCAATCTGGCAATTGGGGTTCGCCACACGTGCCAATGGCAAAGCGGTGTCGCGCAACGTCTCCAAGGATGGCAGCGCATAGTCAGGCAGCCCGCGCATGTGAGTGCGGGTCGGTTCATGCGCGAGGATCAATGCGTCTGGCTGGCCACCATGTATCAGCGCCATCGTCACTCCAGAATAAGAGACGTGAAATAGGCTGCCTTGTCCCTCAATATGATCCCAATGATCGGGGTCATTATCCGGCGTCAGATATTCCACAGCACCAGCCATAAAATCAGCAATAACAGCATCCAATGGCACCCCTCCGCCGGTGATCAGAATACCGGTCTGACCCGTCGGTCGAAAGGTAGATTTCAGGCCGCGCCGCTGCATTTCTGTATCCATGGCCAGACCCGTATACATCTTACCAGCAGAGCAATCAGTGCCCACCGCCAAACAGCGTTTGCCGGTGCGGTTCTTGCCATTGGCGATGGGGTAAGCAACAGATGGGATACGCACGTCAAACAGAGTTCGGCCGCTGACCCGGGCCGCAGCAACCAGATCATCTTCATCCCGCAACAGGTTGTGCAAGCCAGAGGCAATATCAAAGCCCATCTTCAGCGCTTCAACCAGCACGTCTTTCCAAGCGGCAGAGATAACGCCGCCCCGGTTTGCCACACCGATAACCAGTGTCTTTGCGTCCGCATTCTTGGCTTGCTCCAACGTCAAATCATCAAGACCCAAATCAGCCTTGCAACCTTTCATACGGAACTGTCCGACAGCATTTTCAGGACGCCAGTCCTTGATCCCCTGCGCCACTTTCGCAGCCAACTGATCAGGCGCATCGCCGAGGAATAAGAGGTAGGGTGTCTGGATCATGAAACGCTCCGGCAGCAATTGATTAAGTTTTGTCGAACATAAACGCGGCTACTGGAAAAAGTATCGTCAAATTTTAGCCCGTATCAATTCACCAGTCGGAAATTTTTGCGCTGTTTATTAATTACTCGGGATAAAGTTGCACGTCACTTTTGTACCGCACAACAAACAAAAAGCCCGGGCGCGAACGCCCGGGCAGTTAGTCAAAATGCTGAATGGGAAGGATATCAGCCTTTTGAGAATTCAGGATAGGCTTCCATGCCCAGCTCGGACATGTCCAAACCATCGATCTCGGCTTCTTCTGTCACCCGCAGCCCCATCACACCCTTCAGGATGAACCAGACGACAAGGCTGGTGACAAAGACAAACAGACCAATCGCCGCAAAGCCGATGAACTGCGTCACAAAGCTGGTACCTTCGGTGTAGACGGGGACAACCATCGTACCCCAGAAACCGGCCAGCAAGTGGACAGGGATCGCGCCAACCACGTCGTCAATTTTCAGCGAGTCCAGCATTGGAACCGCAAGGACAACAATGATGCCGCCCACAGCGCCAATCCACAGCGCACCAAACAGCGACGGATCCAACGGACCAGCGGTGATCGAAACCAGACCAGCCAACGCACCGTTCAGGATCATGGTCAGGTCAGGCTTTTGATACAGGACAGTAGTCATGATCAGCGCGGCAATGGCACCGGCTGCAGCGGCCATGTTGGTGTTGGCAAATATCCGGCCAACGTCAGTGATGTCACCCACCGTGCCGGCGGCCAATTGCGAACCACCGTTAAAGCCGAACCAACCCAGCCACAGGATGAATGTACCCAGTGTCGCCAGCGCGAGGTTCGAACCAGGCATCGGTACAACCATGCCATCCTTGTATTTGCCGATCCGGGCACCAAGAACGATAGCACCTGCAAGGGCGGCAAAACCACCAGCGGCGTGAACCAGTGTAGAGCCAGCAAAGTCGCTGAAGCCCATTTCAGACAGCCAGCCGCCGCCCCACTGCCAAGAGGCTTCGATGGGGTAGATAAAGCCGGTCAGAACAACGACAAAGATCAGGAACGGCCAGATCTTGATGCGCTCTGCCAAGGTACCCGAGACAATCGATGCTGTTGTCGCGCAGAACATCAACTGGAAGAAAAAGTCGGATGCAACAGACGCATAATCAAGCGCCGCATCCGCCGCATCGAGGCCAACAGGCTCAAGCACGGTGGGCGAGAAAAGTGGACCAAGCCAGCCCGGTGCCAACCAGCCGTCACCCGGATACATCAGGTTAAAGCCAACCAGCCAATACATAACTGTCGCAATGGAAAAGAGCGCAATGTTCTTCGTCAGCTGCATGGTGACGTTCTTTGACCGGACCAAGCCAGCCTCGAGCATGGCAAAACCTGCTGCCATCCAGAACACCAGGAAGCCGCCCACAAGGAACAGCAACGTCGTCATGATATACGGGCCAACTTCATCAAAAGATGGCGCGGCAGCTTCCTGCGCCATCGCAAGGCCCGGAAGCAGGGCCAAGCCCGCACCGATTGTCAGTAGTTTCGTAAATTTCATCTGATTATCCCTCGTTACGCCGCGATTACAGCGCATCGTCGTTGATCTCACCGGTGCGGACGCGCATTGCGCTTTCCACGTCCAGTACGAAAATTTTGCCGTCCCCGATCTTTTCGGTTTTGGCGGTTGCTGCGATTGTGGAAACGACCTGCTCGGCCATCGAATCTTGAACGACGATCTCAAGCTTAACTTTTGGTACAAAGTTTACGGCGTATTCTGCACCGCGATATATTTCGGTGTGTCCCGACTGCGATCCGAAACCTTTGATTTCAGACACCATCATACCGCGTACACCGACGGTGGTCAGCGCTTCGCGAACCTCCTCCAGCTTGAACGGCTTGATTGTTGCAATGATGAGTTTCACATTCTTCCCCTCATAATTGATGACAAAGGCCACATCCCCGAGGCCCGCTCGCGTTCGACCAAAGACGTGCGGACAGCCCAGATACAAGGCCCTGACTGGGCAGAAAGCAGTCAAAAGGCCTCTCAATTGCGTATTTTTTGCACAATTTTGAGATAACGCGTAAAAAATAGGCATCAGAAAAACTTTGGTGCTGCGGCCAAATTTGACCAATAAGGACCGCTAGCGAGATTGAGGCGCACTGGTTCCGCGTTACCCAAAGCAACGCTGGCCGCTTGTCAAAAGCGTAGTTATACTGCCTAAAAAGAAGCAGCTTCACTTAGTCAGGCGGAACATGAGCGGAAACGGCAAAAAGCGCGCACCTTTGGTGGCCGATAAACGGTATTCGACAACGTCGCCCCCCAAAAAGCAGGTCAAACGGAAAGCGACAAAAACCAAGGCAACTCGCCAGAAGCGGCCAGCGCCACCCAGAAAACGGGGCCCGATCGGCTGGGTTTTGGCACCGTTCATATTTCTGTTTCGCTTGATCTGGGCTTTCACTTGGCGGATTGGCGCTGTCGTTGCGATCATCATTGCGATTGCTGTCTATTACTTCGCCTCCCAACTGCCGCCCATGACGGAACTTGTTGACGGTCGCACCCGTGGATCCGTGACGCTGACCGATTTTACCGGTGAAACCTTTGCTTGGCGTGGCGACCAGTTCGGCGGCATGGTGACAGCCGAAAACGTATCCCCCTATCTTCACGATGCCGTTGTCGCGACAGAGGATAAACGCTTTTATTGGCATCCGGGCATTGACCCACGCGGCATCGCTTCAGCCGTTCGGATCAACCTGCGTGCCGGGCGCGGGCCGTTATCCGGAAACGGCGGTTCGACGATCACGCAGCAAACCGCCAAGCTGCTGTGTCTGGGTGTCCCATATGATCCGCAGAAATGGGAAACCGAAGCAGCATATGAGGCTGACTGTCGCCGCACAACGCTTTGGCGCAAGGCCAAGGAAGCTATCTTCGCCATGGCAATGGAAGTGGCCTACACAAAGGAAGAGGTACTATCGATCTACATCAACCGCGCGTATCTGGGATCTGGCAGCCGAGGTTTCGAAGCTGCAGCGCAACGATATTTCGGCATCTCAGCCGCTGACGTGAACCCAGCCCAAGCCGCGATGCTGGCCGGATTGCTCAAAGCCCCTTCAACCTACGCGCCCACGGGTAATATTGATCGCGCACGGTCGCGCGCCGCAGTTGTGATAGGGTTGATGAAGGACCAAGGTTACGTGACCGCCGATGAAGCTCAGGATGCAATCGATAACCCAGCCAGCTTGTCGCAAGCGGCACAGAAAGCTGCGGGCGGCTTTTTCGCAGATTGGGTGATGGAGAGCGGACCCGACTTCTTTACGCGGGACACGACCGAGGACGTTATCATCCGCACGACAATCGATCAGGATATCCAGACGGCTGCAGAAGACGCCTTGATATCGGTCTTTGAAAATCAGGTCCGCGAAGGATCAGAAGCGCAAGCCGCCATTGTTGTGATGTCTGCTGATGGGGCAGTTCGGGCCATGGTCGGTGGGCGCAACATCCGCGCGACTGGCGCCTTTAACCGCGCCACGCAGGCCTTGCGTCAGACCGGGTCGGCGTTCAAGCCATTTGTATACGGGGCAGCGCTGGAAATGGGTTGGTCCCCTTATGACCTGATCGACGACAAACGCACATGCTGGACTCGGCCCGGATCGGGCGAATGGTGCCCGCGCAACTACGATGAAAGATTCAAGGGGCCAATCACGCTGACACAGGCGCTCGCCGAAAGCCGGAACGTTCCAGCCGTCATTCTGTCAGAAGAGGTCGGACGCGAAGCCACAAGAACAGTTGCAACGCAGTTCGGGATTGAAAGTGATTTCGCGGCCGGGCCTGCCCTGGCCCTTGGTGTGTCGGAAAGTACCCTGATTGAAATGACAGGCGCGTTCGCCGGTATCCTGAACGGTGGGCAGGCCGTCACCCCTTATGGGATGATCGATCTGCGGGTGAAAGGTGACAATGAACCTCTGATGGATGCATCAACCGCCGGAATTGGTGAACGAGTCATCTCTCAAAGTGCGGCCCGTCAACTGACTTGGATGATGAGCCAGGTTGTTGAAGCGCCTACCGGAACAGGCCGTCGCGCCAAAATCGAGGGTTGGCAGATTGCTGGCAAGTCAGGCACCACGCAGGCCGCGCGGGACGCGTGGTTTGTGGCCTTTACCGGCGACTATGTAACTGGCGTCTGGATGGGCTATGATGACAACCGCCCATTGACCGGCGTGACGGGCGGCGGCCTTCCCGCGGAAATCTGGCGTGAAACGATGACGCGTGTCCTCGCCGACAAAACGCCGACACCACTTCCCATGGAAGAGCCGGTTGATGTCTCGTCAGGTGTTGTTCTTGAGGGTCAGGGCGGCGTTGTTACAAATCAGGAAATCAATAACGTGCTGGACAATATCCTGAATGGGCCGACAAATTGACTGCCCGCTATGGTTCACCCTCTTCGCAGCGGTCATATCGAAAGACATAGCCGTCCCAGATCATTATAATCCCGTCCTGCTGGGCGTCCTGCATGAGCATCAGCCGTTCTGACCATGTTTGCCCCTCACCGGAGCACTCCATTGTATAGAGCGTTGCCTCCATGTTGTTGACATCCACAGGCAAAGTCATCCGGCATTCCATTTCAACACCGTAGAATATCTCATCTTGGATTTTGACCGAACCACCATCAACCCCAACCAAGGAGCAATCGGTATTCGCCACCTGCTTATAGACGCCATCGTAAGGGCCAGCGGCCAGCAATCCAGGCCAGATAGCGAGAGCCGTAATGAAACGGATTGTCATAATCCCATCCAATCCTGACAGAACCGGGCACATTTCCGCCATTTCGCGGCAAAGCTGCCACTTATGCGAATAACCGGGTGTTATCATATCAATTAGCATTTAATACACCATCGATTCCCGGCAAAACGCCGGTTGATACTATCTGATCGCGAGGGGCGTCTGACGACATGGCAGATGAAGTATTCGAAAGAGGCGAGGCTGAACTGGTTGAAGCACGCCGCGAAAGCCGCAGCCTTTACTGGATGGTTGGGATATTCAGTTTCTTTGTGAACCTGCTTATGCTGACAGGCCCGCTTTATATGTTGAACGTATATGACAGGGTTTTGAGTTCGCGGTCCTTTGAAACTTTGCTCGCCCTGACAGTGCTTGTCGGCTTTCTTTACCTGATGATGGGTATTCTCGACTTCGTCCGCGGGCGCGTCATGGGGCGGGTTGGCGCGCGTTTTCAGGCGCGACTGGATCGCCGGGTCTTTGCGGCGGTGTTGAAAGCGACAACGCTCAACCGTGCGCCACGCGAAGCGGCGACCGGTATGCGTGACCTGGAGGCGACCCAGCGGATGATTACGTCGCCCGCACTGATGGCGCTTTTCGATATTCCTTGGACCCCTTTCTTTGTCGCCGGCATATTCATATTTCACCCATATATGGGTGTCCTTGCACTGGTGGGTGGTACGATTTTGATCGGTGTAGCCCTGATCAACCAACGCACCACAAAAAAACCACTCGAAGAGGCCAACGCTGCCAGCTTCGCCTCCGAACAGATCGGCACACAGATTCGCTCAGAAAGTGAGATGGTTCATTCTCTTGGTATGCGCGGTGCTGCATTTGATCGCTGGCAGTTAGCCCGTGGCAAATCGCTGGGTGCGACCATCGGGGCTGCAGACGCAGCGGGCACATTCACTGCGATCACCAAGGCATTCCGACTGTTCCTGCAATCCGCCATGTTGGGTCTTGGCGCTTACCTGGTGTTAGTCGATCAGCTGTCGCCCGGCGCGATGATTGCGGGTTCTATCCTTTTGGGTCGGGCCCTTGCCCCAATCGAACTGCTTGTCGGTCAGTGGGCCGTATTCCAGAAGGGCCGAGAAGGCTGGCGCCGGATGGCAGTTCTGTTGGGCAGTATCAGCGAAGAACCACAGCGCACTCAATTGCCACAACCACGCGCCATTCTAAAGGCCGACCAAGTAACCGTTGTTCCCCCGGGTGAGAAACAGGCATCGCTCCGTCTGATCAGCTTTGATATCAAACCCGGCCAGGCGGTCGGTGTGATCGGCACATCGGGTGCGGGTAAATCGACGCTGGCGCGTGTGATCACCGGCGTCTGGCAACCAGCTGGTGGGAAAGTGCGGCTGGATGGCGCTGCTCTTGATCAATACGACCCTGACGTTCTTGGCCAGCATATCGGATATCTTCCACAACGCGTGCAGCTATTTAACGGCACGATCAAAGAAAACATCGCCCGCATGTCCATGCAACCAGATGACGCCAAGGTCGTGGAAGCGGCCCAAAAAGCGGCTGCACACGAAATGATCCTCAAGCTGCCAGATGGCTACGACACCCGTGTCGGTTCCAGTGAAGGTCGTTTGTCAGGCGGACAGGTTCAGCGGATCGGTCTGGCGCGCGCTATGTACGGTGACCCTGTGGTCATTGTGCTGGATGAGCCTAATTCAAACCTCGACAACGACGGAAACGCGGCATTGAACGCCGCGATCAAGTCTCTCAAGGCTGAAGACAAGATTGTATTCATCATGGCGCACCGTCCAGCAGCCATTCAGGAATGTGATATGCTGCTGGTGATAGAAGCCGGCGCACGCCGTGCTTTTGGTCCGAAAGACGATGTTCTTAGGGAGATGGTCAAGAACCATAGTGAGATCAAGAAAAGCGCCGGCAAGGCCGGAGGTGTATCATGACAAAAGACAAAAAACCGACGGCAGACCAGAAGCCGTCAAAGTCGCCACTTCAGCTCAAACAGCAAACCAAAGACGCGAAACCTGCTGCTGCCAAACCCAAAAAAGCTGCTACCCAAAAAACACCTTGGTCTGCAGGGCATCATTTGATGATCGGCATTCTGGCGATGGTGGTCCTTGTGGGCGGTTTTGGCACATGGGCTGTATCCGCCAATATCAGCGGTGCCGTCATTACATCCGGCCAAATCGAAGTAGACCGCAACCGTCAGGTTGTTCAGCACCCTGATGGCGGTGTGGTCGAAGAAATTCTTGTCGATGAAGGTGACAGTGTCGAAGCCGGGGATATGCTGATCCGGCTGGACGCATCAGTTCTGAGATCCGAACTTGCCGTTGTCGAAGGACAGTTGTTCGAAATAATGGCAAGACGCGGTCGATTAGAGGCCGAGCGAGATAATCTGCCAGCAGCGATCTTTGACGAAACCTTATTGGAAGAAGCGAAAAACAACGAAGAGGTGCAGGACCTGATCGACGGTCAAAAGCGCCTGTTTGAAGCCCGGCTTGAATCACAGAAATCAGCCATTGAGCAGCTGACCCGCCAAAAGAACCAGATCGGCAGCCAGCTTGCCGGCATCCAGGCGCAGCAGGACGCAATCGCCATACAGAAAGAGCTGCTCGACAAAGAACTCGTTGATCAGGAGAGCCTTCTGGAACGCGGTTTGGCGCAGGCCAGCCCCGTTCTGGCATTGCAACGCGAAGCCGCGAATATGTCCGGCACGGTGGGAGAGCTGACAGCCTCCGCGGCCGAGGCACGCGAGCGAACCACAGAGATTGAAATTCAGATCCTTGGGCTTGCAACCACGCGCCGGGAAGAGGCAATCACTACCTTGCGCGACCTGCAATATAACGAGCTGGAACTGGCCGAAAGCCGGCGTACCCTGCGCCGCCAATTGGACCGGCTGGACATACGTGCGCCGGTGTCAGGCATTGTATACAGCATGCAGGTCTTTGCACCACAATCCGTGATCAGCCCCGCTGATCCTGTTCTATACCTGATCCCGCAGGATCGCCCGCTGGTGATTGCCACACAGGTCCAGCTCATCGACATCGATCAGATTTTTGTGGGCCAAGAGGTTCGTTTGCGGTTTTCCGCTTTTGATCAGCGGCGCACACCTGAATTGAATGGTCGGGTGACACTGATTTCCGCAGATGCCTTCACCGACGAAAACTCCAGCCAGTCATATTACCGTGCTGAGGTTGAGGTGGGAGAGGGCGAGATGGATCGTCTACCAGAAAACATGACCTTGATCCCAGGTATGCCAGTCGAAGCATTCGTCCGCACCGCCGATCGCACACCAATGGGCTATTTGATCAAGCCGCTTGCGGACTACTTTGCCAAGGCGTTCCGCGAGAACTGATTGTCGATTGTATCCCTTGTCGTTGCCCGCTAGCGTTCAGGCAACGACAAGGAGGACACCATGAGCATGATCGAGACGAAACTTGCCGAGCTGGGTGTGAAATTGCCCGACATCGGCGCGTCACCCAAGGCCGCTGGCAACTACCTGCCTTTTGTCACAATTGGCGATATCGTTTATGTTTCGGGCCAGATTTCACTGAACGAAAATGGACCTGTCACCGGCAAGCTGGGTGCCGGTTTTGATGTTGAGCAGGGAGCAGAAGCTGCCCGGCTTTGCGCTATTTCTCTTCTCACGCAGATCAAGATCGCCTGCGACGGCGACCTGGATCGATTGGTCCGAGTGGTGAAGCTAACCGGCTTCGTAAATTCGACACCTGATTTCACAGACCAGCCAAAAGTGATCAACGGCGCATCCGACTTTCTAGTCGCGGCTTTGGGCGATGCAGGTCGTCACGCCCGCGCGGCGGTAAGTGCCGCCAGCCTTCCGCTGGGCGTTGCCGTTGAAATCGAGGGTATTTTCCAAATCAAATGACGCTATCGCCAGCTTTCTTTGCCCGACCGCTGGCGCATCGCGCTTTGCACGACCGCAAGGCGGGGCGGGTTGAAAACAGCCTCAAATCGATTAAAGCGGCGATTAATGCCGGTTACGGAATTGAGATGGATGTGCAACTGACCAGCGATGGTCACGCGATGGTTTTTCACGACGATAATCTTGATCGGCTGACGGCCAAGACCGGCCCGGTAAAGGCCCATAGTCGGGCCGAGTTGGAGGCCATAGCCCTGACCGATGACGGTGGCACAATCCCATCGCTTGAACACATTTTGGATGTTGTGAACGGGCAAGTTCCCTTGCTGATCGAAATCAAGGATCAGGATGGAGAGATGGGTGCCAATATCGGCCCACTCGAAACAGCAACCACTGCTGCGTTGAAGGATTACGCAGGCGATGTAGCCCTGATGTCATTCAATCCCCATAGCGTGGCAGCACTCAAAAAACTCGCCCCCAACATCCCACGGGGGATTGTGACATCAAGCTATCAGGAGCACTTGTGGCCAGAGGTTCCAGAGCAGGTCAGGGATGTCTTACGCGAGATACCGGACTATGATCGCACCGGTGCCTGCTTTATCAGCCACGAGGTTGCCGATCTTGCTCGCCCTCGTGTCGCCGAACTCAAATCCAAAGGCGCAAATATATTCTGCTGGACCGTCAGATCGGTGGAAGTTGAGGCAGAAGCCCGAAAGATCGCCGACAACATCACCTTCGAAGGCTACTTGGCTTGACGGCGCAGGCATGCCACCCAAGTTGAATGACATGGACGATACGCCCATCGAAATCACCGCACACCCGGACCTGTCCGGGATAAATCCGGCAGAATGGGATGCTTGCGCATGCCCGGAAGCAGCGGATGGGCGTGCTTATGACCCATTCACGACCTATCGCTTCCTGAGGGCGCTGGAGGACAGCCAGTCGGTCGGTCCCGGCTCAGGCTGGCAACCGCGCTATCTGACGGCCGCGAAGGACGCACAGTTGATTGCGGTCGCTCCGCTTTATGCGAAGGGACATAGCCAAGGCGAGTATATCTTTGATCACAACTGGGCGCATGCGTATGAAAACGCGGGTGGGCGGTACTACCCAAAACTGCAGATTGCAGTGCCGTTTACACCTGCCACCGGCCGCCGATTTCTGACACGTCCAGGGTTCGAGGCTGTTGGCATGTCTGCGATCATCCAGGGCGCTATCCAGATTGCCGCAGACAATGAATTGTCCTCGCTCCATGCCACCTTCTGCACCGAGGCAGAGGCGCTGGCGGGCGAAGAGATGGGGCTGCTGCGCCGCACGGGGCAGCAGTTTCACTGGGAAAACGACGATTACGCTGATTTCGACGCGTTCTTGAGGTCTCTATCAAGCCGCAAACGCAAGAATATCCGCAAGGAACGCAGGCAGGCCCAGGATTTTGGGGGTGAGATTGTCAGCCTCACCGGTGACCAAATCCAACCTGAGCATTGGGACATCTTCTGGCGATTTTATCAGGACACCGGTAGTCGCAAATGGGGCACGCCCTATCTGAGCCGGCAATTCTTTGATCAGGCTCATGAGTATTTGCGAGACGAGATGCTGTTGGTACTGGCCATCAACAACGGTCAACCCATCGCAGGTGCGTTGAACTTCATAGGGTGCGAGACATTATTTGGCCGATATTGGGGTTGCACAGAACATCACCCCTGCCTGCATTTTGAGTTGTGCTATTATCAAGCCATCAACTTTGCGATTGAACATGGGCTGGCTAGAGTCGAGGCCGGAGCCCAAGGCGAGCACAAACTTGCCCGTGGGTATTTGCCAACGCCTGTTTATTCGTTGCATTGGTTTAGCGATCCGGGCTTTCGCGATGCCGTAGCAAAATACCTTAGGGCAGAACGCGACGCCATCGACCACGAGATTGAAGTGCTGACGAGCTATGGTCCATTCCGTAAAACCGACAGGGAGGAACAACAATGACCGACAAACTCACCGAGGCTGAAAGAACCGAACAAATCACCCCCCTTCTAGACAATGGGTGGGCGATGGTTGATGGGCGCGACGCGATAGAAAAGACGTTTGTATTTCGGAACTTTATTGAGGCGTTCGGGTTTATGACTCAGGCTGCGCTGTGGGCCGAAAAGTGGAACCATCATCCTGAATGGTCCAATGTATACAAAACGGTGGACGTGACACTGACGACCCACGATGCTGATGGTTTATCGGCACTTGATGCGAAACTGGGCGCCAAAATTGATGCGCTGGCCCAAAAATAAATGTGCTTAGCACTTTGACGGGAGACTGAATTGGAAGACCTGCTGAACATCGAAGTCTGGAATGGCCAAACCATTCAGGATCTCCTCTCAGTCGAATTTCTGGCGTCGTTCATTGGAAGCGTCCTAGCCGCGATCTTTATCCTGATACTCGGCTTCGTCGTGGGCGGATGGGTTCGCAAACGGCTGGTCCGGCTTGGCGATAATTACAGCCATCTTGATTCCACACTCTTCAATTTTCTCGGGAACGTCGCCCGCTATATACTGATCGCCTTTGCCATTCTGTTCGTCCTGAACACATTCGGCATTCAAACGACATCAGTTGTTGCGGTCATAGGTGCGGCCGGTTTGGCCATCGGTTTGGCTTTGCAAGGTACCCTGTCCAATGTGGCGGCTGGGGTAATGATCGTCTTCTTCCGACCCATCAAAATTGGAGATTTTGTTGAGGTGAATGGTCAGTCGGGGACAGTTAAGGAAATCACGTTGAACTTCACCGAGCTGGCGTCAATCGGAAACGTGCAAATCATTATCCCCAACTCAGAAGTTTGGGGAAATACGATTGTGAACTATTCAACATATCCTACACGTCGAGCAGAGTGGACGTTTGGTGTTGGCTACGACGCCAGCCTCAAAGATGCAGAGGATGTGATCCGGAATGCGATTATGTCCGACCCAAGATCCTTGGCATACCCCGAACCATTTCTGCAGGTTAACGCGCTGAATGACAGCTCTGTCGATTTTCTGGTGCGGGTTTGGTGTGATCGCGATGAATACTGGCAATATCAGGCAGACATGAAGCGAAAAGTGAAAGAGGAGCTGGACGCAGCCAGTATCACTATCCCCTTCCCGACCCGCACAATCGTGCAGGCCGCGGAATGATTTCGGGCCCTAGTCAGGCATGGACTCTAATAGTGTTTCGCCAGCAGAAATTTCACATTCGCCAGGGCTTGGTTCGGTGTTCAAGATTTGGACCACACCATTTTCGACCAGCATTGAATACCGCTTGGAACGGTTCACAAATCCGACGGGTGGCGCACTGAAATTCATCCCAATGGCGGATGTGAATTGACTTTCCGCATCAGCGAGCATTGTGATCCCCGTGTCCGAAGCACCTGTCGCGTCACCCCATGCCTTCATCACGAACGGATCATTCACGGCAACACAGATGATTTCGTCCACACCTTTGGCCTTGAAATCATCATGCGTAATCATGAAACTGGGCACATGCGCTGTTGAGCAGGTTCCGGTATACGCACCGGGCAGCCCAAAAATGACGACTTTGCGGTTTTCGATTTTTTCGGAAAGCGCGACCTGTTTTGGTCCGTCCTCTCCCATTTGCAGCAACGTCGCTTCTGGCAACGTATCGCCCTGCTGAATTGTCATTCTGTCATAGCCCCTGTTAGTAGTTGTGCATGTTAGCGGCCCCTATATAAATGGCAAAGGACGCATGCACCAGCGAACAAAGGTAGAATTGCGATGACGCATATTGTTGTGATTGGTGCTGGCCAGGCGGGCGCATCTCTAACAGCAAAATTGCGGAGCGAGGGTTTCGAAGGTGACATCACCTTGGTCGGTGCAGAGCCGGTGCCACCCTATCAACGCCCTCCGCTCTCAAAGGCTTATTTACTTGGGGAAATGTCCGAAGATCGACTCTATCTGCGCCCCACAGACTACTATGAGAACCAACGGATCACACTGCAGATGGACAGCAAGGTTGAGCATATCAACCGGGCAAAACAGACCATCACTTTAGCTGATCAAACGGTGCTCCACTATGATCAACTGGCCCTTACGACCGGCGCGTTTCCGCGCACTTTGCCTCCGGCTATCGGCGGACAGCTGGGCGGCGTTTTCACCCTTCGCGATCTGGCCGATGCCGATGCGATGGCCCCAGCTTTCATCCCGGACAAACGCTTATTAGTGATCGGTGGCGGCTATATCGGGCTAGAGGCTGCGGCGGTCGCCTCAAAGCTGGGCTTGCAGGTGACGCTTGTCGAGATGGCCGACCGAATTTTGCAGCGCGTGGCTGCCCCCGAGACATCGGACTATTTCAGTACCCTTCATGCCTCGCATGGTGTGGACATTCGCGAAGGTGTGGGGTTGGAAAAACTATTCGGTGACGACGTCGTAACTGGCGCCCGGCTAAGCGATGGGACCAAGATTGAGATCGACTTTGCCGTCGTTGGTGTCGGCATTTTTCCCGCCACCAGTCTTGCCGAAGCGGTCGGATTGGAGGTCGACGACGGGATCACCACCAATGCCTATGGCCGCACCTCCGACCCACTGATTTGGGCTGCAGGCGATTGTGCATCCTGCCTGTTTAATGGCCACCGCATCCGGTTGGAAAGCGTGGGTAATGCCATAGATCAGGCCGAAGCCGTGGCCGTGAACATGCTTGGTGCAGATAAGCCTTATGACCCAAAGCCTTGGTTCTGGTCCGATCAGTATGATTGCAAGCTGCAGATTGCCGGGCTGAACATGGGCTACACCGATGTGTACGTCCGCAAAGGGGGACCGGAAGGCGTACAGTCCAACTGGTACTACAAAGACGATCAATTGCTGGCTGTGGATGCTATGAATGATCCCCGCAACTACATGATCGGCAAGCGGTTGATCGAAGCTGGGCTTAGCCCTAACCCATCCCTGATCACGGACCCCGGGACCGATATGAAGGCGCTGTTGAAACCTTGAGGATCATTGGTGGAACCCATCGTGGTACGGCACTCGCCGCTATAGGTAAGGGCGATGAAGGGGCACATTTGCGTCCAACCACCGACCGGGTGCGTGAAAACCTGTTCAATGTGCTGCAGAGTGGCCGGTTCGGCGATCCGATTGGCGGGGCGCGGGTGCTGGATCTGTTTGCCGGAACCGGTGCGCTCGGTTTGGAGGCGCTATCGCGCGGGGCGGAGCATGTGACCTTTATCGATAGCGGACGGGCAGCGCAAAAGTTAATCCGCGAGAACATCGCGAAACTCCACAGGGAGGCGGATACACACCTGATCAACAGCGATGCGACACGCCTTCCTGCTGGTGAGGCTTGCAACCTGATCTTTCTCGATCCGCCTTATGGCAAGGATCTGGGAGCCAAAGCCCTGCAAGCCGCCATAGTCAGCGGTTGGGTCGCACCGGAAGCACTTGTGGTCTGGGAAGAAGCCCGCGCACAAGTCGGACCAGCCGGCATGAAAGTTCTGGACCAACGACGTTATGGCGATACTTGGATTACGGTGATGGAGGCAGACTCTTGACCCCCGATCTGGTCATTTTCGACTGTGATGGTGTTTTGGTCGATACAGAAATCGTCACGGACAGGATCATTTCCGAAAACCTTACTCGCCATGGTTTACCTATCACCCCGCACGATGTTCATCACCTTTTTGCAGGTGGCACTATGAAAGGTGTTGGAGAGGAAGCAACGCGGCGCGGCGTTGTGCTGCCTGATGGATGGGTCGATCAGATTTATGAAGAGGTCTTTGCTGATTTGCGCAAAGGCGTGGATGTCATCGAAGGGGTCATACCTTTACTGGATCGCCTGCAACGGTCAGGTATTCAAACCGCTGTCGCCTCAAACGGGCCGATCCCGAAGATGGAAATCACGCTGAAGCCCAGTGGGTTGTGGGAGCGGCTTGACGGGCGGATTTATTCTGGTCACGACCATGGTGCGAAGCCAAGACCAGATATGCTGCTGAAGATCATGTCTGATCTCGGTGTGTCTCCCAATCAAACCGTGATGGTCGACGACATGCCAGCCGGTTTTCTGGCAGCGCAAGCCGCTGGCGTGCGCTGCTTTGGT
The DNA here is from genome assembly GCA_947496535.1 of uncultured Paracoccaceae bacterium. GTDB lineage: Bacteria > Pseudomonadota > Alphaproteobacteria > Rhodobacterales > Rhodobacteraceae > Yoonia. The sequence continues at coordinate 208,188 of CANMDE010000001.1, read as the reverse complement.
TATGTTGCGGATGGCGACCCAACCCGCATAGACGGGATGGAGGCCATCCCGGTCACTTCAATGCAACAGATCACCGATTTGCTGAGGCTCGCCTAATTGGCAATTCCAATATTGGCTTCAACTGCCGCTTGGGCCGCGTCCACCAGCGCGTTACCGTCATAGCCCTTCGCATCCATCTCGGCGATCCATTTGTCGGTTACTTCCGAACCCAACGCCTTGATGCGATCCGTTTCTTCGGCAGAAAGCTCTGCAATTTCATTGCGGTCATCATACATAAGGTCCCGACCTTCGACATCGCCTGTGTCGTGTGCCTGACCAGCCCATTGACTGGCCATCATGCCGGAATTGGCATCAATGATGGCGCGAAGATCTTCGGGCATACCTTCATAGACGCCCTTGTTCATCGCCCAGATGAAGTAGAGATTATACAGCGCCCTGTCGCCAGCAACATCGGTGTGACTGTCGGTCAGTTCGTTAAGCTTCAGCGATGGTGACATCTCCCACGTGATCACCCCACCATCGACAACGCCCTTCGACAAAGCTTCGGGGAACTGCGGAACTGGCATGCCCAAAGGTACCGCGCCCAATTCTTCTAACAACAACGTTGCCGGGCGCGATGGACCGCGCAGTTTCAGCCCCGTGAAATCTTCGACTGTCTCGACGGCAGCGCCCCGTTTGTGAACGATACCTGGTCCATGCATATGGGCGGCGATGACATGCACATCAGCAAAATCATCCATCAGGAATTCCTGAGTAAACTCCCATGCTGCTGCTGACGCTTCTTCGCCCGACTTGGTAGTCATAAAGGGGAGCTCTAACGCTTCAGCTTCTGGGAAACGATTGGGTTGATAGCCGGGGATGACCCAACCACCGTCAATGGCACCATCCCGGATCAGGTCGTACTGGTTGGAAGCGGCACCACCCAGCTGCATGAAGGGATACAGCTCGACCTTGATGCGGCCCTCTGACTGTTGCTCTATCGCGTCAGCCCAAGGCTGCATAAAATAGGTGGGGTTTGCGCTGGCAGGGGAGACGAAATGCTGAAAGCGCAAGGTCACCTCTTGCGCGAGCGCAGATGTGGCGGAAAGGGTGAAAGCGGCAGCATAGACCGCATGCTTGATGAATGGCATGACTGCATCCTTTGTCACTGATTTTGGGAAAACGCCGCCGCTAGCGACAACATAGATATGGGATGTTTTGCAGCTAGTTGCAAGTCATTCGCATAAAGCTATCTGAAAACGATATACTTGAGCGAAGGCCGGGCAACATTCGTTTGCGTTGACAAAACGCACAATCCGCGGCTGCAAATCATGTGTCTGATCTAATAGGTGGGGTGAAACCGATCGGCAGGCGATAGGGTGAAAACCTGACATCCATCTGCTGTAATCCCGATGGAATGCTCAAACTGGGCTGAAAGAGATTTGTCGCGCGTCACCGCAGTCCAATCATCGGCCAGCACCTTGGTTTCCGGGCGACCCAGATTGATCATAGGTTCGATGGTAAAGAACATACCTTCTTCCAGCACGGCGCCGGTTCCTGCACGCCCATAATGCAGCACATTGGGCGGAGCGTGAAAGACCCGACCCAGCCCATGGCCGCAGAAATCCCGAACAACCGACATTCTATGACTTTCTGCATAAAGCTGAATCGCGTGGCCAATATCACCAAAGGTATTGCCCGGCTTGGCGGCCTCTATACCCTTCATCAGCGCGTCATGGGTTACCTGAATCAGCCGCTCTGCCTTGCGAGGTAAGTTGCCTGCCACGTACATCCGGCTCGTATCGCCATACCAACCGTCAACAATCACAGTGACATCGATATTCAGAATGTCGCCGTCTTTGAGTTTTTTGTCACCAGGAATGCCGTGGCAGACCACATGATTGACAGAAATACAGCTCGCGTGCTGATAGCCCTTATAGCCAATCGTTGCGGAGGTCGCGCCGGCGTCATTGACCATGTTTGTGATCAACCGATCCAATTCGCCGGTGGTTTGGCCGGGAACAACATGATCAGCGATTTCATCCAAAATCTGCGCAGCCAAAGCCCCCGCCTTCGCCATACCGGGAAAGTCGTCAGGTTGGTAAATGCGGATGCCATCCTTTGTCAGACGGCCTTGGTTCGTTTCCACAGGTCAGTTCTTTCTGTTTTTGTCGAATTAGGCACATAGGCCAAAAAATCTCAGACTTCTAGGGTCAGGGGCGGTCCAAGCGTGATCTCGGCAGGGTTGATATGACAAGCATGCGCCATGGCGACAACACCGGAGGCTTTCGCACTGGCGAAAGCGTCAGCGTAGGCCAGATCGATGTCAGCAGCGAGACGCATGCTGGTGCAATCCGTCCGCTGAACCAAATAGAACATCACAGCGTGGTGGCCATCACTAACCATCTTTTCCAGCTCTACCAGATGCTTGGTACCTCGGGCGGTCACGCTATCGGGGAATTCAGCAACGCCTTCTTCGCGGGAAAGAGTGACACTTTTGATCTCGACATAAGTGTCCGGCCCATCACCCGACAATAGAAAATCAATTCGGCTGTTTTCACCATATTTTACTTCGCTGCGTACCATGCTGTAAGTTGGTAAACTGGGAATTTCATGCGCCAACAATGCGGCTTTTAACGCCTTGTTCGGGACAGATGTATCAACCCCGGTGAAATGCCCGTTTTCGTGATCGACCAAACGCCAGCCGTATTTGAGTTTCTTTTTGGGATCATCGTTTGGTTCCAGCCAGACTTTCATGTCGGGATCCGCCAATCCCATCATTGAGCCGGGGTTCGCGCAATGCGCTGTCACCTCACTGCCGTCGTCCAAACGGACATCCGCCAAGAAACGCTTGTAACGGCGGATCAGTCGGGCGGGCACAAGGGGCGTAGCAAAGCGCATGAGGTGGACCTATAACCAATTGAACCTTTGTGGAGAACCCCATGCCAAACCCCACTGCCGCCATGCTTGTCATCGGTGATGAGATACTGTCGGGAAGAACCCGTGATGCGAACATGCATTATCTGGCTGGACAGCTAACGGAAACCGGTATTGATCTCAAAGAGGTGCGTGTTGTCAGTGATGATGCATCAGACATTACCGCAGCAGTTCGTGCGCTGGCGGATCGCTACGGCCACGTTTTTACTAGCGGCGGTATCGGCCCAACCCACGACGACATCACCGCAGATTGCGTTGCCGCCGCATTTGAAGCACATATCGGCATTCGCGACGATGCACGCGCGTTGTTGCAGGCCCATTATGATCGATCTGGGCAGGAACTGAACGCTGCACGGCTTCGCATGGCGCGTATCCCGGACGGCGCCAACCTCATCGAAAATCCTGTTAGTGTTGCTCCGGGTTTTACGATCGAGAATGTGCATGTGATGGCGGGCGTACCATCCATATTCCAGGCCATGGTCGCCAGTGTATTACCGATGCTGCGGGGGGGCGACCCACTTATATCCCGAACGTTGCCGGTTCATCGTGGTGAAGGTGACATTGCCGGACCGCTTGGCGCATTTGCGGCGAAATTCGCCGATCTTTCTGTAGGCTCTTACCCGTTTCAGAAAAATGGGGCATATGGTTCTAACCTTGTCATTCGCGGAACGGACATTGCACGGCTGGACGAGGCGATAGAACATTTAAGAATGCTTTTTCCCGAATGACTTTACCCTCCGCCCAAAAAATGTACGCGTTGATTGAAGGAACTTGGCCCGCCGCAACGAAACTCGCGATTGGACCGTGGACCATCCGACTGGACGGCGCAGGCGGTTTCAGGGTGAGTGCTGCAACGGCAGAGATGCCCCCAACAGTGGATGACATTCCAATAGCGGAAGAGGCAATGCGCGAGAGCGAGCAAACCCCGCTTTTCATGATACGCGAAGGGGATGAAGCGCTTGATGCGATGCTAGAGACACGCGGATATGTCATCAAGCATCTAACCAATATGTATGCCGCCCCAATCGATGAGCTTGCGACCAAACGCCCACCACCTGTCACCACATTTGAGAGCTGGCCCCCACTGGCGGCCCAGACCGAGATCTGGACAGCGGGCGGCATTGGACCGGCGCGTATCGCCATCATGGATAGGGCGCACCCCCCAAAAACATCGTTGCTAGGGCGCATTGACGACACGCCCGCTGGCACTTCTTACATTGGCATCGCTGCAGACTGCGCCATGATCCATGCTTTGGAAGTCGACGAAGCGCACCGCAGACAAGGACTGGCCCGCCACCTGACGCAAGCGGCAGCGTTTTGGGCCAAAGATCAGGGGGCCAGCTATTTGACCCTACTGACAACACAAGCCAACGACGCCGCGAATGCGCTCTACTCTTCCCTCGGGATGACGGTTGTGGGACAGTATCACTACCGTACCCTGCCGGAGTAATCCTTTGAGCGACAAACCCACAGCCCTCGATTTGCCCATGGTTGATCCGCTGCCGGAAACAACGCAAAGCTATTTCGATATCTGTCAGGAAAAACTGGGCCTCGTTCCGAATGTCCTGAAAGCCTACGCCTTTGACATCGAAAAGCTGAATGCGTTCACTGCGCTTTATAACGACATTATGCTGGCGGATTCCGGACTGTCTAAACTGGAGCGCGAAATGATCGCGGTGACCGTCTCGGCTATCAACCGATGCTACTATTGTTTGACGGCTCATGGTGCGGCAGTCAGACAGCTCTCTGGTGACCCGCAGCTGGGCGAAATGCTTATGATGAACTGGCGTGTAGCACCGCTAGATGCAAGACAGCGGGCCATGTTGGAATTTGCGGAGCTTATGACGGTGGCAAGTGCCACTATTGAGGAAAAGCATCGTGATGCGCTGCGTCAGGTCGGTTTTTCGGATCATGACATCTGGGATATCGCCGCAACCGTTGGCTTTTATAACATGAGTAACCGTATTGCCTCTGCCACCGATATGCGCCCGAACGACGATTATCACGCGCATGCCAGATGATCCGGCGGCTGGCTCTCCTGCTTTGTATCAACATCGCGGCCAGCGCGCAGGCCCAAACCTTGGCCTTTCCCGGAAACGCCATTTTGCAGACCGAAGTCACGCGCGAGCTGGATGGTTACGCGATGCCTACAGGGATTTGGGAAAATGGCAGTCTTCCAACCGAGATCGTTGAAGGCCGCGTGACCAAGCAGGCATGGCGCATTGAGGGTGTCGCACTGAACAGTCTTGAACTGATCCGCCCATTCAGGGCCCAATTAAATGACGCCGGCTTTGAGACCATTTTCGAATGTCAGACTGAGGCCTGTGGTGGTTTTGACTTTCGCTTTGGAATTGAAACGTTGAAACCACCAGAAATGCAGGTCAACTTGGGGGACTTTCGATTTCTGTCTGCCACCCGTGATGGCGAAAACGGTGAAGAGGCTGTGATGTTGCTGGTCAGCGCCATGGCAAGGGCCGGATTTGTGCAAGTTACGTCGATCACCCCACCAAATGTCGAAACCGAACCATTGGCCGCCCCGAACGCACCCATTCTGCGGCCCGGTGGTGGTCAGACAACTGCCGGAATTGCCGCCGGACTAAATACAATCGGACGAGCGGTTCTGTCGGATTTAACCTTTGCGACCGGTTCGGCGCAGTTGAGCGACGCGCCATTCGCTTCGCTACAAATACTTGCCGATTATCTGGATGATTATCCTGACCGCACTGTTGCATTGGTTGGGCATACAGACTCTGCCGGATCACTCGACGCTAACATCAACCTGTCCCGCAGGCGGGCAGCGTCGGTGCTCGAGCGTCTGGTAGCCGATTATGGCGTCAACCGCCGCCAGCTTGAGGCACAGGGTATGGGCTACCTGTCCCCCATTGCCAGCAATCTGACGGATGAAGGTCGCGATGCGAACCGACGGGTTGAGGTCATAATCACATCAACAGAGGAGTAAGGCGTTTTGGCTCAAAGCCGCCGGGGCTACTTCGCGAAAAAAAAGCGCGGCCAATATTCGCGGCCGCGCCAGTCAGGTGCAAAAAACACCGGGGGAATACTTATGATCTACCAAACATCAGGGCCTTTTTCGGCAAAAGCATTGACCAGAAAATCAATAAATGCCCGGACTTTTGGCTGCGTAAACCTGCCTGGAGGATACACCGCGAAAATGCCTTGGGTCTCAACCGGCAACTCTGGAATAGCTTCCTCAACCAGACCTTTGGCCATTGCGTCTGCGTAAAGAAAACTTGGCAGGTAAGCGATACCCAAGCCACCGACACATGCGTTGAGCAGCGATTGTCCATCATTCACCGTCAGCCAACCCGCTGTGCGTACTTGCCGCTTTTCGCCTGACGGGGCCGTCAGCTTCCAAACGGCCGAGTTGGCCTGGTTGGAGTAGTGCAGCAGTTTATGATCATTTAGATCGTCAATCTTGAGCGGTCGGCCATATTGTTGGAAGTAGGATGGGCTTGCGATCATGCGTTTGGTGGTGTCCGTCAGCTTACGTGCGCGCAAAGTGCTGTCGTCCAATTCTCCAATACGCACGGCCATGTCGAAACCCTCGGAAATCAGTTCAACATAGCGATTGTTCAGCACCATATTGACCGTGATGTCAGGAAACTCACTCAGGAAGTCGCCCAAAACCGGGGACAGGTGATTAACGCCGAAATCTGTGGCTACGCTGATACGCAAAAGCCCGGATGGTGCAGATTGCATGGATGTGACTAGCGCGTCTGCCTCACCGGCATCGTTCAGGACGCGACGGGCACGGTCATAGTAGGCTAGTCCAATTTCGGTCGGGCTGACACGTCGGGTTGTACGGTTCAAAAGACGCGCACCCAAACGAGCCTCAAGCGAGGACACATGCTTAGACACGGCTGATTTTGAGATGCCCATCTTCTTTGCAGCATCTGTGAAGCCGCCTTGGTCTACCACTGTGGCGAAGGCTTCCATTTCCGTCAGACGGTCCATCGATATGTCCTAATACCCAAACTATTGCGTAAGACAGATAGTCAGTGAATTCGGGCAGGAATGGGACCAATGCCTGACAATACCGGGGTATCTACCTGCTTTGATGCGCGGTCGGAAACAGCCAAGTTTCACACTAATATTTTGTTATTGTTGTGTTATTTCCAAAAATTGCCAGGAAATTGCCGACTGGATAGGCGGCGTTTCGCCAACATCAGAGTGTGGCAGCCAGCCGTGTGCCCTGATCAATGGCACGTTTCGCATCAAGCTCTGCTGCCACATCGGCGCCGCCAATAACATGAACCTTGTGGCCTGCCTCTGTCAGCGTATCCGCAAGGCTGCGTTCCGGTACCTGCCCCGCACAAAGCACGATCGTGTCCGCTTCGATCACCTTGGGGTCTTCGCGCCCTTCCCCGTGGGAAATGTGTAGTCCGTCTGCATCGATCTTTTCATAATTCACGCCACCAATCATCTGAACATTCTTCATTTGCAAACCGGCCCTGTGTATCCAGCCAGTCGTTTTGCCCAAACGCTTGCCCAGTTTCTCTGACTTCCGCTGAAGTAGCGTAACCTGACGTGCCGGTGCGTCTGGTTTCGGACCCTCAGGGCGCAATCCGCCGCGCGTGTCAGCCGGATCGCCCACGCCCCATTCCTGCAACCATTCTTGGAGGTCTTCGGTCGGGCTTTCGTCTGTGACAAGAAATTCGGCTACGTCAAAACCAATACCACCAGCGCCTACGATAGCCACCGTTTGCCCGACCTCTGCCTTGCCACGCAGAACGTCGATGTATGACAACACGTTAGGGCCATTCTGACCGGGGATCGCCGGATCGCGTGGTGCTACGCCTGTCGCGATGATGATGTCGTCATAGCCGGTCAGCGCGTCCTCGGTTGCCGTTGTTCCTAGGCTCAAAGTGATGCCTGCCTTTGCAACCATCGTCTTGTAATAGTCGACCAGTCCCCAGAATTCTTCTTTTCCCGGCACCTGCTTGGCCATATTCAGCTGCCCACCAAGTTCACTGGCTTTGTCAAAAATCGTTACCTGATGTCCACGTTCTGCAGCAGTGATTGCAGCCGAGAGACCGGCAGGCCCCGCGCCCACCACTGCAATTTTCTTGGTGGCATCGCTGGGTTCAACCGTCAGCTCTGTCTCGTGACAAGCGCGCGGGTTCACTAGGCAGGACGATAGCTTGCCACTGAATGTGTGATCAAGACAGGCTTGGTTGCACGCGATGCACGGTGCAATTTCCGCAGATTTACCGGACGCTGCTTTCGCCACAAAATCAGGATCTGCGAGGAATGGGCGCGCCATGCTGACCATGTCGGCGCACCCGTCAGCCAAAACAGCCTCGGCCACGTCGGGCATATTGATGCGGTTGGATGTGATGATGGGGATCTGTACTTCACCCATCAGTTTTTTTGTCACCCAGGTGAATGCGCGACGAGGAACAGATGTTGCAATGGTTGGAATTCGGGCCTCGTGCCAGCCAATGCCCGTGTTCAGGATCGTGGCGCCTGCATTCTCAATCGCTTTGGCGAGTTGAACGACCTCTTCCCAAGTTGATCCATTAGGGACCAGATCAATCATCGACAGGCGATAAATAACAATAAAATCGTTTCCTACGGCCTCGCGGACGCGGCGGACAACCTCGATCGGCAGGCGCATCCGGTTTTCATAGGCACCTCCCCAGTCATCGGTGCGTTTGTTGGTGTGGGTAACGAGGAACTGATTAATGAAGTAACCCTCAGATCCCATGATTTCGACACCGTCATAACCAGCCTCTTGGGCGCGCATGGCTGCAGTAACGATGTCGTTGATCTGTTTTTCGATCCCGTCGGCGTCTAGTTCGGTCGGCGGGAAGGGCGAGATCGGAGATTTAATGGCCGAAGGCGCAACGCAGTTAGGCGCGTAGGCATAGCGGCCCGCATGCAGGATTTGCATCGCAATCTTACCGTCGGCATCGTGCACCCGATCAGTCACTACCTTGTGGTTCGTTATGTCTTCGTCCGTGTAAAGCCCTGCGGCCCCCGGAAACACGCCGCCTTCGGGATTGGGTGCCATGCCACCAGTCACCATCAAAGCGACACCGCCGCGGGCACGTGCGGCATAAAATTCTGCGACCCGGTTCCAATCCTTTGTCTCTTCCAGACCTGTATGCATTGATCCCATCAGCACGCGGTTTTTTAGCTTGGTAAAGCCCAGATCAAGCGGAGTCAGAAGATGTGGATATTGGGTCATTGCGTGCCTCCCTTTTGCAAGTGAAAGAATGGCCAAACTTGACGCGCCCGTCACCCCCAAACGCCGCGTAACGTCCATGCAGTGGGCAAAACCCGACCCCGCATCCGCCCCAGCGGCATGCTGGATGCGTTCAGGATTGACCGACTACGTGTTTCGAAGCACCCTAATCGCGAAAGCAAACGGCGAGCCCAATCATGGAAACCAGTTTTTCGAGACGCAAAATCCTCACACCCGCCGAGTTGCGGATGCTATCAGAGAGATCCGATTTGCGTGGCTGGCTTCAAATGTTGAGCCACCTCGGAGCGATTGTTTTGGTGGCATTTCTACATGCGCAAGCGATGGGTACTGCATGGGTCTGGCTTACGGGTTTGATTTTGGGTGTGTTGCTGAACTTCCTTTACGCTGCCCAGCACGAGCTTAGTCACGCAACTGTTTTCAAAACCCGAAAGTTGAATGAAGTTTTTGGCCGAATCATTGGTTTTGTCCAAATCTTCCCACGCGACTTTGATCAGATCATGCATTTCGCTCACCATCAGTACACACAGGATTGGGAACGCGATGGGGAGCTTGTCCGCGAACCCTACACTTTACGCACATATCTGCTGTGGCTGAGCGGGATCACATACTGGCGCAATCGAGTTGTTGGTGTCGTTCGGCGCACCCGCGGTATAGTGATTGAGCCGTTTATTCGCGTTGAGGAAGAAGCAAAAGTGATCTTTGAAAGCAGGTTGCACATGCTAGGCTATCTATTGATCGCGTTGGTATCGGTTCTTACCGGATCATTGGCAGCATTGAGTTTCTGGCTGCTACCGATGCTTCTGACCAAGCCCATTCATCAGTTACAGAACACAATTGAGCATCTAGGTTTGAGCCACGAAAACGATATTTTGGAGAACACCCGCTCAACCCGAGCCAATGCCCTGCAACGGTGGCTTTGCTGGCAAATGCCTTACCATACAGCACATCACACCTTCCCGGCCGTTCCATTTTGGAAACTCCGCGACCTGAATGACCGTATTGAGGGAAAAGCCGGAAACGTACATCGTATGGGATGGATAGAATTCCAGATCGAGGTGATTGGGAAACTGATGGCCAAGGATGAAAGCCAGTACCCCATGGATGAGGTTTGGGTCATTCCTCGTTCAGGCGGCCGCGTCGCCCGTATGCCTGCCGAGTGAGACGTCTTCAGATCTATACGTCGCTTTGGGCCATGCAGCCGCATGATCAGAGCGGCATCAAACTACCCTATGATCAGGTTTGCTCGATGGTCGCCAAAGCCGGCTTTGACGGGATGGCCGTCGATCTTGGTGCGTCGGATGTGACAGTGGCCCATACCGTCCGTCCTATCATGGAGCAACATGGGCTGACGCCTTTGATCGTTGCCTTTCCAAAAACGATTGAGAGCCTCGAAGGTACGCTTCATATGGCTGCTGATTTTGGAGCGCCTTTTGTGGATGTCATTGGTCAGGTGATGCCAATTGAGCTCGATAGCATGGTGCCGATCATCGAGACTTGGATGGATATGGCCGACCGTATTGGCGTGCCTATCCAGTTTGAAACCCATCGCAACTGCATTACCAATGACCTGTTTACCACACTGCAACTGATTGACCGGGTCCCGCAGATGCGACTTTGCGCAGACCTGTCACATTACGTGGTCGATAGAGAGTTTTGGTTCCCGCTATCGGATGACGACATGGGATTGATTAGTCGCATTTTGAAACGGTCGGACAGTTTTCAAGGTCGGGTCGCATCGCGCCAGCAAATTCAACTGCAACTCAGCTTTCCCCAAAATCAGAAATGGGTGGATCTGTTCAAAGGTTGGTGGCGTGAAGGGATGCAAGACTGGCGATCACGTAACCCAGCCGGAGACTGCATTTTTGTCTGCGAGCTGGGCCCACCAGAATATGCTATGACCGGGCCGGATGGGCGCGAAATGTCAAACCGCTGGGAAGAGGCGCAGCTTATCGCTGCTTGGGTTCGGCAGATTTGGGATGATTTAGGGGGCGATGGATAGGCCGCTCTGCCCCGTTTGCATTCAGAGACAGAGCAGCCCAATTTTTAAATACGGCGCTTTATGGCAACAGCACCGCGTCGATTACGTGGATCACGCCGTTAGAGGCAATGATATCCGCTTGGGTGACATTGGCATTATTGACGGTCACACCGTCGGTACCATCAACATGAACTGTAGCACCATTGACGGTAGCCACATCCATGCGCTGGCCAGCAAGTTGGTCGGATGTTACCGCACCCGGAACGACGTGATAGGTCAAGATTGCTACCAACTGATCCTTGTTTTCAGGAAGCAGCAGGTTATCGACCGTACCTTCTGGCAAAGCTGCGAAGGCGGCGTTGGTTGGCGCGAACACGGTGAACGGCCCGTCGCCTTTGAGCGTGTCGACGAGATCAGCAGCGCCTACAGCTGCGACCAACGTGCTGAAAGTATCATTCGATGATGCGATATCGACGATATCAGGTTCGCTCGACACCTCAGCGCAAGCAGCAACAACAGCCAATGCAGCGCCAACCAGCGCTGACTTCAAAACAAAACGACGGTTCATAGGATATTCCTTTCAAGTCCCTGTTAACGTTGTCTTTACGTATTCAAGACTTGAGTGGTTCGGTTTCTGACAATGTGTTGAAGCTCTAAATTAATTTCATCCAAAGGATGCCACAAAACGTAGGGTCGCCCAAAGATCACTGCGTCTCGTTGCAATGTCGTCGAAATGATCGTTTCAAAAGGTCCAGTTCGGCGCGGAGCAGATCGACTTCCGCCCTTATGTCTTCGGCCAATGCCTCGCCCGACAAAAGCGCGAAACTGGAAAGTGTAGTGCCCGTCGAAGCGTCAACGATAACGAAGGTCTGGACGCCGTCAGCGATCAGCCCCATCGGAACGGGTACCTGTACCGCCCATGCGTCACGCCCAGATATTTTCTCTAAGGTGAGCCCATCAACCGGTTCGTTTTGGTGCCTGACTTCGAGTTGTGGTTGATCAGCACCAGCACCCGTCAGTTCACCCTCCCAGACACCGCCACGCAGATGGGTTTTTGTCAAAGTCATTGTCATGGGCAGACCTTTAAGATCATCATAACTGCGCTCGGGGGTAGCGGCACAAATTCAGATCGCGAATGTTGATCAAATTCATTGATGGGCCGCTAAACATTAGATCGACCCACATCCGGTCCACCCGCTTCTCATTGATATGACCGTAGGCTAGGTCATATTCTACCGCTGCATCAATCTGTTCGGTGGGGAATGGCAATGCGATTTGTTCGGTGTTCGGCCCGTATTTCATGTTCAACCGTGCCTCAATCGCGATAGGTCGTTCGCATTCGATAGTGGCGGCCAACCGCATGAGGTGATCCCGGCGCAAGCCTTCCGACGCCGTTTCTGGCAATTCAATCACCAACGAAAGAAAATTGCCGCCGAACTCAAAGACATCAAGGTTGAGCCCATAGGGCGCCATGTCGTTTTCACGGCTGTTACGAACCTGGCGCAACACGATCTCTGCATATTTGCAGTCGTGATAAAGACCTACTTCCCGACCAAGTTTGGTCTTGTTTGCCGCGCTTGCAATTCCCTTGATGGGCAGGGTTCCCCGCCATGCCTGCGGCCGCCATGCCCATTGCGTGCCACCGGGCCGCGTGAATGTGTTGGAACCGATCCGCGGCAACCCCAATCGGTCATCGGCAATCGCTGTCAGTTCCTGCAATGGTGTGCGCAACTGACGGGCCTGCTGTCTCTGGGCCCGCAGGACAGCCAGATCAGCGTAGTCGGCGGCACGTGTCGCCGTTTTCCAATGCGTCAAGAGTCTCCCTTGCAGCCATCGCCCTACAATCCCGTCCGGTCGTATTGCCATGAATTGATGATGCCCTTTGTCGCCCCGATGGGTCAATCTGACCCTTGTATTGCCCCAACTTGCCTAAATATCAGTGAAAATGGAACCAGTCAGCCGTCAGTAGTCGAAACTGGCGGGACTTGCGCCACCAAACCAGTCACGATCAAGTCAAGCAGCCAAGCCCCATCGCTGGCGACCAATGGTGCCTCTGCCAGCCCACGCACAGCTACGGTCGCCAACCTGCCATTGAGGTCAAGGAACGCTCGCCATTCTTCTTTTTGCAAGCCTGAAATCGGTCCGGGCCCTTGATCAGCAAAATGGACCGTTACGGTATTATCTACCACACTGGCATCCAGCACCTCGACAAGAGCGGCATCGCCTCTGCTACTCAGCAGAGTAGCCCCCACATCGGTTTGCAGAATGTCCCGCAATTCGGCCTCTGCCCCCGTCACCGCACCGCTTTCTTGAACACCTAACTGCAAGGTCGCAACACCCAGAACTGGTGGTGGGCTATCGCCCCCACCAAAAGTGGCGCAGGGCGCAAGGACAGCAAACCCGCGCGCGGGTCTGCTGGTTGCCGCATCAAGGCAATAACCCGCAGGTGCATTGGCGACCACATCGCCGTCAAAGAAAGACATGGATTTGACTGGCGCGCCTGGAGTTGCGCAGGCGGAAAGTGCGGCGAGTGCAGCCACCAAAAACGCTTGACGTGATTTCATCTTGTCAGAGGTCCATATAAACGTGTTTTTCGTCCCGGGCGCCGGGATGCGTCACCGCCCCCAACCGGGTGGACCCTACAAGCTGCGCATATTTCCACAGCGCTCCGGAGGCGTAGATTGTCGGCTTGGCCCCCTTCCAGCTTTCCTTGCGTTTCGCCAATTCTTCGTCGCTGAGGTCAACCATCAACTCGCCTGTAATCGCGTTAATGGTGATCACGTCACCGTTCTGCAAAAGTCCGATCGGCCCACAATGTGCTGCCTCTGGTCCAACGTGACCGACACAAAAGCCCCGCGTCGCGCCTGAAAAACGCCCATCTGTGATAAGCGCAACCTTCTTGCCCATGCCTTGGCCGGACAATGCGGCTGTCGTAGCCAACATTTCCCGCATGCCTGGCCCACCGGATGGACCTTCATTGCGAATGACCAGCACTTCGCCCTCTTCATATTGGCGCGCCTTGACCGCCTCAAAAGCGTCTTCCTCACACTCAAAGACGCGAGCCGGACCAGTGAACACTTGCTGTTCTTCGTCCATACCAGCCACCTTCACGATAGCGCCTTCAGGGGCGAGATTGCCCTTCAACCCCACGACACCGCCGGTCTTCGTGATGGGCGCGTCAACAGAATAGATGACCTTGCCATCAGCCTCTCCTTTGATCATGTCGAGTTCCTCGCCCATGGTACGACCAGAGGCAGTCATGCAGTCTTCATGAATCAACCCGGCTTTGCGTAGCTCTTTCATCACGACTGGCACGCCACCTGCCTCGTAGAGGTCTTTAGCGACGTATTGCCCGCCAGGTTTTAGGTCGACGAAATAAGGAGTGTCGCGGAAGATATCGCATACGTCGAAAAGGTCGAAATCGATCCCTGCCTCGTGCGCGATAGCTGGCAGGTGCAGACCTGCGTTGGTGGAGCCGCCGGTGCAGGCAACGACGCGAGCCGCATTTTCCAGCGATTTTCGTGTGACGACATCACGGGCGCGAATGTTCATTTCGAGCAGGTTCATAACCGCTTCACCAGATGCCTCACCATACTGGTCGCGGGATTCGTAAGGTGCCGGTGCGCCAGAGGAATTCATCAGTGCGAGGCCGATAGCTTCACTAACGCAAGCCATTGTATTGGCAGTAAATTGGCCACCGCAGGCCCCTGCAGAGGGGCAAGCCACCCTTTCAAGTACTTCAAGTTCCGCATCGGACATATTGCCAGCCTGATGCTGACCAACAGCCTCGAACACGTCTTGCACGGTCACGTCCTTGCCGTTCAGCCGACCGGGCAGAATCGATCCGCCGTAAATAAAGACCGAAGGCACATTCAAACGAACCATCGCCATCATCATACCGGGGAGGGATTTATCGCACCCAGCCAGGCCCACAAGGGCATCGTAGCAGTGGCCACGCATTGTCAGTTCAACAGTGTCAGCGATGGCCTCGCGGGATGCAAGCGAACTGCGCATTCCTTCGTGACCCATAGCGATACCGTCGGTGACGGTAATAGTCGTGAATTCACGCGGTGTGCCGTTAGCTGCTTTGACACCTAATTTCACGGCCTGTGCCTGACGATTCAGAGAGATGTTGCAGGGTGCCGCCTCGTTCCAGCAGGTCGCCACGCCAACAAAGGGCTGTGCGATGTCATCCTCGTCCAGACCCATAGCATAAAAGTAGGACCGGTGCGGAGCACGCGATGGACCTTCGGTCACATGGCGACTGGGAAGGTTGGTCTTGTCGGCTTTGCCTTTAAGCATTGGCTGTTCTCCCGGAAAACTGTTGGACAGGGGTCTAAATAATGGGCGGTCACTACACAAGACGGAACTGTGTTGTGCCTGCCTGTCGTAAACGGCATAGCATGACCCGATGGTCGATCGATCAAGCCCTTACGCCGCGCATCAAGCGTTCATTCGCCCCGCCTGGGCCAAGAAGGAGTTATGGCGGGTCGCTGTCATGATGCTCGTGTTTGAAGTAGCCTTTTTCGCGGCACCCGCGTTGGTCACTGCCATGTTACCCAACGAAGGGGCGGTAAACGCATATTACCAAGGGCTTTCCGCAGCAGCGACCTTGGCCCAGTTTGCGACTATGGGCTTGACGGGATTGGGTTTTGTTTTCGCACTGCGGGTCGTACATGGACGCGGATTTTGGTCAATGGTCGGCCCGCCATTGGAAGCGCTATGGGATATGCGCCGTGCAGCATTCGGCGCGGGGGCGCTGCTGCTTTTGATCGAATTCATTCCCCCGACCATTCAGTTCAGCGAATTGGCTGAAACGCGCAATTTTATACGCTGGATTTTTTTATTGCCGCCTGCCCTGATCGTGCTGCTGATCCAGGTCGGCACAGAGGAAATCTATTTTCGCGGCTATCTGCAACAGCAATTTGCATGCATTTCAGATCGGCCCATCGTTTGGATGGGGATACCATCCTGTCTGTTCGGTCTTGCCCACTACTTCAACGGGTTTGGCGTGGGTGATGGGCTGATATATATGTTCTGGGCCATTCTGTTGGGGATGGCCTGCGCGGACCTCACCGCGCGAACTGGCAATATCGGAGCGGCTGTCGGACTGCACCTGGCAAACAACTTCTTTGCATTGATGATCGTCGGAACCCAAGGCTGGCCTTCATCGGGGCTGGCGCTGTTCCTGTACCCTTACGAAGACCCCGGTATCTACGCCTATGGGACCGAAGTGTTGATTGAACCATGGGCCGTTGTCGAGATCATCAGTCTGGCGCTTGGCGTCCTGATCCTGTGGCTGGCTGCGCGGATCGCCGTCAGGCGTTGATTGCAATTCACAACGCCTCGTCATATCTCAGACGAGCAAGGTGAGAGGCAGGGCATGAACTGGATTACCAACTACGTACGTCCGACGATCAATTCGCTGTTTTCGCGGCGCGAGATGCCCGAAAACCTTTGGACGAAATGTACTGAATGCAACACGATGCTGTTCCATCGGGAACTGTCAGACAATCTGAACGTCTGTACCAACTGCAATCACCATATGCCGCTGGATGCGCGCGCGCGTCTGCAATCCGTATTCGACGGTGGCGTTTTTGTTGAGGTACCAGTGCCCGATCCTATCATCGATCCGCTCAGCTTTCGGGATCAGAAGAAATACACGGACAGGCTGAAAGAGGCCCGGAAGAAGACCGGCGAACAGGATGCCATGCTTGTGGCCGAGGGCGACATGGGTCGAACCCCCGTCGTGGTCGCTGTACAGGATTTTTCGTTCATGGGCGGATCCATGTCGATGTATGTCGGCAACGCCATCATTGCAGCGGCAGAACGCGCAATCGAACTTGGTCGCCCGCTAATCCTGTTTTCCGCCGCCGGTGGGGCGCGTATGCAGGAAGGAATCATGGGGTTAATGCAGATGCCCCGTTCGACCATCGCAGTGCAGATGCTGAAAGAGGCAGGCCTGCCTTATATTGTGGTTCTCACCCATCCCACAACGGGGGGTGTTACAGCCTCCTACGCCATGTTGGGGGATGTCCAGATTGCCGAACCCAACGCCCTGATCGGCTTTGCAGGCGCACGTGTGATCGAACAGACCATCGGTGAACAACTGCCGGAAGGATTTCAGCGGGCAGAGTACCTGTTGGACCATGGTATGCTGGACCGGGTAACGCACCGGAAAGAACTGAAGGATGAGTTGATCACGATTGTGCGTCTGCTTATGAAGATGGACGCCCCCATCAAGGGTGATTTACCAGCACCCACACCTGAAAAAGAACCCGCGCTGCAGTTGGAAGACCCGCTGCCGCCGGAAGACGCCAAGTGAATACCAGCTCTGACACGATCCTTGAGCGGATGATGGCCTTGCACCCCAAGGTCATCGATTTGACGCTGGATCGAGTCTGGCGGCTGCTTGAGGCAATGGGCAACCCACAGGACCGCCTGCCGCCTGTAATCCATATCGCGGGAACCAATGGCAAAGGATCAACACTGGCCATGGTCAGGGCGGGCCTGGAAGAAAGTGGTGCTGCGGTTCATGCCTATACATCCCCTCATTTGGCGCGGTTTCACGAGCGGATTCGGTTAGCAGGGAACTTGATTGACGAAGATGCACTGACAGATGTGCTTGATCGTTGTTATCGCGCGAATGGGACTGATCCGATCACGTATTTCGAGATCACGACTGTAGCCGCATTGGTGGCGTTTGCCGAAACTCCGGCCGATTACTGCCTTTTGGAAGTTGGACTAGGTGGCAGGTTGGACGCAACCAATGTTATAGCAAAGCCCGCACTTACCGTGATCACACCGGTTGATCTTGATCACCAGCAGTTCCTCGGGGACACTTTGACCGAAATCGCAGGTGAAAAGGCGGGAATCATCAAGCGGAGTGTGCCTTGTGTAGTCGGGCCACAGCATGACGAGAGTATGGATACCATCGAAGAAGTGGCACAGCGGTTAGGCGCACCGCTCCTCGCCCACGGTCAGCACTGGCATGTGAGCGAAGAACGGGATCGGTTGATCTATCAAGACGAAACCGGACTTCTCGATCTGCCGCTGCCGACACTGCCCGGTCCGCATCAGATTTTTAATGCAGGCATGGCCATTGCTGCATTGCGCTACTTGGGTAAGGACGAAGCGGCCTGTGAAGCCGCTGTGACGAAACCTTACTGGCCTGCGCGAATGGAACGGCTGACCGCGGGCGCACTGGTAGATCTGGCTGCACCAGCAGAGCTCTGGCTGGACGGCGGACACAATCCCGCAGCGGGACGTGCATTGGCCGCTACACTCTCGGCGTTGCCCCCACGTCCGACACATCTGATCTGCGGCATGTTGAATACGAAGGACATCGTCGGGTATCTAAGACCCCTTACAGAAGTTTCGGACAACCTGATGGCTGTGTCGATCCCGGGTGAAACCAACACTGTTCCAGCCGCTGACACCGCAGCCGCAGCCCGGACTGTTGGCATAGCGGCGGACACCGCCGATGATGTACAGACAGCCATTGCGACAATCACGAAAACAACACCAAACGCGCGCATATTGATCTGCGGCTCGCTCTACCTTGCGGGTCACGTGATACGGGAGAACCAGAAATGATACGGGCTCTGACCGTTTGCCTGACTTTGTTAGCAGCGAATGCCGACGCAAAGGAGTTCTATTTTTGCTGGAAAGGCTCGAATGAATACACGATGACCGGGCGCATGACGATCCCTGACGCGGCGCTTAGCCAGCCGCTAGTCACAGAGCAGCAAGTCACCCGGTTCAAGATCGCGGGCTATCATCAGGGTCGACTACTGGGCACTTGGAACGCACAACAGCGCGAACCGGATGATACCTGGGTGCTGAACTTCGACCCAACCACGAACAGCTTCCTGCCGGGTGATGCGTTACCGACAGGCTATTCGCAGGGCTGGAACGCGGATGGCACCGCAGAAGATTGCGGGCCTGGCGGCTTTGGCTTCAATTCCGGCAATTACGCGCAAGACTTTTGCCTGAACGGCGTCTGGATCGAAGAAAGCGGGCTTGCCCCACCAACTCCGTTTTTGGTCAGCGAACGGGCCATGGATGCGATGTGCCGCTTGAATGCGCCTATGAGTTAGAGTACCGGCACCAACGCTTGGGCTGTCGAGTGCCGCAACCAGCGGCTCAACGCAATTCGTGACCTGCTTGTTGAGCTGGCGCAGCCAATAAGCGCGAAAAATTCCCTTTTCTATGAGTGCGTTAGTTAGCAATGAAATTGCTTCGCGAAGCATAGGATTGACTGCGAATCACTTCGTCGTTTAGGGTCACGTCTAACGCGAAACGTCTGGCATAAAGGCGTAAGCTGACGGACTTGGCAGGGCGAGTGGGCAGGCGTTAAGCCTGTCTTCTTGTTTTTGAATATCCGCAAACCCTACCTATTCCACAATCACTGCGATGGCGCAGCCTTTGGCAACACAACGATAGTATCATCGCCCCTTTGGATGATCTGCGTCTCGTCGGTCGGTTCAGCAAGCTCGTCATCTGCGATTGCTTCCGCGCAGCGTTCCGTAAACTCTTCGCATACAAATGCTGGTCTGCCAGTGAGGTATGTTAAGCGATAAGAGAGTCCATAAGTATGTTGAATGACGGCCCTTTCTCCCAGATTGAACACCTTATAGTCGCCCACAATGTAAATTGCCGCTCCCTTGGTCCCAACAGTTTCTGCCAAACTGCGGGTAGAGGACTGCAACTGCGCAAAAGGGAAGTAGATCGAAGCAGTCAACATAAAATATATGCCAACAAAAAAGAAAATCGCATTTCGACTGATACGGGCAGCCAAGCCTCCCACCTTTTGTCCATATAACGCAAATTTCACACAAAGGATAACGTAGAAAACCCAAACAAAACCAATTGTTCGGGCTGGCAGCCAAACGCCACTCCCTATCGACTGCAAAGTAAGTAGTCCCATGCCGATACCAATTCCAAAAATCCAATAAATCGTCAGCCATTTCTCTACTTTTGAAAGGTAATAAAGAGCAGACCAAAATGCTAAAATATGGATTAGGATGAAGTAAGGCACATGAAGAGAGAGCATCTTACCCGCACTTTTAAGCGCCAATTCATATTGCACAAAATTTCTGCGCAAGCTGAGCCAATCTACGACTTGCTGGGGCTTTCGCCATTCTGCCATCTGTAGGCCAAAAACTCCGTGTTCGGCATAGTTTAGCGTATAGATCAACAGCATTCCTAAAGTGAACGCAGCAATAAAAACCGAAAGCGTAAAGGCCAAATCCCTCCAAGATCTGACAACGCCATCAGCCATTAAACAGATCGCCAAAAGCGAGAATGGATAAGTTGTGTAAGCCATCAGTGTAAGCGGCACAAAAGGTAAAAGCAGCCAACGCATCGTGCCCGCTGGCAAATAGCAAGCCAGTACAGCGAAGAGTGCCAGCAGCGCCGAAGCGGGGATCAACGTGTTAAACCAAAAAGTTATGAAAAACGCTGGCGGGGATATCGCGACAAGGAGTGCTAAAGCAATGACGTAGCCACTATGGGTCTTCTTGTTGCAAACCGTGACAGCAACACCCGCGGCAAACAATGCCCCAAAAAATTGGTATAATGCGAAATTCAGCCATGCGGGCCAAAGAAAGCCGCGTTGGTGCCACCAATAGTTGACCCAGCGCCCCTCTGACAATGTCTTAGTATAAAATTGGTCCGGCAGCCCGAGTAGTGCCGGAAAGTCATCGCTGCGCACCATCGGATCTACGACATTAGTTGCCGAAACCAGCATCAATGCCCCGTATGTAACGGCTGCAACAGCCCAGACGCGGTGGGGCGAACTCAGAAGCGATGCAACGCTCATCATTTTTGCGCGCTGGCTTCCAGAGCTTTTGCTTTTCGGACCAGAGCAGCGGCCCTGACCTGTGCGATCTTGGTCACTAAAGGCCGCGGCATCATTGACACCGCCGCGCGGCGCGCCTGCCACGGTAAACTGCCCCCGTTTGAAACGCTTTGGTCCTCGGCGATTTCAGTAGCTTTTACTTCGGCTGGCAAATCGTCACATCCGGCTTTGTTCATGTAAAGGACTGTGTTGTAGCGATACCAAGGCTCAACCTCTCGGGAGTATTTTAAGGCAGGTCGGACACAATCAAAGGCCGCGTAGCCACGCGCCCGAAAGAGGCCCTGCCAAAACGACAAAGGTTGTTCATTAATGTGGAACTCGCCACCCTGACCAGTCACCGCCGCGGAAAATAGAACACGGTCGCTGTGTCTGGTTAAGCTGTCTACCAACTCCTCCGCCGCCGATTTGGGCAAATGCTCACCCACTTCCAGACTTTGGGCCAAATCAAAGCGCCTTGATAGTTTCACCGGCTGCGTCAAGTCCGCAACCTGAAACTGCTTAGTCGGGATCGACAGCCTTGTTTGATCAACGTAGTCGCCATCAATCCCTAATACGTCCGTCACCCCAGCCTCGCGCCATTCCTGAAGCCAGGCACCACGCCCGCTGCCGAGATCCAGAACACTTTGAGAGTTCAGCCATGGCTGAATCGTTTCAATCATCCGCCGGGCAGATGTACGCGCGCCGGAGTCGATATAGTCAAAGAACTCGTTCGAGTAGGTATGAGCCATCAGCGCCACCATTCATTCATTTGGATGTGTGAACACCCACAGTTTCATCAACAAAAAGTTTTGAACGGGCAAAAAAACAGCAACCACAAATGCCGCAAACCAGTCCGTCCATCCCCAGGACGGCGCCAATTTGACCGTGATATACGTTGAAACGAGAACACCAAGCATAATGGTCACGCCAAAGCGCGCCATTTGAAACGGCTCAACCAATTTTTGACGAAACGTCCACGTAGTTTGCAGAATGTACTGGATGCCCACCGCTGTCAGAAATGCAATCACGTTAGCTGGAGCCTGGCCCATTCCAATTGCCAAAAACCCAACAAACAAAGCAATATAAGTAGCCGCAACCACTAAACCGACAATCGCGAAGCGAAGCCATTGCGTTTGGGAGATCAGCGTCATGAAGGTTTATCGGTGTTTGATGACAGAGTTTCACCAACCTCATCAGAGACGAAGTAAAGTGGTCGGTTTTTTACCTCCACATATAACCTACCGATATATTCGCCCATAATGCCCAACGTGAGAAGCTGAATGCCGGAAAAGAAGCTGACCGCGAGAAGTGTGGATGCCCAACCAGGTGCAGTATTATGTAAAACAAGCGACCCACCGACGTATAAGCTCATCATTAGGGTCACAAAAAGGCTGAAGAATGAAAGTCTCGTGGCAAATCGTAATGGGCTGATAGAAAAGCTGGTCACAGCATCCATTGCAAAGCGTAGCATGGCGCGAAACGGGTACTTTGTGACGCCGTGCGCGCGGGGGTCTCGTTCATACTCCAACCCAATCTGGTTGAAGCCGGCCCATGCAAACATCCCACGCACAAACCGTGCCCGTTCAGGCATGCTGAGAACTGCATCAAGGGCGCGCCTGCTGATCAAGCGAAAATCGCCCGTATCTTTCGGGATAGGCACGTCGGAAAGCAGATTGAGCAGCCTGTAGAAAACATAGGCCGTGAAACGTTTGAAAACCGTCTCTCCCCGTCGCGAGACCCGCCGCCCATAAACAACGTCATAGCCGCGGTCCATCATCAACATCATGTCCCCGAGGACTTCCGGCGGGTCTTGAAGGTCGGCGTCAAGCATGAAAATCCGCTCGCCTTTAGCAGCCAGAAGACCGGCAGTAAGAGCAATCTGGTGTCCGCGATTTGCAGAGAGCTTCAGGCCGACCAGTTGTGGAATGCGTGCGGAAGCTTCGCTTATGAGTTTCCAGGTGTCGTCGGATGACCCGTCATCGACCAGGATGATCTGCGCACTGTCTTTCCAAGGTTCAATAACCTTTGTCAGCCTTTCCAGCAAATGCGGGATGGACTGTTCTTCATTCATGCAAGGAACAACGATGGATACAAGCAAGACTATTGGCCTTTATCTGGGCAGTTCTTCGATATCTTCACACGATAGACCCGACAAACTTGCAACAAAAATTGCGAAAAGCCGATGGAAAGACGGCATTTCGGTTGGCTCTGTTGCAAGAAGTTATGAGTTACTTCGGGTAAGCATGTTCCGCGGAGGAGCGGTCAAACACTCGCACAGATATATTTCATCTCAAGATAATCCTCGATTCCATGTCGGCTGCCTTCACGCCCAAGACCAGACTGCTTGACTCCGCCAAAGGGCGCCACTTCAGTCGAAATGATACCAGTGTTCACGCCGACGATACCATATTCCAGCGCCTCAGCCACTTTGGTGACGCGGGCAAGGTCTTTGGCGTAAAAATACGATGCGAGCCCAAAGATCGTATCGTTGGCTTGCGCGATAACGTCGTCTTCATCCTCAAACATGAAAAGCGGTGCGAAGGGACCAAAAGTTTCATCCGTACTGACCATCATGTCCTTATTGGCTTTGGTGACGATTGTTGGTTCGAAAAACAGTCCCCCAAATGCATGGGGCTTGCCACCAGTGAGGATTTTGCCACCCTTCGATAGTGCATCAGCGAGGTGTTCTTGTACTTTGTCTACCGCTGCTGGTTCGATCAACGGGCCAAGCGTGGTAGCATCTGTGAGGCCGTCACCGACTTTCAACTTCTCAACCGCTACCTTTAGTTTTTCCGCAAAGGCATCATAGGCACCTTTCTGGACGTATATCCGGTTTGCGCAGACACATGTTTGCCCATTGTTGCGGAATTTACAGGCGATGGCCCCCTCCACGGCCGCGTCGAGATCCGCGTCATCAAAGACAATAAATGGTGCGTTGCCGCCCAGTTCCATGGAGCATTTCATCACCTGATCGGCGGCCTGTCTCAGCAGGATGCGCCCGACCTCGGTCGATCCTGTGAAGGTCAATTTGCGCACAATGGGGTTTTCGCAGAATTCCTTGCCGATGTCAGAGGCTGCGTTCGAGGTAACGACCGAAAACAGGCCCTTGGGCACACCCGCTTCTTCCGCCAGCTTCGCCATTGCAAGGGCCGATAGAGGGGTTTGTGACGCAGGACGCACCACAAAAGCGCAACCAGCCGCAAGCGCAGGCGCAACCTTGCGCGCTATCATCGCGTTGGGGAAGTTCCAGGGAGTAATGCCGGCGGCAACCCCGATGGGCTGCTTGATGACTGTAATCCTTTTGTCAGCCATATGACCGGGGACAGTTTCGCCATAAACGCGCTTGGCCTCTTCCCCGAACCATTCCACAAAGGACGCACCATAGGCGACTTCGCCCCGCGCTTCGGCCAGCGGTTTGCCTTGTTCTGCGGTCATGATGATGGCGAGGTCTTCCTGATTAGCCATCATCAGATCGTACCAACTGCGCAATATCTGCGCCCGCTCCTTGGCCGGGCGGGCGGCCCAGGGTTTTTGGGCCATCTCAGCAGCAGTAATTGCTGTGGCAACTTCTTCGCGGCTAAGATCGGGGATTTTTGCGATCACGTCACCTCTGGCGGGGTTGGTCACGTCGAAGGTATTGCCGTTTTGGGCCTGCACCCAGTCGCCACTCAAGAATGCGGCCTCACACAGTAAATCAGGACGCGTCAGCATAGATTTGAGGTTAGTGGTTTCGTCGAGCATCGTAGCCTCCGTTTGACTTGACGCTATGTGACCCGGCGGAACGGGGAAGGTAAAGCGGGTTTTGTTCGCCTCAAAGCGTCGTACTTAGATACCGCCACGCAATAGAGAACAAAAAATCATCCGCAATTGGACAGACACTACAAACAACAAAGGCCACCCATTCGGGTGACCCTCGCAGCACATTATGTGAGGCCGTAGCCCCAACGCAATTAGCCGTTCACGCTATCCTTCAGCGCCTTGGCGATTGTCATTTTGACAACCTTGTCAGCGTCTTTCTTGATTTGCTCACCAGTGGCAGGGTTGCGCACCATGCGCTCCGGCCGCTCGCGGCAGTAGATTTTGCCAACACCGGGAAGTGTTACGGCACCGCCGCCAGCCACTTCTTTGGTGATAATGCCAGTCACGGCGTCCAGCGCAGAGCCTGCGGCTTTCTTGTCCATGCCTGTTTCGTCGGCCAATGCAGCAACCAGCTGCGCCTTTGTCATTGGTTTTGTCGCCATTTTACTGGTCTCCCTCGTTCACCCAAGCAGTTGGGCCATTACCCGCTCATATAACGGTATGTTGTGGGACACCACAACGATTAGAGGGACATTTCAAGTAAAAATAACGGGTTTTGCGGTGTTTTTTGCCGTTTTAAAGGAAAGCTGTCTCTTCAAAGCTACGCAATTTGCGGCTGTGGATGCGTTCGAGGGGCATTTCGCGCAGTCTTTCCATCGCTCGTATACCTATCATCAAATGTGCGGCTACCTGTGTTTTATAGAAATTTGAGGCCATTCCAGGCAATTTCAGTTCTCCATGAAGCGGCTTATCACTGACGCAAAGTAGCGTCCCATAAGGCACGCGGAACCGGTATCCGTTCGCCGCAATGGTCGCACTTTCCATATCCAGCGCGATGGCCCTTGACTGGGACAATCGGGCGACCGGGCCTGCATGTTCGCGCAGTTCCCAGTTCCGGTTGTCAATGGTAGCGACCGTCCCGGTCCGCATGATCCGCTTCAGCTCGTACCCTTCCAACTCGGTGACGTCGGCCACGGCCGTTTCCAGTGCGATCTGGATTTCAGCAAGGGCTGGGATAGGAATCCAGACTGGCAGATCGTCATCCAGCACGTGATCTTCGCGAAGGTAGGCGTGTGCCAGCACGAAATCTCCAAGACGCTGTGAATTCCGCAGCCCTGCGCAATGCCCCACCATCAACCACGCATGAGGCCGCAACACCGCGATATGGTCCGTCGCCGTTTTCGCATTCGACGGTCCTACCCCGATATTGACCAAGGTGATCCCACCACCATCTGGCCTCTTTAGGTGATAGGTCGGCATCTGCGGCAGCTTGGCTGGTGTCGCAATGGGAGCGTCAGCATCCGTGATCTCGACATTCCCGGTGCTGACAAAGCTTGTATATCCGCTGTCGGGGTCGGCGAGCATGTGACGCGCGTAAGCCTCGAACTCTTCCACATAGAACTGGTAGTTGGTGAATAGCACATGGTTTTGGAAATGCTCCGCGGCTGTCGCAGTGTAATGCTGCAGACGGGCTAGCGAGTAGTCGATCCGCTGCGCGGTAAACGGAGCAAGAGGCCTGGCACCGTCGGGATAGGTGAACTCTTCACCATTCACGATGGAGTCATGAGTGGTGCTCAGATCAGGTACGTCAAAATTGTCCCGCAAGTTGAATTCCATTGATCCTTCCTGCGGCACAGTCAGGCCGGGATCGTTCGCAGCGGCGAAGTGGACGGGCATCACCGTATCGGAGGCGCCGATGATAACAGGCACACCGTGGCTTTTGATCAGAAGGCCAATCTGCTGTTCGAGATAAGATGCAAACAGATCCGGCCGTGTGACCGTTGTCGCATATGTCCCAGGTTCAGCTACATGGCCAAATGACAGGCGCGTGTCAGTCTTGGCATAGGTTGTCGTAGTCAGGCGGATTTCGGGGTAAAAGGCCCGTACCCGCGTGTCGGGCTGCCCGCCGTTCAAGGCCGCCTCGAAATTCTCGGACAGGAACTGGACGGCTGTGTCATAAAGCTCCCGCAGTCGAGCGACAGCCTTGGCTGCATCGGTGAAGGCTTCTGGTTTTGGGATGCCCGGCGTGCGGACGTCGACTTGCTGCGCGATATTCATGCGTCTTCCTCAAATAATTTTGTCATTTCGAATTTTGTGACATCCACCAACCCCAGATCAGAGATCCGTAAAGCCGGGATGACAACGAGTGCCAGCAGCGAGTGCTGCATGTAGGCGTTGTTCAATGTGCAGCCGCAAGCCGCCATGGCGGCGACCATCTCGTCTGCTTTGAACGCAACTTCTGCGGCTGGGCGGTCGGACATCAGGCCTGCAATGGGCAGTTCGATCAGAGCGAGTTCCTGACCATCTTTCCAGACGGTAACACCTCCGCCGACCTCGCCCAGCCGATTGGCCGCTTCGGCCATGCAATCGCGGTCAGTCCCAACGACAATCATATGATGGCTGTCATGGGCCACGGTCGAGGCGATGGCCATGTTGCCCGTGTACCCAAAGCCTGACACGAACCCGTTTGTCACATTGCCTGTACCACGATGCCTTTCAACCAACGCGATCTGGTAGGTGTCGCCTTGCCCTTCGACCAGGCCTTCCACAACGGGCAGCTCGGCGGTCAATGCTTCGGTCGGGGCTTGATTTTCGACGACGCCGATGACCTTGGCTGTCACTGCATTGGCTCCATCGGGGGCGGGGATACCAAAGTCGCCAGCGTTCAGCGTCTTGCCCGTATGCACCGTCTGCCGCGCCTCTTGAGGCCAATCGTAATGCGGGCAGTCCATGGTTATTTTACCATCTATCGCGACTGTCTGACCGCGTGCGATGACATGCTCAATCGGCAAGGTATTCAGATCAGACGTCAGGATCACATCGGCCCGCCGCCCCGGGGCAATCGACCCCAATTCCCGCTCCAACCCGAAATGTGTGGCCGTATTGATCGTCGCCATTTGCAGGGCCACCAGCGGGTCGCAGCCGCAGTCAATCGCATGGCGTACCACCCGGTTCATATGCCCATCATTCACCAGCGTGCCCGCCATGCAATCATCCGTGCAGAGAATGAAGTTGCGCGGGTCGAGACCCTTTTCCGTGACTGCGGTAATCTGACTTTCCACATCATACCAGGCCGACCCAAGTCGCATCATCGACTTCATCCCGTTACGGGCTCGGGCAATCGCATCAGCCTCTGCTGTGCCCTCGTGATCGTCAGCGGCCCCACCGGCGACATAGGCGCTGAACGCTATCCCCTTATCGGGTGAAGCATAATGCCCACCGACCGTCTTGCCGGCATTCATGGTCGCCGCCATCTCTGCCAGCATCTGTGGATCGCCGTTAATCACACCCGGAAAATTCATCATCTCGCCCAGACCGATGATGCCGGGCCAGCCCATCGCCTCGGCCACGTCCTCTGCTGTAATCTCGAAACCTGTCGTCTCCAGACCGGGGGCTGAAGGGGCGCAGGATGGCATCTGTGTGTAGATATTGATCGGCTGCATGAGTGCTTCGTCATGCATCATCCGCACACCGGACAGGCCCAGCACATTGGCGATCTCATGCGGGTCAGTGAACATAGTGGTCGTGCCGTGGGGGATGACGGCGGCGGCGAATTCCGCAGGGGTCAGCATCCCGCTTTCGATATGCATATGGCCGTCACAAAGACCCGGGATCAGATAGCGGTTTTCGGCGTCGATGATGCGGGTGTCAGTGTCAATACAATGGGATGCATCCGGCCCGATATAGGCAAAACGCCCGACGGTAATGGCCACCTGCCAGTCAAGGATTTCGCGAGTATGGACGTTGACCAGTCTGCCACCGCGAATGACGGTATCTGCGGGTGTACGACCCGCAGCGACAGCGACCAAATGAGGG
The DNA here is from genome assembly GCA_947496535.1 of uncultured Paracoccaceae bacterium. Classification (GTDB taxonomy): domain Bacteria; phylum Pseudomonadota; class Alphaproteobacteria; order Rhodobacterales; family Rhodobacteraceae; genus Yoonia. The sequence goes on along the minus strand of CANMDE010000001.1, from coordinate 179,613 downwards.
GCCGACTCAGCCCAAGATTTGAAGTGTAGTTCCATCCCCAATGGTTTCACCGTTTGCAGGGAGGTTCAAGAGGGATCGACCTAAGCCCAAATAACGAAAGTGGTGGGCTGGGCTGGATTCGAACCAGCACAGGGACTTTCCGAAAGATTTACAGTCTCCGACCTTCGCCAATAGTCGAGCCGCCCGAAAATAATTAGAGGCTACTTAGATATCGGCTGTCAGCTAACTTCATCAGGGCAGCTCATCTATCGGCGACGTCCCATAACTACAGGCATTTTTGCTTTATCTGCAGGTGATGAGTTACGAAATTTCTAAATCAAATTTTTCCGACATCCAACGCCTCCACATCAGGGTTCAGCCGAGCGACCGACAGGTTCAACACTCCCGCCACGCTCACCCAGATCAGATACGGCACAAACGCCAGACCGGCCCAGACATCCAATTGCCAATGAGTGATCGTACAGCCAAGTACGGCGACCCATAGCGCGCCCATCACCGGCAGCGCGCCTTTCAGCCGCCGCAGCCCAAAGAATATTGGCGTCCACAGCGTGTTGAACGCGATTTGCATCGCCCAGAACGCCATGGCGAAACCGTTGCCATCCAGCACAGCGACCCGCGCCCCGGCGAAGGACATGAGCAGATAGATGGTCGTCCACATGACCGGGAACAACCAGTTTGGCGGCACCCATGACGGCTTGCTCAGCTTTTCGTACCATTCCCCTGGGGGGAACATCGCACCCGTCGCACCCGCCCCGACGCACGCGGCGAGAAACATCAAAAACAGCCAGATATCCATGGATACGCCCTTTGCGGTTTAGGCGCTATCTACGCCATCGGGCGGCGGGTTCCAATGCTTGCTTCACGCGCCTTGAGTTCTGTCAGGATATCGAGGACAGAGCTGGGGCGGCTTTGATCGGGCCGCTTGCGGCTGGCCGCGTCGACAAGGAATGCAACCTCACCCAAAGGTTGGGCATAGATGACCGCAGATTTTGGCATGATCAGCGACCCGGCGGTGCGGGCGGTCGACTGCATCAACCAACCCAGCTTTTGAGTGGTGGATGTATGCGCGCGCATCGAAATGCTGTCATACCCCTGTCGTTTCAATTGCTTGCCAATACCCGCATAGATCAGCCTCGCTGCCCAGATGCCCGTCCGCGCCTGCACCGGCAGCACATTGATCCCCGCCTCTGATCGGCGATAAAGCCTGTCTGCCTCGGCCAGCAGACGCTTGACCATCTGGCGGACCGCGTCAGTGGGCAGCGGCTCGCGGACAAAGTTCAGCGGGTCGACCCCCGCCTCGGCCAGCCAGTCCAGAGGCAGATAAATCCGACCCATCCGCGCGTCTTCGCCCACATCCCTTGCGATGTTGGTCAGTTGCATCGCGACACCCAGATCACAGGCGCGGGCCAGCGCGTCAGGATCGCGAACGCGCATCAGAACGCACATCATAGCGCCCACCGCTGCAGCGACGCGGGCGGAATAGTCGCGCACGCCGCCTAATGTGTCATAGCGATGCTCTGCAGCGTCCCATGCCAACCCCTCCAACAAGGCCTCTGGCAACGCGCGGGGCATGTCGAAGTCCTGAACGATCGCGGCAAAGGCCCGGTCTTCGGGGGCATTGCGGGGCTTGCCTGCATAGGCCAGATCAAGCCTCTCTTGCAGGCGCAGGACAGCACCTGTCTGATACTCGCCTTCATCTACCTCATCATCTGCCAACCGGCAGAACGCATAGAGCGCCAAGGCCGGATCGCGAACTTTTGCGGGTAGCAGCTTGGATGCGGCATGAAAGGACAGCGAGCCGTGGCGGATCGCTTCGCGGCAATGTGCAAGGTCATCAGGGCGGATCATTCTGCGGCTACTTTCATTTCGGGCATCACGGGGGCTTGGGGGACGAGTTTGCCCAGAACCTCGGCACTGGAAATGACGCCCGGCACGCCCGCGCCCGGATGGGTCCCAGCGCCAACCAGATAAAGGCCCTTTGCCTCTTCACTGACGTTGTGAGGCCGGAACCAAGCAGATTGCAGGATACGCGGTTCGATGGAAAATCCGGAGCCGTTGGGCGACAGGTATCGCTTCTGAAAATCCTTTGGCGTCAGGGTCATCTCGGTGCTGATATGGTCTGCAAATCCGGGGAGGTGTTTATCAACCTCGGCCTGTACTTTGGCCTTATAAACCTCACACTCGCGGTCCCAATCAACGGGGTCATCAAAGCCGAGATGTGGGACAGGAGAAAGGACGTAGAAGGTGTCATCGCCCTTTGGCGCTACACTGGGATCAGTTCGGCTGGGGCGATGGATATAGAGGCTCATATCGTCAGCCAGCTTGCCCTTGATGAAAATGTCGCGCAGCAGCCCTTCATAGCGAGGGGCATTGGTGATGGTGTGGTGGCCAATATCGGGCCATAGGTGCGCGGTGCCTTTGGTGCCAAAGTACCAGACGAAGAGGCCCATCGACCAGCGGCGCTTGTCCAGCTTGGCGTTAGTCCAACGCTTACGGGAAATATTTCGCATAAGCCTTTGATATGTATGACCTGCATCAGCGTTGCTGACCACGAGCGGGGCGTGCAAGGTTTGACCGTTGGTAAGCTGGACGCCTGCCGCTGCCCCGTTTTCAACGAGGATTTCGTCGACCTCCGCCCCCTGCCTGACCTGCCCGCCCTGCGAGCGGATCACATTCGCCATCGCATCAGCAATCGCCTGCACGCCGCCCATGGCGTAGTGGACGCCGTATTCCTTTTCGAGATGCGCGACGAGCGCGTACATGGATGTCACATGGCACGGATCGCCGCCGATGAAGAGCGGGTGGAAGGATAGCGCCATGCGAAGCCGCGGATCTTTGACGCGGCGTTTTGCAAGACCGAGGATGGATTGATCGGCGCGGAGCATGGCGAATGTGGGCAAGACTTTGAGGGTCTCCCACAGGCGGTGCATGGGCTTCGCCACCATGCCTTCAAACCCCACAAAATAACGGCGTTCGCTATCTTTGAGGAACTTTTTGTAACCCTTCACATCCCGGGGGCTGAGCCGGGCAACCTCGGCCAGCATGGCGTCCGTATCTTGCCGCGCGGTAAAGGTGGAGCCGTCCTGCCAGCGGACCTCGTAGAACGGGTCCATGGGGCGCAGGTCGACGTCTTTGTGGAAGTCGCGACCGCAAGCCGCCCAGAGCTTTTCATAGACTTGTGGCACAGTGATAATTGTTGGGCCAAGGTCGAACCGATGACCATCTTGGGTGATGGACGAGCCACGACCGCCGGGACGGTCGAGCTTATCGAGTACCGTAACGGCGTAGCCTTTGGCACCAAGCCGCATCGCCGCCGCAAGACCACCAAGGCCAGCGCCGATGACGATGGCAGCGTTCGAGTCGGGGGTGGCTTGTGTCCGCATAATATGACAGTAGTAGTGTAATCTTTAGTTGACAATTGTTATTGTCGGCAACGTTCGGTGGGTGTTGCGTGGCCCGCTTTGCGTTGAAGGGCCGAATCTATGGTTAACGCCGTTGTTTTGTGGGGGAATGGCCGGTCGGATACCCGTCGGCGATGCGTCGGCAAAACGTATGGCAGCACCGTACGACACCCCCCTGTTAACGCAACGCACGGTCAGAATATGAATGTGGCATTAACACCTTGCGCTCTGGCCAATCGCTTGCCGACGCCGTAACTCTGCCGGTGCAGGAGGTGCAGATGGGTGAAATTATTCTGGTCCGGCATGGGCAAGCGAATTCGGGGGCATCAGATGAGGCCAGCTATGACAAGCTGTCTGATCTCGGGCACCAGCAGGCCCGCTGGCTGGGTGACTATTTTCGCGACCGCGAGGATCCATTTGACAAGGTGATCAGCGGCAGCCTACGGCGTCACAAGGAGACAGCGGCAGGTATTGGTTACGCCGAACCGTTCATCGATCCGCGACTGAATGAGATGGATTACTTTAGCCTTGGGCAAGCGCTGGAAGATGTACACGGGGTGCCGTTCCCGGGGCCAGATGAGTTCGCCGCCCACGTCCCACAGGTGATGGAGGCCTGGCACCGGGCCGAAATCATGGGGGTGGAAACTTTTGCGTCATTTGAGGCCCGCGTGACTGGCGTTCTGCAAGAGGCTGCTTCTCCTGGGGTGCGGGTGCTTTGCGTCACATCGGGCGGCGTGATTGGGATGATCATCCGGCATTTGTTGCGGCTCGACCCGACCCGGATGGCGCACATCCTGCTCCCGATCATGAACAGCTCTGTCCACCGGGTACATGTGATCCCTCAAGGGCCGATACTGGCGAGCTTTAATAGCGTGCCACATCTGGATAGCGCGGACCGGATGCACGCGGTGACGCATTATTGAAGGGTTTGGCGGAGAGATGCTGGGATGATTTCGACAGGTTTCCCGGGCATTCACTAACAAGCTTCATACCAGACGTCGCCGTTGCCTTGAGGTGAACATTCACCAGAGACCAACCGAGCGATGCGGTCCGCCCGTTCGTCGAGGTCTGGGTCATCTGACCGCAAATCGAACGACGCGGGCGCGATCAAAACTGCGATCAGCCGTAGAAACTCCTCATCCGTCAGTTCGTCTGGCGGCCGCCCATAGATGACATCGCTGGTGTGAAAGAAGCCAACCATCCAGCCATCGGGCCCTCGCCCCATTTCCAGCCTATCAAGCCAAAGAGCTATGATTTGATCCTTTTCGAGCACGCGCTCCAAGCCGAGTGCATAACCCGTTTGGCGCAACTTGCGGATACCCGGGGTAAACTTTTCGAATGCGAGACGCTTAGAAAGTGATTGGGATACCGTTGTGACGCCAGCCCCGGGCGTGGTTAAATCTACGCCTGAATGTTCATAAAATGCCGGATCCTGAACGGTTAAAATCTGGGCCAAACGCCCCTCTCCGACATCCACTCCTCCGCGTTGATCAGAAATTAGCGCGTCAGCGCGAAGCGCCAGTGTGTCCGCGTCTGCAAGAGCATCAAAGTAACCCTTCCCCCCATATGCAAAAGCCGCAAAAGTCATCGCCAAAAGAATGGCTGACGCGTATTTTAGGATTTTTGACATCTGCCGACCTTAGCAAAAATAGATGCTGAGACAATGATCGGCATCAGTTGGTTAGGCCCACTTCACACCTTAGTAAAGCACCCGGCCCAACCACGCTCCACGCCTTGCTACGTTCGTTGGTCTTGCTTAGCCTCGTCACCACCATCAAACCTACTTTGTGATCCCCGAACGAAAGGACCATTCCATGCTGAGGCTTCATTGTGCGCCCGGAACGATTGCTGTGGTCGTCGCCATCGCGATGGAAGAGGCCAGAGTTGGCTATGAAACTGTTCTGGTTGATTTCAAGAACGCAGAACAAACCAAAGGGCCTTATCACAAGATCAACCCCAAGGGTCGTGTGCCAGCACTGGAAACCCCTGACGGGATACTGACAGAGACCGGCGCGATCTTGGAGTATGTCGCCCCTGATCTTGTGCCTTCGGATCCGTTAAAAGCGGCCCGGATGCGCGAGGTGATGTATTATCTGGCGAGCACGATGCATGTGAACCATGCGCATAAGCTGCGGGGTGCGCGGTGGGCCGATCAGGAAGCCTCCTGGGAAGACATGCGCCAGAAGGTGCCCGAAACAGTGAGTGCGTCCTGCGCTTATCTGGAAGAGGCCTGTTCGCTCTCCCCGTTTGTATTGGGTGATACGATCAGCGTGGCCGATGCCTATCTCAGTGTCGTGCTGCGATGGGTGCCGGCGGATGGTGTGGATCTGGGCAATTATCCGAAGCTACAAGCCTTTGCGGATATGATGGCAGCCCGTCCGTCGGTGCAGGCCGCCAAGAAGGCAGGTTTGTTTTAGGCTGCGCTATCGCATCATGCAAAATGTCGTAAGAATGAGCAGTTTGCTGCCTTTCGGATAGGCAGAAGTATGTGGGTTTCGAGCTCTCGACCTTGTGTGGTTGACACCTGCAGCAGAAACCTAACTCTTTTCAAAATGGAACAGCGCAAGTACTCCCACACGCATCGCGTGTTGCATTGGCTGACCGCCGTTTTGATTGTCGTCATGGCGGCAAGTGGGATGTCCTACTATCTGGAATGGTCGGATGATTTCGCTCTGGGCCTGCACCAGATCGTGGGGCAGATTCTGATTGTCGTCGTCGTGGTCCGTATCATAGTGCGGCTGGCGCAGCGGACCCGGTCAGTTGAGTTGACCCATGAGCGATGGGAGCGTTTGCTCGCCACCACCGTTCATCTGGCCCTATATGCCGCGATGGTCGTCTATGTTGTGACAGGCTACGTCGCCGCTTCTGCTTTGCGCGACAACCTGCTGACCAATCCGCTTGCCCTTGATTTCGCTCGCTCCGATCTGGGCGAGGTGCTTTTGGAGACGCATTACAGCATGAAATGGGTGCTTCTGGCCTTGGTGACGATTCATCTGAGCGCGGCACTCAAACATCACTTCTGGGACAGGGACGACACTTTTTTCCATATTTGGTTTCACAAGCGAAGAGGACCTAGCCAATGAAACAAGTCACGCGACGCCATGTTGTAGCAACCTTGAGTGCAAGTACTGTTTTAATGTGTCCGGCGATATTGAGTGCGCAGGACGCCAGTTTTGACTGGGGCGAAGATGTTCCCACAGACGTTCCCCGCAATGAAGCCCAGATGATTACGCTTGGCGATGGCGAGACAGAGGTGGATGTCACCGCCCTCGAACCAGGTGACGTGGCAGTTGTGGCTGTTCCGACCGACGATGAGGAATATAGCGAAACGCAAATGACGCAATTCATCGGCATCATGCGTCGCACCGATGATCAGATCGCGTTTGCCCAGACGAATGACAGGCCAGATACAGTGCAAGATATTCGCTATTTTGTGGCCAATTTGGTGTGTCCCCACCGGGGCAATGCGATTGGCATGACCGGCAACCCGGAGATCCCCTTTGCCTGCACCAAGCGCGGGTCGCGGCATGACGGTGTTTTCAATGCTGTTGGTTTGGGTGTGACGGGCGGACCGGAAGGTGATTACATGTCCATTCCCGCTTATCAGTTGGCGGTTACAGAGGCTGATGGTGTGATTTCACAGGCGGTTTTCCAACTGGTTTAGCGGGTATCAGACTGGTCGATAAAGATCATCCTCGGCATCTGATGGGTCCAACCCCAGTGCTTCCATCCCGGCTTCGAGATGGTCGGAAAGATGCGGTGATCCTTTGAGGTAGTCAGCACTTGGCGTCGTGGCCTCGCGGGCGGCGGTGGCCAGTGCTTCGGTAAAGTCGGCGGCCTCAAAACTGCCCCGTCCGACCCAAAAGACGGCCACGAGGGCGGTTTGTTCGTCGTCTGTTAGTTGATTGACGAAGCCGTCAAATTCATTCTCGGCCCGGTGGAGTTCGCGGGCAAGAATGATGACCTCGGCAATTTTGTCGGCGGAAATGGGTAGCATGGTTATAACTCCTCGTTTGCACTATGACGCGGGACACAGAAACATGCTTTGATCTGGCGCAAGTTAGTCATCGGTCTGAGAGTGCGATGCTTGAAGTGAGTTTTGATCGAGGAGAGTGTAGCCTAAAATACCCCAACCAGACAGCGTTTGTCAGACTGGGCATTTTGGAAATACTAAGCAGCCACTTGTTGATCTGTGGCATCCACACATCTTTGATACGGTGGTGTGATCATGTCGGTAGACTTTTTTAAGTATCAATGCTTCTACTCTACCGGCGTATCGATATGCGCTTGACCAAAAAGCTCGATAAGGCCGACATATGAAACTGATATTGCATATTGGTGCCCCCAAAACCGGCACAACCGCTTTGCAGGAAACTTTTTCACGGAACCGCGACGCGCTAAGGCAGAGTGGAGTTCTCTATCCGCTAGCTGGTTGCCGGATCGGCTCCAAGACAATTTCGCGGCATGTAGGATTTCGGTTCGCATTTCATCCGCTAAGCGCCCCACCGAATGGTGTGATGGGAACATTCAATCTGACTAGCAAAGACGCCCGCGAAGCATATAGTCAAGCTTTCAAAAATGATTTTGATAAAGAGATTGAATCCGCAACTGGTATTGATCAAGTGGTTGTGTCCGACGAAGCGTTGTTCGTTTTCCCACATAACAGAATGATTTCCGGGCTACACGATTTTCTTAATGAACGATTTGATGAGGTTTCCGTAGTCTGCCATCTGAGAGAACCAGCCAGTTACTTATCGAGTTCATATTCTCAACATATCAAGATGGGAGGCTGCAAAGGCATCGCTGAATACTTTGGCAACTATTTGGAAGACGGCATATATAGTAAGAAACTGGAAAGATGGGGCGAAACCGTCGGCCATAAGAACATGTCTGTCAAAATCTATTCTGGAGATATTCTTAGCGATTTTATGCAAATCATTGGGAAAGACTTCGAGTTGGCCCTTCCCAAAACGGCACCCAATCGAGGTCTTTCAAAGTCAGGTTTGGAACTTTTACGAAACCTGAATACCGCATACAAAGAAAACAAAAAGACGCGCCCAGCCAATATCCGAAAGGCCTTCGAAAAAGGCGCAACAATTGACCCATGGAAGATAGATCCTGATATCGCAAAAGGTATAAACGCCCACTGTTCCGCTGAAATCGAAAAAATATCTAAGGCCTATGAATTATCGAGCGAGAGTTTGGCGCAAATTCAGAAGTGGAAGCGACAAGATATGCCCGATTTAAAGCAGCTAATTGAGGCTGAAGGAAAAATACAAAACAAGTTCTTGGCTGAACTATCCAGCATCATACAAAAATTAGCATAGATTAAGTTGTTCAAATGAAATGATTTCGAAATCTGCCCACCACCAGCGCATTTCTGTCTACTTCGCCCCAAACAACCTATAATACATCCAGTCCGGCATGAACTGGGACAGCCGGAATAACCAGGAGAACACCATCGGGAAGCTCTTTTTGAAACCTGCGGTGTTCATGTGATCAAAGAACTCCCGTGCTGCTTCGTCCGCTTCCATGATGAACGGCATCTGGAAGTCGTTCTTGTCGGTCAGTCGGGTTTTGATGAAGCCCGGATTTATGACCTGCACCTTGATGTTTGATGTGCGTAGGTCGGCTTGCATTGATTCAGCTAAGGCCATCAGCCCCGCCTTGGACGCTGAATAACCAATGGCACCGGGGAGCCCGCGAAAGCCCGATAGTGAGCCGGTCAGCACGATGTGCCCGCTTCCCCTTTTGACCATATCTCCGATCACGGCACCGACGACGCGCGCGGCACCCAGATAATTGATCTCGCCCATCATATCGACTTTTTCAGCGTCCCACTCGGTGGACTTCATGGGCCAGTAGACGCCTGCAAGGTAAACGACGCCGTCAAGCTCGCCCGCTTCGGAGGCGGCCTTTACGACAGCATCTCGGTCAGCCACATCGACGGTTATGTAAGAGGCTTTGCCGGGCAGCTCTGCAACCAGTTCTTTCAGGCGGTCTTCAGAGCGGGCCGAGACGATGACCTCCGCTCCAACGCGACTGAGGCAGAATGCAACCTCTCGTCCCAGCCCTTCGCTGGCACCGACGAGCCAGTATCTTTTTCCGCGCCAATCATCCACGAGCTATTCCCCTGCGTACACTTGATCGCGAGGACGCATGGTTGCGACGAGTTCAGCCACTTTTATCCCGAATTTGCGGAATTGGCTGCGGTTCAGAATTGACCCGTTGGACATCAGATACATCCAATCGGTGACGTCGAGCGCGTGGCCGCCCGCCTCTTCGGTGAGCTTGATCCGGTAGTTGAGCAGCACAGCGGAGCCTTCTTGTTTCCCAGAGCCTGCCCCGACAACATCAGGCGCTTCGGCCTTGATTGATCCGTCATTGCCAAGGGTAAGTGTCCATTCCCGGTTTTGCACGCTGCCGCTGTCATAACGGAAGGTTTCGACCATCGTACCAACATTTCCAGTCCATGACGCTTCGAAATCAGCCACAAACCGAGAGCTTACCCGCCCTGTCGGCCCGTAGATGATCCCTTCACAAACAATCGGTCCGTTGAACCGTTCCCGAATGTCGAACTGCGGACCATCAGCGTAGTCCTGAGGCTGTTGCGCCCCGAAAGATACGTAGCGCGATTTGATAAATATCGCCGCGCCAGTCAGCGCTATCCCTATCAGGATGTAAACCAAGAACGACATCGTTCAGTCCTCAAGCTGGGTGGCCACCAAAAGGCCGATAGCCACCAGTTTCAAAAGCGACGGCACCAAAGCGTATAGTACCGTCAGCATGTTCAGCGCCCTTTCGGGCAAATCCGTTGTTCCCGGTTCAAAGCCCGAGTGTTCGAGAAGCGGCAGCAACAAGACCGCGGCAAAAGCAAGTGTGAACTTATTGACTAAAGTCCACAGCCCAAAGCCTTGCCCCCCATTTGGAGAAATAGCTGCCATTCGTTTAGCGAACATCGCCGGGAGCAAAGTCAGGTCTGCACCGATCGTCGCTCCACTTAATACGCAGATCACGGCGAATGGGATCACATCGCCGGCCGATAAAGTGAGGGTGTAACCAAATGACGCAGCTGCCAGGACCATGGCGGTCAGCAACACGGGTTTTTCCCCGAACCGCCGGGCGAGTGCCGACCAGAACGGCGATGAGATCGCGGCAGACAGAAAGAAGAGCACTAAAAGCCCCCCTTCCCATCCAGGTGCCGCAAGCCGGCTTTCGACGAAGAACAGAAAAAGCGTGGATGAGACGGCCAGTGGCGTCGCGTTAACCAGTGCCAGAAGAAGCAGCCGCCTTGCCACTGCGTCCCCGTAGATATCCTTGATGGGCGAAGGCTCTGCGGTTGTCCGACCTTTCCATTCCGGCCACATGAAGAAGGTGGCGACCAGAGTAGCTGCCGCAAACCCGTAGGCGAATGCGCTGAAGGGCGTTTCCGTTGTGCCAATCAGGAGCGTGGGTGTGACTGCTGCAATGCAAACCCCCAGCAATGCCCCGCTTTCACGCCATGCGGCCAGACGCACATGCCCTTGCGGTGCATCGCCTACCTTGCTCACACCTTGGGCGTAGAAATTTATCGTCAGAAAGCTGAACGCGGTGAACAGCCCGGTGATCGTCAACCCGAACCACCAGATCGGGGCAATTGGCGGTGCAACGGCAAAAAGCCCGATCATGGAAACTGCAAGTAGAACCGCACCGCTGGTTATGGCCAATTTCTTGCCATCCCGTAGACGTTCGCTGATCCAACCCAACACCGGGTCCTGCACCACATCGAATAGCCGCAGCCCGAAAAGCAACGCGCCAAGTGCGGTAAGACTGACCCCGAACGTATCCGCATAGTATTTTGGCGCGTAAATATAGATGGGAAGCCCCGCACCGGACAAAACGGCGGCGAAGCCGGTATAGGCGGGCAGCCGCTCTGAAAGGGCTGTCATCTACTGACCTCATGCGCTGGCGGCTCGGGCTGCGACCGGAATGTCGCCCCCTTCCACCAGAGTTTGAGCGCCTGCCAATGGATTAGCGTCAGCACCCGGCGCGAGCCGAAGGGGCGACGAAATGCGGCTCGGATGATCGAGGCGTTGGTTATGCGGTTACGCGGACCTTTCAGCGTGGCGATCAGGCCGCCATTGCCGCGTGAATAATCAATCCAGATGCTGATCTCTTCTGCCTGAATATCAAATCTGAACACATATCCGCCTTCTACTGGTTGAAACGGCGAAACATGCATGAGTTTTTGCGCGGACAGCGTTTCATCTTTCGTGATCGCCCGCCCATCTTCGTGATGGCAAAGATAGGAATGCCGGTCGCCGAATGTGTTGGTCACTTCGGCAATCACGCTGCGCAGCAAGTCGGTATCATCATAGCAGAGCCAGAAAGAAACGGGATTGAACACGTGGCCCAGAACGCGGGGCTGGGCGAGTAGTTCGATCCGCGCGGGGTCGGGAACGTTATTGGTCTTCAAGACGTCACGCACCCAGGCAGCCCCTCGCCCGATTTTGGGCGGGCCGCCATGGTCACTGTCATGCAACGACATCAAGTTGCCACCGTTGCGGGCGAAAAGACCAGGTGTCTTAACCTCGGCCTCTGCATCCATCAGCACGTAGTCGATTGAGTAGCGAAAGGCGTTTTTCGTCGCCCCCCTCCGCCCATGATAGGTCTCGCCTGCGATATGATCGATCGTTGCCCTCACTCTGCCGCCACATCCATACGTTCGACTGCGTTGAGTGCGTGAACGACATCCAACGCGCTGGATAATCCGTCCTCGTGAAACCCGTTTTTCATCCATGCCCCACAGAACCAAGTCCGATTGGACCCGTTCATAGCGGCGACGGATTCTTGAGCCGCCAGCGCCTCAAGATCGTAGACAGGGTGCCGCAAGGTGACTTCGTCCCAGATCAGATCTTCGCGGATTGGACGTTTGGAATTGAGTGTCACCATCATGTCTTCGCCCTTTAGCCAAGGCTGGAGCGAATTCATCCAGTAGGTCAAGTCAATCTCGGTGCTTTTGCTGTCGGCACCTTCGGAATATATCCACGACGACCAAACCGAACGTCGCTTGGGCATAATGGATGTATCCGAATGCAGTACGATGCGATTGGGTTGATAGCGAACCGCACCAAGCGTTGATTTTTCCAGCGCGGTCGCGTCTGATAGCATCCGCAGTGTGTCGTCGGAATGAGTGGCGAAGATCACCTCATCGAACATTTCCCATTCCGCGCCTTCGGCTTTCACCTCAACACCTTGTGGGCCGCGCCGTACTGCGTTGATTGGTGTGCCCAGATGCATATTCACGCCGCGTTTGAAAAGGTCAGCGCCAAGACGGGTCACGTATTCCTGACTACCCCCATCGACGGTATACCACTGATGCTGTCCTGTGGCGCCGAGGAGTGCGTGATTGTCGAAAAACTTCATCATCGCGTATGCAGGGAAATCGAGGATTTTCTCTTTCGGGGTGGACCAGATCGCGCCGGAAAACGGCAGCAGGTAGTGGTCACGAAAGTAATCGCCAAGTTTCAGTTTTTGCAGCAGTTCACCGATGGTGAGGGATTTGTCACGGCTGGCTTCCAGCCCCTTCGCGTTAAAGTGCAGGATGTCGCGCACCATGCGCAAAAACCGCGGGCTCGCGATATTGCTGCGCGTCGCAAAGAGCGTGTTGAGACTGTCGAGACCGTATTCCATGCGCCCCCCATCGAAGGAAGCTCCGAAGCTCATGTTGCTTTTTACAACTGGTACATCGAGATGCTCGAAGAGCGCGGTCAGATGCGGGTAGTTGGCGTAGTTGAAAACAATAAATCCTGTGTCGACCGCCTGATCGCCATTGCGCCCAGCCATGCGGGTGCGTGCGTGTCCGCCCAGCCGCTTTTCAGTCTCGTAAAGGACAACCCTGTGATCCTTTGCCAAAGCATGGGCTGCCCCCATGCCTGAAATCCCTGCCCCAATCACCGCAACACTTCTGGGGGCGGCCGTCCCTGTTTCAAATGGCATTCATTACGCTCCGTTGCCCGGTTTTTTTGTCTTTCTTTATTACGTACCGCGTACTTAGCCGGATCAAAGAGAAAAGTGGTTTTTGATGTGATCCAAATGTGAATCGGAGCCGTAACACCTATATGTTGACAGATACCAATGTCCTTACGAAAGCTGATGCGCCTTTTGCTGCGCCATACTATAGTGCCGCCAAGAGCAAGGTTGTTCGCAAACCGAGGGCGCAAAATTTGTCAGCAGATGTGACAACGAAACGTATAGCTTGGGTTGCACAAGTAAGTGCTGTGCGCGACGGCCAGGACAAGGCGGCGTTTGCCGAATTGTTTGCGTATTTTGCCCCTAGGGTGAAGTCGTTTTTAATGAAATCGGGGGCCAGTCCGGATCTGGCAGAAGAATGTACGCAGGAGGTCATGGCGACCCTTTGGAACAAGGCCCACATGTTCGATCCGACCAAGGCGAGTGTGTCCACATGGATTTTCACAATCGCTCGAAATCGCAAAATCGATCTGTTGCGCAAGCAAAGACGGCCAGAACCAGAAGAATTGCCATGGGGTCCGGAACCCGAACCAGATCAGGTCGAGACGATGGGCCTGCAACAAGAAACGGAAAAGCTGGGGCAGGCACTTGCTGCGTTACCCGCAGCACAGAGGACACTGATCGAACGCGCTTACTATGGTGAATTAACGCATAGTGAGATTGCCGCTGAAACTGGCCTTCCGCTGGGGACGATCAAATCGAGGATAAGGTTGGCGCTGGATCGTTTGCGCCATGCAATGAAATGATGAGCGAAATGAAAAAGATCAAACATCACCTGACAGAGCCTCTTTTGATGGGGTACGCAGCCGGCACATTGCCCGAGGCTTTCAACCTTGTGGTCGCCACTCACATATCGATGTGTGACAGCTGCCGCGCGGCCTTGGCCGAGTATGACGCCGTGGGTGGAGAGGTGATGCTAGACGCTGATCCGGTTTCCATGGCTGAAGATGCGCTAGCCGCAACTATGGCGTTGATCGATAAGGCGCCTGTGATTGATGTCCCTATCCCTGCCCCCGCAAGGAATGGTGTTTTCCCCGCACCGCTACGTGATTACGTATCAGGCGATCTGGATGCGGTGAAGTGGCGCAAAGTAGGTGGTGGCGTCAGCCAAATGGTTTTGCCAACATCCGATGATGCAAGCGTACGATTGCTGCGCATTCCGGCCGGGACGGCTGTTCCTGATCATGGCCACCGCGGAACGGAACTGACTTTGGTTCTTCAAGGTGCATTCGTGGACGAAACAGATCGGTTTGCAACTGGCGACGTTGAGGTGGCGAATGAAGATCTGAACCATACGCCTGTTGCGGAAATTGGTGCAGATTGCATCTGCCTTGCTGCGACAGATGCGCCACTGCGGTTCAATGGACTGATCCCACGAATTGCGCAGAAGTTTATCGACATCTGATTGAAGGCTTTGCTTATTTAAAGGCTCCGGTTCCACCGGAGCCTTTTTTTATTTGCCAAAACACAATAGCAGAGTGATTAAACCCAACCCTTGGGTCAGTTATCAGACTTTATCAGTGGTACCACATTAGCATCGACTTCAGGTGCCAGTTCCTCAAAATCGAAGTTGTCCAGCCGGTCTGCGCGCTTGCCAGCTCGTGTCGCCGCCGTGAGCACGCCCGAGACGTCATCGCCTGCCTGTCGTAGATGCGTTTCCAGCTTACCCGCCTTTTCGCCAATGATTTCCACATCGCGGTGCAGTTGGCGAAGCGCCTTTCGGATCGCACCCGCCTGTTCGCGCATGCGGGCATCCTTGAGGATTGCTCGCATTGTGTTAAGTGTCGCCATACAGGTTGTCGGCGAAACGATCCAGACGCGGGCGTCGAAACCGGCGCGCACCACGTCAGGCAGACGGGCGTGGAGTTCTGCGTAAACCGCCTCGGACGGCAGGAACATCAGTGCACCGTCAGCCGTTTCCCCTTCGATCAGGTATTTGTCAGCGATGGCTTTGATGTGGACCTTGACCGCCGCGCCCAATGCGCGAAGGGCCGCTGCCTGATCATCTTTGGTTTCCGCCGCAGCGAAGGCTTCATAGGCCTCAAACGGGAACTTTGCGTCGATAACGATGGGGCCGGGCGGATTGGGTAGATGGATCAGGCAATCTGCCCGTTTCCCGTTCGAAAGTGTCGCCTGCAACGTATAGCTTTCGGCCGGCAACGCCTTGGACACGATATCGGTCAACTGGATTTCCCCGAACATGCCGCGCCGCTGTTTATTGGACAGAATATCCTGCAGAGACAGCACATCACCGGACAGTTTTTCGATATTACTTTGCGCCTTGTCGATGGTGGCAAGCCGTTCCTGGAGTTCTGTCAGGCTTTTCGTTGTTTTTTCCGAACTGCCGGAGAGTGTATCTTTCATGCGCTCTTGCAGATCAGAAAGGGACCGCGCGGATTTGATTGCATTGTCGGCCAGCTTATCCGCCATCTGCGCCTGCACAGCGGCCAGCCGCACTTCCATGGTTTGGATCACCTGCGTTTGCGAGGTGGTCTGTTGATCGCTCACCGTGCGAATATTGTTCGCGAGAGTGTGTTGCCCTTGATTAAGGACGTTCACATCACCGGCCAGCTTACCGACCTGTTCCATCATTTGCACTGTGACCCGCGCCGACTGCCCTGCCCGCCTTACCGCAATAATAAGTAGCGTCAGCGCGATGAGGACCAGGGCACTCACGCCGATAACCATGAGGGTGAACGGGTCCGACAGATCGATGGTGATACTTCCGATCTCAATCATGTGCGTCCGAACAACCGTTCGATGTCTGACAGTTTGAGTTCCACATATGTAGGTCGTCCGTGGTTGCACTGGCCTGACAGCGGTGTTGCCTCCATTTCGCGCAAAAGCGCGTTCATCTCTTCGCCCTGCATCCTACGGCCTGATCGGATGGAGCCGTGGCAGGCGACGCGGCTGAGAATTGCCTCGATCTTTGTTTGCACCTTGGCACTGTCGCCTTGGTCGGCCAGTTCATCAAGGATGTCGCGCAGCATGGCCTCTGCGTTGATCTCACCCAGAATGGCGGGGGTTTCGCGTACCGCGATGGCGCTGCCGCCGAAAGCTTCGACGGTCAGACCAAGGCGAGACAGGTCTTCGGCAATCTCAAGAAGCTGCGCTGCTTCGCCTTCGGTCATCTCAACGATTTCAGGGATCAGCAGAGCTTGGGCTGCGACCCCGTTTTCGGCCATCTGGGTTTTCAATTTTTCATAGACCAACCGTTCGTGGGCAGCGTGTTGATCAACGATCACAATGCCGGTTTCGGTCTGGGCGATAATGTAGTTCTCGTGAACTTGCGCCCGCGCGGCACCCAGCGGCAAATGATCTGGCTCATCCTCGACCACTGGTTCGATCCGCGCTGATGCAGTTTCCTGAAACCCGGGCGCCTGCGCCTGGAAGGTCATAGAGCGGGCGCTGAAACTGGGCCGGTCCATCTGGTAGGTCCGCGGCTGCAGGGGTTCTGGCTTCAACGCGCCCAACGTTGCATCTGCTACTGTGGTTGAGGCGCGATGCCCGGCTTCGGCCAGTGCATGGCGCAGTGCTGAAATGATGAGGCCGCGTACAGTGCCGGGGTCACGGAACCGGACCTCTGTTTTTGCGGGGTGAACGTTGACATCAACCAGCTTGGGGTCGCAATCGATGAAAAGCGCGGCCACCGGATGCCGGTCGCGCGACAGCACGTCCATGTAGGCGGCCCTCAAGGCGCCGAGCAGCGCCTTGTCCCGCACTGGGCGGCCGTTGACGAAAAGGAATTGGGCGACGGCTGCCCCGCGGGAATAGGTTGGCAGGGCCGCATAGCCCGTCAGGTGGAAACCGTCGCGCTGCGCATCAATGGCCAGCGCGTTTTCTGCAAAATCCCGGCCCAGCACACTGCGTAAACGTCCATGAAGCGCATCGAACTGGTCGCCGGTTTTGGCGTCAGCCCGAAAAACAGTGCGATTATCACCTTGTGACGCATCGCGCAGGATGAATGTGACAAAGGGTTCTGCCATGGCCAGCCGCTTGATCACATCGTTGATCGCTTGCGCCTCTGCCCGGTCAGTGCGCAGGAACTTTAGGCGGGCAGGTGTGGCGTAGAAAATGTCGCGCAGTTCGACCACGGTCCCGTTTGAAAGGGCTGCGGGCCGTACATCGGTTGTTTGGCCGCCTGAGACAGAAATGCAGGCCGCTTCTTGATCGTCAATCCGCGATGTTATGGTCAGACGGCCCACCGCGCCGAGCGATGGCAGCGCCTCCCCCCGGAAACCGAAGGAGGTGATATTGAGAAGATCAGAGCCATCAATTTTCGACGTAGCATGACGCGACAAAGCCAGTGGCAAATCGGCGGCGGCGATGCCGCACCCATCATCGGTGACTCGGATCAGGGTTTTACCGCCATCGGCAATGACAACATCAATCCGGTTCGCCCCGGCATCAATGGCATTTTCCACCAGCTCCTTGACCGCCGAGGCGGGGCGTTCCAGCACTTCACCCGCTGCGATACGGTTGATTGCCGCGTCATCTAACTGACGGATAACCGGTGGTATCTTTATATGGGGGTCTACAAGCGCCATGACACAATTTGTAGCACGAGTCGGTTGTATTTGACGAGAGGTGTATGCAGGGGTGAAATGAAATGTTCCTTGGGCATTTCTTGGGGCGATTTGACCGCGTCGGTTCTTGCAATCCGCGGCAGTGAGCTGATCCCTGACAACCACGCTGCGATCTACTCACGCGAGAACCCGTCAGATGAAACGGTTTGTTTATGCTGATGAACGGCAAAACGGCGGCTGTAAGGATTGACATCAATTACTCCTCAACTATTTGACATCCACTTTATGTAAGTGAATACTTACATAAAGGAGAGCTGCCATGCGCGTATTGATTGTCGGAGGAACCGGGTTTCTTGGTGGGGCTGTCACACGTGCTGCAGTCACGGCGGGTTACTCTGTTACCGTGATGACCCGCAGCGGTGAAGGTGTTCCACCGGAAGCCGAAACGCTGGTTGCTGATCGGTTTGACCCTTTGCCAGATTTGAGAGGCAAGTTTGATGCAGTGATCGATACTTGTGGGTATACGCCAGACATGGTTGCCAGTCTGGCGCAGGCTGTCGGACCGGTGCACTACGTCTTTGTTTCATCCATCTCGGTCTATACCGATAAGTCGCGACCTGGGATCGATGAAACAGAAATCGCGCAGCCAGCAACCGACGACGACTTGGCACTAGCGGCGAAGCTGCCAAGACAAGATCGATGTCGGGGTGAGTTGTACGGTCCTGCCTATGGCCCCTTGAAACGATCTTGCGAAGAGCAGGCTGCCGTCGAATTTGCTGATCAAACCAGCCTGATCCGTCTTGGTCTCATTGTCGGACCAGAAGACAACATTGAACGCTTCACTTGGTGGGTTCGGCGCTGTGACGAGGGTGGAACAATCACGGTCCCAGCGCCGCTTGAGCGTTCTATTCAGCTTATCGACGTGCGAGATGCCGCGGCGTTTCTGCTGCTCTGCGCCACGAAGCAGATCGCAGGCACGTTCAACGTCACCGGCGAAGTCATCACGCTGGGAGAAATGCTGGCGGCTGTTATCGAGGAGACTGACGTTCCAGCCATACCTGAAGTACTGCCGCTCAAGCAGTTTCTTGATGCGGGGTATCAGCCATGGACCGACTTGCCCTTGATCCTACCGGACGATCCGACCGTCGCGCATATGCTAAATGTCAGTATTGACGGAGCAAAAGGTGCCGGGCTGACATTTCGGTCTCTGAAACAGACAGTCAGGGATACGCTTGAATGGGATCGCACCCGCCGCGACATACCACTTGGATGTGGTCTTTCGCGGGATGATGAGGACCGCGTACGAAATTTCTAGAAATTCGATTTCTTCAAAATTGTCGCGAGCGTTTTGCCGCGCTATTGCGTCGGCTGAAGCCCTTCTGGCTGCCCCACTATGACGAAATGCAGGTCATCGGGATGTAGAAGTTCGGCCGCGACCCGGTTGACGTCATCAAGCGTCACCGCCTCAATGTAGCTGTTGCGGTTCACCACGTAATCCGGTGGCAGATCGATCATTTGCATGCCGGCCATGATGCTCGCTATTTCGCCGTTCCCATCGAACCGCAGGGGGTATTCGCCAGTCAGATAGGTTTTGGCTGTGTCGAGCTCTTCTTGCGTCAGACCTTCTTCGGCCATGCGGGCCCATTCGGCGCGGGTGACTTCAATCGCCTCTGCGATTGTGGCGTTGGATGAGGCGACAGAGCCAAGGACCATCTCGGCATGAAATTTAGGCACCAGATACGTGCCGATGCCGTAAGTTAGGCCCCGCTTTTCGCGGACTTCATTCATCAGGCGCGATTCAAATCCGCCTGCCCCTAGAACTTCATTCATGACATAAGCTGCGAAGAAATCCTCATCATCCCGTTCGATCCCTTCGTGGCCGAACAGCGCCACGGCTTGTGGTGTTTCATAGTCGACAACAGTCATGCCACCTTCAAGGCCGAAATCGATGTCCTCTGGAAAGGGCGCGCCTTCGGCTGGCAGATCGCCCAGCAATTCATCAAGCATCGGTCCGATCTCTTCGGCGGTGATATCTCCTACCGCTGAGACGTAGACACGGTCGCGCGCGATGGTATTTTTGTGCGCCGCGAAAATGTCATCCTGTGTTAGCGCATTGACGCTTTCCGCTGTTCCATCAAGGGGCGTGCCATAAGGGTGGTCGCCGAAAGCTGCCTTGTTGAATGCAGCACTGGCGATGCTTTGGGGATCTTTCAAATCACCGGCGATGCCGGTCAGAACCTGCGCCCGCACCCGATCAATTGCATCCTGATCGAAGCGTGGTTCAGTCAGGGCCTGTCGCAGTAAGGTCAGTACCTCGTCCTTGTTTTCAGTCAGGAACTTGGCGGATATGGAGAGGGTGTCGTCGTAGGATCGGAAGCGCAAGCTGGCGGCTAGATCTTCTAGGCGCGTCTGGAACTCTTGCGCATTCATATCGGCAGCGCCTTCTTCAAGCAGGCCGGTCATCAGATTGACCGCGCCGCGCTTGCCCGGCTCATCAAGCGAAGCGCCGCCCCGAAATCGGATTTCAAGAGCTGTGAAGGGGATATCGGGTTCTTCGACCACCCAGGCGTTGATCCCGCCGGGGGATGTGACCTCTTTAATTTCGATGTCGGCCTGCGCGAACGTGGCCAGAATGGACAGAAAGGCTACAAGAATGACACGTGCCATCAGCTGGCCTCCTCTTGATTGGATACGACCCAACCGGTGACGGACTGCTTTCGATCAAAGACCTTGGTGGCTGCGGCTTTGATGTCCTCCTCAGTCACGGACTGCAACACATCTGGCCATGCTTGAACGTCCTCGACGGTGAGACTTTGTGTCAGCGCCGCCCCGTATCGGCGGGCCAGTTGTTGCACGTTGTCCAATGCGTAGATCTCAGAGGCCCGCATCTGCGTGCGAATACTTTCCAAACGGGCGGGATCGATGTCGCTTTGCACGAAATCGTTGATGGCTGCGTCCATGGCTGCCTCGCCTTCAGACAGGCTGATCCCTTGTGCGGGGACCATTGTGACGGTGAAGGTCGTGTCGTCCAAGGCGTTTGGTTCGTAATAGGCACTGGTGTAGACGGCGGTTTGGGTGTCGAATTGAAGCGCCTGCCCCAAGGCCGACGTGAAGGGCGAACCACCGAGAAGTTCAGCCAAATAGACCAGCGCTGCTGCCTCTTTTTGTGCGCCTGGATCCCGCTCTGGCGCCATATAGCTGCGCATCACGTAAGGCTGGCTGACACGTTGATCTACATAAGTGATTCGCCGCTCAGCCCGTTGTGGTGGTTCTTCCGGGCGGATGCGTTCGGGTAGCTGATCCTCGGCCGGGATTACGCCGTAATAGGTTTCAGCCAGTGCTTTGACCTCGTCCGGCTCCACATCGCCAGCGACGACAAGCACAGCGTTGTTTGGCGAATAGTAGAGATCGTAGAAGCCAAGTGCGTCTTCGAGGTCCAACTGTTCCATCTCGTGTTTCCAGCCGATGATGGGTACGCCGTAGCGGTGATTTTGATACTGCGCCGCCCGAAATTGCTCACCAGCAAGCGCATTGGGATTGTTTTCTGTCCGCTGGTTGCGTTCTTCGAGGATCACCTTGCGCTCGGTTTCGATATCGCCTTCTGTGATCTGCAGATTATTCATCCGGTCGCTTTCCATCTGCATCATCAGCTCAAGCCGGTCGGCCGCGACGCGCTGGAAGTAAGCGGTGTAATCGTAGCTGGTGAAGGCGTTATCACTGCCCCCATTGGCCGCAATGGTGGCTGAAAACTCTCCGGGGGCCAGAACGTCGGTGCCTTTGAAAAGCAGATGTTCAAGGAAATGCGCGACACCCGACACACCAACGGGTTCGTCCGCTGACCCGATCTTGTACCACACCATGTGCACCACAACCGGCGCACGGTGGTCTTCGATCACCACGACCTCCATCCCGTTGTCGAGTGTGAATGTCGTCACCTCTTCGGCTTGGGCTGGCAAGGCTGCGAGCATCCAGGCGGTTACGGTAATGAACAATCGTTTCATGGGCTGCCTTTCGGTTGTCACCTGTGACGTAACTACGCCATGCGTGCAAATGTTCAAGGCAACTTACGGGGATGTGAGCGGGTTACGGATCGGTCAGGTTGGAACCGCCGGGCGTAGGTTCGGGCAGCGTCAGTACGTTAGGCACGGATAATGGCAAGCGCGGTTGAACGTTTGATGCGTCGGGGCCGCCCTGTTCGAGGCTGAGCGGATCGGTGGACACCGGCTGCCTGTTGCAAGCCACAAGCAGGCTGAACATCAGTATTGAAGTGATTATCACGCGCATGGCTTGTCCTCTTTGACCCTCTCGCCGTTTCTAGCCCAAGGTTTTACGAAGGTCACGCCGTCTTCTTGCGTGACTTGGATTTGCCTTGTTTTGGCTTGCCGTCATCGGCCAGAAAGGCCAGACCAATGGCCCCGATAAAGATTGCGATATCCGCCACGTTGAAGGCGTAGGGGTTGTCGATCCCGCAGCAGGACATGTTCAGGAAATCGGCCACGGCCCCATAAAGCAACCGGTCGATCACATTGCCCAGCGCCCCGCCGATCAGGAACCCGGCGGAGATGTAGACCCATTTGGAGCCGCCGGTCTTGCGTAGCCACCAGATCACCCCGACCGAAATAGCGACAGCTACCCCGATGAGAACCCAGCGCATGTCGTAATCGGCGAACAGTCCGAAATTCACGCCCCGATTCCATGCCATGCGAAATTCGATGAATGGCGGCCACACCTCGATCCGTCCGTCCGCGTCGTTGATAAGGCCAAGCCAGTGGACCACAAGATACTTGGTGGTCTGATCCAGCATGAAGACCCAGAAACCGGTCCAGAAAACGAGACGCATTAATTTTCCCTCAATGCCGAAAGTGTCGCATGCTGGTGAAAACCATCGCGATGCCAGCTTCATCGGCGGCGGCGATTACTTCGTCATCACGCATTGATCCACCCGGTTGGATCACGCAAGTCGCCCCAGCGGCGGCGGCTTCCATTAAGCCATCGGCGAATGGG
This sequence comes from uncultured Paracoccaceae bacterium, assembly GCA_947496535.1. Classification (GTDB taxonomy): domain Bacteria; phylum Pseudomonadota; class Alphaproteobacteria; order Rhodobacterales; family Rhodobacteraceae; genus Yoonia. The sequence goes on along the minus strand of CANMDE010000001.1, from coordinate 156,671 downwards.
AAGAACGCATCTGATGCCACAGCAGAACCTTTGGTCAGCGGTTCTGGCAGGTCCATCACGTCGGCCATGCGTTCGGCTTTTTTTGCAGCGATCAAGGCGCTATCGACCCGTGACATCTGTCCTGCACCAACCCCAACCGTCGCCCTGTCTTTTACGTAGACGATGGCATTGGATTTGACGTGTTTGGCCACTTTCCAGGCAAAGAGAAGGTCTGCCATTTGCGCATCGGTCGGTGCTATTTTTGTGACGACCTTCAGGTCATCCATGCCCACATATCCGGTGTCTTTGTCTTGCACCAGCATACCACCAGCCACCTGCCGGTATGTGGTGATAGGGGTTGTGACATCTGGCAAACCTTCGGTTGTCAGCAATCGCAGGTTCTTTTTTGTTGCGAATACCGCTTTGGCCGCGTCAGATGCGCCGGGGGCTATGACGACTTCGGTGAATATCTCGACAATGGCTTTAGCTGTGTCTTCATCCAAAGGCTGATTGAGCGCCACGATCCCACCAAACGCGCTGGTCCGATCGCAGTCAAAAGCGTTCTGATAAGCCTCAAGCAGTGACGCACCGCGCGACACGCCGCACGGGTTGGCGTGTTTGATAATGGCGACGGCGGGGCCTTCGGCGGGGTCGAACTCTGCGACCAGCTCGAATGCGGCGTCTGTGTCGTTGATATTGTTGTAGGACAGCTCCTTACCCTGATGCTGGGTCGCTGTCGCAACGCCCGAACGTCCAGTACCGTCGGTATAGAAAGCCGCAGACTGATGGCTGTTTTCACCGTAGCGCATGGTTTGTTTGAATGTTCCGGCAAAAGACCGGCGGCGGGGCGTATCCTGACCAATTGCACCGGCCATCCATGTGCTAACTGCGGTGTCATATGCGGCCGTACGAGCGTAGGCTGTTTGGGCGAATTTCTGGCGGAAGGCCAAGCTGGTCTGGCCATTATTTGCGTCCAGTTCAGCCAGCAGGTCATCGTAGTCCTCAACATCCACGACTGTTGTGACAAAGCTGTGGTTCTTTGCCGCCGCCCGGATCATCGCAGGACCACCGATGTCGATGTTTTCGATACAGGTTTCGTAGTCAGCACCTTTGGCGACGGTTTCTTCAAACGGATAAAGGTTCACCACCAGCAGGTCGATGGGGCCAATCCCGTGCGCCTCCATCGCTGCAACGTGGTCGGCGTTGTCGCGCAGCGCCAAAAGCCCCCCATGTACCGCCGGGTGCAGGGTTTTGACCCGCCCATCCATCATTTCGGGAAAGCCGGTGACATCGGCCACGTCACGCACCTCTAACCCGGCATCGCGCAATTCTTGCGCGGAACCGCCAGTTGAAAGCAATTCCACCCCATGCCCAGCCAAACCTTTGGCTAAATCGATCAGCCCGCTTTTGTCGGATACGGAAAGAAGCGCACGGCGGAGTGGGGCGAGATCGGTCATTCAAAATCCTTTTGAGTCAGTCGTCGAAACTGTCCATTGGATCGGCTTGCTCAAGATCGCGAACGGCATCAGGCGTTCCATGCGCCTTGGCCAAGGACCAGCGGACGCGTGTCGCATAGGACATTGTGCGCCCGGATAAAACCACCTGTTGCGTCTCGCGCGGCTTCAATCGCCCGTTTTCGAGAAAAACTGATGGGACCAGCTGTAATTTCGTTGATCCGTCATGGCGGAATACCCAAACCTCTCCCGATTTCAGCGTCAAAGATACGGCCGTTGCCCCCATGTCAATCGTGGCTTCTACATCGGGATGCAGGTGAAACCGAATGCTGAATGGGATGCCTGTTAGTCCCGCTTCCGCCAATGCCGCGGCAAATTGTCCATTATCCGCTTCTGTAAGGGTGGCCAGGAGATCCTCACCGTCAACCGACCGGCCATCAAAAGACATATCCAGAACACGCGCATGGGTCAGCCCGTGGGACGCTTGGTAGCCGTTATGTGACATCTCCAACCGGCGCTTGCCATCGGGTTTTTGAAGCCCGAAATGGACGATTGTGGGTCCGTCAGTCAGCATATCGTGTTCCGCTGACATACGGCCCGGCACACCGACCCGCGCTGACGAAAACCCTTCGATACCAAGGGTAGAATGGCTTGGTGTAGCCCGGCTGGCCCGCCGCCAATTCTCTCCGAAATTTGTGCCTGACCCGCAACTGACGACGACGGGCCGCCGCCCTGACGTGAGCTCAAAAGCGAGGGTGCTGGCATGTGCGTTAATTGATGCCGGTCCGCTGGGCGGTTTGGCGGCGTCTACGATCAATGATGTTCGGCCAGCGCTGAGCCGGGCGAAACCCATATAGAGCGTGGCATCCGGCAGCGCCTTGGTCCCTGAAGAAACGAGTGCCTGTTCAAGCCGTCCTTCGATCCCACGCCCACCACCATGAAACCGCGCCAGCCCGCCATCCGAATGGCGAAGCGCCCGTAGGGTCGGCGCAACACGTCCCACTGCCGCCTTGATTTGGTCGGGGCAGTCATGTCCCATCTCGTCCAACGCCTGCACGGTCCAGTTGAGAAGGGTCGCGACCTCCAGTAGCTCTTCGGGGTTTCGGGTCGGAATGCCGCCTTGCTCATCGATTTGGGTGTCGCAATCCGCGGCCAAGGCTGCGACTGCCTGACCTAAGTGGTCTTCCATCCCTTCCAGTGAGAGGCCCGCATAAATCATTCCTGTCAACGCCTCGAACCGTGGCAGGCCAGCAGCCGTCACGTTCCAGCGACGTGCTAGAAATATCGTTTGCTGCGCGAGGCTTTCGAAAAACTGCGTTGAGCGTTCGCTGGACTGTCCACGCAACAGGAAAAACCCGTGATTGATCCAGCGGATCAGCCGGCCACCAACAAGGTCCGGCACCCAGCCGGGGCCTGTGCCGTTGCCGTAGCGGTCAATCCAGTCAAACACCCATTCCTGGGCCTTGGCCCGCGCCCGGTCGTCACCCACGGCGACCAGATCATCCAACCAGCGGCAGCTTTGTAGTTCTCCCGCAACAACGTCCTTGTCCCCGGCTACGTCCCAGATCGAGAGGTTTGGCCCTTCGACAAGATGACCGGCAAAGAGGAAATTGCCCGCGATGAACTGCCGTCCGCGGGACACTCGGCCAATTGAGCGGGGTTCAGGGGCGGAAACAAATGCCGTCGCGGCGGCGATGCGCGCAGCGCGACGCGCATGAACACGGTGCATGAAGCTGGTGCGGCGGGCACGCCATGTCTTTGGTTGTGCCAATACTATGCTGCCTCGGTCTGCGCCAAAATGCTTGTCTTGCCGCCAAAATAAGCGGCAGCTTGTTTGCAAGTTACGCGGGCTTGGTCAGAACACAAACATAAAATCCGTCCATGCCACCTTTATCTGGCCAATAATCGGGGCGAAGCCGCAGACCGCCTTCGGGTGTGCGCCAACTGGGTTCGATCCAAGGGCGGTCCAGCGTCCCGGTATCCGTCTGGAGGCCAGGATGCCGCGCTAACGCCTCTTCTACCTGCACTTCACCTTCGTCAGGCAAGAGCGAGCAGGTGCAGAACACCAGTTGCCCACCGGGTTTCAGAAGCGTCAGTGCGTGGTCGATCATTTTCTCTTGTTGGTCGATGAGTGCGCCAAACTCAGACCCGTCTTTGGCATAAGGCAGATCGGGGTGCCGCCGCATCGTACCGGTGGCGGAACATGGGGCGTCGAGCAGAACTGCGTCAAAACCCGTTTCCTCGAAGGCAAAGGCGTCACTGATAACAGTGGTGGCGGTTAGTCCCGTGCGGCTGAGGTTTTCAGTCACGCGATGCATCCGCCTTTCAGAGACGTCTACCGCTGTCACCGCTGCACCTGCGGCAGCCAGTTGCAGCGTTTTGCCGCCGGGTGCTGCGCAGAGATCGACAACTTTCGTGCCCTTCCTTGGATCCAGCAATTTGACCGGGATCGCCGCTGCGGCGTCTTGAACCCACCAGTCGCCTGTTGCAAAACCCGGCAGGTTTGACACTTGACCCGCGTCGGACAAGCGTATGCTTCCCGTCGGCAGAAGCTGTCCACCAGTCATCTTGGCGACAGCTTCATGGTCAGTCTTTGCCGTTAGGTCGACGGATGCACCAGCAAAATGCGCAGCCTCCATCCCCTTGACCGCATCCCGCCCCCACGCAGCAACAAGCGGTTGACGCAGCCAGCCGGGCGTAAGCGGAGCGGGCATCTTGTTCCATGCCTCTGGTCCCAGATCAGCCACTTTGCGCAAGACGGCGTTGGTCAGTCCTTTCATCGACTGGGTGCGCTTGTTTCGCGCCACGACCTCAACGTAAGCATTGACCACGCCGTGTGCCGCCTCGCCCCCGCACAGCTCTGTCACGCCCAGACGCAATGCGTTGAGTACATGCGACGGTGGTATCTTCTTCAAAAACGGCTTCAGCATCCGGTCTGCCCGATCGATGCCCCGCAAAGTATCTAGCGTCAGCCTGTGCGCCCGTGCCCGTTCATCATTTGGCAGCTTCGCCAACGCCCCACCGGCGATCAGCTCGGGGATCAAACGGCCCTCATCCGTGATCTGCATCAGCATGAAATGAGCCGTGCGGCGGGCTGGCAGACCTTGTTGGGACATTAGGTTGTTTCTCTTGAAGCTGGTTGAGGGCGGGGTATATCAAAGCCAGGCGACCGACAAGGATATGCGATGACTGATCAAACCAAGGACTTGCCCCCCGCGGCCCAGCGCGCTCTGGCTGAGGCGGAAGAGCGGCGTAAGAAGTCCAAGGCCGAGGATTTGCCTGTTGAGCTGGGCGGGCGCGATGGGCCCGAACCTGTGCGTTACGGTGATTGGGAAAAAAAGGGCCTCGCCATCGATTTCTAGGCGCTGAGCAGATACCGACGACGGTTGTGACGCGAAACGAACCTGTTGATCTCTGACTCTGACGGGCTTTCGCCAGTAAAGACTTCAATGTAGTCCGGCGCCTTGTTTAATCGGGTGTCCCAATCTTCATCCACTTGCATCGAGATGTAACCGATCTGCGTGTAGATCAGGGTCATACTGCGAACCTCAGCCTGTGATGCGGTATAGCCAAATCTTTCAAATGTGGCGGCAATGGCGGCGATGCGTTGCGAATCTGCCTGGTCCAACCGTGCCTGCAAATCCGGGTCGTTACGCGCCCAATTCCGAATGGCGAGATCAAGCTTGGAGTCGAAAAGCGACGTGTCGAGCCAGCAGTCAAAAATATTCAAGACGGCTTCGGTAATCGTTTCCGCGTAGGCCCTGCTTTGTGAGATCAGATTGCCGGTGTTGTGATCTTCCCACCGAGTGATCATCGCCTCGAGCAGTGCATCGCGGTCCTTGAAATGCCAATAAAAACTGGTCCGCGTAAGCCCAAGCCGTTTGGCCAGCGGCATTACCTTGACCGCCTCGACCCCGCTTTCGGTAAGGACGGCGTAGGCTGCCTCCAACCATGCTTGCTCCGAACCACGTTGCCGTTTGGTCTGCTTTTCCGCCATGGCTTAGGAATACAATACTTGACAGGTATGTCAAATTTAGTGACGGTCATGTGGATAGAGCGCGTCTGGAGGCTACGATGGACGTTGTAAAGACACCGCCAAAACGCGGTCGGACGGGCAACCGTCGGGGCGCGCAGATCGGGCCGGGACCAGGCGAGAATCCGCATCTTGAGGTGCCTTTCATCACGCGGGGAATTCCTACTTACGATCTGCTGGACGAAGAAAGCCTAGTGCGGATTGAGCAAACAGCAGATCGCATCATGGCCGAGATCGGGATCGAGTTTCGGGATGACCCCGAAACAGTGCGCCTCTTTGATGATGCTGGCGGCGAAGTTACCGCGCTGACGCCACAAAGCTGGAACATCAAATTCCCGCCCGGCATGATCCGCGAGCTTCTCAAAACCGCCCCTGCTCGCTTTACACAACATGCCCGCAACCCTGCTAAATCGGTAGAGCTTGGCGGCGATGCGGTTGTTTTTGCACCAGCTTATGGCTCTCCCTTCGTGATGGATCTTGATAAGGGCCGGCGCTATGGGACGCTCAACGATTTTGAAAACTTCGTTAAACTCGCGCAATCATCGCCCTGGTTGCATCATTCGGGCGGCGTGATTTGCGAGCCCACGGATATCGCAGTGAACAAGCGGCATCTGGATATGATTTATGGCCACATCCGCTATTCAGACCGGGCGTTTTTGGGGTCCATCACCGCACCGGAGCGCGCACAAGACACAGTTGAAATGGCGCAGTTGGTGTTCGGGGCCGGGTTCGTTGATGATAACTGCGTCACAATAGGCAATTTCAATACGACCTCACCGCTGGTGCTGGATGGCGTCACCTCGGCCGGTATTCGGACCTATGCCGCTGCCAATCAAGGGTCGATAGCCCTGCCATTCTTGCTGGGCGGGGCCGTGTCGCCGCTGACGATGGCCGGGTCAGTCGCGCAGGGGCTGGCCGAAAGCATGGTGTCCTGCGCCTTGACTCAACTGGTGCGTCCCGGTTCGCCCGCGATTTTGGCTGCATTCCTGAGTTCGATGGCGTTACGGTCAGGCTCACCCACTTTTGGCACGGCGGAACCTGCGCTTGGGTCGCTGGTGATGGGTCAAATGGCACGACGGCTGAACCTGCCTTTGCGCTGTGCGGGTAACTTTACCAATTCGAAGCTGCCCGATGCGCAGGCGATGCAGCAAAGCATGATGTCGATGCTGTCGGCAGTGCATTGCGGGGCACATTACATTTTGCACTCCGCCGGGTTCCTTGATGGGCTGCTGTCCATGTCCTACGAGAAATTCATGCTCGATACCGATGTCTGCGGGGCATTGCATGCGTATATGAACGGGTTGACCGTAGATGACGACATGCTGGGATTTGAGTCGTTGGCCGAACAGGGGCCCGGCGTACATCTATTCTCGACCGCGCATACCTTGCGTCACTACAAGACCGCATATTATGACAGTGTGCTGGACGACAATCAGCCGTGGGAAACTTGGACGGAGCAAGGCGAGATTGATATGGCTGCCCGGGCAAATCTGCGCTGGAAAAAAGTATTGGCGGAGTATGAGGCACCCCCGCTTGATATTGCCATTGACGAGGCGCTTCAGGATTTCGTGAAGCGCAAGAGGGCATCAATGCCCGATGCGTGGCACTAGGGTAAGCGAATGTCGAACGATCCCCTTTTGCAGCCCTTTCAACTGAAGCATCTGACCCTGCGCAACCGGATCATGACCACGAGCCATGAACCGGCCTATCCCGAAGACGGGATGCCAAAGGAGCGCTATGCGGCCTATCACGCCGAACGCGCCAAGGCCGGTGTTGCTTTAACGATGACGGCTGGTTCTGCCGCTGTCAGCAGAGACAGTCCGCCCGTTTTCAACAATATCCTCGCTTACAAGGACGAGGTTGTTCCGTGGATCAGGCAGCTCACAGATGCCTGCCACGATCACGGTTGCGCAGTGATGATCCAGTTGACTCACCTCGGCCGCCGAACAGGTTGGAATAAAGGCGATTGGCTGCCGTCGGTGTCCTCTTCCAGGCATCGCGAACCCGCGCATCGTGCCTTTCCCAAGCTGGTCGAGGATTGGGATATTGAACGGATCATCAGCGACTTTGCCGATGCGGCCGAGCGGATGCAGGCCGGCGGTATGGATGGCGTCGAGGTAGAGATATATGGTCATTTGCTGGATCAGTTCTGGTCCCCGCTGACCAATGACCTGACTGGCCCGTATGGTGGCGATACGCTGGAAAATCGCCTCAGAATGCCGTTTGAGGTGATAGATGCGGTGCGCAGGCGGGTCGGGTCCGAGTTTATCGTGGGTGTCCGCTATACCGCCGATGAGGCACAGCAGGGCGGCATAACCGCTGAGGAGGGGATCGAGGTTTCAAAGCGCCTGAAGGCAACCGGCCAGGTTGATTTTCTCAACGTGATCCGTGGCCGCATACACACTGACCCTGCCTTGACCGATGTCATCCCGGTGCAAGGTATGCCAACAGCTCCGCATGTGGATTTTGCGGGTGAGGTACGTAAGGCCACCGGCATGCCTACCTTTCACGCTGCCAGAATACCCGATGTGGCAACGGCCCGACATGCTGTTGCCTCGGGCTTGCTGGATATGGTGGGAATGACCCGCGCCCATATGGCTGACCCGCATATCGTGCAGAAGATTGTCGAGGGTCGTGAGGATGACATTCGCCCCTGCGTCGGTGCCACGTACTGTCTGGACCGGATTTATCAGGCAGGTGATGCGCTTTGCATTCATAATGCAGCAACTGGACGCGAGCTGACGATGCCACATGTCATTTCACCTGCATCTCAGCGGCGGAATATCGTTGTCGTCGGTGCGGGCCCCGGTGGGCTGGAGGCTGCACGTGTGGCGGCAGAGCGCGGGCACAGCGTGACGGTGTTCGAGGCGCAGCCTGACCCTGGCGGTCAGATCAGGCTGACAGCTCAAAACCCGCGACGGCGCGAGATGATGTCGATCATCGACTGGCGCATGACCCAGTGCGCGGCCCGCGATGTGGTGTTTCACTTTAACAAATGGGCGGAGGCGGGAGATATTACAGCCCTGAACCCCGACGTGGTCATCATTGCCACGGGTGGACTGCCCAATACGCAGTTGTTTGAGGCTGGCACGGACGCGCCGGATGTCGTGACCACTTGGGATTTGATATCGGGCGACATCAAACCAGCCGAAAAGGTTTTGATCTACGATGAGTCAGGTGATCACCCCGGCCTACAGGCAGCTGAGATTGCCGCACATAGCGGTGCGAAAGTGGAGATCATGACACCTGACCGTGTCTTTGCACCTGACATCATGGCCATGAATCTGGTTCCCTACATGCGCAGTCTGCAGGAAAAGGATGTGACCTTCACTGTGACCCGCCGCCTTCTGAATGTGGCTCGCGACGGCAATCAACTCAAAGCGACGATTGGAACGGACTACAGTGATCATACCTATGATGCGCGGTATGATCAGGTTGTGGTGAATTATGGAACCTTGCCACTGGATGATCTTTATTTTGAGCTGAAGCCGCTGTCTTCGAATGCCGGAGAGGTCGATCAGAACGCATTGATTGAGGGGCTACCACAGAAGATCGAGCGGAACTCAGACGGAACTTTTCAGCTCTTCCGTATAGGTGACGCCGTTAGCGCACGTAACACACATGCCGCAATCTATGACGCTTTGCGGCTGGTGAAAGATGTTTGAGGTGCCATCTTTGTTAGTCGTCAGGTAAGCTGGTCATTATTAAGGGCCAGTCACTTCGCTACCCTATTCAGCACCCACAACAGCCTGATAGTATTTTACGAGATCATCAATATCATCGAAAAATAACAGTTGTGAGGGCGACAGAAAAATACCGCAGTCGCAATAATCCTTGATGGTGTTTTTTGAATGCGAGATCATGATGACCCGGCTGCGCTCCAGCTTTTCCTGAAACGCGGCCTTGCTTTTACGTCTAAACTTTGTGTCACCAACTGCAGTGACTTCATCAATCAGATAGACCTGAAAATCGATGGCTAGACTCATTCCGAAAGCCAGTCTGGCCTTCATCCCGCTTGAGTAGGTTCTAATCGGCAAGTTCAGTGATGGGCCCAATTCGGAAAATTCGCGCACATATTCGATGATTGCCTCGGTGTCCTGCCCGTAGATCCGCGCAACAAAACGAACATTCTCCAGGCCCGTCATGGAACCGTTAAACCCCCCGCTGAACCCAAGCGGCCAAGAAACCCGTGCGTGGCGATAGATGCGACCGCTATCTGGCGTTTCGGTTCCTGCAAGCAATCGCATCAAGGTAGATTTTCCCGCCCCATTATGTCCCATGATGGCAACATTGCGATCTGCTGGAAAAGCGAATGTCAGGTTGGTCAGTATAGTTTTTCTAACTCCATCCAGATGATAGCTTTTGGAAACATTATCGAGTTCCAACATATCAGACTCGTTTTTTTCGCAACAGCCGCTCGCCGGCTAACCCACAAAGCAGCATGAGCATAATCACGAAAAAAAGATATACTCGGTCGATTACTGCACTGTTGTAATTGGGGTAGATACCCTCACGCATCCATTCAACGAGGTGCAGCACCGGGTTCCAACTAAGCGCAGCCATAGCCTCTGGTGGAAGTGAGCTGGGCACATAGAAGATACCAGAAACGAAAAAAAGCGGGCGGGTGAGAACCTTCTCTACTTGTATCCAGGTTACCCAAATCGACGTAATCACGGCATTAAGCAGTCCCATCGACAACCCAAGTAGGCACGCTGCAAAAAAAGCTTGAATGGACCGCTCAGGATAAGCAGGACCATCGAACATACCCAAAAGAAACAAAGCGCCAAAAAAAAGCACCATGATCACAGCATAAGTTGTCATGATCAGCAGGGCTCGCGCAAATAATGTATCCATGTCCTTAATGACCGGATAGGTCAACAAGGCGCTATTAGCTTCAAAGACAGTGTTCAGCTTGTTGGATAATTCGTTAAACAACTGCAGTACTAATATTCCGGTTGCAAAAAAAAGCGCCAAGCTTGAGCCAAACGGTGCGTGCCGACCAATCAAAGAAAACACAAAAACCAAGACACCAACACTCGCCGCTGGGGTGAAAATGGCCCACAAGTAGCCAAACTTGGATGTGCCGAAAGTTGCGCGTGTTTCACGCAAAACCAAACTGCCGATAACGCGCAATTGCAATGTGCAAAGCTCGCGCGCGGTTGTCTTGATCATGACATATGATCCCTGACCGAATAGACCAGCAAGGTTCCGATACCCCATAGGCCAACACAGATCACTACGATGAGAAAGATGTTCGTGGGCCGTCTTGGATATGCTGCATCCTGTGGTGTGTAAGGGTTGGAATAGACCGCTAGATAACGCTGCTGCTGATCAGCGTCGCGTCGTGCCTGTTCAAGCGAGGCCAGGGCAGAGGCGTAAGATTCTTCGGCGAAACGTTTTTCTACTTCCAGCCCCTCATACGCGCTGAGCAAATTTGAAACGGCGGCGCCATCAACGCCTTCTCTTGTTAAGGCCCCGGAAATCGCAGCGCGCCGCCGATCGATTTGCCCCTCAAGAGCCTCCGCCTGCCGTCTGAGCGAAACGATGGATGGGGCATTTTCGTCCAAGCTATCGCTAATGGCGGCCATTCTAGCATTTAGGTCCACCAAACGGCTTTCCAGCGAACTGAGAAGCTGAATATCCAGCTCTGCAGTGGCTGCCGGGTTTACGGATTGCTCTCTTTCCCGGAAATTGCTGATGGATGCCAATGCTTCACGCAGGCGTTCTTCTTGGCGAGCCAATTCCGCTTCGGCGAAGCGTAAAGCGTCCTCGCGGGCCGAAGCAGTCAGGTTGTTGGCCAGTTCCTGCGTTAGTTCTACCGTTGCTGCTGCGACTTCTCGGGCATGCTCAGGTGTGAAAGACTGAACCTCGATATTGATGATGCCAGACGTTGGATCGAAGCTCGTCTTGATCATACGGGTCCAATAATCCAGAAATTCCTCTTGTGAAGCCTCCGAACGCAATCGGGAAAGGGGGTCGATTTCATCCTGCGAAAAGACTGTTCGCAGATCGACGCGCCTGTCTAATGCTTGGATCAAGTCCTGGCTTTCAAGATACTCCAAAACTATATAAGAATCCGAAGTCGTAGAGCCGCTGGACGCCAACCCGGTTAGTGCGCCGATTGTGTCCAGGCCAGCCGACGATTCGATTCCGCGGACGGCAAAGCCTGCTGACGACGCGTATCTGTCGCTGGCGACCTCCAGATAATAGTACGTTGACAACCCAATTGGTGTGAGCACGAAGAGAAGGAACGACAAAAGCAATGCCCGCCGCCGGCGTTTCTGCGGACGCACCATACGACCCATTGAATCCTGAGCACCTGAGAGGTCGACCACCTTTCCTTTGGTTTCGAGGACGACAGGTCTTTGCGCTTTACCCTGTTGAGGTGGCTTCTTGTTTTGCGGATTACCCTTAGGTTTATTGGGGTTTGGCGCACCTTTACCGTCAGCCTTTTGGGGCTGGTTTTTGCGGGCTGCTGCCCCTTTTTTGTTATCTAGCACATCACCCAAGGTGTGGTCCTTTTCTGTCGCAAGCAGCACCTTGTTGCGACCATGTTCGAGCGCTCGTCTTTCGTATGCAAAGGATAGTCAATTGCCTGCGCTTCAAACTGTTTGTTGTTTCTTGTTGTTACCATAGCGGGAAAGTCGGGAAAATGTATCAGAAACTACATCAGTTTTCCAAGCGGGTTTATGACCGTGACAATAGCTACGCGACAAATCATGTTACCGTTTATGCACAGTGATTTGAACACAAACCGGACCATAATTGGCTATCAACCGCCGACAACAGCGTGAAGGATCAGCTTATGTGGAGAGTTCTTTGGATCATGATTGCAAGCGTGATGGCGCAACCAGTGGCAGCGGATTCTGTTGAACCACGCGACGGTTGGGCGGTGATTCGAACTGACAAATCCTTTGATACACTCATGACAGATTTGCGTGATGCAGTTGCTTTCAATGGTTTTGCCATTGTGACCCAAGCGGGACCCACCGACGCGGCAAAGGCACGAGGGATTGAGATACCAGAAAACCGCGTGGTGGGTGTTTTCAACAACATTTATGCGGTTCGTATTTTGAACCTGTCCGCAGCCGCGATGATTGAGGCCCCCATTCGGTTATATCTGACCGAGGAGGACGATGGCACTGCCACCCTATCCTACAAAACGCCAAGTTTCGTTTTTGCACCCTATTTAGACGATGCGCCAGACGATCTAGGGGCCGCTGCGACCGAACTTGATAGGGCCTTTCAGCAAATTGCTACTGAAGCCACGAAGTAACCCGAAGTTTAAGGATCAAATATGACCAAAACAAACCGCGCAGCTGATATTCTTGCGCGCAGATTATACGCCGCCGGATGCCGCTATGCTTTTGGCATGCCAGGGGGCGAGGTGCTCACGCTGATCGATGCGCTTGAAAATGCGGGCATCACCTTTGTTCTGACAAAGCATGAGAATGCGGCGGGTTTTATGGCCGAGGGGGTGCATCATGTTGATGGGGCACCCGCAATTTTGGTCGCCACGGTGGGGCCGGGCGCGATGAATGGGGTGAATGTGGTCGCCAATGCCAGTCAGGATCGTGTGCCTTTGATTGTTTTGACGGGTTGCGTTGATGCCTCAGAGGCAGAGACTTACACACATCAGGTGTTGGATCATCGCGCGGTCTTTGCCCCCATGACAAAGGCAACTTTTACTCTCGTCCCGGAGGCGGCTGGGGTCATTGCTGAAAAGGCAATCGGTATCGCCACCGAAGGTCGCAGTGGACCAGTGCATATTGATGTTCCAATTTCGGTCGCTGATGCGCAGGGCGTGGATATGCTTGGTCAGCGTGCCACGGCCAGTCCAGTCATCCCGGCGGCCGCAAATCTACAAACGGCGCGGGAATGGCTGGCCGAGGCAAAGCGTCCGCTGATTGTGGCTGGTCTAGATGTCTTGAAGGATGACGCAACAGCAGCGGTGCGCCGCTTTGTTGATGCTTATCAAGTGCCGGTCGTCACAACCTATAAGGCGAAAGGGGTGATCCCCGAAGATCATCCACTTTGTCTTGGCGGCGCAGGTCTTTCGCCATTGGCAGATAAGCACCTGTTGCCGTTTTTGGCTCAGGCAGACCTAATCCTTTTGGTTGGATATGACCCGATTGAGATGCGGACAGGCTGGCGTGACCCTTGGGACCCCGCCCAAACTCGCGTGATTGATATCCATGCGGAGCCAAACCACCACTTCATGCATCAAGCGTCGTTGAGCTTTGTTGCCGATACCGGTGCTACGCTTGACGCGATGGCCGAGAATGTATCGCCGCAGCAGACTTGGGTTGATGGTGAGGTGGCCGCGTTGAGGGAAACACTCGCAAAAACCTTCCCGACCGATGAAGAATGGGGACCGGCTGCTGTTATCGCCGAGTGTCGCGATGTTCTGCCAGACGATGCGATTGCCACCGTTGATAGCGGGGCGCATCGCATCCTCTTATCGCAGATGTGGGAATGCTCCCAACCGCGCACTTTGCTGCAATCATCAGGGCTATGCACCATGGGCTGCGCCGTTCCCTTGGCGATGGGCGCCAAGATAGCGGCGCCTGATCGGCCCGTTGTCAGCTTTTCGGGCGACGCCGGTTTTCTGATGGTCGCAGGAGAATTGTCCACAGCTGCGGAATTGGGTCAAAACACCATTTTTGTTGTTTTTGTGGATGAATCACTTGCCCTGATCGAGTTGAAACAGCGGCAGCGACAGATGAAAAACCGAGGAGTGGACTTTGCTAATCATGACTATGCAGCGGTAGCCAAGGCATTTGGTGGTAACGGCTATACTGTGACAGACCGGGCCAGTTTACGGGATGCAATGACGCAGGCACTTGAGGCTGAGAATTTCTCATTGATCGCGGCTGTCATTGACCGCAAAGCCTATGATGGGCGGATTTGATATGGGCGCTTTAGATGGTCTGCGTATCCTTGATCTGACACGCATTCTGGCGGGGCCGACCTGTACGCAGTTGCTCGGTGATCTTGGGGCTGATGTCGTCAAGATTGAAAATCCCCAAGGTGGGGATGACACCCGAAGCTGGGGGCCGCCCTTTGCCAAAGGCAAGGACGGGAAGCCAACCGACCTATCCGCCTATTTCATGTGTGCCAACCGCAACAAGAAATCCGTGGCTGTGGATATTACAACAACCGAGGGGCAAGAACTGGTCCGCGGGTTGGCAGCTGAGGCCGATGTCATTGTCGAGAACTTCAAGGTGGGTGGTCTTGCCAAGTATGGCCTTGATGCTGCGACGATGTGTGCGGCGTTTCCAAAGCTGGTCTATTGCTCCATATCCGGCTTTGGCCAGACCGGTCCGAACGCGAGCAAGCCTGGCTACGATCTTATGGCACAGGGCTATGGCGGCATCATGTCATTGACGGGCGAGCCAGACGGTGAGCCGATGAAAGTCGGGGTCGGCGTTTCGGACGTGATGTGCGGTATGTATGCGACCGTGGGTATTCTGGCCGCTTTGAGACACCGCGATGCGACGGGCGAAGGGCAGCATATCGACATATCGCTTGTCGATACTCAGATTGCATGGCTGATCAATGAAGGGACGAATTACCTGACCTCTGGCGACATACCGAAGCGCCGAGGCAACGGACACCCCAATATCGTGCCGTATCAGGTTTTTGAAAGCGCCGATGGGCATGTGATTATTGCGGTCGGCAATGATGGGCAGTTCCAGCGGTTTTGCGCCTTTCTAGGTCTCGACCATCTTGCCGATGACCCGCGATTTGCAACGAATCCTGCACGTTTGGAAAACCGCGATGCGCTGATACCGGCCCTTGAGCCAGTTCTGGCTGCACTTAGCAGCCATGAAATTGTTGCGGGTCTGGAGGAATGCAAAGTACCGGTAGGACCGGTCCAGACCATTGATCAGGTCTTTGACAGCGATCAGGTTGCGGCCCGTGGCATGATTACTGATCTCAATTCAGCTGATATCCTAGGCGGTCATGTTCGTCTGATAGGCAATCCGCTGCATTTTTCGAGGACGCCAGTGACTTATCGCCATGCTCCACCCAAGCTAGGGCAGGATACAGCCGAGATTCTGCGCAAGGGCTTTCCAAAATCTTGAAAGCTTAAGAAAATCAAACAATTGAAACACAGTTAACAGGTCTGTCATTCACGGACCTGTGACATGGTTATATTCGCCAATTCCGATATGCCAAAAAACTGACGGGTCACTAAGTACAGCTCTCTTTGCGATTGGATACTAAAATGCAGGACATATTCGGGCAGGTCACGACACTTTCAAATCCAGCTGCATTGGAGCACTGGAACAAGACCCAATTGGCGTTTTTGGCACATGGGGCCACTACGCCAACCCATTTGGCCGCCACATTGGATGCAGCCCCGGATTTTGCACTTGGACATGCCGTTAAAGCGATGTTCTATGTGTTGCTTGGCCGCGCTGAGACCACTGAGACCGCGCATGAGGCATTGGTGACAGCGCAGCAATGCGCCAAGGTCACGCCCGTCAGCCCGCGCGAACAGAGCTTTCTGACCGCTGTCGCCACATGGATGAGCGGGCAATCCCGGGATGCGCTGAAATCGTTCGAGACAAACCTGGCGACCAACCCAACAGACATGCTGGCGGTCAAACTCGATCATGCATTGCGCTTTGTACTCGGCGATAGCCGGGGAATGCGACGGATGCTGGAGCAGGTCATGCCCGCATATGGCACTGACCATGCCGGATACGGCTATCTGATGGGTTGCCACGCCTTTGCGCTGGAAGAAACGGGCGACTATGCTGCCGCACAGATTGCCGGGCGCAAGGGGATGTTGATCTCCCCGGATGATGCCTGGGGGCTGCATGCGGTGGCCCATGTTCATGATATGACAGCCGATGCGGCAGGTGGGATCAAGTGGCTCGCCGGCCGCGAAAACGCTTGGGCCCATTGCCATAACTTTCGCTATCACGTCTGGTGGCACAAGGCCCTGATGCATCTTGATCTGGGTGAGATTGATGTGGTTATGGATCTTTACGACACCGAGATCCGCAAAGACCATACGGACGACTACCGCGATATCTCCAACGCCACCTCGCTTTTAAGTCGATTGGAGCTGGATGGCGTCGATGTCGGCGACCGCTGGGAAGAGCTGGCTGAGATTTCTTCTCACCGGACCGAGGACGGTTGTCTGATTTTTGCTGACCTGCACTACATGCTGGCGTTGGTTGGCGGCAAACGGGATGACGCGATCACCACGATGATGGGCCGTTTGCACCGTGATGCCAAAATGGGTCAGACCGATGTGCAAAGGGCTATGGCGGCCCCGGGTCTGTCCGCTGCTGCCGGATTAGAGGCTTTTGGCGAAGCGCAATATGATGTGGCCTTTGTCAATCTTGCCCGCGCCCGTGCCACGATCCGTGATGCCGGCGGCAGCCACGCTCAACGTGATGTATTTGAACGCCTCACAATCGATAGCGGCATCCGCGCTGGTTTTCTGGACGAAGCCGCCGACATTCTGGCACAACGCATGGCCCTGCGCGGCGGGACCGAGGACGGATATACTGCGGTCCGCAGGCAGATGATCGCCGAGGGGCGCGCCGCTGCCGGATTTGCCAGTAGTGTTCCGGCAGAATAAAGGTCATGTGCTTGCTATCTGAAATAACGCTACTTTTATGGCCAGTCCCAAGCCCACATCAATGAAAACGTCCCCAATACCAACAGGTGATGCGAGCATCGCCCCGACAATCCGTGACCCTAGGCTCGATTTCTATCGCGGTCTTGCGATGTTCATCATTTTTATCTCGCACATGCCGAACAACTGGGTCGGCAACTGGATTCCGGGTCGGTTCGGCTTTTCCGATGCGACCGAGATATTTGTGTTCTGTTCTGGCATGGCTTCTGCGGTAGCATTCGGGCGCAGCTATGACCGCAATGGCTGGCTTATCGGTACCGCGCGGGTCAGCTATCGCATTTGGCAAATCTACTGGGCCCATATCTGTCTTTTTCTGGCGACAGCGATGATGCTCGCAGCGATCGATGCGGCGGGGCCGTTTGATAAGACCTACGTCAATAGCTGGAACCTCACACGGTTTTTCACAGAGACCCCACAGCAATTGCTGGGCCTGTTCACGCTGACCTACGTGCCCAACTTCTTTGATATTCTACCGATGTATATGATCTTGCTGCTGATGATGCCGCTGATCATGGCCTTGTCCAATCTCAGCTTATGGCTGGTGGCCGCGGTATGTCTGGCATTTTGGGCACTCGGCCAACTTCAGCTTATGCATGTGCTGGGATTAGGCCGATTTGCGATCAATTTCCCGGCAGAACCGTGGTCAGACCGACCCTGGTTCTTCAATCCGTTCGGCTGGCAGGCGGTTTTCTTCACAGGTTTTGCATTTATGCGCGGCTGGCTGCCGAAACCACCAGTCAATAAGTCCCTGATCTCACTGGCCGTTGTGATCGTGATAGGCTCTGTATTCATATCCAGCGTCGCTATCCGTGAATTCGGGATGACATGGGTGAGCCAATGGCGATCGGATAATGCGATGTGGATTACGAAGACAAATTTTGGACTGGTGCGGTTCGTGCACTTTTTAGCGCTGGCATATTTAGCGTGGGTTTTGGCCGGGGATGGCGGGAAAAGATTGATAGTGAAGGGCAGTAGCGCGATGGCAGGAACGACCCGTCGGATCATCGCGTTGATCACAAAAGTTGGTCAGCAGTCTTTAGCCGTATTCATGGTGTCTATCGTGCTTTCCAGCTTTGGCGGTTTTGTTCTGGATATGATCGGGAATGAAGTCGGGCCCGTTGTTCTTATCAACTTGTCTGGTTGCGCCCTTTTGATTGTCACTGCCTATTCCGCATCCTGGTTCAAAAGCCAGCCCTGGAAAAGGTCTGCCACAGGATGATGATGAACCGCCGTATTCTTTTGACAAGCGCATTGGCTTTGGCCACATCGCGGGCCTTTGGTCAGGTGCAACCATCTGACAGGACCGATGCCGCTTTTTCGCGCGAATGGCTTGAAGGCGAAGCCAAACGCCTTTCGCAAGAAAACTACGAACCAAATCCAATGATACCCGAGGAGTGGCGCAACCTCTCTTATGAGGATTTCCAGCATATCTGGTTCAACAGCAAAAACGGCATCTGGATGGACGAGGATCGTCCACTGAAGCTGGACTTGTTCACGGCGGGTCTGTTCTTTCCACGTGCGGTCGAGATCAACACAGTTGAGAACGGCATGGCGACGCCATTGCTTTACGACTTTTCCCTGTTCGACAAGACGGACAACTTCCCCGATCTGCCCATTGATGAGACGATTGGCTATTCCGGCGTCCGCCTGCGGGCTGAACTGAACAAAACCGCGATTTTTGAAGAATTCATGGTCTTTCAGGGCGCGAGTTACTTTCGTGCCATCGGCAATGGTCAGACCTATGGTCTGTCCGCCCGTGGTCTTGCATTGCGCACCGGCAACCCGGACGGTGAGGAATTCCCCGACTTTACGCACTTCTACATTGAGGCCGCGCAGCCGGGCGACACGACCTTTATGGTTCACGCCTTGCTGAATGGACCATCCACAACCGGCGCCTACACATTCCGTATCACTCCGGGGACGCCCACTATCGTCGACGTCGATGCCGTGCTTTATCCTCGTGTCGATCTGAGCCACGCTGGTCTGGCCGCCTTGACGAGCATGTTTCTTTTCGACGAGACAAATCGCCACAAGTTCAACGATTTCCGGCCCGCTGTGCATGACAGCGAGGGGCTGCTGATGTTGAACGGCAATAACGAGCGTATCTGGCGGCCTCTCGGCAATCATTCGAAGGTCGAAATCAGCAGCTTTGTGGACACAAACCCGAAAGGGTTTGGCCTGATGCAGCGTACTCGCGATCCGGAACGCTATGCCGACCTTGAGGCGCATTACCACGAACGGCCGTCGCTGTGGATCACCCCATCTGGTGAGTGGGGCGAGGGCGTTGTTGAGCTGGTGGAAATTCCGGCAGACAAGGAAATTTACGACAACATCGTTGCCTATTGGCGCCCGAGAGAGCCAATCGCAGCTGGGTCGGAGTATCGGTTCGCTTACAATATGGCATGGGGCGACGAGCCCGAAGCGTTGCCGGATGTCGCAAAGGTGGTCAATTCCAGGATCGGCAAGGGCTTTGACCAGATCAAAACCGTCTTTGCCATCGACTACGCGCCCCACCCAAATTTCGACGTCGAACTTGACGAGATCAACATCACGTTACGAAGCAGCACCGGTGAATTGGCCCCCGGTATCCTACAGCGCAACCCCGGCACCGGCGGTGTGCGTTTGGCCTTTAGTCTTTTGCCGGGTGAGGCGGAAGCAGCAGAATTACGTGCGCAACTTTGGCGTAATGGCAAAATAATAACAGAGGTTTGGCTATACCGATGGACGGCGTAAAATATCATACCCAATCTGGCTGGATGCCTCCCGAGGCTCCTTTGGCTATGCCTACTCAGGCACTTGATCAACCTTATGTAGATGCAGCGGCCCCCGGTGGCCGCGAGCAGGCGGGCACCGTTTGGTGGCGGCTGATTGCGTTTGTTCCCGCAATTCTAACCACGATCGGGGTTAGCGTTGCCTTGACCAACTGGTTCAAGATGGATGGTTTCTCCGCACTGGAAGGGGCCATCGTTGTTCTGATCGTATTCACATTCTTCTGGATTGCCTTGGCGCTAAGCACGGCGACCCTGGGCGTGTTCAGTCTTTGGATGGCAAGACCGAAGGTGACCGAGCAAACGCCGGTTTCGCCACTGGATGTTGCCCTGCTTGTGCCGGTTTACAATGAAGATCCGGCGGACGTTTTTGGCAATGCCGCCGCGATGATGATGGCGCTACACCGTGAGCCACATGTTCATAACTATTCGTTGTTCATCCTGTCTGACACACGCGACGAATTTGCCGCCACGCAGGAAATGCGAGCTTTCCAAGTTCTCAAGGCCCAGTTGCCTGCCGAGGCGCAGGTCTACTACCGCCGTCGGAAGGACAATATCGACCGTAAAGTCGGGAACCTTGCCGATTGGATCGAACGCTGGGGTGGTGCATTCGAGGCAATGCTGGTTCTTGATGCCGATAGTCTGATGAGCGGCAAAGCCATTGTGGATTTATCCGATGCCCTGTCGCGCGATCCATCCGCAGGACTGATCCAGTCCTTCCCGACCCTTTTTGGTGCACGGTCCGTGTTTGGCCGCGTCCAGCAGTTCTCTAACCGAATCTATGGCGCAGCACTTGCCGAGGGGCTTGCTAAATGGACCGATCGCGAGGGGAATTACTGGGGTCATAATGCAATTATCCGCAGCGCTGCATTTGCGACTTGCGCGGGTCTTCCACGTGTCAGGTCCCTGCTTAGTAAAGGGCCGACGCGGCTGATCCTTAGTCACGATTTCGTCGAGGCAGGACTGCTGCGTCGTGCTGGCTGGTCAGTGCGGTTCGTCCCACAAATCGAGGGCAGCTACGAAGAGGTGCCCGCCACGTTGATCGACTACGTGCTCCGCGACAGGCGGTGGTGCCAGGGCAACTTGCAGCATTTGTCGCTGATCTCATCTCGTGGTTTTCACGCGGTTTCACGGTTTCACCTAATCAATGGGGCCATGGGTTATCTGATGTCGCCAGCATGGTTCGTATTGCTGGTGGTGTGGGCCTTGGTCGGGAACGGGGAAACGAGCAATGTTGTCAATTATTTCAGCGGCTTTGATCCGCAGGTGAACTGGCCGACCATGACAAAAATCAGCAGCTTTGCCTTGCTGCTGTTCATGTACAGCATGTTGCTGGCCCCAAAACTGCTAAGTGCGATAGCAATTCACCGAACGGGACTGAAGATGCGGGATGTCGGCGGTGTTGCCCAGTTCATATCGTCGGTGTCGATCGAGATCGCTCTATCCGTCGCTTATGCGCCCATCATGATGGTCCAGCAGTCTATTGCGGTTATGCGCACCGCGTTTGGCCTACGTGAAACGTGGTCGCCTCAGAACCGCAAGGGTGGAATGTATTCCTGGGCGACTATGCTCAAGTTCCATATGTTCGAAACCGTTGTTGGTGTGCTGTTGCTGGTCGGTATGAGCTACGGCATTATTACCCTGTGGCTGATCCCCATCGGGCTAAGCCTCGCGCTGGCTGTACCGCTATCTGCTCTTAGTGGTGTCGACCTGAACGAGCGCGGTTGGTCGGCCAACTACATGGGCACACCAGAGGCGATCAACGCACCACCCATTATCCGCGAGGCCTTCGCGCAGCGTCGCCGTTTTGCTCATGATTTGGGAATGTCCGACCAAATCCCAGCAGAATAGCAAAGCAGCTTAAAAATGCTCACAGATTGGGCAAATGCTATAAATTTGCCCAATCTGAGTGCACGGCTGCAAATCAATCGTTTCCAGCGCCTCTGCTACGCATTGGACGCTGCCCTTTTTCTGGCCGACCGTGCAGCGTGCCCCCGGTTTGACTGCCTATGGAGCACGAAATGAGTTTTTATAAATCGATCATTGCACTGGCCGCGACAATGGTCGCCGCACCGGCCGTTGCAGAAACAGAAATGCCATTCGCACTAGACTGGAAATTCGAGGGCCCCTCAGCCCCATATTTCCATGCTTTGGATGCGGGTTACTTCGCCGAGGAAGAACTAGCGGTGACTATCGCCGAAGGCGCAGGGTCACTGGACGCAATCCCAAAAGTTGCCACTGGCGCGTTTCCAATTGGTTTCGCTGATATCAATTCACTGATGCGGTTTTTGGATCAGAACCCGGGTGCGCCGGTAACTGCGGTAATGATGGTCTATGACAAGCCGCCATTTGCCATTGTGGGCCGCAAGTCCTTGGGCGTCGAAGCCCCGGAAGACTTGGCTGGCAAAGTTCTTGGCGCCCCGCCACCAGACGGAGCCTGGGCGCAGTTTCCAATCTTTGCAGCGGCGACCGGCATTGATCCGTCTGACATCACGGTTGAACCGGTCGGATTTCCCACTCGTGAACCGATGCTGGCCGAGGGTGAAGTCGCTGCTGTGACTGGATTTTCTTTTTCCTCTACTCTGAACCTCAAACGGTTGGGCGTGCCAGAGGATGACATTTCGGTCCTCCTGATGGCGGACTATGGGGTCGATCTGTACGGCAATGCGATTATCGTGAATACGGATTTCGCCGCCGCCAATCCACAAGCTGTTACCGGTTTCCTGCGTGCTGTTGGCAAGGGCTGGAAAGATGCCATCGCCGCCCCCGAAACGGCGATTGAGGCGCTGATGGAACGCAACCCGGCTGCCGATGCGGCGTTGGAAACCGAACGTCTTGGCATGGCGATCTCGGCCAACGTGCTGACCGACTACGTGCAGGCCAACGGTATGGGTGGAATTGATCCTGACAGGCTGAGCAGCGCGATTGAGCAAACCAAGACCATCTACGAATTCCAAGCAGAACCCGATGCAGCGCTTTTCTTCGATGGCTCTTATTTGCCCGATGACGGCAGCTTGACGCTGCAATAGCGGCACCGGGTCGGGCGCCAGCAACGCGCCCGACCTTTGCAGGGACAATTCATGGACAACCTCATTGAGATCAAAGGCGTTACCCACGCCTATCAAACGGCGAGCGGCCCCTTGCCCGTGCTCGACGGCCTCGACGTGGCCGTTCCCGAAGGTACCTTTGCCGCTGTGGTCGGCCCATCTGGTTGCGGAAAATCTACCCTCACCCGACTGGTGGCAGGCCTGATGAAGCCCGACAAGGGGGAGGTCTGGCTACATGGTGAGCGTGTTAAAGGCCCACGCAAGACGGTCGGTATGGCGTTTCAAAACCCCGTTTTGCTGGAATGGCGAACCATCTTACAAAACGTAATCTTGCCTTTGGAGATCGTCGCCCCGAGCATGAAGACCGCCGACAAGACGGCCCGTGCCATGGAGCTTCTTGATATGGTCGGTCTCACCGGTTTTGAGAACAAACGCCCGTCGGAGCTTTCAGGCGGGATGCGCCAGCGCGCCTCCCTTTGCCGATCATTGGTGCATAAACCTGACGTGCTAATCATGGACGAACCCTTTGGCGCGCTTGATGCCTTTACCCGCGAGGACCTTTGGCAAACCATGCGAGATTTACGGCGAGCCGAGCCGTTTACATGCGTTCTGATCACGCATGACCTGCGCGAAAGCGTGTTTCTGGGCGATCAGGTCTTTGTCCTCTCCGGTCGCCCAGCCCGCACGCAATACCTTATGCCTGTGGACCTGCCCGACGACCGGACGCTTGATATTCTCTACACGCCTGAGGTGGCTGACATGCTGCACATTTTGCGCGACCAGATCAAAATCGCGCAAGGTCGCGCGGCGGAGGTGGACTGATGCTGCGCCAGATTGCCGTTCCGGTCATAGCGATACTCATCTTTCTGGGGCTTTGGGAGCTGCTCGTCTGGGTGAACAATTGGCCCAACTACAAAATGGCCTCGCCGTCTGATCTTCCGGCGGCTTTCTGGAAGTATAAAGAACTATTTTTGCAGATGGGCTGGCAATCGCTTTGGCGGACTGTGGTGGGATTGATCATCGCCGTGATTGCCGGAACCCTGCTGGGCATGATCATGGGTTTTTCGAAAATCGCGCGGGATGCATTGTATCCGTTGCTGGTCGGCTTCAACGCGATCCCGAAAGCAACGCTGGTGCCTGTGATATCGTTGATCTTCATCGGGCAGCACGACTTCAACACGATCCTGATGGCTTTCATGATCTCTTTCTTTCCGATTGCCGTATCGGTGGGGATCGGCCTGTCCACGCTGGAGCCGGAATACCGCGATATTCTGCGTTCCCTTGGGGCGTCCCGCTTTACCATTTTCCGCAAAATTGCCCTACCTAAGACATTGCCCGAATTTTTTGGGGCGCTGAAAGTGTCGGTCACACTGGCCTTTATCGGAACTAACCTTGTTGAAATCGTCAGCCCGCATGGACGCGGCCTTGGGGCGTTGTTCAAGTCGGGTGAAACGAACGGGGACTATCCACTAATGTTCGCCGTTCTGATCGCGCTCGCGTTTCTGGGGATCGTTTTGTACTACGCCGTGGTTTTCTTAGAGCGAGTGTTCGCGGGTTGGGCCGAGAGGCCACAGGGATAAGAAAAAACCCCACCATCGCGTGGGATGGTGGGGGAGAGTTAGTGCTTACGGACCTTTCCACCATGGAAAGGTTTGCCGCAGGCACCGGCGGTATCAACTTTGATGAAGCTAGTGCTTCGCCATCTCTGCGCGGATCTGCTGGCGCAGCAGATCTATGGGCACCTTTTGCCCGTCGCGTCTAAATTGCCAGTAGGTCCAGCCGTTACAGCTAGGTGCCCCTTCTAGATGGGCGCCAACCTGGTGGATCGACCCTTTGATATCGTCTCCGATCAACGTGCCATCAGCACGGACCTTGGCCTTGTGTCGGCCGTTCAGAGACCACAGCTCTTCACCGGGCCGCAGCAAGCCACGTTCGACTAGCACACCAAAGGCAACACGAGGTTCTGCCCGCTTTGACGTGGACACCTCCAGCGCTTCCTTGTCGAATTTGCGGGTGTTTGCGATCCGCTTTTCGGCGACTTTGCGATACTCGGCCTCGCGCTCAATCCCAACGAAATCTCGACCGAGCATCTTTGCCACGGCCCCGGTGGTGCCAGTCCCGAAAAATGGATCCAGAACAACATCACCGGGGTTGGTGGTGGCTACAAGTACCCTGTGCAGCAAGGATTGGGGTTTTTGAGTAGGGTGGGCTTTCTCGCCGTCTTTGTTTTTGAGACGCTCATGTCCAGTGCAGATTGGCAGAACCCAATCGGATCGCATCTGGACGCCCTCGTTCAGGGCCTTCAACGCTTCGTAGTTGAAAGTGTATTTGCTGGCCTCTTCCTTGGAGGCCCAGATCAGTGTCTCGTGCGCGTTGGTCAGGCGCTTGCCGCGAAAATTGGGCATGGGGTTGGACTTGCGCCAGACGACGTCGTTCAGAATCCAGAAGCCCTGGTTTTGCAGCTCTGCGCCCATACGAAAAACGTTGTGATAGCTGCCAATAACCCAAATCGCGCCGTTTGGTTTCAATAAGCGGCGCGCAGCTTTTAGCCAATCGCGGGTGAACCGGTCATAGACCTTGAAACTATCAAACTGGTCCCAAGCGTCATCAACAGCATCAACTTTAGAATTGTCGGGGCGATGCAATTCGCCTTTCAACTGCAAGTTATACGGCGGGTCTGCAAAAATCAGATCGACCGACGCAGCCGGCAAGCTGTTCATCACCTCAATGCAGTTGCCATCAAGGATCGTGTTGAGAGGGAGCGCAGCAGCACCCTTTGCTTTGGTCTTCGTCGTCATATCTTGCCTCATAGCCCCGGCGAGTGGTCCCGCTCTTTGCTTGGCCCTAATGTGATTCAGAGACGATTCGCTGTCAAAAGCTTTATTGAATCAATCGCTTACGTTTTTAACTTGATACAAGATGTTGTGTACCGGCTTGAACGAACGCCTATGGTGCGGGGTGACGCCAAATTGCTCCAAGGCCAATTTATGCTGGGCTGTGGGGTATCCCGCGTTCCTATCCCAGCCGTAGTCGGGATACTGTTGCGCCAAATCCACCATGTGACGATCGCGCCACAGTTTTGCGATGATGGATGCAGCTGAAATCGACACGCTGAGGGCGTCACCTTTGACAATTGTCTCGCTCGAAATGGTCAAATCGCGCGGGGTCATGTTGCCGTCGATCAGGATATGATCAGGTGCGCAGGTCAGTCCGGCGACTGCTCTGACCATCGCGATGTGGGACGCGCGGAGGATGTTATGTTCATCGATCTCGGCAACGCTGGCCTGTGCGATGCTCACATCTGCCGTTTCCATGATCAAATCGTGTAGTGCTTCGCGCCGTTTCGCGGTCAGCTTTTTGCTGTCATTCAAACCTGCGGGGATGTTTTCGGGGTTCAGCACCACCGCTGCTGCAACAACGGGTCCAGCTAGCGGGCCACGCCCTACTTCATCCACGCCGGCGATACGGGTACGTCCACGCGCTTGAGCAGCTTTTTCAAAGTCGAAGTTCGGCCTCATGAGCCCAGTGATCAAACTGTGCAGCTCCCTGCAAGTAAAAAGGGGCGATGGGTCATTTCTGAACCCACCGCCCCAAGAAGCTGTCCGAACTCAACGCAATCTCAAATCACTCGAGAAAATGTCGGAAAGCTGCAGGTGGCGCGGTAACCGGGGCCGATGACCGCGCTGCCGATCGCCGTTCAGTGACGGCGATCTGTCACGTAACCGGCATTGCGCAGGCAGAGGGGGTCAAACCCGCGCGCCGGTCCGTTGGTTGTGTAGAGCCGCACTGCGCAGCGCTGCGGCAGGCTGTTCACGCGGGCGTAATTTCGTTGCAGGCAACGCTGACCGTACAGGCGCTGCACCCCGCTGCTGGTTCGCACACCGGTCAGGCAGCTTTGTGGGAGTGCCGCGCGGCGTGAGAGAGGATTCCGATCGATGTTGCGCTGCATAGGAAGGATGTTGTTTCGCGCCATCGGGGCCGCGCCGCTGCTTCGCTCATTTTTGTTGTCCAGTGCCGACCCAATGATCGCCACTGCCGCGATACCTAAAAGAACTTTGCCTACATCGTCGCGATCCAATCCGGAGGCTTGCACTGGCGCAGAAGTAGCCAACGTAAGCGAGAGCGCGGTCGCACCTGCAATCAATGATTTGAACATCGGTTCATCCTTTTTATTGCGGCGCGTCTGATGGCATGCGCCTTTGATGAACCAAGACTGGGGCGCCTGACCAACGACAGACAATATCAGGGGATGGTTATGTCATGACAGCCGCGATAACATCAGGCGATATTGGATAACACCGCCAGACCAGGGCAAATGACCATATGAAAAACCTGTCTTTCTCATTCATCATTTTCTGTCTCTGGGCAGCGGGAGCCAATGCTGCTTGCTATGCCGACTATAAGGCTAAGCAGGACGACCCCCTACGCCTGCATTATGGCGTGGCCGAGGTACGCGGCGATTGCAGTTCCAGTTCTGCTGCGGATCAACTGTGGCCCCGCTTGCAGCAGGGTGGCTGGCAATTGTTGAATGTGGTCGGTGTCTTTGACGAGACCGGGCTTGAAGAAAGAAAGGGCAGCGCAGGTGAATACTTCCTCCGCTACTGAGGCACGTGAAATCGGTAATCGGATCGTCGTCGCAGGGATTGCGGCGATTGTTTTGATTCTGGCAATCGCGGCCATTTTGCTGTTCATCAATCTGCCTGATGCCAATGCGTTCAATACGCGGGTTGAGCAGTTGTTTATGGAAAATGACAATCTGACCAGTCTGGCCGAGATCAAATTACTAGAGATCCTCGCCGGATCAGGTACCGCTTTTTCCGACACGTTGGCATCTTACCGATTTGTGATCTTTGTGCTGCTGGTCTTTGCGACGGCTATGTTGATCGCGGCTGTGGCTTTTCTGGTTATGCTGATCGCGCTCAACCGCCGGATGGGTCAAATTGAACGCAAGGGGATCGAGGTGAACTCCCTGCTGATCAGCCGCGACCAAAAGGCTGTGTATCTCAACAATTTCGAGTTCAAATTGACAGAGGCCGCTATTGAAACCCTATCCGTATTGGCCGAAGCCCGGATGGATGATGAGGTTCTATCGGGCGCAGAAATCGAAGGCGTCATTTCTGGTCGGGACTCGGCCGATTGTGATGAGGCCGCTGGGGCCACTCGGATCAAAAGGCTGCGGGATACTCTGGGCAATCAGATGATCAGCGAATTACTGGTCAAGAATATTGCGCGGAAAGGTTACATGCTGGCTATTGATAAGGATGTTATTCGGATGGTGTGAGGGCGATGGGTGCATGCACCCGCCTGATCATGACCGCAGAAACGAAGGATCAACTGCGCCGCAGTGTATCCCCGAAAGCCAATTTCGGTGTTAGCGTGATGATCTTTTCGTCCGCGGGGACCTCATCCGCATGTTGCGCGGCAATGATCCGTGCAGATCGGGCACCAATATCGCGGCGGCAGGCATCCATCGTCGCCAGTTGCAGTGGCAACCCATCAAGCAACTCTACACCGTTGAAGCCAGCGAGACCCATCTGCCCCGGCACGTCGATACCTTTCTCCAGCAGATACAATAGACCGCCCGCCCCGATCATGTCGTTGGAGTAATAAAGGAAGTCCAGATCAGGGGTCCGTTCGATCATCTTCGCTGTCATTTCCCGCCCCTTGGCAAGAGCAGAGCCGCCGGAGTAAAATTCCTGGTCCGCGATCTCGATTCCGGATTTGGCCAGCGTCCTTGTAAACCCCTCGAACCGTTTTCGGGCTCGATGGTCCAGAGGCATTTTCGTGCCCATGAAACCGATGCGTTTATAACCCGCCGCGATGATCTCTTCGGCCATAATACGACCCGCCCGCCGGTGCGAGATGCCGACGCAAGCATCCACCGGTTCACCATCCACGTCCATGATCTCGACCACTGGAATACCCGCTTGCATCAACATCTGACGCGATGCTTCTGAATGTTCCAGCCCAGCGATGATAACACCGGAAGGCCGCCAAGACAGCATTTCAAACAGAACATGTTCTTCTTTTTCAGGCAGATAATCCGTGACACCCACAACGGGCTGCAGTCCGGTGTCTTCCAGCGTCTCGGAAATCCCCGAAAGCACCTCGGGAAACACCATATTCCCGAAGGAAGGGATGATCACCGCAACCAGATTGACCCGTTGTGAGGCTAGCGCGCCGGCGATGCGGTTCGGCACATAGCCGAGACGCTTGGCGGCGTCCTGTACCTTGCGGCGTGTCGCCTCGCTCACATCGCCCTTGTTGCGCAGAACGCGGCTGACTGTCATTTCACTGACGCCAGAGGCTTCGGAAACATCCCTAAGGGTCAAAGGTCGCTTGATTGGGTTGGTCACGGTGGGGCGTCCTGTATTCTGGAATGCTGCATTGTTAAACAGCATTACTCGTATTGACCAGATTTAGGTGGACGGGCCGGAGTCAGCCTGCGTTTTGGCGTTCGATGTAGCTGCGCAACTCTTCGGCCTCGTGCCGTGCTTCGCGCAAGCCGTCCATCGCAGCGCGCAGCTCTGCCTCGGTCTGATTAAGCTGGTTGGTCATCTCAGCTTCGCGCTGTTGCAGATAGGTGATAGCCTGATCGCGGGTTTCTTCAGCTTCGTGAAGGGCTTGAGCCATTTTGTCTAACTCACCGATCTCGGCCTTGGTAACGCGGCTGAAGCGGTTGATCAGCCAGCTTGCGAACCAGCCCAGCGCAAAGGCAACAAACAGGATGACCGCTGTAGCAATAATAAATTCGTTTCTGTTCACGGTCTTTCCTTTTATTCGTCTTCAGCCGTGGCCGCTTCGGGGTCAGCCTCGTCCGATGCGTCATCACTGGCCCCATCACCATCCGCTGGTGTCTCCTCTTCCTGTACGGGCACCATTGGATCTTCTGCGGCAAGCTCTTCCAGAGTTGTGGTTTCCTCCGGGATCGGCTCTGGCACGATCAGGCTGAATTCGATCCGGCGATTGGCTTCGCGGCCAGCATCAGTATCGTTGTCGGCGATTGGGTTTTCCTCACCAAAGCCCAATGCCTCAAATGAGCCCACCGGCACTCGGCGTGCTCGCAAAGCGGATAAAACTGCCTCTGCCCGATCTTGACTTAGCTGCTGGTTCATCACTTCGCGCCCTTGGCTGTCTGTGTAACCCGCGATCCGAATGCGCAGATCCCCACAGCGGCGCAGGATATCGGCAATCTGATCCACAACAGGCTGGGTCGCTGCCGTGATATCCGCTGAACTGGGGTCAAAGGTGATCTTGCTTGACTGCGTGACCTCGGTAATCTGCTCGAGGCATTCTTCGGGCGATGGCAACCCGGCGATGGGATCAAGCTGTTTGACGTAGGTCACGTCAATATCAAAGGACGCAGCCTGACCTAGCTTTTCGATCAAAAGACGAGAGATATCATCGCTGGCTGTCTGATTACCTGTGTTCCCGCGGATTTGTATCGTGTCAGGTTCAACGATGACGGAACCGTTTGATAGCTCGGACAATGCCTCAATTCCGGCCAAAACCCGCACAGACCATCCCGCTGGCAGTCCTTCGGCCACACGCGTACCGAGCGTCAAATCACGTTTGCCGAATTTGGCGACGGCATAGTTTTCGGCGATTGTGTTGGTCATATCGTCCGGCACACGACCGCGCAGTTGCACGGCACCTTCGGGGCTGCGCGTAGCGGTGAATCTAGGTGGGCCTTCGGTCGTGGCGTTGGGTGATGGCGGTAGTTCAGCACTGACGGCAAAGACTTCGGGCAGCGCATTTTCCAATTCGCCCACAGCGTTATCGAATACCTCTTGCTCGGTCCCAGGCAAGGCTACAAGCGTGACATCCGTGTCAGACAGCGTAACTGTTCCGCCGCCCATTTGACTGATGGCTTCAATCGCCAGCGATGCGGCATCTCCCCACGTACGGGAAGGCGTGCCCAAGGCGATGGTGCACTCAGTCTCTTCCGTCAATCCGGCCGCAGCGGCGGCTGCCAGAATGACATCGCGCGCGGCTTCGGTATCTGCTGCGCAGGCATAGAACCGGCCCCCTTCGCCATCGAGCGTAAAACGTGTGGTAAAGGGAGAAATCACTGGGCGCGGTGCGCTGATATCAACATCCAGCACTACATTTTCTGGCGTGTTACGCGCTAGGCTGCGTTCCCACTGGACCTTTTGCTGTTCGGTGTCTGCAATGGCGCTAATCGCTACCCGGTTCGGTCCAACTGATATTTTGGATCGGGGCAGAAGCTCAAGCGCACGCACCGCATAGCTCATCGCATCCAGCCATGTTTCTGGCATCGGGTAATCCGCCACATCCATAAGGTCTGTAACCGGCAGGCCATCGGCGATATTTTCGATTTCCTTTTCCAAATCCCTGCGGTCTGCTGCAGCTGGCAACAGCCCAATCAATGACACACCACGGTCATTGCGTAGGATTTCCACAGCGAATTCCGGTGGAGCGATCTTGTCTGATTCGACAATTGACATACTGTCGATCACCCGGCTGGCGTCAACCATGCTGCCTGCGGCCGATATGGCGCGAAAGCGTGCAGCTTCGGACGGGGCCTCACCCTCCAGAATAACCTGCAGTCCGTCACCAAGCACCGAAACCCAGTCATGCCCTTGATCTATAAGGGTTTCGCGGACAGCAATCACTGACCGATCTTCCATCGTTGCGACTGCAGAGCGGGCGGCAACCACAGACCCAAAACCCGCAATCGCAAACACGACAATACGCAATAGTATAGCTGATAGGCGCATCGGCATCCGTTCTTGTTAACTCAGGCCATCTGCATAGGCCCGCAAGCCCGGAGGTTCAATCATACCAAAACGGCCAAGGCGAAAAATGGCAGGGGGATTAGCCCCGCATCACGGTTGGAGTGGAATATACTCAGCAGATCATTCGGTGCTTCTTCTGGATCAAACCGGACAAGCTGCCAAGTCATGTGCCATCCCATGGCCCAAGGCCCTGCAATGGCCAGCATAAGCGAAACGATGGACCTATCCATGCACGCCAGAAGTACCGCAATCCCGAAAGTTATCACCGTCATGGTCGAGAACAGACGCAGCCATTTGCGGCTGTTTTCCCCAAACAGGCGCGCGGTGGACTTTACCCCGATCAAAGCATCATCCTCTACGTCCTGATGGGCGTAGATCGTATCGTAAAACAGCGTCCAAAAGATACCCGCGATATAAAGGACCAGTGGCACCGGTCCGATACTGTTTGTATGCGCGGCCCATGCCAGCAAAGCGCCCCAGTTGAACGCGATCCCCAAAAACGCCTGCGGCCACCATGTGAACCGCTTTGCGAAGGGGTAAATAGTCACAGGTAGCAACGCCAGGATGCCAAGCCCAATTGCTGTCGGCGAAAACGTTAACAAGATGCAAAATGCGATCAGGGATTGGGCGATCATCCAGATCACTGCGCCCCTGACCGTGGCCTGCCCGGCTGGCAAAGGTCGCGACTTCGTGCGTGCGACTTGGCCATCAATGTCTCGGTCAGTGATGTCGTTCCATGTGCAGCCTGCACCGCGCATCAAGAATGCACCAATCCCACAACCGACAATGATCCATACATCAAGTGGCCCTGCGACATCTGTTGCCAAAACCGCCAGCGCCACGGCCCAGACGCATGGGATGAACAAAAGCCATGTGCCTATAGGCCGGTCAGCCCGGCTGAGCCGTAAATATGGGCGCGTCGGCATAGGCGCAAAG
The DNA here is from genome assembly GCA_947496535.1 of uncultured Paracoccaceae bacterium. GTDB lineage: Bacteria > Pseudomonadota > Alphaproteobacteria > Rhodobacterales > Rhodobacteraceae > Yoonia. Next base: position 124,036 of record CANMDE010000001.1, on the reverse strand, counting down.
CGGTCCACCCAATTGCCTTTCACCGCATCTGCGACGGCATCTTTCGGCTCTGGCATCTGGGCCTGCTGGGTCATATGGTCCGTCTCATGGCATCCAAGGTTCGGCTCTATGTAGATCACCCACTGGGAGAAGGGCAATCGGTTCCGCTGTCGCGGGAGCAGGCGCACTACCTGTTTGGCGTGATGCGGCTAGGTCCGAACGCAGTTCTTTCGTTGATCAACAGCCGCGATGGGGAATGGGACGCCACGGTAGTGGAGGTGGGTAAAAAAAGTGGCGTTCTGGTTTGCCAAGGTCAGACCCGGCCCCTGCAGACGCCACCCGATCTGTGGCTGCTTTTCGCGCCGATCCGCAAGGAGCGCACCACCTTTATAGTTGAAAAGGCCACCGAAATGGGTGCCGCCCGTATCTGCCCGGTGCGGACAGACTTCACACAAAACGCCGACCGCATACGACAAGACAAGTTGCAAGCGCACGCTGTTGAGGCGACTGAACAATGTGGTGGTACTTTTGTTCCGCCGGTCGATGAAGTGGCCAAACTTGAGCAGGTTCTGGCCAAGTGGCCCGATGACAGGCAGTTGATGTTCTGTGATGAGGGAATGATTGGCCAACCCCCCTGCCTACCCGCCGCGACGCAAAACCCGTGGGCCATACTCATTGGTCCGGAGGGTGGTTTTTCCGCTGATGAACGTCGCACGCTTCACGAACTGCCTTTCGCTCATCCGGTCAGTCTAGGTCCACGGATTCTGAGGGCCGATACAGGCGCCGTTGCGGCACTGACGCTCTGGCAGCTCCAGCTGGGGGACTGGAAATGAGACGGGCGACACTAGACGATCTGCCGGCAATTCAAGATATCCTGAACCGGCATATCGAAACATCGATGTTTCCGCTCAGCAACCTGGAGCGACACGGATTGGACGGCGACCATGCACGATCAATGCGGTACTGGATCGGCGATCGAGGTGTTTTTGGCATTACCAAGGCTGGGATGCTGATGCCACAAATGCCAAACGGGACAGACGTAGACTGGGCCTTTGTTGGCAACTTTCTGGCCGAGCGCGTCATGATCGGCGCGGTCGGAGACGATCATCAGATCAGCAAAACGCTTGTTGCCGCCGATCTGCAAGGCATACCAACGCTGACCGATCGGGTCGAACCGCAATTCAGTCTGAACCTGTCTGATTTGATCGTCCCACACCGACCAGATGCAACACTGGTTACGCTGGGCGAAGAGTATCGACAGTTGGCGACCGCGTGGCGAGCAGATTTTTGCGCTGAGGTTATGAACACCCCTGACCCAGAGAGTCAGGCTCGAAGGGACATATCGGGCCATATCGAAAGGGGCCAACACCGCATCTTACTGCTCCACGGCAAACCGGTGGCCATGACCGGGTTCAATGCTGCATTACCTCAGATTGTGCAGGTGGGCGGCGTCTACACACCACCGGAGTTCCGCAACAAAGGCTTCGCCCGGCTGGCTGTCGCGCTTCACCTGGCTGAGGCGCGCAATCAGGGAACCCCCCGTGCAATTCTCGGGGCTGCCAATGATGCCGCGACGAGAGCCTATGAAGCCATCGGCTTTCAACGCTGTGGTGACTTCCGGCTAGCTTTATTTGCAAAACCAAAGGATACGGCCGCATGATCCGCCCCGAACTCAAGGCCGCGATGTGGCGCTGGCGCGACGTATTGTTGGGGGCCGGGCTGGCCCTGCTGGGGTTATGGTTCGTCTGGGGCGGGATCGGGATCGTCAAATGGCTGGGCTATGGGCTGATCCTGCTGGGGCTCATTTGGGCCATCGCTGGGGCACAACGGGCGCGGTTTCGTCAAGGTGGTGATGGCCCCGGCGTCGTGCAGATCCGCGAACGCAGGTTGGCCTATTTTGGTCCGCTGGATGGCGGTGTCATCGACGTAAATGACATGACGCGGCTGGAATTCGATCCCGCAGGCCACCCTGCCCCGCATTGGGTTCTTAGCGGATTAGGCGGGCAGCGTATCGCGATACCGATCAACGCCGCTGGGGCCGAGGCGTTATTCGATGTCTTCGCAACTTTGCCCGGCATCAAGACCAGCGAGATACTGGATGTGTTGTCACGCACACCCGATGCGCGGGTTGAAATCTGGAACAGGACGCAGCCCCTCTTGCATTGACACGGGGCCTCATTCACTTCACGCATGAAATTTCGACAGCCACCAGACGGAGTTATCCCCCATGTCCATCCCTCAGTCCGGCGGTGCCCCGATCGAAAACCATGCGCAACTGGCAGAGTTTCTAGCAAAGGGCTGCAAGCCAAAGGATCAGTGGCGGATCGGCACAGAGCATGAGAAATTCGGCTATTGCAAAGACACCTTGCGCCCGCTGCCTTATGATGGGGATCGCTCAATCAAAGCCGTCCTGACGGGCCTGCAAAATCGGTTTGGCTGGGACCCAGTCTATGAAGAGGGCAACATCATTGGACTTACCAAGGGGGCCGCAAATGTCAGTCTGGAACCTGGCGGCGCGTTGGAACTTTCAGGCGCCCCGGTTGAGACGATCCACCAGACCTGTGACGAAGTGAATGTGCATCTCGAAGAGGTCAAATCAGTCGCAGATGAAATCGGCGTCAAATTCATCGGGCTTGGCGCTGCGCCTGAATGGTCACATGATGAAATGCCACTGATGCCCAAAGGGCGTTACAAGCTGATGAACGATTATATGGAAACCGTTGGCACCATGGGTACCGCGATGATGCGGCGGACCTGTACGGTGCAGGTGAACCTTGATTTTGGCTCCGAGGCGGACATGGTGCAAAAGCTGCGTGTCGCTTTAGCGTTGCAACCCGTGGCGGTTGCCCTGTTTGCGAACTCTCCGTTCTTTGAGGGCAAGGTCAACGGCCATAAAAGTTGGCGCTCGCGCATCTGGCGCGATCTGGATGACGCGCGGACCGGGATGCTGCCATGGGTTTTCGAGGATGGCATGGGATTTGAACGCTGGGCAGAATGGGTGCTGGATGTGCCGATGTATTTTGTCTATCGCGATGGAAAATATATCAACGCGCTCGGCCAATCCTTTCGCGACTTTCTGAAGGGTGAATTGCCCGCCCTACCTGGGGAAAAACCGCTTTTATCGGACTGGGGCGATCATCTGACCACCGTTTTTCCAGAGGCGCGGATCAAGCAATTCATCGAAATGCGCGGGGCTGATGGCGGCCCGTGGCGCAGACTTTGCGCCTTGCCCGCGTTCTGGGTCGGGTTGATGTATGACCAAACGGCACTGGATGCCGCATGGGATCTTTGCAAAGGGTGGAGCACTGAACAGCGTGAGGCGTTGCGCGTTGCTGCCTCAGTCGATGGGCTTCAGGCACAGGTGGACGGGATCAACATGCATGATCTGGCCCGCGAGGTTGTGTCAATTTCAGAGGCTGGCCTGAAAGCCCGTGCGCGCCCCGGTGCTGGCGGTTTGGTGGCTGACGAGACACATTTCCTGAATGCGCTGAAAGACAGTATCGAGACAGGCCAAACGCCGGCGGATGAATTGCTGATGCACTATCATGGCGACTGGGGTGGCGATCTCAAAAAGATTTACGGCGAATATAGCTACTGACCTACTGGGGCAGCGCCCGGCTTAGCGCCTATTTTTGGTTCTGTTCCTTTGCGCAAACGGCTCATGTTTGCCCAATGACGCATATAGATCAGCAGCGCAAAGACAACGCCGATAATAATGATGGTTCCGTTATTGGTCATTGCTGTAATTACCGGCACCCAGCCAGCCGCCATTATGGCCGCCAGTGACGAATAACGGAAAACCAGCGCAACCAAGAACCAGATGCCGCAAGCAGCCAAACCAATTGGCCAGGACAGCGCAAAAATGACGCCCAAATATGTCGCAACCCCCTTCCCACCACGAAAGCCCAGCCAGATGGGAAAGCAATGTCCGATAAAGGCTGCCAAACCTGCTGCCTGTACCGCATCATCTGGAACAAAAGCGCGTGCCAACAGGACGGCAATTGCGCCCTTTCCTGCGTCAATCAATAGCGTCAGTGCAGCTGCCGTCTTATTGCCTGTGCGCAGAACATTCGTAGCACCTATATTGCCCGATCCAATCTCGCGCAGATTCCCTAAGCCCATCAATTTGGCGAGTATCACGCCAGTTGGTATTGATCCCAGAAGATAGCCTATTGCGGCCCACAGGATCAGCGTAGTTGAAGAGCTTATTAATTCTGGCATCAATCATCACCCCAGACGCGGGTGCCATCGACCCATGTACCAAGAACGCGGCCCTGCAGGCGTGCGCCATCAAACGGCGTATTCTTTGATTTCGACAGCAATTGCGTGCGGTCCAGCTGGAACGGCGCATCAGCATCAAACAAGATCAGGTCAGCCGGAGCACCGACGGCCATACGACCAGCAGTAAGCCCCATCAGATGCGCTGGATTGAGGGATAAGGCACGGAAAAGTTTTGGTAATGTAATCATGTCGGCATGATAAAGTCGTAAGGTCGCAGGAAGCAATGTTTCCAGACCAACCGCTCCGCTAGCTGCTTCTTCAAAGGGCAACCGTTTGCTTTCCTCATCCTGCGGCGTGTGCATGGAACAGATGATGTCGATCAGCCCATCCGACACAGCCTGCACCACAGCGATCCGGTCGTCTTCGCTCCGCAAAGGCGGTTTGAGTTTGAAAAAGGTTCGGTAGTCGGCGACGTCCAGTTCGTTGAGTGTTAGATGATGCACGCCAACTCCGGCCGTGATGTGCCAACCATTCCGCTTGGCACGCTCCAATGCTGGCAGCGAGCGGGACGTCGTGATCTGATCCACATGATATCGCGCATTGGTCATCTCAATCAAAGATATGTCGCGATCCAATCCCATCCGCTCGGCCATGGGTGAGACACCGGGCAGCCCGCGCAAAGAGGCAAACTTGCCTGATGTAACCGCTGCCCCCTTGGACAAGCCCGGTTCCTGCACATGGCCGATGACCAGCGCATCAAGTGATCGTGCGTAAGTCAGGGCGCGGGCGAAGACTTTGGTATCAGCGATAACCCTGTCGCAATCGGTAAAGGCCACTGCCCCCGCATCCTGCAAAAACCCGATCTCTGTCATTTCGCGCCCTTCGCGCTTTTTGGTCAGGGCGGCCATTGGCAAGACATGAACCGGCGCGTCAAGCGCCGCCCTACGGGCTACGAATTCAAGCGTTTCGGGCGTATCGATCGCCACCATCGTATCCGGTCGTGTTACAATCGTTGTCACGCCACCCGCAGCGGCGGCCTGCCCGGCTGAACGAAAGGATTCTTTGTGCCGCTCACCCGGTTCGCTGACCTTAACGCCTACATCAATAATTCCGGGGGCAAGGCACTTGCCATCACAATCGATGACAGTCGCATCGACGCCCTCCGGCATCGTCTCGAACACTTCGGCGATCTTGCCATCACGTATCAGGACTGCGCCGATGTCGTCGGTCAAAGCGACCGGGTCAATGATGCGGGCATTGGTGAAAAGTACGTTGGTCATCATCCTAAGCAGCGATCCAGATCATCAGGCCAACAAGAGCAAACAATAAAATTAAAACAACCGTAGCAACCATCCCGCCAATACGCGCATCCGATTTAGGAGGTTTCGCCGGTACGTCGCCAATAACGCCCCGGGCTGCCTCTGAGGTGAGGGGTTCTGACACAGTCAGCGTGGGCTCTGGCACGTGGCTGGTGATATGGCGAACCTCTGAGGCTGGTTGCAAGCGCACCGGCAGCCCCCTCGCGGCACTCGACATGATTAAGATGGCATACCCTTCAATCCCGTTGACCATCGAGGCGTCATGAGACTCAAGCTCAACATCGTAGCCTTGCAGGATGTAATCGCTTAGCTGCATGGTGGTCAGGTCAGCAATCCTGATCACATCGACATAGGTTTCATCCAGATTCGAGGTGCCAAACAGGCGCTGCAAATCTGTATGATCAGAGGTGATGACATCGGCTGGCAACTCTGGATCAACTTCAAAAATCCGGATTTGGCCGAACTCATTCGCAGCTATTTCGAGTGTCATACCATAACCCCGTCTGGCTTGCGGGCGGCCCGTAGGTTCTGGGCCAACAGGTCCATCGCCGCCATTCGGACCGCGACACCCATTTCGACCTGTGTTTGAATGACGGATCTATTGATGTCATCTGCGATGTTGCCGTCAATTTCGACGCCGCGGTTCATAGGGCCGGGATGCATCACGATGGCATCAGGTTTGGCGAACTGCAGCTTTTCGGCATCCAACCCATAGCGATGGAAATACTCTCGCTCTGATGGGATGAAACCACCATCCATCCGCTCCTTTTGCAGGCGAAGCATCATGACCACGTCCACATCGCGTAGCCCTTCCTCCATATCCTCGAACACCTCGACACCGAAATCGGCGATGCCTGACGGCATGAGGGTCGGCGGGCCGATCAACCGGATCCTGTTTTCCATCTTGCCGAGCAGCATGATGTTTGACCGGGCCACGCGCGAATGGGCAATATCACCGCAAATTGCGATGGACAGGCGGTGCAAGCGGCCCTTGGCCCGCCGGATCGTCAGCGCATCCAGCAGGGCCTGCGTTGGATGTTCATGTCTGCCGTCCCCCGCGTTCAGCACGGCAGCGTTCACCTTCTGCGACAACAGATCAACTGCGCCAGAATGTGGGTGGCGAACGACCAGAAGATCAGGATGCATAGCGTTCAAGGTCAGCGCCGTATCGATCAGCGTTTCACCTTTCTTGATCGAGCTCGCCTGCATCGCCATGTTCATTACATCAGCGCCCAGACGGTCGCCGGCCAGTTCAAAACTCGCCTGGGTTCGGGTCGAGTTTTCGAAAAACATGTTGATTTGCGTCATCCCCGCCAAGATCGGTTCATGCCGGACATTGCGACGGTTTTGGTCGGCGTAGCTATCCGCAAGATCAAGAATAGTGGTGATTTCCGATGGGTGAAGCGGCTCAATCCCCAAAAGATGCTGCTGTCGGAATGTCATAACCCACCCTTGGCTGTTTGGCTGGTTATAGCGGATCATGCGGGTGCAGCAAGCGGGCCTGCCAATTCTTGGCAAAACCCCATAAGTTTGGTGCATGGATTCGCAATCATCATACTGGGTCGACCGGGCGCGCCTTGAATGGCAGGTCGAATTGGGGGCCACCGACGCCATCGGCGACGCGCCCCTCAATCGGTACGATCTCGAGCAGAACAAGCCAAAGCCATCAGCAAAGCCAAAGGCCACGACAGCGGCTCTACCACTTGCTGAACCGGCTGAGGTCGACACTGTGGCTATTGCCCGAGAGGCCGCGCTCGCAGCGTCCGACCTGCCATCACTTGCAACCGCGATGCAGGCTTTTGAGCATTGCGAACTCAGACTTGGAGCACGATCTTTCGTCTTTTCCGACGGCAACTCGCAATCGCCCATAATGATCATTGGCGAAGCGCCGGGTCGGGACGAGGATCGGATCGGCAAGCCTTTTGTCGGGCGGGCCGGGCAGCTGCTGGACCGGATGTTGGCCGCTATCGGACGGGATCGGGCGCATGACGATCCCCAGCAATCCGTCTATATCACGAATGTTCTGCCATGGCGTCCACCGTCGAACCGAACGCCTGACGCCAGTGAAATCGCCATGATGCTACCGTTTCTTGAGCGGCACATTGCACTAGTCGACCCCACCGTCATCGTTCTGATGGGCAATACGCCATGTCAGGCCCTACTGGGTCGAACGGGCATCACCCGGATGCGCGGCAATTGGACAGAGGTGCTTGGCAAACCCGTCATGCCGATGTTCCACCCCGCCTACCTTTTGCGCAATCCGATAGCGAAGCGGGAAGCCTGGGCAGACCTTCTGTCCCTCCAAGCCAAGATTCGCTTATGAAAATCTTGGCCTTCTCTGACCTGCATTTATCGCGAGCAAAAGCAGAAGTGCTGGTCGCGGAAAGCGAAAAGGCTGATCTGGTTATCGGAGCAGGCGACTTCTGCAATAGGCGTGAAGGACTTTCTGAGGCGATGTTATTGCTTGCAGATATCAAGCGCCCGTTTGTCATGGTTCCCGGCAACGCGGAAAGCGCGGACGAACTTCGAAACGCTGCGCATGCGGGAATGCATGTACTGCATGGTGAGGGCATCGAGATCGACCACATCGCGCTCTTTGGTATCGGCTACGCAATTCCTGTTACACCATTTGGGTCGTGGTCATGCGATCTCACCGAAGAGATTGCGGCAGGACTGCTCGATCGCTGCGATCACGCCGACATTCTCATTTCCCATTCCCCGCCCAATGGGGTTGCAGACCAGACCTCGCAGGGAGAATCCTGGGGTTCAACCGCTTTACACGATGCAATTAAGCGTGCGCAGCCGGAGCTGGTATTGTGCGGGCACATTCATGACAGTTGGGGCCAATCCGGCAAAATTGGGCGTAGCAGCATCCACAATCTGGGGCCGACGCCGAACTGGTTTGAGCTGTGACCAGAGCTGCCGATGATTACCAACGGGCTACAAAAAAACCGCCTCTGGGAGACAGGGGCGGTTTTTTATCATGGCTTATGACGGTACGGCTAACTCAATCCGCGGTCAAAAGTGGTGGTTTATTTCCACTATCTGCGATTTTACCCTGTTCTGGCGCTTCGTACTTCAAGTGAAGTTCGCCAGCCTTCACGCCAACTTTGACGATTCCGCCTTTGACGAGCTTGCCAAATAGCAACTCTTCAGCGAGCGGCTTTTTGATGTGTTCCTGAATAACGCGGCCCAGCGGACGCGCACCCATTTTCTCATCATAGCCTTTGTCGGCCAGCCACTCAGCAGCAGCATCAGTCAGTTCGATATGCACGTTGCGGTCGATCAACTGCGCCTCAAGCTGGAGGACGAATTTTTCCACGACCTGCATGATGACAGGTTTCGGTAGCGCGCCAAAGCTTATGATGGCATCCAAGCGGTTGCGGAATTCAGGCGTGAAGGTACGTTCAATAGCTGCTTCATCCTCTCCCTCGCGCCGGTCACGGCCAAAGCCCAATGCATTTTTCGACATTTCAGCAGCGCCTGCGTTAGAGGTCATGATGATGATCACGTTGCGGAAGTCGGTTGTCCGACCATTGTGGTCAGTCAATTTCCCATGATCCATGACTTGCAGCAGGATGTTGTAGACATCAGGATGCGCCTTTTCCATTTCGTCCAGCAGAAGCACGCAATGAGGGTTCTGATCCACGCCATCAGTCAGCATGCCGCCCTGATCAAAGCCAACATAACCCGGGGGTGCACCAATCAGACGGGAAACCGCATGCTTTTCCATGTATTCGGACATGTCAAAGCGCAGAAGCTCGACGCCCAATATGTCGGCCAGTTGCTTTGCCACTTCTGTTTTGCCGACGCCGGTAGGGCCCGCAAATAAGTAATTCCCAATTGGCTTTTCGGGCTCACGCAAACCCGCGCGGGCCAGCTTGATTGCTGATGACAAAGCCTCAATTGCGATATCTTGGCCGAAAACGACGCGCTTCAATGATGTTTCAAGATCTTTGAGAACCTCTGCATCATCCTTTGAGACGTTCTTGGGCGGAATGCGCGCAATTTTGGCGACGACAGCCTCGATCTCTTTCGTGCCGATCGTTTTGCGACGCTTGCTTTCAACCACCAAATGTTGCGCCGCGCCTGCTTCATCGATTACGTCAATCGCCTTGTCGGGCAGTTTGCGGTCGTTGATGTAGCGGGCAGATAGCTCGACTGCTGTCTTGATTGCATCAGCCGTGTATTTGATATGGTGATGCTCTTCGAAGTAGGGTTTTAAACCACGCAGAATCTTAACTGAATCCTCAACCGAAGGTTCCGTTACATCGATTTTCTGGAACCGGCGCGACAGTGCGCGGTCTTTTTCGAAATGTTGCCGGAATTCTTTGTACGTTGTAGATCCCATGCAGCGCAGTTTGCCGCCCTGCAAGGCAGGTTTCAGCAGGTTCGACGCGTCCATGGCGCCACCCGACGTGGCTCCAGCCCCGATTACCGTGTGAATCTCGTCGATGAACAGAACCGCATCCTTGTGGTTCTCCATCTCTGACATCACCGCTTTCAAGCGTTCCTCAAAATCACCGCGATACCGCGTACCGGCCAGCAATGCGCCCATGTCGAGCGAATAGATCGTAGCACCGGCCAACACCTCTGGCGTTTCACCATTCACGATTTTGAAAGCCAGGCCTTCGGCGATTGCCGTTTTACCAACGCCGGGATCACCCACCAACAGCGGGTTGTTTTTGCGACGACGGCACAGAACCTGGATACAGCGTTCAACCTCATGGGCACGCCCAATCAGCGGATCGACATCACCTTTCGAAGCTTTCGCATTCAGATCGACGCAATACTTCGCGAGTGCGCTTTCCTTTTCGTCGCCTTCGCCGGGGGCAATTGTTTCACCTTCATCGGGCGAGCCAGTCACGGGGCGGCTTTCGCCGAAAGCAGGGTCCTTTGCCACGCCATGCGCGATAAAGTTCACCGCATCATAACGGGTCATATCCTGTTCTTGCAGGAAGTAGGCAGCATTGCTTTCACGTTCGGCAAAGATGGCGACCAACACATTTGCGCCGGTCACCTCTGATCGACCGGATGATTGCACGTGAATCGCCGCACGTTGTATCACACGCTGGAACGCGGCGGTCGGGACTGCCTCTGACCCTTCTACATCGGTTATCAGGGTTGAGAGATCATCCGCGATAAAATCCTCTAGATCTTTGCGCAGATCGTCGAGATTCACCGAACAGGCGCGCATGACGCGGGCCGCGTCCGGTTCATCAATCAGCGACAAAAGCAAATGCTCCAACGTCGCAAGTTCATGCTTGCGTGCATTGGCCAAAGCCAGTGCGCCGTGAATAGACTGCTCTAACGTGGTCGAAAATGATGGCACCTTTCGTGCTCCTTCATAACGGGGTTGGTCGAACAAGCTGTTCACCCAACCGTGGCCTCTTACTCTTAAGGTTTGGTTTTATTCCCCAACCTTCAAGAACTTTTTTGCAATTCACCTTCACATTCGTGGTGAAAGAAGGGTTAAGACCGTCTTTTGCGCTGTTTTGACACGCTTGGCGCGCTAAAAGTTGTCTTTGCGCTGACGTATTTCAGCGAACACGACCGCATCTTTCGAGTCGACCATCCCAACCGCCTTCTTCAGCAAAGGATCATCGGCACGCAGGAACGGGTTCGTTTTCATTTCGTCGTCAAGAACTGACGGGACTGTCGGTTTCCCAGCCGCACGGGCAGAATTCACATCCTTGATCCTTAAGATAAGGTCAGCATTCTCTGGGTCAATAGACTGCGCAAAGCGGGCATTGCTTTCGGTGTATTCATGCCCTGAGCAGATGGTGGTCTTGGGCGGTAAGGTGCGCAGCTTTTGCATGCTTTGCCACATCTGTTCAGGCGTGCCTTCAAACAGGCGACCGCAGCCCAGCGCCATCAGGCTGTCAGCGGTAAAGGCTATTGCAGGGTCAGGCATATGAAAGGCGATATGGCCAAGGGTGTGGCCGGATACGTCCAGAACTTCAGTCCTTTGGCCGCAAACCTCGATTTCGTCGCCCTCCGATACTGCTAGATCCAGCGGGGGCAGCCGGTGAGCATCTGCAGCAGCCCCAATCACACGCGCGCCGTCGCGCAGTGCGGCAACACCGTCGATATGATCGTCATGATGATGGGTGATAAGGATATCTGACAGGGCCCAGCCGCGCTCTTTCAACACGGCGGCAATAGGCGCGGCCTCAGGGGCATCGACCAATGCTGTCTGTCCGGTTGCCGCATTATGCACCAGAAAGGCGTAATTGTCGGACAAACACGGGACAGTGACCAGTTCTACAGGAGATTGATCGTTTGGCATGGCAATGTCGCTTTCTGTTGATATGTTTTAAGGTGAGCTTTGCTGAAAGGGCCACAAACCGCAATGCATCTGGACGTTTTGGACCTGCGAAATTTTTACTACCGGAGCGCACTGGGACGCCGGGCGCAAAAGGTGATCCGTGATGAAATGGCGTATGTTTGGCCAGAGGCAAAGGGGCAAATGGTCGTTGGCTTTGGTTTCGCGGTGCCATTGTTACGACCGTTTATGGCAGATGCACGGCGGGTGATTGGGTTAATGCCGGGACCGCAGGGTGTTATGCCATGGCCTCCTGATGGCCCGAACGTCAGCGTGTTATGCGAAGATACGCTTTGGCCGATTGAGACTGGCCATGTTGATAAGCTAATCGTCATGCATGGGCTGGAAACATCCGAAACTCCTTCAGCTCTGCTTGATGAGGCTTGGCGGGTGCTTGGCCCGGGCGGGCGGGCGCTCTTTATTGTACCGAACCGGGCCGGGCTGTGGTCACGATCCGATAGCACACCTTTCGGCTACGGGCGTCCCTATTCCTTTGGTCAGCTTGAGGCGCAACTGAGAAAGCACAGATTCGTGACCGAACGGGCGCGCTCATCGCTTTATCAGCCGCCGTCACATGGGCGATTTTGGCGGAAGTCATCCGGTCTGCTCGAGAAGTTGGGACATAAAATCCCCATCTTCGCACCCGGCGGCGTACTGATGATCGAAGTCAGCAAGCAGATGGCGGCCCCAACACCGCCCGGTTTGACCGAGGCAGTCAAACGCCCACTCAAGGCACTTGAAGAAATCGCTAAGCCAAAGCCCGAAACTGCGCGGGAGATACACTGACAGTGCTTGCGTCACGCCCCGCTTTGGCGCATCCAGCACGTTCATGACCCAGCAGTTCGAGATATTCATTACAGCCACCCCGGGGCTTGAACCAGCCTTGCTGGACGAGGTAGCCGAGAATGGTTTCGCAGATGCCAAAATCACTCCCGGTGGCGTGACGATTATGGGTACTTGGCCGGATGTCTGGCGTGCGAATCTCACTCTGCGCGGGGCAACCCGCGTATTGGCACGGGTTGGCACCTTCATGGCTTTCCATCTTGCCCAGCTGGACAAACGGGCGCGCAAATTTCCGTGGAGCGACTCCCTGCGGCCCGAGATGCCAATCAGGGTAGAGGTTGCCACCAGTCGCAAATCGAAAATCTACCATGCCGGGGCGGCAGCGCAGCGGATTGAAACTGGTCTCAAGGCACAGGGGTTTCAAATAGACGCGGACGCCTCGATAGTCATAAAGGCCCGGATTGATGACAACCGGGTAACTATCAGCGTCGATACTTCTGGCGAAAGCCTGCATAAGCGCGGACATAAGGAGGCGGTCGGCAAGGCCCCGATGCGTGAAACAATGGCGAGCCTGCTGCTGCGGACATGCGGATTCGACGGGCATGAGCCGGTGTTGGACCCCATGTGCGGCTCTGGCACGTTTCTGATTGAAGCGGCAGAGATCGCAGCTGGGTTGCTACCTGGGCGCAGCCGACGATTTGCGTTTGAAGACCTTGGCAGTTTCGACGCGGATGCCTGGGCGGCCTTACGTCAACCACAGCCGCGCATAGAAACGCCGGTACATTTCTACGGCAGTGACCGGGATGCGGGGGCTGTCAGGATGAGTCAGGCCAACGCTGAACGGTCAGGCGTCAGCGATCTAATCACATTTGCCAACCAGAATGCCACCGATCTGCAGCGCCCCGACAGCCGACCCGGCCTGATCATCTGCAACCCGCCTTATGGAGGACGGATTGGCAATCAGAAGATGCTTTTCGGCCTCTACGCCAGTTTCGGCCAAACGTTGCAGGAGCGTTTCAGCGGTTGGCGCGTCGGATTAATCACCAGCGACGAAAAACTGGCCCGCGCCACGGGTTTACATTTCAAGCCCAAAGGTCCGGCCATCGCCCATGGCGGTCTGAAAGTCTGGCTATTTCAAAGTGATACGCTCTGACTGCGCGCGAAGGTCAACCCTGTTCGGGCTTTTCACATTGATGTTTGGCACCCAATCAATGACTAAAACGAGCGGAGTGTATTCCGAAAACCCCAACAACGATAAGACTGATGGCCCAGACCAGATCGAGGTTGAACCAGGTTTTGGACAGAAACTTCAAACCAAGCCAGATGTAGATAGTGATCGCAATTAACCCTCCGGCGAATGTCATGGCCAGCGTGTGAATTGCAGCGACGCCGAAAGCCGTCATGATATTGCTCCCCATGAGCGTCCTTGCTGCAAGATGACCTGTTTCCTCATCACCAATGGCACAAATACCCAGATAGATCGGAACCAGCATCAGGCCTGCTCCATGGGCCATGGCAGCCAGGAAAGACCAAAGCGCAAGGCGGGCGGGATGAACGCGGGCCAGAATTTTCGGATGCCTGCGATTAACCAGTAGGTAGACACCCATGACAATAACCAAAAGGCCGGCGCCGACGCGAATTTGGACTTCCCAATCCACCAGGAAAAGCATCAGCGAGAGCGGCAAAAGTATTCCGACCATGGCAAGAAAATGCCCGGTCGCCAGCATTGCCAGCACCCAGGGCATTGCCGCATGTCTGCGCTCCATCAAAGCGGCAGAGACCGCAAGTGGCCAACCCATACCCGGATTAATGCCGTGGTAAAAACCAGACAAAATGACGGCTCCCCAAAGGGCCGCCACCGATGTAACATCTGAGATCATTTAGACAGACGGATAACAGAAACTGTCCGTCGAACAATCGCCGCCCTCAAGCCTGATCTGATGCGATCTGAGACCCTTGGGAAAGTTGACGTAAAAGTCTTTGTCTAGCTCAAAGCCTCCATCATCACCAACACGAGCCATGACCATCTGACCACCCTCGTCATCTGGATAGAACTGGTCATCCCATGTCGAATAAAGCGAGTTCGTCCAATAGACCCGCTTACCGTCCCGGCTGATCTCGACCATTTGGGGACCGTAGGCAAAGTCTTTGCCATTGGGATGCTTGGCCCCGCGTGCGATGCCGCCTACCTCAACCTTTCCAGCCAAAACTGGATTCATAGGGTCCGAGACATCATATTGATGCATTTCACCCATACCCCAGCATGCCACATACAGATATTTGTCGTCGAGGCTGAGGTCGATATCCGTCACAAGCGGCGGCACCGCCCCAAAACCCTGAAGGAGCGGCGGCAAGTTTTCTGGATCTTCTGGGCGCGGATCAATTGTGATTGTCTTCTTAGCCTGCCATTTGCCGTCCTCGTCACGCCACCACGTAAAGATTGCGCCCTGCAGGTTGGTTGTGTCGACCACGACACCGCAGAAGCCATAAGACTTCGTTGGGTCATGAGCCGGGCGAATTTCCAAAGCCATCTGGTAATTCTCGCCAAAATCAATCGTCTGGATGTTTTTACGCGCCCGCAGGTCCCAGAAGTGGATCGAATGGCCGTACTTGTTGGACAACAAATCCTCTGGCACCACACCGTTTTCAAATTGTGGCGGCAGGCCCCATTCCGAACTGACCATGTAGTCTTGCGGTAGGTTCCACCAGAAATCGTAATGCTTGTCCTGCTTACCGCGGTCCATTTCATACTGACCAATGATTTCGAAGGTCTCGCAGTCCATGATGAAAATGCCCGGAGGGCCATCAGTACCATCTTTGCCCGCTCCGCCGAGACAAGACACATAGATACCCTCTGGCCCACAGTGGATCGTGTGAGGGCGGGAATAGCCTGTTTTGGCAAAAAGTTCTTCGGGCTCAATCGTCTTGTGGATATGCGCTTTCAGTGGGTCTTTCACGTCAATGACATATATGCGCGAGGACCGGATGCCAGGCACGATCAGATAACGGCGTTCCAGAAAAGCATGGCCCGTTAGCGGCGAGAGCGACGAAGAGCAGGCGTTCCACCCAAAGTGATGAAATTCGTCACCCTTATTGGGAACGATTACCTGATGCACGATCTGGCCATAAGTCTTCGAAGTCGGTTTAAGGTCAACAACAGCGATGCCGTCAGATTGATTGCCGTCCGGGCTCAGCATAACTGTAAAGGCATAATTCTCGACCGGCGCTTGCATCGCGAGCTTCGGTGAAGCGTGAAATGTTGGATCAGGTCTCAGGTTCATTTTATCCTCCCATTTGAACAAGTTGCCTCCGTTTGGAGGTCTGTTGTTTTTGAGCCCATATGGGCCGAAGATTGAGAGGATTGATTACACCTCTGCCACATTACAAAGCTGAATGGCGCCACTGATTTTTTTTGAAAGTTCGGTCAATTTCTGACCAATTTCAGCACGGTAGTCAGTTCCGAATCTTCGTATTGGGCCAACGGCCCCGACGCTGAATATCGCGCCGATATTGCCGATCGAAATTGGGGCCGCCACGCTGGCGATGCCCATGTCTATCTCTTGATCGCAGTCAGCAAAGCCACGCTCCAAAATCGTTGCGAACTCCGCCCGCAATTCACTTTGGGTGATCTTTGTGTGTTCCGTGTATTGCTTTAGGCTGCCGGACAGGATGACGTCCTGAAAATCGGGCTCTGCGAAGGCCGCTATCGCTTTGGAGCACGAGCAGGCGTGCATTGGCCGCACCCCCAGCCCCGGATGAATGAATGCACGCGCAGGGTCATCGGGTGTCTCGACATGGATGATTTCTACGTTGCTATCGCGAAAGCGGGCAAGAAAAACCGTTTCATTGAAATTGGTGGCCGCGGCTTTGAGGAGCGGGGCGGCGCAGCGGCGCACGTCCACGTCCGATTTGCCCAAAAGCGCGATGCGGATCAGACGCTCCCCGATCACGAATTTTCCGTCATCGCCCGGCTGGTCCAATAATAGTTGATCTGCAAGCGACTGGATTAGTCTGTAGCATGTCGGCTTGGGCAAACCCGCGACCTTTTGCACCTCGCCAGCCGAAACGGGCCGCCCGGCAACTGCGACGATTTCCAAAAGATCGATCAGGCGTTCAAGGTGCATACTGAAAAATACTCTCACCCGATGAGACTAGATCTCGAATTGTGAGAAAATTTCGCCGTAAAGCAAGTTAATTTTGGGGATTCTACGAAATGTGAACCACAACGAACTGTTTCAGATCGTCAACTTTTTCCCGCTTCAGCAAATCAATCAACCACCGAAAATAACGGCGCCTGAACCATCCGCAGCATCCTAGTTTTTGAGGCCCGACTGGCTGAAATCCAGATCCTGTATCCGTCGCGCCAGGGCAGTGCGGTCTTTGACCCAGATAACACCTTTATCTAAGTCGATGATGTCGAGGTCGCGCAGTCTGCCCAATTCCTTGTTCACGGTCTGTCGGGAGCAACCAACCGCATTTGCCAGATATGACTGGCTTTGCGAAAATTTCGAGTTGGGCGTCGATAAGTAGCGCAAATATATGCAAATTCGCTGTTCGACCGTGTAAAACTGATCAACGGATTTGAACATGTTATCACGCACCATCACGTCATGGGCGACCGTCGCAATATTGCGGATGAACACAGGCGATTTGAGTTGTTCAAATAGCAACGAAGTCGCGCAAAACAGCACGGTCGTATTCGCAAAAGCCGTACAGCTCGCCGCACAGGGGCGCTCGGCAATTGCCTCAATCGCTCCAAGCATTTCGCCTTGCGTGGCGTGATAAATGATGGATTTATTGCCATCTTCGCTGAGAAAACTGACCTCAATAGTGCCATATGCAATGAGAAACAAACCGGCCGCATTTTCTTTTTGCGTTAGGATCGTCGTGTCTTCGCCAAAGACGCGCACGGCGCAGCTATCCAAAAATGCCACCTTGTGATCATCGGGCAAATCGTTCAGCAGTTGCGCATTCATCATGTGTGGGAAACGAACTGAGTTCTTCATGGCCAATAGCCCCGCAAGTGGGTAAGATTACAAGTCTCCAGCGTTGGATCACTACAGCAGCTAAATTTTTCTTCGGCTGAGTGGTTATAGGTTGTACTACGCAGTAGTTGTGTCGGATCACGATGCAATGGCGAAACCAGCATGTAACCAAACAGACTCTTGGATTTTGCTGGATGTTTGATCCGACAAACTACAGAGCCCAGAAGAGATTTCACAATAACATCGGCAGACGTACTTGGAGAATACCTACGACAAATCCCGGTTTGGACGCGATTTGTCGTAGGTGTCGTCAAAATTGTTTCCATCCCTTACCACTATCAGGAAACAGACGCTCATTGGAAAACAACCACTCTCACAAAATGACCACTCACTCGTAATATCTCATAACTGTAACTGGCGATCCGTATGGCACTGTCGCCCAGCAGACATATCGATCATTTTTCTGACCAAGCGGTAAATTTTTGGAAGTTATTCATCTGCCATAAGCTGAATATAGAATTTCGCATAACAGCAAAATCGATCTCGCCACTTTTTTGCGAAAACGGGCTTTGTCCACCACGCTACAGTTCAATTTCTTCAAATTGTTTCTTTAAGCCAGATTTCACTTCCGTCCTGCTAAGCGCCTTCTCGGGGACTAACGGCAGGTGGTGAAATGGAAGAGAGCAATAGCAGACCGATCATTATCAAGCGCAAGAAGGTGATCGCGGGTGATGGTCATCATGGTGGCGCTTGGAAAGTTGCCTACGCTGACTTTGTGACCGCGATGATGGCATTTTTCATGCTGATGTGGCTATTGAATGCAACGACCGAACAACAGCGAAAGGGTATCGCTGATTATTTTTCGCCCACTATTCCGATCAATCGCATATCAGGTGGTGGCTCAGGTGCATTTGGTGGCGACAGTATATTTTCAGAAAACACGCTCGCACAAAGCGGAACAGGGATTAATCAACCGACTTTGGGGAACAACCCCTTACAATCGGAAGATAACTCGGAAAATGCCGCCGCTAAGGCGGCTGAGACCGCAGCACTCGAAGAAATTGAAGACATCCTCTTTGGCAGTGGCGGCGAGAG
Source organism: uncultured Paracoccaceae bacterium (assembly GCA_947496535.1). GTDB lineage: Bacteria > Pseudomonadota > Alphaproteobacteria > Rhodobacterales > Rhodobacteraceae > Yoonia. The sequence goes on along the minus strand of CANMDE010000001.1, from coordinate 105,329 downwards.
CCTACTTTCTGACAATGCGCTACGTCATATCGTGACCAGGTTAACGGATGAGGGACTTGTGATCGAAATCTACGATCTGCCGGACTCCAGTTTATTCGATGGTGCCACAGCGACGCCAAACCCCGTTTTGAATGAAGTCGGTGTGACCGTAGGACGATTGCTGCGCAATCTTGAGAATTCCGTTGCGATCAAGGGGCATGTACGCGCGCGGACGGTTCTTCTGCTCGACAATCCGGTTTGGGAGCTTTCGACCAAAAGGGCTGATGCGATGCGCCTTGCCATGCAAAACGGGGGGCTTGACGGACAACGTTTTCGGCGTCTGACAGGCGCTGCGGATCGCGATCCTGCGGCTGTTGATCCAACGGCACCCCGCAACAACCGGCTGGAAATCATTGTCATCCGGTCCGACCCGTGAGGTCAAAAGTGGTTTGGATTTTATGTATTAGGCGCACGTTAAACTAATGGGCCTAAGTGTGAGGCAATTCGAATGTCATCTCTGATGCAGAAAGGCCGTAAATGACGATTTCCTCATCCTTAAATGCCAGTGTCGCAGGGCTTGCGGCAAATGCATCCCGTCTTGCGACGATATCCGACAATATCTCGAATTCGTCCACCTATGGCTACAAACGTGCAGTGACTGAATTTGAGTCGATGGTGATTGAAAGTGGTCAGGGAACATATTCGGCGGGCGGGGTCAGGACATCCTCATCGCGCTTGATCGATGAAAGCGGTGCGCTGGTCTCGACGTCCAATCCAACAGATCTGGCCGTTCGCGGGCGGGGAATGCTGCCGGTGACAACCCAATCATCGGTCACCGTCGCCAACGGTGAAAATCCGCTCTATCTCACGACAACGGGGTCATTTCGAACGGACGATCAGGGCTATTTAACAAGCCCGGGCGGGCTTGTCCTAATGGGGATACCTGCATCTGCTGACGGCACAATTCCAACATATCCGCGAGATTCCATTGATGGTTTGGTTCCCGTGCAAATCAACTCCAACCAGTTCGCCGGGGAAGCAACCACAAGGCTTAATCTGTCGGTCAACCTGCCAGCCACATCCACCCAATCGGACGCAGCAGGCGATAATGAATCACTGTCCGTCGAATACTTTGACAACCTTGGAACTTCCGCAAGCCTGAGCTTTGATTTTACGCCCACTGTACCAGCAGCCGGTGCGTCAAACGAATGGACAATGACCATTCGCGACAGCGAAACTGACGCCGATACAGATGGGGTGCCTGACATCATCGGCCAATACACTTTGCAGTTTGACGACACACGTGGCGGGGGCGGCACCCTACTTAGCGTGACGGATATCGCGGGCGGCGCTTACGACGCAAGCACCGGCACTTTCACGGTTAATGTCGACGGTGGCCCAATGGAAATTAACATCGGTGAAATTGGCAGTTCGATAGGGCTGACCCAATTGTCGGATGCTTTCGCCCCAGTGTCTATCTCCAAGAACGGAACACCGGTTGGCAGCCTGACATCAATTGAGGTTGATCAAAACGGCTATGTGAACGCCTCATTCGATATTGGCATCACACGTACGCTTTATCAGATTCCCCTGGTTGACGTTCCCAATGTGAATGGATTGGAAACGCTGGACCAGCAGAGCTTTCGCGTCACACCCGATAGCGGCTCATTCTTCTTATGGGATGCCGGCGATGGCCCCACAGGCGACATTATTAGCTACGCGCGGGAAGAATCCGCCACCGATGTTGCGAGCGAACTAACCGAATTGATCCAGACCCAGCGCGCTTATTCATCTAACGCGAAAGTCATCCAGACTGTTGATGAGATGCTGCAGGAAACCACCAACATCAAACGCTAACTTTTCCGGATTGGATGACCGATGAGTATTTCCAGTGCACTCAATAACGCGCTTTCTGGCCTGACCGCGACCTCGCGGATGGCCGAGGTCGTATCATCCAATTTGTCTAACGCTTTGACCGAAGGCTATGGTCGCAGGACGGTCGAACTTTCTTCCGCGCAGGTCGGTGGCGTTGGTGCTGGCGTTCAGGTTGACGCTATCACCCGACATGTTGACGCGGGCATTCTGGCAGACCGTCGTCTGGCAGATGCAGCACTGGGTGGCGAACAGCGTAACGTCGACACTTTGACCCGTCTTGAACAAGCCATCGGCTCAGTCGATGATGCCGCAAGTCTCGGCGCAAGGCTCGCGGAGTTTGAAAATGCCCTGATCAGCGCATCAAGCGATCCCGCGTCTGAGCTTCGTCTGCAAGAGGTGATCAGTCGCCTTGATCACGTAGTGAACACTTTGGCATCCAATGCGCAGTCGGTTCAATCGCTGCGCCAGGATGCCGACGCTGCCATCGCAAATGATATTGAAACGCTGAATACCGCGTTAGGTCAGGTCGAAATCCTTAACTCCGACATCTTGCGTGTTAGTTCACAAGGCCAGGATCCGTCGGCACTTTTGGACGCTCGGCAAAGGGTCGTAGATGACATCTCCGAGATTATACCAATCCGTCAACTTGATAGGGATAATGGTACCATTGGGATAATGACGATCTCTGGCACCACATTGCTTGATAGTCGTGCCGTCGAATTTGGCTTTGAGCGCACCCCTACGATCACGGCGGACATGACATTTACATCGGGCGCGTTGTCCGGTGTGACGGTTAATGGCGAACCCGCCAGCCTGAATGACAGTATCGGACGCCTTGATGGCGGATCGTTGGGTGCAGCATTTGCGCTGCGTGACCAAACGCTGCCAGAGGTACAGAAGGGTCTCGACATTGTTGCGGCTGATCTGATCGCCCGTTTTGCTGATAGTGCAAATGATCCAACACTTGGCGCTGGCAACGCAGGCCTTCTAACAGACACCGGTGCCGCCTTTGACCCGGCGAATCTTGTTGGCTTATCCAGCCGTTTGACTATCAACGCCGCCGTCGATCCCGGCCAGGGTGGCAATGTCACCCTTCTTCGCGATGGGATCAATTCAGGTTCTGCTGGCCCATCTGGTGACGCCACACAGCTGGATCGATGGTTTACGGCGTTAAGCGCCATTAGGGCAGACCTGTCAGGCATCTCGGACCAATCAGCTGCGGGGCGGATCGCCGATTTGTCTTCCACCCTATCCACCATGCGATTGCGCGCCGAAGAAACACTCAGTTTTACATCGGCGCGCTGGGACAGCTTGCATGAGACTGAATTGGCCAGCGGAGTCGATACAGACCAAGAGTTGCAAACTCTTCTTCGCATCGAACAGGCCTACGCGGCAAACGCGCGGATAATGCAAACCGTTGACACAATGATTCAACGACTGATGGAGCTTTGATGATGCCGGTCAATTCCGTAGGAGACATGGCGTTGCAATTCAGCACGATGCGTAACGGCAGCACTATCAAGACAGAGCTGGCTGACTTGGCCCAACGCCTGTCGACAGGCCAGTTCACAGACCTGGCAGAACATTTGGAGGGGCAAACCACACGGTATTCCGCCATAACCGGGTCATTAGCCCGCTTGGAGGGCTTCACACAGACAAACACTGAGACGGATCAGTTGTTGTCGACGATGCAGACCACTCTCGCGCAGGTCGACTCAATGCGTGGCGAACTTGGCGGTCAACTATTGACAATCAATGATCAAAGCCAACCGGGGCAGTTGAACGAGGCCACGCGTATATCCGGCGATACGTTTGAGGCAATGGTTGCCACCTTGAACACAAGACTGGCTGATCGTGCGATGTTCAGCGGTGCCGCAGTTGATACATACCCTCTGGCCGATGCAGAGGTGTTGCTGGCGGATCTGGAAACAAGTGTCGGTGGCGCAACAACCGTCGCGGCCATATCTGCGTTAGTTGACGCATGGTTCAATGATCCGGCGGGCGGCTTCTCCACGCTGGGATATCAGGGCGATGCAGACGGATACATGGAAAAACGTTTGTCAAACAATCAACGGATTGAGATCGCAGGCCGCGCAGATGACCCAGCGATTAAGGATGTTCTCAAGGCAGTGGCTCTGGCTGCCATTGCTGACAGGCTGCCGGGGATTGACACCGAAACCAAATCAGGGCTGTTGCAGGAGGCAGGCCAGGCCTTGCATCTCGGCTCGTACGGTTTGGTCGATCTGCAGTCCCGCTTAGGCTTCACCCAAGCTACGGTCGAGCGGGTCGAAGCGGAGAACACAGCACAACAAACAGCGTTGACGATTTCGCTGAACGATATTACTGCCGCTGATCCTTTTGAAACCGCTTCTCGCCTTCAAAGCGTCCAATTACAGCTTGAGACACATTATACCGTCACCGCCCGTCTCTCACAACTTAGCCTAGTTGGATATCTTTGATGACCGCTTGGAAACCGCTCTTTGTCGCTTTGCTGGTTTTATTGACGGGCTTTGCCCACGCGGCACCCATCCGAATTAAAGATTTGGTTGAGTTTGATGGGGTGCGGACGAATGACCTGGTCGGCTACGGGCTGGTCGTCGGGCTGAATGGCACCGGTGACGGCTTGCGTAACTCACCATTTACCGAAGAGATACTCAGCAACATTCTGGAACGACTTGGTGTCAACGTCACGGGAGAACAATTTCGCCCTAACAACGTAGCCGCCGTTCTGGTGACCGCCAGCCTCCCGCCATTTGCGCGCGCGGGTAGTACGATCGATGTCACCATTTCTGCCATTGGCGATGCAGACAGCTTATTGGGCGGCACATTGGTAATGACACCTTTGAACGCAGCTGACGGTGACATCTATGCGGTTGCTCAAGGAACGATCATTGCCGGTGGCGCATCTGCAGCTGGAGATGGCGCAACTGTAGTACAGGGCGTGCCGACAGCTGGGGTCGTTCCGTCCGGTGCGACGATTGAGCGGGAAGTGGCTTTCGATTTCGCTAACATGACATCGTTACGGCTGGCACTCAGAACAGCAGATTTCACAACAGCGGCCCGTATCGAGGCTGCCATAAATCAGGATTTCAATCGGGCCGTTGCAGTAATGCTTGATGCCGGCACTGTGGAGCTCGACATCAACGCGACCCGTATGCAATCGCCTGCACATGCATTGGGACGCATTGAAAATATACTGGTCGAGCCCGAACGGCGCGCACGTGTCGTCGTCGATCAAAGGTCTGGCACAATTGTCATGGGCGAAGATGTGCGGATCAGTCGCGTGGCAGTCAGTCAGGGGAATTTGACACTTCGCATTCAGGAGAGCCCAGTAGTAGTTCAACCCAACCCCTTCGCGCCGGGAGAAACAGTCGTCGTTCCCAGAACCGATGCAGCGATCATTGATGAACCGGGTATCGGCTTGGCAGAGGTGCGCGAAGGCACATCACTAAGCGAGGTGGTTGCCGGCTTGAATGCACTTGGTGTCGCTCCGCGGGATATGATCGATATTCTCAAAAGCATCAAAGCTAGTGGAGCGCTTCATGCAGAGTTTATCGTCCGATGATGACTTAGTTGAAGGAGGTCGCAATTTGGCTGCAAGAGGTAGTACAGCGGGCGCGCAACCGACGAGAGTATCTGACAAGAAATTCAGCCCCCTTGGGTCTGTGCGATCATTCATAACTCGTCTTGGACGATCGTACGGCAACCAAAAAGCCAACCTGCTATGATTGTCGGAAACTGCAGCTGGCAAATACTGCGGGTTTCAAATTGGACTGCGGTCCTCCACGTCATCCAGAACGTTGGAAATGCTGTTACATGCGTAGAGTTTCAAGCGGGCGGCAGCCTCAAAACGCCGATGCAAGCAACTTGAAAATAGACCAAATAAAATAGGCCAAGCCATTCGTTTCTGGATTCGGTGAAAACATTGGTACTTCATCGCCAAATAGTCCTAAGCGGAACTTTAAAACGCAAAATCAGTGTTTTCGGTCCGGCCCTACGGCTGATCGTACAAGCGAGAACAATCCCAGTACCGCCAAGTAGATAAGCCCAAGGCCAATCATGGATTGGATTACATTGTAGAGCACGCCGCCAACATCAGACCGATGCAATGCACCCGAAAAATTGTACAGCCGTTCTGCGGCTGGCAAAGTTTTGGCATCGATGCGGAGATCCATGTAACCATCAAAACTCGTCACAGTGACAGAGCTGGCTCCGCTGCCAGACCATTCACCCTTGGTTCGTATCAGAACACGCTTTAGGTCGCTATCAACTGGCCATTCGAGACCAGTGACTTCTCCATCAGGAAAGACTGCGGCGGCACGTGCGATGACGCGTGGCCAGGCAGCCTCTGCCTGGCCGCTGATATTATCAACACCATCGCCAAAATCCTCACCATAGGTATCGTTATTGAGATGAGGCCAAAGCAAAGCAGATCGCGCGGTTTGCGGAAAAGCAAGTAAGATACCAGCAAGAACGATCACTAGGATGGGTGCAGCAAGCAAGATGCCAATATTTCGATGAACTCGCAGGACCTGCGCCTTTGCGAGGCTTTGCAATCGTAACCCGTTCTGCCAAGCCCGCCGTGTTGGCCAAAAGGCGATCAGGCCAGCCACAATCAATACGATCGTTGCAATCCCTGCGGTGCCGACAATGATCAGACCTGTCTGTCCCGTCAGCAACCGATGATGAAGATCCAATAGCCAATCTTCCGGGCGGCCATTGGGAACCCACTCATCTACAATGCGTCCGTCCGACGCGACATAGGCGGAACGACCATCGACAAGATACAGTTTGCTAAGCGCGAGCTGATGGTCGCCAAATTCGATCCGGCGGATGGCCTCTGCGCCGAACGTGTCTTCGACTGACAGCACAAGTTTAGAGATCGTGTCGATGCTACGTTCGAAGCTGGTTTCGCTCCGTGGGAAGACAACGCTGACATAGGTATTCTTCCAGATCAGCAATGTTCCGGTCCCGCTGATCAGGATGAGCAGGATTGCCAGGATCCCCCCGGCCCAGCGGTGAAGCGTTCGCGCATAGGATACGAGACGATTAGTCGACATAAAGGATTGTCCATCACGTTTGCACCGAGGCACGGCTGCGTCCTTAATTGAGTCTATCAGGTATCACCAGCAGCGGAGCGTGGACGCGACTCTTCTGCAGTTCGGAATGCAAATAGAAAGAAAAAAGCCTGACATACAGATATTCTCGATATTTTTCACGCTGCCATATTTGGCATTTACTTCAACCTTCTATGACTCAGAAAAAGCCCGTCACACCTCGGCTCGGTAAATTATTTTCTGTTTTTATCGATATTTTGTTGTAAAGTTAGATATTATCGTTTTGCATGTATTTGAAGGCCGCCTATCGATAAAGCATCTCACAGAAGATGACCAAGATCGTATGCGATGCACGAGCTTTCAAAATCGGTACCAGTGATTGATTGGTTTACAGTCGAAATTGGGAGGAGAAATCCATGCGTAAGAAAATCAGAACCGGTGTCATTATAGCCATATGCAGTATGGTTGCCATACCCACGGCCAGCGTTGGACACCATGGAGTCAACGGTCAGTTTGACTTGTCACAAACTCTGACAAAGAAGGGTACCGTAACACGGGTCCGGTTCGTCAATCCGCATTCCTATGTCTACTTTGATGTGATCGAAGATAACGGAGATGTCGTCAATTGGCGCTGTGAATTACGCTCCGGCAGTTTGCTCAGACGCAAGGGCTGGTCAGCGGACTTGTTTGAAGCCGGAACGGAGATCGAAATTTTCGGTTCGCCTGCCCGTACTGAGCCGACGACATGCTATACCGAGAAAATCACGTTCTCGGACAGCCGCACGTTGCTACGCTACGGTGAAATAAGCGACGATGGCAGTTTCGTTAACCCAGAACCCGATGAAGCAGCACAAGAAGACCGTGAAGGACGTGAAACTGAAGACGACGTGGCTGACGCATCGGATATGCCAGACTTTTCAGGTGTATGGGGAGAACCGATCGCCGATGGCCCACCGCTTCCGTATGCGGGACCGGCGCCCGCTTATGTCCTGACGGAAGCTGCTATTGAAGCTGGTGATGATTGGACACCCGAAGACAATCCGCGTTTCAATTGCCAGCCCACCAACATCATTCTCGATTATCGCTTTGATCAGATGCTCAATAATTTTGAGCAATCAGAAGACGAATTGAAGATCACCTACGGCTTTATGGATGTGGAACGCGTTATCCATATCGATGGGGAATTCCCCGATGATATTGAGCCAAGCGTCACCGGCTATTCGGTGGGGGGGTGGAATGATGACAAACTGGAGGTCATAACGAAAGGGTTCGCACCCGGCTTCTTGCAAGTCATCGGCGGGCGGTCTGAATCTTCGGTTCCACATAGCGACCAGATGGAAATTGCCGAGACATTCTATATCGACGAAAATGAAGAACTTGTGCAAGAATACACCATCACAGATCCTGTCAATTTAGTCGAACCCCACTCGCATCTGAACAGGGCGGTCAAGTCCGATTATGAGTTTGTACCGTACGATTGTGACGATTTGACGGAGGAAGAAGGCCGCTAACCAGAGTTCCTCGCGGCCCGAAAGGGTCGCGAAGTCTTTTGGAGCGACAAAGCTCCTTGATCAAAAACAGGCAATGCGCTGCCTGATCCAAACACAAAAAGCAGAGATGCAGACTACGGGCAGCGTGTATGCATGATCGCCCATACCGCTCTACCGACCACTGCAGGAGTAAGCTATGGAATTTTTCTTCCGGCTCGAGGACTCACCCCTTGGGCTGCTGATTTCATCGACCATATGGGGCTATCCTATTGCCCTTTCCCTGCACGCCCTTGGGATGGGCGTTCTCGTCGGTATATCTGTCATGCTCGCGCTGCGGGTAGTGGGATTCGTCGATGCCGTCCCACGCTCGGCCATTTTGCCGTATTGGCGACTGGCGCAGGTTGGTTTTGTCATCAACTTGCTGTCTGGGAGCGCGCTATTTCTAGGCAGCGCATCATCGCTTGCGGAAAACTGGGCTTTTTTAACAAAGCTGACCCTCGTGGGCATTGCGTTGTTCCTGACCTACCAAATGGTGAAGGTCTGTTTCAGGACCGAAAGAGAGGTCTCGGTCAAAGACCGTCTTCTGGCGATAGCAGCGCTGGGCGCATGGACCGCCGCAATCATCTTTGGACGCCTGATCGGCTATATCTTCTAGGGGACATGACAGATGCAAAGCGTCATTCAAATGCTGGAGAGCACCGCACTTCACCAATACATCCAAAGCCAAGCCTGGCTATGGCCCACACTGGAGATGTTTCACTTTCTTGGTCTTTGTCTACTGCTCGGCTCACTTCTGATAATCGACCTCAGCGTAATCGGGTTTGCCCGTGATATCTCCCTGCGATTGGTCGACAAATTCATCATCGCCACGCTGATTGGGTTTGCAATCAACGCCATTACTGGCACACTCTTTGTAGTCGGGGATCCGGCACGTTACTTCGTAAACATCGCCTTTCGGATAAAGATGTTGCTGATTGTGATAGCCGGACTGAACGCACTCTATTTTACCTTTAGGGTGCGACCCAAAATCAAAGCAGGTGCAAACAACTTCCACGATCTCAGCATTGATGCGCGTCTGTCTACGGCATTGTCGCTAACCCTTTGGACGTCAGTCATCGTGTTGGGTCGTTTCATTCCATATGTCGAGGATTTGTAACGATAATGCCCGGCCGCTCACCGCAAAAAGCATTACCAACATTAACCTTTTTCTTCATCTTGATCTGCTGCACATTTGGTTTGGCCGGTGCCGTACTCGCCCATGGTGTGGCGGGCGGCGATCAGGCTTATCTGAACCGGGTTGAAGGGGTTCAGCCCTTTCCGTTCATCTATCTCGGTGCCAAACACATGGTCACCGGCTATGATCATCTGCTTTATCTGGCTGGCGTCATCTTTTTCCTACGGGCGCTAAAGGACGTCGTGAAATTCGTTAGCCTCTTTGCGATCGGTCACTCTATCACCCTGCTTTTTGGGGTGTTATCAGGCACCCACGTCAACCCATACTTTGTGGATGCGATCATCGGCCTGTCGGTTTGCTACAAGGCGTTGGAAAATCTGGGGATGATCCGATTTCTTGATCCCCGCCTCGCTGTCTTTGGTTTTGGACTGGTGCATGGGTTCGGTCTGTCCACCAAGCTGCAAGACCTAACCCTGTCGGACGACGGTTTGGTCGCAAACATGATCTTTTTCAACATTGGTGTTGAGATCGGTCAGATCATCGCATTGACGTTTCTGTTTTTGTTGCTGGCGTGGATGCGCGGCCTCAACACGTTTCCACAAATAGCGCGAAATTCAAACATTGCCCTGTTCGGCGCGGGCATCCTGCTTTTTGGCCTGCAAGCTGCTGGCCTTTTCCTAATCTGAGGTGAACCTATGGCACATACTGAGAAATCCAAGCCTTCCACCGCTACAAAACTTGGCATCGTAACTGTCGCAGCCGGTGCGCTACTTGTCGCCTTTGTTCTGCCGGCGGAATACGGGATTGATCCGACCGGCATCGGCAAACTAACCGGGATCACCGCTCTGTCGGGGCCGGCCGTCCCAGGCGCAGGTGAGGATTTTGGTCAGACGCTTAACTTCAATGTCGAAGAATATGATGTAGCTGCGGAGGAGATTAACCAGTCAATCCGCGGGTTGATCGACCTTCAAGATGCGCCTTTCAAATCCGAAACCATTCTCCTTGAGATCGATGATTTTGGAGAGCTTGAGCACAAGTTCATCATGGATCAAGACGCAACGCTTGTTTACTCGTGGAAAGTTCTTGACGCACAGGGCGATGGTGTTTTCTACGAATTCCATGGTCACCCTTCGAGCGCGGACGCACCAAACTATCCAGAAGGATTTGAGCAGGCCTACAGCAAAGGCGAAGGAACAGGGCAAAACGGTTCGTTCACGACACCGTTCCCCGGCTATCACGGGTGGTATTTCATGAACCTAGAAGAGGGGCCTATTCAAATCGAACTTACCGTCAGCGGCTACTACGATGAACACAAAGAAATGTACCGCGCGGTGGATGGCGAGGTGATCAACAATGTCGAATTTTGATTGGGCCGTTCAGGCGGTGCTGATTAGCTAACTCCGCATCGATAGACAAAACTGGGCCTGCCCCACTTTCGTAGCGCAGGCCCAAAGGTCTGGTTAGTTCAGCGCCTGATCAGTAATAACGCTCGTCCACGCGCCTTCCGGCTCCGCGCTGATCACAGGATCAGAACCACCTGCCAGCAATGTGTCCACGGTTCGTTGATAGTCCGCAGCGTCCAGCGAACCGTCGGAACCCGCAGTCAATTTGGCGATTTCGCCCATCATGCGGACTTGGGCAGCCTCGGTCTGCGCACCGGTTTCATCATTGTCAAGAACGATCATCGCCGCATCTTCCGGGTTCTCCTCGGCCCATTTCCAACCTTTCATCGAGGCACGAACGAAGCGGACCATCTTGTCCACAAAAGCCGGATCTTCGAGGTTGTCCTCAAGCACGTAAATCCCATCTTCCAACGTGGCGACGCCCTGATCTTCGTACTTGAAGGTGATCAGCTCATCCTCAGACACGCCCGCATCAAGCACCTGACCATATTCGTTGTACGTCATGGTAGAGATACAGTCAGCCTGCCGCTGCAGAAGCGGATCGACGTTGAAACCTTGCTTCAAAACGGTCACGCCGTCCTCACCACCTTCGGTTGGGATACCGACCTGCGACATCCATGACAGGAACGGATACTCGTTGCCAAAGAACCAGACGCCAATTGTCTTGCCACGGAAATCTTCAACGCTCTCGATGCCGGTGTCTTTCCAACAGGTGAGCATCAAACCCGACGACTTGAATGGCTGAGCGATGTTTACGACCGGCAAACCCTTTTCGCGCGCAGAAAGGGCCGATGGCATCCAGTTCAGCATGACATCAGCCCCGCCCCCGGCAAGCACCTGCGGTGGCGCAATGTCTGGACCACCAGGTTGGATGGTGACGTTCAGGTCTTCCTCTTCGTAAAATCCCTGATCAAGAGCCACATAATAGCCCGCGAACTGTGCTTGCGTGACCCATTGCAGTTGCAGTGTGACGTCGTTGTCCTGCGCCTGGGCCGTCCCGCCCAAACCGGCAGCAAGGGCCGCAGCGATCATTAGTTTCTTCATGTTTTGACCTCCAAGTCAGTGATGTGCCCTCTCTGGGGGCTTGGTTATTTGCGTTGCGATGGGTGCCAGAATGTCATCCGGCCTTCGATCCATGCGATTAATCCGTAAAACGCGCTCCCTGCGATGGCAGCGACAACAATTTCGGCCCAGACCATATCAAGTGCAAGCTGTCCGACACTTGTGGATATACGAAAGCCCATGCCGACGGTGGGGGAGCCAAAGAATTCAGCAACAATCGCGCCGATCAAAGCCAGAGTGGTCGCAATTTTCAACCCATTGAAAATGAACGGCATTGCGGCAGGTAGCCGCAACTTGAAAAGTGTGGACCAGTAGCCTGCCCCGTATGTACGCATCAGATCACGCTGCATGGATGTCGTGTCGCGCAGGCCTGCCACTGTGTTCACAAGGATCGGGAAAAACACCATGACGCCGACGACTGCCGCTTTCGATTGCCAATCGCTGCCCAGCCATTTGACAAAAATCGGTGCTGTTCCAACGATAGGCAGGGCGGCCATGAAACCACCCACGGGCAGGATGCCACGGGTCAGGAACGGCGACCTGTCCGCCAGCAGAGCGACCGCAAACGCAGCCAGCCCGCCGCAGATGTAGCCGGTCATTGCGCCCTTGATCACTGTTTGCTCAAAGTCAGCCCACAAACGCGGCCCTTCACTCGCAAACCGCTCGGCGATAACGGTAGGTGGCGGCAGGATCACGGCACTGATGCCCAGCAACCGTACAAGCAATTCCCAGATGATCAGGATCGTCAAACCAAAAATGATGGGCACCAGAAACCGTACCAGCCTTGTGTCTGCGGCGACGGTCTTGGACAGCCGCACATTCACAAACCAACCTGCTCCCCAAACGGCCATGGCACTGATGATCGCCACCCCCGTCATGCTGTCTGCATCCCCATGCGGCGGAGCGTCAGTCGCTCAACTAACCCAAAGAAACCAACCAAAGCGGCGGCGGTGATTGCGGCAGCAAACAGCGCCGCCCAGGTCACCAAAGGCTGTCCATATTGATCTCCAACCAGCATCCTTGCCCCGAAACCGGCCCGCGCGCCCGTGGGCAGTTCGGCCACAATCGCGCCAACCAGCGATGCGGATATCCCAATCTTCAGCGATGCAAAAAGATAAGGCACAGAGGCCGGTAATCTAAGTTTCCAAAATCCCTGCGAAGGGCTGGCATAGTAGGTACGCAAAAGATCAAGCTGCATCATATCCGGGCTGCGCAACCCCTTTACCATACCAACAACCACCGGGAAAAAGCTCAGGTAAGCGCTGATAATCGCCTTCGGAAACAACCCCTGAATGCCTATTGCCCCCAGCATGACAATGATCATAGGCGCAAGCGCCAGAATTGGGATCGTCTGACTTGCAATGGCCCAAGGCATCACGCTCATATCCATGGCGCGGTTGTAGACAATTCCGACGGCCAGCAAGATGCCGAGGCCCGTGCCGATCGCAAAACCAAGCAGGGTGGCAGACAAGGTCACCCAACCATGATAAACGAGCGACCGTTTCGAAGTGATGCGCGTATCAACAACCGTCTTCCACAACTCGGCACCAACCTGATGCGGGGATGGCAAGCGTGGGCGTTCCTGCACAAAGGTCTGGGCGATAAGGCCCGGATTGCGGAATGTCAGGCCGAGCCCTGAATAGGCCTGCCGCTCAACCGGGGTTTCTGGCGTCACCGCCAGCCCATCCCGCTGCGCCTGATCGGCAGTCAGGTGTATGTTCATCGGCACAACGGCGACTATCCAAATCAACAGGATCGCAGCAATAACAGTCAAAACAGGGAGGGCGGATTTCACATGCTTCCTCCTTCATCTTGGCCAAAAAACTCATTGCGCCTACACATCAACATGCCCCGCCCGCAGTCCATCACGCACGCGATGGGCAATCTCGATAAACTCCCGGCTGTCCCGAATATCCAAAGGCCGCTCTTTCGGCAGCGGGCTATCGATGACATCGGTGATGCGCCCCGGTCGCGGCGACATGACAACAATCTTGGTCGACAGATACACCGCCTCCGGGATCGAGTGTGTCACGAACCCGATCGTCTTCTCCGTCCGCGCCCAAAGCTGGAGCAGTTGTTCGTTCAAATGATCGCGCACGATTTCGTCCAGCGCCCCAAAGGGTTCATCCATCAACAGAATGTCGGCATCAAACGCCAGCGCCCGGGCAATTGAGGCCCGCTGCTGCATGCCACCGGAAAGTTGCCATGGAAACTTTTTCTCAAACCCCACCAGATCAACGAGCTGCAGCACGCGATCCACACGCTCAGCCTGCTCAGCTTTGGAGAACCCCATGATCTCCAATGGCAGCTTGATATTCCCGCCAATCGTACGCCACGGATAAAGCCCGGCCGCCTGAAACACATAGCCGTACGCGCGAGCCATCCGCGCCTGTTCCGGGGTCATGCCATTGACGGTGATCTCGCCGCCCGTTGGCGTTTCGAGGCCTGCAATGCAGCGGAGGAACGTGGTCTTGCCACAGCCCGAAGGGCCGATAAAACTGACGAAGTCGCCCTTCGCGATGTCGAGTTTCACATCCTTGAGGGCATGGACCGGGCCGTCATTGGTTTGGAAGGTGAGGCTGAGGCCAGCAGCGGAAATAGTTGTTTCAGTCATGCGCCATTGCCGTCCCGGACTCGATCCGGGACCTCCGCCCGCATCAGCGACTTCGTCGGTTCTACAATGTCTTCAGGCGGGCCAATGAAATCGTATTTGACCTCATTCAGAATCCTTTGCGGCTCAAAGGGGAACTGTAGAAATATGCCTAGCCCTGCGGAGATGACAAAAAGGTAGCCCCAAAGACCCATCGCTTCACTTGCGGCCTGAAGGTTGAGAATTCCAAGAAGTATAACAAACGCCCACGCTAACGGCGCTAGCGGTCTAATCCCTAGCCATGTCGTCGCTAGACCCATTGCCAGCACAAATGGCAGCGGGAGGCTCAACAATGTCGATGACGCCGCTCCAAGGACCGCCTGAACAAGGACAGCTGTAACGGTAACGTTCAGGACAGCTGACAGGATGTAGTAGATTGAAGGCGACCACGTGATGATCCGCCGCAGGTAGAGCGGCGCGACCAGAAGTATAGCGAAAATACCTGACAGCATGTCGGGACGTAGACTGACATTCAAACTCCCAAAGAATTTTGATTGCGTATAGGTCATAAAGCCGACGACCGTGGCGATCAAAAGCAGCGCGAGCGACAAGTACCGAACGGTGAGGTGACCAAGAGCATCTTCACCAACAAGGATGGCATTCAACTTGCTCAGCCAGCCCGCCTCCTCGTTAGCAGCTATTACCTCCACGTTCTTGGCTACCTTCTTGGACAATACAGACACTATCGCCTAAACCCCCGTCGCCGGAATCCCCGTCCGCTCCACCGGCCTTGGCGCGGTCAGCTCTTTCCACGTGCTTAGTGCCTTGTTTGTCGGCGTATTCGCCTCGCGAGCGACGAACTTACCGTGCCCTTCCTGCGTTAGCACTTCTCCATCGTGGATCGCCACATGGCCGCGTGTCAGGGTGAAGCGGGGCAGGCCAGTCACCTCTTTGCCCTCGAACACGTTGTAGTCGATGGCGGATTGCTGGCTGCCCGCCGTGATTGTCTTGGACTTCTCTGGGTCCCAGACCACCAGATCGGCATCGGCGCCGACCAGAACCGCCCCTTTCTTAGGGTAACAGTTCAGAATCTTCGCGATATTGGTTGAGGTCACGGCGACGAATTCGTTCATCGTCAGTCGTCCTGTTTTCACCCCATGGGTCCAGAGCATTGGCATCCGGTCTTCCAAGCCTCCGGTCCCGTTCGGGATCTTCGTGAAGTCACCCACGCCAGAGCGTTTCTGTTCGGTCGTAAAGGCGCAGTGGTCTGTCGCGACTACCGACAATGACCCCGACTGCAACCCAGCCCACAGGCTATCCTGATGTTGCTTGTTGCGGAACGGAGGCGACATGACGCGGCGCGCGGCGTGGTCCCAATCCTTGTTGAAATACTCGCTTTCATCCAGCGTCAAATGCTGGATCAACGGCTCGCCCCAGACACGCTTGCCCTGCATCCGGGCACGGCGAATTGCTTCATGCGCATCTTCGCAAGAGGTATGCACCACATAAAGCGGCACGCCTGCCATATCGGCGATCATGATGGCACGGTTGGTCGCCTCACCTTCAACCTGCGCGGGGCGGGAATAGGCGTGGGCTTCTGGCCCGGTGTTGCCCTCGGCCAGCAGCTTGGCCGACAGTTCGGCGACCACGTCACCGTTTTCGGCGTGCACCATCGCAATGGCGCCCAGCTCGGACAGGCGGTTGAAGCTGGAGAACAATTCGTCATCATTTACCATCAACGCGCCTTTATACGCGAGGAAATGTTTGAAGGTATTGATACCCCGATCCTGGACAACGGTTTTCATGTCGTTGAACACCTGCTCGCCCCACCATGTGACGGCCATGTGGAAAGAGTAATCACAGTTCGCGCGGGTCGACTTGTTATCCCAGCGCTTGATCGCATCCAGCAGGCTCTCGCCTTGATTGGGGAGACAGAAGTCGACGACCATCGTCGTACCGCCGGCAAGGCCCGCCCGCGTACCGCTTTCAAAGTCATCGGTGGAATAGGTACCCATAAACGGCATTTCGAGATGCACATGCGGGTCGATGCCGCCAGGCATGACATAGCAACCAGTGGCGTCGAGTTGTTCGTCGCCTTTCAGGTTCGGCCCGATTTCGATGATCTTGCCACCGTCGATCAGGACGTCCGCCTTATAGGTTAGATCTGCAGTGACGATGGTGCCGTTTTTGATGACTTTGGTCATGTGTTCTTTGTCCTATTTTCTAGATCTAATCTAAGGTCGGAAATAGATATCCAGAGTGAGTTTGGTGCCTCGTTGTGACAAGCAAGACCAAGGGCCAGAACATCTATTGAAAACTCAACGAGCGCTCTATTTTTTGATGCTTTCGTAACTATCCCGCAGTGTCCAACAAGCTTCCAATAATCCTCATCTGGCCGCGTACAATCAGGGCCATTTATGGCTCCCTGAAATGTAGCAAGCCGGACGGCATCACCCAAGTTCACCCCACAATCTCCGCCGTTTCCACAACCGCGTGGAACAACACATCCGTCCCCGCGGCAGCCCACTCCGGTGAGATCTCTTCCGCCTCGTTGTGGCTCAGCCCGTCCACGCAGGGGCACATCACCATTGCTGTCGGGTATATATCGTTGATCCAGCACGCATCGTGCCCCGCGCCTGAGACGATATCCATGTGACTGTACCCCAAACGCTCTGCCGCGTTCCGCACAGCCGTCACGCAGCCCTCATCAAAGGCCGGCGGGTCGAACTGGCCAACGATCTCGGCCTCGAAGCTCACGCCTATATCTTCGCATAATTTCGGTGCGCGTTCCATCAATTCGGCTACCATCGCGTTCAGCTTGTCCAGCAGATGCGTGCGCATATCGACGGTGAAGACCACCTTGCCGGGGATGATGTTCCGGCTGTTGGGATAGACGTCGATATGCCCGATAGCGCCCACCGCGTTGGGCTGGTTTTTCATCGCGATCTCGTGCACCAGTTCGGTGATCAGGGCGAGGCCACGGCCTGCATTCTTGCGCATGTGCATGGGAGTGGAGCCTGTGTGGCTTTCCTTGCCCGTCACCGTGCATTCGATCCAGCGCAGGCCCTGCCCGTGGGTGACAACGCCAATATCCTTGCCCTCAGCCTCCAATATTGGGCCCTGTTCGATATGCAGCTCAAAAAAGGCGTGCATCTTGCGGTCACCAACTTTTTCTTCGCCTTTCCAACCGATCCTTTCCAGCTCATCACCGAACCGCTTGCCATCCGCATCCACCCGGTCATTCGCCCAATCGAGCGTATGCTTGCCCGCAAAAACGCCCGAAGCGAGCATGGCAGGGGCGTAGCGTGTGCCCTCCTCGTTGGTCCAGTTGGTCACGACAATCGGGTGCTTGGTCTTGATATCAAGGTCGTTAAGTGTGCGGATGATTTCTAGCCCGCCAAGAACACCCAAGACGCCATCATATTTGCCGCCGGTCGGCTGCGTGTCCAAGTGTGATCCGACATAGACCGGCAGCGCATCAGGGTCCGTCCCCTCGCGTCGGGCAAACATGTTGCCGATCTCATCCACGCCCATCGAACAGCCCGCTGCATCGCACCATTTCTGAAACAAGTGACGACCTTCGCTGTCTTCGTCGGTCAGGGTTTGGCGATTGTTTCCGCCAGCCACACCAGGGCCAATTTTTGCCATCTCCATCAGGCTATCCCACAACCGCGCACCGTTGATCTTCAGGTTCTCTCCGGGGGCTGCCATGGCTGAAGTCTCCTAGCTGGGGCGATCAAGGTTTGACCATATGGTCAAAACAACGCTAACAGAGGCGGAACGCCAGTCAAGTTTTCCGCGTGCTATACGGGCAAAAGCCAATAGAGTAAGCTAAGCGGCATACTATACGACGGTCGCGCCCGAATTTTGAGCAAAGATCACCTATGACCAAGCCGCCAACCCGCATTCAACAACGCAACCGGGCCGCCATTATGTCTGCCGGGCTGGAGATGTTTTCGCAGTTCGGCTTTCGCGGCACGACATTGGATCAGATCGCAGAGGCGGCAGGGCTGTCGAAGCCCAATCTGCTTTACTACTTCCCCTCGAAAGAAGCCATTTACACCGCCCTTCTGGAACGGCTGCTCGAAACCTGGCTGGAACCTTTCAAGGAACTCGACCCGGATGGTGAGCCTATTGAAGAAATACTTGGCTATGTGCGGCGCAAGATGGAAATGAGCCGCGACTTTCCGCGGGAAAGTCGTTTGTTTGCTTCTGAAATCCTGCAAGGCGCGCCACATATCTCCACGCATTTGAAGGGAGACCTACGGATGGTGGTCGACGAAAAGGCAGTTATTTTGCGGGGCTGGATCGCCGCAGGCAAGATTGCCCCGATCGACCCGCACCACCTGATCTTTTCTGTCTGGGCCATGACCCAACACTACGCGGATTTTGACGTGCAGGTGCGTGCTGTGCTGAACAAAGCCGATACGTTCCCCGATGCGGCGGCTCATGTGGAACTATTCTTCCGACGTATGTTGGCGCCAGAGGCTAAGGATCATTGAAACAACCTGTGTTTTGTTTGTTTCTAACTACCCTGCGCCGCGAGCAGTTCAGTCGCGGTCACGAACCGGAAACTGCGCTCTCGCAGCCCGTCGATGATCATCGGTAGTGCGTCACGGGAAGTACCACGGCTGTCATACATCACGTGCATAAGCACGATTGACCCGGAACGAGCCTTGGCGATGACGTCATCAGCCATGGCTTGTGACGTTTGATCTTCGGGCCCGGCTTCCACATCCCACATGATACTTGGACGATCCTGTTCGCTCAGCACCCATGGTAGAACCAACAGTTTCTGGCCATAAGGTGGCCGAAACGGAATTGGGCCAGTGTAGCCGGCATCGCGAAAGACTGCGTCGGTCTGGGCCAGTTCTTCGCGTATTCGTGTGGTGGATTTCAGGATAAGCCGGTCGTGGTTGAAAGAATGGTTGCCTAGCTCATGGCCGTTCTCGGCAATCTGGCGGGTGAGGTCATGATTTGCCTTGGCCTCATGGCCGGTCAGAAAGAAAGTGGCGGCGACATCTTTCGCGGCGAGCAAATCCAGTACAGCGGCGGTGTGTTTGCGAGACGGGCCGTCGTCGAAGGTCAGGGCGATGATGGGTGCGTCCACCTCACCCCGTGCGATGGCCTCCCCAAACACTTGATAGGTCTGAGATTTACTAAGTTGCCACAGTGCAATGAGGCCAGCGATGACGCAGGCCGCCAGTAGCAACGAGCGTATCATTCTGCGGCGACTGCGCCCGGATTATTGGGGTGCGTGGTCCAGTTGGCGTATTCCTTTTCCACCACCTTGCCCGTGCGCGGGTCGATCTGGCCCGGCTCCATCTCGACCATGGTGATGCAATCCTCGACCGGGCAGACGTCGACGCAAAGATTGCAGGCGACGCATTCCTCGTCGATGACGCTGAAGGTTCGGTCATCGGACATCGCTATCGCCTGATGGCTCGTGTCTTCGCAGGCCGCATAGCAACGGCCGCATTTGATGCAGTCGTCCTGATTTATATGAGCTTTCGCGATGTAGTTGAGGTTCAGATACTGCCAGTCTGTCACGTTAGGAACCGCACGACCCACGACCTCTTCGACGGACGTATAACCCTTTTCGTCCATCCATTGGGAAAGGCCGCTGCACATCTCTTGTACGATCTTGAAACCATAGGTCATGGCCGCCGTGCAGACCTGCACGTTGCCGCAACCAAGGCTGATGAACTCTGCCGCATCGCGCCACGTGGTGATCCCCCCGATGCCGCTGATGGGCAGGCCATGGGTGTCAGGGTTGCGGGCAATTTCAGAGACCATGGACATGGCAATGGGTTTGACCGCTGGGCCGCAATAGCCGCCATGGGAACCCTTGCCGTCGATGGATGGCTCTGGCGACATTGTATCGAGATTAACGGAAGTTATTGAATTTATTGTGTTAATCAGGCTTACAGCATCTGCACCGCCATTTTTTGCTGCCGTCGCTGGTTTGCGGACATCTGTGATGTTGGGCGTCAGCTTCACGATGACCGGCTTGTCGTAATATTGTTTGCACCAGCGCGTGACCATTTCGATGTACTCAGGCACTTGGCCCACGGCAGAGCCCATGCCGCGTTCAGACATACCGTGCGGGCAGCCGAAATTGAGTTCGATGCCGTCCGCGCCGGTTTCAGCCACGCGGGGCAGGATCGCTTTCCATGCCTCTTCCTCGCAAGGGACCATGATGCTGACGATCATTGCCCGGTCGGGATAGTCTGCTTTGACCCGCGCGATTTCTTCGAGGTTGGTTTCAAGCGGCCGGTCGGTGATCAGTTCAATATTGTTCAGACCCAACAGCCGCCGGTCCGCGCCATAGATCGCGCCGTATCTTGGCCCATTGACGTTAACAACTGGTGGACCTTCCGCGCCGAGTGTTTTCCAAACGACACCACCCCAGCCGGCCTCAAAGGCGCGGCGGACGTTGTATTCTTTATCGGTCGGCGGTGCAGAGGCCAGCCAGAACGGGTTAGGGCTTTTGATGCCCAGGAAATCAGTTGTGAGATCAGCCATTCTTGTCTCCTGTATGCCTTACGCACGTGAATATATTCCGCCGCATCATCAGCTTGCAGCCTTGTCGAAAATCATCTCGACCGGTGCAGTTCGCCCTGATTTGACGTTAGCGACATAGTTGCTCAGCTTTTGACCGGCCGTTTCTCTCATCAGCAGGTGAATGCCCAGCGGTGGCGGCCCGCCCATCTTTTCGATGGTAGCAAACACATGATCAAAATAGCTGAGCGTGAAGTCTTTTCGGTCCCGCTGCATATGTAAATCGAGGCCTGCGGCGGCGGCGGCATCCAGATAAGCCGCGGGAGCTTCAACAAAAGATGTTTCCGCTATTTCGGACCAAGGCAGCGGAAACTCCAGATCGCCCGGATCGCCGTCGCGCATCACGTCAAACAAAGCGAACCGACCGCCCGGTTTCAGAACCCGTGCGACTTCGGCAAACAGTGTTGGTTTGTCAGTGATATTCATACCCACATGGAACATCGTCACCAGATCCACGCTAGCGTCATCCATCGGCAGGGCTGTTGCGGATGCGACGTGTAGATCGATTGCCTCATCCAGATGAACACGGGTGTTCAGCGCCTGACCCACCTCAACAAACAAAGGCGTCAGATCGATACCAGTCACATGTGCGCCGTACCGATGCACGATGTGGCGTGCGGTTCCGCCAAGGCCACAACCGATGTCGAGCACCTTTGTTTCGGCGGTGATGTCCAGCTGCATCAGCAGGGCTTCAGTTGCTTCAATCCCGCCAGTGTGAAATTCGTCAATTGGTTTCAGGTCATCGATGGTCGCAATCTCGACGCCCTGTTCTTTCAACGCCGCATCAATACGGTCCAGCAAATCTTGCGTGGTGTAATGCGCGGCGACTCGGGTTTCGAGCGTTTCCATCTCTCCCTCCAATTCAGCTATCCTGCTACCCAGCATAACACAGCTTAGGCAGAAAGCGCGGCGTGGATGTCTTCGGCCGCATCGCGCCCTTCGGCGACCGCTGTCACCGTCAGATCATCGCCGCCGCTGGCGCAGTCGCCACCGGCCCAGACACCGTCACGGCTGGTCCGTCCGGCCCCCGTCACAGCAATTTTGCGGCCTTCGAGTTTCAAGTTGGATTCAGTTTCCAAAGCCTGCCCAATCGCCTTGAAAACCTGGCTTGCAGGTAGGCGAATAGTTTCTCCGGTGCCTTTGAGGCCGTCGCCGTCGTCACTGGTATACTCCAATTCGATCTCGTTTACGGTGCTGTCTCCATGGATGGCTTTGGGTTGAACGTTGAACATCAGACGAACACCTTTGGAGGCGGCGAGGTCCTGTTCGAACTCGCTCGCGCTCATCGCCTCGCGCCCGCGTCGGTAGGCGATAGTCACGTTTTGTGCGCCCAGTAATTTGGATTGTACGGCGGCGTCTACCGCTGTCATACCACCACCAATTACCACGACGTCGCGACCCACGGGGATGGATGCAAGGTCGCTGGCCTGTCGCAAAGCTGCAATGAATTCAACGGCATCGCGCACGCCGTCCTTGTCTTCGCCTTCGCTGCGCAACGCGTTCACACCGCCGAGGCCGATGCTGAGGAAGACCGCCGGGAAGCAGCCGGTCAGGTCATCAAGCGACAGGTTATCGCCCAGCCGCATCCCTGTCTTGATCGTGATCCCGCCGATGCCGAGGAGCCAATCGACCTCTCGCGCGGCGAAATTATCTGTTGTTTTATAGGCTGCTATGCCGAATTCGTTGAGCCCGCCAGCCTTTTCCTCGGCGTCATAGATGGTCACGTCATGCCCATACATTGCGAGCCGGTGCGCGCAGGCGAGACCGGCGGGGCCAGCGCCGACGATAGCGACCTTTTTGCCCGTGGCCGGGGCGCGTTCGTAGGGGTGGTTTTGCCTTGCCATCAGCGTGTCGGTTGCGTGTCGCTGCAGACGTCCAATTTCGACGGGCTTGCCCTCGGCCAGCTCGCGAACGCAGGCTTGCTCGCAAAGGTCTTCGGTTGGGCATACGCGAGCGCACATGCCGCCCAGGATGTTCTGATCAAATATAGTTTTTGCCGCAGCCTCTGGTGTGCCGGTGCTGATTTGGCGGATGAAAAGCGGGATGTCGATGTCTGTCGGACAGGCAGTCACGCAGGGTGCGTCGTAGCAGAAATAGCAGCGATCTGCGGCCACAGCAGCTTCGTGCGGGGCATAGGGCGCGTGCAAATCCTCGAAATTTTCGGCCAGCGTATCAGCGGGCAAGCGACCGGCTGTGATACCGGGGGTCATGGGGCTGGACATGGCTGCTTCCTGTAGTGGCTTGTCTTGCGCTTCAGCCTGCCACAGTTTCATTTTTTATCAAATGGTAAATTTTTGGCAGTTTGTAAACCTGTCACGCAACGTGCGGTGGTGTTGCGCGAGGGGGCACCGTGCGGTGGTTAGCGCCGTAAAGCGAATCAAAGGTTAATGCCTTGATTTTTTGGGGTTTTAGCTGCCAGATTCCTGTCGGACAAACGTCGGCAAAGCGTCGGGCACCGGGGTACTCATTCGCCCCGAAATTAATGATTAACCGCCCGCACGGTATGAAGTGTTAAGGCAGGGTTAAGAAACGCGGCTAGAAATGAAACTCATCTACCGTGACCCGTTTGCCCAGCGTCAGCGCGTCTGCGACGTGAATCATGGGGGCCAAGTCAACGTCTGAACTGCCGTCCCTCACCAGTTTCGCCATCCGTTCATAGAGGGCGGGATATTCACGGTTAGGGCCTACGTCGATTTCATTTTCATCGATCAAGAGCCGCGCCCCGCCGTCGCGCAGCGCGAGGCGGCCGTCCGATGTTTCCACATCAATGTTCCAGCTCTGCGGTCCCTCTTGGCGCCAGTCGAAATCGGCGGTGACATTGCCTGTCCAGTCCAGTCGTGCGGCGATGGGTGTGTCGCAGTTCGACGGGAACTCCAGCGTTGCGTTTTGGAGATGGATGGGCGTCGGCAATATCTCGGTCAGGATGGAGAGCGCGTTGATGCCGGGGTCAAAAACGCCCATGCCGCCGGGCTCGAAGACCCAGTTTTGGCCCGGGTGCCAGCGGCGGACGTCCTCTTTCCAGGTGATGTGGGTTTTGGCGATGGTTTTATCGTTGAGCCATGCTTTCGCGTGCGCCACACCCGCGGCCATGCGACTGTGCCATGTGGCAAAGAGGGTAACGCCTGCGGCTTGCGCCATGTTGGTAAGCGCATGGACCTCTGCCAGTGTTGCCCCCGGTGGTTTTTCAAGCATGACGTGCCGCCCCGCCAATATGGCCTTGCGTGCATAGTCGAACCGGGGAACCGGCGGCAGGCAGAGCGAGATAACCGGGATGTCGGGCCGTTCCGCGAGCATCTGATCGAAATCGGTGAAGGCAGGCACACCGTCCACTGTGCCGGACCGGCTGACTGTCGCCCCGAGGGTCCAGTCATCGCTATTGGCAATGGCCGGCACGTGCTGGTCGAGGGCGATTTTGCCGATCCCGACAAGGCAAATTGGTGTTCCCATCGCTCTGTCCTCTTGATCCGGAGATGGTTATTGATGTCGTCAGGGAGGTCCCGCAATGACGGCACAGTTGAACCGCATTCTGCTATACGTCAAGGACATCCCGGAGGTGACAGATTTCTATATTCGCCATTTCGGGTTTGAGGCGCGGCATGAGGACGGGGACAGGATTGTCGAATTGGTTCATCCGGACGGAGGCGCGCGGTTGATGCTGTATCAGGCGGCGAAAAGTGTCCGCGAAGGACAAGTCACCGCCAAACTGGTCTTTGACGTGGCCGATGTTCCCGCATTTTGCGATGCTGCCCGCCAGAATGGGTTGGCGTTCGGCAGTATCCACAAGGCTGACGGATACTGCTTTGCGAACGCGAAAGACCCGGCAAAGAATTCGATTTCAATTTCCAGCAAAGCCTTTCGGAGTCTGCCATGAAAGCAAATATCGAACACTGGGCCGATCGTGTTGATCTGGCTGCTGCATTTCGCTGGGCCGCGCGGCTGAATATGCATGAGGGGGTGGCGAACCACTTCAGCCTTGCCGTGAATGATGATGGCACAAGATTCCTTATGAATCCCAATCAGATGCATTTCGCACGGATCAAGGCGAGTGATTTGATTGTGGTGGATGCCGAGGATCCCGATACGTTGTCTGGCCCGGATGCCCCTGACCCAACCGCCTGGGGTTTGCATGGCGGTCTTCACCGTCTTGTCCCCAATGCCCGCTGTGCGATGCATGTGCATTCGATCTTCGCCACAGTGCTGGCCTGTCTGGAGGATAGCAATCTGCCCCCGATTGATCAGAATTGCTGCACGTTCTTCAATCGTTACGTGATTGATGATGGCTATGGTGGACTGGCCTTTGAGGATGAGGGGGAGCGCTGTGCGGCTCAGTTCACCGACCCCAAGAAAAAAGTCATGATTATGGGCAATCATGGTGTCCTGATTATTGGGGGGACGGTCGCGGAGACGTTTAATCGCCTCTATTACTTTGAACGTGCTTGCGAGACCTATATTCGCGCCCTGCAGACCGGTCGTCCTTTGCGTGTTCTATCCGATGCGGTGGCCGAAAAGACGGCGCAGGAATTGGAAGCCTATCCTGAACAGGACGCAAGGCATCTGGCGGAGTTGAAGGCGATACTTGATGCCGAAGGAGCCGACTATGCCCGCTAGATGACTTCACCCTTGTTTTTGCCGGTGCCTCTCTTGTCTGCTTGAGAAACCGGCAAGATCAGGTGACAAGGGTGCCGAAACAACAAAGGACTTCGCATGCGCCGCCTGACATTTCTGGTGCTTATACTGGCCGGGATCTACAGCGGATACTGGTTTGTTGGCGCGCAGGCGGTCGAACGCGCGGCGGCCCATGGTATTGCCACTTTGCGCGATCAGGGCTGGCAGGTCTCTTATGATGACCTGAACACGCGCGGTTTTCCGTCCCGTTTTGATACCACCGTCACGGATGTCAAACTGACCCGGGCCGATGGGCTGCTGGGGTGGTCTGCCCCCTTTGCCCAGCTTTTTGCACTCAGCTATCAACCCAACAAGGTGATTGCAATTCTGCCCCGTCAGCAAAGTGTCACGCTGCAGGGCCAGCGCATTTTGGTCGAAAGTGAGGATTTGCGCGCCAGCGTGGGTGCTGGGGTGAGTACCGATATGCCGTTGGAGACGGCAACGATGGAGGCTGGTGCTACTACGTTGACTTCTGAATTCGGGTGGTCGGCTGGGGTGGATCGGATGCTCGCCGCTGTCCGGGTGCAAGAGGATGGAGGCAACCTTTATGATGTCTATCTTGATACCGATCAGATCGCCCTTCCCCAAGCTTTGCTGGATGTCTTGCAGTTGGAGAATGGTCAGGTTGAGGGTGTTGTGCTTGATGCCAATGTCGGGCTGGACCGACCGTTGGACCGCCATATTGCACCAGACGCGCTGCCAGCATTGCGCAGCCTGAAACTGAACCGCTTTGAACTGCGCTATGATCCCGTGGTGATCCGCGCCGATGGGTCATTGCAGATTGACGAGCTTGGTGTTCCATCGGGCCGGATTGATCTGGAAACCACGGAATGGCGGGTGGTCGTTGAGATGCTTGTTAATATGGGTGTGATTGACTCTGGCGTTTCCGGCACGGTGGAACGCGTCGCAGCCACGCTTGCCCAAGGCGAGGATAGCTTGAAGATTCCGCTGAGTTTTCAGAACGGTTTTGTTTCACTGGGTCCGTTGCCTTTGGGCCAAGCGCCCCGACTGCGTTAGCTACGTCCGAAAAGTCCCGTCAGTGCACGTTTGACAAGGGCCGTGACCGAAGGCCGTTTGACCGTGTGGAATGGCAATGGTCGGCAGACTTCGATGGCTGCGACTCCGACGCGGGCCGTAAGCGCGCCGTTGATGACACCCTCACCGAAGCGGCGTGAGACTTTGGACAGGACGCCGCCGCCTGCCACCGATCCGATGAGGTCGTCCCCGACGGCGACTGCACCGGTGGCCACCAGATGGGTCAGGACACTGCGCGTCAGCCGCCACCCCCCCAAGACCCCGGACCGCCCGCCATAGATGTCAGCGATTCGGCGGATCATGCGGAGATTGGCCGTGAGCGCTGTGAAGACGTCAGCCAGCGCCAGCGGGACAATGGCCGTGACCGTCGCGACCTGACGGGCGGCGGCTTCGACCTCTCGCTGGGCTTGTGCGTCGAGCGGTTGCAGCAGCGTCGTCTCGGCGAGGCCGAGGAGGCCGGGGGCGTCGAGGATATCCGGCTGACGTTCGGCCAGATCGGCGCGGGCCCATGCGGTGTCTTCGCGGTTGTCGTAGAGTTTGTTCAGGGCCGCGATCACTTCGCGGGCGGCGCCGAGATCGTCGTTGGCGATTGCATCAGCGGCTTTGGCCTGCACCTCGTCCAGTTTGTGCAGACGGGCAAAGGCGGCAAGTTCACGAGTGGCGATGACCAAAAGGATCACGCCCAGCGCAATCATCAGCGCAGTCGCGATGCCGCCAAGGATGGGTGAACGGGCCAGCAGGCCGGTGACGTAGTCCCATGCCGCAAGCCCTGCCATGAAGGTGACAAGCGACAGCGCGACGGACCAGAACCAGCGCGCGAGGCGTGATGGTTTCTTAGCCGCAAGGATGGCGGCCTGCTGCATCGCGGTGTTTGGAGTATCGATGACATCTGGTACTGCGGGTGCGGCTTCGGGTCGTGCCGGTGCGTCGTCTTCGAGATCGATGAGGATAGGGCCTTTGGTCATAACCGGTCCCCCAACAGAAACTGTGTCGCTTTGTCGAGCCTGATATGCGGGGGGCCATCGCCGGGGCGCAGGGTGAGTGGTGCGGGGGCGAAGTTCATGATGCCGTAATCTGCGTCGAGCCATTTTTCCGCCCCCTGCCCCGCAGGGTTCAGAAGATGGCTGGGGTCGTCGGGAAGCTTACCGGGGTAGAACGCCGCTTGTTTGCCGTTTTCAAGAAGCCGTCCGCGCACCACTTCAAGGAGGCCGTCGCGGTGGTCTACGGTTTCCTCGACCGTGGTGCGCAGGGCAGCAATGGACATCGCGGCCGTTTCGGCGCCTGCAAAATCAGCCCGATCCTTGGCGTCGCGCAGCAGCGCTTGTGTGATTGCCGTCAGTTGCCCGTGCTGGCTGTGGTGCAGATGGTCGGCCTTGGTTGCCGCGAAGAGGATTTTGTCGATCCGTCTCCCTTGGAAAATACGCGCCAGAAAGGCGTTTCTGCCTGGGCGGAAGGCGGTGAGGATGCGCTTCATGGCCTGGCGCAAGTCTTCGACGGCTGCGGGGCCAGCGTTGATCGCGCCGAGCACGTCGACCAGCACGATTTGCCGGTCGATCTTGGCGAAGTGATCGCGGAAGAAAGGCTTTACTATGTTGCGTTTGTAGCTCTCAAAGCGCCGTTCGAATTCGCGCCCGAGCGAACCGCGAGGAAATTTGTCTGGGTGCAGAGGGCCGAAAGTTAGCACTGGCGATCCGGCCAGATCACCGGGAAGCAGGAACCGACCCGGGGTGCAGTCCGAGTAACCTGCAACGCGGGATGCTTGCAGGTGAGCGGTAAAGGCTGACGTCAGATGCTGGGCCGTTGGTTCGTCGAGTTTGGCGGCTGGGT
Source organism: uncultured Paracoccaceae bacterium (assembly GCA_947496535.1). Taxonomy (GTDB): domain Bacteria; phylum Pseudomonadota; class Alphaproteobacteria; order Rhodobacterales; family Rhodobacteraceae; genus Yoonia. The sequence goes on along the minus strand of CANMDE010000001.1, from coordinate 76,611 downwards.
CGGTTTCTTGCAGTTGGGCGAGATAATCGCTCCCACCGGGCCGTTTTGCGGCGCGTTCCAGCGTGTGGGCCGACCAGTCGGCGAAAGATTGATCAAGCAGCCCGAGATCGAGAAGCCATTCGCCGGGGTAGTCCACGATATCGAGATGGACCACACGTGGGCCGCTGAGAGCGGATAGCAGGCCAGTGGGTTGAACCTGAAGGGACAGGCGCAATTCGCTGATGCTTTGGGTGCCTTCCGGCCATGTTGGTTCTTGCGCGGTGAGCTGGGCCAAATGCGATTCAAACGGAAATCGTGCCACTGTGTCATCGGGTTGGGGTTGCAGGTAGGCCGTGCGGATGTTGCCCTTGGCAGCGGCCACGAGTTGCGGCATCCGCCCGCGGTCCATCAGATTGGCGACAAGAGAGGTGATGAATACGGTCTTGCCCGCCCGTGAAAGCCCGGTGACACCCAGACGGATGACAGGATCAGAAAAAGGCGCTGTGATCGTATCGGTAACGCTGCCTACGCCGCGCGTGATCTGATCAGCAAGTGTTGCAATAACCAAGAACTGCCCTTTCCGTCCGGTTTGCCCAAAGATAGGGCGCGGCTGGCGGGATGTGTAGGGATTGATTTTGCCTCCGACGCCACCTAAGCCAAACGGATGCCTCGCTTTGCCCTTCTTGTTGAATATGATGGTGCGCCCTTTTCAGGGTGGCAGCGACAGACTGACCATCCGTCGGTGCAGGCCGCGATCGAAGCCGCATTGGCCAAGCTGGAGCCGGGAGAACACACCATTGCAGCAGCCGGGCGCACGGATGCTGGTGTTCATGCGATGGGACAGGTGGCCCATTGTGATCTGGCCAAAGCGTGGGACCCGTTTCGTTTGTCGGAAGCGCTGAATTATCACCTGAAGCCCGAGCCCGTGGCGATTTTGGCTTGTGCAGCTGTTGAAGATGACTGGCATGCCCGGTTTGACGCGGTGGAACGGCGGTATTTGTTTCGACTTATCTCGCGACGGGCGCCCCTGTCTTTTGAGGCGGGACAGATGTGGCGGATCAATCATGGGCTGGATACCAAGGCCATGCAGGCTGCTGCCGACCGGTTGATCGGCGAACATGATTTCACGACATTCCGCTCTACGATGTGTCAGGCGAAAAGCCCCATCAAAACGCTGGATGCCCTCGATATCGAAACGGTGGAGCGGCATGATGGGACAGAGTATCGGTTCCATGTCCGTGCCCGGTCGTTTCTGCATAATCAGGTGCGCAGCTTTGTCGGTACACTGGAACGTGTCGGTGCCGGAGCATGGACGCCGGACGACGTAACCGCCGCGCTTGTGGCCAGGGATCGCGCCGCTTGTGGACCGGTTTGCCCGCCGCACGGGCTTTATCTCGCGGGCGTTACCTACCCCACCAATCCGTTTTCCGGCTGATTTCGAGCGGGATGCAACCAAGTCTGCAGTTGTGCGTTGGTGTTCGGTTGTTATTACGACCCAACCGTGTTGGGATGGTTGTGCAGCCCCATGTGCTGCTACAATGAAAACATGCGTGATTGCTTGGGGGCAGTTGATGTTGAAACGGATTGTGGCTCTGTCCACTTTGTCTTTGTGGCCGATGATAGGTTTGGCGCAAGACGTCCGTCTGGTTTCCGACAATGATGTTGATACGTTGGACGATGCATCGCTGCTTTTGTCATTGGAAGATGAAGACGCCAGTTCTCTGCAGGACTATGTGGCTGCCGCACGCGCCGACTATAAGCGGTTGCTGACGGCGCTTTATAGCGTCGGGTACTATGGCGGGGTTATTTCGATCACAATTGATGGTCGCGAGGCGGCGGGTATTGCGCCACTGGATGCACCGCAACAGATTGATGAAATCGTCATTAATGTCCAAACTGGCCCAAGGTTCAGATTTGGGGAGGCCAGCGTTGGCCCGCTTGCTCCGGGCACCGAAATCTCGGAGGAATTTGCGAGCGGCCGCACCGCCCGATCCAGCCGGATCGAGGCGGCGGTTTCGACGGCGCGGACAGCGTGGCGCGATGCGGGACATGCAAAGGTATCGACCGCCAATCAACAGATCGTCGCCCGCCACGACGACCGCAGACTGGACGCTGTTGTAATCCTTGAACCCGGCCCGCAGCTGACCTTTGGCCCCATGACCATCCAGGGCAATGAAGATGTCCGCACTGAACGGGTCATGGCAATTGCGGGTCTGCCGGTGGGCGAAGTGTATAGCCCTAACGAGATCGACAAGGCCGAAGAGCGGCTGCGGGACACTGGTGCATTTGATAGTGCGGCGATTACTGAGGCGGATCTATACACCTCTGACTATGCCCTGCCGACGACGTTACAGATAGCCGAACGCATTCCACGCAGGTTTGGCTTTGGTCTGGAAGTGTCCGCGAATGAAGGGCTGACCGTGTCTTCGTTCTGGCTGCATCGCAACTTTTTGGGTGGTGCAGAGCAGCTGCGGATAGATGCAGAAGCGTCGGGTATCGGGGGTGACACGGGCGGCAATGATTACAGCCTCGGTGCCAGTTTTACCCGCCCCGCTACCTTTGGCCCGGATACCGATTTCACCATCAACGCAGAGATTTCCCGCGAGGATGAGCCGGAATATCTGTTGGATCAGGTATCTTTGGAATTTGGTATCTCGACCCTCATCACTGAGGATCTGACTTTGGACGCTGGCATCGGCATCCTGCGCGCCCGCGAGGAGACGGAAATTGAAGAGCGGGAATACACGCTTTTGTATCTTCCCGTCGAAGCGACGCTGGAAAAGCGTAATGAACCGACAAATGCGACGCGGGGATATTATCTGAATGCCTCAGCCATACCGTTTGCCAGCATTGATGGCGAATTGAGCGGTGCGCAGCTGTATTCCGACAATCGCGCCTATGTCAGTTTTGACGAAAACGATAGGTTCACCTTTGCCGCCCGCGCCCAGATTGGCAGCGTGATCGGCGCCAGTGTGACTGAGGCGCCAGCTGATTATCTGTTCTTTTCCGGCGGTAGTAGCACGGTGCGGGGTCAGTCTTATCAGTCGCTCGGTGTTGATGACACTATCGATGGCGAGGACGTGACCCTTGGCGGGACGTCCTTTGCCGGGTTGCAGTTGGAAACGCGGGTTGGTGTCACTGATAGCATCGACCTCGTCGGGTTTTATGATGTGGGATATGTCGGCGCGAGCGAGGTGCCGTTGGAAGACGGCGACTGGCATGATGGGGCGGGCTTTGGGCTGCGCTATAATACGGCTGTCGGGCCAATCAGGCTTGATATCGCCACGCCAGCGAGCGGCGACGACGCAGGCGAAAGCGTCGAAGTTTATATCGGGATCGGGCAGGCGTTTTGAGATATCTTTTTATCATATGCGCGCTGTTCGTCCTTCCGCATCTGGTTTGGGCGCAGGAAGAGGATGACGAGGGTTATCTGACCAATCTGATCGAGGACAAGCTGTCTGGTGTCGGTAGCGAGGTCAATGTCGTGGGCTTTCAGGGCGCGTTGAGTTCCGAGGCGACGATTGAGCAGATGACCATCGCGGATAGCGAGGGTATCTGGCTGACACTGGAGGATCTGGTTCTGTCGTGGAACCGCACCGCGATTCTACGGGGGCAGATTGATGTCAAAGAACTGAGCGCGGGCCGGATCGTTGTGGCCCGGTCCCCGGTGTCCGAAGAAAGCACGCCATCGCCCGAAGCGGAGTCGTTTTCGCTGCCTGAGTTGCCCGTCAGTATCCTGCTGGAAGAGTTGAATATCGCCCGGATTGAGCTGGCCGAAGAGTTTTTGGGTGAGGAAATCGCCGTCAGCCTGATCGGAAACGCTGAATTGGCGGGTGGCAGTGGTGCTGCGAATGTTGTCGCTGAGCGGCTTGGGGGCAAGGCAGGCCGGTTCGCGATTGATGCCAGTTATGCCAATGATACCAATGTTCTGGGATTGAACCTCACATTGGATGAAGAAGCTGACGGGATCACATCCCGGCTTCTGGATCTGCCGGACCGTCCCTCTGTCGGGTTGGTGATTGAGGGTACCGCCCCGCTGGACAGTTATGAGGCGACGCTAAGTCTTGCCAGTGATGGGCAGGAACGTGTCACGGGGACATTTGGTCTGACCTCCGCCGACGGTGACCGCACGATTGATCTGAATATCAGCGGCGATGTGGCCCCGTTGATCGCTCCTGATTACCGCGACTTTTTCGGCGAAAATGTCAGGCTGGCGGCGCAGGCACAGCAATTGGCCGATGGTGGTTTTGATATCTCGCGCTTTAATCTTAATGCCCGTCGGTTGTTGTTGACCGGATCGCTACGCCTCGACGGTGCCAACTGGCCCACCTATATGCGGCTGCGCGGCGGGATCGCGCATGCGGATGGTGATCCGGTCCTGTTGCCGATCAGTGGGGCGGACACATACGTGGATAGTGCCCGAGTGGGTATCGACTATGATGCCTCGGCCTCTGACGACTGGACGGCGAACATCGATGTGCAGGGCTTTGAACGGCCGGGGCTGGCGATGGATACGATCTCGCTCAATGGCGGTGGTATTATCACGCAGGGCGAAGGTGCCGGGATTGGTCAGGCGACCGCGGGTTTGCAATATGCAGCGACGGGGCTGGCCTTAGACGATGCCGGTGCTGCCGAGGCGTTTGGCGATACGATCTCTGGCGTATTCGAAGCCCAGCGGATTGAGGCGGAGCCAACAACTATCGACCGTTTCACGTTGACCGGTCCGGGGCTGGAAATGGCGGCTGAGGCGCAGATTGCAAGCTCTGACGATGGTTTTCGCACGCAGAGCACGATTGCCTTGACCGCCGAAGAGATTGACCGTTTTTCCACTCTTGTTGGTCAGGATTTGGGTGGCAGCGCGTCGCTGTCCATTCTTGCGGATATTACGCCTTTGGATGGTCTCTATAACCTGTTGTTCACGGGTCAGACGACGAATTTGGCTGTAGGCATCGACGAGGTTGACGCCGTTTTGCAGGGGTCAGGGTCTCTGTCTGCCAATGCGGTCCGTGATGCTGAAGGCACCCGATTAGAGGCTTTTCGGATCAAAACTGATGCCGCAGAGATCACGGCCAATGCAGATATCACCAGCGACACGAGTGATGCCAGCTTTACTGCCAACCTGACGGATGTAGGGTTGGTTTTGGACGATTTGAGCGGGCCTGCGACGGTGACAGGCACCGCCAATCGCAATGCTGAGGGCGTGGTCGATTTTGACATTGACGGCACAGGCCCGTCGATTTCGCTGCAGGCGGCGGGTGACGTCACAACCTTGGACGAAGGGCAACGTATTGCCGCCGATCTGACCGCCGATATTACCGATTTGAACACGTATGATGCCTTGACCGGGCAGGACCTGAACGGTGCCGCTGATCTGACACTGCAGGGCGTACTGACGACCAATGATCTGGTTTTCGAAGGCGATGTGCGCGCGCAAACGCAAGATCTGGGTGTCGGGATCAGCCAGCTTGATCCTTTGATTGATGGTACTGGGACGATCACGGCAAGCTTGGCGCGTGGTGCCGACAATCAGTTGTCACTGTCCGATTTGGTTGTGCGAACCGATGATCTGAGCCTTGATGCGAGTGCCGATTATGCGATGGACGGTCCTGCAACTGCGGATATTGACCTGCGTATTCCCGATGCCGCCGTATTGGACGGACGGTTGAGCGGGCCAATTACCCTGCAGGCCGATGCTGCGCGCGGGGTGGATGAGGTGACCAATGCGACAATTGTTGCGACCGGTCCAAGTGCGGATCTGAATGCCGATCTGGTGATTGATACCCCTGAAAATGGCTATGAGATTTCGGGCGATGTGGATGCGTTGATCAGCCGCTTACAGCCCTATGGCGCCATTGCTGGTCAGACCATTGGCGGCAGTGTCACGCTTGATCTAAGCGGTGCCGTGATGCCGGATTTGAGCGCGTTCAGTGCTGACGCCGCGGTTCGCACGCAAGATATCAGTATTGGCAACACATCGGTCGATCCGCTCTTGCGCGGTTCTGGTCAGTTGGATGTCAACGCGAGCTATGACGGCGAAACGCTGAATGTATCAGAGTTTCGCGCCACTACGCCAAACGTCACCCTGAGCGGGACGCTTGATGGCCGCGGGGGTGCTGGCAGGGGGCAGTTTGATGCGCGCTTGCGTGACGTTGGCCTGTTTACCGATCAGTTAAGCGGGGCCGCGACGGCGACGGGCACTGCGTCGCTTGATGCGTCCGGTAACTGGGGTATTGATGCCACCGGAACTGGGCCGGGTGGTATCACCGCGCAGGCCAGCGGGCAGGTGGCGTCGTCGAACAATCTTGATCTGCAATTGACGGGCAGTGTGCCACTCGCCCTTGCCAATGGCGCAATTGATCCGCGCCGCCTGAACGGGACGGCGAATTTCGATATTGGTATAAATGGCCCTGCAGAGTTGTCTTCGGTCAGTGGGCAAATCACCATTCCACAGGCCCGATTGGCCGCGCCGACGCTGGAACAGGCGTTGGAGAATATCAACGGGACGATCACCTTGCAGAATGAGGCCGCGCAGATCGATATGAATGCTGGCGTTAGTGCCGGTGGGTCGTTGGCTATTACCGGACCAGTCGGTCTGACCGCACCATATCAGGCAGACGTGAATGTAGCGCTGAACAATGTGGTCGTGGAGGACCCGGAGCTTTATGAAACGACCGCCAATGGTGCCATTGGCCTGCAAGGTCCGTTGCAAGGTGGTGCGCAGATCACGGGCGAGATCAATCTGGGGCAGGTCGATATTCAGGTGCCGTCATCCAGCGTCAGCACTTTGGGCGAGCTGCCGGATGTGACCCATGTGGGGGCGTCGGGTGCCATTACTCAAACACTGGATCGTGCCGGTGTCGGTGCGTCAGACGATGATGATGGCAGTTCTTCGGGTTCGTCCGCTGGGTTCGGGCTTGATATTGATATCAACGCGCCGTCGCGGATTTTCATAAGAGGTCGTGGGTTGGATGCGGAACTGGGTGGCTCTCTGAATATTGGTGGGACGACAAACAATGTGATCCCAGTCGGGCGGTTCGAACTGGTCCGTGGGCGGTTGGACATCCTGCAGCAGCGGTTCGAATTCACTGAGGGGAGTGCGACCCTACAGGGGGATTTTGATCCCTATATCCGTCTTGTTGCAGAAACCGAAACCGAGAGCGGGACCGTTATCGACATCATCGTGGAAGGGCCTGCGGGGGAGCCGGATATCAACTTTGAGTCCAGCCCGGAGTTGCCGCAGGACGAGGTGCTATCGCAGCTGATCTTCGGACGTGACTTATCCAGCCTCAGCCCGTTGCAGGCGGTTCAGCTTGCCTCGGCTATCAGCACTTTGGCAGGCAAAGGCGGCGGCGCGCTGGATAGTTTACGCAGCAATATCGGGCTGGATGATTTTGATGTTACCACCGATGATGATGGCAACGCCGCGCTGCGTGCCGGCAAATATCTGTCAGAGAACGTCTATACCGACGTAACGATCAACAGTGAGGGCGATACGGAGATCAACCTTAACCTTGATGTCACCGACGAGATTACGGCCAAGGGGACGGTAGATCAGGAAGGTGACAGTAGTCTCGGTGTCTTCTTCGAGCGGGACTACTGATGACTTGACCGGGTCAGCCTGCCACAAGCGCCCTTTCTGGCGCGTGGAATGGGCAAGCGACAAAGTGGCCTTTGCCAATGTCTTCCAGTACCGGACGGTCGCCCGCGCAAAGCGGTTGCGCCTTGGGGCAACGTGTTCGAAACGCGCAGCCGGATGGTGGTGAAATCGGCGACGGTAGCTCTCCTTCCAGGATCGGGCGCGGTCTTGCCTTTTCCAGAGCAGGGTCAGGGATCGGAACCGAGGCGATAAGCGCCTGAGTGTAGGGATGCGCCGGGGTCGTGGTCAGGGTCTCTGCATCGGCCATTTCCATGATCCTGCCCAGATACATCACCGCAATCCGGTCACTGATGTGTTTCACCACGCTCAGATCGTGGGCGATGAACAGCATCGACAGATCAAAGTCCTTTTGTAGTGAGATCAGCAGATTGATCACCTGCGCCTGCACGGACACATCCAGCGCCGAGACGGGTTCGTCGCAAATAACCAGCTTGGGCTTGAGGATGAGCGCCCTCGCAATGCCAATCCGCTGGCATTGCCCGCCAGAAAATTCGTGCGGGTAGCGGTTGATCAGGCCGGGTAGCAAGCCAACCTTTTCCATCAGCTCGCCCACACGACGCTTTACCTCCTTGCGGGATAGGCCGTGTTCATGGGTGACAAGTGGTTCGGCGATGATTTCGCCCACAGTCATGCGTGGGTTAAGTGCCGCGAGCGGGTCTTGAAAGATCATCTGCACGTCGCGCCGGTGTACCCGTCTTTGGCGTGGGTCCATGTTGGCCAGATCGCTGTCTTCAAACAGGATTTGACCGTTTGACGATGGGATCGTGCCTACGATTGCGCGTGCAAGTGTGGATTTGCCCGACCCGCTTTCACCCACGATCCCGAGGCACTCGCCAGGTAACAGATCAAAAGAAACCTTGGAAACGGCATGCAGTTTGCGGGCCGGTGTCCAAGGCCATGCGCTGGGGCTGCGAACATCGAAGGTAACCGACAAGTCGCGGACGGAGAGGATAGGTTTTGTCATGCGACCTCCGACACTGGCAGATGACATGCCCTGCGACGGGCGCCATTGATGGTTTCGAGCGCTGGCCGCTCTGTCGGGCAATTGGGCTGCACTTGCGCACAGCGGGGCGAGAAAGGGCAACCGGCAGGCAGCCGCGACATATTGGGTGGTTCGCCAGTGATCGTGCGCAACGTCTCTTCGTCCTGATCGAGCCTTGGCACGGCATTCAGGAGACCGCGTGTGTAGGGGTGGGTCGGTTTGGCAAAAAGATCGTCGGTGGCACCCTCTTCCATGATTTGCCCGCCATACATGACAAGTGTACGATCACAAAAGCCTGCAACGATACCCAGATCATGCGTGATCAGGATAATTGCAGTGCCAAAATCCCTTCGAATATCGCCAAGCAACTGCATGATCTGCGCCTGAACCGTCACATCGAGCGCGGTTGTGGGTTCGTCGGCTATCAGCAGGCGCGGTTGGCAGAGTAGCGCCATGGCGACCATGATCCGTTGTCGCATTCCGCCAGAGAATTCGTGCGGGTACATGGTGATCCGTGCTTTCGCATCCGGGATACGAACGGCATCGAGCATCTTGGCGGCCTCGGTTATGGCGGCTGATTTGCCAAGGCCTTTGTGAAGCATCAAAACTTCGGCCATTTGGTCGCTGATCTTCATATAAGGGTTCAGCGATGTCATGGGATCCTGAAAGATCATCGCCAGATCGTGGCTGCGGATTTTATTCAATTCCCGCTGGCTGAGGGTCAGCAAATCCTGCCCGTCGAACCGCGCGGCACCCGTGGCCCGCCCGTTTTTAGCCAGAAGCCCCATCGCCGCGAAGGCGGTCTGGCTTTTGCCCGACCCGCTTTCCCCAACAATGGCGAGCGTTTCGCCAGTATCGATGTCAAGGCTGACCCCGTTGACTGCGTTGACGTCTCCGTCCGCTGTGGTGAAGCTGACTTGCAGGTTTTCGATCTCCAGAAGTGCCATGACTATCGGTCCTTTGGATCAAGCGCGTCGCGCAGCCCGTCCCCAACGAAGAAGAAGGCGAAGATGGTGAACACGAAAAAGAGAAGTGGGAAGAAGAGCTGCCACAAGACGCCATATTGCATCTGCGAGGCCCCTTCCGAGATAAGCGCACCGAGCGATGTGTTGGGCTCTTGTACGCCAAGCCCCAGAAAGCTGATGAAACTTTCGAAAATGATCATGTTTGGAACAAGAAGCGTGGCGTAAACGATGACGATACCCAAGAGGTTTGGCACGATGTGCCGCAGGATTATCCGAAGGGGGTGGACGCCTGTGGCGACAGCCACCTCGACGAATTCCTTGTTCTTGATGGTCAGGGTCTGGCCGCGTGCGATCCGCGCCATGTCGAGCCATGAGATCAAGCCAATCCCGAGGAAGAGCATGAAAATGGATCGTCCAAAGATCACCAACATCAGGATCAGGACGAACATGAAGGGAATCGACATCAGGATATCAACGGCCCGCATCATGGTTCCGTCGACCCGCCCCCCAAAATACCCCGCGATTGCGCCATAGAGCGTCCCAACAATCACTGCGACGACCGCCCCTACGACGCCGACCATCAGGGAGATGCCCGTCCCCTGCACGACGCGCGCATATAGATCGCGCCCGCTGGAATCGGTGCCGAAATAGTGGCCTGTTTCGAATGAGGGTACGCCTTCGGATGCGTTTGCACCCATCAGGCTGAAATCGACGAAATCCGGCTCCCATTCGGAAAGCAGCCCGCCGAATAGGGCGAAGGCTGCGATCATCATCAGGAGAACGAACCCTCCAACGGCCGCTTTGTTGCGGAAGAACCTTGCACGGGCGTCGGCCCAAAGGGATCGCCCGCGTACCTCGGCCATGTGGCTGGCGTTTTGAAGGGCTTCGACGGTGGCGTCGTCACGTAGCATCGGATCAGTACCTGATCTTGGGGTCGATCCATGCGTAAAGCAGATCGACGATGAGGTTGAAGAGGATGGTCAGCGCCCCGACAAGGATCGTAATCCCCATGATCACCGAATAGTCCCGGTTGAAGGCAGAGTTGACGAAGAACTGCCCTATGCCGCCAGTTGAAAAGAATATGTCGATGATAACGGAACCAGTGATCATGCCGACGAACGCAGGCCCCAGATAGGACAGGACCGGCAGCATGGCCGGCTTCATCGCGTGCCGCCAGATGATGCGGCGCGTCGGCAGTCCCTTGGCCTTGGCGGTGCGGATGAAGTTTGTGTTGAGCACCTCAAGCATGGATGACCGGGTGATCCGTGCGATGGAAGCCATGTAAGATGTGGACAATGCGATGACGGGCATCACCAGATACTGCCATTGCCCCCCGGCCCAGCCACCGCCGGGCAACCAGCCGAGCCAGAGCGTGAAGACCAATAGGAGGATCGGGGCCATGACGAAATTGGGCAGCACCTGTGCGCCGATGGAGATGCCAACCGCAAGATAATCGAGCCATGTATTCTGGCGTAGCGCTGCCGCAATGCCGAGCGAGACGCCGACCGTGACGGCGACAACGAAGGACCAGAACCCATAGGTCAGGGTGATCGGGAAACCTTGGGCGATGATGTCGTTGACCGAACGGTTCTTGAATTGGAAGGACGGGCCAAAATCGAAGTTGAAGATCACGCCATGGATGTAAACGGCGATCCGCTTCCAGAACGGTTGATCGAGGCCGTATTTCGCTTCGATATTTGCGAGCACTTCAGGCGGAAGCGGTCGTTCGGAGTTAAAGGGGCCGCCGGGGGCGGTGTACATCAGCACGAATGACAGCACGACCAATATCAATAGGGTCGGGATGGCCACGGTGAGCCTGCGGGCGATGAAACTGAGCATTTGTCAGGGTCCACAAATTCTGGCGATTGTGAAAAATAGCTGCGCCCCGGTTTGGGGGGCGCAGCGGGGCCGCAACGCGGCTTACTCGGCGATTTTGTAAAGCTCGCGAGAGTACCAGTTCTGTTCGAAGTTTTCGAAGGGCCAGCCTTCGAGGTTTGCTGAGTACATATAATCGGCAGCATAGTGATAGATCGGGATGATCGGCGTATCTTGCGCGATAAATTCTTCGACCTTGTCGTAGTCTGCTTGCGGGTTGTCGGCTGTCTTTGCATTGGCCAACAGCGCATCAACCTCTGGGTTGTTATACTTGCTGTCATTGTAGCCCGACCCAGACTGCATCAGATCAAGAAAGGTCGATGCTTCGTTGTAGTCGGCGCACCAACCACCACGGGCCACTTCAAAATCGCCATTGCTGCGGGCTTCGAGGAAGGTTTGCCATTCCTGATTGGACAGGTTGGTCTCAACGCCAAGCGTCTGTTTCCACATCTGGCTGATGGCGATGGCAACGGCCTTGTGGCCTTCATCGGTGTTGTAGACCAGATTAACCGTCAGGGGATTGTCTGACCCGTATCCGGCCTCTTCAAGTAGTTCGACAGCCATTTCGTTGCGTTCGGCCTGTTCCATGGACGCCATTGGAACATCCGGCATTTCGAAACCTGCAGTTGCCCAGTGAGTGAATGTGTAGGCCGGCTTCTGACCAGCAGCTAGTACATTGTTGACGATGACATCGCGGTCGACCGCAAGGCTGAGCGCTTTGCGTACGTTCGGGTCCTGAATTTCTTCTGGAGCTCCCTCCCGCATGTTGAACATGTAGTAGTAAGAACATGCTTCTGGCACGGACATGGCCTGATCCGGGTATTGCTCGGACAGGCGGGGGAATTGGCCTGCCGGAATATCTGTACGGTCAAGTTCACCCGCCAGATAACGGGTCAGCGCCACGTTTTCATCCGGGATGACCAATTTGACGACGGTCTCGATGATCGTGTTGTCATTGTCCCAATACATCTCGTTGCGTTTCCGGACTATCCGCTCTTGCGGGACAAACTCGGTCATCACATATGCACCGTTCGAGACGATGTTTTCAGGCAGCGTCCAGTCCGATCCATGTTCTTCGACAGTTGCCTGATGCACGGGGAACGTGGTGCCATGAGTCACCATTTGCGCGAAGTATGGCAGCGGTTGGCTGAGCCGCACTTCGAGCGTGGTGTCATCGATGGCGGTCACGCCCAGTTCTGAAGGATCCATGTCGCCAGCAATGACTTCTGCCGCGTTTTCAAGCGACATCAATTCGATGTACCACGCGTAGGGCGAGGCGAGCTCTGGTGAGGCGGCGCGCTTCCACGCGTATTCGAAATCACCGGCTGTTACTGGATCGCCGTTGGACCATTTGGCATCGTCACGTAGGTCGAATGTGTAAACAAGGTTGTCGTCGCTGACATTATGGCTAAGCGCGACGCCTGCTTCGAGATTGCCAGCGGCGTCCTGATTATAGAGACCTTCGAACAGGTCACGGACCACCTCGGCACCGTAGGTATCCTCAACCACGCCGGGATCATAAGACGGGCTTTCATCACCGACGCGGTAGGTGAATGTCTGATCGGATGCCAATGCCTCGCCAGTTTCGGGGTGGGTGGCGTGGCTGTCAGCATAGACGACCGAGGACATAGCGAGCAGACCAATAGCAGTGGTTGCCAAGAACTTTTGCGTGATTTTCATTTTTGGAACTCCCTGACGTTGCCGCATTGCCGCATCGTCTTCTTTGGTTGTTTTTGGTTGCCGTGGCGCATTTTTGCGCTGATGCATCATTCTTTGTCGTTATTTTTGAAAACGCAAGGGGGCCACCCAGATTGACCCAGGGGAACCTTTTGGCAATAGGAAATTGCCCGCCTAATGATCAGGCACTGATACTCAGAAGGCAGTCTGGGGTCGTGGCCGCAAGTCCTATGGACGACGTGGCCGCGCAGAGGCGTCGCAGACACCGTCCGGATCTTCAAGGTGACACCCATATTCTGCGCTAAGGCAGCCAAGGATGGCGTTCGATCCGGGTTCACCTGCGTGGTAGTGATAGCCACCGCTTTCGGACGTGTGACCATTGCACGCATCAAGATCCGTTGGCTGGCTGCCATCGGCCATTGCGTTGGCGAAAATCTGATATCCGTCCATGGCGATACCGATCTGCGCGCCATGGTCTGTCATCGGTGCAGCATCAGTTATGCAGTCACCGACCGAGTGAATATGATAGCCTGCATGGGGGTTTACGTGACCGCCGCAGTTATCAAAGGCTGCTATTGTGTATGCGCTCAGGATATCTTCGACGGGCGCCGGACCGTCAAGAAGGACGCCATTGAATGCGATGCCTGATCCGGGCTGATTTGTTGGGCTTGGTGCATCAGCCGGTGATGGGGTGACGGGGATCATGTAGGTAACCGTTGCGTCCTCGTAATACTCCGGAGCACATTGGACGCAGTGATTATAGTAGGCTTCGTCCACATCTGGTCGCGCGGCGGCTTCGCATGACTCTTGGGTGTCGGTGATGTTGATCTCGCCTGTTTCAGGATCGAAGAGCTGCCAATTACTGTCGTCATAGAAGGTCGCAAGGTTTTCGACAAACGCGCCATCGACGTCGTAGACTTCGCCCCCGTCCAGCCAGATGCCACCTTCTTCAGCGCTGTCAGAGATATTGGTTGGGCACCACGGGCCAGTCTCGTATGTCGTCGGTTCGGATTTGACGGTGAAAGATACGCAGGTGGTTTCGGTGCCACCTGACAGGGTGCAATCCACGAGTTCTGGGCCCGAAAGTACGTTTGCCTCTTCCAGAAATGCGGTCATGTTTTCCACATCGTTGCTCGCAGGTTCTTGCGCTATGGCCATTGTAGTGGAGACGGCAGCCAGAAGGCTTGTGAACGAGGCGATGACTTTGCGGGGATACAACATGGGTCTTTCCTTGTGCCAATGGTACATGGTGATGAAGGAATGCCAGCGGTCCACAATAGCGTCCCGCTAATCCATTTTTAGGTCGCTGCAATTGAACGTGCAACGTCAGGCTTTCTGTCACTCTCCTACTGAGGTGGAACGCCTGCGAAGTCGTTATGCGGGTGAGGATTCCGGTAGGCGGGGGATTGCCCAATGCGTCTTTGTTTGGTTCACACGCGCCCGATTTTGCCGCGTTCGCCGCCCGTCTGGCCCCTGTCCAGCAGTAAATGATCAAGAATCACACATGCCATCATCGCCTCGCCCACCGGGACTGCCCGGATACCGACGCAAGGGTCGTGGCGTCCTTTGGTAATGACTTCGGTGGCTGACCCGTCCATACGGATGGACTTGCGCGGGGAGAGAATGCTGGAGGTTGGTTTCACTGCGAACCGCACGACAATGTCTTGTCCCGTGCTGATCCCGCCAAGGATTCCACCCGAATGATTTGAGCTGTATTCCGGGCCGTCGGCCCCCATGAAAATCTCATCCGCGTTATCCCGCCCGGTGAGTGCCGCGGCGGCCATGCCTTCGCCGATCTCAACCCCTTTGACAGCGTTGATAGACATCATGGCGGCGGCAAGGTCGGTGTCGAGTTTGGCGTAGACAGGTGCGCCGATACCTGCCGGGACACCGCGCGCGACCACTTCGATGACCGCGCCGACGGAGTTGTGGTCATCCTTTCGTAGCCATTGCAGGTACTCTTCCCATTCCTTCGCGGCAACTGCGTCCGGGCAGAAAAAATCGTTCTGGTCGATCTGGGCCCAATCGACACGGTCCCGGTCGATTTGTTTGGTGCCCATCTGGGTCATATAGCCTTTGATCAGGACACCGGGGGCGATGGCTTGGATAGCCTCGCGCGCGACCCCACCAGCAGCCACGCGCGATGCGGTTTCGCGCGCTGATGAGCGTCCGCCGCCGCGATAGTCACGCAACCCGTATTTCTGGTGATAGGTGATGTCGGCATGGCCGGGGCGGAAGGTGTTGGCGATGTCACCATAATCCTTTGACCGCTGGTCGGTGTTTTCGATCATTAGCTGGATTGGCGTACCTGTTGTTTGCCCCTCGAACACACCAGACAGGATTTTCACAGCGTCGGGTTCGTTCCGCTGCGTGGTGTTCTTGTTCAGGCCAGGGCGACGCTTATCAAGCCATTGCTGGATCGTGGCTGGGTCAAGCGGCACACCCGGCGGGCAGCCATCAACGGTTGCACCCAGGGCGGGCCCATGGCTTTCGCCCCAAGTGGTGAACCGGAAAAGATGGCCAAAACTGTTGATCGACATGCGGCGTGCTCCTGACTGGACCGTCAGATAAACAGCGCCCGGAGGAAAGCCAAGCTATTCCGGCAATCTGTCGCGTTTGCGCTCTGCCG
Organism: uncultured Paracoccaceae bacterium; assembly: GCA_947496535.1. Taxonomy (GTDB): domain Bacteria; phylum Pseudomonadota; class Alphaproteobacteria; order Rhodobacterales; family Rhodobacteraceae; genus Yoonia. The sequence goes on along the minus strand of CANMDE010000001.1, from coordinate 60,847 downwards.
ATGATGATGTGATGAAGGTCACGGTCCGATCCACGACAATTACCAGGCCAGCGGTAGCCCATATGGGAATGTTGTAGGTCGTGGCGAGACCAAAGGCGAAGTAAACGAGCCACAGAAATAGCAGCTCAAGACAAAAAATAATCAGTCGCGTTCTCCCAAGCGCGCCTCCTTTCTCCTAAATTTTGATATGTAACAACTGTATACATCAAGCGCGCCCGGATTGCCAGTTAGACCTTGTGAATAAATGATTTTTCTCATAGTCAGGGCGTACCTCGGGGGGGCCAATTGGCCTGAGATGCATCTAGCGGACCCGTTGAACCTGAACCGGTTAAGACCGGCGGAGGGAAGGTATGGCAATTCCGCTATCCCCCAATCCGCCCGTCGCATTTGGAGGATGAGATGAGTAAAGCCACCTGTCTGCCAGCTGTCGCGGGACTTGCCCTTTGTGCCACAGGCGCAATGGCCCAAGACTCGGTGCTGCAAGTTCTGACATATGACAGTTTTGTCAGTGAATGGGGCCCAGGCCCGCAGATCGAGGCCGCGTTTGAAGAGCGCTGCAACTGCGATTTGCAGTTTGTTGGTGCGGGCGACGGGGCGGCATTGCTGGCCCGTTTGCAGTTGGAAGGCCCGCAGACTGATGCCGATATCGTGCTGGGGCTGGATACGAACCTGACCACCGCAGCCCGCGACACTGAGCTGTTCGCCCCCCATGGCGTTAAGGCCGATCTGAGCCTGCCGATTGCCTGGGACGACAACGAGTTCCTGCCATTTGATTGGGGCTATTTTGCTTTTGTGGGGAATGCGGGTGATGACGCGCCAACATCGTTGCAAGCATTGGCCGATAGCGACGTATCGATTGTTATTCAGGATCCACGCTCATCGACACCCGGTCTGGGCCTGCTGATGTGGGTGAAGACAGCTTATGGTGATGACGCAGCGGGTATCTGGGAGGGGCTGGCAGACAACGTCGTCACTGTCACCCCCGGCTGGTCAGAAGCCTATGGTCTGTTTCTGGATGGAGAGGCGGATGCGGTGCTGTCCTACACTACCTCCCCGGCCTATCATGTGATCGCAGAAGAAGATGACAGCAAGGTCGCCTGGGCCTTTGACGAAGGGCATTACATGCAGGTCGAGGTCGCTGGGAAGCTTGCGGGTACCGATCAGCCCGAATTGGCAGATGAGTTCATGAATTTCATCGTGTCCGAAGGCTTTCAGCGGGTTATCCCGACCACCAACTGGATGTATCCGGCTGTGACACCTGAGGTGGGCTTGCCCGAGGCGTTTGGCGATCTGATCACTCCTTCCGAGGCACTGCTTTTACCACCGACAGAAGCCGCCGAACTGCGCAGTTCGGCGCTGGATGAATGGCGCGCAGCCCTGTCGCAATAATCGCGCCGCGTTGGCCGGGGGGTGCCTCGGCCGCGCTGGTCTTGCTGCTGACATTTGGCACGCTTGCGGCTGTCGCATGGCAGGCTGAGTGGGTCGGAGGCCTGTCGACGGGTGATTGGGCTGCAGTCCGGTTTACGCTGGTACAGGCATTCGTGTCTGCTGCGGTGAGCGTGGTTTTGGCGGTGCCCGTCGCCCGTGCGCTGGCGCGGCGTCAATTCAGGGGGCGGGGTATTCTGATCACTCTGCTGGGGGCTCCGTTCATTCTGCCAGTCATTGTGGCGGTGATTGCGCTGTTGGCAGTCTTTGGCCGCAATGGCGTGTTGAACGATGTAATGGTTTGGATCGGCCTGCCCCGCGTGACGATCTACGGTTTTCATGGCGTTGTGCTTGCGCATGTGTTTTTGAACCTACCGCTCGCCACGCGGCTTTTGCTGCAGGGCTGGTTGTCGATCCCAGCCGAGCGGTTTCGGTTGGCCGCCACGCTGAATGCCGATGTGCGCCGGTTGTTGGAGTGGCCGATGTTGCGGGCAACCGCCCCTAATGCGTTTCTGGTGATCTTTGTGATCTGCCTGACAAGTTTTGCGACGGCTTTGATCCTTGGTGGGGGGCCGCGAGCGACGACGGTCGAATTGGCGATTTATCAGGCGCTGCGGTTTGACTTTGATCTGGGACGAGCCGCACTGCTGGCCTGTGTGCAATTTGGACTATGTGCGGCAGCGACGGTTCTGGTCTGGCGTATCGCTGCGCGTGCTGAGATGGGCGCTGGGCTTGATCGCGTGGTGCAACGCTGGGACAGAGCGCCGCTTGCGCTGGACGCGATTGCGATTGCGTTATGCGCGGGTTTTCTGATCGTGCCGTTGGGAATGATCGTTTTGCGCGGGGCTCCGCATGTGGCGGACCTGACCGCGCCGGTATGGTGGGCGGCGGGGCGTTCGTTGCTTGTGGCAAGCGCGTCGGCCTGTTTGTGCGTCTGCATGGCGCTATCATTGGCATTGTGGGGTGGGCGCGTCGCGGCATTTGTCGGGGTCTTGCCGCTGGCGGCCTCTTCATTGGTTGTCGGGACTGGACTATTTCTGATCGTCTATCCCTTTGTTCGACCCGCCGAGGTGGCCTTGCCCGTCACGGCGCTGACTAACGCGACACTTGCCCTGCCCTTTGCGCTGCATTCCATCGCGCCTTCGGTGGCTGCAATTCAGGATGATTTTGGCCGATTGGCCATGTCGCTGAACATGCGCCGGTGGACATGGGTCAGGTTGGTGGTGTTGCCGCGCATGCGCCGACCGCTGGGTTTTGCTGCCGGATTGGCCGCGGCCTTGTCGATGGGTGATCTTGGCGTCATCACTTTGTTTGCGGGTAATGCGCAGGAAACCCTGCCGCTTGCTATGTATCGCCTGATGGGGGCTTATCAGATGGATCAGGCCGCCGCCGCCGCCTTGCTGTTGCTGGCACTGAGTCTTTTGCTGTTCTGGATATGTGATCGTGGGGGACGTGTCGGTGCTGAGATGTGATGGTTTACAGGTACAGCAGGGTGATTTCACGCTGTCCGCCGATTTAGCCTTTGCCAACGGCGCGATTACCGCGTTGATCGGGCCATCCGGTGCTGGAAAATCGACGCTGTTGTCAGCCTTGGCAGGCTTTGTTTCGCTAAAGTCGGGGCGTGTCTTGTGGGGTGATACCGAGATTACTGCCCTCCCACCCGGCGAACGCCCCATCAGCATTCTATTTCAGGATAATAACCTATTTCCCCACCTAACCGCCTTGCAGAATGTGGGGCTGGCCTTGCGGCCTGATTTGCGGCTTTTACCGGAACAAAAGGATCAGGTTGCCCGCGCTTTGGCTGATGTAGGTCTGACGGGCATGGGTGCGCGAAAGCCCGCGGCATTATCGGGGGGGCAGCAAAGTCGGGTGGCGCTTGCGCGTGTGCTGCTGGCCGGGCGTGAGGTCGTGCTTCTCGATGAGCCTTTCGCGGCACTTGGCCCCGGTTTGAAGGAAGAGATGCTTGATCTTGTTCGCGACAAGCTGCTGAAGGCGGGACGCTGCGTTGTGATGGTGACACACGATCCAGCTGACGCCAAGCGGATCGCAGATAACGTGGTGCTGGTTTCCGATGGGGTGGCCCTACCGCCTGTCCCGACAGATGCGATTTTCGAGAACCCACCGCCTGCCTTGCAGGCCTATTTGGGATAAAAAAAGCGCGCCTGCCTGGGCGCGCTTTTCAATTGATTGACTGGTGGATCAGTCTTTTTTCTTGTGTGGTGCCCAGATCCGTTTGTTGGTCAGGTATAGCAGCACGGATAGGATGCTCAGGAAGATAAAGCCTGTCAGACCGGCTTGCTTGCGGGCCATCATTTTTGGCTCTGCCGTCCACATCAGGAATGCTGCGACGTCCTCGGCCACGTGCTCCAGATCGGTTGCGTGTCCATCAGCGTAGACAACATCGTCACCATAAAGAGGCGGAGCCATTGCGATCCAGCTTCCGGGCACGGTGTAGTGACCGTGGTCGTCCTTGCAGCTTTCCGGATAACCGCCAGAGGCGAAGGCGGTGTTGTAATAACCGTCCATCGGCTCACCCTCGAGCGCGCATTCGGGTTCGTCCACGTAGCCGGTCAACAGCGAGGCAATGTATTCCGCCCCACCCATGCCGTTCACGAATTGGCTGATCCCCGTTCCGTACGGCCCATGGAAACCGGCGCGCGCCTTGGCCATCAGCGAAAGATCGGGTGCAGTCGCCAGTTGTGAGCCGGGAAATTTATCCGCTGGCGTGGCCAAGCGGAAATCACCTTCACCATCAAACAGGCTCTGGTCAAAAATTTCGTAGAATTCCGCGTAAGCCCGCATTTGATCTTCGGGCAAGCCGGGGCCGCCTTCGTCGTGCAGGTTGCGGAACGCTACAAGTTCAAGACCGTGACATGCCGAGCAGATTTCAGTGTAGACCTGAAGCCCACGCTGCAATTGCATCTGATCGAAACTTCCGAATGGACCTTCGAACGAGAACGCAAAGTCGTGGATTTCAGCCTCAGCTCCGGCTGCTACTGCATGGCCGGTTGTGAGGGCCAAAGCGGCAGCAGCAGATAGTGTGAGTTTACGGAACATCTTCATTTGTCCTTTCTCACTCGGCCGGGCTGGCCACGGGCTTTGCGCCGTCGGCCTTCGGCGCGTAGTGCGCGTTGAAGTCTTCTTCGATTGTTGCAGGCGGTGTCAGCGGTTTTTCAATGACACCAAGCAATGGCAGGATCACCAGGAAATAGGCAAACCAGTATGTGGATGCGATCAGCGATATCCAGTCATACGGGAATTCAGCTGCCTGTGCCCCGACCCACATCAGCACGATGAAGTCGACGACCAGCAGCGCAAACCACCATTTGAACATTGGACGGTAGCGTCCTGAACGGACCGATGATGTATCAAGCCATGGTGCCAGCGCCATTACCGCAATCGCCCCAAACATCGCTAGAACACCAAAGAATTTGGCATCGATGATCCCGAAGCTGAGGAAGTTGACAATTTGCACAACCCAAACATCCGCAGTGAACGCCCGCAGGATCGCGTAGAATGGTAGGAAGTACCATTCGGGCACGATATGCGTTGGTGTCGCAAGTGCGTTTGCCGGGATGTAGTTATCGGGGTGGCCAAGATAGTTTGGCATGAACCCGACAATGGCCATAAACACGGCCAGAATGATAGTCAGTGCGAACAAATCCTTGATCACGAAGTACGGCCAGAAGGGCAATGTGTCCTTCTCGGCGTCTTCCTTGGATGTGCGCCGCACCTCAACCCCTATGGGGTTGTTGTTGCCAGTCGTGTGGAACGCCCAAATATGCACCATGGTCAGGCCTAGCAGGATAAAGGGCAGTAGATAGTGAAGCGAAAAGAACCGGTTCAGAGCAGGCTGGCCGACGGCCCCAGCGCCCAAGAGCCAAGTCTGGATCGATTCGCCGATAAACGGGATCGCGCCGAACAGGCCTGTAATCACGGCCGTTCCGTGGAATGACATCTGACCCCATGGCAGCACGTAGCCCATGAAGGCTGTTCCCATCATCAGCAGATACATCAGCATGCCGATGATCCATGTCACCTCGCGTGGGGCTTTATATGAACCGTAGTAAAGTGACCGGAACATGTGGGCATAGACAGCCACGAAGAACAGCGATGCGCCGTTCATGTGGAAATAGCGGATCATATGCCCGCCGTTCACGTCGCGCATGATGTGCTCAACAGATGCGAAGGCCATGTCGACATGGGGCGTGTAGTGCATCACCAGCACGATACCGGTGACAATCTGCAGGACGAGCGTGAAAGTCAGAACGATTCCCCAAATCCACATCCAGTTCAGGTTTTTGGGTGTGGGGATCATCAATGTGTCATACAGTAAGCCAACGATGGGCAGACGCGAATGCAGCCACTTTTCACCGTTTGAATTCGGTTCGTAGTGGTCGTGGGGGATACCAGCCATTGCTTTCTCTCCTTAACCCAGTTGAATCGTGGTTTCGTCGACAAATTCGGCGACTGGAACCGGAAGGTTGCGCGGCGCAGGTCCTTTGCGGATACGTCCGGACGTGTCGTAGTGCGACCCATGGCACGGGCAGAACCACCCGCCAAAGTCACCATCCTGGCCCAATGGCACACAACCGAGGTGTGTGCAGACACCCATCTGAACCAACCAGACGCCATCTTCGGAAAGCGCGCGGTTTTCGTCCGTAGCCGGCTGCTCACCGGTTAGGTTGTCATTATATGCTTCCTGATCGGGCAATGAGCTCACGTCAACATCGCGGGCCGCCGCAATTTCGGCTTCGGTCCGTGACCGAATGAAAACTGGTTTGCCCTGCCACAGCACCGTCAACTGAGTGCCGGGGGCAATGTCGGCAATATCTACGCGGATGGATGCGAGCGCCTGAACATCTGCGGAAGGGTTCATCTGATTGACCAAAGGCCAAACAGCGGCACCGGTTACAACGGCACCCGCCCCTGCGGTCGCGTAGTACAAGAAGTCGCGGCGTGTGCCCTGGTGGTCGTCTGCATGTGACACGGGGTTTATCTCCGAATGATCTGGGGCTTTCACCCACACGAAAAACAAGACACAGAATGCCTAGTGTCCATTTCGGCGCTGTTTAGCCATGAAAACCGCCGACGTCCAGCGGACATTAGGGCGCAGTGCCAATAAGGTTGAACCATTGAACTCAAAGAACAAAGAGTTGGTTAATCTCGCCTCAAACAAACCTACGATGGGTCACCTAGCGTCTTCTTTCGCATTAGCGAGTCGTGACTTCACTTTGTTTCATCCGCCATAGCAAGGTTTTGCCGCACCGGACGTTCTTTTGCCGGTGTCCTCACATTCCTTTCATGTCCCTTGTTTCCATCCCTTTTGCTGCTTATCTGCCGAGCAATCACCAGATATGGACCACCGACCATGAGAACCGTCACAGCCATTGTTTTCCTTGCCTCCGTTGCCCCTATTGCCGCAGCAGCCGAGATAGAACTTAGCTTTTATGGCGGCACGCAGTCTGCATTGTCGTCAGACGTCACCATACGCGGTGATGATGAAATTCCTGACGCCGACTTTTCCCAAGATTGGGAGGGGCGGTCATTCGATGCGCCGATTTATTACGGCTTGCGCGCCACGAAATGGCAAAGCGATACGTTTGGCTATGGGCTCGATTTCACGCATAACAAGATCTATCCCGATGGCGATGTCCTGCCTGACGGCTACGATGTGCTGGAGTTCACCGATGGGCTGAATATTCTGACGGTGAACGCCTACCGCCGTTGGCCTGACGCGTTTGGCGAACTCACGCCGTATGTGGGCGGTGGTGTTGGGGTGTCGATTCCCCATGTTGAAGTCACGAACGGATCGTCAGAGACGTTTGGCTATCAATATACCGGTCTTGCAGCGGCATGGCTGGCTGGTGCGAGCTATCCGATCAGTGACCAGTGGGCCGTATTCACCGAATACAAAGGCACTTATTCCGCCAACTCTGCCGATCTGGACACTGGTGGGACATTGGAAACCGATGTGGTCACCAATGCCCTTAATCTCGGCGTAAGTTTCAGCTTTTAGGTTTCGAGATTGCTTTGACTTCGAGGTAATCCTCAATCCCGAAGGCCCCGCCTTCGCGACCAACGCCGGACATTTTGTAGCCCCCGAACGGGCTGCCCCAATTCATGTCGACACCGTTGATATGTACCATTCCAGCGCGGAGACGAGACGCCACGCGGTCTGCCTTTTCCAAATCACTGGTTTGGATTTGTGCGGCCAAGCCGTAAGGGGTGTCATTGGCAATCTCGACCGCTTGGTCTTCATTTTCGAAGGGAATGATGGACAGGACGGGTCCGAAGATTTCCTCCTGAGCGATCTGCATGTCGTTGCTGACACCCGCGAAAACGGTGGGTTTGACGTAGTAGCCTTTGTCAAAGCCATCTGGCTTACCCGGGCCGCCCGCGACAAGTTCAGCGCCTTCATCCATGCCTGTCTGGATCATGGATTGCACCCGGTCGAATTGCATCTGGCTGGCTAACGGGCCGATATGCTTACCTTCCTCGCTAGGGTCGCCTACGGCTTGGCCCTGAGCCACTTTCGTTGCAATTTCGACAGCTTGATCATAGGCGGAGCGTTCGACAAGCATTCGGGTTGGCGCATTGCAGGACTGACCGGTGTTTTGGAAACAATGCCGCGCGCCGCGTGTAACTGCCTTTTCCAGATCGGCGTCAGCAAAGACAATGTTGGGAGACTTGCCGCCCAATTCCAGCGTGACCCGTTTGATATTAATCGCTGCGTCCTGCGACACGGCCCGTCCGCCGCGTGTGGAACCAGTAAAAGACATCATGGCCACGTCCGGGTGCCGCGACAGCGCCGCACCGACCACGGGGCCATCGCCATTAACCAGATTGAACACGCCCTTGGGCACGCCCGCCTCTTCCAGTACTTCGGCGTAGAGCATCGCGTCGAGGGGTGTCAGTTCTGACGGTTTGAGAACCATGGTGCAGCCCGCAGCAAGTGCGGGCACCACCTTGAGAACCACTTGGTTCATGGGCCAGTTCCATGGGGTGATCAGTCCGCAAACACCGATGGGTTCGCGCTGGATCGTATCGCCATTGGCAGCCGTTTCGCGGAATTCCATATCCTTCAGCGCGTTCAGAACTCCATCGAGATGTCCTACCCCGACCGGAGCCTGCGCATTCTTGGCAAGCGTGGCCGGTGCCCCCATCTCTTGGCTAATCAAGGACGCGAATTCGTCAATGCGCCGCTCGTAAACCGCCCGGATGTTTTCGAGAAGGGCAATCCGTTCGTCCTTGCTTGTGCTCGAATAGCTGGGGAAAGCGGCTTTGGCAGCTGCAACAGCCTTGTTTACGTCCTCTTCGCTGCCCATGGAAATGACGGCGAATTCCTCTTCCGTAGCGGGGTTGATGACCGGAAAGTCCTTTGGGGTGACAGGATCAACCCATTTGCCGTCAATGTAGAACTGGCGTTTGTCGAGAAGGGTCATCGCGGTCTCCGATCAAGGGTTGTTAAAGTTTATCTCGCAACGAAAACCAGATCATTGCAAGCACTAGAAGCGGTGTACGCAAAGCCGCACCACCGGGGAAGGCCTGCGTGGGAACGGATGCCATGAGGTCAAATTTTTCAGCCTGCCCAGCGATGGCCTCTGCCGCGAGTTTTCCGCCCAGCGTCGCCATCGCCACACCGTGGCCGGAATAGCCCGAAATGCTAAGGACATTTCCAGCGAGTCGTTCGAAATGTGGCATCCGGTTCATTGTGATACCCAGTGTGCCGCCCCAAGCGTAGTCGATTTCGACATCAGCCAGTTGCGGAAAAATTTGCGCCATAGGCTTGCGAACCTTAGCAGCGATATCGCTGGGAAATTTGTATCCGTAGCTTTCGCCACCGCCGAAGAGCATACGGTTATCGTCGGACAGGCGAAAGTAGTTGATGACAAACTTGCTGTCGGCGACGGCTTGGTTGTCGCGGATGAGGGAGCGCGCCATGTCATCGGAAAGCGGCTTGGTCGCCACGATGAAGTTGTTAATTGGCATCACGCGGCTGGCGACGTGGTTGTCGAGCGCACCAAGGTAGCCGTTGCAGCAAAGGATGATATGGCTGGCGTTGATTTTGGCGTCGTCCGTCGTGACTCGACATGGTGCGTGGGTGACTTCCGTGACCTTCGATTGCTCGAAGATGCGCACACCAGCAGCAGCGGCGGCACGGGCAAGGCCCAGCGCATAGCGAAGCGGGTGGATATGACCCCCGCCCATGTCGAGAGCGCCGCCGTGATAAGCAGGGGAGCCAACATGTTCCCGCATTTCTTCGCGGTCAAGCGGGGCGATCTTATCGTAGTTGTAGTCACGTTGTAGTTTTTCGACATAGGCGTGGGTTTCGGGCACATAGCGCGCCCGGTGATCGGCGTGGATAATCCCGTCACTGAAACCACAATCAATCTGATGGTCCGTGATGAGGTCGCGCACGAGTTGGACCGAATCCAATGAAATGTCCCAAAGCGCGCGGGCGTTAGGCTTGCCGACCATGGTTTCCAGATCATCCTGCTCGACCCGCTGACCGATGCCGACCTGGCCGCCGTTCCGGCCAGATGCGCCAAAGCCGGCGCGCTGCGCTTCCAAAAGGACAACATCGTAACCCTGTTGCGCCAGATGCAGTCCGGCAGAGAGGCCGGAGTATCCGCCGCCGACGATGCAAACATCGCAAGTGATTGTACCGGCCACCGCAGGGAACGGATCAAGCGGCTTCGCTGTCGCCGCATAGTATGACGGGGGATATTGCCCCTGCTTATCGTTGGCGGATAGGAGATCCATGATCAGGCCGCTTTATAGAGACCTTCCTTGCGGATCAAATCGTAGGTTTCGTCCAGAGACTTCACCGCCCTTTCCATCAGGATGTCGATATCCGCTGTGGTAATCGTGAGCGGCGGCGCGATGATCATCCGGTCGCCAACGTGACGCATGATCAGATTGTTGGCAAAGCAGCGGTTACGGCAGTGCATGCCGATGGTTCCCTTTTCGCTGGCGAAAGCGGCTCTTGCCGCTTTGTCGGGCGTCATCGCCACCGAGGCCATCATGCCGACGATCTTCGCTTCCCCGATCAATGGGTGATCTGCGAGTTGGAGCCATTTTTCGGCAAGATAGGGACCAGTGTTATCCCGGACGTTTTCGACAATCTGCTCTTCCTCGATGATACGCAGATTTTCGAGCGCCACAGCACAGGACACTGGGTGGCCGGAATAGGTGTAGCCGTGGTTGAAGTCCCCGGCGTCGTTCACGGTTTTAGCCACTTCATCACAGACCAGCGAACCACCGATGGGCGCGTAGCCGGAGCTGAGCCCCTTGGCGATGGTCATGATATGCGGACGGATGTCATAGGTTTCAGAACCGAACCAGTTGCCGGTACGTCCAAACCCGCAAATAACCTCGTCCGCAATCAGCAGAATATCGTGGGCATCACAGATACGCTGGATTTCGGGCCAGTAGGTTTCAGGTGGCACAATGACCCCACCCGCGCCTTGCACCGGTTCGGCAATGAAGGCCGCGACCTTGTCTTCGCCCAGGTCATGTATGGCTTTCTCCAGCTGACGGGCGCGTTCAAGGCCGAATTCTTCGGGGGACATCTCGCCGCCTTCGACGAACCAGTTTGGCTGGTCGATGTGGTGAATGTCTGCGATCGGTAAGCCGCCTTGTGCGTGCATTGGTGCCATGCCGCCCAGGCTGGCACCACCCATTGTCGACCCGTGATAGCCGTTCTTGCGGCTGATTATGATCTTTTTGTCAGGCTTGCCTTTGGCCGACCAGTAGTGCCGGGCGAGCCTGATGTTGGTATCGTTCGCTTCTGATCCCGAACAGGCGTAGAAGACGTGGTTCAGATCGCGGGGTGCAAGTTCTGCAAGTTTCGCCGCCAGCGCGATTGCCGGGACGTGGGTCGTTTGGAAGAAGGTGTTGTAATAGGGAAGTTCTTTCATCTGACGCGCGGCGGCATCGGCCAGTTCGTGACGCCCGTAGCCGATGTTGACGCACCAAAGGCCCGACATTGCATCGAGGATATTGTTCCCGTCGGAATCCGTCAGCGTGACGCCATCTGCCCGCGTAATGACCCGCGCACCTTTTTTGGCAAGCTCCGCCCCGGCCGTGAAAGGATGCATATGGTGGGATGCATCAAGTGCCTGCAAATCGGCAGTTGGCATGTGATTTGAGATGACGTTCATGGCAAGCATCCTTTGCTGGGGCTGATGATCGTTTCCTGGAAACGCTGACACTTCGTTTTGGACAATCATTCGCCCTAAGTCTTCGTCAGCTGCAGGATATGCTCGTGACGAGGGCCGTCAAGCAAATTTGATCAAATTATCCTGTCGCAGTGAGCGGCGAAGTTGTCCGTGCCCCTGCTCTACATCGTCCCTGATCGCCCGGCCTGCCGCACGGGCGTCACCGGCCCGCATTGCATCTATCGTCTCTTGATGTTTGTCGGGCAGATTGAGCGTGCCGTATTGGCCACAAACAATCCGCAATGAGGGACCTATGCGCAGCCAGAGCGCCTGCGCAACAGACGACAGGATTTCCGCATTCGCGACCTCATGAATATGTCGGTGAAATTGATAATTCAGCCGCAGGTAGGCCGCGACATCCTCGTTCGTAATGGCCTGATCCAAGGCATCATCAATGCTTTGCAACTCTTCAATCTGGGCAGGTGTGATCAATTTGGCTGCGCGAATGGCCAGCTCTGGTTCGACCTTGTTGCGGGCGAAGGTAAGTTGCGAAAGCTGATCGCTATTGAGTTCAGGAACACAGACCCGGCGATTGGCAGTCGCTACGAGCGCACCTTCGGCAGTCAGGCGGCGCAACGCCTCGCGTACTGGCGTCATGCCGCAGTCGAGTTCTTCGACGAGCCCTTGTATCGTCACCGGTTGGCCGGGAATGAGATGGCCGAACAGCACCATTTCACGCATCTGTCGGTAAACGATTTCATGCGCTGGCAGCTTTGTCGGAATATCGTCACATTCAATCATTGATGTTTCCAGCCTAAATATTGTTCGATAAAAGGGAATAAAGGGTACAAAACCCACTGTGGCACTGACCACACCGTAAGGCTACATTGTGCTTGATGCAAAATATGATCATATTTTTCCCAAGGGCAAAGCCCGACTCACAGAACAACAGGGAAAACATCATGAAAAAATCTATCATTGCCGGAGGCAGCATCGTCGGACTTGCGCTGATGGCGACCACCGCTGCAGCCGATGAGGTGCGCGTCTACAACTGGTCCGACTATATTGACGAAGATCTGCTGACCAAGTTTGAGGAAGAGACCGGCATCGAGCTCATCTACGATGTCTTCGATTCCAACGAAGTGCTTGAAACCAAAATGCTGGCAGGCAGCTCTGGTTATGATGTTGTGGTTCCGACCGGCGATTTCCTACAACGCCAAATCACGGCCGGTGCCTTTCAGCCTTTGGACAAGGACCAACTTTCCAATATCGGGAACCTTTGGAACGTGGTTCAGGACCGAACAGCACGGTACGATCCGGATAACAACTACTCCATCAACTATATGTGGGGTACGACTGGAATCGGCGTGAATATGGGCAAGGTAACAGAGGCGCTGGGTGAAGACGCGCCCATCGACTCGTTGTCGTTGATCTTTGATCCAGCCAACATGGAAAAACTGGCGGGATGTGGCGTTTACTTCATTGACTCACCAACCGAGGTCATCCCAGCTGCTTTGACATATTTGGGCGAAGACCCCGACAGCCAGGATACAGATGTGGTCGAAATGGCGGAGCCTGTTCTAAGCGCCGTTCGTCCTTACATCACCAAATTCCACAGTTCCGAGTACATCAACGCCCTCGCGAATGGCGACATCTGTGTCGCCTTCGGCTGGTCGGGCGACATTCTGCAGGCTCGTGACCGCGCTGATGAAGCGGAAAACGGTGTGGAAATTGTCTACAGCATTCCCTCAGAAGGTGCGCTGATGTGGTTCGACCAGATGGCGATCCCCGAGGATGCGCCGAACCCTGAGGCGGCCCACACATTCCTGAATTTCATCATGGATGCGCAGAACATGGCGCAAGCGTCGAACTATGTGTACTACGCCAACGGCAATCTGGCCTCTCAGGAGTTTTTGGAAGAAGACGTGATCGACGACACAGCGATCTATCCCGATGAGGCCACGCTGGAGAACCTTTACACCGTCTCACCCTATGAGCCCGGCGTACAGCGGATAGTGACCCGGCTTTGGACCCGGATAAAGTCAGGCAACTGAACCTTACCCAATGTGCCCCACGCCCTGTCGGCGTGGGGCTTTTTGATAGAGCAGAAAGGCCATCGGCTTGGCCCAGACACAGCATCCGCAAGGTGTATTCGCCCCATGGGATGACCCGGCTGAAAAGCCGATCATCCGCTTTCAGTCGGTCTCCAAACATTTTGGAGATTTCACTGCCATCGACGATCTGACCCTTGATATCTACAGTCGTGAGTTTTTCGCGCTACTCGGCCCATCGGGCTGCGGAAAGACCACCCTGATGCGGATGCTGGCAGGGTTTGAAGCGCCGAGCGAGGGAACGATCCTGCTGGATGACAAGGATATCGCGGCGGTTCCCCCTAACCAGCGCGCTGTGAACATGATGTTTCAGTCATATGCCCTGTTTCCGCATCTGAACGTCCATGACAACATCGCCTTTGGTTTGAAACGCTCTTCCATGCCGAAGACCGAGATCCCAGCCCGGGTAGATGAAATGCTTCGTCTGACCAGGTTGGAGAAGTTTGCCAAGCGCAAGCCGCATCAGATTTCAGGCGGCCAACGTCAGCGAGTGGCTTTGGCCAGATCTCTCGCCAAAGCACCGAAGTTGTTGTTGTTGGACGAACCGCTGGGTGCGCTGGATAAAAAGCTGCGCAACGACACGCAGTTTGAACTGATGGATATTCAGGAGCGTACCGGCACAACCTTTGTCATTGTTACCCACGATCAGGAAGAGGCCATGACTGTGGCTTCCCGCATCGCAGTGATGGATGAAGGTCGGATCGTGCAGGTCGACACGCCAGACCGGATTTATGAGACGCCAAACGCCGTCTATGTCGCTGATTTCATCGGCGATGTGAATCTGGTCCATGGCAAGCTGCATAACGATGATCAGGGCCGACCCAGCGTGCATTGGGGGGAGGGCCGCACGCCGATTGTTGGCAGTATGATGGACCCTGCACCCGCTGGTACGGAGGTTCATTTCGCGGTGCGCCCCGAAAAGATCAATATCGGGACAGAGCGTCCCAGGGATGTGACGAACTGCGTGCGGGGCAAGATTTTGGATATTGCCTATCTCGGCAATATCTCGACTTATCATGTGGAGCTGCCATCGGGCGAGGTTTTCAAGGCGCAGGCCACGAACAGTCGCCGCATCGCACGCCGTAGTTTCACCTGGGAAGATACCGTCTGGCTGTGGTGGAGTGACACTGCCGGTATCATTTTGACCCGGTGATTACATGACAAAACTGCGCCGGTTCATTCTGATATTCGTTCCCTACAGCTGGCTTGTGATTTTGTTTCTGGTTCCCTTCGGGATCGTTTTGAAAATCTCACTTTCTGACATTGCGATTGCGCGCCCCCCTTACACTCCAATACTGGACCTCAGCACCGGGTGGGCTGGTTTCAAGGAGTATCTGAGCCAGCTTGATTTTGAGAATTTCGTATTTTTGGCCGAAGACCGGCTTTACTTTCTGGCCTATCTGTCCAGCCTGAAGATCGCGCTTATTTCTACCGTGCTGACTTTGATTGTTGGGTATCCGATTGCCTATGGGATGGCGAAAGCCCCCAACCACTGGCGTCCGACCCTTATGATGCTGGTGATCCTGCCGTTCTGGACCAGTTTTTTGATCCGGGTCTATGCGTGGATGGGGATATTGAGCCAGGAAGGCTTTCTGAACCAGTTCTTGCTGTGGACGGGGCTGACGAGTGCGCCACTAACGATCCTAAACACCGATATCGCTGTCTATATTGGGATCGTCTATACCTACCTGCCATTCATGATCCTGCCGATCTATGCGACGCTGGAGAAGCTTGATGACTCCTTGATAGAGGCCGCTGAGGACTTGGGTTGTTCGCGCCTTTCAGCTTTTTGGCTGGTGACGGCGCCACTATCAAAGCCCGGCGTTATCGCCGGATGTTTTCTCGTTTTCATTCCCGCTTTGGGCGAATTTGTCATCCCGTCACTTCTTGGCGGCTCCGACACGATCATGATCGGCAAGGTGCTGTGGGACGAATTTTTCTCAAATCGCGATTGGCCGGTGGCGTCTGCGGTCGCCATTATTCTGCTGTTGCTTCTTGTGATTCCAATCATCTTGTTCCAGCGCAATGAGCAGAAAAACAGAGAGGCCAACCAATGACCGGCCGTTTTTCATGGTTCAACGCGACCTCGCTGACCTTTGGCTTTGTATTCCTGTATCTACCGATGCTGATCCTAATCATCTTCAGCTTCAACGAGTCCCGGCTGGTGACGGTTTGGGCCGGGTTTTCAACAAAATGGTACGGTGAACTGTTCCAGAACGAGGCTTTTCTTGATGCCGCATGGGTTACGCTGAAGGTTGCGTTCTGGTCGTCAACCTTTGCCACGGTGTTGGGAACCATTGCGGCATATGTCATGGTACGCAGTGGCCGGTTCCTTGGGCGGACCCTTTTTTCGGGCATGATCTACGCGCCGCTTGTGATGCCGGAGGTCATTACGGGTCTGTCGCTATTGCTGTTCTTTATTGCGATTGGGATGGATCGCGGGGCGACGACGATCATCCTCGCGCATACGACGTTTTCGATGTGCTACGTTTCCGTCGTTGTGTCGTCGCGGCTTGCAAGTTTTGACCGGTCGCTTGAAGAGGCAGCGCTTGATCTCGGCTGCACACCGTTTGATGCGTTTTTCAGTGTGACCCTACCGATTATTGCGCCTGCGGTTATTTCGGGATGGCTGCTGGCCTTTACCCTTTCGCTTGATGACCTGGTGATCGCGTCCTTCACGACCGGGCCATCATCAACGACCCTGCCTATCAAGATATTCAGTGCTGTGCGTCTTGGTGTCAGTCCGGAGATCAACGCGTTGTCGACCATTATGATCGGGCTGGTCACGATTGGAGTGATCAGCGCGTCATTGGCTTCGCGCGGGCTAATCGCACGACGTGAAAAAGAAGAGAGACTGGCACAGAAATAATTTGTGGGCTGACTAGGCGACCCCAGCCCGTACGCAGTCGTGTACGTGAAGAACACCGATGAGCTGTCCTACCTCGTCTTCGACAACGCAGGCTGTAATTCCGCGAAGTGACATCATGGACGCAGCTTCGGACGCAAAAATATCTGCCGTGACCCGCACGGGTTCTTTGGTGGCCATATCGAAAGGTGCCGCTGTCCGAAGTTTGTCGATATGGCGCCGCAAGTCACCGTCAGTGAGCACGCCAAGCAATTTGCGCTCTTCTGCGAAAACCACCATCCCGAGGCTTTTCTCGGTGATTTTCAACACGACCTCTTCCAGTGTGGCGTCTTGCGACAGGATTGGCATTTCGTTGCCTTCACGCATGAGGTCGCGCACTGTCGTCAACCGCGCACCAAGCTTGCCACCAGGGTGAAAACGACGGAAATCTTCTTCTACTTTGCCACGCAAAGCGCTGAGGCTGACGGCGATCGCATCGCCGATTGCGAGGCTCAGCGTTGTGGATGTGGTTGGTGCGAGACCCTTATGGCAAGCCTCACGTAGGTCGCCATAGCTGATGCAGATGTCGCTGGCACGGCCAAGTGTATTATCTGCGCGCGAGGTGATGGAAATGATCGGGATATCCCGAGTGGAGCAGTATTGCAGGAGATCTGACAGCTCTGTCGTCTCACCAGAGTTTGATAGGGCCAAAACGACGCTGTTGTCTTCCACGAGCCCAAGGTCGCCGTGGCTGGCCTCGGCAGGGTGCAGATAGATGGCAAGCTGACCTAACGACCGGAAGGTCGAAGCAAGTTTCTTGGCGATGTGACCCGATTTGCCGATCCCCGCAACGATCAGAGGACCTGTGGCTGCGTCAATTTTTTCGACTGCCGCGATACATTTTTCAGAGTAGGGCAAAAACGACATGATTGCCTCTGCTTCTTCATGCAAGACGCGATCAACGGTGTCTTTTATCTGCAGCTGACTATCGGTCAGGGCGTTTTCAGAGACGATACGAGGTTTCATCTAGTCACCTATGTTGCTTGCGGTGTTCACTGAGCCGACGAAGGGCGACAACAGCAGACTAACAAATTTATTGAATTCAGTCGCGGGTGCATTGGCTACGTAGATAATGTCCTTGTCGCGCATCTCAAACGCGCGCGCGTAAAAGAACGCCTGCGGCTGGTTGAAGTCGAGCCGATAGATCACGGGGATCTCGTTACCTGAGATGGCATCTACGTTGACTTGCGTTGCCAGTTGTTCGACCAAACCCCGGCTTTCGTATCGAAAGAGAAACATACCGCCCGCATCTGCGCTATCATCTTCAAGCCCGCCAACCAGTGCCAGCGATTCAGCAAGTGTCACCTCTTGCCTTTCGAATGGTACGAACTGTTTTGAGCCTACCGCACCGAAGGCAGAAAAGCTGCGCGGTCTATGGATGACCTGAACGTTATCGCCAGGCCGGAGCTGCACGTTTTGACTGCTATCATCGACCGCATCATCCAACCGAATTGTAGCCCGCGTTGATCCGCGTGTGATAACGGCTACCGTTTCAAAGATGGGTTCCTGCGTGCCGCCAGCCTCGGCGATGGCTTCCATGAGGGTCAATCGCCGGATTGCAATCGGATATCGCCCAGGGGCACTCACGTCACCAAGAACAACGACGCTGTTGCTATTGCTTTCGACAAGCAGAACCTGGACCTGCGGTTCGACGGCTTTGCCCACCAACTGTGTCGTGATGGCACGACGCAGAGCCTCTACCGATATGCCTGCTGCGCGAACACGCCCGACATAAGGTACGAAAATAGACCCGTCACTATCGACAACTGCCTGCAGCGCCGTTTGTTTGTTCTCAGCTGTGGAGAAAAGACCATCAACTGATGGTTCCCAGATATTGATGGCCAGTTCATCCCCGATACCAAAGACAGAGTTGCCAGCCACTTGATTTGTTCCGGTGAAGCTACGCGGCAATGGGGTTGGTCCGGCATTGTTAAGAACAGTCAGCGTATTCTGATCGAGCGGCACCACAACATAGTTTGTTGGAGGATTTTCCGGGTCAGGTTCTGTCAGGGCAATGTCAATTGCCTGAGGTCCCTGTGATGGCAACGAAGCGCAGGCTGCAAGAAAGGACAGGCCGATCATCAAGCAACATTTGGCCACCCAGGGCAGGTGCAATAGACTCGACGCTGTTCGGATGATCATGCGATGTTTTCCAATGGAAAGCTGACTGGTTTCTCAGATGTATCAGCCATCGCGATGCGGCGCATCACCTCTGTCACTCCAATGCAGGACAGTTCCATTCCCTTACGCAC
Source organism: uncultured Paracoccaceae bacterium (assembly GCA_947496535.1). GTDB lineage: Bacteria > Pseudomonadota > Alphaproteobacteria > Rhodobacterales > Rhodobacteraceae > Yoonia. The sequence goes on along the minus strand of CANMDE010000001.1, from coordinate 41,991 downwards.
GTAGAAGTTGCCTGGCTTAAGGCTCTCCGTCCGCAGGAAGAGTAGATATCTCCGTCGCAGATCGGCATCTGCTACATGCCCCTTATGCCAAAATGCATCGAAATCAGGTGTGCCGCTGGCGCAGGTTGCCAGCGCCTTGTGGGCGTACACCGCTCGACCAATCACCAATAGTGGCACACCATGGTGGATTGCGGAAAGACCGGATGTTGAATTCATTGTAATCATTCCGGCACAATGCGTGGTCAGCGGCGCAAGAGGCCCGTCATCAATCACATCCACCCGATCCGAAACACCAAATTCCTGCGCAATTGCGGAAATCACCGCCGGATCGTCACTGTGGCCTCTTTCCATCGGATGAATCTTGAACACCAGACGTCGGTCGGATGGCGCTGATCGCGCAAATGACCTGATGCTTTCGATGATCAGTCGCAAGTTGTTCCAGCCCATGCTCGCATCAGCAAGTTGAGTATCAGAGGCCACTTGCAGCGGCACCAGAAAGTACTTTCCGGCATCCTGATTTATCAGCCGATGAGTGATTTGGTTATTTTGGCGGAGCCGGGTAAGGCGAAGGACAATATTACGTGCCCAAGAAACAAGCTCACCGGTCGGGTGGATTTGGCGATGATATAAGTCACGTTGGTTCGCACCGGTAAAAAGTGTGCGCAAAGTGTAATAGCTCGCGGCGTGATAACACATGCTGAAAGTGCTGTTGAATTCTGCCGGACGTGGCGTGCGGTTTTCGTCTTCGGAAAAGTCCTCTGGCGGTAATTGACCCGCAATCGGAGATAGCCAGTTGTTCGCGCCCTCTTCGATTGTGACGTATCCTGGGCGAAGATAACCTTCTTCCAAAGCAATGACACGGATACCCAACGCGTCAGCCTGAGCCCGCGCGATGGTGTGAATCTTCCGATCACTACCAAACAGGACGATAAAATCGGGCCGGTAGGTTGCGAGGAAGACCCCGATCCATTGCTCCCAAGTCTGCAGGTCACCTTTGAACTTCAGCCGCTTTTTGTGACGTCCATAAAACCGGTCGCCCGCGTTGAACGTCACCCTCCACGCATCGAAGCCCTGTTCGTCCAGAAAATTCTGAAGGCGTGAAAAGAACGGGCCAACTGGACCTTGCAACAACAAGACCCGCCCTTTCTTTCCCGTTGACTGGGTCGGGTCGAATACAGTTGCAGGTACTGTGGAGTTCCGACGCAGCATACGAACAACATCGGCCCCCAAAAGCGCAGGCTGCTCGGAAATTTCTCCGGACGTGTTGGATGTATTTTGAGCCATAACCTGCGTCTTTATTCTTCAGAGGTTCACGTGGATCACACGCGACCTCATTAATTTGTGCTTAAATAACCATCGATACTATAGCAAGTCATGAGATGTTACGATCTTGTAGCCAACGTGATCAAGCCTAACCACTTAGAGCCATTGATCTTTCTAAGCTGATAATCGCCGTCAACCCCAGCGCAATGAGCTGCCTATGATCCGGTGGATTTTAGCTGCTTTGCATAAAAATCGACCATCTGGGACACCATTTGATCGCCCTGCCCCTGCTCTGTTGCGGCATTCAAAGCGGCAAGTGGTGCATCCGACAGCATGGAGGGTGCTCCCGCATCTTTAGCCATCTGGCTGTAGTAGCCAACGTCCTTGGCTGCATTGCGGATCGAGAAGGCCAGCATACTCGGGTCCCCATCCACACCATACGCTTTGACAAAGTCCATCATACCCGAATGAAGCGGACCGGCTGAGATGACATCATAGAGTTGTTTACGATCGACGCCCGCCACATCGGCCATGGCAAATGCCTCGGACACCGCGTTGGCAATCGTCATCCCGACAAAGTTGTTCAGTAGTTTGACCGTGTGGCCCGAACCGATAGCCCCCAGATGGAAGACATTTTCGCCCAAATCATCCAATACTGGCTGAACCCGATCAAACGCCGCTTTGTCGCCCGCTGTCATAATGTTCAGTTTGCCGTCAAGCGCATGGGCCGGTGTCCGCCCCAATGGCGCATCAAGCATCGCGCCCCCAGCGGCGCCAACCAGCGCTGCAAGCTTGCGGGTGCTTTCAGGCAAGGAGGTCCCAAAATCAACGACCGTGCCGCCTTCGCGCAGCCCCGCTATAACCCCGTCGGGGCCGGACATGCGCGCCTCAACACTTTTGGATGTGTCCATGCACAACATGACGACATCGCTTTCCGCTGCCACGTCCCTGGCCGTGGCCACCTCAACCGCGCCGCGCGCGACCGCGGCATCGATGTTGGGCCGAGACCGGTTAGCCGTGATCGTCATTTGGTAACCTTGATCCAACAAGCGACTGACCATGGCGCCGCCCATCAATCCAAGGCCAATGAAGCCTATGTTCGGTTTGGTCATAAATGTCTCCAATTGCTACTTGGGCTATGTGTGCTAGTCGACTGGTATGGTTGCAAGAGATCGTGGCATTTTCTTGGCCAGTGTTGCCCCGCCCAAATAGGCTGCCGTTAACCATCAGGGGCAATCTGATTGTGAGCAAGTAACTCTTCAAACAGGCCGGAATGGTCCTTTTCCGCCCCGCCCAGCGCCTCAACATATCGTTGAAACCTGTCACGGGCTTGTTGCACAGCTGGTAATGCAAGATTGCCAGCTTCTGCCAGCACGTTGTCGAGGTCTTTGAGTTGAAGACGTGCTGGGCCACCGGGTGCGAAATCGCGGTTGGTCATTCGAGCACCGTGTTGCTGAAGGACTGTGCTATCGGCAAAGCCACCCTTGAGTGCGGCACGCACAGCTGTCGCATCTGCACCGCCTGCCTCGAGCAGCAACGTTGCCTCTGAAACAGCAGCGATCGTGACGCCGACAATCGCCTGATTGGCCAGTTTGGCTAATTGACCGGACCCTGTCGGCCCGACAAGTGTTGGTCGCCCCATGGAAGACAGAAGATCACTCACCCTGTCATAGTGATCCGCCGCACCACCGACCATGATTGCCAATGCGCCGTCCTCTGCCCCTTTTGAGCCGCCTGATACTGGCGCGTCCAGAAACGCAACGTCCTGCGCAGCAAGAACCGTGGCCGCGTGTCTGGCCTCCGCAGGTCTGGTGCTGGACATATCGATCCAGACTGATCCGGCTTGCAGGGCGGATTGCACTGAAGGGTCCCCGACCAATTGCAACAATGCGCCACCATCGCTGACCATGCTAATCACCGCATTGCTCGATCCAACCGCCTCGGCCAGAGTATCGGCAATCGTGATGCCTTCTGCCGCCAATGGCGTGGCTTTAGCGCGGGTGCGGTTCCAGACCTTTAGCGCAAAACCAGCCCTTGCGATATTGCGTGCCATGGGAAACCCCATTAGGCCCGTGCCGAGCAATGCGATTTGTTGTTCCATATGATGGCCCTTTGCATTTTTGCCGATATGGCGGATCTGCTTTGGCGTAATCATATGCAACATAACAGCCTGCAAGCCCACAATTTCAAGGAGCGAGCCCTTGCCAAAAATCCGCCCCGATGACCTGCGTTCGCGCAAATGGTTCGACAACCCTGAAAACCCCGAGATGACCGCGCTGTATCTGGAGCGCTACCTGAATTACGGCCTGACGCGGGAAGAACTGCAATCCGGCAAACCGATCATTGCCATTGCCCAAACGGGGAGCGATCTAAGCCCCTGCAATCGTCATCACATCGAACTGGCGAAACGGGTGCGGGATGGGATCATCGCGTCGGGTGGTGTTCCGATCGAAGTCCCTGTGCATCCAATTCAGGAAACCGGGCGACGCCCAACGGCGAGCATTGATCGCAACCTTGCTTATCTGGGTCTGGTTGAGACGCTTTATGGTTATCCTATCGATGGTGTTGTGCTGACAATCGGCTGCGACAAGACCACCCCTGCCTTGCTGATGGCGGCCGCAACAGTGAACATCCCGGCAATTGCGCTGTCGGTTGGGCCAATGCTGAACGGCTGGTTTGAAGGTGAGCGTGCGGGATCAGGCACGGTGATCTGGAAAGCAAGGGAGCGATTGGCGGCGGGCGAGATCGATGACGAAGGGTTCATGGAGATCGCTGCGGCCTCTGCCCCGTCGGTGGGTTATTGCAACACGATGGGTACAGCCACCACGATGAATTCACTGGCCGAGGCGCTGGGAATGCAGCTTCCCGGCTCTGCTGCCATTCCGGCCCCTTATCGCGAACGTGGGCAGATCAGCTATCAGACCGGTCGTCGCATTGTCGAAATGGTTTGGGACGATTTGCGCCCTTCCGATATTATGACCCGAGAGGCGTTCGAGAACGCCATTGTGATCAATTCAGCCATTGGCGGGTCGACGAATGCGCCGATCCATTTGAACGCTATCGCACGGCATCTTGGTGTGCCGTTGGATAACGATGATTGGCAGAAGTTGGGCCATGCCATTCCGCTGTTGGTGAACTTGCAACCGGCCGGCACCTATCTTGGCGAAGACTACCATAGGGCCGGCGGGGTGCCTGCCGTGATTGGGGAGTTGCTGCAGGCCGGTCTGCTCCCCCACTCCGATGCGATCACCGCAAATGGTCAAACAATGTCTGAAAATTGCGGGCTGCTGAGGACGCTTAACGACGATGTTATTAAGCCTGCTGCAACCCCATTGATGGAGTCTGCCGGGTTCATCAATTTGACCGGCAATCTGTTTGACAGTGCGATCATGAAGACCTCGGTCATTGGCGATGCTTTTCGTCAGACATACCTGTCGAACCCGGATGACCCGAATGCATTCGAAGGCCGGGCCATCGTGTTTGACGGGCCAGAGGATTATCACCACCGCATTGATGATCCCGCTGAAAACATCGACCAGAATTGCATTCTGGTGATGCGTGGCGCTGGCCCCAAGGGATACCCCGGCGGGGCGGAGGTCGTGAATATGCGCGCACCCTCTTATCTGCTGAAACAGGGTGTAGAGGCGCTGCCTTGCATTGGTGACGGACGGCAGTCGGGCACATCCGGTTCGCCTTCGATCCTGAATGCGGCACCGGAGGCCGCCGATAATGGCGGATTGGCTCTGCTGCGCACAGGCGACACTTTGCGGGTCGATCTGAATGTCTGCACGGTGAACATTCTGGTGGCTGACCAAGAATTGGAAACTCGGTTAAATGAATTAGTTGCAGAGGGCGGCTTTCCAATACCCGTAAGTCAATCCCCTTGGCAGCAATACTTCCGCGAACTGGTGCAGCCTTTTGACAAGGGTATGACTTTACGCGACGCGGACAATTACCGCGATATCGCCCGCAAGGGGCTACCACGCGACAATCACTAATTACCTCGGCATCGGGTTTGCTGCGGCCCTATAGGCAGACCAATCCGTGATGTCCGGATAGTAAGCCGCACGCCATGCTTTTACGCGTGGGTTCATGACACGCCGCCATAATGTCGGCGACATGGCCAGCATAGTCATGACCGGATACCCAAATGGCAATTGTGGCGCTTCGGTTTCGTCATATGTCTGCAAAAGGGGAAACCGCCGGTTCGGCTTGAAATGGTGGTCTGAGTGCCTTTGCAGGTTGATCAACAACCAATTTGAAGCCCTGTGTGCCGCGTTCCATGAATGGCGCGGTTGGACGTGTTCATATTTACCATCACCCAGATATTTGCGGGTCAGGCCGTAGTGTTCAACGTAGTTGACGAGCTCCAGCTGGAAGATCGCAACAAAGGCCTGTGTGATGAAGAGGAAGACGCCCCACCAACCACCAATCAGCGCAGCGAGACCAACAAAAAGCGCCTGCAGCGCCCAGTACCGCCAGAATGGGTTTGATTTATGCTTCCAACCTAAACCCTTACGAGACAGCATCGCTTTTTCCGCCCCAAAAGCAGAAAAGTAGCACTGATGCAGAACCCTTGGGAAAAACCGCCAGAACCCCTCCCCGTATCGTGCGGTTACGGGGTCGCGGGGGGTGGCGACGTAGCGATGATGGACAAGAAGATGTTCGGATCGGAAATGGGAATAAAGCACGCTGGCCAGCAGAATATCCCCCATCCAGCGTTCAAGTTTGGGGGATTGATGCATCAGCTCGTGCGAATAGTTGATGCCGATAGTGCCGGTGATTACTCCGACCCCGGCGAAAAGCAGCCATTCTTCCCATCCGCGTAGGTGGCCAGTGGCCATCACATACCAGAGAATCGCAAAGATTGTGATGATCTGGAACGGCGCCCAGAGCAACGTGATGAGCCGGTACCAGAAAAGCGCAGAATCAGGCGTGTTTGGATCGGGGTTTTCGGTGTTCAGCCCCGCGAAATAGTCGATGATGGTGAAAAGATACCATGTGCTGGCCGGCAGAAGCAGCAATGCCCAGCCCCCATAAAGCGCCGCAATCCAGGCCACCGGGATCAAGATCAGCGACACCCAGAAAGGAGCAGCCGCCGCAAAGCGCGATATCGCTGGCGGGTCGGTCATGACGGTCATGCTGGTCCTCCTCCGGCATTGTGCGACAATGTTAAGGCCCTGTTACGCAAATGCTCAAACAGTTCGTAACGTCGTTTCGGCCAGATCATACACTTTCCGCATCGCCGTGGGGAGAGCGGCAGGGCTGAATTCCTGGTGAGCAACGAACATGCCGTGTGTTGGGGCTGCGTCCTGATCTACCACCGCAATCATAATCCGAAGACGCAGATGGAAGTGGGTGAAGGTGTGACGCGCCTCTTCTCCAATTTCGGTCCAGTCGGCGGCCATCGGTGGCATAGGTTGCGGATCATCCTCCCATGCAGAGCCAGGCCAACCCAGCATGCCACCCAACATACCGGTTTCTGGGCGCGTTTCTAGCAACCACGCTCCGTCGGCCCGACGGGCAACATAGGAGATGCCAAAACGTGTTGGGACCTTTTTCTTCGGCGTTTTGCGTGGCAGATCGGCTGCGGTTCCCGCCTTCCGCGCCGCACAGGGATCGCGCCACGGGCAAATCCCGCAGGCCGGGTTCCGGGGCGTGCATATAGTAGCACCGAGGTCCATCACAGCTTGCGCGTAATCGCCGGGGCGCTGGTTTGGTGTCAGGTCACGGGCCAAAGCTGTAAGTTCGGGCTTGGCCGCCGGCAGAGGTGTGTGAACGTCATACATTCGCGCCATGACCCGTTCGACATTGCCATCTACAACAGTTTCAGGTTTGTCAAAGGCGATCGACGCGACCGCGGCCGCAGTATAGGGACCAATGCCCGGCAAAGTCAGCAAGCTGTTGTAATCGGATGGAAAAGTGCTGTCATGCTCAGCCACCACAACGCGGGCGCATTTCAACAGATTTCGTGCGCGGGCGTAGTAACCCAGCCCCGCCCAAGCGGCCATGACATCGGCATCCTCAGCACCTGCCAGATCGGCGACCGTGGGCCAAGTGGACATGAATTTGCGAAAATAGTCGCGGACCGCCGCAACGGTTGTCTGTTGTAGCATGATCTCTGACATCCATACGGCATATGGATCTGGTTTGTGCCCCGCCTTTCGGTCCGCCGGTGACACCCGCCACGGCATGGACCGTGCATGTTGGTCATACCAATCCAGCAGTATATTGCTCAGTTCACGCAATGGTTATGTTCCTGTTTCCGAAATGGACTGACTTGGCGTCGTCCTTCACATACTTTAAGCGATAGATATGGTACGACAGCGTCACACCTCAACCACGCGCGGCTTTTCCCGTGCAGCAACCTTGATGCAGGGACGCATTCGCAAGGCGACCGAAGGGCGTGGCTTTGCAGAAACGCGACTGCTGACCCATTGGGCAGAGGTTGTTGGTGCCGATACCGCGAGCGTGGCAACACCCGTAAATGTCGGCTATGGCAAAGGTGGTATGGGCGCGACATTGACCTTGCTAACCACCGGTGCGCAGGCGCCGATGCTGGAAATGCAAAAAATCCAGATTTTGGATAAGGTAAATGCGTGCTACGGCTACCGCGCCATTTCCCGTATTCGCATTACTCAAACAGCGCCCACCGGTTTTGCCGAGGGGCGTGTAGCATTTGAGCATGCCCCGAAAGTCGAACGAACGCCGGCTCCAGCGATGCGTTCGGCGGCGGAAAAAATGTCAAGCGACGTGAAAGATGACAGCTTGCGGGCGGCCCTTGCCGATTTGGGCGCGCGCGTTCTGTCCAAACAGAAATCCTGAGCAGAGGTAATGGAAATGAAACGCAGAACACTTTTAACTGCCGGTGCTGGCACGCTTGTTGCATTGGGCGCCGGGCTGACTATTGGGCGACCTGATCCCAAGACAGGTTTGCTTCCCGGGGCCGCATTCGCGCAGGAAGCCGATGCCGCCACTGCGTCCGAGATCATGGAAATGACCAAGGGCGCGCCGGAAGCCACGGTTGAGGTGATCGAATATGCGTCGTTCACTTGCCCACACTGCGCGACTTTTCACGCCAATCAGTACAAGCAATTGCAGACCAACTATATCGACACCGGCAAGATCAAATTTGTCTACCGCGAGATATATTTTGACCGGCCGGGTTTGTGGGCATCGATGATTGCGCGTTGCCCCGGCACGCCCGAATTCTTCTTTGGATTTGCAGATATACTTTATGAAAAGCAGCGCGATTGGCTGGCCAGCGGTGATCCGCAAACAATTATCGGAGAGTTGCGTACATTGGCCAAAACGGCTGGTCTTGACGACGCTGCGCTGGATGAATGCCTCAGCAATGCGGCCGAAGCGGAAGCTCTGTACACTTGGTATCAGGAAAATGCGGAGCAGGACGGAATTGATTCCACACCAAGCTTCGTGATCGACGGCACCAAGTATTCCAACATGAACTACGAGGACTTTTCTGAAATCCTCGACGATAAGATAGGCAGCTAGGCTTTCGCAGATGCGGCCTTTATCCCCAAAGGGGCAAGGGCCGCATCGACAGCCGTCCAGTCGTCAATTTTCAACCGCACAGGCAGGGTAAGCACCTTTGCTCGGAAGGCTTCGGGCAGGCGCACAGCATCCTTCTCGGTTGTGACTAACTGCGCATTATGTGCTTTCGCTTCGACCTCCAGCCGTCGCATCAGTTGATTTGTTAGAGGTTGATGATCGCTGAGTGGTTCGGCCTTGAGAATTTGTGCACCTAATTCGCGCAGGGTAGCGAAAAATTTCTCCGGATGTCCGATCCCCGCAAACGCCAAAACAGGCAGATTTTCCCAAGGCATCCCCGTGGCCAAGGGGGCTAGTTGGCCCGTCACATGCGGAACCGGCACGGTCCAATTGGTTGCAAAGGTATTCTGCGCGTCTTCGGGGCCGATGGACAACACGATATCAGCACGGGCCAGGCCGCTTTCCACACTCTCTCGCAGTGGGCCCGCAGGTAGTGTCTTGCCATTACCAAAACCAAGCTTTGCATCGGCTACAACGATGCTGACATCCTTCATTACGCTTGGATTCTGGAACCCGTCATCAAGCAGGATCACGTCGGCACCGGCTTCGGCGGCGCGTTTCGCCCCAGCGGCCCGGTCCTTGGCAACCCAAGTTGGCGCGAAGGCGGCCAGCAAAAGTGGCTCGTCCCCAGTTTCTTGGACAGTGTGGGTGCTATGATCCACGCGCACCGGCCCCGCCAGATCGCCACCATAACCACGCGAAACAACGTGGGGTGTGTGACCCGCCGCCATAAGGCGCTCAACCAATGCAATTGTTGTCGGGGTCTTTCCTGTGCCGCCCGCGTTGATATTGCCAATGCAGATCACCGGAACGGGTGCCCGATATCCCGCACCCGTTCGCAATCGCCGTGCAGTCAGGCTGCCATAAAGCCAACCCAACGGCGACAGCAGGCGCGCAAGAATGCCGGGCGTGGCGACGGGCCGGTACCAGAAGGCGGGGGCTTTCATCTAAGTGTCCAGTGTTTCGAGGCGCGCCATGATCAGCTCTGCCACTTCATTGGTAACGTCCGCGCCGCGCGACGTGACGCTCCATGCCGCGTGGGCCATCTGTGCCACCTTTTCGGTCGATAGCAGTTCTTCGACAATTGGCCCCAACTCACTGCTATTGGAACATCTGCGCGAGGCACCAGCCTCGGCCAGCCGTGTTACCCGATTTAGATATCGCGCAATGTGGGGTCCATGAACGACCGCCGACCCCAATGCAGCAGGTTCAAAGGGGTCACGGCAGCCGCCGCCCAGCAGGCTACCCCCCAGATATGTGATTGAGGCCAAGCGATACCAAAGCCCCAGCCCCTCATCCAAATCGGCGATATGAATTTCGGAAGTGTCGACAGGGTCGTCCCCGTCAGAGGCCAGAGTAACGTGATACCCTTCAGCCCTCAGTTTTCGCGCAAATTCCGGGCCTTCGGATTCGTCAGCAGGAACGATGATCAGCAACAGTCGATGCGCCCGACTGCTGGCGTTCTCATGCGCCTTGGCCAGATCAGGCAACTCGTTCAGACGAGCGGCAGCGGCAAGCCAGGACGGTCGTGTCCCAATCACACGGGCCAGTTCATGTCTTTCATCTTCGCTGTGGGACAGAGGCGCGTCGCTGTCTTCCAGTGGGCCACTGACATGAATGGTGTGTTCCGGCAGACCCGCCTTGATCAAAAAATGAGCCGCTTTGCCGTTCAATGCAAATGATTGTTCAAACGGTAGCGGATTGGTACGACGCAGGCCCCTGATCCAACGGCCCGAAAGGGGCTCCAAAGCCTCTGCGTAAGCATTGAGAAGAAAACAAGGTACTTGGGCGGCTTGAACTTCGTTGAGTAGCTGATGCTCCAGATCACCGTGAAGCCACAACACCATTGACGGTCTCCAATGGGCCAGAAACGACCGGGCGTTGCGCTTGCCCCTTGGCTCCAGAAGTGCGCGCCGCGCTGCAGTTCCGGTGGGAGCCGGCAGCGTGCGCAAAATCTCGATCTGATCGCCTTCTTCTGCCAACCGCCGCCCCAATGTTTCGACGGTTTTCAGTTGATCTGCATGGGTGCATCTGGCCCAAATGACGGTCCCCGGCGGGCGCGGCGGCAAAGCGGTGGGCAGGTCGTTAGTTTCCTGGTCCCCCCAACCGATCAGATAGTCAGTAATGAATGTAGATCGGGACATCGGTTGCCGCCAGCAGGTCTAGTGACCCAGCTCTTCGGTTGAAGATGCCTCGGTTTCTTCGTCGCGCAACCGGTGAATATGTGCGATGAAGTACCGCATATGCGCATTGTCGACCGTGCGCTGCGCCGCCGCCTTCCACGCGTCGTATGCAGCTGCATAATCGGGAAACATCCCGACAATATCGATGTCATCCACATCCTTGAATGCGTTTTTAGTGGGATCGATCAGCTCACCACCGAAGACGAGATGCAGGCGCTGTGTCATTGAAAATACCTTTGTTCATGATGATTTGTCGTCACACTAAGGGTTTGGGTCACATGGCTCAAGCAAGTGTCAGCTGTGTGACAAGCTCATGGTGCAATGTAGGGCTTGCCGCCAGAATGCCCGGCACCTGTGGATGTGGGTTGTTGAACCGCAGCGGCTTTGACGCCGGGTCCGACGCAATGCCACCCGCCTCCGTCACAATCAGCGCACCTGCGGCGATGTCCCATTCCCAACTGGGGTGAAGTGTAAGCATTCCATTGAACCGGCCCTGCGCCACGAGACAAAGGCGATACGCCAGAGACGAGCGGAACGCTCGCTTTACCGGCGGCGGAATGCCGTTGCGCCAATGCCGGGGGAGGAAATTCGGCTTGGCGCCGAGTACCACGGCTTGATCAATGGCCACTGATTCAGCAACACTGATTGGGCTGCCGTTCATCATCGCGCCGCCACCCAAAGATGCAGCAAACATCTGGTCGCGTATTGGGAGATAAACCGCCGCTGAAATGACCTGACCGTTTTCGACAATCGCAAGAGAATGCGCCCAGTCCGGCGACCCCTCGATAAAGGCTCGTGTTCCATCAATCGGGTCGATGACAAATTGTCTATCCGTCTTCAGCCGGTCTGCGGTGTCTTCAGTCTCTTCCGAAAGCCAACCGTAGTCGGGGCGCGCCTGTGCAAGCCGTTTATGCAGATAGTCATTCACCTTCAGATCAGCTTCGGTCACCGGTCCTGCCGCGTCGGGTTTGTCCCATATCTGTGGATCTTCTTTGAAGAACTTTCTGGCGATGTCTCCCGACGCCCGTGCCGCGTCGATCAGAAGGGCCAGATCAGTTTCCGGCAAGAGTGAGCCCCTCAACCAGCAAAGACGGAACAACCCGGCTAAGATGTGTGCGGGCATCATTTGCCGGGGTGATTGTCATCAGCATATCGCGCAGGTTCCCCGCAACGGTGCATTCATTGACCGGATAGGTGATTTCACCATTTTCGACCCAGAAACCGGCGGCGCCGCGGGAATAATCACCGGTGTTCGGGTTAATGGTTGATCCAATCATCGACGTAATTAACAGGCCAGTTCCCATTTGCGCGATCATTTCATCGCGGCTTTGATTGCCCTGCGTCAGCTCCACATTTGACAAGCCGGGCGACGGCGGAGCTTGCGTGCCACGCGACGCGTTTGCTGTGCTGGCCATCCCCAATTTCCGGGCGGTGGCAAGATCCAGTGTCCAGCCCGTCAATATGCCATCGTCGATGATCAGCCGCTTGCTAGTTGGCAAACCTTCCGCGTCAAAAAGCCTAGAACCGGGACAGCGCGGGCGGTGGGGGTCTTCGATCAGAGAAATGCCTTTGGGCAAGACCTGCTGACCAACGGCATCGCGCAACCAGCTTGAACCACGTGCGATCATGGAGCCGTTAACGGCTTGCAGGATGCTTCCAATCAGTGTGCTGGCAACCCGTTCATCAAAGATGGCCGGGAAGGCCCCAGTTTTGGGCTTTCGTGCGCCTGCGCGTTCAACAGCCCGTGCCGCAGCGACGGTGCCGATTTCATCTGCATCTCGCAGATCAGCCTGAAAAACACGGCTGTCGTAGTCATAGTCCCGCTCCATCGCGGTGCCTGTTCCGCTGATGGCCACACAGGAAATTCCACGGTCACTGCGACTGTATCCGCCGGAAAAACCGTTGCTCGCGGCCAGATGCACCCTGCGGCGACCATAGCCAGCAGAGGCTGACTGGACCTGGCTAATGCCTTTGTTGCGTAGTGCTGCAGCCTCGGCCCGGGCTGCATCGTCGTGAAGTGCAGAAGGATCTGGTTCATCTGAAGGATCGAAGAGCGCCAGACGGTCAGTGCCCAAATCGGTCGCCAATTGAGACGGGTCGGCCAGACCTGCGTGAGGATCGTCCACCGCTTCTTTCGCCATCGCAACCGCCCGTTCGGCCATTTCGGCAAGAGTAGCTGCCTTGGTATCGGAGGCCGAAACACAGGCTTGCCGCTGCCCTACGAATACGCGCAGCCCTATATCGATGCCCTCTGACCTTTCCGCCTTTTCCAATGCTCCACCACGAACGTCGATGGAAACCGACGTGCCGTCGACGGCAATAGCATCGGCTGCGTCCGCGCCCGCCTGACGGGCTGCGGTCAGCATTTGTTCGGTCAGATCAGAAAGAGACTGTGGCATGAACCATCCGTAAGGTTAGTAAAGAACACATACGAACTATCGAATACGCTCTCCGTTCACCAACACATGCCCCTCTGGATTGATCTCGATGGTCGAGTTCAGTTGATCATCGCCCGTTTCGCGAGCAAACATGCCAATCATCATCCGTGCGCCAAAGACCTGATCTTCTGGCAAAAGGCCCATCGCGACCAAACGATCCATAAGCGCATTGGCCCCAACCACGTCAACCGACGCGCTGCCCTCGGGACGCGGGACGCCAGGGAACGTCGTCATGTCTTCGTTGTCGAAAACAAACTCACCGGTGGCTTCCGCGCTGGCACCGATGGCGGAAATCGTGATGTCATTGATGTTCGCGCGGTCAACTTTGACGGGCATCTTCCCGCCAGCAAAAGCGTTTTCCAGTGACTGGAAGTCAAAAAAGTCAAGTTCCGACAGAACAGAACCCGCCACGTCGAGATTGACGATCGCCGGGTCACGCGGCAGCTGCTGACCGGCATCAATCATTGACCAGATATCGTCACTTAGCTCCAACTGGTCCAAGCCAAACTGCAAACGAAAATCCTGAGGATCTTCTGAAGCCAGAACCGGAACTTGGTAATTGGCTGTCGCACTCGCCGCCGAGGCGGTGACAGGAAACGGCATGATGGTTTGATCTTGAAAAGTCATTTCAAAGTCACTTGCACTGCCATCAACAGAGAGTCCGGATGCGTCCAGCCGAAGCGTTCCTTCTGACGTCCCCACTTTGGTCGATTGGTCTGACGAGACCTCACCATTCATAGTGGTTGTTGTTTTGGTAGATGTGCCTTCGGTCTGCGATGTGCTTTCCAAAAACATCCCGGCTTCAAATGCTGGCGTCAGGTTCATGACATCGGAGCCGCCAGCTGGCAGCGCAAAGCTGCTGGTGGTAGTCATCGATTCATACCGTGTAGCCGACTTTGTACTAAACGCATCACCCGCGCCGACTGAATAGTTCACTACAGACGGCTGAAGGGTCATTTTTGAGGTGCCTTCGATCATCTCGCCTTCGGTGATTGTGTTGATCAGGTCATAGCCTTCGACAGAGGCAAGAAATACGCCGTCAATATCGGCATCATCGGCAGACGTGGATGCTTCCGCCAGTTTTGCAGTCATCTCACCAGCGCTTGTTTCGTAGGTTACATTGCCAGCTTCGCCTGTGGCGGTGCCCTGATAGTCATTCATGGTCACATCAAGCGCGACGTCAAATGTCTCGCCACCCATCGTACCGTTGATGGAGACGTTGAACGCGTCGGGATAGGACATATCTACAGCGCCGCCATTTTCGGTCAGCGTCATCGGCGGCATTGCGACCGTGAAGTCACCAAACCCCATGGGCAGGGTGTAGGCCAGTGTCATATCATTGACTGTAACGACATCCCCTGATCGATCCAGCCCACCTGTTACCTCTGCCCCGGTCGCGCTGTAGTAGGCAGTCAGGTTTGTCCATACTTCATCCGCGGTGACATCGGCATAAGCCGTTGCCGGAATGCAAAGCATGGCTGGGATTATCAATGTGTGTCGCAAAGTCATGAAGTTACTCCATCAAACTGCGCCACAGTCCAATGTGGCGCTCAAATTTTTCTAACAGATCAGCGGATACGTTGACCATTTGCAAGGACATGACCATCCTCATTAATCTCTAAAGTCGAAGTTAGCTGGTCATCGCCGCTGGTGCGGGCGAACATGCCCAGCATCATACGCGCGCCCATGAGCTGATCTTCTGGAACAAGCCCCATGGTCACGAGGTTGTCGAGAAGCGCGTTAAGGCCGTTGATCTCAATTGTTACGTCGCCTTGGGGGCGCGGCACACCGTCAAAGGTTTCCAAGTCGCTGTTGTCGAATGTGAAACCGCCCTGCCCCGTGACAAGCGCCCCGGCGGCGGCAATGCGTAGATTGTTGAGGTCAAAGGTTTCCAACTCTGCGGGCAGTTCGTCGCGCTGCGCCGGGTCAAACTGCTCTGGATCGGTGGGATCAAACAACAGTTTGGCTTTGCCTGCCAGATCGATCTGCGCGGTGGCTGCGTCGCGGGGCAGCACCTTTCCGGCATCGAACATATCCCAGATCGCGTCGCCAAGTGTTAAATCCACCAGATCAAACGTCAGGCCGAAATCTGCGGGCTCTTCTGTTTGGGCCAAGGGCATCTTGAATGACAAACCATATGTTGCAAGCCCAGCATCGACCGCAAAGGGTAGTTCGCTGCTTTTCATACTGATGGCAACATCAGAGGTTTCGGCGTTGTAGATCAAGCCGTCTTTATCGGCCGAAATATTTGCCTCGGCCGAGCCTATGCTCAAAGACCCGGCTGCCTGTTCACCATCAGCGTTAACGTCAAAGATATAGTTGGCGTTGCCAATTGCATATTCGCCAGCAAACAGCCCGCCTTTGTTCAAGAAATCGAGCGGTTCTTCTTCGTCGAACTCGGCGGGCACTGCAATATCAGCATTACCGCTAAGCCCGTCGACTTTGCCACTAAAAGTGACATACTCCCCGTCCGGACCAGTATCGACCAGATCCGCCAGCATCTCTAGCGAGGACAGTCTCATGCTATAATTCAGCTGCTGAAGATCACCGGCAGATGAGGTATACGTTCCACTCAAGTCGTTAGCCGTTACAATGAGGTCCTTTACCTCCACATCCGCATTTGGGTCCACGATGCTATCAACTGAAACAACGAAACGATCAGCGGAAAAGTCGTAGTTAAGGTCTTCAGGGACACCGCTGACAACCATTTCGAACGCGGATTGCGACAGACGGACAATTGCAAGGTCTTCACCACCCTCCATGAACCTGATAGGCGTATCTTCTGCGAGAGATACCAGCACTGATCCATCTCCTTGTTCGGCGAACGTGATTTGCCCGAAAATGATCGTCCCCGTGTCCGAACTTTCATCTGCAATGGTGACGGCAATGTCGCTGATGATTAGCGTGTTATCTGCTTCTTGTTCCGTCGCATTGAAGGTCACATCCGGCCCAGCGGCCGTTATCCCATCTTTCCAGGCATTCCAGACATCCTCATTGGTCACATCGGCATTGGCTGTGCCGCCAGCGATCAGAGCCGCAATACACGCGGCGCTCCGCAACGGGGTAGAATGGATCATCAGGGCTGCCTTTCGCATTTTGTCTTTCGAACAAGCCCTTGCCCTGTAGAATGGTGGCGATGCGGGGTCGGCGACTGTTCGCTCGCCACACTTAAACATCTGCGGTTCGGATCAAAAGGGAAAACAATGAAAAAGTTTGATATGGAAGGGAAAACCGTACTTGTGACGGGGGCCAGCCAGGGCATCGGGGCCGCAACAGCCCGTGCCTTTGCCAAGGCCGGTGCAAGCGTAGCACTGGTCGCCAGAAACACCGATGCCATTGCCGAAATCGCGGGTGAGATCGGCGATCAGGCGCTTGCGATCCCATGTGACATCTCGCGTCATACCGAGATTGAAGCCGCCATCGCTGCGACTGCACGCACTTTTGGGGGGCTTGATGTCTTGATCGGCAATGCCGGGGTCATCGACCCGATCGGGCATCTGGCGGAAACAGATATCGATGCGTGGTCGCGAACCATCGATATCAATCTGAAGGGCGTCTATTACGGTATGCGCGCAGCCATGCCGGGCATGATCGCCCAAGGTCATGGGACGATTATCACTGTCTCGTCCGGTGCCGCGCATGGCCCGGTGGAAGGATGGTCCGCCTATTGCAGCTCCAAGGCCGGTGCGTACATGCTGACCCAGGTCGCCGACAAAGAGGCACGCGACAAAGGTTTGCGCGTTATGGGGCTGTCACCCGGCACTGTGGCCACTGACATGCAGCGCGATATCAAGGCGTCTGGGATAAACCCGGTTAGCCAGCTTGACTGGGCCGACCACATTCCGCCCGAATGGCCGGCGCAGGCGCTATTATGGATGTGTACTACGGACGCCGACCCATACCTTGGCACCGATGTTAGTTTGCGCGAGGACAAAATCCGTCAAAAAGTCGGGTTGGTATGATCCGGCAACGCATCGATGGTGATATCTGGACGGTCACGCTTGATCGGCCCGACAAGGCCAACGCACTCACTCGTGAAATGTTGGTGAATCTCGCCGAGATTGTCGAAAAGGCCGCTAGTGCAAAGGTGCTGGTCCTTACCGGGAACGGAAGCGTTTTCAGCGCTGGTGCCGATCTGGAGGCCGCACGCGCCGGTCTGACCGTTGATCCGGTGTGGGATCGGTTATCTGCCGCAATCGCCGGATTGCCCGGACTGACAATTGCGGCCTTGAACGGTACGGTCGCAGGCGGTGCTTTGGGTATGGTTTTAGCCTGTGATCTGCGGATTGCCGTGCCGCGAACGAAGATATTTTATCCGGTGATGAAGCTGGGTTTTTTACCAAGGCCGCCAGACCCCGCCCGTCTGGTTGCTTTAGTCGGCCCTGCGCGGGCCAAGATGATCCTTATGGCGGGGCAAAAGATCGAAACCGAGGAGGCGTTGCGCTGGGGGCTAATTGATCGTGTGACCGATGATCTGTCGCAAACGGTTGCGGAGTTAACCACAGATGTCGCGACCGCATCCTCGGATCATGTCGCGCAAATCAAACAGATGATCGCGTGAAAACCGGGCTGGTCATCGGGGCGGGTCCGGCGGGTTTGATGGCTGCGGATGTGATGTCTCAGGCGGGTCTGGCCGTCACGATTGCCGACCAGATGCCATCGGTCGCGCGCAAATTTCTGATGGCTGGAAAGTCGGGACTGAACCTGACAAAGAACGAACCGCTTGAGAACTATCTCGCTGCCTTTGGTGAAGTATCCGAAAAGTTACCGCCGATCTTGTCCGCTTTCGGGCCTGCGGAGGTCATGTCGTGGGCCGACCAGTTGGGTCAGCCTTTGTTCACAGGCTCGACGGGGCGGGTTTTTCCCAAGGCGATGAAAGCATCTCCCCTATTACGGGCATGGCTCGCACGGTTGGATCAACAAGGTGTCAGCTTGAAAACCCGCTGGTGCTGGACGGGCTGGACTGATGATGAAGTCACGTTTGATACGCCAAATGGTGTGGCGACCCTGAACCCGGATGTCACGGTTTTGGCTCTCGGAGGTGCTAGTTGGGCGCGGCTGGGCTCGGACGGCAGTTGGGCCAAGCATTTCAGTGATGATGTAGCACCCTTTGCCCCCGCCAATATGGGCCTTAACATCAAATGGTCCGAACATATGCACCGGTTCTTTGGTCAGCCCGTGAAGGCGGTTGCGCTGCATTCGGGTCGTCACACATCGCGCGGCGAGTTTGTGATAACACCCCATGGCATCGAAGGAGGCGGGGTTTACACTATATCCCGTTTTTTGCGCGACAGAGCGCCGTTGACAGTAGACCTGCTACCCGACTGGTCCGATCAGAAGTTGCGCGATGCGATGGCCAAACCACGGGGCAAGTCCAGTCTAACAAACTATCTGCGTAAGCTGCTACGGCTTGATCCAGTCCGGTTGGCATTATTGTCAGAATTTGGCAGGCCGTTTCCTGAAGATCTTACGACTCTGATCAAAGGCTTGCCCGTCAAGCATGCCGGCCCCCGACCATTGAACGAGGCGATTTCAACGGCTGGCGGTTTGCGCTTTGACGCGCTTGATGATCGCCTGATGTGGCAAAAAAGACCGGGTGTGTTCTTTGCAGGCGAAATGCTCGATTGGGAAGCACCCACGGGGGGTTACCTGATCACAGCATGTCTCGCGACCGGGCGTTGGGCGGGTGCGGCTGCCGCCAAATACGCTCTGCGAACAGAAAGTTAGCCGAAAATAGCTATGCCGCCAAACGAAGCGCTTGGTCGGCCCGGCCATAAAAAGCCAGATCCCAAGCATATCGATTATTGATGACATTGCCGACGTCCGGATGATCCCGAAAATGATTGGATGATTGCCGCCAAGTCGTACGAAGATGTGGCCCAAATACAGGGGTAATCCCCAAATCCTTTAATATCGGGCATAGATCGATTTCTACTGCCTCTGCTCGTACGACGTGGCTGATGTGATTGCCGCACCATGCATTTCCAGACCACGCGCCAAACCGGCGCCAGCGTGGGCCTGACCGATATCCGGCACCGGGTCCATTTGGGCGCGTTTTTCGCAGCCACTCCTGATAGTCCGGTATCGTCAGTCCCAAACGCCGCCGGACGCGCCAAACGGGATCGATCGCTGCGATCCGGTGATAAAGATACGCCATTTTCGCATAGGGATCCCGCACCACTGCAACCCGCGTATATTTCCGGAAGGGCAGGTCCATCATATCGAATGCCAGTTCAGCCTCTGCCGGACTCATCCCATGAAACAGGGTGTTATGGCGGGTGCCTAACCTGGTGTCACAGATAGCTTGGTCAGCCCAAGGCCGAAGAGCGGTTTCGATACGGGCTGACCCACCAGCCGGGTCCGGGAAAAAAATGAACCGGTGTCTATGCGATACTATCATAGACGCGACCCTATTTCGCTATTGGTTAATAAAGGATTACCCACATTGCCTGTGTGGCTTGAAAACGCGCAAAAAGGCCACCGGGGATTCACAAACCGAATCCAGCCAGTTACACAAAGATGAGGCATAAAGCGGGGACATCTTGATGCGCAGAAGCGTTTCACTGGCATCATCGGTTGCGATGGTGACCTTTTCGGCCACAACATTTGTGTCCGCGCAGGACGTCAGCGCCACCTATTCCATGTTCGGAACCCCCGGCCTGCTTGAGATGCCGACGGCGCAAAGCGCCCCGGCAGACGCGCTTGCAGCGACATTTGGTTATACAGAAAACTATTTCCGGGCGACCCTTTCGTTCCAAATCACGCCACGGCTATCCGCCAGCTATCGTTATACGCTGGCTGACATCTACGGAGACCCGCTGGGCTCCGGTATTGATGACACCACGGAGCGCGGCTTTGATCTGCAATATCGGTTCAACGACGAAACCAAGTATCTGCCTGCGGTCGCGATTGGCTTTCGGGATTTCCTGACACCGGGTCGCATACAGTCCGAGTATCTCGTTGCCTCAAAATCGGTCGGAGACAATTTGATCGTTACCGCTGGTTTGGGTTGGGGGCAGATGGGTACCCGCGACGGCTTCTCGAATCTCTTCGGCGCAGACACACGCCCCGTCTTTGATGAAAATGACCCCGATGGTCAGTTGGCATCCGACTATTGGTTTCGCGGAGATGCCGCCCTGTTTGGGGGGCTTGAATACCAGATCAACGACAAGTGGGGCGTAAAGGCCGAATATTCCTCCATCGCCTATGATGAGGCCGCCAACAATCTGGCGATTGAGGCGGACTCTCCCTACAATTTCGGCCTGACCTACCGCCCGCGACCCGGTGTGCAACTGGGACTGAACTATCTTTATGGCAATCAAGTCGGCGTGTCGGGCAGCTTTGAATTGAACCCCAACAATCGGCCCGGCAAAAGTGGATTGGAAACGGCACCAGTTCCCGTCAAAGTCAGATCCAACACGCGCGCCCCATGGGACCGAGGAGCAGTGTCAGAGACCGCTTTGCGCAATGCCATGGACTCCCTGCTGAAGGTTGAGGGGCTGACGCTTGTTGGCATGGAAATGACCGATACCTCTGCACGTCTGCGCTATATCAACGGTCGCCATCGTTCGCAGGCGCAGGCGATGGGCCGCGTGGCCCGGTTGATGACGCAGGCGATGCCGCCAGCCATCGAAACGTTTATCCTTGAGCCAGAAGTAGACGGTATTCCTGCCGCGTCGGTGACTATCCTGCGCAGTGATATGGAGCGACTTGAAAACCGTGTCGGCGGGTCCGCTGAATTGTTCGAAAGGGCGCAGTTCGGGGACGCGAAAAGAACTGCCGGTTTGGTTGAAGTCGAGCGCGACGAAAACCCCTTTGCATGGGGGTTGGGGCCATATTTCGGTATCAACCCGTTCGGCGGCAATGGCTCTGCCAGCGTAGAGGCCGGGGTGCAGTTGCGCGGCGTCTATAAGATTCAGCCAAATCTGGTCCTTTCCGGTGCAATCCGGCAAAGCGTCGTTCCACCCGAAGACAATGATGGTCCTCAGGATGACGGCGACGGCATCCAGAATGTCAGAACTGACGGCGATCTTTATGGGGAAGATGGCATTCCGTTCCTGCAGACATTGTCGCTGACCCACTATAGCCGACCGGCAACCGATTTATATGGCCGCGTCAGCGTCGGCTATCTTGAAGAAATGTTCGGGGGCGTATCGGGTGAAGTTCTGTGGAAGCCGGTGACCAGCAGGCTTGGGTTGGGCGCAGAGGTCAACTATGTCGCCCAGCGCGATACAGATATGGGTTTCGGGTTTGAAGAATATGATTACGACGTCGTGACAGGCCACCTGTCCGCCTACTACGATCTTGGTAGCGGGTATCACACGCAGCTTGATGTTGGGCGTTACCTGGCGGGGGATTGGGGTGCCACACTTTCGGTGGATCGTGAGTTCGACAATGGTTGGACCGTCGGGGCATACGTAACGCAGACGGACATCAGCTATGACGATTTTGGCGATGGTTCTTACAACAAAGGTGTTGTGGTCACGATACCGGAGGATTTCTTTACCGGCGTCGCCTCGCGGGGCAGCTATGATAACACCTTGCGAACACGGGTCGGGGATGGCGGTGCAAGGCTTTCTGTTAACGGACGACTTTATGATGAAGTGCGCGACACCCATGCGGCAGATCTTGAAGATACCTGGGGGCGGTTCTGGAGATGACTTATTTTCGCAATTCCATCGTCGTGGCAGCGGTTTTCACCATACTGACCGCATGCGGGCCTTTGGAACAGGGCGGCATTGCTTCCCAGCTGGGCTCTGTTGTGACCGGAGGCAAGATTGGTGGTGAAAGCGGTGCAGCTTCTGCCGTTCCAGTAATTGCCGCGCCCGGCACGGCAGCGCTGCCCACAGAAGAGTTAAATGCTGCCCCCGGCAAATATATACGCGTCAGTGCGCGAAGCTTTGAGCGTTGGGATACTATGTTGAACGCCGGCAGCAATGGTAGCCGGATAACCTTCGTGGATAGCGCGAATTTCAGCGTCACGTTGGAAAACGGACTCGTGGTGGCAACACGGGGGTTGCCACGTGATTTGATTGCCGCCGACGTAGCGCAAAGCTGGCGTGCAATCCAATCCGGTGGCGGAAACTCGCAAAGACGTCATGAATTCCTGACAAATCTTGACGCAATTTCGACGGAACTGTTGCAGTGTCGCATCGCTTCTCAGGGCTCAGAATCCATCGAAAGACTGGAAAAATCTCAAAACGCGACCAAATTTGAAGAGGTTTGCGAGGGCGAAACCTTTCAATTTACCAACGTTTATTGGGTTAATGGCGCAGGGAAGATCATTCGGAGCTTGCAAGCGATCTCACCAGAGGCCGGATATCTGCAGATTGATGTTTTCTGATCGCGCTTGTTTGGTCTTGGATTCTGCCTAGCATACTGATTTAATAGAGTAATGTGAGTTGGTACATATGTGCCGACCACCACGTGCATTTAATTGGAGTACCGACATGCGCCTTACAACTACACTCGCTGCTGCAGCAATCGCTGTTTCTGGTGTTGCCGCCCACGCTGGTGGCGTAGCCCCTCCCGTGATGGAACCCCCCGTTGTTGTTGCTGAGCCAGAACCAGCAGGTTCTTCCATCAGCCCAACATACGTGATCCTGGGTGTTCTTGCCGCTCTGCTTATCGCAGCAGCCGTGAACGCATCAGACGACTAAGTAAGAGGCGCACAGCCTTTACTCAAAGGGTCGGCTTTGCCGGCCCTTTTTTGTTCCCTAACGCCGTCCCATTATCGACAAGCGGATCAGTGTGCGTTCCATCAACGCATATTGCGGAGCTGTATTTGCAGAGCGCAGCTGAAGGTCAGCATCTGTCAGTGCGGTGAGCGCACGTTCCAACTTGTTTCGCCCCCAGCTGCTCGCTTGTTGTGCGATCTGGTCTCGTCTTGGGCCAAAGACCGGAGGACGTAAACGCCCGATACCAGCCCCGACGCCACCGGGATCAGCAGCAACTTTGTGAAGCCGGCGAAAGTGACGCGTCGCACCAATGCATAATGTGACCGGTGTAACCCCCTGCGCGTAGACATTGCGCAGCATCGGCCCCAGCTTGTCGGCCTGCCCCGCCGTCACGATATCGAGTACATCATCCACATCCGCGTCACCCGATTGTGGCGCACAGGCCTGCACATCCTCAACCGAAAGCGAAGCTTCGTCCCCGCGCTTGTAGAGCGACAGTTTTTCAAGCGTTTGACGAAAGTCGCCAGGTTCCAATGTGTTGGCCAGTGCCATCAGCATGTCCATGACATCCCTGTCAGGCTGTCCAAGCCCGGCTTGCGCCAATGCCTGCTCCACATCCGACACCGATGGCGGGTCATCATAGATACCGATGGAAACGGCATCCGATCGCCCTTCGAACAGTTTGCGCAAGGCTGATTTGGCAGTCAACTGGCCCGCAGTTACGACCAACTGCGCATCGCCCACCTGCCAATCTGCCAACCCAGCCTCAATCATCTTGGCCAGCCCGTCTGCGGCGTCTTCCACAAACGCAACCCGCGGTCCGGGGAAAAAACCCTGCGCCTTGATAGCATCATTCAGAAGTGCGGGGTCTTTACGCAGATCGCCTGCGTTGATGCGGGTCAGGCGCATCTCATCTTCGCCTTGCGGGCCGACAATGGCGGCGATGGCTTCTTGCCGTTTTGAAGCGACACGCATTGGATCAGCGCCGAAGATCAACAGACCCATATGCGCTGGGTCAGGCTTGCGCATATACTGCGCGGCGGCTTGCCCAGTGAGCTTCACCATCCGTTATCCCGCAATAACAGCAACAGGCGCGTCACGATCATGTCAGCAAGGGCAACGGACAGGCGGGCCCGCGCGTCAGCCTCGGCCGTTTGCGTTGCCACGGTCGAGCCGGTTGCGTCGTAGCTGGTAAACGTCTGCACGTCGCCCTTGCCAAGTTCCGCCCCGGTTTCTGAGTTCAGCAAACGCCATGATGCTTTGCCCACGATGTTAAAGCGTGTCGTGTCCCCTTCCGAGGTGATCGTGGCAGAGCTGGCGTCACTCTCCAAAGTCACGACGGCCTGATAGCGCGGCGCGGTTGCCATACCGAGCCTGTCTTCCAAACGCACACGCAATCGGTAGCCTGCGACGCTGTCCGGTGTATCAAAGCTGATCAGTCCCTGCCGGGCGTCTGGATCGCCATAAAGCGGCGAGAAGCCACAGCCCGCAAGAGCCAGCAACCCCAAAAGGGCTGCACGACGTGGTGTCTGGTCAAATGACAATGTTCACAATCCTGCCCGGCACGACAATCAGCTTTTTAGGGGCTGCCCCATCCAGCGCTTTCTGCACGACCTCAAGACTGAGCGCCATCTCTTCAACCGCGTCTTTGGCGGCATCGGCAGCGACAACAACTTCGGCACGACGTTTACCGTTGATCTGGATAGGCATCGTTACCGTGTCCTCGACCAGCATCGCCTCATCCGCCACCGGCCATGGCGCGTTTGCAATCAGTTCTTCACCGCCCGTCATGGCCCAAATCTCTTCGGACAGGTGCGGTGTCATCGGCGACATCAATTGGGCCAGCACCTTGGCGGCTTGCCGTTTGGTTTTACCGCTGGCCTTGGATTTCGCCAAAACGTTGGTGAAGGCATAAAGTTTGGCAATGGCAGCGTTAAATCCGAAGGTTTCGATGCCCATGGTCACATCATGGATGGTCTTGTGCATCGCGCGCTCAAGCTCTTCATCACCAACACCGGACGCGTCATCCATATCGGCTATGTCAACACAGACCCGATAGACCCGGCTGAGATGCTTGTATGCGGCTTCCGCACCAGAGGCAGTCCATTCCACGTCGCGTTCTGGCGGGCTGTCGGACAGCACGAACCAGCGGGCTGTGTCGGCGCCGTATTTTGCCAGAATATCGTTCGGGTCGACAACATTGTTCTTGGACTTCGACATCTTTGCAGACGGCACAACGTCAACAGGCTGCCCATCGGCCTTCAAGAACGCACCTCCATCGCGCATCTCGACCTCTTGTGGGTAGTGATAGACCGTCCGTCCGTCCTGTGTTCGGGTCGTTTTGTATATGGCGTGCGTGACCATGCCCTGCGTGAACAGGGCATTGAACGGCTCAATAGCACTTTCGGGCAGGTGGCCGGTGATATGCATCGCGCGGGCAAAGAAGCGGCTGTAGAGCAGATGCAAGATCGCGTGTTCAATACCGCCGATATACTGGTCCACATTCATCCAGTACGCGGCATCTTCCATTACTGTTGGCGTCTTCGCATGCGGCGCAGTGAACCGGGCGAAATACCACGAACTGTCCACGAACGTATCCATCGTGTCTGTCTCTCGCTTGGCGGGCTTGCCACAGGACGGGCAAGCACAATCGCGCCATGTTGGATGACGGTCCAGCGGGTTACCGGGGATGTCGAAAGTCACATCGTACGGCAACTCGACCGGCAGATTCTCTTTCTTTTCCGGCACCGCACCGCAGTCATCACAGTGGACAATAGGGATCGGCGCACCCCAATAGCGCTGGCGGCTGAGACCCCAGTCGCGCAGGCGGAATTTGGTTTGGCCTTTGCCTAGACCATGCTTTTCGAAATAGGTGATTGTGGAGTCGATTCCGTCTTGGCTGGTTGCTTCTGCCAAGCCTGCAAAATGGTCAATGTAGACCACCTTTTCCATCTTGTCGGGCACCAGCGCTCCCGTTTCAACCGCACAATCTTCACCCGGCATATGGAAGGCGTTTTGCACCGGCAGATCATACTTCCGGGCAAAATCCAGATCGCGTTGGTCGTGGGCCGGACAGCCGAAGACCGCGCCGGTACCATAATCCATCAGGACAAAGTTACCAATCCACACCGGCAGATCGCGGTCTGGATAAACCGGGTGCTTGACGCGCAAACCGGTATCGACGCCTTTCTTTTCGGCCTTTTCCATCGCTGCTTCAGTCGTGTCCATCTTGCGGCACTCTTGAATGAACGCGGCCAGATCAGGATTTGATGTCTCAAGCTCTTTCGCAACGGGATGATCCGGAGAAATGGCAATGAAAGACGCCCCACGCATCGTGTCAGGACGGGTGGAGTAGCACAGGATCGGATCACCGCCGTCCAGCCGTTGGAAGGGGATTTCGATGCCGTGCGACTTGCCGATCCAGTTTGCCTGCATCAATTTGACCTTGGCAGGCCAGTTATCGAGACCGTCGATGGCGCTCAGCAATTCCTCAGAATAGTCGCTGATCTTGAAAAACCACTGCACCAGTTCGCGCCGTTCAACATCGGCACCAGATCGCCAGCCTTTGCCATCGATGACCTGTTCGTTGGCCAGCACCGTCATGTCGATCGGGTCCCAGTTAACAACGGCTTTTTTGCGATAGATCAGGTCAGCACTCAGGAAATCGATAAACAGCGATTGCTGCTGCCCGTAATACTCGGGATCACAGGTCGCAAATTCGCGGGACCAATCAATGGACAGACCCAAAGGACGCATCTGCGCCTTCATGCCTTCGATGTTGCTATAGGTGTAATCCTTTGGATGAACGCCAGTCGCCATCGCAGCATTCTCGGCTGGCATCCCGAAAGCGTCCCAACCCATCGGGTGCAGAATATTATGACCCGTCGACAGCTTATACCGAGCAATGACATCGCCCATCGTGTAGTTGCGGACGTGACCAATATGCAGCTTGCCCGACGGATATGGGAACATCTCAAGCACGTAGTATTTGGGCTTGTCAGCGCTGCGTTCAGCTTTGAACGTCTGGGCCTCGGCCCAGGCGCTTTGCCATTTCGTCTCTATCTCGGACGGGGTGTAGGTGGTCATCGGGTGGGTCTTTCAACTGCAGATGCCCTTGCTGGGCCTTGAGGCAGTGATAATAGGCACATGGCGCAATGGCTATAGACTGCGTGGCAGAAAATGGATCCCGCAAAGAGAAAGAGCGGCCCCGAAGGACCGCTCTGACATTTGAGTTCTTCAGCTTCGATTAGAAGGAGAAGGAAACCTCGATTGTGACACCTTCCTGGTACTCAGGATCGCCAACTTCGTCCTCTTGGTCGTTGCTGACGTCTTCAGCATAGGAGACGAGCAGTTCAGCACCGCCACCCATGTCGTAAGTACCTGCAACGTAGTAGTCGATGTCATCGTCTTCGTCTTCGTTGACGATACCGGCCAGTGCTGTGATGCCGTTGCCGACGTCATATGAGCCTTCCAGCGCATATTTGTCTGTGCCTTGGTCATAATCATAGTCAGCTGTGACTGCGATTGGACCACTTACATAATCAAGCGTGATACCGTAGTTATCGTCGTTGGAGTTGCCTACATCGGCACCGCCATCTTCAACAACGTAGTAAGCTGTCGCTGTGACTGGACCGAACGGATAAGACACTTCGAAGCCGAGCGATGTTTCTTCAGTCGTCAGGTTAGATGCTGCTGCTGCAGTTACGTCTGCACCTGCAAACGACGTACCAACCGATAGGCCCACAACTTCGTTAACGTTGAAGTCACCGTTGCCTGAAGGATCATAATCGCCAGTCACGCCATCAACAGTCAGCGACTCGTCTTGATAACCGAATGACACGCTGAAGTTGCCAAATTCGGCGGCAGCACCGACCGAAATCTGATCGAAGTCGTCATCTTCGTAGCTATCACCAACAATCGCGCCGGCTTCATCCGCAATTACGGCTGAAAGCGAAGCTGATACGCCGTACAATTCAAAATCGCCACGCAGCGCTACTTCACCGTCAGCTTCGGAGAAGCCATCAGCTTCCATATCACCCGCACTGTTCCAATGTGTTTCAGCAGCAAAAGCTGTATCGCCATAGAACAGAGCTGCAGCTTCTTCGTATTCCAGAGACAAAACGTAGCTATCAGCGCTCAGGTCGAGGCCGGTATCATCTTCTGCGACATCAATTTCAAATGAAGCGCCAGCGGTCAGACCGTTGTCCAATTCAGCAGCCATGGAGACGTCAAGGCTTGCGTCCCAATAGAAACCGGAATTGTTGTCGTTGCTGATGGGCTCGCCGTCTTCGTCTTCAAATGGTGCACCAGTGGCTGGATCGAGATCCGTACCACCAAAGTCGCGGCTATTGTAACCCAGTGTTGCTTCACCGGTGAAAGAGATGCCTGTGTGGCCATCCGCTACTGCGGCGCCAGCAAAGGCGACCAGCGCAGTAGTTGTAAGAAGGATGCTTTTCATGGATAAATTCCCTCGTGTTTTTGCATTCCCAAGAATGCCAGTTTTACTAGCATTGCCATGTAATTGCGCCTATCCGCTTGCACACACAAGCGAATTGGATGATTTCTGATCCGGTGGTGTTAAAATGATGCAACAAGGCCACACAGAGTTTTGATGACCCATATATGCGGCGTTTGGCCCTACAGCTGGACAGGTGTTGCGGGTGCCAATGTTTACAGGAGTTTTTGATGTCATTGGCCGAAATACGCAGCCGGGTAGACAAGGCGCAGGCGGCGGCTGGACGTGGCGACGACAATATTTCTTTGATCGCCGTCTCGAAAGTTCAGCCGGATGAGCGGGTGGCCGCGATTTTGGACGAAGGTCACCGAGTCTTTGGCGAAAACAGAGTGCAGGAAGCCGCCGGTAAGTGGCCCGCTTTTCGTGAAAAGTATGACGGAATTGAGCTGCATCTGATTGGTCCTCTACAGACCAACAAGGCACGGCAGGCCATGGAACTGGCCCAAGCAATTCATACGCTCGACAGGCCTAAACTTGCCAATACACTTGCCCGGCTGGCACAAGATATGGGGTCTTGCCCGGATCTTTTCATTCAGGTCAACACCGGGGAAGAGCCGCAGAAAGCTGGCGTTTTGCCTGCCGAAACCGATGCTTTCGTCGCCGAAGTCCGTGCCCTTGATCTGCCACTGAAGGGCTTGATGTGTATTCCGCCAGTTGATGAGGAACCGTCGCTTCATTTTGCCCTTTTGGCCAAGATCGCGGAGCGTAACGGACTGACAGGCCTTTCCATGGGGATGAGCGCGGATTTCGAGAGCGCTATTGCTCTGGGCGCCACGCATATCCGCGTTGGTTCGGCCATTTTTGGCGAGCGCGTGACCACGTGACCGACAGCTACGACCCGCCACAAGAACCGCTGGCGATTTTGCATGACGATCACGAGGTTTTGCTGGTCGACAAGCCCAGCGGTTTGCTGTCCGTTCCCGGCAAGGGGCCGGACCTGACTGATTGTCTGCTAGCCCGTGTTCAGGCTGTTTTCCCGACCGCGCTGCTTGTCCATCGGCTTGACCGGGATACATCGGGCGTCATGATTTTTGCGTTAACGCCCCACGCGCAGCGGCATCTGGGGCTGCAGTTTGAAAAACGACAAACAAAAAAGACATATGTTGCAAGGGTTTGGGGGCAGATTGCGGAAAAGACCGGCACTATCGATCTGCCGCTGATCGTGGATTGGCCGAAACGGCCCAAGCAAATGGTTGACCATGAAAACGGCAAGCCCGCATTGACTGAGTGGCGCACCGTAAGGACGGGTCAGAATGAGACAAGGGTCCGCTTGATGCCCCGTACTGGACGGTCGCATCAGTTGCGCGTTCACATGCTGGCGATGGGTCATCCGATCCTGGGTGATCCGTTTTATGCGGAGGGTCCAGCGCGTGATTATCCGCGCTTGATGTTGCATTCAGAGACGCTTCAGTTTCGGCATCCTGATGGCGGACAAGGGATGCGTATTACGGCAAAATGCCCGTTCTGAAAGACAAATTGTACGCCGTTTTGACAGACCGAAAATGGTCGGACATGTGTCGGCAAAACGTCGGGCAGCACCGGGTTTGGCGTTAGAAATTTGTTAATGGGTTGGTAAAGCCCTTGCCTGATAAAATCCCGCTAAAAGAATGTTAGCTTTATAACTAACAATTTATACGTGTATTCATGATCGACCTTCGCAGTGAGTCTGATCAGCATGTGTTGAAATCCGCCTACAAAAATCCGGTGCTGTAGACTGGTTTACTTTCCATAAGGTAGCGCTTCGTAGTCCGGTCGAGATGGTTAAAGTTTTTAGCACGATCATTGAGCCAGATCCGCAAAGCCCCACTCAGGCAAATTTGCGAGTAACAGCTAAAAGGACTACGAAATGACGATCCCACTACTCTACCAACTTCAAGACGCCACCTACGATTCTTTGTCTTCAGGAGACTTTCGTGTGGCGGTGGTTGATCCAGATGACTCCACTCTGACTGCTACTCAGGTCAGCACCCTTCAGGAAGACCAGGATAAAACTCTTTATGCTTACACCAGTATTGGTGAAGCAGAAGACTATCGCGACTATTGGGACGAGAATGACTGGGACACGACCCCCCCGGATTTCCTTCTGGAAGAAAACGCCGACTGGGAAGGCAACTATCGCGTCGAGTTTTGGGATGAGGACTGGCAGGCGATCATCTTTGACCGCGTGAAAGACGTTGTCGATCTGGGTTACAACGGCATCTATCTGGATATCGTGGACGGCTACACCGTTGATGAGGTCATAGCGGCCTATTCCGGAACAGAGGACGAATTGCGTCAGGAAATGATCGACTTTGTTATTTCGATCTCTGAATACGCAAAGTCGCTGGACCCCGATTTCGAGGTCATTCCCCAGAACGCCGTCGGTTTGCTGGCCGTTAGCGAAGACAGTGCAGACAGCGGACCCAACACAGCTTACCTGGACGCCATCGATGGTCTTGGTGTTGAAGATCTTTGGTACAATGATGATGAGATATCTGATTGGACCGATGGCGATCTGTCCTTCATGCAGCTTGCTCAGGACGACGGCAAATTTGTTCTGGCTACGTCCTATCCAACAGAAGACGCCAGCCAGGAAACGTTCATTGATAACGCGATTGCCGAAGGATTGATCCCGTTTGCCGCTGAACGCGATTTGACCGGCGTGATTGACGAAGTCAACGAAGGCACTGAGGCCAAAATGGAAGCCTCGGACGCTGAATTCAACGAACCATGGGAAGAGACCACAACGGTCGAACCTACATCGGTCGTCGGTCAGACAGATACGTTGACCGTAACTCAGGCCGATGCTGACGAGTGGCAGAGCGTCAGTTTTGACGGAAGCATCGAAGATGCCGTCGTTATCATGAGCCCTCTTAGTGCAGATGGGAGTGACCCTGTCACTGTCCGAGTGCGCAACGTCACCGACGATGGATTTGAATTCCAGATCGACGAATGGGATTATCTGGACGGCTCTCACATGTCCGCTGACGTCAGTTGGATGGCCGCCAGTGCGGGCGACTATGTGCTTGACGATGGGCGTGCTGTGTCCTTCGGGTCCACAACCGCGAGCGACGAAACAGCCGTGGATGTTGACCTGACTGGCTTTGACACCACACCCGTTGTGGTCACGCAGGTAGGCAGCGACAATGATACTGACAACGCTGTCACATCACGCAACTCAGATGTCACGGCGGATGGTTTTTCCGTTGCTATGCAAGAAGAGGAAAGCGCGGACGGCATTCACACCGAGGAGCTCGTCTATTGGATGGCCGTTGAAGAAGGTGACGGCGACTTGTCCGCTGTTATCTTGGAGGAAGGTGTAGATCACAACTGGACCGACACCGGCCTTGATGCGACTGATTACCTGTTCGCAGATATGCAGACTTCCGACGGCAACAACACCGCCACACTGCGATACGATGTTGATGATGCCGGCTCGGTCAGCATGCGGGTGCAGGAAGAGACATCCGGCGACACGGAAACCTGGCATGTCGAAGAACAGATCGGTGCCGTATCAATCGTCGCAGACGAGTTTATTCTCAACGTCGCTTAAAAGCGTTGAGCTAGCCAATTGGATGGGTGGGGCGACGCCTCACCCATTCCTTACCAATCGACGCTATCCAATTCCTGACCTTTGTAATGATGCGCCTTGCAGCCAAAAGCCTTGGCTGCTTCGACGTTTGCAATGGTATCATCAATGAGCGTCAGATCGCCCGGAGCTGTCCCTTCGGCCTGACAGATTGATTGGAAGAAAGCGGGGTTGGGCTTTGCCACCCCCAGAGCCGCAGAATAGTAGATGCCGTCGCAATAAGCATTCAGGCGCAGCGTGTTCATCAGGTAATCGGCGCGGCTATGGTCCTGATTTGTCGCAAGCATGATCCGGTGGCCCGCATCCCGCTTTGCCCTGATCCAGTCAAGCACTTTTTGGTTAAGCCGCGCGTGTTTGCTGAACCAATAGTCGCGCAGGTAGGTTGCTTTCGTATTTGAACCCATCTTTGCAAGCGCCTCTTCCAATCGCGGCAAAAGCGCGTCCCTGCCAGTGACGATATCGGCCCAGAACGGGGTGAAGAAATGCGTGATCAAGCTGGATTTATCAAAATCGAAATCATTGTGCAGGTCTGTGAACCAGTGGGCGCCATCTGGTATGCGCCCGGTGACGACGACGCCATCCACATCGATCAGGAGCACCGGAAGATTGCTGTGAACACCCACCCTAACGCATCGGGTCCAGTTGCGCGTCGGTCATGGTGCAATCCCGGATCACGTCAGCCCCGCAAGTTCGGAATTCAAGATCTTTGGTCATGCAGATCCGCGCCTCCTGAATATAGCCTTGTTTGCAGGTGATCGTGATCTGGTCAGCTTCCAGAGCGCCGTTGTCAGCAAGGAATGCGTCTTCGACGACACTGGCGGGCAGTGTGACCTCTTGGTGGATGCCTCGAAAGACAGGCGGCCTGACCACGCTGTCAAAGGCTTCGCGGGACAGGGCGTAGTAGTCATCAGAAGACAGGCCGGAACAGACGCCGTGTTTGTTCCACTGATGCCAGGCAAGGCCCGATGTGCCCATGATGTCGGCCATTGCGGCTGTATCGGATCGGCTGGGCGCCTGAAAGGATGTCCGGCAGTCGGCGGGGTATCCATTTTCGTATTGCGGCCAGAGGCCGTGCAGAATCCAGTCGAAATCCTCGGCCTCGTCGCATTGCGGCGATTGCCGTGCGTCCCCTTCCAGCGCGCACCAGTTTGCCGACCAAGAGAGTGACAGAACGTAGTAGTCGAACTCCCCCGCGACGTCCTGCGCCCATGTGGGTTGGCTGGTGAACAAAAGAAGGCATAAAAATCGGCGCATTTGATCTTTCCTATCGGTGTTCGCGTCACTATATAAAGATTAAGTTCCCCGACAATGCGAACCCGGCCCTTGGCGGTCTGCCCATTTCCGGGCGCGGGACCGGCTTGTCAGATATACGATGGAGATGCGAGATGTCCGATACACCTATTATGGCCAAAGCGACCGCGGTCTGGCTGTGCGACAACACCACGATCACGTTCAAACAGATCGCTGATTTCTGTGGTCTGCATGAGTTGGAAGTGCAAGGCATTGCCGATGGCGATGTCGCGACCGGTGTGAAGGGGTTCGACCCGATTGCCAACAAGCAGCTGACACAGGACGAGATCGACAAGGCCCAAAGCAACCCGACGCACAAGCTGAAGCTGCTGCATAACCCCGCCGCCTCGGGCGAGGAAAAGCGCCGCGGTCCCCGTTATACCCCGCTATCAAAGCGGCAGGATCGCCCTGCATCGATCTATTGGTTGGTCAAGTTTCATCCTGAACTGACAGATGGGCAGATTTCCAAGCTGGTCGGCACCACCAAGCCCACCATTCAGGCGATCCGTGACCGGACGCATTGGAATATCAACAACATTGATCCGATTGATCCGGTGGCGCTGGGCCTGTGCAAACAGTCAGAGCTGGACGCAGCCGTTCAGAAAGCCAACGCCAAGAAGGCCAAAGAGGGCACCGTGATGTCCGACGACGAACGTCGCAAACTGGTCAGCACAGAGCAGAGCCTGGTTATGGATCCTGAACCAAAGATACCAGCCGCGATGGCCGGGCTTGAGACATTCAGCCTGTCTGACCCTCGTGACGACGAAGACGACGCGGAGGAAGAAAAGCGCGACGTGGCGGATGCCGACAGCTTCTTCAACCTGCCCGATGATGAGGATGAAGCGGAAAGCTAATGCGACCGCGCAATACAAATAGGACCCGCCCGGTTTTGATCGCGGCGGGTTTTTTTATGTCAGTCCGGGAATTGGTCAGATGCGTGACCCAGCCCCCTGAAATCTGGCCTCTGAGGTGTTAGTAATTCGTCCCAAGAGAGGATGGACTATGAAACGCAGATTTAGTGACGAACAGATCATTGGAATGATCAAGGAATACGAAGCTGGCGTGAAGGCGCAAGAGCTGTGCCGAAAGTCAGCGCTGGTCCTTGGACTTTATGTCTGATGCCTTTGCTGATGGCCAACGGTTCCGGGTGCTGTGCACCGTGGATGATTGTACCCGCGAAGCTTTGGCCACCGTCGTGGATCGTTCACTGTCTGGTGCGCGGATGACCCGCGAGCTGGATGATCTGATCCGCAGACAAGGACGGCCCGACATGATTGTCTCTGACAATGGAACGGAAATGACATCACAGATGGTGCCAGAATACGGGCGTTGGCTGGCATTACATCGCACCTGGTAAGCCCATGCAGAACGCTTTTGTCGAGCGCTTTAATGGCAGGCTCCGCGACGAATACCTGAACGAGCATATCTTCGGCAATCTCGCTGAAGCCCGAAAGATCATCGAAACCTGGTGGATCGATTAAGACACAGAAAGACCTCAACACATCACTTGGCGGACTGGCCCCGACCATCTACGTCAATCTCAACCGTGCCGCCCGGCCTGCCTCGCTTGAGCTCCACGAAGGCTCCGCTCAGCAGGCCTTGACCACAACCAAATCAACAGAAAGAAACAGGAACGGCTTCTACACCTGAACGGCCAGATCAGGGCGCTGGGTCAACGTCCTTCGACCGTGACGGTCAAACCCTTGATTTTATGCGGTCCGAGAAGCGAGATACCAAGGCAGCCAAGATGTTCTTTGCGAACGCGCTCTATCATAACGGCATCCCAGAGCTGATCGTGATCGACAAGAGCCGCGCGAATGCGGGTCGGCCTCAAGGAAATAGACAAGACTTTTAAGCGGCTCGGAACGACCGCCAAAAATCGACACGATCCGCTCGAAATACCTCAACAACATCATTGAACAGAACCGCCGTTTCATCAGGCGACTGACGCGGCCCATGCTGGGCGTCAAAAGCTTCGTTTCAGCGGCAGCAACCGTTGCCGGGATCGAAGTCGCGGACATGATCCGCAAGAGGCAGCTTGGCCCGATGAAATGCGGTTTCCGTCAATTTGCCGAGATCGCAGGATAAGTGCACCCGGACAATGGCTTAATACTCGATCTTGCAAAAATTTGCGACAGAACCCCGAATTTAGATATCTGACAAACAAGCAGTTCTCGATAATGTCGGGAATTTGCTCTTGATCTATTGCTAATCGGCGGCATCTTTGCGCAGGTGACCTAATTAATCTGATCGGGAGTCCACGTGTCCCTCTTTTTTATCGTCGCCCTGCCATTCTTCGGCGCACTTTTGCCCGGTCTGATGAATTCAGCGGGTCGCGCCGCCTGTGCTGGCGTGACATTTACAGTCTCACTTGCCGCTTTCATTGGCTTGTTGACCAATCTGCCATCTGTTCTGGCTGGCGAGGTCGTGATGGCGCGGGTCGAGTGGATGCCGTCTCTTGGGTTGAACTTTACTTTGATGCTGGATGGCTTGGGCTTCTTCTTTGCTCTGTTGATTCTTGGTATTGGCCTTTTGATCATTGCCTATGCCCGGCACTATCTGAGCCGCGAAGACAATATGGGTGAGTTTTTCACTTACCTGTTGCTCTTTCAGGGCGCGATGGTGGGCATCGTCCTAAGCGACAATATCCTGCTTTTACTGGTTTTCTGGGAGCTGACCTCGCTATCATCTTTCCTGCTCATCGGCTATTGGAAACACCTGCCGGAGGGGCGGCAAGGCGCGCGAATGGCCCTGACTGTGACGGGCATGGGCGGGCTGGCGATGATCGGTGGCATGCTGATCCTTGGCCAAATTGTTGGCAGCTATGACCTGAGCGTGATTCTCCAGAATCGAGACCTCATTCAGGCTAATCCCCTTTATGTGCCGGCCCTGATCCTGATCCTGCTGGGCTGCTTCACGAAATCGGCGCAATTTCCGTTCCACTTCTGGCTGCCTCATGCGATGGCGGCACCTACGCCCGTCTCGGCATATTTGCACTCTGCGACCATGGTTAAGGCCGGAATTTTTCTGATGGCGCGCATGTGGCCTGTGCTGTCAGGCACCCCGGAATGGTTCATGATCGTCACGACCGCTGGGTTGGTCACGATGGTGCTGGGCGCGGTGATTGCGCTTTTCAAGCACGATTTGAAGGCGCTGCTGGCGTTTTCCACCGTGAGCCATTTGGGACTGATCACGATGCTTTTGGGCACCGGCACCGCTTTTGGTGCAATGGCGGCTACATTTCATATCCTGAACCACGCGACCTTCAAGGCCGCACTGTTTATGTCAGCGGGCATTATAGATCATGAGGCCCATACCCGCGATATCCGGCGTCTGGGTGGTTTGCGAACGCTGATGCCCGTTACCTTTGTGATCGCAACGCTTGCGGCACTATCGATGGCCGGGATTCCGCTTCTAAATGGTTTCTTGTCCAAGGAAATGATGTTGGAGGAGGCTAACCACACCGTTCTTTTTGGCGTGCCATGGCTGGTACCTGCACTGGCGACGTTTGGATCGCTCTTTTCGGCCGCCTACTGCTTCCGCCTGATCGGGCATGTGTTCCTTGGCCCCGTGCGAGACGACTATCCCGCCAAACCGCATGATCCAGGTGCGGGTCTGTGGATGCCGCCCGGAATTCTTGTGCTGTTGGTGGTGGTCATTGGCGTGGCTCCATTTCTGGCTGAACCTTTCGTCAAGCTCGTTACGGCCTCAGTCCTGGGCGGTGAAGCGGAAGTGCCCAAATCCTATTTCAAGATATGGCACGGGCTGGTGCCCGCGCTTTTCATGTCGATCATCGCGGTCGTTGGCGGCCTGCTGATGTTGGCCATTTTCAATCCCGCATTGCGGCTGTGGGAGAACACGCCCCGGCCCGAGGCAAAGCGCATCTTTGACGCTATCGTTGAAACATCGGTCCGGCTGGCCCGGCAACTGATCCTGCCGCTGCATAACGGCGCATTCTCCCGATATGCAGCGATCGGATCGATTGCCATTATCGCGGCAGGCTTTCACGCGTGGACCACCGGCACGGTCGGCGCTCCCACCCGGGATGTTCAGGCTGCAGGTCTTGTGGCTATCGCGGGCTGGTTGATGCTGGTGGCTGCAACGGTCGGGATGGTGTTCATGCACCGCAACCGCCTCTTGTCGCTGATCCTCATTGGCATCGTGGGCCTCATGGTTTCGATTGGATTTGTCTTCTTCAGCGCACCTGATTTGGCCATGACGCAATTCACCGTCGAGGTGGTGACGATCATCCTGCTGCTGCTGGCCCTCAACTTCCTGCCGAACCGTACACCGGTAGAAAGCTCGGTGCTGCGCCGCGTCCGGGATGTCGGCGTGGCCGTCGCGGGCGGACTGGCGACCTTTGTACTGGCTTACTACTATCTGTTGCGCGATGCCGTGGGCACGCCGATCTCGGAATTTCATCTGGCCAATTCCTACAAGGGCGGCGGTGGAACGAATGTGGTCAACGTGATCCTTGTCGATTTCCGGGGTTTTGACACCTATGGCGAGATCATCGTGCTTGGTATCGCGGCCCTGCTGATCTACGCCCTTACAGAGACCTTGCTGAACGGGCCGGTCCGTGCGCGCCTTTTGAACCGCAAGCCTGATCAGGTACGGGCAGGCGACACCCATCCGATGATGATGGTTGTGCTGACCCGGGTGATAATGCCGGTCGTTCTGATGGTCGGCTTTTACATCTTCCTGCGCGGCCATAATGAGCCGGGCGGCGGGTTTATTGCGGGTCTCATCGTTTCGATTGGGGTTGTCATGCAGTACATGGCAAGCGGCTTTGCTTGGACGTCGGCCCGGCTCAAATACCCTTATCACGGCGTGATTGGTGCAGGGGTCCTGATCGCTGGATTGACTGGTATCGGGTCTTGGTTCGTAGGCAAACCCTTCCTGACCTCAGACTTCACATATGTCCGCATCCCGCCATTCGAGAAGTTTGAACTGGCCACGGCTGCGCTCTTTGATGTTGGTGTGTTTCTGGCCGTCGTCGGCGCAGTGATGCTGTCGCTGGAAAGCTTCTCTCGCCTCGCGCGGACCGCCTATACAGAAGAGAGCGAGCATGCGATGGATATCGACCCCTCACGCGATGATCCGCCCCCCGGTGGGGCCGGTTTGGCAAAGGAGGTGGTGTAAATGGAATTACTCGTCGCCTCTGCCATTGGCATTATGACTGCTGGTGGGCTTTACCTTGTGCTTCGGCTGCGCACGTTTCCAGTGATCCTTGGGATTTCGCTGCTGACCTATGCGGTCAACGTGTTTCTTTTCGGGTCCGGGCGTCTCACCGTGGGTGCACCTCCGATCCTGCGCGATGACGTGACCGCCTATACCGATCCGCTGCCGCAGGCATTGGTGCTGACGGCCATCGTGATCTCCTTCGGTATGACTGCCGTTGTCGTCATGATTGGTCTTGGCGCGTTTCTGGGGTCCGATGATGATCATGTGGATGACCAGCCCGACGACGCAGACAAAAAAGCGGATGGCGCATCATGAGCCACTGGATCATTGCCCCCGTTGTCGTACCCGCTCTGCTTGCGCCATTTATTGTGCTGGCCGCCCGTTATCACATCAGCATTCAGCGGGTCTTCTCAGTCGCGGGCGTTCTGGCGCTGATTGGCATCGCCTTGGGGCTGGCGATAGAAGTGTCCGATGGGTCCATCGTGCTTTATCAATTGGGCGATTGGGCAGCGCCCTTCGGTATCGTCCTGGTGGCCGACAGGCTTTCGACATTGATGGTTCTCTTGACGACCGTGCTGGCGCTTTTCGTACTGCTTTATGCGATAGGCTCTGGTTGGGACAACCGCGGACGCCATTTCCACGCGCTCTTCCAGTTCCAGTTGATGGGGATCATCGGCGCTTTTCTGACCGGAGACCTCTTTAACCTTTTCGTCTTTTTCGAAGTGCTGTTGATCGCCTCTTATGGGTTGATGATCCATGCGGGCGGCAATGCGCGGCTGCGGGCGGGCGTGCAATACGTGCTATTCAACCTCATCGGATCGACGCTTTTCCTTTTTGCGCTCGGTTCGATCTATGCCGAGACCGGCACACTGAATATGGCGGACCTCGCCAATCGCGTCACATTGATCGGCCCGGAAGATACGGTAGGCATTCGTGTTGCGGCCGTTCTTTTGCTTCTGGTCTTTGCGATCAAGGCCGCACTTGTGCCGCTCCATTTCTGGTTACCGTCAAGCTATGCCGAAGCGCCTGCGCCTGTCGCCGCTCTCTTTGCCATTATGACAAAGGTCGGGGCTTATGCGATCATCCGTGTCTATACGATGATCTTCCCACCTGAATTAGAGGTCACCGCAGGCTTGCATGACATTTGGTTGCTGCCCGCAGCATTGCTTTCTGTGGCCATAGGGATGATCGGGGTTATGGCCGTGAAACGGTTGGATCGGCTGGTGGCCTTCTCTGTCATCGGATCGATGGGCATGGTGATGGTGGCGATCTCGCTCTTTACCCCGGCAGGCATCGCGGCGGCACTGTACTACATCGTGCATTCGACCCTCGCAGGTGCAGCGCTGTTTCTGATCTCTGATCTGGTGCGCACCGGGCGGGCGAACTTGGATCTGACCCCACAGCCGCCCATTGTCGGGCATGCTATGACAGCAGGGCTCTTTTTCGCAGGGGCAATCGCGATGGCGGGCTTACCCCCGTTATCGGGTTTTCTTGGCAAGCTATTGGTGCTTGATGCGGCATATGGCACAGAGTTCGTTGTTTGGGTCTGGGCGATTGTGCTGGGTTCAAGCCTGATCAGCATTGTCGGCTTTGCCCGCGCTGGCAGTATTCTGTTCTGGAAAGCCTATAGTGTGGCACCGTCAGAAGAGACACCAGAAGCAGCGTGCCCGTCGGCGTTGTCCTATGTCGCGGTTGGCGGACTGCTGGCGCTTCTTGTCGGGCATACGGTCTTTGCGGGACAGGTGCATGGCTACACCACAACGATGGCCGCTCAGTTGTTCGCGCCAGAGCCATACATAGCGACCGTAGTGGACACACCCGGCAAGCTCAGCACGCCAAAGGAGGATCATTGATATGCGACGCGCATTTCACTGGCTGCTGCCCCATCCATTTTTGACGCTTCTTCTGGCAGGGGTCTGGACACTTCTGCAGAATGAGGTGTCTGCCGGGATGGTCGTCTTTGGCATCATCCTTGGGATCATCATCCCATGGGGCACGTCGATTTGGTGGCCGGACACACCGAAAGGCTTTCGACTGGGCAAGATGATCACTTACAGCGTCATGGTGATAGGGGACATTATCGTCGCCAACATACAGGTTGCATGGATTGTCTTGACCGTCCCAAATGCGAAGCTGAAACCGGCATGGATCGTGGTCCCGCTGGAACTTCGCCAGCCCGAGGCCATAACGGTGCTTGCCGGAACGATCACGCTCACGCCCGGCACCGTTTCTGCCGACCTGTCTGATGAAGGGAACAGCCTGCTGGTGCATGTGCTGCATACGGATGATCCTGACGCCGTACGCGACGACATCATGACCCGCTATCAACGCCGCCTTCAGGAGATTTTCTTATGACGACAGCGTCAACACTGATGGACATCGCGGTGATCATTGCCTTTGTCGCTCTTTCGCTTGGTCAAATCCTGTCCATGGTAAGGCTGGTACTGGGTCCGGCAGCCGGGGATCGGATCCTCGCGCTTGACACAATGGTCGTCAATGCACTGGGTCTGGTCGTCGTCCTTGGCATTCACCAGGGCTTGCAGATTTACTTTGAGGTTTCATTGCTGATTGCCATGTTGGGGTTTGTTTCAACTGTTGCATTGGCGCGGTTCATTTTGCGGGGGGACATCATCGAATGACTGCTCAGATTATCGGAACCTATGCCGCCGCACTCTGTTTGCTGATCGGGTCGGGTTTTATTCTTGTGGGCGTCATCGGGCTTCTGAAATTCAATGACCCCATGACGCGACTGCACGCCCCAACAAAAGTTGGCACGATCGGTATCGGTATGCTGCTACTGGCCTCAATCATCCATTCGTTTGTGTTGGGCGAAACAACGATCCATGAACTGCTGATCATGGCATTCCTTTTTGTGACGGCACCAATCTCTGCGAACTTCATAGCGAAGGTGAACATCCATCGCCGGACTTGTGACACACCACCCTCACCACCGCGCGACGACACATGGTCAACGCTGAGCACTCCGAAAATCGATCCAGAGATCGACGGGCAAAAGTAGGGCTGATACGCGATCCAAAGTGGCCCTGTTCAGGGTTGGGTTTTCGGATCTTGAGAATTCGAGAGTGACACTCGTGATAAGCCCAGCGGTCCATATCACCAAAGCCAAGTCTGCCAAGTTGGTTGTTCAAACAAGACTTCTGGTTCTCCAGTTCTTGCAGCCATTTCATATCCTTCGGCAGGATATTCACAGATTTTTTCTTACAGCCGATTCTGTGGAAAAACAGACGTTTGCGAGCGCAGAAAGTGCGGCATCAAACGGAGCGCGAGCGCCTTTCTGATCAGG